>JAXHVD010000031.1:0-31406 GCA_034189385.1 Thermodesulfobacteriota bacterium
CGCTTGGTGGCGCAGTTGCTGTTGGGCCTCAGTAGAAAGTTTGCGTGCATCTGTCTTTTTCATGCACGACTCTATAACATATTATCACAAACAACTCATCTATTTTCTTGCCGGGTTAATAGCTCATAGGTGACAGTGCGATCGTCCGGATAAGTCATGCCGGTCAGGATGCCTGCCCTATCATAGGCGTACCCTGCGGTATAAGTCACACCATCAATGATCTTTACCTTTGTGATAAGGTTGCCCAGTGCGTCATAGGTGTAGGTGTAAGACCCGCTGGGGTCGGTCATGGCTGTGAGCAGGCCCTTGCCGTTCGCCCCCTGATCATAGGTGTAGGTTATATCCTGAGCCGAATCTGGGAAGTGAACCCCGGTCAGACGGCCTAAAGCATCATAGGTGTATGTGACGGTGATACCGTTTGCAAAGGTCTTTGAGACAAGGTTTCCTGCGGCATCATAGGTATAATCCGTGGTGCCGGTGTCCGGAGATACGGTTCGCAAAAGTCTTCCCATGTCATCATAGGTGTATGAGGTGGAATGGTCTTCCGCATCTGTTACCTGGGCCAGATTCCCGTGGGCGTCATAGGCATATTTGGTGACCACAGCACCAGGCTGCTCCACTTGTGTCAAACGGCTGAAGTGATCATAGGCGTATGTGGTGGTTCGGCTCAGGGCGTCTGTGATTGACGTCCTATTGCCCATGCCGTCGTATGCGTAGACTATTTCGCTGTCGTCAGGATAGATCTCTTTCCATAGCCTTCCAGGAGACTCGGGGTGCTGATAATCATAACGCAAATAGCGGCGCCTCGTGTCTCCTGCATCATAAGCAGAATCCTCTATGCGGTTTCCTTGTGCGTCATAGGCATATCGAAGAGAGTTCCCTGCTGGATCGCTTATCCGAGTAAGGCGGCCGTAGGTGGTATCATAGGTGAAGGTGGACGTCCTTGATTCTGCATCTGTCGTTGACTGCAGGTCCCCTGCCAGCGTGTAAGTCTGGCTGGTCACCACACCGTTTCTATTAGTGGAAAGCACCCTGTTGCGTCCATCATAGGTATAGGTGGTTTGCACGCCATTGATGTCCGTAACGGTTCCCACATTGCCGGCCGCGTCGTAATTGGCATATGTACTCGTACCCACTACAGGAAGGGTGACAGAAAGTAGGTCTCCGGTTGTTGGATCATAGGAATAAGTAATCATATCCTGGCTGCCTGAAAGGGGACCATCCACACACAGGACCTGTCCCTTGCTGTTATAATGATAGGTGGTGATGTATTCATAAGACACAATGGCGCCAGTGTTGTCTCTTGTGTAGCCCCGCTCGATCTGGCGGCTTAAGAGGCGGGTGGGATTTTCATTGGCGTCTGCGTCATAGTCATTGTCATAGTCCCATATGGTTTCCTTGTTTTCCTGGCCCAGTGTCGAGACCTCGATCTGGGTAAGCTTCTGATCGGTATCAGGGTGATAAGTGTAAAGGATGGTGCGCTGTTCCAGTGTTCCTACGTCCAAGGTCACGGTTTGCGGATTTCCTCTGCCATCAAAATTATCGTACTGATGAATGGCGCCATTGGCATACTCTTCCTCGATTACATTTAACATGCCATCGTAGGAATAACGGATCGGCCTGGTACCGCAGTTTGAACAGCCCCCCGGTTCAGTGATACTCACAACCCGTTTATGTCCATCGTAGCCCTCAATGGCGTATGTGCGCGTGACACCGTATACATCTGTAACTACAATGCTCCTGTCGCCCACGTAATTGATGCTGACCCCTCGACCATCTCGGGTGAAACTTTGATAGGCCCGATCGTCGGTGTCATAGGTCCAACTGCTTAGCAGGTGCCCCAGCTTGTCCCTCTTTTCTGTGAGATTATCATTGGAATCATAGTCATAGGAAAACCCAGACCCGTCAGCGTACGTGACGGAGATAAGGTTACTGTCTGCGTCATAGGCATATTGCACCCAGATGCCGTCTGGAACAACCTCTGTGACAGGGCCTGAGATGTGGGATAAGCGATTGTCGCCATCGTAATGAAAGGTAAGGATTCTCCCACTTGCTTCGTCCGTGACGGTCTGCAGGCGATGTTGCCCGTCATAGGCAAGGGTCTGACGATTTCCAAGAGGGTCTTCGATCAATTCCAGTACGCCAACCTGATCGGTGAATCGGTACTTGGAACCGTCCAGGCGGTACCAGGTCCAACCGCCGTCTTCAAACATGAGATGGCTCGGCTCCTTAAAGGCCCCATCCCAGCGAGAATCTTCATCAAGGTCCAGAAAATAGAACTGACGGCCTGTTTCATCCACGATGGTCATGTAGACTATTGGGAACCCCTCAGGGTTAGCGCACACCGGTTCAAGGCGAATATCATAGCCATAGCGCCAGCCACTCTGAACGTCAACGAGTCCGGTCTTTGCTCTGCTGTTATAGAACCGACTGAAGGTTAACTGCCTTTGGTACGCAGAGGGAAAACGGAGGTCTTCCTGTTTTTCGAAATTGTTGCCGTTGTAAAGGGTGATGGGGTCTCCTACGTTGCCTGGATCACATTCGTCCCAGTCGTCGGGAGGGGGGACTTCCGGTTCTGGTAGTGCGGGACAGCATTCGTATGTGTAGTAGTAGGGATAGAATTCCATTTGCTCCGCAGCCAAGTCACATGAATTGTCGCAATCGTCCGGTATGTATGAGCGCTTGCAACAGACAAGATAGGCTAATGGACCATAGAAAACCGATCCATCACAGTTAATTCCCATGAGTCCGTGACAGCACGCCTCACTTTGCTTGGGATTACATCTGTTTGGATCTATTGGACAGATAGTCTCGCAGATTACGTGGGGCGTTGACGCGTAATCTGGATTATAAAAACCGATTCGGATCTCTCCTGTTCCACCTTCCCCATCAGTCACCGTTACAGTAGTCGGGGGACAATCCCAGGGTGCAGTGAAGTGCACGGTAGTTCCCGTTGTGCCACCCAAAGACCCTCCTCCGCCACTCGCAGTCCAGGTGTACTGTGTATCTGTTCTATGATTCCAGACCTGTATCTGCTGATTCGTTCCGAAGGCCATATTTCGGTATCCCATAATAACGGGGTCCCAGTCAGCCAGCACCGGTGGGGAGCCGAAAGAACTCACAGCAAGGCATAAGAGAATGACACGAACGAGAAGGGAGAGGCAATATCTCTTCTTTAAGCAATTCATCATACACCTCCCAAATGGCAAGCTTATCTCTTGGTGCCAATGGCTGGGCAATCCTTTCCAATGTGAATGCTGCATCCGCAGTCTACGAGAATCTGAACCATTACTTGAGGCCGTGGTGGAACTGCCTTTTTCGTCTCAGGAGAGGCGTTTGTTAGGCCGCCGTGCATCAGTTGTTCCGATGCTCTTTAACCTGGCCAAGTTGTTGCCCATTTAAGGCCATGCCTCTGCTCCCGATTCCTTGGGTCATCGAATTGCATCGAGGCACGCATGGATCGTCATAACTCCATACTGATGCCATCATTCCAGAGGCAGATGACCCCTTGGTCACTGAGAAGAACCACTTGCAGGTTACTCTCCGGTCTCGGTGCTTTCATTTGGTGCGGTAGAGAGGGGGGGTATTTTCAGTTAGACAAGGTTTCCAGAAGCCACTTCTGCGATGTTCGGACTTGCTTCAAACGTCCGCACCCAAACTGGGCTCAACTTCAAAACCTGGAAATGAAGTCCTCCAATTCGGCCTATACAGGACCGGAGGCGAGCTGACAATCCCCTAAAGTGACCATTTTCTGACGCAAAAACTAACGATGCTTTGTGCAAAAACTACCTATGGTATCTTTTGCGACATCGTCAATTATCCGAAGTAACAAACAAATTTTTGTGTGTTGGTCCTGAATCGTCACACATCATGAAATGGAAAAACGGCACTTTTTTTTCTGGCTTGAGGTGGTTTTGGCAAAGAAAGAGTGGGATCCGGGCATTTTTCACGGGGGAGGGGGTGCATCTGAGGGAAGAAGGCCGGTGTTTTTCTGTGAGGAGGACGTAGAACATTGAACAAGGAATGCCGCATGTCGAAAGCGGGAACTGCTTCTTGGTGGAAGGAGGAGGTTGGGGGACCTGATTCCCCAAGTCGCTCTCTTGGGAAAGAAGTATAAGGTGCGAATATTCTTGACTTAAGCAGCAGTCTTATAATATAGAACGCAGGCTGGGTGGATGCACCCTTGCCTGGATCTGGCCCACCAGGCCTTAAACCCCCAGCGCGTGAATCATTTGCTGAGATTGATGAAGAAGTAGCGATCATCAAACGCATTTTTCCAACCCGGACTTTTGCGAGACTGTCATTGTAGCAAGAATAGGAAAGGGGATGACGTCAGGGTGGATCTATCAGGCATTAGAGTAGTGATATTTGATGTGAACGGAGTGTTGATCGACTCCAATGCGGCCAACGCTCAGGCCATGGCACAGGCCTTTACGGACGACCCTGTCTTGCAGAAAGCCATCGCTTCCCACTATCTTACCCTTACTGGAGTGGACCGAGGGAGCAAGATACGGATCATCCAGGAACAGGTCATGGGAGCCCCCTTCAAGGAAAAGGAATTTGAGCTTCGCTGGGAAAGGTTCAAGGCCCTTGCCCATGAGTCCATGGAAAAGGCCCCTCTTATTGCCGGGTGTAAAGAGCTCTTGACTGAACTCGGCAAAGGGGGCATCACCCGTGTGGCGCTTTCAAACACGCCGCTCGAGGAGCTCGAGGAGATCTTGGCTGCCCATGACATTCAGTCTCTCTTGGATGTGATACGCGGCGGCGGGGATTGGCCGAAATCAGAGTCTTTGGTCCGACTTCTGGATGAATTCCAGTTTCAAGGTGATGAATGTGTCTTTTGCGGCGACGGCAAAAAGGATCTGGCAGCGGCCAGGTCGGCTGGGCTGTCATTTGTTGCCATTGATCCTGGTATAGGGGAATTCGAAGGCGAGGAAGGATTCCACGGCCCCTATAGAGACCTCGCTGAATGGCGGAAGAAGGCGTGGGGTTAGAAAAAGAGGATCATCTCCGCAGACGCTGGAGTGATCCTGAGGGCTCAATCCTTGGACCCTCTTCTCCAACTGAATTGGAACAGTATCAGAATAGCTAAGAGAAAGGCCTTGGCCGTGCAGTATGTCGTGGAAGCAGAGGAGTTGAGCAAGTCATTCGGCAACCTCGTGGCCGTGAACGGGATCTCCTTTCACGTGCTGCCTGGCGAGTGTTTCGGCATACTGGGCCCTAACGGAGCGGGCAAGACCACCACCATTCGCATGGTATACGGCTTTTCTCCCATGACGGCCGGCAGCCTCAAGGTCTTCGGCCTGGACATGACGGAACAGTGGCGGGCCATCAAGGCCCGTATCGGTGTGTGCCAGCAGGAGAACAACCTGGACCCTGATCTCACCGTTGAGCAGAACCTGGAAGTGTTTGCCCGGTATTTTGACATTCCCAAGAAGGCTGCCCGCCAGCGGGCAGAAGAGCTCCTTGCATTCATTGCCTTAAGCCATCGACGAGACGCCAAGGTGACGGAACTCTCAGGGGGCATGATGCGGCGGTTGGTCCTGGCCCGCGCCCTTATCAATGATCCAGATTTATTGATCCTGGATGAGCCCACTACAGGACTGGACCCCCAATCTCGGCACCAGGTTTGGGAACGGCTGGATGCGCTGAAGGCAAAAGGCCTCTCGAGCCTGCTTACCACCCACTACATGGATGAAGCCTCTCGCCTGTGCGATCGTCTCGTGATCATGGATCAAGGCAAGATCCTGGTCCAGGGAAAGCCAGCAGAGCTCATCAATGAGTATGTGGGCCAAAATGTGATAGAGGTGGAAGAACCCCCCAGAGCCCTTACAGCATTCGTGCATGCGGAAGATGTGAGGCATGAAGATTTGGGCCACAGGCTCATCATTTATGGCGAGGAGAGTGATAGGCTCTTTCAGGTGATTACTGGTGAATACTGCCATGAGGGCTGCCTTCTGCGCATGGCCACCCTGGAAGATGTCTTCTTGAAACTGACCGGGAGAGGGCTTCGGGAATGAGTGTCAGGGCATCGGGACGCATCTCCAAACGGTTCATCAGGGTCTGGCAGCGAAACCTGACCGTATACCAGAAGCTCTGGAAGGTCACCTTTGTCCCTCCCTTGCTGGAACCCCTTTTTTATTTGGCGGCCTTTGGGGTGGGATTAAGCGTCCTGGTGGGGGACCTCCAATATCAGGGCTTCACGGTGTCTTATGTGGCCTTCATTGCCCCTGCCTTGATTGCAGTGAACATCATGTACAACGCCTTCTTTGAAAACACCTATGCCTCTTTTGTGCGGATGTATTATCAGAAGACCTTTGATGCCATGATGGCGACGCCCCTTTCCCTAGAAGAGATCATGACAGCTGAGATCATCTGGGGCGCCACACGGGCCGTCATGGCCACGGTCATCATGGCGGCCGTGATCAGCCTATTCGGTCTTATCCAATATCCAGGGGGCCTGCTGATCATCCCTCTGGCCTTTTTGGGCGGCATCGCCTTTGGAGCCATCGCCCTCTTTTTTACCGGCACCGTGAAGGCCATAGAGATGTTTAGTCTGCCCATTTTCTTGTTCATCACCCCCATGTTTCTCTTTGGGGGAACGTTCTTCCCTCTTGAGAATCTTCCTCTCTGGGCCCAGAAGGTCGCCTTTGTCTTTCCGCTGACCCACCTCGTGAAACTCGCACGGGCCTTTTGCTTCAATGCCATGGACTACAGCCTCCTTTGGAACGTGACCTACCTGTTGGTCTTTTGCGCGGTCTTTTTCCCCCTGGCCATTGCCAAAATGCGCCGGCGCTTGATCAAATAGATGACATCGCAACCAGCAAGAAGGGCATACACATGGGCCGAGCCAAACTTGTTGAGGCCCTTGTCCTGTTTCTTGTCCTTCCTTCTTGTCTCTGGTCGGTAGCGGGCAAGGTTTGGCTTTCCGAAAAAAGCCTGACAAGCACGCATACATTGTGGACGACGTCTCTGTCATCAAGGCTTGGCGCACTCAGTGCGCAGCGCCCTTGCCACTTTGCCCAGGTTAAAGGAAAGGCCCATGTCTGACGTGAACTCCCTGGCTGAGGCGACCAAGGCCTCACGCTCCGGCATGGTCTCAGAGGCCCTGCCCAAGAGGACCAAGTTAAAACCATCGGCGGTTCGGATGCAGGCAGTTTCGGCAAAAGCCCCGCGAAACCGATGCTCGATGAGCCTTTCTCGATCCCCCTCGTCCCAGACATTAAGGACTGCCACGCCGCCAGAGGTGAGTTTGGACCGGACCGCCTCAAAGAACTTGTGACTTGCCAGGTGGTCGGGTGTGCTCTTGCCAGTATGGGCATCAAGCATGATGAGGTCATAGGAATGGGGGGTTTGCTCAATGAAGGCAGCGCCGTCTTCCACGTGGATACGAAAACGCCCGTCTTCTTCCACGCCGAACCATTCTCTTGCCGCCCGAACGACCACCGGGTCTATCTCCACGGCGTCGATCCACAAGGCGGGATCGTGCCGCCTCAGGAGTGTGGTAAAGGTACCTGCCCCCAGACCGATCATGAGGACGCGCTCCGGTTTCGGTGCTATGAGCATACCGAGTAGGCTAAAGCGGATATACTCCATGGGGACTGCGTTGGGGTCTGAGAGGGAGATGGTCCCTTGGTTTCCGCTATCCGGAGAACCGAATCGGAGGTGGCGCCTGTCGCCTTCGTCCACCACCAGGACGCGGCCGAAGGCAGAGCGCTTGTCAAAGCGGATCTCCCGGGACGACTTGCCTTCACATCCGAAGACAAAAAAGATCAGGAGATATGGCAAGAACCGTGGCATTGAGCAAACATTCAGAAGCCCTTTCCCTGCGGCAGCAGGATGTAAGCTTCAGCTGAATCCTCCTCTTAAGGATTCAGCTCAAAAACTCAGGGACTCTGCAGTCTCTGCGAGAGAGTCGAAAACGAGGCTTCTTGTGAACAGAGACTAGCAGGAAGGGGAAATGGTTGTCAAAGGAGGGTTCTTGATATGCTGCCGGCACTCTTTCCTAGGCTAGCCGAAAGCGCTATCCAAAAGAAACTTGCGTCCCATTCCCATATCCTTTACAATGTAATACAAACACATACACTGGAGGCATTGTATGAGCACGGCTATATCTGTAAGAATCCCCGAAAAAATGGCGGAAAAACTATCTGAAATTGCAAAAGAAACAGAACGGTCCAAGTCTTTTCATATCCAAAAAGCCTTGGAAGCCTATCTGGCTGAACTGGCAGATCTCCAAGTCGCTTATGATCGTCTTCACGATACCGCTGATCCGGTCATTTCCAGCAAAGACATGAGAAAAGAACTTGGGCTATAAGATTGCTTTCAAGGCCTCGGTGGCCCGTGATCTGAAGAAAGTCGACAGAGATCAGGCCAAAAGGATTCTGGCAAGGGTAGAGGAGGAGCTGCCGGAAAAGGCAGAGGCGCTCCCAACCTTAAAAGGTCAGTTTTCTGGTTTGAGGAAGTTTCGTGTCGGCGATTATCGGGTCATCTACACGATCCTTGGAGACACAGCCCTGGTGCTAAGAATAGGCCACAGGAGCTCGGTGTACAGATAGTTCCCCGCCATAAACGGTCCTTTTCTGCATCCCACACGGGTTGATGTGAATCGTCCCCTCACTCCATGACCTCGTCACGTGTCACTCTGCGCTTTCAGGCGAGGAGTGAGACCAAAAGGACCCTAAGGTCTTGCTAATCCACAGTTACGCACAGTCTGTCGACAAACCATTACGATATATTTACAATCATTAGTGTCCGGTTAAGTCATAAAGAATAGGCCTGAACCGAGCCTTTTGTGTTATGGTGAGTCATTGCGTAACACACCTACACGAAAGGAGATTCAGGCCATCACTCACTGTAACACAGTTTTTCATCAATTGCTCAAGTTTATTCCTAGACATCGTTTTAAGACTCTGGAAAAGGACTACGGCACAGGCCGAAAGGCCAGAAAATTTAGCCGCTGGAATCAGTTCGTGGCTCTCATGTTCATGCAGATAACCGGTAGAGCGAGTCTTCGCGATTCGGTTGAAAGCCTTACTGTGCGAAACGGATTCCTGTATCATCTGGGGCTCCGTGATATTTGTCGCTCCACGTTTTCGGATGCCAACAACAGGCGACCGGCCTCCTTTTTCAGAGCCCTTTTTGATGTTACTTATCAGCAATGTCGCCCGCTGGCTCCAAAACACAAATTCAGATTCAAGAACAGACTCTATTCAATGGACGCAACCCTCGTGAGCCTGTGTTTGTCCGTATTCCCATGGGCGAGATTCCGTCGAGCCAAGGCTGGCATTAGACTCCATACGCTACTGGACCACAGCGGATATCTGCCAGCATTTATGGAAATCTCGAATGGGAAGAAACATGAAATCCGAGTTGCTAAAAGCTTGACACTGCCAAAAGGATCCATCGTCGCTGTGGACCGTGCCTATACTGACTACAAGTGGTTTGGTTCCTTGGTTGAGTCCGGCATCTACTTCGTCATCCGTCAAAAACGTAATGCCACGTATCGCACCATTGAGAGAAGGGGCGTTAACAAGCGGCAAGGTTTGACATCCGATCAAACCATTCTGCTCACCGGCGTCAAGGCATCCCAGTGTCCTCATCCTCTTCGTCGAATTGGCTACAGAGACCCTCAGAGCGGCAAGCATTACATCTTTTTAACCAAGAACTTTGCCCTGGCTGCCAAAACGATCTGCGATATTTATAGAGAGCGCTGGCAGATTGAGCTTTTCTTCAAGTGGATCAAACAGAATCTGAGGATCAAGGCTTTTATAGGCAACTCCGAAAATGCCGTCATGACCCAGATCTACGCCGCTTTGATCACCTATTTGCTTTTGGCCTACATGAAATTCCTAACGAAGCTGAAGATGACTCTCACAGCTTTAATACGAATCCTGCAACTGAACCTATTTCAAAGGCTCACCGTTGAGGAGTTATTTAAACTGAAACCAGACAGGCCCAATGTACATCGTGATATCAGACAGTTATCACTGGCCTTTTGCTAACCGGACAGTAATGGTATGAAAGAAATATAGGTATGGGACAGATGGGAATAGGCTAAAGGCGGAAGGCGCAGGGCGGAAGGAGTGAGAAGCGAGGTTTAAGGCGCAGGGCGCAAGGCCAAAGGATAAAGTGACGCCTGACAAGTGACGGGCGAAGAGCAAAGAACGACAACGGATGATCGAAAAAGCAAAGGGGAGGTGCAACGCATCGTACTTGTCCGATGCTACTTGCCAGGCATAATAATGCGTGAATCCCCCTGCTGCTGACGACCCTGTCCGGCTTGCATTTCTTTCGCTTTTTCAACCATTTCTTCCATGGCCTGTTGCATGGCTTCAGGAAATTTCTCCATGGCTTCTTCTAACGTGGCTGCCTGTATTTTCCCTCGAATCGGTACCATGCCCTGCGGCGACATGAGTTGGGCATGACCGACATAGAGTCTCTCGCGGCTTTTGTCGTCCGTTCCATCTTTCATGATGGGGATCAGACACCTGATGCCGCCCATCTTGAGATCTGTTATGGACTCATCACGATAGAGATTATTTTTATCGATAGCAAAATCAATCTGTTCATCCATCATTGCGTTCCTCCATGTCATTATTGATTGAGGTTATCCCGACAGCTTAGTGCCCATCCACGAAGGCCCGTAAAGTAAGGTGGGCACTGGCGTCAGTTTCCCATTCAGTCCGCCATGGGTGAATTCGCAAGGTCAACGAAATCAAGCGATCCCGCAGACTTGTCAGCCTTGGGCTGATTGATCCACCTGAGGCGGAGAAAAGGGCCATTTGTGGATGGAAACTAGCTTAGAACCCACTTCGGCCTGGTTGTCAATGTTCGAATTCTAAAAGACCATCGTGACTCCATTGAGATCAATAAAAAAATCGGCAATCAGCTTGCATATGGAAAAAGACTGCTTACGTTGTCCAGACCATGCCGTCGCAGGAAGGTGGCGTGAGCTATTACCAACGATGCCAACAGGGCAACAGACAAGGAGATGAAACAGATGACAGATCGTTCGCACGTGACGCTTTACAGCGGGGGGCACAGGGGAGCTGAGGCCGAATTCGGAAAACTTGCCGAGCGCTGGGGGATTGACGAGGTCAACTTTTCGTTCGAGGGGCACAGGATCGAGCGGACTAGGGGAGTTGAGGTACTGACGCCAGAAGAGCTTGACAGGGGGGATGTGAGCATGGAGATCGTTTCTATGCGCATGGGCCGGAACTATTCAAAGGCTGAAAAAATCCGAAAGGTCATCCAGTCGATATTTCACATGGTCAACAAGGGCTACCACGTGATCGCCGTCGGATGGATTCAGCCGGACGGGACCGTCAAAGGGGGAACAGGCTGGGGCGTTGAGCTGGCAAAGCTCTTCAACCGGCCCGTCAACGTGTACGATCAGGACCGCAAGGACTGGTTCGCATGGAAAGAGAACAGCTGGGTAGCTGAGACGCCGACAATCACCGACAAGACCTTTGTTGGTACCGGAACCGTGAGTCTTACCGACGACGGCCGCAGGGCGATTCGTGACCTCTTTGAACGCTCTTTCGGACCTGCTTAATCCAACTCCTTTTTCCCCCATTATTGGCGTTAGGCGCAAGGGCCGCCTGAAGGCTTTCACCAGATTCAGCTGGAAAAGGCGAGATTTTGGGTCTGCTCTTTGCTTTTGCTTAAAAGGGCTGGGGGGCGAAGGCCGCCTTGGGCCCATAGGCCTTGCGGTCCAAACAAGAAAAAAGCTAATGTAAAAAATTAAAGAGTCGCTGTAATGCCCCATTTTTTAAATTGATTTTAGAAGACAATACTCCAAGAGGACACAAGAGCCGGCTGCCGTCAACTCCTTTAGGAGAACAGCCTGACAAGTGTTGAACGATCCAAGGATCGGACTCCTTTGTCATCGTTTCCGCAGACCAAGCTGCATGGGTAAAGCCTCGCCGATTTTCACCCCGGCCCCGCCAATAAAAATCTAGCGCATAACCCCTTGATGTTATGAATAAAACCAACACACATAGGGCTTTTAAATTAATGCTACTTAAGTATAATCTAATGTATTATTAATATAAAATAATATTAAAAAGACATCTTTTATGTATGAAAGATGTATAGGTACATGACAGACGGGATGCGGCGAGGGGCGGAGGGGCAGAAGATCCCTGGATGAGCACCAAGCACCGAGATTTGACATCGGCCCTTCCATTTGAGACGTTGAAGGCAGAAAGGGTCTCCTTCCACCTGAGGCAATATGGCTGGAATGTACGAAGCACAACTGCAATGGAAGCCTGTGGCTGTCCTCCTGGCGCTCGCCCTGATTTGGGGGGCAAACATGGCCGTCATCAAGATCGGAGCTCGCGAGCTGGCCCCATTGTTTATGGCCGGCCTGCGGTCTTTGGTGGCCAGTGCTTGCCTTTATGTGTGGATGAAGGCCAAGGGGATTGCTGTTTTTCCCTCCAGGGTTGTGATGCTGCACGGGATTGTTGTTGGCGTGCTCTTCGGTTGTGAGTTCGGCTTCATCTACGTGGGCCTCCAATACACCCTGGCTTCCAGGACGTACGTACTCGTCTACACAGCGCCCTTTTTCGCGGCCTTAGGGGCCCATTTCTTTCTTCAGGGTGATCGCTTAAATGCCTTAAAGACGGGGGGACTTGTCCTGGCTTTTGCGGGCGTGGTTTGTCTGTTCATGAGGGACGCCACCTCCTTTTCTATGAGCGCCTTGAGTGGCGATCTCATGGCCCTGGGAGCGGGTCTGTTATGGGCCGCTACGACGCTCTATCTGAAGAAGTATCTGTCTCAGCGGACCTTGCCATTACAGACCCTCTTTTACCAAGTCTTCTTTTCCGCGCCACTGCTCTTCCTCATGAGTGTCGCAGTGGAGGATCCGATTGTGTCAGGGTTTTCCTTTGTCACGGCCTTCTCGGTGTTTTATCAGTGTATTATTGTAGCCTTTCTTAGCTATCTGGTGTGGTTTCAGCTCATCCACCAGTACCCTGTGAGTCTGCTCCACGCCTTTTCCTTTTTCGCACCGGTCTTTGGCGTATTCTTAAGCGGTCTTTTGATCTTGGGAGAGTTGATAGCGCCAAACCTTATCGTGGCGTTGGTCTTGGTCAGCGTGGGGATGGTGCTAGTCAACAAGCGGCCCGAGGCCAAGGGTTAGAAGCAGGGCACTGTCGCCCGTGCGCAGGGATAAGACAAGGAGATGACTAGCACCGCGCTACTTGTTCTCGCTTGAGCTGGAGTCACAGCCACAGCTTGTCTTTTCACTGCCACCGCCGCCACATCTTGTTTTTTCGCTGCAACTCGTTTGGGAACCCTCTTCTTGCATCCCGCGACAGCTGGTTTTCCCACTGCAACCGGTCGTGGCACAGCCAGTATAGGTCAACCCGGCCCCCGTGATCAGAGCGGCAATACTCATTCCTGCGAGAATCTTCTTGAGCCGATTGTCAGCCATATGTCGTCTCCTTTTCATCTATTGGACGAACGGTTCTTGGTCTTAACAGAATCGATTGGATCTGGAGGACACTCGATCCACCACCTCAAAACCGTGCGGTCCTATTTCTTTAACATGCCCATGAAGTGCCTTCATGTAAATGGGGTCATCGCTGTATTTATGGAAGATGAACACAGTATTTCCGGGAGATCCAGCATGTGAGTCATGAACGATTCCAAATGAAGCCCCCTCTATCTCTGGCCAAAGGCTTTCGAGAAGAACCCAGAGACTAAGGCGCCGATTTGACCTCGAAAAGCACATAGGGCTCTCATCTAGTTAAAAAGAAGCAAATATAATTATATTATATGTTCATTTATAATAAATATAAATATATATTAATTATACTTAAGAAATGTATATGTATGCTAAATACCACCTCTTCGAAACTCACCTATTCCTTGGTCATAAACATCGTTCTAACATCCCTTAGCCCTTTTCTTTTCTGCTTCACATCAAATTGTTGCCGGGCCCCGATTAGTTCCTGTTTACCATACCAGAGCAGGTTGTGGGTGGTATTGGAATATGATAACGGTGGTTGAACCGAATAAGCGAGCGCATTCTCCAGAGGAGAGCTACCGCAGCCCCCGTGGGTTCTGCCTGACGGCAGTGCGTCGCGGGCCGCGGGGAGGGTTCAATAGAGGGGTCTGACGAAGATGTGAATGCTTTATGGAACTGGATCTACCCATGGCAAGGAGATGAAAAGGATTCATATTGTGGGTTGCGGCCCACGCACTGGGACAACGCTCATGGCAGAGGCCATGATTGCTTGTTTTGAGATCGACCATCACACAAAGCACGAAGACAGGATCTTCGTGCCGCCGCCAGCCGATGGAAATATCTTTCTCACAAAGGACCCCAAGGACATCCTTGTGATTGGTCCACTTCTGTGGGTCAATCCTGATCTTTATGTCGTATATATGTTACGCGATCCCAGAGACATGATCACCAGCAGGCATTGGAGAGATCCAAAGCGCTATTGGGCAAGTCTTCGCTATTGGAAAGCTTATTCTCCCTGGGGGCGTAAGCTTCAGAAGAATCGAAGATTTATCACCATCCGATACGAGGACTTGGTGTGCAACCCTGATGAGGTGCAGGGCAAGCTTATGGAGAGGATGCCATTTCTCAAGAAAAGGGCTCCTTTCAGTCGTTATCACGAGATAGCACAACCTTCTGAAGACTCTCTGGAGGCATTGCGTGGCGTCCGCCCGATCTCTCCAGTGGAGATAGGCAAGTGGCGTCATCACCTTCCACGTGTAGCTGGCCAGCTTCAGCTTCATGGATCGATCTCACGGGATCTTATTGAACACAGGTACGAGAAGGACGATTCATGGCTAAGTGAGCTGGAAGGCGTTGAGCCGGACATAGATGAAAGTCATTGGCCCGAGTATTTTAGCCGGCGAGACCTACGGAAAAGAGAGCGTGGAAAATACATGGAGGTGGTTAAAACAATCATGCGTCGCGTAGGGTTCAATCCATCAAGAAACAGGTAGAGCATCGGCTAGTCTGATTGCCGCTGACAAAGGCTAGTTGCCCCAAAAGAGATTAAAGAGAGTACAATAGATGAACAAATGCAAAACGATTGCAGTCCTTTTTCACGAAAGTGCGACGCCAAAGCAAATGCGCAACTATCGCGCCTGGCACCTTGCACAAGTCTGGAAGGACTGGGGGATTGACGTTCAACTGCTACGAGGAGCTAATGACTCGATTGATGCCGATCTGGTCATTCCTCAGATTGACCTGAGTGTACGTCCTCGAGCATACCGGTTTCTTCAAGACTCAAAGGGCGTGGTCCTCAATCGAAATGTGCTGGACATCCGCAAGACCTCCTTTAGTCGGAACTTGGTATCGATGCAGGACGAGTACGATGGTCCAGTCATCGTTAAGACGAATGCTAACTCGGGAGGCGCACCAGAGAATTTGGTCTTCCGTGCCCTTCCACCCATTAGGCGCAAGATATTTCTGGCGCGACGACTACTCATTCAATTTGTCAGAACAGGCTCAATCGACAGATTAGCTTATGTAAGAACCCTCAACTCAAATAAATACCCAGTATACCCGTCAAAGCGTGAAGTACCTCGAGGCGTGTTCAAGAACCCCAACCTAGTGATCGAGAAGTTTCTACCGGAAAAGAATGGAGACTTCTACTATAGTCGGAGCTACGTATTTCTGGGAAATGAAGGTGTTGCGGTCCGGATTAAATCGGAGTGTCCGGTGGTCAAGAATACTGTCCTGCCGGATCTTGAATTCGTTCCCATTGACGAGACCATGGTGGCTGCCCGAGAAGCATTAGGCTTTGATTATGGGAAGTTTGACTATGTGGTACACAACGGGGAACCTGTATTGCTGGACATAAACGCCACGCCATATCTGGGAACATCCTATTCGCCAGAAGTAAAACAACGTATCGTGGCGCAGTTAGCCAAAGGGATTGCCACGTGGTTCTCCGATTCGTATGAGTGAGGAGCCCTAAAGGGACGTTTAATGTCGAATAGAGGCCCTTTTTTGACGGCTTGTGGGAAAGGCCCAATGAGTTAAAAGACTACATGAGTGTTGAAATATGATACGTTGCAAAAAGATGTCGGCTAAATTGCTGCTGGATATGGAGGTTAAGAGGCTAGAAGAAGAGGTTATATCATGCAAAGCCGCGGCGACTGCAAAAGGAGTGCCGTTGAAAAACGAGTTAAAAACGCTGATCCTAGATACGAGTATTGGTACGGTTGCTTTGCACATAAGGGGTGACAGATCTGCAGCTCTTAGGAAGGTTAAGAATAGGTTAAGGTGCAAGGAGGCATACTTGTCCTCTCCTGCGCGATTAAGAGAGCTAGGGGCTGCCCCGGGAACGGTGCACCCTTTCAGATCGAAGATATGGGGTTTAAAGCACTTGATTAGTAAGAGCTTGCTAACACTCAAATATCTTACGACTAATAGTGGGACATTAACTGAGTACGTCAAATTTTCTCCCGTACTTCTATTGTTCGCAAGAGACAAGATTGTTGATGATTTTGAAATGTGACCCCATGCCCATTGGAGAATCTGTAATTCAGGACAATGGAAGCAGTTGGCAAAGGTGTACGTGTATGTTTCAGGAGGTATCCATGTGTATGGATGGAATGAGAACACGATTTGGAAAACCAGCAGTGATTTTTCTTTTTCTCGTTGCCTTTGCTTGTGCGTGCTCTTCACCCTTTTCTGCAGAAACTGAGCTCTGGTTTGGGACATACACTGACGAGAAGGGAAAAATCTGTCAAGGACGCTATATTGTAAAAAAGACCGGACAGATCGTTGGTGTACAACTTGCTCCCTATGGTTTACTACCCATTGATTTTGTAGTGGTTGAGCATGATACATCCAAAGGGTTTCTAAAAATGCAATGGCCTGGCAATCCCCAAAAAAGATGCGCACTCTTTCGATATCATCGCAACTACTACGCTGGCAATTGGATCGACGGGACGAGCGTGCAGCCCATGGTCATAAAAAAATTCGACAGGCGAGATGCGCAGCTGCAGGGTAAGTTTTTGGGGCCGAGCGAAATAGAAATAAGAATCGTCGACTATGCAAAGGAACTCCTATCCAGCGAAGAGAAGTGGAACCGAAATGACAATCGTGTATGTGTAGATGAGAGTAAGGTTAGTCTTTTTTGTGCCCTATATAGGGCATCCATAGCCGCAGACGGCGAATACCGCCACAAGAGGCCGGCAGTTGAAGTGGTCAGAGACGTGATTGTGCGAAGACACCCCAGGAAATATGGCCACATCTTGATGGAGTTCAATAATTTGCCCGAGACCTCGTTGGAAGAAGTCCGCGCCGTTTTAGAGGCGGCCAAAGGGCAATTGATAGAATCAATGAAACACAACTAACAAATGCACAGACATGGGCATGGCCAGTCTAGTATGCCTTCAGGGGGAATGAGTGGGATTCAGGAAGATCATCCACTTCCGTGTCATCATAAAGCTTATGAGTTACCTATTCATTCGCTTGGTGTCAAGTCTACCGGGCCAGAACAGTCGCGGGTTGAATGGCTAAAGCGGCAGAGGGTCGAACGCAATCAAGGTGTCAGAACGGCCACAGCTTCCCACCTATTCAATGTGGTATGATAGCAAAGGATCATCCAAGGCGAGGCACCTGAATAGCCTGACACATATAGCCCATCAGGGTCAACGATCCAAAATCTAGCGCGTTCAGATCAGATTCGGGAACGCCAAAAGGGTTGTATTTTCAGCCAGGAAGGCCGGTGATACGTGTTCAACCTTCGGCGAAGGCATAGGGCTGGCGTGATCCATGGCAGGTGATGAAACCTCGCCAAATCCTCACTCAATGTAGTCGTAATGCCTCAGAAGGTATTGGGCTTTAGGCACTTGTAGCAAGCATTTCACGACTTCTCTGTGCTCATCATCTTGCCAGCGTCTCACAGATCTTTCGTGGATGGGGGTTGCCCTTTCATGCCATGCTCTGTCTGAGCGTATCTCCGCAGATGCAGGATATTCCATCAGTGCAGGGTCGAATTTTTCACCGATAAACTCACAGATCCTTCTCAAAACGTGGGCAGAATTACTGACAAGGTCTTCGTACTTAACAGTTAGCACCTGCGGATGGCTCTCAAATATAAGGCCTGCGGAAACATCGAAAACCCAGCGATCCGATGAAACCCAATAACGGGACGGGGCTCTAGGGTGAGTCGATGTGACCACGTCTCTCCCATCGCGTACCATATGCACAAAGCGTGCTTCTTTTCCAAAAAAGCCAAGAATTCTATCAATGGAATGCACATTCTTTGGAGTTTTCTCACACCAACGATGACACGATTCTGGAATCGTGCTATTGAGTAATAACTTATAAATCCGCTCAACGCGGATCTCCGCATTAAGATTTGGATTGTTCGAATATGCTTCGGGGCAAAAGGCATGTGTTTCTTCTTGAATCGCGAACACCCTCGGATGTGCAGACAGTATCGAAAGCATTAATGTCGTACCAGACCGAGCACAACCACCAATTATAATGGGCCTCCGACTCATACTCACAATTCTTTTGTAGTTGCGAAAGCTATCACTTTTTAGCCACAAAAAGAGTCTTCCCTTAAAGAAGCGCCCATTAATAGTCGCCAATTGCCGATCAAAACGCTTGAACATCATTGTTCCCACTCCGTTCTCTGTTCAGTAATGATTTGATCTTCAAAAATAGCATGTCTAATTAAGTATCATTGTTCATGGTGATTTTGAGCTCAGCCATAGCAATTCCCATTTCACCACTGATGGAGTAGAAAAGATATGTTTTGCCATCTTCTTCAAAGATGCACGGGTCTCTGAGTTGTTGCACCTCAATTGCTGAGCCATAGCTAGACGGCTTGTTCGGATATCTTGTGCCCTCATAGTCCTTCTCCGGCCTGATGACATCCATGGGTTCTGATTCCACCCATTTCAACCAATCCTTGCCCAAGGCCACTGTTGATGCCAGAATCCTCTCAGGCGCATCACCTTTCCTGGAGTAGAACATAATGAGATGGTTTCGTCTTAGCATTACAGCTGGATGGCGCATCATGGCCACGAACCTGCCTCTCGATTTGAAAGGGGTCATGCCATATTCGGATCGGGATAGTTCGCCCCAACCCGTATCTCCTCTCTTGGAAAGGGCATAATAGAAGCCATTCCATCTAAAGACACGGAAGTAATACGTGCCGAGAATTGTTCCTGATGCCTCAAAGTCCAGGCCGTTCTTTGAAGTAGCGACTCCTGTCCATTGCCCTTTTCGAAACCTTGCCTTTCCATGAAAGTACATACGCAGCTCTTTTCGTTCATTGTCGATATATACGTCCGGAGAAGCAATATGACCTTTAAAGGCCCTCGCCTGTTCCAGCTTCAGTGTGCCCGGTTCGTAGATCTTCCACGGCCCTGCAAGGAAATCGGCGTAAGCTAGTCGTATAAGCTTACCGTGGTGATGGGCAAAATACATGTAGTATTTCCCGAGCGGGTTGCTGATCCATGGCGGTACACGAATCACTGAAGGACCATTGATGTTTTTGCCCAGGGACTTTGATGATGAGAATGTAACTAGAGGATTATGGGGGCAGCGAACAGCGACGATCTCTTTGATCGCATTAGTTGCCGGAACAACGTCTTCAGGCCTGCCACAGTTGAAAAGGTAGCCGCAGATGGCCAAGCTAGCCACGACCCAGAATGAACACATTCGGTTTCGAGCAGGGGTTATTTGTCTGCAAACCATGATGATACCCCGTTCTGGACAGTACAATATCTCTCTTTTCCAGATTCAATCAACCATGAATCATCGGATCAAAGCGTTTCTTTCTAAGAAACACCCCAGCAAGGGCCCTATTGTCAAAGAAAGGACCACCAAAATCGGGGATGGAGCAGGCTATTGGGATAGAAGAAAAAGTGCCAAAGACAGCAAAATCCTGGTTCTTTTACATTAGCCTAATGGGTATGGCCGGGGACCGGAGCAATTTATGCATGACTCCCTCTGGTCTATAGTCCGGGCAGTAGGGGCAGAACTGATACCTTTCAGGATTGTAGTCGTTCATATAGTAGTTAAGCTCTTTGCGCTCCACGGTAAATAGATTGAAGAGAGGATGTTCCATCTCTTGGCGCCAGCAAAAAAAACCATCCCCGTTACAGCTCAGCAAAAACTGGGTAAGACGCCGACGACATGGAGTAGAGACATCATTCACGGCAGGGCGCGATTCGTGAAAGTGAAGAAGCTCCGAGAAGAAAACTCTTATATCCCAATCCGCCTTCAAAGCTAAAATCCGCTGTCGGGTTTCCTTACTGCAGTAGGGCTTTACCACGGTGACATATAACTTCAGACCAGCCGACACGATATGGGGGGCCAGACGCTCCAGGATGTCGATGTTCTTGTGTTCGTCGTCACAGCCCACAGCAATATGATCAAAGGTTTCCAGCACCCTTTGATATATCTTAGGATACCAGCCTCGTTTCCACGACATAGGGATCAGATTTGTGCCAAGGGTCAAGGTAACACGCCCCTTGAAGCGCTCTTTCAGAAATGCACAAATCTTCAGAAAACGAGGGTGGATGGTAGGTTCTCCACCGTTAATCTCAAGGGAATGGAAACTGGGCTTATCCATCATGTCCAGGAAATAGGCGATGTCCTCAACCTCCAGACGGCGGGGATCGTTGTGAAAGAGACAGTATGCGCAGTTGTTAACGCACACGCCGTTGATCTTGATCTTCATACGAGAAGCCCTGAGATTGGCAACGTGGAAACGATTCAGAAGTGAGGCCAATCTTCTTTCAATCATACAGGGCAAGATCCTTCCGCTAGGATCCCAAAGGGTGTTTTTATGGGTTGGGCGAGGTAAGACAGAAGGGATCCTTCTTTTCTTGACAGATACAACGCCACCGGGTCCCTGTCAAGGAGGGGATGGGCACCGGTATTAAGACGAACCGGTGCTGTTCAAGGCTCCTACGGCAAGAATCTGAGCCTGTCTCGTCCGAACCTGCGTGAACGCTTTCTGCCTTCTCTGAATGCTCCCTGTGTTCCACGGTGGGTCCACGGCTGATGTGGATTCGGACTTCACCAAGCTCCAGTTGACTGGGGTCTTCTATTTTTGTATTCATGGATTATCTTGGAGAATGGTAAGGAGATTCCACTGATGGAATCGTGGACCCAAAACGTGCGTTTGTCTTTCATGGAAACCGATCTTAAGTCCGGTTTCTGGAAAATCCATCACTTTCGCCGCTCTTATCCAAGAAACGTATATGAGCTTACAGCACATGCATCTATCCTTAAACCAGGGGGCATCCCACACGAACCCCACACCCATGCGGAGGAGGAGTTGATCGTCATTCTCGCAGGAAGCGTTGAAATCATCACACCAGATTGGGAGATGAAACCTGCCCCTTCTGCTCCCATGGGCCCAGGCTCAATCGTATACCATGATTCCAATCGGGCGCACACGATCCATAGCGTGGGTTCCCAACCAGCGGTGTATGTGTGTTTGAAATGGACGGGGAAAAGGGCAAGGAAAAGGGTACGGCCTCTTCAGCCCTCCCTCTTCTTTCCTGAATATGAGACGATGAAAAACTCCAATCCATTTCAAACCAAGACCATATTTGAGTCTCCAACAGACTTCTTAACCAACCTCCATTGCCATATGAGCTTGCTGCAGCCTGGAGCTGGCTATGATCCCCACAAAGATGCCCATGATGTTCTTATCATAGTGTTAGATGGAGAAGTAGAGACCCTAGGCCAAAGAGTGGGGCCAAAGGGGATCATATTCTACCGTGCCGGAGAACCTCACGGCATGAAAAACGTGGGAGACATCAGAGCTCGTTATGTGGTATTTGAGTTTCATAGACAGGGAAAAGTATTCAAGGGATTTTGGAAATTGGCACGCTTGGCGAGGGTCTTGGCGAGAAAGATACGTTGAAGGGTCTTTTAGCTAGTGCCCATCGACGAACGCCCAAGAAGGAAGTGGGCACTGGCGTCAGTTTCCAATTCAGGCCGCCGTAGTCGGATTCGCAAGGTCAAGAAAATCAACGGATTGCGCGGAGGTCCGCTGAGACGGATCGCACAAGCGATCCGGCAGACTTGTCAGCCTTGGGCTGATTGACGCTGAGATTGCGGAAAAGGGCTACTTATGGATGGAAACCAGCTAGTACTCTGTGAGAACAGGCCTCTGCCGTCTGTACTTTTCGTAGGCTGTTTCCCAGGCCGGTGAGATTGGTTTTCCATGGGCAATACCACGATAGACTCTGAACCTTCCACAAAATGGGCATAGCATTTCTGCCTGGTCAGTCATCTCATCATCAGTAGAAGGTAGTTCTCTTCTGCCTATGTCCATCCCGAAAACGCGATCTATGCCGGAGGCGTTAGAGCAAAGATAGTATCCATACTTAGACAGCCCCGTGCCACAACTCCACACAACATCACACTTGTTAGAGTAGTCTGCATTCTTATAAGCTCGAAGATCTATAGGGGCCACGTTGAATGCATAGAATTCCTTTTGCCGCCTAGATTTCTTATTGGTATTTCTGACCCTCATATCTGACGGTAATTGACGTAGTATGTCCTTTACCTCAGGACCAAAACCATTTGTTGCCAGTATCAGCTTTACATCATGATTGCTCTCTCTTTTGTATGAGAAGAACATGTCCACTATCTCAAGGATAGCAGGATGGACGGTTGGTTCACCACCCATAAGGACGATTTGCTCCCACTTCCTGGCTTTCTCCTGGGATTCCTTTATGAATTTTTCTATCTGCTCAAGGGTCATGTGATCTTTAGCTGGTGCCTGGGAACAAGATCTATTGCAGTTCAAACATTTTAGATTACAGTCAAAGGTGATATTAATCTCTATTCTCCTGTGATTGATTCTGTTCTTAGGACCGAAAAGACGGGTGGGTATTTTCAGCAGTCTCTTTGGTGCCAGAAACCTGTCTATCGTGTGAAGAGATTTGAGAGCGCAAACTCTGGCCCTATTCATCTCTCCACTACCTCTTTGCCCTTCTAAGCGCCCGTTAATGGTTGAAAACAATCCCATGAAAGCTGCCACCTTAGGATGGGTTTGGTGATTGAAATCGCATTATCTGCTAGTCCTGCCGCTGATTCTCAGCCAGCTCTGCATATAGGTCTACGGTTTTATCGATCATGCGATCTTGGGAGAAGAGCCTTTCCGCTCGCTCACGAGCACGGCGTCCCATTTGAATTCGAAAACCCTCCTCGTCCATCATTGTAGAAATGGCCATTGCTAAATGACTGGTGTTATGGGCCGGCACAACCAGGCCAGTGACCTTGTGGAGATTGATTTCAGGAAAGGGGCCGAAATCAGATGTTATCAGGGGAGATCCGCATGCCATTGCTTCGATCAGGGTCTGGCCGAAACTTTCGTGGGCAACGGAGGCCGATACCGTACAGTCCGTTTTTCGGTATAGGGGGACCACATCTTCCACATAGCCAAGGAACCTGACTTTGGACGACAAGTTCAAGTCTGACACCAACCGTTCCAAGCCTTCTTTGTGTTGCTTCTCCCCATGGCCAGCAATAGACAAGACAACATCCTTATTCCGCAACAGGCGTATTGCTCGGACCAGCACGTCCAAGCCTTTCATTGGGTGAAGTCTTCCAACTGCCAAAAGCCGGAAGGGCCTTCCTTGAGCCGCGGGCTCTCGTTTTTTGTATCCAAATTTCTGCAAATCCACCCCATTCCAGATGAACCGGCACTTGTGGCTAGACAGGTCACAAAGGCGCTGCCATGCATTGATGCAAGCCAGCGATTTGCTCGCCACAGCGGTATGAAGCTTAGGAATCCATCTGGTAAGGTGGCGTTGGCGGTACCCCTCGTTCTTCCCGGGGAAGGCGCAACACATACCCAGACAAGGTATTCCCCTTAGCTTGCAGGCAATCCCAGCCACCTCGTAGTATTCATTAATATTCACATGCATGACATCCACAGGTTCATGAGAAAAGAGCCGCAAACATGCAGCCAGTTCGCTGGCATCGCAGAGGATGTGTGCTACTCCAGAAGGCGACATTCTCAGGATGCACTTCCTAAGCCGGCGTGCATGCGGCCCTTTGCTTTTCCCTTCAGACACTCCCCCAGCATGGGCCGGGCCGATCCATTTTGATCTTCTCCAGCTAAGGCATGTAATGCCCGCCTTCATTGCCTCTTCGAACAACCGGGTTCCGTATATACCAAAAAGGACTGCTTGATGACCCATGTCGCCCATCCTCATCATCAACGACTTGAGGTACATTTCCGATCCCCCCCAGCCGTCAACTGAGGTAAAAAAACCAATGCGCATCGCTCACTCCAGCAGTCTTCAGTGAGTGGAATAAGTCTTATGGAAGATTCATGACACGTTCTTTTTTGGTTCTACTCCATTTCTAGTTGGAAGAAAGGGGGCAGGGGTCCAGTTTGGAAATGCTCTTTTTTTTATCGCATAGTAGGAAAGGAGGTCTTGTATGTCAAGAAAGAGACTAGCCGCACACATGGTGAAAGCGCGAAAACGGGGCAAAGAATCAAATCATCATTCCAAAGAAAGTTGTCAATCAACTCCCTGCGGTGAAGTCCATGTCTAAGTGCAGGGTGGGGCGGTGGCGCTGGCCCCCCTTTTGCTCCTGAAGAAACGGTGCAGAGTGTATCACCTTGGGCTGGGCATGCAGAGACCTTTCAGCCCGTTGGCTTTACTCCTCCATGGGTCGACCTGGGTTGTCTCACAGACCGAACTTGGATAGGGGGACCCTCCAGAATGTCTGCTCAAAAGCTTTCCTGACCAGTGGGGAAGATAGCCCCCTGATGTTCTGTAAAAACCCACAGGAATGGGGTTTGAAAATTAATATTAGTTGCATATAGTTTAATATTATATTAAATTAATAATATAATAAATGATCTAATATTATGCATAAAAGATATATAGATAGATGACTCAATGTTTCGCGCCCTTATCAACCATATGAAATAATAGCTAAAAATGTGCCATGGCTTCTAGGCGGCGGCGGGGCTCTGGTTCGAGTCTTTTCTATGCCCTTGAAGCCTCGAGATAAAGAAATCCGCTTCTTTTCGGCCTTCAATGTCGTTAGTAGCTGTGCAAAGATGGTGGGCGGCAGTGGCTGTAGGCCTTGGTTCAGCGAATTTTCCCATTTAGATTACACTTCCCATAATGAAGTCCCTATGCTACGTAGCAATCCATCATAAGGGGCTCTTTGAGAGGGGTATTTTCTTTCAAGTTTTTCACATCTAGGGGGCATCTCCCCTTTGACACAGATCCAGAAATGTGCTAACCTCTTAAGACCATTGTTAAATAGTCAGCCGCCTGGGTGGCGGAATAGGTAGACGCAAGGGACTTAAAATCCCTCGGAGCATAGTCTCTGTACGAGTTCGATCCTCGTCCCAGGCACCAAGAAACAACTACTTAGCCACTCCCTTGAGCCTACCATTTACGCCACCCTTACAAATTGTGCCCGAAACTGTGCCCGTGCCCATTTGAGATTTCAGGTATTCCTCTTGCTTACGTGCTGCCAGTTTCAGGTCTGTGTCATTCACGATGTTGTAACGGTCAAAGACCGATCTTGTCTTGTGGCCTGAGATCATCATGGCCACCCTTTCAGGCACCCCTGAACGGACCATATTTCTGACAGCCGTTCTCCTGAAGTCGTGAAAAAGGCGCTTGCCAATGCCGGCATCATCACAAGCCTTTGTCCAGGCCCCCCGAAAGTCCTTGACCGTGCCATGGCCGTCTTTGCCCGGGAAAACGTGAGGGGTCAGCTTCTTTCGTCGCTTCCGGGCCTTCCATTGGCCCTTGAAAACGTCCCTCAGTTCATCGTCAAGATAGACGGTCCGGGCTTCATCGTTCTTGGTTTCTCCTGTCTCAAGTCTCACAATGCCTTGCTTTAGATCCACTTGGCCCCAGGTGAGGTTCCTGATTTCGGACACTCTCCATCCGGTCTTGTATGCGAAAGTGACAAACCCCCTTAAATAAGAGGGAAGGGCCTTTCTCAAGGCCACAAAGTCCCCATGTTCAAAAAATCCCTTGCGGACATTGTTTTCCTTGAGCATGGGAATATAGGGGACCCTGTCCACTTTTGGAGGGGTTTGACGCGCCCCCAGGTTCAACAGACGCTTCAGGGCCGACAGTTCTCGGTTGACTGTAGCATTGGCCGCACCTTCCTTGAGTCTCTTTTCAATAAAGTCACCTATCCGAGGGGACGTTATATCCCTCACCTTGTCCCCCTTGAAAGTGGCCTTCAAGCGCTTGACGCTTCGCTCGGCCCTGTCCAGAGACTTCTTTTGATTGATCCTGTAGTCTCTAAGGAAGTCCTCTGCCAGTTCATCAAACTTGACCCGGTCAAAGTATATCCCTGGCAGCTTACCGGCTGAAATTTCGCCTTCACGCTTCCTGAGAAGGCGCTTTGCATCGGCCTCTTTATGGCTCTTGGATGACTCCCTGTAGGGTTTGCCGTTCCGGTAATACTTGACCCAATAAACTTGGCCCCGTTTGTAGATCATGCCCATCTAGTCTTCACCCCCTTTGGGTTCCTTGAACAAGTAGTTCAAAACGTCATTCTGCACGTCAATCACGTCTTGCAATATGTCCGCCACCCCCGCAAAGTAGATTTCACTTACTATGGGCCTATCCTTTGTGGCCTGGACCCCGGCCTCATAGATAACCTGAGCAGAGCCCTGTAAGACGCTTACCTGATTCTGTGCTTTTGTGAGCCGATCATATAAGTTTTCACTCATCCTGCACCTTCCTTTCTCATTCCCCTTAAGGCTCAATTCCACGAGCTTTGATCATTCCCCTTAAGGCTCAATTCCACGAGCCTCAGTTTGGCTTCAAAAAGCTCTAGAGCGTCCACGTTCTTTTCGTCGGCTTCCTCCACAAGGGCAAGCAATGTATCCTGTGCCTCTTCCCTTAGTGACTCCCAAAACCGCCTTAGCCTGTGCCTTTCTTCCATCTCTTCGTCTGTCATTGGAATGCCCGCAAGCTCACCTTTACCCATCAAATCACCCCCTTTCTCAATTTGCCCATACTCGGACATGCACCAAGCCGAGATCGTCCAAATTTCGCAGCCTGGTGAAGCCTGGTAGGGCTGTAGAAATAGAAAACCCCGGGAATCCAGGGTCCGCCAAGACCTTGCCCTTTCGGGCTCCCAGGGTTTCAGTGTTATGGCAGCTTGTGTTTTCATGGCGGTTTTGGATTTGGGTTAAAGGTGATACAGTGATATCACCGCATAAAGTGTATGTCAAGCGGTTTCTGTTGATAATCTGGCAGAAATGGAATATGTGTCTTTTTATGGCCACCGAAAAGCCCAGGATTCTCATAACCGTTGATAAAGACTTCCTAAAACGGATTGATGATTTCCGTTTTGATAACCGGATAAACACCCGGTCAGAGGCCGTTCGCCGCCTCATAGACGAAGCCCTCAAAAAGTACGAGAAGAAGGGCAAGGGGAAATAGCCACCACACAGGGAAAAGCCAGTGGGAGAACAGTTGAAAGGCACCATCAAGAAAGGAGATAGCATCCTATTTAAAGACATTGAGATTTGGCTCGGTATTCCCGAAAAAAAGACGTTCTCGTCCCTTGTGGGAGGATTTTTTGAGTTTCCACAAAGCCAGTTCATTGACGTAGGCGGCCCCTACCAGCTTATCCTGGAAGATGGACGTAGCGGTGAAATTGACGTTATGGCTTTGAACGGAGATGTACAAATAGGATTTACAGCACTCTTCACTTCCGCTCGCGGTTTTTCTTAGGGTCCTCAATCCTCATCCACAATCTTCTTAAGCCACTTATCAGCCACTTCCTCAATCCCCGGGCCAATCTCTTCCTCTGCTGGAAGCATCGCGGAGCATGCCCATAAGCTTGTTGATCCACTCGACTACGTAGTTTCGCCTACGTAGTTTTCGCGTCAAAATATGGTTACTTTGTGCCATTGATTTCCTCTTTATGGTGTGGTACGCACCCTCATGTAGGACTTGGTCAGTCAATAGCTGGTTTTCTTTGACGTATTTTTGCATCATTCCAGAGTCACCCGCGTGAATACACACCTCAAATGCTGCTTACCTAGCTCCTGACAGGGCATCGTCTGTTCTGTTGGGAGATACAACAATCCACGAGAACAAAAACCGAGAGGGAGGAGAGAGATGAAAAGAAAAGCAAATGTTTTGGCAGTGGGCTTAGCCTCAGCAGCGTTGCTCTTAGCCAGCATGATAGGGTCCGGTTGCTCCAGTTCCACAGAAAAGGTTCCGCCTCCCAGCGCTGAGGAGCGTGGCAAGGGTCTTTACCCCAGCGACACGCTTTATCCGAGCGAGACTCTGTATCCTAGTGATGAGACTCAACGTGGCAATGATCTTTGCCCAAGTGATGATCTTCATCCTAGCGAAGACCTTTATCCAGGCGGAGGGAAAAAGCCTAAATAGAGTTGGGATTTATTAAGAGCACCATGCCTCCTGTTCCTATCCCGGGGGCGATCTGGCTCCTCGGCTCTGGAATGATCGGGGTTGCAGGTCTCAGGAGAAGAGCCTTGGGGGGCTAGCGCATGATCATTGTCAAAATCCTATACGCCATTGCCTGTGCCTTCGCCTTTTTTCTCTTCTGTGGGGTGATTGCGCTGTTTCAAGATCTGGTCAAGAATAGAGCCAAGAAACAACCATAACCAAGAGGTTGCCATGAGCCTCATACCAAGACCCCTGATTAGGACAATTACCTACCTCCTTATGACGTTCGTAATCTCAGGATGCGCTACGCCACCCCCCTATAGAGAACACCTCCGGAAATCCTTTTGTGCACCAGGATTTGAACCTGAGAGGATTTATGTGGAAAAAATTAGTCAAAGACTTGACGAAGCAATGCTGAGCGATGATGCGGTAGAGGATTATTGGGACAAGTTAATTCTGCTTCCACTGGAACCTTTCATCGAATTTGACGATGTATGGATGGATTTTTTGGATAAGAAAGCAATGGAGTATTCCAACGTCTTGGTTCCAACATGTGAAAGAATAATAAGAGACAGCTTTGCCAAAATTGGTGCTATGCCACGAGAAGAGGCTTATTCTCTCATAAGGACGGAATTCATATTGGTTTGCATGAGTAACATTGACTATGAGGAAGTACGCATTTCAGCATTCAGTGAAATGAATGAAGCTATTAAACGTTTCTTTGAGCCAATTGCGAGAAAAGCTGTTTCCGAAGCTGAACGGAATCAAGAAGCGTTGTCGGGAGCTTTGAAAGAAAGCCAGTCTTTATGGCAATACCACACAATTCTATACAACTACTCTCAAAAAGAAGAAGGCAAGTTGCGACTCAGAATAGAACTCGATGAGAAATATACTCCAATATTGTTACAACAACAGCGAAGGTGGGAAGACAGTGTTACAGATGAACAGCGGCAACAATTCGCAGGACAACAGGTGAGCCTCCAAGCTAGTCCCAGCCCCGAATATTCTGTTAAGCAGTTTTTGATGAGGCTCACCCCTGCTCAATATGCTTTACTAGAACGGCAACTCTACCACTGGCAATTGTTACAGCAAGAAAGACACATCTTTAGTAAGAGGCAAAAGAAATATGAAGATTTGGTAAAATGGCTTGATGAAAACAGAACTCAGTCGGAAGCCTCTTACAATCGTGAAATGGAATATAACCGACTTCAGGCTGCGAGAATGCAAACAGCAGCTATGATGCTAATAGGAATTTCTTCAATGGTCAACGCTTATGCCAACTGGCAAAATACTTACTATAATTCATATGCCGTTGTGGGCGGACACAAAAACTTTCAACTCTACGACCAGTTTGGACGGTACTATTATGGCACTATACGTTAGGCCCTGAGCGACAATTAGGCCAGCTAGACCAAAGCTGATGTCTCGTTCACATGCAAGACCACCATTTTCCGGTTAGGTTTGCTATCCCTGAACCGAGGTCGCTCTACCATCCAACGTTCAGGGACGCCAATCGTGCCTACCGTAGTGCGAGGTGCGATGGGGGCGGGGTAGGTTATCAAACAGCTGGGGTCGGCAGTTGAAAAAAGGAGATTGCTGTATAATTAGAATAATGCCGAGAATTATTATACCGGAAAAATGAAATATAACACCCCTGTGGCTGTGTCATGTGGCTAAAAGGCCGTATTGTTCCGATTATCCTGCAAGAAAGGCGTATTATAAGACGGCTTACAGGCAGACTAGATCAAAATTAGGCGGTCAACAATAGTCTTTAGGAAGGACGAATGAAACGATGAGCGCTGAATTGCCGCGTGCAGACGCACCTTCAGCGGAGGAATTGGATCGACTCCATACAAGCGTGATCGATGTATGGAAGGTCTACATGACATGGTTCACGTTCTTCTTCACTGCTAACCTCATAGTGATGAGTTGGGTGTTAACGGAAACGGAAAATATATCGAAGTCTGGTGCAGTCTGGTTGGTTGCTGTCTTTTGGATCTTCGTGAATCTAACAGGTACCATTACTTCCATTGGATTGGCCATTTACAGCTACCAGAGTGTGTCAAGGATGGAAATAATGCTTCAGAAACTTGCAGCCAAAGGTGGTATCTTCGATCTTAAGTCACCATTCCCAAAGACGCTAAGTGTCCTTGGGGCTTTATTCAATAGTGCCGCATTGTTGGGTAACATCGTTGTGTGGTCCTACATCTGGGGCAAATTTGGATAGTGAGTCGAGCAATGCCTAACACGCGCCTGCAGATGTCGGTCCGCTTTGCGTCCCGCAGGTGAGGTGCAGACCGTTTTGGCAGGACCACAAAAATGAACTTACTTGAATTTAAAAAGAGAATAAGTGCTAACAAAACAACGGCAAAAAACTGGCCGGAGATTATCAGGTTCAGAGAGAAACTTGAAGACTCTAAAGAAAATATCATATGGATATATAGAGGGCAAAGTAGTAATAAAGGACTAAAGACGTCACTTGAACGAACAATCAAAGATTACAAATTAGGAAAAGAAGATCCATTCGATATTGAATTTGTCCTAACTGATCGATTCAGAAGAAATCTAACTACTGTTGATCCAACTGTATCCAAAGATTTAAGTCCGGTAGAGCTTTTTGCTCTCATGCAACATTATGGTGCGCCTACAAGACTTGTTGATTTTACTTATTCATTTTATATTGCACTTTTTTTTGCTCTTGAAAACTTCCAAGGTAATTCTCCAACAATCTGGTGTATAGATGGATTATGGTTTCAGGAGCAGACTATTAATCATCTTGGCATTACTGAAAAAGAGTTTATGCCTGGTAAATGTGGGAAAGACTTTAAAAAGTATTTCATGAAAGTTAATGGAAAGAGTGTTAAACGGGCAGTGTATCAATTGACTCCTTATCAACTCAGGCGATGGACCCAATTAGTTGGACAGCCTGAGAGGCAGAATAAGCTCTGAGCCGCCAGCGTTAGAGAACCAGGCCTCAGGCAGCCTCCTTGAACGGATGAGGAAGGGCGAAGTAGACCTCA
>JAXHVD010000032.1:0-29526 GCA_034189385.1 Thermodesulfobacteriota bacterium
CCGAGAACCATGAAGACCATCACAGCCCAGGTAAACACAATGGTTGCATTTACGACAATCGGTCCCCACCTGAAGAGAACCAGGTCATCAGGGCTAATACGCATATTTTAAGACCTCACTTCCCGATCTTCTGAATCCATCGCCTTTCGAGCCACTTCCCATGACGATTCATCGGCAATTACTGTGTCCAAAGCCTATATCTGGAAGCCAAGGGATCTCAGCCCCGGGTTCTAACATCCAGACTTCTCCCTGCAGGCTCAGAGTGCGACTTGAGGCCGCTTCTATCCGGACCCCAACGCCTTACGAGCACCGTCCGAACGCCGATAAAGGCAATCAAGCTCACTATCAGCCGTTCCCAGCGGCCTCCCATGACAAAATAGAAGCCCGCCAACACCACGGCTGAGCGCCCAAAGAGGCTAAGAAGACTTAACCGGAGCGGTCGCCGCGCCGTGGGGAGCTTTCGAACCGTTAGCCACAACCCGTAAAAGTAAAATACGCCAAGCCCAATGCCCGCCAGAAAACAAAGTCCTAGGGGAAGCCATTCAGTCACATTCACGTCCCCCTTCTTCCTCCTCAATCGCGTCTCGCTCTCGGATCACCCAGAACCAGGCATTCAGGCAACCGAGCCCAATGCCAATGATGAGGAGCATCAAGGTCCAGGAATACCGGCTTGGCCATCGCAGGTCTATCCAGACACCAAGGGCCACGCCAATCAGCGTGGGGATGGCGACAGACCACCCGACCAAGCCAAACATGCCCAACCCGAACCAAACAGAGCCTTCTTTCCGTTGCCGGGCCCTCATCTTTCTGGCCTCTTTGGTCTTCACTTTACGGCACAGTTCCTTTCGGACGTCTTCTTCTCTTCGTTGGTGGCCGCTAACCATATTTCTCCAAGTCCATCAACCGTCGTATGAAATTCGCCTCAAGCTTTGCAAAAGCAGAGCGTGTCAGTTCCTCCTGTTCGTCCTGGTGCCTGAAGCTTGTTTCGATGGTCTGCTTAAGCGTCCCCAAATTGGGACCGCGTACAGCATTTCTGGTTGAGACCAGGACCTCCGGACCGCACTTAATTAAGATGCCCTCATCAACGGCAAGAAACTCTTCAGCGCCCCCCATGGACACAAACGAAAGCAAGCCTGGTACGAGAGCGGACAAGAAGTCCACGTGACGAGGAAGCAGGCAAAAGAAGCCATTTTCCCCCTCTGCAACCACTTTGGTCACTTTTCGATCAACGAGAACCTCTTTGGGAAGTAAGACTTTCAGCCTCATCATTTTTTTGCTTCTTCGATCTTTCCGATCATGTAGAGTGATTTCTCAGGATAATCCGAAAACTCATCTCTCAAGATACGCTCACATCCATCCAGAGTCTCTTCCAAGTCCACCATTCTTCCACGCAATCCGGTGAACTGCTCTGTTGTAAAAAACGGCTGCGTGAAGAACCGCTCAAGGCGCCTTGCCCGGAAAACGATCCGGCGATCCTCCTGAGAAAGCTCCTCCAAGCCAAGCATGGCAATGATGTCTTTTAGGTCCTCATAGAGGGCTAATGTCTTGCGCACCTCCTGCGCGACAAGGTAGTGCCTTTCGCCTACGGTTCCGGGGGTCAGCATTTTGGAACCCGACGCAAGGAGATCAACGGAAGGGTAAATCCCCTCACTGGCCTTCTTTCGAGATAACACGATGGAAGCAGACAAGTGCGCAAACGTGTGAACTGCCGCTGGATCCGTAAAATCATCTGCCGGCACATACACGGCCTGGATAGAGGTAATCGCGCCCGTAGCGGTATTGCAAATTCGCTCCTCAAGTTCTGCCAGTTCAGTGCCCAGCGTCGGTTGATAGCCAAGACGAGACGGGAGCTGCCCCATCAGGCCGGAGACCTCTGAGCCAGCCTGGATAAATCGGAAAATGTTGTCTATCAATAGCAGCACATCCTGTTTCACGTCATCCCGGAAGTATTCGGCCATGGTGAGTGCGGCATGTCCTACCCGGAATCTGGCCCCGGGCGGCTCGTTCATCTGGCCAAAGACCATGACAGTGTTGTCCAGGACACCGGCATCCTTCATCTCGCGGTAGAGTTCCTCTCCCTCTCGGGAGCGTTCACCAATGCCACAGAAGATACTCACCCCTTCGTGACGCCCAACCATGTTATGAATCATCTCTGTGATGACGACAGTTTTGCCAACACCGGCACCCCCGAAGAGTCCCGCCTTGCCGCCCAGTTCTATAGGCACGAGGACGTCAATGGCTTTGATGCCTGTTTCGAAAATTTCCGATGTTGTAGAACGCTGATTAATCGGAACAGGCTCGCGATGAATGGAACGCCACTCGGCATCCTTCAGCCCTTGTTGTCTGTCAATCGGCTGCCCAAATACGTTCCATACCCTTCCCAAGAGCCCTCTGGACACCGGCACTCTCACGGGTTGGCCCGTGTCCATTACCAGGGAACCCCGGGCCAAACCCTGAGTCGGCGTCAGCGCTACTCCACGCACCACTTCAGCACCAAGATGGGTTTGTACCTCAATGGCTATCCGGCCATCATCACCGGCTTCCAGGAGGCTGTAGACAAAGGGCAGCTTTTTCGGGAAACGGGCGTCCACCACGCTTCCGCGAACCGAAATCACCACTCCTTGATTACTTGGGTCAAGGCTCATCTGTCATCTTTGGCGCGCTATTCAAAAGAGGTCTCTTCAGAAAATCAGAGCACTATACACAGACCGGCACGCCTCTTATGAATAGTCGTGTTCATCCTGCATACTGCCTACCAGTTCCTCGAGTATATTTTCCAGAGTGATGAGACCTGTCACTTTACCCTTTGGGTCCAGTACGACCGCTTGATGGAGTTTTTTAGCCTGAAAGCCTCGCAATTGGGCATCGATCGTCTTGTCAGCCGGCACAAAATAGGCAGGCCGTAGAATCTTCTTGACAGAAACCGACTGCTTGCTTTCTATGGCCCTGAACACATCTTTGGCGTGCACAAAACCCATGACGTCTGAACCCCTTCCTTCCCTAACGGGAAACCGTGTATGCCCCGTTTTAACGATCATTTTGGTCAGATCATCCATGGAAGCATCTATGTCCAGGACGGTCATTTTCTCTTTGGGGACCATGACCTCTTCTAGCGTCTTATCATTCAGGGTAAAAACCCGACCAAGCATTTTCCTTTCCTCTGCTGAAATAGCACCTTCATCCCAGCCCATCTTGATGCAGGTCTTGATCTCGTCTTCGGTCATAAGCGGGTTCTTCATCTTGGACACATCCACTCCCAGCAGCAATAAGATCTTGTTGGTGACGTAGGTAATCGAGACCACCACTGGATTGGAGAACACCGTAATACCTTTGAGGAGGGGAGCCGTAAGAAAAGAAACCCGTTCATTGTAGTATTTCGCATACACTTTGGGGGTAATCTCGGCAAAGACCAGAATCGCCAGGGTGAGCAACCCTGTCACATAGATAATACCCTTTTCACCCCAAAAAGAGATGGCGAAGGCCGTGGCAAGGGCTGACATGCCCACGTTCACCAGATTATTTCCTAACAAGATGGTGCCGATCAGGCGTTCCGGCTCCTTTAGTATGCGTTCTACCAGTTTGGCTCTAAGAGGCTTGGTCTCGGCAAGGTGCCTCAGACGCAGCCTGCTGATGGCCATGAGGGCTGTCTCAGACCCCGAGAAAAAAGCGGAACAGCCCAGCAACGCAATAAGTAAAACAAGCATTATAACGGGGTTGGTTAGTATCATCGCGCGATACTCCTATCATGACTCGGCCACTTCTGTCTGGCTCAAGGCTTGGGACACTATGCCTGTATCCCGGGATCCCGGCCACGGAATGCCTCCGCGAAATGTGACGGTGGTGCAGGTCCATCAGTGCTTGGTCTTGGCCTTCTTGTCCCAGACCTCAATGAGATAGTCCTTTTGCTCTTCAAAGACTTGGGCCTGCTTTTCCACCACCTCTTCAGCCTCGCTAGAACTCATCTTTTTTGTCTGGTTGATGAAGGAGGCCACGCGGCCAAGATAGAGAGGGGTGACCACGTTCACCAGCTGCGTGCGATTGTACGTCCACTGGTGAAAGGTAGCAGCAATCTCATAGAGGGCCATGACCCAAGTCTTTTCCGGCATAACAAACTTGGTTTTGGATTTACCTGCACACTTCTTCAGTTCCTCATAGCATTGGGGGCAGAATACATCCCTGTAGAGCCCTTTGAATTGCCTGAAACCGGTCTTGTACTCCTTTACTAATGTTTCAAGATTGACCTGAATAGGCTCGGGCTCCATCAATTCCTCAAGCCCAAATACCGGCACGGTCCGGCTTCCCCGCACAGACTGCCATGCCTCCTCATTTTCTTCCATGAGCACAAAGAGGGTATGAACTACCTGGCGAAACATGGGGCCCAAGGACTCGGCAGGGTCTTTGGCGTCGTGGATCTTCACACCCAGATTGGACTGACAAATCTTGAAGTTGTGCGTGATGGCATGGGTCGTCATCCACACATCAATGCCGTATCGGGCCACATCTGTCTCCCACACATCCTGTTCAATGTAGTGGCGTGCCAGCTCCCCTGCAAAGGCGAAGTCCCCGCCAATGGGCTGACGGATGCGCAGGCCGTAAAGGGCCCGGGTTAGGTTGTAGACAATGTTGTTTGTAATGGTCCCATCGTATTTGTACCGGGAATAAATGGGCGACACATACTCATAGTCCATTTCCAGGATCGGCTCCAGCAGGTACTTGACCCAGTCGCCGGTGATGGAGCGAAGATCCGAGTCAACCACCATGCACGCCTTCACCTTGAGGCGCTTGGCCGCTTCAAAGATGGACCGAAAGGCCGAGCCCTTGCCTCCAGGCCCTCGGTAGATAGAAACGAGCTTCTCCTGCCATGGCTTTATCTGAAACTCCTTGGCCACTTCGCGCGTGTCATCGGTGGAACCACCGTCTGCCACCATGATGACAGAGCGCATATCCCTGTAGTGTTTGTGTAGGCCGTGCGTGACCATCTGGACCACATGCTCGATCGTCTCCTGATTGTTATAACAGGGTATCCCCACTAGGATGTCCGCACGCTCTATTTCTTCGACCCTTTTTGCAGTATAGGCCCTAAGGCCCGTGTAATAGCGCATGATTTCTCTACTCCTCAGTAGAATAGACCGGCCAGGAAGAGACACGGAACAGTGCTATGAGAAAAACCGCAGCCTCGACAAAAAAACCGCCTTATTACAGGGAGTCGCCTCGATTTTCAACATGGAACAACGCCTCAACGATTTCTTTTCTGCCATTTCCTCAAGGACCCCAATTATCAGCACCTCTTTGCCGAAGAAGTCCAGCAATCGGTCACCGGCATCTTTGTCCTTTACTCAAGTTTCGCACCCTTGTCAACCGTTTGAAATAACGGCTAAGAGTGTGCTGAGGTTTCTAGAAAACGGAAGAACCATGGTTTGGACCCTTTTGATGCAATGGGAGCCTCGGGAGTGGGAAATCCGCTTCTCTTCGGCCTCCAATGCCCTTAATCTCTCACTCCCTCTGTTGCACACCCCCGGGGATACAAGTCTTGACAGACCGACTCCTAGTGGAAACGAGCGGTGCGCCTTTTTTGAAGCCGCAGGCGCAAACTTGAATGACACAGAATAGATTTTCTGTTATAATATAACTATCTTAAGTTTGACGGTTTCGTAAGGAGCTCCTCGCCAACCACATTGCGCCTTTTTGGGAAAAGGGCACTTCGGATGTTCGGTGTCAAGAAATGTCCCCAGTATCATCGGGAGCTGAGGGCCTTGGCCCGAGTTCTGGTCCCCACGAATCGGGGAAGATTGCACGTGCGCCCATCTCTTTTCAAGCCCACAGGCGCAAGGGCGGACGGAGAAAGCTGCAAGCCCTTTTTGCTACTCCATCCAATAAGAGCTGCGTCCAACATTCAGAGAGTTGAACCTTTGTGAACCCTTTTTCTGGCTTCAGGCCTTGGAGGTGAATCATGACAGTGAAAAGCATTGAGGAAATCGACCTGAAAGGAAAAAGAGTTTTTGTCCGCGTGGATTTCAACGTCCCCTTGGATGAGGAAGGAAACATCCTCGATGATACCCGAATTCGCAGTGTCCTACCGACCCTGAACTTTGCGCTCGATGCGCGGGCAAAGGTCATTGTTGCATCACATCTTGGACGGCCCAAAGGCAAGCGGAATGAAAAATACTCTCTGCGTCCCTGTGGCGTGCGCCTTGGGCGACTCCTTTCCAAGGAAGTTCGTATGGCGCCGGACTGTGTTGGCCCCCAGGTGGAGGCCCTTGTCAACGAAATGCAAAACGGCGATGTCCTCTTGCTGGAAAATCTTCGCTTCCATCAAGAGGAGACCGACAATGATGCCATATTTGCCCAGGGATTGGCCCGACTGGCTGACGTTTATGTGAACGATGGATTTGCCGTGGCCCACCGGGTGAACGCATCGGTGGTTGCCATAACCGATTTTGTTGAAGCGTGTGTGATGGGCTTCTTGATGAAGAAAGAATTGAAGGCCTTTTCTCAGGTTGTAGAGAACCCACGGCGACCGCTGGTGGCAATCCTTGGTGGGGCCAAGGTGGGGGATAAGGTGGGGGCCGTCTCGCATTTCGTTGACCACGCCGACAAGGTTATCATCGGAGGAGCCATGGCCACCACGTTCCTTAAAGCCAGAGGGATAGACCCGAAAGGGTCCTTGGTGGAGGAGGACCTGGTTCCAGTAGCCAAGGACATTCTTGAAAAGGCCCTTAAAAAGGGGGTGAAGTTCTATCTGCCGGTGGACTGCGTGGCCGCTCAAGAGCGGAATTCGGAGTCCCCTACCCTGATACGGCCTGTTCAGGAAATCCCCGATGGGTGGATGGCTCTGGATATTGGCCCTGCATCAGTAGCCCTCTTCTCAGAAGTTATAGAAGATGCTCGAACCATCGTTTGGAATGGCCCCATGGGTCTGTATGAAATGGATTCCTTCAGCCGCGGCACCTTTGCCCTGATACGCAAAGTGGCCAGCAGTTATGCCTTTACCGTTTTAGGTGGTGGAGATTTGGATATGGCGGTCCACCGAACGGGGGAAGCAGATAACATATCTTACATATCGACTGGCGGCGGCGCATTCGTTGAGTTGCTCAGTGGCAAAACACTTCCTGCCATCCAAGCACTCATGGATTGTGGTGGCGCCGCAACAAGCTGATTGTTGGGTGACGTGCGAAAGACCAGGCATCCATGAAAAGCAGGTCACCCAAACCTTGCATACCTGTCAACCGCTTGAAATAACACCTGAAAATGTGCCAGGGCCCTGAGCGGTGCTTTACCAGTGGGGCTGGTTCCCGATGCGATGGCCCATCACTTCCAGGGTGTCGGTTACCACCACAAAGGCGCCCGGATCCACCTGGCGGATGATCCGTTTGGTTCGGGCCAGCTCCCGAAAGGTGATCACACTGTACAGGATCTGTTCTCCTTTACCGGAAAATGCCCCCTGGCCTTGAAGAATGGTGACGCCTCTTCGAACCTGCTCAAGGACCCTCCGTGAGATCTCCTCCCACTGAGAGGAAATAATGATAACGGCCTTCCTTTGGCTTAGCCCCGCGACCACCAGATTCATGACATGGGAGGTGACATACATATAGATCAACGTGTACAGCACCGGTTCCAGAGGGGAAAACATGGCTGCCAGAACCAGCACGCCGGCATTGAAGGCCAAGGTTGTCGTTCCCAGGCGGATGGAAAACCGGTTCAACAGGGTGACGGCAAGAATATCCGTCCCCCCTGCTGAGCCGACCGATCGCAGGATGATGCCCGACCCCAAGCCGCTTATGATGCCGGCAAGGAGTGCACTCGGAACCGGATCATGGATCGTAACGGGCAGGTGAACCCATTGCAAGGCGCCGGAAAAAATAGCCATGCCTGCAACGCTGTAAAAGAAAAAGCGCCTTCCAACGAATTTCCAGCCTAATGCAAAAAGGGGCAGATTGAGCACAAGATAGAGCCCCGAAACAGGCAGGCATGGCACAAGGTAGTGGATGACCAAGGCCAGTCCGGTCACACCGCCGCTCACGAATCTATGAGGAATAAGGATCCCGTTGATGGCCGCTGCGCAGATGGCGCTGCCCAGGGTGATGAGCCCGATGTTCGGCAACAATCGGCGCACGAAATGTGAAGTCCTTTTACTGGTGTGCCCCATGGATTTCGCTCTTTCCGGATAACGACCTTCCTAAGGGGCCGTGCCAGGAGATTTAGGCTACAGCGTCTTTAAGAACCTTGCCAGGCTTAAAAGTCACCGCATTATGGGCCTTGATGGTAATCTTTTCCCCCGTTGCCGGATTCACCCCTTTTCGGGCCTTGCGCGCCACCTTTGAGAAGGTACCGAGCCCGGGGAGAATAATCTTCCCTCCCTTTGCCTTGATGGCCTCTGCAATGCTCTCAAAAAGCGACTGAAGGGCCTTGGCTGCCTCAGCCTTTGAGACACCGGCGGCCCCTGCCATCTCGTCAATGAGTTCCGTTTTTGTCATTCTGTTTTCCTCCTTTTTTGATAGTCTCGTAAAAAGTCGATTTTGCTCTCTCCGTGAGCCTTCTTGGGATGCCTCACTCGGGCCCTAAACCATAAAAACTCTCCGCCGCGGCGGATCAAACAGGCTATGATTTTTTACGCGCCCCTCGCCAGGCATCTTTTCCTCCGCCACGGCAAACTCAATGTGGTTTAGAAAAGATTCTTTTGGAGCTTGTCTTTTTTGCGGCCAGGATAGAGCAAGTTATCAGGGCCGCGGCTTATTACGTGCAATTCTCTCACAAGTCAACAAGATTCTTTCCGCCGGCCCCGCGTGGTCTGCCGACGCTATTTGGACATGATCTCGTAGCTGGTCACGGTGAGGGATTTGTCTCCGTTGCTGTCTTCAGCCACCGCACCCATTGCCTTCACCCTCATGCCGTCCAGCTTGAACAGTTGCTTTCCAAAAGCGTTCTTAACGATTTGATAGTCCTCTCCCGTCCCAGAGAAAACTGCGGCAATGACACTTCCCTTATCGTCGTAATCCACGGCAGACACTGTTCCAATGATTGTAACCTCATCTGACTCTGTGGCCAGCACGCTGGCCGCCCATAAAAAAGAAGCGAACGCCAGCGCGCAGAACACTAAGACTGAACACCTGCTGATCCCTTTCATGAGTGATGATTCCTCCTGCCTTTAATGGTTCTTCTGTGCCTTAGACTTGACGGCTTCGTAAAAAGTCGAAAAATGCCCCTTTCCGTCATTCCGGCGAAAGCCTGTCGAGAGCCTCAAGGCCGAACGGCCGGAATCCAGTCTTTTCAACAACTTCTGGATGCCGGATCATGTCCGGCATGACGATTACACGACTTTTTACCATTTCATCAGACTTGATTGTCTAAAGAAGCGGAGCCTCCGTCCTTTTCTCTGCTTCCGCCTCGCCTTGCCAATCTCTTACTCCTTTCAGTCGATAACTGCTCACCCGGATTGTATTTCCACCTTTGACTCCCTTGACTCCTCTTCGCAAAACACCGATGACTTCTATCTCTTGCCTCACGAGGCCCAGAAGCTCTTTTCCCATCGAATCCGGTTCAACCAGGTACTCACGCTCACCGGGTGTTGAAATGGTGGTGGCAAGTGGATTCCCCTTCTCGTCCCACTCAATGGGGATGACAATACCCATGACTGTGATCGGTTCATTTCCGGCCTTGCCCCTTTTTCTAGCCATCTTCTTCTCGTCTGAATCGGCCTGTCATCAGTAACGCGTCTCACCCTGTGAGACAGGGGGGGTGCTGTCGCATATGATTTAGATCTGACGATAGGCAGTATCCGTGCCACAAGCGTAACCTCTTGACATTGCGATGTTTGGCAGATTACGGGGACCTCCAATCGGAATTCCAAGTTCCGATGCCCACGGGCAAGAATGCCGGTGTTGGAATCTTCAGGAGACGGTTTGACCTTTCAACCGCTTGAAATTAGATTACGAATGGCTATGATAGAACTCTGAGTTCCGATATTTTCAAAGTGAGAACCAAGAATTCTGTTTTCCCCTTGAAAGTTTGTGGCTTTTGGTGCATTGGAGGGGACTCGGTATTTGGGAGACAGAACCAATCCACCCTTTTTGGCGGCGGCAGTAAAACGTCTCTGGAGGAATAGATGAAGGCCATTCTCGTTGCTTCTAACAACCAGTCCGCCTGTCAGGCCATTAGAGGCAGTCTGCGCAGGGAATACACAGTCGAGGTGACTTCCGAGAAGGATCGGGCCTTGGAGATGTTCAAAAGAAAGCGGTATGAATTCCTCTTCTTAGATGTAGAGATCCTACGCGAATCCACCCCTGACAATAACCTGAAAACGGCCCTTCAACCATTTTGGCAAGTCTACCCCACGGCCCAAATCATTGTCATGTCGTCCCAGGGCAAAATCAGGGAGGCCGTCATGGCCGTTAAGGCCGGAGCCAGTGACTACCTGACCTATCCAGTTGATCCCGACGAGGTCAGATATCTGACCGAGAGTGCCTATGAGTCACTGGTCATGGAATCAGAGCTGGACTACCTGAGAGATAGATTCTGGGAAGGAGGTTCCATTGATGTCGTCCGCACGCAAAGCCCCTTGATGCAAGATGTCTTCAACAAGATCCGATCTGTTGCACCGACTAAGAGCACGGTCCTCCTTGTCGGTGAAACAGGTACAGGAAAGGGCGTTCTGGCAGGACTGATCCACCAGCATAGCAACCGCAGGGACGGCCCCTTTATCGCTGTGCATTGTGGCGCCATACCCGACACACTTATAGAAAGTGAACTCTTTGGTCACGAGAAGGGCGCCTTCACCGGGGCTGTACGCAGAAAGCTTGGCAAGTTTGAAATCGCCCAAGGGGGAACCATGTTTCTGGACGAGATTGCCACCATTACGCCCACTGCCCAAATTAAGCTCTTGCAGGTACTACAGGATGGGACGTTTCATCGCGTGGGCGGGGAAGAGACTCTGGAGGCGAATGTCAGGGTTGTGGCAGCCACAAATATGGACCTTCAGCAACTCTGCGACCAGGGGCAGTTCCGAAGGGATCTCTATTACCGCCTGAACGTCTTTCCCGTAGATATCCCCCCCCTTAAGGAGAGGGCAGAAGACATTCCCCATCTCGTTGACGTTATACTCAGAAAACTCAACAAGTTCCATTCCAAGGAAATCCATGGCATAGATCCCGGGGTGCTAGACGCTTTTGAGGCGTACGCCTGGCCGGGGAATATACGTGAGCTGGAAAACCTTCTGGAAAGGGCTTACATCATCGAAGCAGCATCCATACTCGGTCCAGAGAGCTTTCCAAGTGACATCCTTCAAGATGGAACATCCATACCCTTGCAGAGTCTGCCCACGACTCACACACTTGCGGAGGCCAGGAGGAGGGGTGTAGAAGAGATAGAACGGTCCTATCTGAAAGGGCTTCTTACTGCTAAAGGAGGCCGAATCAAGGAGACGGCTGAGGCTGCAGGCATCACTACCCGCCAGCTACACAAATTGATGAAAAAACATGGCCTGCGGAAAGAAGACTTTAAGGCCATCCCCCCCCAGGACAACTTTTCAGAACTGCAAGTTCCGAAATGAAAGAAAAACGGAACTAAGGGTTCCCCACATCCAATCTCTGATTATCTCAATATGTTGTGCTCGATCTGCAGGTTTGTCTCCTTTCTAATGGCACCTCCCTCGACCAAGACCGGAACTGCTAGTTCCTGTCCGCCCCTCCTCCATTCATCTCAATAGTAGAGATTCCAATGGGTTAACCAAGTGGCACGGCAATTGCCATGAGTAGAAGCGCTTGAGCGCGCCCCGAAGGAAGTCCTGGCGGGATCGCAGGAAAAACTACACATAACAAGGCTTAAGGAGGTAGGAAAATGAAGGTAAACAAGAGGTTATTGGCCGCAAGTCTTTGTATCCTATTATCATCACTGGTGTTCGTTTTTATGGCGAACGTTGGGCCAGCGCGAGCGTCGGACACACAACCCGCGCAAATGGATGAAGAGGACGCAGCAGGCAGTCTGTTTGAAACCGCCGATGCTTGGGCCGCCGAGAGTGAAGAGGAGTACAAGGAGGACGAGGACCAAGAGCCATTCAGAGAAGAAATGTCAGAAGAGGGCGAAGAGGGCTCTGAATACGAAAACGCCCCGTCAGGTGAGGAATATGAATCTTACACGCAGGAACCCTCTGATGAAGAGAGTTCTCACATGCCTCCACAAGGTGACGACGACCTCGCCCAGGCGCAAGCAGAATAGGCAAGAGGAAGACACGGTATCTGTTGGATGAAAAAACCAGGCTTATCCCTTGCCCCTGCAGTGTTCGTGATCGAAAATTATATTTGCCACAGGGAGGCAAATGCAAAGGCTCCATGTAAGGTTAACCCCTTTGTCGGGAGCGTTCTTCCTGGAAGAGCAATGCCTAAAAAAACCGAGACACGGCACCACGCGGGGGCAAGTTTTGGCCCATGAAAAGGCGCGATTGGCCCCAGCGAGTTCTCTTTTCGTCCTGGATTCTCAGAAGCACATGTTGGCAAAAAATAACAAGGAGTATTTCAGAGGCCTACTGATCCAGCAACTGGACGAGGTCTTAAAAAAGGCAGAAGCTGGTTCTATTGGTGCAACTGATTCCAAAGGCGCAGCTCCCGATCTCATGGACCAGGCATCCTCGGAGACGGACAACGTACTGTCTTTCCGCATAAAGGAAAGGCAGAGTCGGCTGGCCAAAAGAATCAAAGCATCCCTGGCCAAGCTTGAAGACGGAACTTACGGAATCTGTGAGGAATGCGCCAGGGGGATCTCCGAAGAGAGACTGAGGGCTCGGCCAATAGCCAGGTTCTGTATTCGATGCAAAGAAAAGCAAGAGTACGAGGAAAAACTTAGGGGGCTTTAGGCATCCCATCTAAACCCTCTGGCGCCGGAAATGAACTACCCCGTAGCAAGGTATCATATGTCATGCCGGACTTGATCCGGCATCCAGTTTGTTTCTCTGGATTCCGGCGTGCGCCGGAATGACGGATACGCGGCAAGCCGCGGGGAATGGACCCTGAGAGATTCATCACTTGGGTATTCCCCAGTGCCGCCCTAAGAAAGAATCTCAAGTGTACCTTATGAGAACCAACGAAAACGGATGGAACGGCATCTTTGCTAGTGGACGGGATAGATGGGATCGATTCGCTTGTTTCTGGCCTGTGCGGTTTTGGTATCACATGCCACGGCTTTGACCGTCGAAATCATGCCAGGACATGTGGCAGTCCAAGTCTTCTTCATCATATCCGGTTTCTACATGTCGTTGATTCTCAACGAGAAGTACTCTACGAGCACCTCTTTATTCTATACCAACAGGCTGTTCCGGCTCTTTCCCACCTACCTGCTCGTCCTTGTCCTGTCCTTTGCAGCTCTCTTTTCCTTCGACGTGGCGGCGTTCACCCGCACGGACAAATTTGAAGGTGTTTTTTCGCACGGGCTTGTCATGGCAGGGACCTATGCGTGGACAAACGTCGCAGTGTTGGGGCAAGAGATGCTGTTTCTACTAGGTGTAGACACTGCCAATTATTCTTTTTATTGGGCTGTGGACGGAGGCGCCTCAGCCAAGGCCTGGTCGTACATTTTGGTCCCACAAGCTTGGTCCCTTTCCCTGGAATTGTGTTTTTACGTCTTAGCCCCCCTTCTGCTGCGTCGCCGATGGTGCTGGGTCGGAGGCATCTTCTTCGCCAGTCTTTCGTTGCGGCTCTTTCTTGTCTCAAAGGGACCGGAATACGACCTGTTGTTGCGAAGATGCTTTCCTGCCGAGTTATGCCTATTTCTTCTTGGTTATTTTGGCTATCTCCTTTTCCTGAAGATCAAGGGCCGTCCTGGTAGACATTTCGGACTCCTCTCGTGGGTCGTGCTTCTGGCCGTGCTCTTGTCATTTGACAACATTACCGAAAAATACGCCTTCACTATTCTGGCCCTGACAACGGCCCTATGCATCCCCTTCATATTTAACGCCACAAGAAACAACCCACTGGACAGGTTCCTAGGAGACCTTTCGTACCCCTTCTATATGGTTCATTTTCTGATAGTGGCATTCTTTGATGACTATTTCGAGGAGTACCCTCTGTTGCCCTTGCTGGCCACAGTCTTGGTAGCCTCCTTGATCCTTTACTATGCTGTAGACGGACCGATTGATCGCTGGAGGCAGCGACGCGTGGAAGCCGTCGCTGCCAAACCATTATCCCATAGTGAGGTGAGCAGAAGATGGAAGCTGTCACATTGAGTTGTATTCAATGCGGAACAGAGTTTGTTTTCTCCGGTCAGGAACGGCAACGTTGCATGGCAAAGGGTTTTGGTGTGCCAAGGCGTTGCCCGGAGTGTCGCAAGAAGAAAGCCAAGGCAATGAAGACTAGTAATGGTTGGAGGGATATTACCAAGAGAAGGCGCACCCGCCGCAAAGAAGACTTCGAATGCTTTGAGTTGTGACCTCCACAGACCTTCGGGAAAAGGGCTCTCAGCTTAAGAACACGAAGAACCCTCTTGGGGCCCTAAAACGTCAGGCCAAGGGCGGCTCACTATCAATCCGGGGGAGGAAAAGCCCATGGGTTTAGGCATGAAGAAAACCGAGGAGCTGATCAAAATCGCCAGCGCGGGCGGTGGGTTTGCCCTGGAAGCAGGCCGGAGAACGACGGATGAACTGGCGAAGATCGCAACTGCGGCCAAACGATCTGGTGCTACCGTGACCTTTCGAAATATGGCCGTCAGGAAAACGGACGACTTGGTCAGGATTGCCGCCGCCGGTAAGGGCCACGTCGTCTTTGACTAGTGAGTGCATGCACATTTTATCATCGGGACGAACATGGCCAGTGAGGGCAGGGACAGAGGGAGACGACCCTAAGGTTGGCCTTGGGCCCCTGAGAAACGAACTGGCCTGGTTCAGATAGACAATGGAAAGGCTCGGTGAGGGCCTAATATGGAGAAGGAGGGCAGAGATGAAGAAGATAGAAAAAGACCTTCAAGGGCTGTTAGAAGGGCTAAAAGCGGTGACAGCACAGATAGACAGCCTGATAGACAGATGTGACAAGCTGCCGCGAGCTGAAGGCATGGGAAACAAAGAGGCCAAGAGCAAACCAACGGGTTCGCCGACGTAACCCTAACGCTGCAACATTAGGGGTAAGTCAGGTGAAGGCCGCCTAACATCTTGTCATACAAGGAATCGGTCACATTCTAGGTTGAGGGCATGTCCGGCAGGACATGCCCTCTGCTATGAAGGAAATGGAGTCTCCTCCCATGCCGGAATTTGAGATGAATGATCCACGGCTCTCTCTCATGGACGGGGCAAGCTCCCAGGTTCCGATCATTGCCCCCGAGCTGGAAAAGCAGAAAGAGATCGCATCAGACAGGAACCAACCCTTGGAGGATCGCTTGGAGGCCTATGAAGATATTCTTGATTCAGAGGTGGGTGACACAACCTTTTCCAGGGCACGGAACATGGAGCGCGAGGTGGGCTTGCGACAAATCTATTTCAAGTTTGAAGGAGGCAACCCCACGGGAACGCAGAAAGACCGCATCGCCTTCGTCCAAAGCATGGATGCCTTGCGTCGGGGCTTTGATGCCATCACCGTAGCAACCTGTGGCAACTACGGTGTGGCGGTAGCCCTTGCCGCCTCCATGGCGGGTTTGCATTGCATCATCTATATTCCTGAAGGGTACCACACCAAACGGGTTGAAGAAATGCGCGGGTATGGTGCGGAGATCATTCCCGTGCCGGGAGACTACGAGAATGCCGTCACGGTCTCTCAAGCAAGGGCTGAATCCGACGAAATCTACGACGCAAACCCGGGTGGTGATAACACTGCGCTGCAGTTGAAGGCTTACGGCGAGATTGCCTACGAAATCTATGATGATCTCCGTGATGCGCCCGGAGTCGTTGCCCTGCCCGTCTCCAACGGCACCACCCTGGCGGGAATTTATAAAGGATTCCTCAGTCTTTACCGACGGGGGAAGACCTCTCGGATGCCCCGCATGTTCGCCGGTTCTTCCCACGGAAAGAATCCCATTGTGAGGGCCTTTATGAAGAACACTTTCCAGTGTGAGGACCTCAGGCCGGAGCGAATCCGGGGAACCCGCATAAACGAACCGCTCATCAACTGGCATGCCACTGACGGAGACCACGCTTTGGAAGCCCTGAAAAACACTCGGGGCTGGACATCTCACGCCAGCGACAAGGCCATGGTCTCCTTCTCGCGCCTGCTGAGCAACCTGGAAGGTCTGAACGTCTTGCCTGCCTCCACGGCAGGGTTGATCGCCCTTGTTGAATGCCACAGGAAGGCCCCTCTGCCAGGCGATCGCTACGTGGTTGTGCTCACGGGAAGAAAATCATGAGCCCGAAAATCATGAGCCCATTGTCCGATGGCCACGCCATCGTCTACTGTGAAGGCGCCTTTGGGACGCCAAATGGCAAAACGGCCCATGGGCTGGTCCGGCGCACAAGGCGCTATGAGGTCCTCTCCGTGGTGGACTCTTGCTGTGCGGGAAAGGACGCGGGGATGGTTTTAGACGGCAGCCCTAAAGGGATTCCTATCCATAACGACGTTCGCGGCGCGGTTGAGGCGGCCAGGAGAAATGGAGACACCGCCACCCACCTGGTCATTGGTCTGGCCCCCGATGGCGGCAGGCTCAGCCCGAAGGCCCGTAAAGATGTGATCCAAGCCATTGGGCTTGGTCTTAACGTAGACTCTGGTCTCCACGATTTTCTCTCAGAAAACGATGACATTTCAGCCCTGGCCGCCCAGCAGGGAGTAATCATTCGCGACATAAGAAAATGCCCCCCCCGAAAAGGACTTCACTTCTTCGAAGGAAAGATAGAAGAAGTCGACGCCCTAAAGGTCGCGGTCTTAGGAACGGACTCCGCTGTTGGCAAAAGAACCACGGCCTGGATTCTTGTGGATGCCCTCCAGGCCGCCGGTTGGAATACCGAGCTCATTGGAACAGGACAGACAGCGTGGATGCAGGGAGTCCGTTATGGGATTATCCTTGACGCCCTCATCAATGATTTTGTTTCCGGTGAGATAGAACATGCCGTCTGGACGGCCTGGAAGGAGTCTCGGCCCCACGTCATCGTCATTGAAGGACAGGGAAGCCTCATGAATCCCGCTTATCCCGGTGGATTCGAAATACTGGCAGCAGGCAGGCCCGACGCGGTGGTGCTTCAACATGCCCCTGGGCGGCGAGAGTACGATGGTTTCCCCGGCTATTTCATCCACGGGCTGGAAAAACAGATAGAGGCGATTGAACTGCTGTCCGGCAAGCCGGTGGTAGCCATCACCGTCAACCATGAGCACTTGGAAGCAGGCCAGGTTCCCGCCGTGTGTCATGAGATTCGAAAAGCCACCGGCCGGCCTGCTTGCGATATGCTCTTGGAGGGCCCGGGACCCATTGTCAAGGCCCTGCGGCCCTATCTCAAAGGTCAACAGGTGAAATTCTGATGCTACGCAAAGAGACGAGACAACAGAAGCCGTACCTTGAAAGCGACCCGCTGGAGGGTTTGGCGGTCATCCCACGGCTCGAGGTGGGACCGGTCCGGCTGGAGAAAAACCGGCTCACCACCCCCTACAGGGTGAGTAAAAACAACAGCACTGACACCATGGAACTGGTGTACCGGTTCGCGGAAGATGTCTTCGTTCCAGATGAAGAGGACTCCATCAATCTTGCGGCAATGATTGGAGTGCAGGTGGCTTTAAACTATGGGCTATTTTGCCATGAGATCGTTTTCCGCGGGCAGTTCAACAAAGAAGACCAGCAATTCATCAAGGCCATGGCCTCCAATACGGCTCGCGAGATCTTTGTGAAGAAGTTTCTCCAACCGAATCCTTTTCTCCTCCCTCAAGCGACCAATATTGCCCCTGTTAAGAAAAAGAGTTACCTTCGGGCCGAGTTGATTTTTCCCGACCAAGACAGCCCGCCTTCCCTTGGAAGGAAAAGAGGCAGAAGCACGATGGGCCAGTGGAACGGAGATTCAACAAGACATGCGGTCCTTTCAAGCGGAGGGAAGGACAGTCTTTTGACCTTCGGCCTCTTAAAGGAGATGGGCTGTGAGGTGCACCCCATATTCATCAACGAGTCCGGGCGACACTGGTTCACGGCCTTGAATGCTTACCGCCATTTTGTGGCCTCTCATCCGACGACAGCGCGGGTGTGGACAAACTCGGACAGGGTGTTCAACTGGATGTTGAGACATCTTCCCTTCGTCCGCCAGGATTTTGCCAGAGTCCGATCAGACGAATATCCCATCCGTTTATGGACGGTGGCCGTTTTCATCTTCGGAGCATTGGCCGTCATTAGAAAACGGGGCATTGGCCGTCTTCTCATTGGAGATGAGTTCGACACAACCCACAAGACGTCCTTTAAAGGAATTGTCCACTATGACGGTCTCTACGACCAAAGTCGATACTTCGACGCCGCCCTTACCCGGTACTTTCACCGCAAGGGATGGGGTGTCAGCCAGTTTTCCATACTGCGACCCCTGTCCGAGCTTCTGGTCCAGAAGATTCTGGTTGAACGCTATCCCGAGCTCCACCGTCACCAGGTTTCGTGCCATGCCAGTCATGAGGAAGCAAATGAGATTCGTCCCTGCGGCCGTTGTGAAAAGTGCCGTCGCATCGTGGCCATGCTGTCGGCCCTGGGAGCAGACCCGGCCCAGTGTCGTTACGGGCGCCAACAGATCGACCGCTGTCTGGCTGACCTCATGACCAAGGGAATTCATTCCGAAATCCCTGTAACCGAGTATTTGGCCCTCTTGCTTAAAGAAAAAGGCCTGATTCCAGCGCCGCACATCGGGTCGATCCAGGCACGTCAAAGAGAGGAAATCATGAATCTGAGATTCCACGATGAGAAATCTCCTGTAGACGGTATTCCCGCAGACCTCCGTGAGCCCCTGTTTCGCCTTTGTCTTGAGCACGCAGACAATGACTCCACCTTCAAGAAGCCGGCCCCCATTGAACCCACCAAGGCGGTCTCCTCAGTTGCGTATCGTGACAGAGAAGAGGATGAAGGAGTTGACGATAGCCCCCTATTGGCCCTCATGACGTGGCCTGAAGCAAAAAAGCGATTCAAATCCGTGGATGTAGCGCTCCTTCCTGTGGGTGCCATAGAACAACACGGCCCGCACCTCCCTTTAGATGTGGATGCCTTTGATGCCGAGTACCTGGCCCATGAGGTGGCAAAGGCCTGCACCGAGCCAATGCCGATTGTGCTTCCCTTAATCGCCTATGGTGTTTCCTACCACCATGAAGACTTTAGCGGAACCATCAGCGTGAATCCCGAAACGTTATCTAACCTAGTCTACGACATAGGCATGAGCGCTGCTCGTCACGGCATCAGAAAACTGCTGATTATCAACGGACATGGCGGAAACGCTCCGGCCCTTCATTTTGCCGCCCAGATGATCAACCGAGATGCCCACATCTTCACCTGCGTTGACACTGGCGAGACGAGCGATCCTGACATCTACGCCATGGCAGAGACCCCGAATGATGTCCATGCCGGAGAGATCGAGACCAGTACCACCTTGGCGGTCCGCCCTGAGGTGGTGAGACTTGAGGCCGCAAAGAAATTCATTCCTCGATTTTCCAGCACATACCTCAATTTCACCTCTAAAAGGAGCGTGACATGGTACACCCACACATCCAAGATTTCTCCTTCCGGGGTCCTGGGCGACCCCACAAAGGCCACGGCAGAGAAAGGAAGGCGTATGTGGAAAAAGATGATAACGAACTTGGTGGAACTTGTGGAACATCTCAAAAGCATGACCTTGAAGGAACTCTATCAGAAACGGTATTAGAAAAATGAGAATCACCAAGCTTGATGCCTGGCCAGTCTCCATGCGGCTCTCTGAACCCTACACCATTGCTTATGAAACCGTTCATGCTGTTACGAACGTTTTTCTTCGAATGGAAACAACCAACGGGATTTCCGGTTATGGCTGTGCAGCTCCCGATGAGCATATCGCAGGGGAAACACCTGAAAGCGTCCTCCGAGTGTTGGAAGATGAGTTCACCGCCTCTGTAAAAGGGGCAGATCCACTCCGACCCGTCATGATTCTAGAAAGGCTCAAGCAACACCTATCGTTTCACCCTGCGGCTTTGGCTGCCTTGGATATGGCTCTTTGCGACATTCTTGGCAAGGCCTGCAATCTTCCTCTTTGGAAACTCCTGGGGGGGTTCCGTGATCGCATAAGAACCAGCATCACCATCGGTATCTTGCCCCTGACAGAGACGGTACAGCGGGCACGGGAGTTTGCAGCAAGAGGATTCAAAAGCTTGAAGCTGAAGGGGGGCCTTGATGTAGATGCTGACATCGAGCGCGTGCTCAAGGTCAGAGAGGCAATCGGGAAAAAGATTGAGTTGCGTTTTGATGCCAACCAGGGGTTCACGGTGGAGCAATGTCTGAGATTCGTCGAAGGAACTCGTCAGGCACATCTTGAGCTTATTGAGCAGCCCACGCCCAAGGGACAACCAAGCCTGCTCGGTCGCGTCACGAGTGTGGTTTCTATTCCGGTCATGGCGGATGAGAGTCTCATGACGCTTAGGGACGCCTTTCGCATTGCCCAGCAAGAATTGGCTGACATGGTAAATGTGAAACTGATGAAGGTCGGGGGCATCACAGAGGCCCTGCAAGTCAATGCCGTTGCCCGCTCAGCGGGATTGGAGGTCATGGTGGGGTGCACGGACGAGGCTGCCCTGGCCATAGCCGCAGGTTTGCACTTTGCCTTGGCTCGCCCCAATGTGGTCTACGCGGACCTGGACGGCCACCTGGCGCTGGTCCATGACCCTTCTGCCGGGGCGGTGACGCTTCGCAACGGCACCCTTTTTCCAAGCACCAAACCGGGGCTGGGGTTCGATGTCGCTGATTGAAATGAGTAGCCCCTTGAAAGGCCCGTCATATGCTCCCTCACCGTCTGTTCCCCCTTGGCTCTGCCCCATACAGGAACTCTCAATTCCTATGTGGCAAAAAGCGGAACTTCAAGTTCATGTTGCCACATCCCTAGTTATTCCATTAGATTGCACTACATAGACCATTCCATCTCCCCCTGACCGCGTCCCCCGTCCCGAAATCGGAACCGTGAGTTCCTTTCCGCCCTTGCCCAAATGGCTTCATGCTAATATTATCAACATGTTAACATCATGGCACGCACCTTGCGACACGTAGCAATGGAGAATAGACACGAGATTCGTCCAGAATCGACGGCCCCCACAATGAAACAGGAGAGCAGGAGGTGATGACATGGAAATCTCTGGCTAGTGCCCATCCACAAATGCCCCCCGGAAAGCACGGGCAGACTATGTCAGCGGGGATCTGGCCCCGTACTGAACAAAAGAGATGCTGAAATGTCCACCATAACCGGAGCAGGGAGATTGGAGCATGAAAGTGAAGCCATTAAACGACAGGATACTGGTTCTAAGGATCGACAAGGAAGAGAAGACGGCTGGCGGGATCGTCATCCCCGATACTGCAAAGGAGAAACCGCAGGAGGGCAAGGTCGTTGCCCTTGGCCCTGGAAAACGAAACGATGAGGGAAAACGCATGCCCCTGGACGTTCAAGAGAATGACCGCGTGCTTTTTAGCAAATATGGAGGCACGGACATCAAGATTGATGGCGTGGAACATTTGATTCTGAGAGAGGACGATATCCTGGGCGTCCTGGAATGATCGAAAGGAAAGAAGGAGTTTAGTCATGGCAGGCAAAGAGATTAGATACAGCATGTCGGCAAGAAAAGGGATGATGAACGGCGTGGACGCCCTGGCCAACGTCGTTAAGGTAACCTTGGGCCCAAAGGGCCGCAATGTTCTCATTGAGAAGTCTTGGGGCTCGCCCCGCATCACCAAGGATGGCGTGACCGTGGCCAAGGAGATTGAACTGGAGGATAAAATCAAAAATCTCGGCGCCCAGATGGTCAAAGAGGTGGCTTCCAAGACATCTGATGTTGCAGGAGATGGCACCACCACGGCCACCCTTCTCGCTCAAGCCTTGTATCGTGAAGGTGACAGGCTCGTGGAAGCAGGCTCCAATCCCATGGCCATTAAGCGGGGCATGGAGAAGGCAGTGGATCTGGTCGTTGAAGAACTGAAAAAGATGTCAAAACAGACCAAGGACAAGACCGAGATTGCTCAAGTGGGCACGATCTCAGCGAACAATGACAGCTCCATTGGCGCTATTATCTCCGAGGCCATGGTGAAGGTGGGCAAGGAAGGCGTCATCACCGTCGACGAGGCCAAGGGCATGGAAACGTCCCTTGAAATCGTAGAGGGCATGCAATTTGACCGTGGTTACTTGAGCCCGTACTTCGTCACGGACGCAGACAAGATGGAGGCCCACCTGGAGGCCCCGTACATTGTCTTGCATGAGAAGAAGCTCAGCAACATGAAAGACTTGCTTCCTATCCTGGAGCAGATCGCCAAGACGGGCAAGCCCCTTGTCATCATTGCGGAAGACGTGGAAGGCGAGGCCCTGGCCACACTGGTTGTGAACAAGCTGCGTGGCACCCTGAAGTGTGCCGCGGTCAAGGGTCCCGCTTTTGGAGATAGGCGAAAGGCCATGCTCGAAGACATTGCTATCCTCACGGGCGGTCAGGTGATTAGCCAGGACTTGGGCGTCAAGCTGGAAAAGGTGACACTGGACGATCTGGGCACTGCAAAACGGATCACCATCAACAAAGACAATACCACCATTATAGATGGAGGTGGCAAACGTGCCGCCGTGGAAGGGCGTGTCAAACAGCTCAGGGTTCAAATTGAAGAAACGACCAGTGACTATGACAGGGAAAAACTCCAGGAACGTCTGGCCAAGCTCGTTGGCGGTGTTGCCGTGATCAATGTGGGTGCCGCCACGGAGACGGAGATGAAGGAGAAAAAGGCCCGCGTCGAAGATGCCTTGAACGCCACCCGGGCAGCCGTGGAGGAAGGTATTGTTCCAGGAGGGGGTGTGGCATACATGCGGACGTTGAAGGCCCTTGAAAGCCTCAAGTTGCCTGGCGAGGAGCAATTGGGGGTAAATATCGTAAAGCGCACCCTTGAAGAACCGGTCAGACAGATTGCCGAAAATGCCGGCTTTGAGGGCTCTGTGGTGCTTAAAGAGGTCATGGAAGGCAAGGACGGTTTTGGCTTCAATGCGGAAAGCGGGCAGTTTGAGGACCTCGTGAAAGCGGGCGTGATCGACCCGACAAAGGTGGCAAGATTTGCGCTGCAAAATGCGTCATCCGTGGCCGGGCTCCTCCTTACTACCGAGGTGGCAGTCACTGAAAAGCCGAAGAAGAAAAAGGGGACAGCACAGATGTCCCCCAAAGACATGTACTAGCCCCATCGGTAAGGGAGTGGACGTCTGAGCAGAGTGTTCTGAAACTTGGGGAGATACCTTTGCCACGAAGCCTGCCAGCAACCCCGGAAATCCGGCAGGGACACCACAGGGACTTGAAGGGTTGCCTATTTGGCTGTTAGGCATTTTGAAGGTCTCTGAGCCATAGGCAAAAGCGAAACTGAAATAACAGGCGGCATCCACTTCGTTAGCGGTTTGCGGTTTCACCATAGGAGCATAGGAGACAAGCCTCCTTTGAGGTTAACCTGATCTAGTTCAGGCGACATGGAGTCACTGTCAAAGTCGGCAAAGACGTACCAGGGGCGCTGAACCACGAAAGAGGGACCATATTATGACTACACAACTTTCCTTTAGCAAATACGAACAAGAGATTCGTCCGATACTCAGAAGAAGCATAAACAGTGCTGAATCTACGGAGGACGTGAAGAAATTCTTCTTCTACGGTGTTCGAAACCTTCTTAAGAAGGTGCTACAGCGGCAAATGTCCATAGACCACGAGGATATCCTTTTGGATCCAAAAGAAGAAAGGGGCTTCACCATCAGCAGCCGGGTCTGGGACATCCCGGCCTTTGCCTCAGCCTGGCGGGAGTCGGATTTGCCTCACATCATTGAACGCATGGCCGAATTCGCCATCAACCGATACAAACATCTTGACAAACACCCGGACAAGACCGAGGCGAAGATGTACCCCATCCCCGGATAACGCAAATCCCTCTCCTTGGCAGGCACGCACTATGAAAGGAAACAAGACTCAAAGGCGCCTCATGGATGAGCCGACGGGACCGCGGCATCGAACGGGTGAATTGGAGGTCTCGGGAGCACATCTTGATTCATTAAAGGAGGCCTTGAGCATTGTATATGATGCCATCGATTCGGCCGTCGGCGGTATGATTATCACCGACCTTGCCGGGCGGATTACCTATGTCAACCCGGCCTTCCTTAGAATGTTCGAGTATGGCAGCAAAGAAGAAGTGTTAGGCCATGATGCTGCTGATTTCTTTGCTTCCAAAGAAGTAAAAAGCCTTAGCGACGTAAGAGCCATCATTGATCTCACACAAGCTGCAACGGAGGAGTTTACCGTCTTACGTAAAGATGGCACAACGTTTTATGTAGAGGTCTCTTGTTCAAACGTGGCAAACGACAAGGGGAATGTCTCAGGCAGGATGGCCTCATTTGTCGATATCACCCAGCGCAAACATATGGAGCTGGAGCGAGAAACCCTTGTCGCCCAGCTTCAAAGCGCCCTTGCCAAGGTGAAAACACTCCGGGGCCTGGTGCCCATTTGTGCATCCTGCAAGAATATACGTGACGATAAGGGGTTTTGGCACCAAGTCGAAGCCTATATTCAAGATCATTCTGACGCAGTCTTTTCTCATGGTATTTGTCCCGATTGTGCCTTGAGGCTCTATCCCGACCTCTGTAAACAGGAAGAAAACAAGGAGCGACATGAGCTGAAAAGCGGCTCAAAAAAAGCGGATTTCTAGTAAATATTCGATGCGTTGAAGTTGTCCCCTTGACAAGCCCATAACATGCATTTTTGATTTTTTAATCATACGTTTATCGGTCGATAAACATTTTCCGACTGTTTAAAAACATTGTCTAATCAGTCCAAGTTTCTAGTCCAATGTGCTTAGAGGTGCAATGCTATTAGAAAGGAGGGATGAGCGATGGCAATCATAAGAGGATTTGGCTTGCCTGCATGGGGTTGGCGCGTTCCTACAGATGCGCAGCGCATAAGAAGTGAGATGGACAGGCTTCTTGAGGGTCTGACGGGCGCTACGTCCAGAGAGCCCGGAGCAGGGGTGTTTCCACTCACAAACGTGACAGAGGACCATGACAACTACTACGTCCGCGGTGAGCTTCCTGGGATCAAGGCCGATGAGCTGAACATCTCTGTAACAGCAGATGGCATTTCCATTTCAGGGGAGCGAAAGATCCGCACCCGAGGGGAAGACGCCAGATACCACCGGCGAGAGCGAAACGCCGGCAAGTTCAGCAGAATGCTTAGCCTGCCTGGCCACATTGACACGGAAAAGGTGGAGGCGAGCTGCAGTGACGGTGTCTTGACAGTGGTGCTTCCCAAGGCAGCAGCAGCAAAGCCGAAACAGATCACCGTGAAAGCAGGGTGATCACCGTACAATCCTATTTGAAGGGAGGGATAGACCATGACTGAGGCCGAAGCAAAAGCGTTGGAAGCAAAAGAGAAACAGGAAGTGGCCAGCACCGCTGAGCAGACAAGACCGGGCCTGACTTTCAAGCCCGCAGTGGACATCTTTGAAACAGAGACGGGTATTACGCTCCTTGCCGATATTCCGGGCGTTACGGCAAATAATTTGAATATTGACCTTCGTCAAGACGTCCTCACCCTGTCAGGCGAGGTTGACACGCCTGAGACTGCAGGCGAAACAGAGATCCTGAAGGAATACAGGACAGGAAGGTATGTTCGTCAATTTTCCCTTTCAGACACCATTGATCAGGCAAAGATCGAGGCAGAACTGCAAGACGGTGTCTTAAGACTGGTACTGCCCAAGGCGGCAAAGGCAGTTCCCCGAAAGATCGAGGTAAAGGCGAAGTGACAATGCCGGGCCTATGAGGCCCGGCGTTGTCCTCCTGTTCGGGACAAATCGTCTTCCCGTATCTTGTTCTGGCCCTCAGCAAGACCTCGAATGTAAACAAGATCAAGAAGGCCTATGGGAAAGCGGCGACGCAGTACCACCCCGATACGGCCTTGGCGTCCCAGAGCGCCGCGAACCCTGTGAGAGATCCTAGTCTTGGTCGCCGTCACACCAGGGAGTATCCATTCATGAACGAACCTTCACACCCCGGCGATCAACCCTCCCCTGGTTTTAGTATCAACGTATGCAATGACGCGTAGCGTCCGGCCCGTTGATGTGAATCGCCCCCTCAGCGATTCACATTAAAACTCTGTGATCTCAGAGAGCTCTGTGACAGACACCCCTTTCTCGTCATTTCTCTTTGCAGTCTCCGTAAATTCTGTGAGAGATTGGCCACCAAAAGGATAACCTTCCAATATTCTAGACTATAAGTCAGGGTTGTGATATATTATATTTAATTGAGTTCTTCACACCTTCGATTCGACAAAGGTTGTTTCAAAGGGCTACGTTACTCGCGCCCACAAGTAAATGGTGAGGCCACAGCAAAATATGGATAAAATGGTAGGTCATTGGGTTGAGCGGGCGGAATATGACCTCGACACTGCCAAAGCCATGTTGAATACGGCACGGTACTTGTATGTTGCCTTCATGTGCCAACAAGCTGTCGAAAAGCTATTGAAGGCCTTGATCGCTCAACAAGACAAGGAAAACCTTCCCATACACCACCTGAATCGCCTGGCAGAGCTTGCCGGGATTTAAGGTGATTTGGACATCGAACAGTTTGATTTCCTGGCAGAATTGACACCCTACTCCATTGAGGCTCGATACGGCGACTACAAAGAAGGTTTGTCGGAGATCATCAACGAGGAAAAAGCAAGAGCGGTCTATAAGCGGACACAGGAAATCTTTCAATGGCTCTATCAGAAGCTCGACTAGATGAAATCGTAAAAGGATTCGTTTCCAGGCTTTCCAGCGAGATGCCTGTTGAAGGGGTCATCTTGTTTGGTTCCTATGCCTACGGGAATCCAAAAGAGCACAGTGATATTGATCTGGCAATCATCTCTGACTGGTTTCAGGGTAAGACCCGTATAGAGAGCATGCAGCATCTGTCTCGCATCGCGGCACGGTACAATAGTCTGATAGAAGCTTATCCCTTCACTGCTGAAGAATACAAAAATCTGGACCACAGGACTTTGCTGTCCAGCATTGTCAAGCATGGCCGGAAATACACCATTGATAACCCTCCACATCGAGGGCTCACCACAGATCCTCCTCAAGAGTGAAAACCCCATCCCTTCCCTCTCGGCTCGTCACTCATCCCCCCTTCTCCGGCGCTAAGATCCCGAACTCGGTCTGCCCCAAAGCCGCACCGGCAATTCAAAGAGTGACGTGCAGCGTCCGGCCGGTTGATGTGAATCGTCCCCTTTTTCCGTCAAGAGAGGCCACTTTTTACCCAAAACTGCTTTGAGCAGAAATGGGTAAAACATCCCTCCATCTTCTCCGGGGCTGACATCCTAAACCCGGTTTGCCCCAAAGCTGTACCGACAATTCAGAAAGTGACGCGTAGCGTCGGCGGGTTGATGTGAATCGCCGTCCCTGCCCCGTTAAATGTACCATCCTATTTAGCCGGGGTCAGCGATTCAGATCAAAAACTCTGCGATCTCAGAGAGCTCTGCGAGAGATTGTCTTCTGCACCTTTTCCGTCATCCGCCCTCTGTCCTCTGGCTTTCTCTTCTCCTACGTAGTTCTACGATGCGAATTTAGGTATTTCTACGATTTCTTACCCCCTAGAATCCTTGACAAAAATTCTCCGTGGTGGTAGGGTCCCTTGCGGCTTGCGTCGTACCCCATTGACCCTAACCAAGAGGGTGCCATGAACTGAATGGAAAGACCCCGTTTCTCAAAGAGAGAGATGGGGTTTTGTGTTTTTGGGGCTGAGGGAATGTGGCATTCAAAACTCGCCTCGCAGGTCTAAGTATCAGCCAACAAGGAGAAACTCAGGCGAGTTGAAAAATCCGGGTAAAGCAGAAAAATAAAACAACGCCCGGAAAGCTTACTCGGAAGACAATGAAGAAACTGGCTTTGTGAAATCTGTAGGTTTGACCCCAGTCGGTTCGGTATGGGCCCTGGAAAGGCTGAATTCCAGGATTGAAGACAGGACCAAATGTGGAAAACTAAAGGGCGTCCCGCAAATCTCGCAAATTTCTTGCCCCGGTTGCTGATCAATGAGACACATCACATCATGCTGAAAACCCGGGGATTAATATGAGGCGATAGGGCACGTAGGTTACGCGGAGTCACAAGCTTCTGGTTTCGATATGATCGGTCTATCTACGCTCATGGTTTCGGACTAGCGATGTCAAGTATTGCTATGGGAGATAACATTTTGAAAAACTATAATTTTTGGGGTATTTAGGACCAATCTTTCCGCTGCGTGCCTCTTTTCAAACCTTTTTCCGTCCTATTGACATGCTCCGGTAGAATGCTATTTGAAGAGCTGAACGCTGTCGACGTGGGGCCTGCAATCTTGTGGTATGCGGGACAAGTCTATGAATTACGTGTCAAATGCCTGGATCAAGCCACGGCAAGATACCCTTTAGCTTCAGGTGGTTACGGCTTGTCATTTCGGCCTCCTAAATCGAAGTCAGGGGCGGCGGGATTCTGATTCCAAGGCATAGGGGCCAAGTTGGGATGAGCACTAAAACCACTTTTCATACCGCGTACAGTCTTCTGGTGAAAGACTTCCTGAGACTGTGTGAGTTCATCGCCCCCCATAACTCAAACTTGGCCACCTTCTCGCATAGGAACTACGAGCTTCTACTCCGAGTGTGCACAGAATTCGAGAACCTGTCGAAATTCGTTCTGACTGAGAACGAATACGCAAAGAGAGAGAATATGAATATCCAGGATTACAGGCATCTCGAAGAGTACTTTGAACTCAGCAAGCAGGAGGCCGGTCTCTTATTTTGGACGCCGAAAAAGAAGTTTGTAAGGCCCTTTGCAGACTGGGCTCATTCCAATAGTCCCTTAAGCTGGTATCAGGACTACAACAAAGTAAAGCACAACCGAGAAGCAGAATTCCCGCTGGCGTCTTTTAATAACTTGGTGCTGTCTCTTTCCGGTCTCTTTCTCTGTCTTCACGCAAGATTCAGGCGATCCTTCTTCAATCCATATAGCCCGGGGGTGCGGTCAGGCGGAAGTTCTAGTGGAGGGTATACGGAGATTCAACTTGACAACTCCATATTTAGTGTCAGGAGAGAAACTCCTTAACAAGTGGCTTCACAAGGTCTGCTCGAACCTCTCGGCCTGTGAGCCACAGCGTTGGCATGTAAGGGCATGAATCCGGACACTCTAAAACAAGAGCTGAGAAGGTGCGCGCTGGTATTTTCCAAACGGAGAGGCCTACTAGTAGATGACTCCCATTCCTCCGCCATCATCTTCCGTAATATCGCAGACAATTTTCACCCTGAGTCCTATACTAACATAACCATGCATTCCGACTGGAACGCCCGAACAAAGAAAAGGCACCAGAATGTGCCCGATGCTAAGGAAATGCAATCATCCAACAGCAGCGATGCACTATTGATGAATATCTTCTGCCACCCATCGGTA
>JAXHVD010000033.1:0-28916 GCA_034189385.1 Thermodesulfobacteriota bacterium
ACACCGTAGAGCCCAAGCTTGAAAATCCCTGCAGCACCCCTATGCTCAGGAAGTTGTTCCAGCGAGCCAAGCTCCCACCTTGGACTATTCTTGAGAAGGAAACTGTAGACGAGATCATCTTCAGAACCTTGAAACCACGCAATCGGCTGATGCTAGAGCTCATGGCCCGTGGTGGGATGAGGATCAGCGAGGTGCTTAACCTCAGGCCCGAGGATGTGGATGGTCGGAAGCTGATTTTGAGAAACCCCAAAAGCGGCAGAGAAGCCGAAGTGGTCTTTATCCCCCAGAAGATCGCTGACAGACTCAAAGACTACGTTGAGCAAAAGGGAATTATTGGCCAGCAGCGAATCTTCCCCCTGACCTACCAGGGAGCCAGGATGATTGTGAAAAGGGCAGGCACCTTGGTCGGCATCAAGCTCAGGCCCCATGACCTCAGAAGGCACGCAGCCACCCACGCATCACGTTCAGGGACTCCGATTGAAATCGTCAGCAAGGTGATCCTGAGACATGCCAATCTGTCAACAACTCAGAGGTATCTGGGCAAGGTGAGTGATACTGAGGCCATGAAGTGGATTGAGAATCTTTACGGCTAAACAGATTAAAAAAACAGGGTGAGGCATAGGACACCTCACCCTGCAAACCATCGTTTTGGGATGGAAACTGCACCGATTAGTCTTGAATACCCGAAAAATACGGGTCTTCCAAAAGGTTACCTTCCATAGCAAGATCGCTAATCGGCGTGATCAAACAAGTGGTGTAGATAGACAAGATCAACTTAACATTTCAGGAAGCCTTTGGCTGGAAGGTGGCACCGCAAGATGTGAGGTTAACGGAAATAGGCAGGGCTAAGATAATCCATTTTCTGAATATTGATCTCTTAGGCTATCCAGGTACAACTTTGAACGCGCCTCCAAGCTTTTCCCCACAATCTTGAACAATGTGTTCAACCTCACTCCAAAGACCTTGTGACCATACCTATCACTGCAGTAGTAGGTCTCTAAATCGTCAACTCGGCCATGGTCTTCTATCATCATATCCTTATCGAATTGGGAAAACGCATCACTCTTACCGTCCCAATGAATTGTTGAGTGAACATGAGTGCCGTAACCGATAGTCAGGCCTTTTTCTGAGAGTTTAGCTCGCACGGCTTTAAACAACCTGCTGTCAAGTATGTAGCTATCAATGTTGTACCAAGATCCCTCGATTTTTACCTCCGTGTAGCAATGTGAGAGTTCTGCGGGAAGCAACCAATACCTATTGGGAGATACAGCGCCTTTCACGGTCTTTTTGGGTAATACGACGAAATGACCATAGGCTTCTATGTCGGCTTCCCTAAAGAGTGTCCTCATCAGATCACTTTTTGGGTTACAGTGGCCTACCCCCAAGTCCAAGGTACTATCAGGTGTCGACAAATCGAAGTATCTGTTGAAACCAAATTTGATATTCTCCCGCACGTAGTCATGTAACGCGATGGCCCGTTCCCGTTCTGTAGCAAGCTCAGCAGTCACTCGCTCAGCTGTTTCTCGCACTCTGGACATGTGACACCCTTTTGGTTCTTCGAAAGCCATAGGTCCGGTACTGGTGATCCTATGATGAAATCCAGCAGATTCTGTTTTTTGGAAAAGGACATAGATTTGAAAAGCGTACCATAGGATTTTGGACTTTCAAAACCGTTTGGTTTCATGCCTTAAGCCAGTCCACAGCGGATGGGTGATTGTAATGGTCAAATGAAAACGGACACGAATTATCAAGCAGCTTTCAGTTGTTTGGTTCGTTCAAACTCCATGGGGCTCAGATAGCCCAACGAGGAGTGGAGCCGATAGGCATTGTAGAACGTAATATACTCCAAGGACTCTCTTTTGGCGGCCTGCCTGGTGGCAGGTCTGCATGACAATAGATATTCATGTTTTATGCTGTGGAAAAAGCGTTCGGTTGGAGCATTATCCCAGCAATCACCCTTTCGACTCATGCTCGGTATTATTTGAAACTGTTCCAGTTGTTTCTGGTAACGATCACAGGCGTACTGGATACCTCCGTCAGAGTGATGGATCAGCCCTGGCGGGGGCTTACGGCGCCAGTAAGCCATCATCAGGGCATCTAAAACGAGGTCGACCTTCATGTGCTTGTCTATGGCCCAGCCAACAACTTGGCGGGAGAAAAGATCCAGAATGACCGCCAGATATGACCAGCCCTCCAAAGTCCACAGGTAGGTTATGTCGGCTGTCCAGATCTTATTGGGAGCGTCTACCGTGAACTGACGGTTAACAATGTTGGCAGCTACACGATATGTATGATTGCTGTCAGTTGTTACCTTGTAGCGTCTCGGGGTTTTGGCCACCAGTTTAAGTTTGCGCATCAAGCTACGAACACGGTACCGTCCAATATCGTGTCCCTTGGATTTGAGGCTTTTGAGGACCCTACGAGATCCATAGGTTGCCTTGGATTCGTTGAAAATGGACCGAATGAGAGCCTCCAAGGCAATCTGTTCCGGGTCCTGAATTGGGTTCCTGTAATGCCGACGATAATCATAAAAACCACTCCGGCTAACCTTCATCACCCTGCACAGCACGGTGACGGGATAGGCCTTCGTTTGCTGCCGGATAAAGTCGAATCTCACTTCGACTCTTTCGCAAAGAAGGCCGCCGCCTTTTTTAAGATCTCACGCTCCATTTGTAGCCGCTGGTTTTCTTTCCTTAATCGTCGGTTCTCGGCTTCCAGCTCTTTGCGAGTCACCCCGCCTTCGGCAAGGTCCTCTTGGTCTCGACGATATTCACGCACCCAGCGGGAGATGTTGGATTGGTTGATACCGAGACGTCGGCCTGCTTCGTTGGCACTGTACCCCTGGTCGACTACCAGGCTGATAGCGTCTTGTTTGAATTCCTTTGTGTATTTTACCCGGTTTCGCTTTTCGTTCATCGGACACCTCTTTTCTTCGTTGGCTGCTCTTACCACGGTGTCCGTTTCTTTTAAACCAGATCAGATTTTCAGTTAGTGGTGCGAAGGAGGCTTTTCCTCACTGCTGCATTGGTCAAGCATCTTGGCAACCTCGTCTATGAGCGAAGATGATGAAAGAATCTTCTGTGCTGCCGCATCAATCAACGGTGAGGCGGCTGTGATTAACATCTCGCCACGCATTTCCTTTATGTTGTTCAGATATTCATTTGTGCGGTTTTTCATCTGCTCGGCGCTGTATTTTTGCGAATTGCAGTAATAGAACAGTCTGTCTTCTTCTACAAGTGACAACCTGCCGGTCATAGTTTCCATATATCGACATATTCCCTCCATGCTTCGGATGTTTTCAGAGGATAGCCTTATCAGGTGAGATTGAACGGATTCGTGAGCTGTCATGGAACTGGATAGCGTCCTTAAGTCCTCTCGCACCTGAGATAGTTCTCTCCTAATCTCTCTAAACTCGGTGTTAAGGTGTTGGGCCTGTGGTTTGTCAACGCCGGTTATTGCTTTCCCTGGCTCAGTTCGTGAAGATGATGCGCTGGGCATCAGCGACAGAACTAACAATGACAACATAACTATTCTCTTTTTCATGGCACCCCCCTCTGACTTCATGGTTAACATTCGGATATAACCATAGGCCCTTCCGCCCTGTCGAATGGCAAGGGCCCACCCCAGTCTTCAAAAACTGACAAGGGCGATTTTATTGGCCACATCTTGCCAAGATGACCCCTCAATAGGGCCACAGCCCATGTTGAATTAACTATCAGGGGTTACAGTCAAACAAACCGTTTGATTTTATGCCATATTTCAAATGGAAATAGCCACGCGTCACTAGGAAGAAGTGGGCCTCCGGTGAGAGGCTATTGAGCACAAACCCAGAGGCCCTGACCCCCGTGACCGAGCTCAAAAGTCACCAAGCACGAGGATTCAGACAGGCGTCGGTCAGGTTCAGCTTATCCCATAGCATTGTCGAAGCGAATGTCAAGTTAGGAAGGGATCACGTTTCTGTAAAAAGGCAGGGAGGCTCAAGATTCCATGTGAATATCAAACAAGATGATGCCGTTTAGGGGGTTGGCTTGAAGCAGTATCCTACCTTGAGCCAGTGCACAGCCCATAGCTGATTGGCAGTAAATACCCGTGGTTCAGCCTGACGGCAGTGCTGTGGAGCGAACATAATAGCCTTCTCATTTTCTTGGCTAGCTAACCCACAGCCCGCCCATGGTGGGTTAAGTCTACGCTCGCTCGTGGTATTCAATTTTCAACTCCCGCCCATTGAAATCTCGAACTTAACGTACTAAAAGATTTGATGTTAGTTGTTGCCTTTGGTTATACGCGTATGCTGGGAATCGCGCCGTTTTTGGACAGAGATTTGGGAATGTCTTGCGTCATTGCAAGCACCCAGTTTGTGGAGGGCATCCAATTATGGATCCAATATGGATTGTTGCCGCGTTTCTTTTTGGAGCCGCATCTAGCAGGATCGGTCTGCCGCCCCTTGTGGGATACCTGATTGCCGGGTTTGTCCTTAACAGTCTCGGTGTCGAGAGCAGCGAAACACTGGAAAAGATCGCCGACACCGGGGTCACACTGCTCCTTTTTACCATCGGCCTGAAGCTGAAGTTAAAGAGCCTTGCCAGACCCGAAGTATGGGCAGGTGCAACAATTCATATGTTTATCACTGTAGCCGTCTTTGCGACTGGGATATGGGCTCTGGGTGTGTCAGAGGTGCCCTACTTTCGTCTTCTGGGCTACGAAAAAGCGCTGTTGATCGCGTTTGCCCTAAGTTTTTCGAGCACGGTTTTTGCGGTAAAAGTGCTCGAGGAAAAGAAAGAAATGGCATCCCGCCACGCCGCTGTTGCGATCGGCATCCTGATCGTGCAGGATATTATTGCGGTCGCCTTTCTAGCCGCCTCTGCTGGAAAAGTCCCCTCGCCGTGGGCGATAGTGCTTGGATTATCGCTTTTCATCATCAGACCAGTAGTTGCCAGATTCATCGGCCGGTGCGGTCACGGCGAGCTATTGATGCTATTCGGGATACTCATGGCCGCAGCGGGGTTCGGCAGTTTTGAACTGGTGGGTTTGAAGGGAGATCTGGGAGCGTTGGTGTTTGGCATGCTTTTAGCTGGTCATCCCAAGGCGCCCGAACTGGCCGAGAGGCTCCTCAGCTTCAAAGATCTTTTTCTTGTGGGTTTTTTCTTGAATATCGGCATCTCTGGGTCACTGACGCTGCCGGGTTTCTTGGTTGCCCTTCTGCTGGCGCTGGCCATGCCTCTCAAAACGGCAATGTTTTTTGGACTCCTCACGCGTTTCAGGCTGCGAGCCCGGACTTCAATGCTTGCGTCGCTCAGCTTGTCTAATTACAGCGAGTTCGGTCTGATTGTGGGTTCTATCGGTGTGGCCAGCGGCTGGATTACCAGCGACTGGCTGGTGATCATCGCCATTGCGCTGTCAATAACGTTTATTTGGGCAGCGCCTTTGAATGCTGGAGCCCACAGTATCTATGCAAATACTTCAACCCACGTGAAACGTTTTGAAACCTCAAAGCGTCTACCCGAAGATGAACTGATAGAAAGCGGGGATGCTGAGATCGCCATTGTCGGCATGGGTGGTGTTGGGACAAGCGCCTATGACGAAATGAGGCGCCGATACGGCGATGTGGTTATCGGTGTAGATTTCTCCGCCGACAAGGTGGAGAACCATCAAAAACTTGGAAGAAATGTAATATATGGCGACGCAGAAGATAGTGATTTTTGGCAAAGGGTTGAACCGGCGAAAAGCAGAGTTGAACTGGTCATGCTGGCACTGCCGGAGGTGAGCGCCAATACATTTGCCATTCGGCAAATGCGCCGTAGGGGGTACCAGGGTCAGATTACAGCGTCCGTGCGCTACGAGGATGAAATATATGTCCTGAAACAGGAGGGAATCGACGCAGCCTACAGCCTATTCGAAGAAGCCGGTGTTGGGTTCGCAGACCATGTCTGTGACCATATGGATTATTGCAAACTCAAAGAAGCTCGTCCTACCAGCTGAAATAGAGATGGGTAACGACTGCTCTCCAGCCGGGAGGGACTGATTCTTGACAGCAGATGAAGATGACTCAGTATCAGTACCTAAGCATAACAACTCTACTTGGTCTCTACAATCATTTCCCCAAAACGATCCAAGAAATTGTTCCGGTCGGTGTTATTCCTGAAGATCTTACAGCGCCCAATCCCTTTCGCGTTAATATGATGCAATGCTCCAGCAGCATCTATCCTTTATTTCCTGGGCGGGAGTACCCCTTGACAGATATAGCTTCATCTAAAAAATGCAAAACTAGAGGGCTAGATGCCCAAATCCTAATGTGTTGAGGCCCCTAAAGAGGCTCGGGGCGTTATAGGACCAAATTCTTTCTTACCGACCAGGAGCCCACTTCACCCGTCAGTCCTTCCCCAACGTATTGAAAGACCACCAGGTGGGCTATCAAGCGGGATAGCCGTCGTCGAGTTCAAGACAACATTTTCATTGAGCGGCCCTGGCGGACGCTCGAGTACCAGTATCTTTACCTGTGGTCTTTTGACAATGGCACCGAGATCCGCCAAGGGCTAGGTGACCGGTTTCAATCCCAAAAACCGTCACTCACATCGAGGCCCTGGCGAGGGGCCGACTCTCTCCTTTTTCATCCGTCAAGAAGGCTGCCTGAGGCTGGTCTACAGCCAAAGGAGCGCCCAGCTCCAGCTCATTCTGCTTCTCAGACTGTCCAATACTCTGGGACCACCGCCGTTTCTGGAAACGATCAATGATAGTTAACACTATGAAACCAAGGACAACCGATATACCGGCTACTACAAATTCCATCCATTTAGGCCACGGTATTTCCATTCTTTTCACCTCCTTCACAAATGACTATTTCAATTCGGAGCGAGACATTACGACTGCCAAGCCAAAGTAGCCGTGCTTATTGACTTACCAATGAGCTTAGCTCAAAATATCACTTTGAACAATTATAAAATTTATGTATTATTATTTGAATATATCAAAATGGAGGTACATCATGGAATGGCTAAATTATCATCATTTGCTCTACTTCTGGACTGTAATGCACGAAGGAAGTGTGACAGCGGCCTGCTCAAAGCTTCGCCTTTCACCGTCCACGGTCAGCATCCAGGTCGGAAAGCTTGAGGACTCACTAGGCGGTAAACTCTTTTACCGCATCGGACGAAACCTAGAGCCCACCGAGCTTGGACGCTTAGTTTTCCGTTACGCAAATGAGATTTTTTCCCTTGGCCGCGAAATGATGGATACAGTGCGCGGGCGGCCAACAGTAGGGACCTTAACACTAAAAGCTGGAATTGTTGATGTGTTGCCGAAACTGATTGCGCGTAAACTTCTAGAGCCAGCATTAAGCCTTTCAGTAAAAACTCATCTGGTTTGCCACGAAGACAAAGAAGACCGACTACTTGCCGAGCTAGCCATGCACAATCTTGATGTGGTTCTGACCGATTCTCCCGTACGAAAAGGCCTGAATATTAAAGTATACAACCATCTGCTTGGAGAATGTGGGGTGACATTCTTTGCGAGGAAGAAGCTAGCCACCCGGCTAAAAAGACATTTTCCGGAATCACTCAACGGCGCACCAATGCTTCTTCCTATGCACATGACAACCCTCAGGGAGGGTCTTGAAAGGTGGTTTGAATCTCTTAGCCTGAAGGTGATTACAGAAGCTGAGTTCGACGACAGCGCCCTAATGAAGGAATTTGGCCAAAATGGCCATGGAGTTTTTGCAGCTCCCTCTGTTATTGAAAAAGAGGTACAACGCCAACATGATGTTCAAATTGTGGGACGAACGGATGCGGTACGTGAACGCTTCTTCGCCATTTCATGTGAACGGATTGTCAAGAATCCTGCCGTTACCGCAATCACAGAGTCGGCAAAGAAAATTTTGTATACCAAAAAGATCAGGTGACGCAATCTCTCCATTCAAAATAGGCGGCAGGCGAAATGTTGGTAAGATTGAGTTTTTTTCAGATCTCCTGCCCCAGCCTCCCGCCGCAAAAGGGGGTCGGGGAAATAGATCTGAATAGCATACCTGACAAATCTAGCCACCTCAAATAGTTGCCTAGCATAGCATTATCAAGACCGGGGCTGGGCCCCCGAGGAAGTTGATCTATAGCATATCCTGCATTCATGAGCTTAACATCCGTAAATAAGCTACGCGCCTAATGCATTTCGAACCTGCACAGCTCTTACGGTAAACCGCCATGTTTCTTCACGTCAGCTTCATTTGCATTGTTAGAAGTTCTTCTTTTCATTTCTTTCTTTTGTCTTTTAAATAAATTGCCTTTGAGGGTCCATCGCCAACAGCTCTTTCTTCGACTTGGAATAGCTTTGTTGCTGATGCAAGTTCCCCCAACTTCTTGTAACCATAGTTTCGCGGATCAAACTCTGGTGCCTGCTTGGCAATGTTACTTCCCACCGCTGCAAGATGAGCCCAACCAGAATCGTCCGAAGATGCCTCAACAGCGTTTCTTAACAAATTAACGAGTTTCGTGTCTTTCTTAAGTCCGGTGGTTGTCTCGCGTCTTATCTTGTCACTATGGTCATCTTTGGAGCGCAGTACTTCAGTGAAAATGAACTTATCACACGCCGAAACGAATGCTTTAGGGGTTTTCTTCTCCCCGAATCCATATACAAGAAGACCGGCTTCCCTTATCCTTGATGCTAACTTGGTGAAATCACTATCGCTGGATACAATGCAAAAACCGTCAAATTTGTCTGTGTAAAGCAAGTCCATTGCGTCAATTATCAACGCACTGTCAGTTGCATTTTTCCCTGAAGTATATCCAAATTGCTGTATAGGCTGTATTGAATACTGTAGAAGAACTTCCTTCCACCCTTTAAGGCCTGACAGCGTCCAGTCACCGTAAATCCTTTTTACATTGGCTGTCCCATACTTTGCGATCTCCGACAGGAGCCCGTCAACAATAGAAGGTTGGGCGTTGTCTGCATCTATCAATACGGCCAGTCTTTCAACTTTTTCGTCTGACATATTTCCCCTTTATGATTCTAACATGGAGATGAGGTGTGAAATAGCGCGCTGGCGATACTTCACCCGCAAAATCTCGTTGTGAGATATTTTTCCACTATCTAATCAGGACAGCCTCCACGGTCAAGGTTTGATAGCCTGCCCAGAGAACACCTCGGAAACGGTCCAGGCCGATGTTTGATTGCTTGCCATTATTTAGGTTATTGAAATCACACAGCTTTGCTAAGCATACCACAATCGATCCCATTGATCTCAATACAGCATCTCAGATGCTTTCGCCTTGACAGTCTGCCGTCAGATGCCATAGAGTCTTATCGACACACCAAGGAACCAGCCTGGGACCTTGATGATGTCCTCTACCTGCCCCACAGGTACTCTCACCTGTGGGGATTCTTTTTGGCTGGCCTTTAGTCGTGGGCGCCGTCGCTTCTTAACCCTTATCTAGGTCTCCACCTTTGGCCGCTTGCGCTTAAGCTTCACGATCTCCTGGAAGAGTTCCTGTTTCGAGATTATCCCCTTTCGGTCAAGGAGATTGATCAGGGCTGCATTCTGATAAACCTCAGACAGGACCAGCTCTTTGAGATCCAATGTCTGCTGTTTTGGGTCAAGCTTTTTCCCCATGTCAGTTATCTTCACGCTCTATTCTTGATCGGATCATATCTTGAAAAAGGGCAATGACGCCGCAGAAAATAAAGAAGGCGAAAGCACAGGTAATGGCGTAAAGAATTTTCAGAATGATCACGGTTTACCTCACGTCGTTATTCCTGGGTCCAGGGGCAATCTTCTGAGCCTCACATGAGGTGTTCTGGCAATCACGCCAGTTCAACCAGCCCATTCGCGAACCCAGGCCTCAAAGGTTGTTCCCTCTATTGAATTCTCTTCAGAATCTGGAAGTTCCCATAGAAAATCAAGCCCACTGCGGTTCTCCACTTCCTCAATCTTCACTAAGTGGTTTATGACATCCGATGACCTAGGGGTGTTTTGGTCCATGATGAAAGCTCCAACATGAATGCCACCAGATTCTTGGACAACAACGATCTTCCAGTAGCCACTGGGGACCTTGTGTGGTTCATCAGCTTTTGGAAGGGCAGGCATTGGCCTCTCGTACAAAGGGCCTGTCATTACCCAAACCTCTTCGTACTTCTTAACCAGCTGTCGAACCTTTGATTCAAGTCGCATCCAGGGCCCCTGATTAAGGTCCGACTTCTGTGGTGTGATGTTGCTGTAAAAGTTTACCTGCGAGGCGTAGCGTGAACCTTTAAAGGATGCCAACGGGGCCTGATGACCACGGTCATATCCTTTGTCTCTGTAGGCGTCCTTGTAATCCTCCGTGGCTTTGGGGGTGGCCTCTAATGTCTCAGCTGCATCAAGCCACGGGTCGCTTCGCCACTTCCGCTCAAGATCCAAGAGAGATGCCGTTTCGTGGCAAGTAAGCCGGTAGCATACCCAATCGGCGAGTTTGGTCTGGTCATTCGAACTAAGGGCGTAGAGGTCACGGATGATTAAATCGTTCGAGTCCGGAGCACCAAGGGGATAGCCGTGGATGAAGTGCTTGCAATGAATTTCAGTCGGAAGCGCTGGTGGCTGAGCGATGGCTGTATTGAGAAACAATGCGCCAGAAGCCATAATGAAACAAACAAAGAACAACCGAGGTTTCATTCTTGCCTCCTCATTTTAGGCATGTGGATCAAGCCTGAGTATAAACACCTCTGCCAGCCCGCTTGATTTTACCCTGCTTGGACGCCCTGTAGACAATATCGCTGACTTTCTTCGTGTCATAGCCGGTCTTCTTAACCAGCGTGGATACATTGACACCCTTTTTGGACCTGTTGACGATTTTCAGGACCTGGTCTGTGGCACTTAGACTTTTCACGCGTCTTGCTGAAGGCTTCTTTTTTGCCGTCCCTTTGATCCTTCTGGTTGGCAGCTCCTTGGTTGTCTTGGCTTTAGCCTGAGCCTTTTCCAGTTTGTCGACCGCCTTGACCAATCTATCCGTTGTCTTTGAGATAGCCTTCAGGCTCTTACTTAACAGCTGCAGATCCTTCTTCAGATTTTTCATGAGGATGCTCTCCTCCTTTCCTGTGCTTGTTTTGCCTGCTAATGGGGTTAAAGACCGTTTTGTTCGGGTCACCATACATTCCTTTCGCTTTGCCGAAGGTCGCCGAATTAGTAGAAGCTTTCGGGCGCCAAGCCGAATTTGTGGAGTCATGCTCCAATATTACAGGTGCGCAACCTGCCTGCAAACGCAGGCCAATCCTTCAACTAACCCCGCACGGTCACCTTTCCCTTGCCGTCCAGAAGCCACTCCCAAGGCACGTCACGGAGATCAGGGTGCTCCTCCATGACCCTCTTCAATCTCAAAAGCTGATACAGGGTTGGACCGGCTTTTCCTGCTTCTATTTTCGAAACCTGGGACTGTGCAGTTTCCAGAGCATCTGACATGTCTTTTTGGTCGTAGCGCAAAATAGACCTTATCAATCTAAGCCTTTCTCCAAGTTTTTGAAGATAGTCAGGCGAGAGTCTCTGCTTATTCATGACAGATTTGTATATCAAACAGGAAATAATATTTCTAGAAAAGAATATTTCTTGCTTGACAGATATGCCGTAGATATATATTATATCTAGTAGATATTAACACCATAAGAAAGGAGGACTGCACTATGAAAACCAAGTCGATACCCAGGATCACCTGGGTGGTTACGTTGATCAGCGTGTTTACTGTCTGTAGCTGCGGCGGAAACGGGGCTCTTAAGGAAACACGAGAGCTTGCACAGAGCTACGAATCCTATGTGATTAGGAGAACAGGGGATGACAAAAGGCCAGAGTGGACGTCCGAAAAAGCCTTCATCGAGAACGACAAGGGGCTCCATTTCACCGGTGCTCATGTTGGAGGTGCAGACTACGCGGTAACAGTGAGATTAGCCAAAAGCGAAGCCACCAAGAATCTCCTGGAATCAGTCGAGATTAAAACCAGGGGAGAATTCGGCACTGCCATGCATGGTGAAAACAGGCATGCTGAGGACATCGGCCGTTATGTTACCGACGCAATTGCCTGGATGGTTGACAGCCTTAGGGTAAGGGGAATCCGTCAAAAGGAAATCTACTACGAAGAAGTCCTTGATCCAATGAGCCAGGAGATTCGGTACAACGCATGGGTCCAGGTTCAGATCACGAAACAAGACTACATCAAGGCAAAAATTGATGCAGCACGGAGGCTAGTGAACAAGACGATCGATGAGAAGGACGAAAAGGCAAGGGATAAGGCACTGGAACTCCTTGAGAAGTTGGAAGAGGAGGCCTAGCTTGTGGAGCTCTTGGAAGGAGTGGCTGTAAGTCTATTGATAAAGCTCTTGTGGCACAAATATGAGGGCTGGCGTTCGGTGCCTCCGCCTCCTGTTGCTATGCAGGTGGTGGAGGCCTCCCAGTCTGTTCAGATCCCGGCATGGGTTACAAACACCCCTGAAGGGTGCTTCGTGGGAATTTCCAAGCCCTGCCGCTCTCTTGAGGAAGCCAGACAGCAGGCCATTGATTCTGCAATCTCTCAGGTACTTCAGGCCATGGGAGCAGACTACAATCTTACCCACAAGTCCTTGGTTACTGCTAATTCGGACTATATTCAGCATGACCTAGAGGAGCGTCTGACCTACACTGCCAAGTGGTTTGTGAATGCCATCCAGCAAAATATCGAAGAGTCTGACGTTCAACAGATTCAGGGCAAGAACATATGCTTTGTCCTGGTGCATTTGCCGCAGTCGAAGATTGATTGGTTCCGTAGGATGACTGTCGGGCCAAAGCTTGTAGCAAGAATGGCCAGCAAAGACAGCTATCATATGGTCATCGACGTCAGAGAAACAAATGGTATCGGCGTTACCCTCACCGACTACCGGATTTCAATCACCAATGAAAACCACCACGCTGGTATCGTAACGATGTTTGTGTGGAAAGTTCCCGAGACTTCCAACCAAACCTACGAAGGTGTCATACCTCAAAGGTGTGACTTGAAGGGCGACTCCCAATCGATCGCTATTCCCTATTCCAGTTCCTCCAGTGGCCTGAAAGCCCTCTTGCTGGGTACTGAGAGCCAGGTGAGCATTGTGCTTCGGGGCCGCGATGAAATAGGTCGCGAAGTCGCAGCGCCTGTCATAACCCGCTGAAAAACCGCAAAATAGTTAAATCCCAACCCAAACTGACCGGTTATGTCCGTCTCGATACTCTTGCCGTTTGAGGTGATCCAACCGAGTGAAATCCTGTCTGAGCATGCTGAATGGGTCTACTTCTTCCTTGTTCTGATCTTCTTCGTGTCAATTGCGGGCGTCACTTTGAGGAGGCATTTCAGCAAGCCCTATGTGAAGCCATTGGTCATATCTGTAGGTCTCATGCTGACAGTAGGCGTGTTTCAGGTGAGAGACCTGCTGGTTTCAATCTTCGAGGGATGGGGTGCCTTGGGATCCATACTGTTGCTGATAATGGCCGCCTTCATACCTTACGGGCTGTGCAGGGGATTTGGCATGCAATCAAGAAGGGCTGTCTATGTCACATACACTCTCCTGTACATTCTTTCGTGGGTGAAGTTCCCGGAGATTTACCATGCTTTGGCAAACAAGAACCTCGGGCTCCTCAATTTGGCTCTTCTGATCTTGTTCTTTGTTGCTGCTTACAAGAGCGTGAGGCTCCCCAAGTCAGTTAGAGATTTGGCTTCAGGAGTCGAGACTGCTAGCAGCCCATTTGAGCCGGAAATCGAACGTGAAATTGATGTCCAAAAAAAAGAACAATGGCTGATCAAAAAACGAGGTCTTAAGAACACCAAGCTTGAGATCAAGACGATAGATGACATTGAGAAGGCATTGAGTGAAATCCAAAGTATTGTTGACCAGCACCGAAACAACATTCCGCGTGAAGAGCGAGAGAGGATGGCAGTCATACTGGGTGAGATGGCCAAGAAAGAGGACGTTTTTGTGCGCAGCATTCAACATGTACAAGAGATTATTCGGCGCAGCGGCACCTTGGACGAAGCACAGATCGAGGCCTTAAGGGACCGTGTGACCAGGGTCTCTGGAAAGGAACAAGAAATGATCTACGCTGAGATAGCCCGAGAAGAAGAGAAGCTGAAGATTGAAAGCGCGGCCCTTGCATTGGGACAGAGGCTCCGGCGAGACCTGGATGCTTTCAATGGATTCGTGACGCGGGCGATGGAGTGTGTCAGGGCTGCCCCTTATCCGTATGACGCAAAGCCTCATCTTTCCAGCGCAGAGTCGGTCCTGAACTGTATTTCCAAAACACTTAAAACCGTCAAGTCGCTTGAACGCAAGCTTCTGAGGTTGACGAGCGCGGAAAGAAACTTGCTAAAGAAAGAGAGGCAAAAGGTCTAGAAGGATAAACTTGTCTGTGGAGACTTCACCAAGATAACCCTCCGGTTTGGCGAATCATGGTTCTTGGAAGGCAAATTCCGGACTGGCGCCCCTGGCCAGGGCATACGATAATAGTCAACCCCAAGGGCCATAGCCAAAATGTTGGGTTGTAACCATAACGGAGGCTGGTTTCCTCTTGACAAACCCACTTAGCACCAATAGGATCGTCCCTCAATGTGAATTGTGATTCACGCCTCATGTTTTGAATTGGAGGGTGTTGGTGCATGGAAGATGAGAGAAAAAGGCGGATACTGGATGCGGCGGTAGAGATTATTGCCAAGAAAGGATTCACCGAAGCGAAGGTACATGAAATATCAGACGGAGCGAGGGTCGGCGTAGGTACCATTTATTCTCAGAAACTCTTTAAGAACAAACTTGACTTGCTTTTATCCATTACGCTTGATTTTTGGAAAAACTTGAACAAGCAGATAGAGCTCAGAGTGTCAAAAAAGGAGCATCCAGAGCAGAAGTTCTATGAGCTGCTCGCTATACTGGAAGAACTACTACTCGGTAATGTTCAATCTATATATCTCTCGAAAGTACTTCACGAAGCAATACCTCACATCTATTTCATAGAGGATGAAGAGCTAATAAAGAAACGAAGAAAAATTACACACGAAAACAGAAAACTACTTCGTAGTCTGGACCGAATAATTGAAGAAGGACAGAAGCAGGGCGAGTTCGATGATGCTCTTAGACCAACTGTGATGCGCCAAGTGTTGTTCGGTTCCTTTGAATTCCTATTGTACGGACTTTCCTTGGAAGCATCGGGGAGGGAAAAAGATGTGGGATATAAGGAACAAGACGTGAGGAAAGCAATGGATGTCCTGTTCAACAAGTTCCTGAAGAAGTGACTTGTTTTGACTCCAGGTGGTGTGCCGTCTCAGTGGAAACACACCACCCGGAGCGCTAGAACAACGTAAACTGAGCCGACACCGGCCCTTGGGATCGGTTAAGCATCTGATCGAGGTCAGCCTGCCTCACCTCAACATGGGTAACTTTCTTCTTTCGCTTACCGATATATTCAACAAATTGAACCTTCACTACGCGATCCGCGATCTTCTCAACCTCCGTGCTAGCCTTCCTTATCTCGGGAGAAGGGTCATTGACCTCGCTCTTCTCCAGGACCTCTGGTCGTGGCTCCAGGCTTGAGATGTCCTTTTGAAGGCGCGCTTCCACCTGGACCTCTCTTTTTCGAAATTTAGCCCAGATATCCTTGAGACTCCGGCTGTCTTGGGCCTTTTCCAGGAGCATCCTGGCAAGCTCTTTTGCTATCGAATCCGATGTGTTCGAAAGGGCTGCCAGACCCCTGTCAGAGAGCTCTCCCTCGATGGCAAGGCTGCACATGAGCTTGTCCGCCATAAGCTGCATCAGGCGTGTCTGCATTGTGGCCGAATAGGTCAGGAAATTGACCTTAACTGGCTTTTTTTGAGGTATGCGCCACGACCTTCTGGATGCCTGCCTAAGAGTGTAGGTGCTGATGGGGATCTGGTAAAAGACAATGGAAGGAAACTCCAGAAGGTCCATACCGACCTCAACCTTTCTTGGGTTTGTAATGAGTACCTCCATGCCTTTTCTTGTCCACCGGTCGATGATCTTCGCCCGCCCTTCAGTGTCCCCTGACCTGAGGACCTTCACCTTGATGCTCTCTTTCTCCATCATGGCAGTCAGCCTTGGGCTGATGTCCGTGGTATTGGAGTTCTGGATGTAGACCAGAACCCTGCGGTGTTGTCTAAGCTCCTGTTTTACAATGCTTAGAAGCTCATGCTCTTTTGGCATGACTCCCTGAAGGGGAGGTCCAATCGCCACGGTTTCCTTTGTATGAGGATGAATGACCTCAAGGCCTTTGTACATCCGCTCGGGGTATGAGAGCAATGCATGGAGATAAGCCCCAAGGAGCGAGTTATCACCAACTGCCAAGGCCCCCTTCAGCTCCTGCTTCATGACCTCTTCGAACTCAGCGTACAGGCGCGCCATCTCTTGGGGCATGGCAAGTTCGATCACGTCTTCTTCATAGGGCTGAAGGTGCTCCATACAGTCCGAAAGCCGCATAAAGACTGCGTTTGGCAGTAGCATCTTTCCCAGAAGCAGGGGGCTGATCCCGGGTTTCTCCTTTACAATCGTCCTCCGCTTTGCCTTTGTTGTTAGGCCGTCTTCCATCTTCACAGTTGTGATCCTTTCAAGCACCCCGTATTGTTCGATGAATGCCCTAGGGTTGCCCCAGATATGATTGGCTTGCCGCATCAGCTGTGGATGGGTCCTGAAGAGCAGATGATAGACATCAGAGGCATAGCCGCCTACCAGGGTCCCCGTAAGGCAAAGAATATGCTTACATGCACTTGCCAGGGCTCCAAAGGCGTATCCCTGCCCGGACTCGTTTTTGAGTTGATGGACCTCGTCAGCCACAAGCAGGTCAAAGAAGCCCTTCATCTTCAACTTGATGAATCTTGCCGGTATTACCTTACGATAGTTTCTGCGCGTATTATCTGGCTGCCATAGTTGTTCATTGCAAAAAGTAACGGCCTTTTCGTACCGGCCTGTGTGAGCATCGTATTTCCATTTGCACATCGTGTTCCTGCAGCGATGCCGCTTTTTAAACCGTCCATGGGTGTTCTTCTCAAAGATAGGAAGTGGGCAGCCGTCACGGTCAAGCAGCTCCTTGCCACACTTGGGGCAAAAATGCCGGCCTCTTCTTGTCACTACCGCAGGCTTCCACAGAAAGCCTGTCTTTGCCCTTTCTCGACCGATCACATAGAACTGAAGCCGGTCAGACTTGGGCTGTTTCTTGAGATTTTGAAGCTGACTGATCACGTCCCGGCCATTGAGATTGTAGACTCCAGCATCCCAAAGGCCCTTCTTGATTTCCTGGATCCACTTCGGCACCAGGTGGGGCGGGCATACAACCAGGACCCTTCGTATGTTTTTCAGCTTGGACAGAACATAACTCGTGCCTATGGCCATCAAAGTCTTTCCCGTTCCCATCTCGCAGACTGTGTAGACTGCTCTGTTTCCCGAAACTAAGGATTTGTAGCAGGCCTTAATGATCTCAGCCTGCGAAGCAAAAGGCTGCTTCTTCATTTGGCTGAGTAGGCGTGAAAGATCTTCTTCCTTTTCGGTTGTAGGGTCATGGATGACCGCCAATTCATTCGTGACCTTCTCGGCCATGCTCTCGCCATACTCGTCAAGAAACGCCTTAAGAGAAATAGGGGTTCCCATCGCTGCCTCCTTTCTAGTCCATGCATCTGATGACCTCCGGCACCTTGTTCCTGATCGCGTCGGATATGAGGTCATGCAGTTTTTTAGGGTTGAAGTAAAAGGAATAGCCTTTATAGTCTCCAATCAATGTTTTAAGTCTGTTGAGCCAGCCGTCCTCCTGCTCAAATAGTTGCCAGAGCCATTGGGCCCAAGATGGATGCATCGGGATATCGGTCTTTTCATCCAAATGCCTGAAGAAGACCTGTTTTTCTCGGCCTTTTTTTGTGAAGACGCAAAAGCTGTCCTGGTCTTGGTCTTCACCTCGTGGCAGGGCCAGCTTGGGCAGGAGCAACGCGTGAACCAACCCTGAGGGCAGTTTCTTGAGCTTTACCTTGTAGCCCAGGCCTGAGCGGGTAAGATAGTGGCCAGTGCCTTCAATTTCCAGGCTGATGCCGTAGTCTTCCAAGAAATTGGCTATGATCCCCCTGACTGTGGTCTGATAGCCGCACACGGACATGAAGTAGACTCTTTCAGGGTCGTGAGGATCCACGATCACGTCAGAGCAGTACGCCTTGATGCCGGTAGCATGTATTGGATACAGTTTCATGGCTGATATTCACCTCCTTCTAGCTAATCGTGAGCATTTCGCCCTGGCGATTAAATGCGTTGATGAAGATCGTGATCTTGTCGGTCTCAAAGTGTTTCTCGGTATCCCCGTGTACCTCAACCGAATGGTTGAGCTCCTTTTTCGTCAGACCTTTGACCAGCAACGGGTTTCTTTTTTTCTTGTCCCACACAATGCCGTTCATGAAACCGCCGGCAAGGATCTGTGCCAGGTGGCCGTAGCGCAATGGCATGACCGGCTTGATCCTTTCAGCCATTCTCAGCGGAGTTGTCATCTCTTCAACCTGCGAGAAGACCCCGTGCTGTTCTATTTCCTTGGCAAGCTCTTCAGGGTTGATCACCTTGCTTGTGAAAATGAAGATTCCCTTTGAAGGTGCCAGAGGGACTTCGTAGACATGTGGGGGGTCTTCCGAAAGATACGGAACCACAGCCTGAAGCTGGCCGCACTGCTTCAGGTACTCGGAAATGCTATCATCCTTGTCAGGTCTTTTTTTTAGCATGCCGAGGATGGCTAGCTGTTTGAAGGCCCTGTATTCAGCCTCCGGGAAGCGAAAGACGCTCAGCTTCTCGAACCGGTACGAGAGCATCCGAGCAATGTGTCCGTCCAGCCTGTTTTGAGGGATCAGGTAGACGAGGATCCCCCCCGGACAAAGGTAGGGCGTGCAATCTCTAAGGAAGGTTCTTTCGTAGCGTTCTGATTTTGCGATCTCATCATCCCGCACAGCCCAGTCATAGGGCGGGTTAAGGTAGAGGGCACTGAATGAGTTGTGGCTGATCCTTGTGTTCTGGTAGTCTGTGACAAGACACTTGGTGAGAACATCCTTTGCCTTGCTGCCCCGCTCAAGGTCGACCTCAATGCCGAAACTCTCAGCGTCCAGATGGCTACCTATCGCTCGAACAGCAGTGCCTTCACCCGCGCAGGGGTCGAGAACCCTTATGAGTCCCTCGCGCTGACGTCTCAGGTACTTCTTTATGATAGGGACTACACCCTCTGGAGTTGGGTAGTATCCCATCTTTGCTTGTGCTGCTAATCTCATTTCAGACTCCTTTCTTTCCATAAGAAAGGGGCCTCCTTTCAGATCTATTTCCTGTATAGAGTGATCGGAGGCCCTCTGTGTTTAAGGGTTATTGTGATTCGCTATGAACAAGAGGTAGGTTCTTCTCCACGCAGCAGCCTGGAAAAGCGGCTTGAGACATCTTTCAGCCATCCGCTATCGGCCATGCTGTGGTATCCGTCTCCAATGACGATGTGATCATGGAACTGCACATCAATGCTTGCAGCTGCGATTCCCACCTTGATGGATATGGACTTATCTTCAGCAGACGGCTGGATGTGGCCGGAGGGGTGGTTATGAGCCATAATGAAGGCGCTGGCCTTCAGTTGAATTAGCCTCTTTACAATCTCCCGAGGATATATTGATGAGGATGTGATGCTTCCGGAAAACAGGTTTTCGATGGCGAGCACCTTGTTCCGGGCATCAAGGAAAATGATGTAGACCTTTTCAATGTCGTCCTCCTCTGCAAAAACTGGTTTAAGAACATTGTACACCTCCTGAGAGTTTGATACTGATTGTCCTTTTGACGATTCCTTGACCATGGAGACAAAACGGCCGGACTTCAAAGCATCCCAGAATTCTGATTCGTTGGTCATAGGGGCCTCCTTTCGGCACAAAAAAGCCCCCCTGGAGAGTTCCAGAGAGGCTTTCTTGCTTGGATAGTTTATCAGTTTGTTTGTGCTAGTTCATGACTGGCTCGCACTCATTTCCGCTACTGACGGTTGCTCCTTTCAGTATCAGGTTCAGGACATTTTCCGCCTCTCCCAAGACTTTCAAGCAGGCCACATGCGGGGTGAGTTTCACCTCCTCTGCATATCTTTCGATGTATCTGAAGGAATTGCCTGTGGTATCGTTCGCCTGCCTTCCGACGAGCCTGCAAAGGGCCTGGGCCGATAACTCTGCCACTATTTCCTGGAGGGGCTCCTGGCCGCAGGTTAGCTTGCCTTTGATCCTTTCGTGCCCCGCGTGTGCCAGTTCGTGAAAGAAGGTCTTTTCTTCAGGACTGGCTAAAGCTATCTCCTGACGTTCAGGCGAATAGTATCCACTGAACCTGTAGTTGCCAGGGATCGCTTTTACGGATATCCCCCATTCCTTTGCCTTGTCCAGAAGTGGCAGTTGCGGAAGTTCTATGTTTCTATAGTCCAGCTCTTTTCCTTCGGTGTCCTCGTACATGAATACCGGCGTTGACTTGAAATATCTCAAGACCTCCTTTTCTTCCCCGGTTTCATCGTCAGTCTCTTTCTTGAAACACGGAACAAGGATGTATATGGCCCTTGCCCCTTTCTTCACCCACCTGTTCACTTGTTTCCACTGGCGAAAACCTCTAGCGTCTGCCGTACCTGCGAGAAACATCAGGGTGCGGTTGGTAAATGACCACTTGCTGCTCGGGGTATCAGGCACAGGAAAACTGGCCATGGCCACAGCTTCAGGTATTTCACCTGATTTGAACTTTTCAACTATCAAATCTAAAACCTGTTTGACTCTGTTATTCATTTCAACCCCCTCCATTTTTTTGGCTTTAGAAATACAAAAGCCCTTCTGTTAGGCCAGAGGGCTTTTGTGCAGTCTGTCTATGAGATTATGGGTTCTTGTGTGCTGGAAACTGCTGGTTAGAGGTATTCTTCGACCAGCGAGTAGTCGAAATCCTCAATATCACAGTCTTGATTGTGCTTTTCCAATTCCTCTCTGCGTGCCGCAGACCCCTCTACAGGCTCAACACGATAGAGCTTCAAATGCCTGCCGAAGTCTTGCCTCATCTGTCCCAATTGAGATAAAGCCTCTGCTGGGTCATCATAGCCCAAGGGGTCATCTGGAGAGACGACCATGAATCCCAGCCTGTGTTTGGGGTTGCCGATAATGTGAATCGAGTCTCTTGTTTCCTTGGCAGCCTCGGCAATCAATGGTTCGTTTTCAGCATACTCGTCCTTTTCGTCTAAGAAATGCTTTGCATTGGCAATCATTCCATCAGCGTCGTAAAGGGCCGCATCATTGTGTTCAACATTCATGGCCTTGACATATTTTGACAGCGCCTGAATTGCCATGCTGGGATCATGGAAAAACACCACCTCTGCGATGATCCCTCTTGATACAGTAACTAAGACCTGGTTCATTTTTTCTCACCTCTCTCATTGGGGGTGAAGCCGCCCCAACTCTGCCAGGCGGCTTCACTGGCTATGATAGTTTTCCGTTTTGTCCATTTGAACCAAAGACGCATTGGTTGCAAAAGCTCCGGTCTCTACATGCGTCGCATACCAGTTTGGCGTCTGCGACCTGCCCAACATAATCAAATACATGTTCGATAGCTTGTGTCATAGGTATTTCAAGAGCCCAGGCGATTCGCCTGAGTGTACCACTATGCTTAAGGCTAAGTTCTGGCGTATATGCCATCATCTACCTCCTTTCAAAAAAAGCAAAAGCCCGCCTGACCGAGACGGGCTATTTCATGTTGTTGGTTCTTGTTTGCTCAGACTCTGGGAGCAGCTTGACCAACCACGAGGGTAGATTCGCGACTGACAATCAGGGTAGCTTTCCCATGGCTTCGGTCGTATGGTCTCGGGCCGTTCTCTTTCGGCAGTGTTTGAGCAACTGGATTCCATTTTTGATGGCACTTATTGACTTGTTGAATTCACGTATCAGTAGCCTCCTTTTTCCAGGATCATCGGTTTTCTCGATACGGGATGCTGTGAAATGCGTCCCGAACATTGCAAGTGCGATGGTGTCCCTGAATTCATGAGTTGGTTTGGTCTGCTGGAGACAGTCCCGCAGTTCACCTCCTAGTGTTTTGAGTTCTTTTTGAAATGTTTCGCCCATGACTTTTTCACCTCCTTTCTAAATAGAATGTGGCCTAAAGGCTGATGCAGTTAAGCCTGTGGTTAAGAAAATGACGGCTGTAGCTGTAGCTACAAAAAAACCGTCTCCCGACGGAGACGGCCTTACGGGTTGGCTCCAATGTTGCTGCGGTTGTCTTTTGCCTGAAGGTTTGTTTCTGGTGAGATGTCCCGGTGCGCCTTTTTCTATGAAGTGATCCGCATCCGGTACATTTTCCGGTTAGTATGAGGTAGGCTATATGATCACAAAACGGGAGGATTGCTCAGGAAGTCTTTTGCAAAAACCACGCGGATGAGTTCCCTGTCAGGAACGATTAGCTCTCTTAGAACTTCCTTGATTCTGATTTCTGTCTCCCGGTTCGTGGTAACCATATATTTGAGGTCGGCTTTGTATCTGCCCAGCCTGGTGAGGTTTGCCTGGATATCAGATTTGCCGGTCTCCATTTGAATGGCCATTGTTCTTCCTACTGTTTCTACCACCAGGTCGATGTGATCTTTTTCCAAAAAGGTGAAGCCTTCTGCGCCCAAGTAGTGTTCCTTTATCTTTTCAAGATAGTATCTGTGCTCGAGGCCTCCGCGGCCTATTTGTACTGCCTTCTTTCCCAAGGCCTTTCTCGCTGCTAGCGTCAGCTCATAGAGCCGGTTGCCATCAATGGTAAGGGGCCTTATGAGTTGAAGAGACATGAGTTCTTCAATCACGCTATAGCCATGGGAAATCGTAAGCCCCAGCTCTTTGAACCTTTTGACCAGGCCCAAGATGGGCCTCTGGGCGACGTGTTCAAGCATTATCCGGCCCAGGGGGGATAGTGTTTCACCCTTTTGAATACCGCAAATATTGCTGGTTTTGGGCGGAGCTATCACATTTGGGCTTGAATCCTTCAAATATCCTTCCATGTGCCTTTTTAGGTCATCATCGGTCACCAAACCCTTTTTCAGGGGAAAATTCGCAATGGACAGAAGGACGGGTTTGGCAAAACGATCGGAACGGCAAATGCACTGTCCCAGGGTCAGCATGGATAGATATCTTTGCTCGTTTTTATCCAAGAGCATGGCATTTGATATGGCCTTTACGTCTTGATTGAGTGAAAGGGTAAGGGCGAATTTGGTGGAGAGGTTCCCCAGAGCACTCACTGACATTTTGCTCGGGTGCTGATCGATAATGATGATTGCTTCTCCCAGTTCACGGATCTCTCTCATGATCACATCGGCGATGTCTTCTTCTTGCCGTGTTTTCAAAAACAGGTGATGGGCCTCTTCGATGATCATAAAATGCTTCAAAACCTCCCGCTCGGGCTGCCTCATCCTGTAGTGGTAGATCCACAAAAGCAGGCTTCCGATCACAAAGGCCTGGTCAGAGCCAGACAGCCCGTCCAGTTCAAGGATGACCTTTTTATTGAGCAGTTCTGGAATAGGATATCCCGCTAGGCAGTTCACCATTTCCCCCAAGCCGGGATAGTTTATCGCGTTCAAGGTCCGTTTCACGCTGGCCCACCAGAGGAGCTCCCTGGCCTTCTTTTTCTGTTTTAGCACATTGTTCTGCATATCCTTAAATGTGCTCATGCCGGCACTTTCCATGAACACGTCATTGGCCCCGGGCCCAAGAAGGTAGACCTTTTCGATGATCTCCGAAAGCTGCTTGATCCAAACATATTCTTCCACTCCGGCAGGGCCTTGTTTCGGGTTGAAATAGAAGGGGACCACGTCATTTCTTCCCACAGTGAAGACAAGAATTTCCTGGTCTTTGAAGTCAGGGTGTTTTAGGAGGTCGCGGTAGTTCCGCTTGTAGTCGAAGATCAGAAAGGGGTGGTTGTGTTTGCAAAGCTCTCTTAGAATCCTGATGGAAAGCGTCGTTTTTCCACTTCCCGTTTTTCCAAAGAGGCCCGTATGGCAAAGCCAGGAAGGCTGCTTCACACCAAAGAGCCCGAACGGTTTACCTCCAAACATGGCTTCACCAATGGGGTATTCTCCTTCAAGGAGGTTTCTTTCAGGGGGAGGAAGCAGTATGTTTTCCGTCTTAAGCCCCGGGACGTGTTTTGCGATCAAAAGGTCCATCATGTTTTCAATCTCTCTTCGCTTTCGGGGGTCTTTTTCTAAAATGTACCGGACGCGCAGGTACTCCCACTGGGCCGGCGGAAGGACAGGCTTCAAGAGCTTCAGCTTTTCATCAATCCATTCCATTTTATGTCATGACAAAATCCCTTTTGCAGTACCCTCCGCATGTGCATGGATAGTCCTGTTCGTCGTGAGACACGGTCTTTTCACGCACTGACTTGATCAGGGTTCTCGCATAATCCAAGAGTTCGTCGTCCACACGGATTGGCGCGGGGTCATCTGGAAATTTCACAAAATGGATTAAGATGGACTCAGGCACCTCGTTATATTTGTCCTGATACAACAGGGCATAAAGGGCAGCTTGTCTTAGGATGTCGTCTGTGATGTTTGCATATTTGGAGGTCTTGTAATCCACCAGTGCGACTTTGTCGTCCCATGTGTGAACCGCATCGATGATTCCCATTAGCCCAAGCGTTTTCGATACGATCTTTGTTTCTGAGAGATCAGGAGACGCCAGGTTGTTCCTGTAAAACCATTGGCTGAAATTAAAAATCATGAGTTCGCTGTCATCACGATAAAAGTCGATCTCCTGCCTTGTAAGGCCCAGGGAGTTCAGACTTCCCGCAGCCCCTATCCATTCCCTGTGAAATGTATTGAGAAGGTCTTGGCGGATCTTTGTAAGAGAGACTTGTGGCGCCGTTTTCGGGTAGTTTATGTGAAATTCATGGATGGCTTTGTGGACGATCCTGCCGCGGACAAGATGAATGGATGGCTTTGTTTGAAGCCTTCTTATGTACCTGAGATAAAACTTTCGGGGGCACGAAAGATAGGTATTAATAGCTGTTGGGCTCAGTATTCGTTTTTCAATTTTGACCACCTCGGTCTGGTTTTCTTTTGTTCAATACGGAAACGAATGTCACGATCACGTGTTCGAGCTGCCAATCATCCATCATCATGGCGAAGCTAACTGGATCGCTGGCAAGTTTTTGTACCTCTTCCCTACTTACAAGACCTTTCATGCAAATTCCTCCGCTTGATTCATCAACATTGCTGCCTTCTGGTCTTCTTCGAGTTTCTCGATCAAAGTCTCTCTCAGTTCCTTCCGAAGGAAAGAGACGTCCCTAAAATAGTTTGCCATTTCCTTCCTTTTTTCTTGTTCGAGGCCAATGAGCTGCCGCTCAAGTTGGAGCCTTCGATTGTCAATCAGATCTCCGAGCTCGTAGATCAGATTTGTACACACACATTGGTCGAGGGAAATCCGATAAAGGTTTTTGTCTCTCAACTTGTATCTTTGGTACATTTCTGAAAAGAGCAGCCGGGCCTTGAATGAAATGATATCGCGTCTCTGGTTCATCAATTCTTCCAACCCGTACACCCCCCCCACATTGGAGTTATTCCCAAGCAAGGTGTCGCCATTATCTTGGTATCCATTTTGAGGATACAGATACTTGGGGTCAAATGGAGCGTAGAGAAGTGTTTTTGCTTGGGCATCATTTCGCTCCTTATTTGTTTTGAAAATCATCTTTTTGGCTCCAGTTTCCATATTTTTACTACTAGAAAGTTGTCATCTTTTAAAAAACTTTGGGCCTCGAAAGGGTTTGCCGCTATCTAAGTGGTCGTGTTTCAGGAAGGGGAGGCAGGAAGAGCCCTTACTTTTCCCAGAAGTTGGCAGAGTTGTGTTTCCGAAAAGTATATATGACACCTGTGTCTCAGATTGTTTTTATGCTGATCGAGTCTCGTGGGATGTATCGTCTACATAGATTGTCACTCATCATAATGGCAATCTTCCTTTACTCTGGTTGTTCCTGCGACCCTGTACCCACGGTCTGCAGATTTCACGAACCATTGAGTGAGTCTGGTTATGGGAACACCTGCTTGAACATCCACGGTGCTGTGGCAGGGGACATAATCCCTGGCGCGCAGGTCTATCTTTTCCAGCCTTCAAGCCTGAATTTGTCAGTCGTCTTGACTGAAATCAGGACGATGCCTGCGCTGGGGTGGCGGCCTGTAAACGAATCAGGGGCTTTTGAGTTTCATTGTCTCTCGCCAGGTGAGTACGTCTTTGTTATCCCCACAACGTCATATGATGGTTGGATAGGTTTCCCCCTGCCGTATGAGGTCGACTGTGAGAATCTCTCAGTTCGAATCGTCTTTCATGGTGGTGATTATAAATACGCTGTCGGTGCGTTCGGGGTCATCGATTCCAGGGTAGAGTATGTTGAGAAATGCACTGGCTCGTCATGGGTCTGTAGGGACCTGATGGGCTCCCTGTACAGAGAATGTCGCAATAACTCTAGGCAACGGTGACTGCTTTCCTTGAAATCTTCGACAAAAAATGGTTCTGGAAACAGTGTCCTAGACTGGAAAATGTCCAGTCTAGGAGTAAATGTCCTGTGGAAGGTGTAGTTGTTGTTTGTTGTATGTTGTCTATTAGTTATATATAGTTTCCATATAGAAAATAATAATGAAAGAAAAAGAGGAGACAGGAAAAGGGAAAAGGGAAATTCCACAGGAAATCTCCCCCCACATTTCGGTTCTCACCCAGGAGTGCTTACAAAGCATTAAATAGTACTGGCGCATCTGGAGGTAAAGGAAGAAAATGTCTCCTAGAAAAGCATCCAAGCCAGACAGCACAGAATGTCTGATTGAAATGCTGCATGCTACGAGACGCAAGCGCTCCTTGGTGATGAATCCAGACTATCTTGATGATGAAAAGCTTCCTGAAGAGGAGCGAACAGCTGTACTGAAAGAGATATTTAATCGGAATATTCGGGAAAAGCAGCTGAGCCGCATCATCTCTCACCTTACACCAGTGCTCGATGGTATTCACCCACCCTCTGCCCTGATTTTCGGCCCGACTGGTTCTGGGAAGACAGTTACTTTGATGCACGTGCTCTCTACTTTCAAGCGCGTGGCAAACAGCCACGGAGTCAGCTTTCGCTACGCCTATATAGACCTCACCTCTCCTAAAAGCTACTTTGGTGCCTTAAATGAGGTCGCCATTGCGCTGGACAGTACAAACAAGAAATATCGCAAAGGCATTCCTGTAGAGTATATGCAGGACAGGATTGTGGATGCCATAAAGCAGGATAGTGGCTACGTCTGTTTCTTAATAGATGAAGCAGACAACATAAGACCTAACCCCGATTCCTTTCTTACCTTTCTTGGAAAAACACTTCCTCGTAAGGTGTCCTGCAGGCTCACAATGATCCTTCTTACAAACAAGCTGTACTGGGAAAAGAATCTTGATCCCCGAATCCTGAGTTTCCTTAAAAAAACAGACATTATCTTCGAGCCATACAATGCCCTGGACCTTCTGGAGATTCTCAAGTTGCGTGTCAAAAAGGCCCTCAACAAGAAGAAAGTGAAACCTGCGGCACTCAGAAAGGTGGCAGCTTACGCGTCCCGAGAGACAGGGGATGCCAGAAAGGCAGTGGAACTTCTGGCTAAAGCCGTCCGGGTGGCTGAGGAGACTTCCGGACATTTGACAGAGAAGGAAGTGGATGTTGCGGAAGATAGACTGGAAATCGACAAGACAGAAGAGCTGATTCGAGCACTGGCAACCCAACAGCGGGTCGCCCTTGTTGCGTGCTACGCCATTTTGGCAAAAAACGTTTCAAGGGTGTCCACGGGACAGGTCTATCAGACCTACAGGCAACTCTGCGTGGAGGAGAAGCTCCGGCCCCTGACTCAAAGGCGGTTTAGTGACATCATTAGCTTTCTCGACCTATATGGGCTGATTAGCACGAGGATGGTTTCCAGGGGACGCTACGGTACTACGAGGGAAATATTGGTGTCGTTGCCTGCAGAGGTAGTCGAGGGGCTCTTAAAGCCAGGAACGGCTTTCCAAAATGGGTGAAGATTGCTCTTGAATACCCGAAAAATACATCAGTTTCAAAAGGTTGGATCTCATAGCATTACCTAACACCCAGCGAAACCGTACGCCGGGCATGATCTGCAGAGCAGAGTTAACATCTCACGAAGTCCTGGACTGGCGGGCGCCACCACAACATGTGGGGGCTTTTGCGTAGGAAGGCAGGGCCGAATGACCCTGCCTCTGATCATGATCCACAACGAGGTGCACTAAGGGACAATACAGATGGAGTCTGTGCCCTCTATGGGTGTACCGTCCACTAGTTCCCCCGTTAGTTCTGCCATGTCATTTTGTGGAACCCAGTTCTCGGGATCGTCCTCAAAGTGGCAAACTAAATCCAGAAATTCATCCTCATTTGAATACTCCGTTGAACACAGCGGTCCCTTATTCCCTCTGACGCGGACTTCAAGGCCAGCAAATGACAAAGTCTCGACGTCAATATCGCTGACGTCAAAGTCGGCGCTGCCAAGGATCGCCACCGGGATAACACCGTGCCCGTTGAGATTAAAGCAATTCGGATCACTACCAGGCTTGATGTCTATTTCTACGGTGATGAACTCATTTTGGACAGCGACACACAGACTACCCCATTCGTTTCCTCGGCAGTACGGTGTTTCATTTGCTCCCAGAAACAGATATCCTGATACATCAACCGTTGCCGTCAGAGATGATCCGACCAGAAAGACCTGATCATCGATTTTCCCGATGAGGGCACCTATCCTTTCACCGGGCAGAGGGTAATAGTCATTAGCTATGTTGGTCTCACCATCGGGGCCTACTCCGCTCCCACTTCCCTGCCCAACACCCCATAGGCCGGTAGCGGTAATGGTAAGCTTGTCACCTGAAGAAACAGGTATGAAGGTATTTGTCCATTCAACTTCAGCTGGGACCTCTATTGTTCCTGCC
>JAXHVD010000034.1:0-25321 GCA_034189385.1 Thermodesulfobacteriota bacterium
AGTGCTTGGTAATCGCTGACGTCAGCGTCGTCTTGCCATGATCAATATGACCAATCGTGCCTACGTTTAAATGCGGCTTCATCCGCTCAAACTTCTTCTTGGCCATCTCCTGTCCCTCCCTGGTTTGCTTTGTGTTCAGTTCCCTAAGTTCTAAGGATTTGTGGAGCCCACGACCGGGATTGAACCGGTGAACCTCTTCCTTACCAAGGAAGCGCTCTACCTACTGAGCTACGTGGGCTTGCTGGTGTCCATTCCCAAAAGGCCTTTTCCTTCGCTTCAGCAGAATCTGCCCGCAAGTCTGCGTTTTAACTCAAGGGATCCGTGCCCCTCGCCTTTAGGATTCCAAGTCCAGAATCCTGCCGGAATTGTCCTAGGCCTTAAAGAAAACCGCTCGCTTCCGGAGTGGAGACTGACGTCAGTGCCACTTCCTTCTAGGGTGCTCCTAGATGGGTACGAGCCAGAAATCCTCGGATCGTGGAGCGGGAAACGGGGCTCGAACCCGCGACCCTCAGCTTGGAAGGCTGATGCTCTAGCCAACTGAGCTATTCCCGCACAGAACCGATTAATAATACCTACTTTTCAGCCTATTCGAACATCTTTGCGTGAAGCGATTTTTCCGCTAAACAGGATGCGTCCAGTCATGTGGTCTGTGATTATCTCCCCTGCTAAGTCCTCTGGGCTGGAGTCAGAGTTTACCGGCACAAACATAGTAAGGAGGATGCAGAAAGTGCATGTAGTTCACACGATGCCTTGGCGAATACTCCGGCTATCTCCTACACACAACTTACCATGAGGCTTGGTGGAGGGGGGAGGATTCGAACCTCCGAAGGCATCGCCGACAGATTTACAGTCTGTTCCCTTTGGCCGCTCGGGAACCCCTCCATGGATTTTTCCCCAATTCTTATTGGAGCCAGCGGAGGGACTCGAACCCCCGACCGACTGATTACAAATCAGCAGCTCTACCAGCTGAGCTACGCTGGCCCCTAGAACTCACCACAACAAACCGTAGAAGCTGCTTGACGATCTTTGCAAGAAATAAGCGCTCAGTTAGTCCGGCTAGGTTCATCACGAATAAAAACCAACTTATTTAATACCATCTGATCGCAATAGCAAGCAGAACAGCAGATATTTGTGGATGATTATACATGATAAAAGGTATTTAACAAACATTAAATACAAATTATGGGCAAATACTTCCAATATCTATCGTATTATTTCATTTTTAGTTTTCGGGACGCCTCTTCACTGCATAGTTGACGCTTATTCACCATTTTGGTACTTATTTTTTGTTCTTGGGGAAGACGGATTTGGGGACTGCAGTTCCTGAGAGGATAACTAGTTAAGATTCCATTAAGAACCGTGCCGACAAGGGGTGTCTGATGGACTTCAGGCTTTCCATGGAACAGAATATATTGAGAGCGTCTGTGCGGAGTTTTGCTGAGAAAGAGATAAGGCCTGTTGCCACGGAGTTGGACGAAACCGAAACTTTCTCTTACGAGATTACCAGAGCCATGGGGGAACTAGGTCTCTTTGGCGTATTTGTTTCTGAGGAGTATAGTGGTCAGGAACTCGACTATCTTTCTTACATCATCGCAGTAGAAGAACTGGCCCGCGTAGATGCTTCACAAGCCGCCACGGTGGCGGCGGGCAATTCCCTTGGCATTGGTCCCATATACTATTTTGGCAGCGAAGCGCAAAAGAGCAAGTACCTTCCCAAGCTTTGTACTGGCGAGATGCTCTGGGGCTTCGGCCTTACCGAGCCAAACGCAGGATCCGATGCCGGAGCCTGCGAGACTCACGCGGTATTAGATGGTGGCACCTGGATCATCAACGGCAGCAAGATCTTTATCACTAATGCGTCCACTGACATCTCCGGAGGCATAACAGTAATGGCTTCTACCGGCAAGAGGGATGAGGAGCGCAAAGAGCTTAGTTGTTTTCTGGTGGAAGCGGGGACGCCTGGTTATAGGGCGCAACCCATGCATGGAAAAATGATGTGGAGATCTTCAAACACGAGCACCTTGTATTTTGAAGACTGTCGTATCCCCAAGGAGAATCTTCTTGGACAACGGGGGAAAGGTTTCCATCAGATGCTGGCCACCCTTGACAGTGGTCGCCTCAGTATTGGTGCCATGGGTCTCGGCGGCGCCCAAGGCTGTTATGACATGGCCCTGAAATATGCCAAAGGGCGGGAACAGTTTGGCAGACCCATCTCCACATTTCAGGCCAACGCCTTCAAGTTAGCCGATATGGCCATGGAGATTGACTGTGCCAGGCTCCTGCTCTATAGGGCGTGCTGGCTAAAGGATCAAGGCCAACCATTTACCAAGGAGGCCGCCATGGCAAAACTCTACTGTTCGGAAGTCATGGGCCGGGTGGCCAATCACGCCGTTCAGCTCCATGGTGGGTATGGACTGATGAAAGAATATGATGTTGAACGGTTCTACCGGGATCAGAAGCTACTGGAAATCGGTGAGGGGACATCTGAAGTCATTCGCATCGTTATCGCAAGACTCATCGGTGCTTTCTGAGAACCACTTGCCCTCAGGGACGCTACCGTTAATCTACTCATAAGCACGCTTAAAGCTCTCAATGCCTTCCTTCACCTCATTCAGTTCAAAGACTGGCGAAGGCGCCGGCAGGGTGGGCGCAACGGACTGGCTTATGCTTTTTAGATAAGCTACGTCGAATAGCCGGTCAGGGACAGGAGAGTTGGTCTGGACAACGTCCAACTGATGCATCCTGACAAGTGATCCGTTTTCAAAGAACAGGATGCGCATCGGATATCCCCCACGCTGGTTGGGCTCTGTATGATAGTCGTGGTATTCCACTCGCCTCAAAGGCGTTTCCCCGCAGCCGTTGCCAAGAATCAGCCCTATGGGCCTGAAGGTATTCTTATCGATCCACACTTGGGGGACAGAGTCATCTGGGTACTTGGCCCCAATCACGTAGACGACCTTGTCGTTGAACCTCCCAAGGCTTACAACTTGCAGATTGACTCCCAACTGGGACAGCCGATCAACGAGAAGCCCTGTCTTCCTATATAGCAGGAGGTCTTTGAAATGATCAAACAGACTCTCCGTCTCCCCGACAATCTTCCCGCCAATGATGATGACGGTGTCATCCTGATTCACTACTTGGATCCTTTTCAGCCCAGGGGTCCTGACCTCCGACCTAAACCGATCGGGATAACCATAATAGAGGGTCTCCTCCAATTCCCGAGTCCCTCCTTCTAAAGAAGGATCGTAAAGGACCGTTTTCTGCGATACCACAAGGCTGTCAGCAGGGCCGAACTTGTCAATCATAAGGGTCAGGATTTGCTCAGAAGGAATGATATAGGCTTGGGTTACTACAGCCTCTGTGAGCACGACAAGACTACAAAGAATGTATAGGTAGGCACATTTCATAAACATAGTATAGCAGAGCCATCAAAGCCTTTCAATTAAATTGAAAGGCTTTCAGCAGCCACGTTAAAGGATACCGGAACAAGGTGGCGTTACGAACCGGCATGGTGTCACAGGCCTTTTCGCCCCGTCCTTGTCCTTACCACATGGTTGGATGTCAGAGTAGCCTAGTGCCAAGTTCCGTAGTGGCGTGTTGGGAAGGGATAGTATGTTAGCGAGGGATCAGAACTCTGATTTGCTGACAGCGGAAGCTTTGCCAATGGGGAGGAAGTACACGACAATAAAGAAGGGCTGGCAGCTAGGGAACGCCCTTGTGAGGAGTTTGGAGACAAAGCAGATTCGTGGAAGACCGTTGTTCGATTTCAAGGTTTTGACAAATGTAGTCACTTCCGATAGAGGTGAAGTAGGCCATTCATTGCTTGATCGTCTGCCTTTGGGACAAACAGCCCTTGAGTTCTCGATCACAGGGTGTGGGAAAGTCTGTGGGTTTTTTAGAAAAGGCGCCTTTGTCTTTGCCTGACAGCCGAGACACAATTTCCTACAGGAGTCAACATTGGTTTCTTGATGGTGCGTAAAGCTTGTGCGCACACAGCACACTGACATTTCTTAAGGAAAGGACAATGGGGGAAATAAGGATGACCGCTGAGGTTCGAACAGACTACGACTGTGAGGCAATAGGGCTTCCGGCGGAACGATGGGGCGAGGCGGTGTTTCGAGTTGAAGATGAAGAGATCGTGCTTGAGATCAGTGTGGAAGAGAAGGTCATAGTATCGATTCTGGCTGGAGAGAGGGCCATGTGGAAGGGGACGCTTGATGGCTTGAAGAAGCTCTTGAGAGGCGAGATCAAGGCCAGGTAATTGATGGTTTTCGGTCACGGCATTGCCAGCGAGAAGTGAAAAGGCTGTACTGTTTTAGACCTCGTGGCATGGGCTTTCCTCGTAAGTCCAGCTTGAAGATAATTTGGTGCTTTCTCCCCGAGCTTCTTTGTCTGGCGCCAGACGGTGCGACCTTTGAAGGAACACAGCATGGTAGAACAAAGGACCCTTTTGGAGGACGAGATCGGAGACAGGTCCTCTGATTTTTCTACCAAATACTACGCCGTCTACCACCTGCAATGTCTTGCCCTAAGGCGTCCTGAAATGATCGGCCCCAGGACCATTTCCGTCCTCGAGGGGCTTTTGAAAGACCAAGTGTTTTCTGGTCAACGGCGGGGCTTTTTCTTGTTCAGGTTGGCCGCCGACACGCTGGCTTCCATTATGGTCCATTGCACGGAGCATCCCGCAAGGGACCAGGCTTTTTCTGCCCTTAAACGGGTGCTTCGCAAGACCTGCGGTCATGCCCACAGGGTGAGTGCTGAGGCATTAGGTGCGCTTCCTTTTTCAGTGCGGGGCCCCGAGCTAAAGGGGGCGGCAACAAATGGTACGCCCTGGGTAACCTGGGAAGAGATATTGCAGCGAAAGGGGTTCAGGCCCCTGTCACGCGCTGCATTTGTGGGCAGGAGTCTCGTCGTTTCCCTTCGTCCCGGCGACCGGCTGCTCGTCCTAAAACTGGCCCTGGCCGATGATTCTCCTGCTTTCCTACTCCGTGAACCGCTCTGGATGGATCATCTTCTTACCGGCGATTATCTCTTTCCCCTGAAGTTCAACGTGCCTGTGCCCATGAAGATAGGGCAGGGCTATGTGTTCCGCCTGAAGAGTCTCCCCGCGAGGCCACCGGTAAACTTGGCGCTTCACCCAAAGCGCTACGCGGTCGGTTTTGTGGCGGATAAGGATTATTTCAGGTATCCGAACAGTGGCCAGACCAAGGCCGGCAGCACGGACAGGGAGTTCAGCCAGACCATGGTCAGAAGCGCCTGGCTGCTTGGGAAACTCGCATCTTTGGGCATCATCCATGGTGCCCCTATTCCCCTTTTTCACAACCGCGTTCAGCGGTGCAGAAGAAGAGACAATGGGCTTTACGAATGGTTTCGCGGAGGGAGGCTTGACAGGTGGCTTGAGTCGTGTTCTTATCCTAACATCGGCCACACAGGGATCAGGGACTTCGAGCACCTGATGAGTTTCAAGGGATGTAGTCGGGATCTTTACCGCTATGTTGGCAGTCACATCCTGAGCTTGTTGTTGGTCATAGGCAGCTATTTCCGAAACAAGGACAGTAACCGGGTTGGTTTTGATGAGCACGGCAAGCCTGTGGATGCCCGGGACCTTTTTGACAAAGAGTTTCTCAAGAAACGCGTTTGGGATGTCTTTTTCAGCTACTATTCGGGCTTTGTGGGAGAGGCATTCAGAGGAGAGATCCCCCTGGACCTGGATGAGCTCGCTGGCCGAATGATTGAAGAAATGGGTATAGACCGCCATATGGAAGAGATACTGAGGGCTGGAGATCAAACGGGGATGACCGATGAAGAGTTCAGGCTCTTCCTGAGGCAGCGAGGATACCCTGACGGTGAAATAGATGGATTTGAGCGGGGAGTCGAAGATATTGTTATCTATACAGGCCCCCATTTGGGGGGATTTAACGAAGGCATATCCCTGCCTGAGCTGACCGAGGCAGTGGAAACCATGGCGGCTCTGTGCATGGCGGGCAAATACTCTCGAGAGCACTTTCTGTCTTGCCGGGGACGATAGACGTCTGAGGTAAGGGATAGGAGGCAAAGGGATGGAAACGAATAAGCTCTACACGATAGTGACAGGGGCTGAGGGCAAAGAGGCTTCGCCAAAAGCGGAGCCGTCAGAGTATTTCTTGAAGTTGCCACCCCAAGAGGCCATTGCTGCGTTGCAGGCCCACCTCAAGTCACTGGAAGATAGGCTGGCTGAGTTTTCCAAGATAGACTTGAAGATCCCGGAGAACCTGGAAAAGGCGCGTGAGGTGTCGTTTGAGCTTGAGATAGCCGAAGAGTTTCTCCGTCGTTTCAAGAAAGCCCATGGGACGTCAGATTAGCATTTCCAATGCTTGGCGTGTCGATTTGTTTCTTGACAGATGATTCCGATGTTGATATAGATCCGTCGGTCAAAAGGAAATTCCGGTTCGTGACTAGACATGGCGCATTGTCATGTGGCTGCGAGGAGTCTGAAAAGGGACGGCCTCACAACCCTGAGTTGCGCTGGGGATTTCTTTTCGATCACCGGAATGCTTCGGTTTAGACTCTTGCTTTACCCCTGCATTCAGTGATTTCCCGCTTTAACTCCCTTCAGCTTGCTGCTCAGGGAGTCCTTTCGAAAATGCCAGGAGATATTTTCACACTCTTAAGTGCCTTGTTGGTGGGGCTTATTTTTGGGTTTGTCCTTCAGAGGGGCAGATTCCGCTGCAATATGGCCTTTGCCAGCATGATCACCCCGAGAAAAGACTTCACGATATTTAGGGCGTACCTCCTGAGCCTTCTGGTTGCTATGCTGGGAGCAAATCTCATCGAGGATATTGGTTGGTTGATTGCCGTGGACCCGTCAGACGGAGAGGTTGTAACGAAAGCATTATATCGACAGGGTTTTGCACCAATTGCCAATATCGTTGGTGGATATATCTTTGGGCTTGGTATGGTCCTGGCTAATGGTTGCGCGAGTGGTATTCTTTACAGATGTGGTCAAGGGTTTACGGATGCATGGTTGGCTTTTGCAGCTTTCTTCCTAGGTCTGTGTGTTACAATACACGGATGGCTAAAACCACTTTATGGGTTGTCCGCTTCTGTGATTGTCAGAGTCAACGACAAGGTAAATCCCGCCCTTTGGGATCTTTTTGGCGGGGGTATGGCGGCGAAGTGGATAACCATAGGTGTCATTACAATCATCATCAGCCTCTTCCTCGTGCGTGGAGAGCCTTTTAAGCGGGCTCTGAAAGGGTATTACTGGTCAACAACGGGCCTGTTTCTGGGTGTGATCATAGTCATCGGGTGGTGGGCTTCCACATACTGGGGGGGGCGGCCAAGGGGCCTCTCCTTTACAGGGCCGACGGCAGAGTTCTTTCTCAGCTTTCTCACGGGAGATCCAATGGTGGGCAGGACGCCCGTCTTTGATTTCTTTGGTCTGTTTCAGACGACATGGGCCTCCCTGTATGTCGTAGCCGTTCCTGTGGGGGCGTTCATTAGTGCAAAGTTGTTGAAGGAATTTAAACTGTTTTTTCTTCCACGGGAAGAACTCCTAGCGACCTTTATTGGTGGGTTCATTATGGGGGTAGGTGCTGCCGTGGGACGTGGCTGAAACGTCGGTCATGGGTTGACCGGTGCGTCAACCTTGGCCATATCTAGTATCGTCACAACCATTTCTATCGTTCTTGGAATCTGGACGATGTTTTACTTCAGGTTCTTAAAGGAATGATCTCTACTCTATGCTATCATTCTAGTCGATGGTTACCTTTTTTGTTTGCTTTCTCCAAAGCTGATTCCAGCGGGCCGCCGGCCCTTCTGTCTCGCCAAAAGGAACATACCAAAGCTCCACATCAATATCCATTTCTTTGAAAAGAGGTTTTCCGTAGATTTCTTTTCCCTGTTCTATCTTTTCATATGGGAATGGAATCTCGAAGGTCTCTACCAGCGTGCGATAAGGCGGAAGGGCGGTGTCACGGATGAGGCCGGCCTTTTCGTAAGGGCCTCTGCCCATCTCTTTGCCACAGCCCATTTTTCCGGGAGCAGGCATATAGATTTTGGAACTTCTTAAAACTTCCTCACCATCAGGGCCCTTTGCGATCACATCCAGGATCATTCGGTTTGGCGTCGGTCAGCCATCCGGGATTTCGTGACCCGTCTTGTTCGTTAGCTCTACCCTGACCACTGCCAGAGGCGTCACCCCCTCCACCTTGTTTTTTCGCCAATAGTAGCCAAAGGCATCCACCTCAAACCTCAAGGCCGCTTCGGCCATGTCGGGATCCCGGTAGGCCGGCATAACATGCCCTTGATTGAGTTTTTTCATATGGCAGGCCTGGCATGTTTCGTGACCACCTTCAGCAACGTAGGCAAATAAATAGCTTCCGTAAGCTGTTGCGCACTGTGAGGGCTCATCAAACTCAAAATTGGGTCCAAGACCGTGGCACTGCCCGCAGAAGACAGATTCATGCAGAATCGGGCTCTTTTTCATGACGGGATACTTCTCGTCCTCGTGCGCTCCCTCCTGTGTTCCATAAACGGCATCCTCTTGTGGGAAGCCTTGCGCCCACTTGTGAGTGATAGCTTTCGCCTGGTGGCAGATCAAGCAGTTGATGTTGATCTTCCTGAGCTTTTCTACACTCTGTTTTTTTGTTTCTTTGTCCCAAAGGCCAAATACTGCCTTGACAATTTCCTGTGCAACACTATCTGTGGCCTCTTCAAGCTGTGGCAAATGACACTTTGCACATAGCATGAGATGCTTCAGCTTGACATCCTCCGGTTTCTGAACCCCAGAATAGGGCCATGTCATCAGGCCTTTTGTAATGGTGGTGCCTATGGTGGCAGCCGTTCTGGCCCCGACTCCAAATATGGATTTGGAATGGGCGGAAGCTTCCCATTGTTCATAGATTTCCTCATGGCATTCCTTACAGGAACTCACGTCATATCGTGCTGCCAGTTCATCTATGCTTCTTGCCTTCTTTCTTACAGGATCTGCCTTCGCATCTTGACATAGCATCATGAACGGCAATCCAAGAAGGGCCAATATCAAAACTGATTTAAAGGATCTCATGATTCTTCCTCGTTACCAGGGGTTTTGTGCATTCTGACCTTCCCATTTATTAGTTTATACAGACAAACGAGCGCTCCTGTCAACGGTAACATGCTTGGGTGAGAACAAGGATATGGGGGCTTGGTATGAAGTCAGTTGGGACTTTTCTTCGGATGGTCCTTGTTGGCTGCTTTGAAAAAGGGCTTGCTATTCATGTAGATATTGAGTATGCCGACAATAACATGGGTGTGTAGATTTAAGATAACTACGGCTCCATTTGGAGATGTTTAAGAACTTGTCATTATAAGCGATCAGCTGTGAGAGCAAAGCGGCAGGAATCCAAAACTGGCTGAAAGGAGGGAAAAATGAAAAGGCGTTTTCTTGCACTAATGGTGGCATTGGTAATCGTGGCCGTTGCAGCCACATTTGCTCTTTCCAAGGGAAAGACCTATTCAGGCAAGGTAACCCAGGTCATACGTGACAAGGTGACCGTCGAACTGGATAAAGGCCAAGGCTCAGAGTTTTCCGTTGGCGATTCCGTCTCGGTGGAAATAAAGGAAAAGAAGGCTCAGAATGAGGAAGAATTCCTCATGGGCTGTTAAGTGGTGTTCGGCCAACAATTCCATGCCGGAAACTTCCAACAGGGCAGCTCCCACTAGAAAGATGGCCCAGCAAAAAGGTTCGCACGAAGAAGAAATGAAGGTAGCTTGGAATTAGCTACTGAAGTCGTTGTTGCGTAAGAAAGAGCGGCTGATGAAAGGACGAAGATTCTCTTTGTTCGAGTTTCATCAGCCGTTTTTTTGTTGACATAAAGGAGGTTCCTTTGTGGTAGTATTCAAGGGCGATGATCCGCTTGCGTGGCATAGCTGTTGTTCTTTGTCTTGTCGCCTTCTTCTCTGGTGCTTGTAGCGATATAGGCAATGTTGGTTCAACCTGTGTGTCCTGTCACAAAGGACTTGAGCAGGCTTCAGCTGCTCACACCTCCTGTGTTGCCTGTCATGGAGGCAATCCCAAGGAAGAAAATAAGGAGGCCTCCCACCGTTCCATGTTTGGCCCCAAGAATCCTGCAGATCCGCGGTTCTGGGATCAGACTTGCGGCAGTTGTCATCCCTATCAACTTGCACGGATGAAAGGGAATCTGATGTACACGAACAGCGGTATGATAAGAAACATCCAGGCCACTTGGGAAGGAGCCGACGGTGAATCATACGGAACCCATCCAGAGGCCCTGTTTGACGCCGCAGGCAACCCTCTCACGATAAATAGTGTGGCCGAGCTGGATAACATGGCGGGGGAGTTGTATCGGAAATTCTGCTCTCTGTGCCATGTGGGGATTGAATCGAATCGATCCTACAGCGCGAATCACGGCTCTGGCTGCGCGGCCTGCCATTTTCCGTACAACAACAGGGCGACCTATGAAGGAAATGATTCTACAGTGAAAGGAAAACAGCCCTATTCGGCTGACCATGGGCTTGTCGCCTTGCCTGATAACCAGGTCTGTTTTCGTTGCCACAACCGGAGTGGCAGGATTGCCCTTTCCTACCAAGGGCTGAACGACGGCAACAACGCCATGGTGCCGACCAGTGACGGTATGCCTGGTCCTATGTTGATCAGCGGATGGAGAAACGTGATTCATATCAGCGCCGACATTCACTATGCCAAGGGGATGGATTGCATTGATTGCCACACCTCTCGAGAGGTCATGGGCGACGGGTACGCTTATGAGAATATGTACCGCCAGACGGAGATAAGCTGTGAAGATTGCCACGGCAGCGCCACAGAGCGGCCAGAGGCTGAGCCGATTACGGGGGAGAACGAGGAAGCCGTGAGAGAGTCAAAAAGCTACCAAAGGCAGATGCGGCCGGGCATGAAAATGGTACTTACTGCAAAGGGGCGCAAGTACGCAAACGTGTTTTACGAGGACAAAAAGGTGGTCGTCTTGGGCAAGCGAAGCGGCCAGATCCACGAAAGCAAGGTCATCACAGGCACGGCGGAACACTCCATTAGGGGACACGAACGGATGGAGTGTTACGGTTGCCATTCCCGCACCGTAGTGCAGTGCTTTGGGTGTCACACCAGGTACGATCAGTCGCGATACGGGCGGGATTTTATCAAGGGGGTGAAGACTCCCGGGGCCTTCACCGAAACCGAGGACTACCGCAGGCTTTACCCATTTTCTCTGGCCGTAAACCAGCGAGGGAAGATCTCGCCGGTGACCCCAGGCTGCCAGACCTTTGTGACAGTGGTGGACCAGAAGGGCCGGACCGTCAAGAGTGAGTATATCTCCGAATACAAAGGAAAGAAGCAGTTACGATTTGCGCCTTTTTATTCACACAATACGGGAAGCAAGGCTGTAGATTGTGCAGAATGCCATGGCAATCCCGCCTTCCTAGGCTTTGGGGAACATGTTTTGGAAGGCAACACTATCAGAGCGACCCTTATCTGTGAGTCTTCTCAAGACAGGCCCCTTGACGGGTTTCTGACTATGAAGAATGGCAACGTGAAGCCCTTTTCTGCCATTACACGGAAAAACGCGCGACCGCTTAACGGTGAAGAGGTGAAGAATGTGCTGGCCGTGAACCTCTGCATCGTCTGCCACGATAATGGCAAGGACAGAATATATCAAAAGGAGCTTGACTACCTTGTTCTGGAAGATTGTCTCAATCGCCTTCCTCCTGCTGGCCGTTAGTTCGGCAGGTGCCCAACGCCCTCCACTCAAAGGGGTGCATGCCACGGTGCCGTGCTCTGCGTGTCACGGCGACGACACAAAAACGCTTCCGCGCCCAACGTCTTGTGATCATCGAGCCCGGGGCTGTGTCGGTTGCCATCAAGGCTACGATGCCGTCTTTGATCAGGCGATGACCACCAGGGTGAGGGAAAGGCGGTTTGTGGAAAAAACCTATGGGAAGGGAGATCCGGGTTTCTACCAAAAGAACTGTGTATCTTGCCATGTCCGCGATTGTCTGGACTGTCACGGGGGAAACGGTCACAACATCACACGACCGGAAAACGACACGTGTCTTAGCTGCCACAGAGGCTATTTTGTTGGAGCGGATTATTATGGCATGGCCCCGCGGGAAGATCATTCCCGGTATCAGCGCGGGGTGTTGTTCAAGGGAGAAACCTCCCTAAAGATGCTTCCTGACGTCCATGCTGAGGCAGGCATGAAATGCAGCGATTGTCATTCGATGAAGAGTCTTGTGACGGGTAGCAAATCGTCCCAAAAATGTGTTGACTGCCACAAACCGGATGATAGTGTCATTGAACATGGTATTATGGCGCACTTGACAAACCTGGAATGTTATGCCTGTCACTCAGCGTGGGCGTCCCAGGAGTATGGATCTTTTTACGTGCGTTTGGCGAATAGCCCGGCCAGAAGATACTTCAGGGTTAGCCGAAATAGCACCGGCGAATACATTAAGCGTGCCTATCTTAAGAGGCAGAATGCACCGCCGTTGGGGACGAACAGTGCTGGAAAAGTCAGTCCCATCCGACCGCAGTTTATTAGCTATCTTTCCGATATTAGAGACAGAAAGCCCGCGGGTGTGGAGGAGGAGAACCGGCTCCTGGCGGCTCAGTGGAAGGCCTTCTTTCCTCATACGATACGACGGGGAACGGTCACGTGTGACGGGTGCCATGACAATGCCTCACGATTTGTCTTAGAAAAGAAGGAAGACAGGGTTTATCAACTGCAGCTCGATGGGATGAGCCTGAGCTCCTTTTGGGACCAATCTGGACAGGAAGTCGTCAATGGGTCTTTTATGGAGATTTCGCGATTTGCCAGGATGTCTTCGAAGAACCCAGTGTATGTGAGAGCCTATGTAAAAAAATGGAAAAGGTTGGTAAATCGCGTCGAAGATTCATTGAAGCAGTAGCTTTTCTCATCGCTTCTGTTTCACTGCTTTGGAAATTTTTTGTTCCTAGGATTTCTGAAAAAAAACCGCTGCTACGCGTGGCAAAAGCAGACATTCCCGCCGCCGGCGCCCTTGTTTTCCGCAAATCGAGAGTGGCTATCGTAAAGAAGGGGGACGAGATTTATGCCCTTAGCCTTGTGTGCACCCATCTTGGATGTACTGTCAACGTAACGACAAGGGAGCTCATTTGTCCTTGCCACGGCAGCATTTTTGGCCGCCGGGGCGAGGTTTCAAGGGGCCCCGCAGATCGTCCGTTGGAGAGGCTTCAAGTGGAGGAACAGGGCGAATTCATTGTCGTCTTAAGTTGAGGCAGTCTTGTTTAAAGAGTTCTTAGAGCACGTTTTCCCCAGACTGATACTCGAAAAGAACCTGAGGATAAGGTACACCTTTTGTCTCGGCGGCCTTGCTTTTACAGCGTTTATGCTGCTCGTTGCCTCTGGGGTGCTTTTGCTTTTTTATTATCAGCCCTGTCCTGAAAAGGCCTTCGAGTCAATCCTGTTTCTAGAGTCGTCTGTCCCGGGAGGGCGTTTTGTGAGGAGTCTCCATCGACTGAGTTCCCACGTGTTGCTTGTCTTTATATTCCTGCATACGTTGCGGGTGATTCTGACGGGGGCCTATAGAAAACCGCGGGAGCTCAACTGGGTCATCGGATTTCTTATCCTCTGTGCATGTGTGTTTGGAGCCTATACGGGCTATCTGCTCCCCATGGATCAACTTGCCTTCTGGGGGACCCATACGGGCATAGAGCTCATCAATACAGCCCCTTTCGGGGAAATGATTGGGCGTTTTTTAGTCCCTGACGAAGTTGGACGGCCCGTGTCCTTGCTGCGTTTTTACACATTACACATCGCGGTTATTCCCTTAACCATTGCCATCCTTTGTTTTTTGCATTTCTACCGAATTCGCCAAGACAAGGGGGTCTTACCCTATCTATGAAAGGTTACGTTCGAAGCTCCCCATTTTTTTTCCGTCGCATCGTGATTTCCATAGGCTTGTTGATTGCTGCTCTGGTCATACTAGCGGTGTTGATCCCAGCTCCCCTGCAAGGGCCAGCCGATATGGCCAACGTGCCCAATCCCATTAAGTCTGCATGGTTTCTGCTGTGGACCCAAGAGCTGGTAAGCTATTCTAAGCACCTTGTCTACCCGATTGTTTTTCTTGGATTCTACTTCTTGTTACTGCCTTACCTGCCTGGTAGCGCGGAATGCAAACAAGCCAGGTGGCTGCAGAAAGATCAATGGCTGATCAGTGTCCTGACACTGATGATCTTTGCTGCAATCGTTGTATTGACGGTGGTTGCCGTGTTTATGAGGGGTGAAAATTGGGTCTTCGTTTTCAACTCATGACCATTTTGGGTGGTATTTGTTTCTTGCAGAGCGTGATTGCACTTGCAGGCTCGTCTGGTTGCGTGAAGTGCCACGAATGCCAGTATGGGGGAAAAGGAACATGTATAGATTGCCACAGGGGCAATCCCAGGACCGACAGGATTTCGATAGCCCACCACAACCTTATTTGGGCCAAATACGCGCACTTTGCCGTGGAAGGGAGCCCGGTATTGCAGCGGGGCCACGAGCTTATTAGGAGCTCTGGTTGTAGGAGATGCCATTTGACGAGCGCAAAGGGGGATCGCCTTGCCACCAATCTTGACAGGGGCTTGGATGCCACTCAGCCGCAAGCGCTGTTCGATGCCATCAAGAGTCCTGTGATCTTCATGCCCGATTTTTTTTTCAAAGAGGCGCACATCATAGAGCTGGTCAATGCCATTCTAGCTGGGGCCGCCCGGGCGGAGCCAGAAGGCCGGGAAATGCCGCTGGTGATTCATTTTGAGGACGAAGAACAGGCTGAAGAGAGCATTTTCGGCAAGCACTGCGGCTCTTGTCACAAGGTGCTGACGACCCGTTTTGGAGGTCTTGGCAAAGGAGATATTGGGCCAAATCTCTCAGGGCTTTTTTCAGAACACTATCCAAGAACTGACAGTGAGAGGGAGCCATGGTCGTCCAAGTCGCTAAAAAACTGGCTGGAGAATCCAAGACAAATAAGCAAATATGCTCAAATGCCACCGGTAATATTACCTTCAGACGGGTTTCGGCGCCTGTTAGAAATCCTCGGCGCACCGTCCTTCAGCATGAATAACAAAGGGCCTGGCCAGAATGAAGGATAGAACCTCCAAGTGGGTGGCGTTGTTAGGCCAAGGATGATTGTTGCTGAGAGGGCAGACAGAAGACTTCTTCTGACCCGGAGTCGCAGTTGGTTATCATATAGGGTGGATGACAAATGGCTTGAGGTCTGGCCGCGTCTGCCAGGCCGGAGCTTTATTGCAAAGAAAGGAAAAGGGAATGGCCGTACCATCGTTGGAAGAATTGTTGGAGCGTGGGAGGGCGTCTGCTGAGAAGGGGAACCTTTGTAGTCAGATTGTCTTGGATGTGGGTCTTGATTATCTGGGTGAGCTCAAAGCCGATGTGGTTAAGGCCGCTGGTGGATTGGCTGGCGCGCAAGGTTTCGTAGAGGTTACGTGTGGCGCTTTAACGGCAGCTGGAGTACTCATCGCAAGCGCTGCCATAGAGCGAATGGAGCGGGACCAGATGTATATGCTCATCCAAGAACTGGAAGAGCGATTTAACGAGGATATCGCGGCCCCTTATCCTGGCAATCGATGTGGTGATTTCCTTGATGCAGACCCTAATAAGCTCCCCACAGAGGTGTGTCCGCCGATTATTGCTGGTGCCACAAAAATCGCACTGGAGCTGTTAGAAGAAAACGGCATTGGCCGCCATTAAGGCGTTCAACAAAATTGTCAGGCTATTGAAAACTTCTCGTTCAGCTCGAAAAAAAAGTCCCGCCTGACAACAGACGGGACTTTTAGTGACGTTGTTGTTTTCTATGAGGCAGGCATGTTGACCTCTTTCAAGTCATCCCCGAGATACTCACGCTCATTTGCTCCCAGAATCCCGAGGGACAAACAGATCAGCGTCCACAAATGGACCGTTTGGTACTTCCCCTCGAAGTGGTGGGCAATATCGTGAATCTGTGCATGACAGTTGTGGCACGCAGCAACGCAGTAATCAGCACCTGTAGCCACAATCTGGTCAAACTTAATCTTACCATAGGCCCGACGTTCATCGGCATACCCTGACTGGAGGAATCCTCCGCCTCCGCCACAGCAAAAATTGTTCGACTTGTTCGGCCACATTTCAATAAAATTCTCTTCTCCCACAACAGACTTGACCACAAAACGCAAGTCCTCTGCTACAGGATCACCGTAGCTCTTGCGAATGATCTGACAGGGGTCCTGCACGGTGAACTTGATTTTTCGATCCTTGTTCCAGTCGGAGTTGACCTTGAGCTTTCCTTCCCGGATCCATTTGGCATAATACTGATAGATACTTGCTACTTCAAAATCGTAAGGGATCTTAAATTTTCTCAGTCCTTCCAGGACTGAAAAGGTAACGTGCCCTCATTCGGTATTGAGGTAGACCTTGCATCCCAGTTCTGAACACTGCATGATGCTGGTCCGTGTGACATGCTCCCAGGACTTGTCGTCGGCAAGGAACATGCAGTAGTTCTCTCCAGCCCACCCCTTGCTGCCGTATGTCCAGTCGGCACCAACAACGTTCAGGATTCTCCACAAGGGGATGAGTTCATCCGGTTCGGTGACCGGTTCCCGGGAATTTTGATTTAAGAAGAAATGGGCCCCCTTCTTATCTATCGGGGCCTGGAGCTCCTCCCAGCCCGGCTGACCTTCCCTTACCTCTTCGAGCACGTCTTCTACCACAAATGTGAAGTCCTCGGGAGATGCCCCCATGGCGCTACCGCTGTCATTTCTCAATGCCATATCGCATGAACCAAGGATCCCCTTTGGCCGCTCTTCACGGGGCCACGTGGCCCGGGCATTGTATACCAGCCTAGGGATATCGATCTGCATCGGGCAGGCATAGATACAACGCTGGCACCCAGTGCACATCCATACCCAGGGTGATTTGACGGCCTCTTCATGCAGCCCGAGCAGGATCATCCTTAGAAACTTTCTGGGGTCCATGTCTGCAAGACCCGTGGCAGGACAGCCTGCAGAGCAGGTCCCGCAGTTGAGGCACAGATCCAAATTGCCCCCGCCGGGGATGACTTCCATGACCTCCTTTTTGAAACTTCTTGTTACTTTATCCAGATCTATTGCTTCTTCAGCCATAAGATCTACCTCCCTTTACACATTCTGAGCCAGGACAACCCCTGGCTTGTCGGTCTCGACCATCTCTCCAGGTTTGTCGAGGAAGCTGGCGTAACTGACGTCTACACCAAGCTTCTTTGCTGCATCTTCAACACTGGGCGGAACCTGGGGTTGGGTGAGGAGCACCACAAGGTCAAAGGTCTCGGTCTTTTCACCACCGTCATCGTACTTGACCTCAATGTTCTTGTCCTCTCCTGTCTCAGCTACCTCGATCACCGTGCCGTTTATAAAATTCACACCAGAAACCTTGTCCAGATCCCCTCCAGCACTTCCCTTAAAGGCATCCATGTCCGGAGAAATAAAACTGATCTGGGCCCCGTCTATCTTTTTCTGGGCCAGTATGGCCTCGTTGACCCCAAAGATCAACGTGGCATCCCGGACCTTATCATCACCAGCGCCAAAGCTCTGCACAAAGCAGATCTTCTTTGGGATTTCACCGTCCTGGGGCCGCATAATGAGACCGTTGCTAGGACCCGTGTCATCCGCCAGCATCCTCTCCACCTGAAGATCAGTGACGACATTCATATGCTTGTTTCCAACATTGCCCGAAATAGGCGCCACCCTTCGCTGCATTCCTGAGGTCAGGATGACTTTGTCAAAGGCAAGGTCAAAATCCTCATCGGGCATGTCAAAATTAATCGCTTCGGGCTTACACTCGGCCCAGCACAGGGCACAACCCAGACACCGCCTGCAGCTTAAACAGCGCTTGGCCTCAGCCACAGCCACATCTTCTGGGAAGCCGGTTTCCACCTCTTTAAAATTGCCCTGTCTTTCCTCTACAGAGATTTCAGGCATCTCCGCGCGCTTAGACGGAATATCCTGAAAGTCGATAACGTATCTTCCTTTTTTCTCGTAGATATACATTTTACTTCTTCCCTCTCAGATATTGGTGAATGGATTCTGCTGCCGTCTTGCCACCGGCACAGGCCCGAATCGCAATGTTGGCACCTGTGGCAGCATCGCCTGACGCAAAGACCCCTTCCACATTGGTTTCAAAGGTCTCAGGGTTTACCTCGAAATTGAGCTTCCTGCCAAAGGTAAAGCCGTACTTTTCGTCCACCAGGGTGTTATCTGTCACCTGGCCGATGGCCCCAAAGATGGCGTCTGCATCCATGACAAACTCAGAGCCTTCAACGGGCATAGGCTTTCGCCTGCCACTGGCATCAGGCTCCCCTAGTTCCATCTTCAGACATTGTATCCCTGCCACCTTGCCATCCTTGACAACCACTTCCTGAGGGGCGGTGAGAAAATTGAATTTGACCCCTTCGTGCTCAGCCGCATCCACTTCCCAGGGGCTTGCAGGCAATTCGTTGCGGGTCCGACGGTATAGCAGGTTCACCTCATCAAAGCCGCAACGGAGACACGTTCTGGTCACATCCATGGCCACATTGCCCCCTCCTATCACGATTGCCTTCCCCTTGGTGATGGGAAAGTCTTGGCCCAGAGCCATATTCCTTAAAAGATGGATCCCCTCAAAGACCCCTTCCGCATCCTCGTTCTTGACCCTGATGCTTGTCCCCTTATGGGCACCAATGGCAATGAGCACGGCGTCGTTATTTTCCTTGATCTCATCAAAGCTGATGTCTTTACCTATCCGAACACCGCACTTGATCTCCACACCGTGCTTGGTGATAAACTCAACATCCTTGGAAAGGATTTCCCAAGGAAGACGGTATTCAGGAATCCCTACGCGAAACATCCCGCCGGGCTGCTCCAACGCCTCATAGACGACGATATTCTGGTAGCCAAAGCGCGCCAAATGATAGGCACAGGTCAACCCACTGGGACCCGCGCCGATAATGGCGATCTTCTCAGAGAAGCTTTCCTCGGGTTGAAATATCTTCGGCTCAATATTATTGTTTATTTCGTAGTCGGCCACAAAACGCTTCAAGAAGCAAATGCTGATGGGCTCATCCTTGTACTGACGGTTGCACTCGGCCTCACAAGGATGGGGGCAGATACGGCCGATGCTCAAGGGAAAGGGCAGTTTCTCTCTGATCGACGCCAACGACTCGGCATACTTGCCATCTGCAATGTAGCCCACATAGGTTCGAATCGGCAAATGGATCGGACAGGTCCGCTGACACACGGGCATGTCCTCTTTGAAGATGTTGTACTGGCCCGAAGCCGAATTAAAAAAGTCTACGGCCGTTCGCCACTCAAGCCCCTCGTTGTAGTCGTCATACATGTGAATGGGGCACACCGTGATACACTTGCCGCACTCATCGCATTTTTCAGGGTCTACCCGAGGGGTGCGGCAATGGATCTTGGCCTTAAACTGGCCGTTGTCACTTACCAGGCCCTCTAGATCGGCGTTTCTCAAGAACTCAATGTTGTCGTTGCTCTTAAAGGTTGGCAGATCCGGTGCTGTAAAGGCATCGCCATTTGAGATGATCTTGTCTTGAGGAATCCGTTCCCCTCCAAAGCCGGGAAAGTGTTCTGCCACATAGACCTTGTTGCCGGCAGCCGCCTCAGACAAGGCCGCCTGGATACCAGCCGCTCCTGCGCCTAATACTAGAACTTTCTTCTCAGCCACCTTTAGCACCTCCCTCCTTCAGCAGATTTAAACTTGTAGACCGGCGATGTCCCTTCCACGCCGTCCATCTCCACAAATCCCCTTCGTTTTAGTGCCAGCACGTATTTCAGGGTATCGGGTGCCGGGAGCTCCAGCTCCTTGGCCAGATCCTTTACGGCAGCCGGCTTCTTCTCAAGGGCCGCCATGATCGAATAGGTGGCCATCTCGTCTATCACCATCCCGCTCAAGGTCCGGTTGATCTCATGTTCGGTGAAGACCTCTCCGTACTTGTTGCCCCGAGCGTCATCAATGAAAACGGGTTTTTTGCCTACAACCCAGCGGAGCTTGGGGCCCGCTAGGCATTTGTAAGCAATCTCGAGCTTCTCTTTCAGTTCCGGCATACCGATTTTGTCACCTGTGCCAAGGGGACCAATCTCTTTAATCTGCTCCACGAATTCCGTGTTATGCTGGGCAAACCTTGCGCCTTCTGCGGAAGAGAGGTTCCGAAACTGCAGTCTCGTGGGATTGAGACCTGAATAGGCAAGCACCTCTCTTGCCATGTCGAGTTTGTGCTTGGCCATGAAGTTGCCCGTAATATAGTGGCAATCGCCGAAGTAGCAGCCAATCACCAGCACACCATCAGCCCCGTTCACAAAGGCATCCGCCACCAGGGCCGGGTCCACTCTACCTGTACACATCACCCGAATCACTCTAATATCGGGTGGATATTGCATCCTGGACACGCCAGCGAGGTCAGCAGCTGAGTAGCCTCACCATGTGCAACAGAATGTCAGAATCTTTGGATGGAAATCTGCCATGGGGTCACCTCCTTATTTATTTAAAAAAGCATGCATTTGCGCTTCTATCTGCGTATCGTTAAAGGCGTTGATGCTGATGGCATGACGATAGCATGTGGCCGCACAGATCCCGCACCCCTTGCACGAAGCAGAAATCAACTTCACCTTGCGACCTTCCGGAGTGTCCTCCAGGTCGAGGGCGCCGTACGGACAGAGGGCCACACAAAGCCCGCAACCCCGGCAAGCCTCCTTGTCCACAAAGGCGGCTACAATGGGCTCAATCACAACTTTATCTTGGGCCATCACCGTAACAGCGCGAGCTGCAGCCGCCTGGGCCTGTGCGATACACTCATCGATGGGTTTGGGATAGTGGGCAATACCGCAGACAAAAGCCCCGTCTGTGGAAAAGTCCACCGGTCGCAATTTCATGTGGGCCTCCAGGAAGAACTTCTCCTGGTTCAAGGTGACCTTCAGCATGTTGGCCAGTTCTTCTGTGCCTCTTGGCTCGATACGCGTGTATAGCGTAAGGAAATCTGGATGAAGGATAATCGGCCTACCGAGAACGTGGTCCGTAACCGTCACCTGAAGCTTCCCATCCACTTCTTCGACATTTGGTTTGTTGTCTAGGTCATAGCGAATAAACAAGATCCCCATGGACCTGGCCTTCTGATACAGCTCCTCAAGTCTCCCATAGGTCCTGATATCCCGATAGAGCATATAGACATCCAGATCCGGATTGATCTCCTTCAAGTCGATCGCACTTTCAATGGCATGGGCGCAACAGACCTTGCTGCAATAAGGATGGTCGGGCTCCCTGGACCCCACGCAGTGGATGGCCACCGCACAATTGGCATTCTTAATGGAGTCTGGATCATTCTCGATTCTTTGATCAAGATCCCACCATTTACCCACACTTGGATTCTCACCGTAGAGATATTCTTTGACCTTCGCCGAATCTGCTCCCACGGAAACGATGACCGTGCCATGGTCAAATGACGCGCCGGTGGTCAGATCGGTGTGGAAGTTGCCCACAAAACCGCTCACCTGTTTCAACTCGGCCCCGGTGTGGACATCTATGTTTTCGTGATCATTGACCCGTTTGATCGTCTCATCCATAAAAGGCTTCATGGGCTCGCCCGTAAGGGCCTTTCGCATCTTTAGACCATGTCCGCCCAACTGGTCTTTCTTTTCCACCAGATAGACCTTGAACCCTTGATCGGCAATAGTTAGCGCAGCCGTCATCCCGGCGGGTCCACCCCCGACAACCATACATGATTTGGTCAATGGGACTTGAATAGGCTCAAGGGCCACCCGATAGTTGGCCTTGGCTACACCCATGGCCACCAAATCCTTGGCCTTTTGGGTGGCCGCATCAGGGTCTGAGCTGTGTACCCAGGAGTCCTGGTCGCGGATATTGGCCATCTCAAAGAGGTGCTTGTTGATGCCGGCATTTGACATGGTTTCCTGAAAGAGGGGCTCATGGGTCCGGGGGGAGCAGGCTGCCACCACCACGCGATTCAGATTGTGTTCCTTGATCATTTCTGCGAGCTGGTCTTGGGCGTCCTGCGAGCAGCTAAAGAGATTTTCCTGCACGTAAGTCACATTGGGAAGGGTCTTGGCAAACTCAGCTACTTCATGGACGTCCACGACAGACCCAATATTGATGCCGCAGTTACAAACAAAGACCCCCATTCGCGTCTCTTCGGTTGAAACATCACGCTCAGCCGGAAATTCCTTCACCTTTTTCAACTGGCCTCGGGCCGGCGCCAGGTCGACGGACGCCGCCGCCGCCGCCGCGCTTGCTTCCATGACGGAATAAGGGATATCTTTGGGCCCCTGAAAACAGCCTGCCACATAGATGCCGGGCTTTGAGGTGGCCACTGGCGTGAAAGCGCCCGTTTTTGCAAAGTTATACTGATCCATTTCAACGCCCAACTTGTTTGCCAAATCAATGGCTGACTTGGACGACTCCAGGCCGACAGAGAGGACCACCATATCAAAATCCTCGGTCTGGATGTTGCCCTGTTCGTCCACGTATCGGATATTGAGCGTCTTGTCCTCGTTTTCTATGACACTGTGAACCCTGCAGCGGATAAAGCGCATCCCCTGGCCTTTGGCTCGATCATAATATTTCTCGAAATCCTTGCCATAGGTCCGCATGTCCATAAAGAAGATGGCGGCATCTAGGGGCTCATGGGAGTGCTCCATGGCAATCATGGCCTCCTTGATGGCATACATGCAGCAGACCGAAGAGCAATAGGCGTTATCGCAGCGGTTGATGTCTCTGGAACCAACACACTGGAACCAGGCAATCTTCTTCGGCTCTTCCTTGTCCGAGGGACGCTGCAGGTGACCTTGCGTCGGACCCGTAGCTGCCAGGATCCGCTCAAAGTCCATGCTGGTTACCACGTTCTTGAAACTGGCGTATTGATACGTGTCCCATTTGGAGGGATCAAAGGCCTGAAAGCCGGGCGCCATGATGATGCCGCCGACATTGAGATCAAAAACGGTTTCTTTTTGATCGAAGTCAATGGCGTCATTTTCACAGAACTTCTCGCAGGCCTTGCATTTGCCTTTTTTCCCAGCGTCTATGGCCTTGAAGTACAAACAGGCCTTTCTATCAATGGTATATTTCAACGGAACGGTTTGGGAGAAAGGAACATACACGGCCTTGCGTTTGTCCATGCCCATGTTGAATTCATTGGGCACCTTCTTGGGGCACTTTGAGGCACAGACACCGCATCCCACGCATTTGTCTTCATCGATATAACGCGGATGCTTGATGACCTTAACCTGAAAGTTTCCTTGTTCGCCGCTGATGCTGTCTATCTCAGCGAGGGTGATGAGATTGATGTTCGTGTGCCGGCCGACCTCGACCAGCTTAGGTGAGATGATTCACATTGCACATTCGTTGGTAGGAAAGGTCTTGTCCAGTTGAGCCATGATCCCACCGATTCCCGGCGACCTTTCAACTAGGTGCACATAAAACCCTGAGTCAGCTAAATCCAGGGCGGCCTGCATGCCGACGATGCCGCCGCCTGCAATCAATACGGATCCGACGACGTCTTTACCACTTGCCATATCGAACCTCCTATTTCCCCGGCCCTCGGCACAGGGTAGTCATGAAAATGGTTAAAGCGACACTCTTAAGCAGTCGTGTGCCCACGGCACACAATACCCTTGCTGGATTGATAATTGGATTGGAGACATACATTGTCTTGTCCGGATGAAAGACGTTGTTGCTTGGCTGCAAATATCACACACATTCTACTGGGAAGAATGTCATCCCTTATCTTCTTCGGCCCGATTTGTCAAGGGGTTTTTGACCAAATTTCTACTTGACATTATCGCCTTGTTGTCATATAAGGCCAGCGAATCTTTGCTCGTCTGCACTACTGTTTTACTCTACACGCCCCTTACGATCTTGAAAGAAGGACTGTGATGTTACCTTGCACTGGAGAGCCACAGACAGAGACCATCAGTCACGCCTCGACCATCTATACCCCTACAGCAACCCATTCTATTGATTATTTACCTTTTAAAGACTCCAGGCCTTGCCTGGTCCGGCGAAAGGAACGTGAGATAAGATGACACCAAAGGGAGAACAATCGTTGGCATTGGCCCTGGCAGCTATCCTGCTCGTCGTGGGCGTTGTCTGCTACGCGGCCTTCGAGCAGGAGACGCCTGACGAACCTGTACGGCTTATGTTCAAGACCACTGCGGGAAAGGTCTTGTTTGACCACAAGACCCACACTGTTGAATATGACGCAGGGTGCGATGATTGCCATCATGAGGAACAGGACGAGACCATGTCGTGTAGTGGTGAGGATTGCCATGGCCCGGACAGTGAGCCCAAAAGAGGCGATGCCTTGCACACCAATTGCAAAGGCTGCCACGAGGAGATGGGGGCAGGTCCGGTGGAGTGCGCGGCATGTCATGTCTTGTAGCGGGTTGCTAACGATATCTTAAAGACAAAGGGTTGAGCTATGATAAAGAGATCGTTTTTAGGTTTGGCCACGCCGAAGTTGCAGTACAATTCGGCCCTGGATTCGGCCCAGGATATTCCCGTGCCGAGCACGGTTACCCTGTTGTTGAAGGAGTCTGAAGGCGGCGGTGGTGCCGGTGGGCTTAAAGTCGGCGATGGAGTAAAAACGGGGCAGCGCCTTGCCGCATCACCGGAGAGTGCGGAATACGTGATTTCTTCGGTGACGGGAAGCATCTCGTCCTTGGCACCCCATGTGGATGCCTTCGGTCACAGGTTCACAGCCATCACGATCAAGGCCGTCGGCCAAGACGACTGGGACGGGGAGTTCGGCAAGGAGGCCACGCTTGACGCGGCCGTGAAGTTTTTTGAGTCCGCTCCAGGCAACCCTTCTTTCAAGGCCTTTGCCGATCCGGAAAAGACCATAACCACCATCATTATCAACGGAATGGATCAGGACCTGCTCGTCACGGCCAACCAGTCGGTGGTCCAGAACAATGGTGCTGATATAAAGGAAGGTGTGGATGCCCTTAAGAAGATCACTGGCGTGGACCGGATCATGATCACAGTGCCTGAAGGGCTGGTTCAGCAAGCCAGTGCCACAGGGGCGGAAGTGAAGACGGTGAGTGCCACATACCCTGCCGGCCTTCCTCACATGATCATGAAGGACGTGGTCGGCCAGGTAGTTGAAGCGGGCGATACGCTGGCAGATGCTGGGGTGGTCTTCATCAGCGCTGAGGCAGCGGCAGCCATAGGGTCAGCCTTTAGTACGGGCCGCCTTCCTGTGACGAAAGTGGTGACAGTGGTGGGAAAGGATGGAAAGACCACCAATGTGAAGGCACGGATCGGGACGCCCATAGGGGATC
>JAXHVD010000035.1:0-24702 GCA_034189385.1 Thermodesulfobacteriota bacterium
GGTAGTGATGCAACGTACGCCTTCTCCCCCTTTAGGCCTTGACTGACGCATAAAACTATGGCAATGTGACACAACTTAACTTTCCAATATCACCAGAGAAACTCACCTTTGTTACGTATACATGCTATGCTGAGCATCTATTTGAAAGGCCGAAATTTTCGGATATTCACCTCATATTGTGGCTCATGAGCATGAAGGCGCCCCACTTCAAGCCTGCCATTTTGGTGTAGCTCCGGGTTCTTGTGTGGGCCTCCCTGCTCAGATGTTCCAAGGGCACCCCCCTCCTCCAATTTCCCCCGCGGGTTTCACACCGATCTGCAATCGGACTGGGTATAGTGTGCTCTGTTGAGGGCCAATGGTCCCCACCACAGGTCTGGTTTTCACCCTAGAGAATTGCGGACCTGTAATGAGTGTTTCCCTACGCCGTCCAATCCCGCACCTTCATTCAGTACACAAATACGGTCTTTCTATCAAAAAAATACAGTCTTCACCGTATTGATTTTGCCTCTTGTAATGCTTTTAATGTGTTTAGCGACAGAATTCTGGGGCCGGAGGCAAGACGTGACCTCACTGCAACTATTCTAAACGATAGGATGAGACACTGACCCCGGCTCCGGTACTGCCGCACCTTATGATGTTTTGAGACCGCCGTTAGACTAAAGGGCAAGTAACATGCAACGGGCTTGTGGTATACGTTACAAGTCTGCAATAGAATCATCTTGTTGATTGCTATTGGCTCTTGCAAGCGCTGTCCATTGGAGGCCCCAGAGCCATCCCACAACATGTTGAAGTGACCCCGCCTGGGTTCCGTTAGCCCGTCAAGGCTGTTCCTCTGCATAAAATCAATCATCAACCATGGCTCGGAATGCTTCCCACGTTTCATTGTCAATCAATGGGGTTACGCGCAGCGCTGATGCTTACACGGATAGGATCACTGATCGAATAACCTTTTAATCATAGCAATAAACTACCCCGCCGCAAGCAGCGGGGTATCATATGTCATGCCGGACTTGATCCGGCATCCAGTCTGGTTTTCTGGATTCCGGCGTGGGCCGGAATGACGGACACGCGGCAAGCCGCGGGGAATGAACCCCGAGAGATTCAAAATCCATATCCTATGCCTAAGAATCCCGAACAGGACGTGGACGTTCCAAGGTCTCCCCTGGCCGTGGTGAAAGAATAGCTCGCCCAAAGAAAAAGGGATGCCGTCACATCAAAGCCCAGGTCTGCGCTGATGGTATGCTGGTGAACAGATTCTCGTATCACATCGGTTCCAAAGGCCTGGGAATATCGGCGACGGGCCCTGTGGCGGCCAGCACCCTGGCCCGATGACGTTTCTGTTTCCGCGTCCACGGCCCTGAAGGAGTCTCCATGGGCAAATTCGTAGCCGATTTCGCCAAAGGACCAAGGGGTCCAGTTTACTCCAAGAAAGCCCCCTAGGGCATGCTCCGTAAAGGAATAGGTGTCCGCCTCTGCGTGGCTGTCGGTAAAGACGTAATAGGCGCCGATGTAACGATTCCTTCTCCATTTGCGATTCAGGTTCACCTTGGCCCCAAGTGTGAGGGCTGACTGATCTTCGTCCTTTACCGCTTTTCCCTCCAAGAAGGCAGAGAGGCCCACATCCCATATCCTGCCGAGCCTATATACGGCCCCCGGTGCAATGGTGGCCACAGCACAGTTAAGATCGCTGAAATCCTCATAGGCCGTGCCATCTACACTTACGGTGGCATTCCATGTGAATCGGGATTCCTGAACAGGCTCCCAGGTGTAGAGGGCATAACCCGTGACGTACCAGTCGTCCTCCTCATCATGAACAGACCGGTTGACATTGCTGTCAAAGCCCGCTTCTGTTCCTACTTCCCAGGCCCAAGCAGCTTTGCCATGAGAGAATATCATGCCCCCTACCACCACACATCCGGCCAGGAAACGCATAAGACAAAAACCACGTATCATAGGCTTTTCATTTCCAGTAGCCCCCGTTATCGCTGCCCGTGGCGCATACGGCTGCCACCGCTTCTACCGGCACCCCTTCCCGTGGGCGAACCGAAACGGCCTGCTGTTCCAGGGCCTCTCCTTCTTGATCCTTTCCAGAGCGCAGAGCCGTGTTCACTCCGAAAGACCACCGATTTTCCGGAAGCAACGACATCTATCTCCTGGGCCACGATGTATAGGTTTCCGTCTTTTCCCAGAGACTTTGAACCCCGGACCCGGACTTCGGTCCCTTCGGAAATCTCTTCGGACTCGTCACCCCAGTACCACGCCGGGCCCGATAGGACTACGTAGGTCTCCCGCTCACCCGTGAGTTTAAAGGAGACGGGGCCCCTTTCCGCGAGCACCAGGCCGCTCACCTTTCCCTGCACCTCGCCCACCGTGTTCGGATCAAACCCGCCCGGATAACGGATGCCGCTTTCGGGAAGGACGGTCTCCTCCTGTGCCGCAACCCAGGGCACCGGAAAGAAACATGCTGCACAAAAACAAAGGCACAGCAGGACAGCCACTGCTGCCCTGCTGTGGATTGCGATTGGGTTGCTAGTTGTTTTGACCTGGGCCATTTCCGGTTCCGTCCTCGGGACGAACACCCCCACTGCCCGTACCATCACCAGGGCCATAGGTATTTCCCTGCCTTTTCATGGCGCCGGCCTTGCCTGCGGCCGCCTTTCCACAAGACCCGTCGCGAAGACGGCGCTGCTTGCGCACGCCGCTCTGCTCTTCGGTCGTGGCATTCCCCTTCATCTTTCCGTATCCTTTCCCGGCCAGGCTTGCCGGAGGAAATGCCAACATCGCCATGAAACCGCCTATCAGAATAGCAGTAACAAGGTTTCTCTTCATCTTCTCACCTCCTTTCATGACCTGTCTGGGTCATGAATAAGGCAAGGATGGTGCCAAAGGAGGAAGAAATTTATAACCAAATAGAATATATAAACAAATTTAAGAGGACTGGGGGGCGAATCCGTTCCCGGCCTCTCGTCCTTCCTGCAATAACTGCATCCCTAGGTGCAAGCAATGCATCTGCCCCCTACAGCCCGTACTCTTTAATGCGATACTGAAGCGTTCGGACGGAGATCCCCAGTCTTTCGGCTGCCTTCTTCCGGTTCCCCCCGACCTCAGAAAGGACCTTTTCGATCATCTCCCGTTCGGTGGCCTTTAGCAGGCCCTCCTTATAGGGCTCCCTTTTCTCAGAGACCTCAAGGTTCAGGTGATGGATGTCTATCTGGTCGGCTGCAAGGATAACGGCCCGTTCAATCACGTTTTGCAATTCCCGGATGTTTCCGGGCCATGTGTACTCGACCAGGGCCGATCTGGCCTGGGCCGTGAAACCTCTTATCCCCTTTCCAAATGCGCCTGCAAACTTGGCGGAAAAATGCTCTGCCAGCGGGAGAATCGCCTCGGCTCGGTCTCTGAGAGGCGGGAGCAAGATAGGAAAGACGTTGAGGCGGTAGAAGAGATCTTCCCGGAACCGGCCCGCAGTGACCTCGGACTTAAGGTCCTTGTTGGTGGAGGAAATGACGCGCACATCTACGGTCAGGGGCCTAACGCCGCCCACCCGCTCGAACTCTTGCTCCTGCAAAACCCGCAGAAGCTTTACCTGTATGGAAGGGGAAATCTCGCCGATCTCGTCCAGAAACAGGGTCCCGCCGTCGGCCAGCTCGAATCTGCCCTTGCGCATGGCCGTGGCCCCGGTGAAGGCTCCCCGTTCGTGGCCGAAGAGCTCGCTTTCCAGAAGGGTCTCTGCCAAGGCAGCGCAATGGACGCTCACAAAGGGCTTCTCCTTTCTGGGACTCATCTGGTGAAGGAGCCGGGCGATGAGCTCTTTTCCCGTGCCGCTGGGCCCGCTGATCAAGACCGTGGCAGGGGTAGGTGCGACCTCATGGACCATCCGCTGGACCGTCTGCATCTCCTCGCCCAAAAATATCATCCCCGTGGGCGGAAAGTGTCTGCCAAGCTCTTCAGCCATGAGGGAAATCTTGCGCTCTGCTTCCACCTCCCGCATGACACGCCCTACCACGTGCCGCAGCTCGTCGGGATCTGCAAAGGGCTTTGTCAGGTAATCGGATGCGCCGATCTTCATGGCCTCCACAGCATTCTTGATGGACCCATAGGCCGTAATGACCACCCATGGGCAATCCACGCCCATCTCCTTTGCCTTTTCCATGAGGTCAAGGCCGGAGATGTCCGGCATGCGAAGATCCGTGATCACCAGGTCAAAGGTGCCGCCCCTGAGCTCGGAAAGCCCTTCACTCCCGCTGGCTGCCTCTTCCACCAAATAACCGTCTTCTGACAACACAGTGGTCATGAAGGAGCGGATCAAGGCATCATCGTCCACGATGAGAACAGATTTACCCATGCCTATAGCTTCCCCCCTTTGGCAGACGAACGGTCATCATCGCTCCCTTTTCACCCTTGCGATTTTCAAGCCTGATCTCTCCTCCCATCCCTTCTACCACTTTCTTTGAATAGGCCAGACCCAGCCCGGTGCCGTCCGTCTTGGTAGTGTGAAAGGGCGTAAAGAGGCGCGGGATGTCCTCTTCCTTGATCCCGAGCCCGGCATCTTCTACCGTAACAACCACCTCTTTTTTCTGGGAACGGGCCGAGATGCCCACATGGCCGGTGTGGCCCATGGCCTCTAGGGCGTTTCTGATCGCGTTTACCATGACACGGTGAAGCTTTTCCCTGTCCGCAAAAACGGTCAGCCCTGCATCCACATCCATAGCCACATCCCCTTCCCAGGACGACACGGACCCCTCACAGGCAGCTTGGATAAGAGGACGGAGCTCAAAAGATGTCATTTCATAGACTTCTTCTTTTGAGAAGCGCAAAAGGTCATTTACCAGGGATTCGATCCGCGCTGTACCTTGTAAGACCACCCCAAGAGCAGTCTTTTGGGGACCTGATTCCTGGATTTGTTTTTCCATCCATTGGCTATATCCTTTCACACTGCCCAAGGCGTTTCGGATCTCATGGGCCAGTACTGCGGTCATCTGGCCGATAAGGGTAAGCTGACGTTGTCTTGCCATATCTTCCTGCAATCTGATGTGCCGGGTGGAGATACGCTCAAACAGAATTCCTACCGTCCACACCAGCACCAGCATGGCGCCCACAGTCCACCACAGCCTGTCCGCCCGGGATATGATACGGTCAGCAGGGGCAGTATGGAGCACCAAACGAAGCATCTCGTCCGATCCTTGGGGCCCATGTATCACAGAATCCATCGCATAGGCCGGAACGCCAGTGCCCAACGTGATTCTCCGGCCAGAGACAATATCCCACTGTGCCCATCGCTCCACTTCTCCTTCAGGAAGTGTTGTACCCTTTAGGCGGGGATTGGTGTGGAATAAAATGGTGCCGTCTTTTGAGGCAATGAGGGCGTAGGCCACCACCCGATCCGAAAGCACAGTCCGAACCTCTTCACTGGCTTCGCTTCCCGCCTTGCGCAGTGCTCTTTCGGCTGAGAATGAGAGGGCCATAGCTGTTCCCTCCAACGACTGTACGGCAAGGGTGCGGGCAGCCCGGGTGTTCTGACTGGTGGTGTAAATCATAGCGGCAGAAAGCATGAACAGTAGCAGGAAGAGCCCAGTCCTCAGGGGGGTCGAATAACGATAACGCATTTGGTATACCAATCCCTAGCTCTGTAGGGTAGTGTCCTGCCTTTCGAGATGCAGCTTGGCGGCAACTTTAGGCGATGATGAACCAGTGGTCAACGACGATTTCCCTTCGATGACCCCGGCGCCCATGAGTTGTGGATCAATCCGCACTTTACCGTTCGCCTATATGATGCCCTCAATCGAGCTGTTGGTGTCCAGATGAACGGGCCCTGCATCTTCCGGTGCCACTGTTTAACCAACAGTTTCATCGGATCTTTGATCGACGCTGTAGATCACGCCTTCCATGTAGTCTCGGTGAATGTTCAATATGATCTATGTTAGGTAATCCCCCGATTGCACAGAGAGGAGGGCTGCTATGGTCTTCTTATCTTGAACCGAACAATGAGGCAACTGGGCTGAGATACTTCTCAAATCTGAGAACCCAATTGCCTTGGTGCGCTTCTTTCATCCAGCCTGAAGTGAAGCAGACAGGGTCATCTCCACAAAAGTTTGCGTGATCCTGAGGGTTCTAGGGGCCATGGATCGCAGCTTTCCCCTTAAAAAGATGCGGGGCTTGCCTGCCTCAGGCATGGGTTCAAGCGAAATACTAAACCACCAGGATTCATTCAGACCAGCCGTGCTGAGGCCACGCCTTCATCTCACCCTGGTCCCAGGCGGGAACATCAGATCAGCGTCTGATTCAGAGGGCAAAGTGGAGCAGCAGGGCTCGGTTCACATCTTTCATGACCTCGTCGGGGAGGTGCCCGAGTTTCTCAAGGAGGCGCACCTTGTCCACCGCGCGGGTCTGGTTCACCATGACCTTTGAGCGGCTACGGAGACCGCCGGTTCGGGCTGTGACTTCCACTTCAAAGGAATACACCCGGGTAACATTGGAAGTGATGGGGGCAATAGAGATGATGGGGGAATGGGTGTTGTTGATGTCGTTTGAGACCACAAGTCCAGGACGCGTCTTTTTGGCCTCCGCACCAATGGTGGGATCAAAATTGACCAGAAAGACATCTCCTCGCCTAATCGATGCCATCGTCGATGGCGCCCTCCATTTCCGCATTGACGCGCCGCATGTCCGCCGAAGCCTCCTCGTACTCACGGGCTAATCGCTGGTTCCGAATCTCCTCAAGGGCGCGGGACACGGCCTCCTGAATGAATTTGCTCCTCTTTCTGGGCTTGACACTCCTGGAAAGCTCCTCCAAGAGATCCTCATGAAGTGTGATGTTGATGCGAGGCAATAAAACGCACCCCCTTATGATATCTTTTTATGACACACTACTAATACACCGACAAAATGTCAAGAGGCGCCTTGCACCAGACGCCGACATGGACTTACGAAGAACCGAGGATTTGCGGATGCGATCTACCTTGATACCAGCCGTCGCAACGAGGCCACGGCTTTTCCCGCACCCGGCCACAGGGCTTTGCCTGTTTCACTTTCGCCGGGGCAACAGGAAATCAGACCCGCATGGACTCAAGAGGTGCTGAGGCGAAGACAGGAGGTGCCGGATTCCCCTAGGCCTTCATCTCCTGGACGGCGCCATGCTCCTATGGACGTACACGCCTTATGGTCAGGTTGACTTTGGCCTGCTCTTCCAAGAGCTCAATAAGGCTAAATGGTTCCTTGAAGTCTTTTCCCACAGAGACCACGCCGTGGTCTTTTAAGACGACAATCTGGGATCCCTTTAAGGCCTCCACAACCGGTTTTGTATCTGTAACCGTTGGACTCTCCTGGGGAATCACAGCGACATTTCCAAGATAGAATTTTGCTTCAAAGGAGAAGATGTCCAGGCTCTCGAAGTAATGGAAAAGGGCAACCGTAAAGGGTGGGTGGGCATGTAAGATCACTTCATGATCTGCAAAGGCACGGTGGATATCTAGATGTAGACTCTTTTCGCTCGTTGTCTCCCTTTTTCCTTCAAGGACGGCCCCCTCGGAGTCTATCAAAAGGACATCTTCCTCTTCCAGGTGCCCCAGGTAGGAGTCGTGTGCGGTGATGAGTATCTTCTCTGGGGCGATCTTGTAGGACATGTTTCCGCTCCTTGCCGTGACAAAACCCCTTTCGTTCAAAAGACGGGCCCACCTCATGACCTCTTTTCTTTGATTCTCAAAACGCATTCTTTTCTCCTTGTGGCCCACAGACCACATACCTGCCAACCGAACCAAAGACATCACCATATGTCGGCCTCTGCTGAAATGGCAAGGACTTTTGTCAGGTCACACTCCTCTTGGGACAGCATTTACATTGATTTTTTCAATCTTTAGACTCATCTATTATCAATATTAACTATTGGACTTTTTCCATCTGATTCGACATGTTTAGGCCTTCTGGCGCTGGCACTTACGTTCAAACAGATTTCAGAGGGAAAGGAGAGCCGCAGTGGGACAGATCAGAAACTTCCTGGCCACCAAATGGGGAATCATGTCAGTGGGAGCCTTTATCGGCGTCTTTGCCACTTTGCTGCAAAGATGGGGTAATCCCGGCAACATGGGGGTTTGCGTGGCCTGCTTTGAGCGAGACATTGCAGGGGGCCTGGGGCTCCATCGTGCGGCCGTGGTTCAGTATATCCGCCCGGAAATCATTGGATTTGTCATCGGCGCGCTCATTGCAGCCTATGCCTTTAGGGAATTCAGGCCCCGGGCAGGGTCTGCGCCCATTGTCCGCTTCGTTCTTGGCGTTTTTGCCATGATTGGAGCCTTGGTCTTTCTGGGGTGTCCTTGGCGCGCCATGCTGCGGCTTACGGGTGGTGACGGCAATGCCATCCTGGGGCTTCTGGGACTGGTTGTGGGTATCTGGATCGGGACCTTTTTTCTTAAAGGGGGCTACAACCTGGGGCGAAGCAAAGAAACCTATGCATCGGTTGGCTGGCTGTTACCCCTTACCATGGCCGGGTTTCTCATCTTTCTGCTGATCTTTCCACAGGTAGAGGGGGAGGCAAAAAGCGGGATTTTATTCTACAGCCTGAAGGGTCCTGGAGCGATGCATGCCCCTATCGGACTATCGCTCATTGTCGGCCTTGCCATCGGTTTTCTGGCCCAACGCAGCCGTTTTTGCACCATGGGTGCCTTCAGAGACCTCATCCTCTTTCGCATCCCTTATCTTTTTTACGGGGTGCTGGCGCTCATCGTCTTTGCCTTTATTACAAACCTCATTCTAGGGCAATTTCACGCGGGCCTTGCAGGCCAGCCAGTGGCCCACACCATGCATCTTTGGAACTTTGGCGGCATGGTCCTGGCAGGCCTGGCCTTCTGCCTTGCAGGCGGTTGCCCGGGCCGTCAACTGTTTCTGGCTGGAGAGGGTGACGGCGACGCAGCCGTCTTTGTCTGGGGTATGATCGTAGGCGCTGGCTTTGCCCATAACTTCGGCCTGGCGAGTTCGCCGAAAGGCGTTGGGCCCCATGGTATTGCCGCCGTTATCATCGGTCTTGCCGTCTGTGCCTTTATTGGCCTAACCATGCGACAGAAAGCTTAAGGTTAAAAGGAGGAGGTTACGATGGCCGAAATAGTTGATGCGAGCGGACTCTCCTGTCCACAGCCCGTGCTCATGACCCTGAACAAGATAAAAGGATTGGACAAAGGAGAAATAGAGGTCTTGGTAGATACAGACACATCCAAAGAAAACGTCAGCCGTGCGGCCCAAAGTCAGGGTTGGGAGGTTGACGAGGTGACTGAATCGGGCACCGGGTATCGAGTCCTGATAAAGAAGGAGTAAAACGCAGTGGCCTTTCAGGTTTTGAAACGCAGAAAAAAAAGGGCACCCAAGAAAAGAAATCCTGATCGGGGCTTTCTTGCCTTTGAAAACACCAGCGAGGTCATCAAGGCTGAATCCATTATCAGGACTCATGGGTGGAAGGTAAATGTCATGGGGCCGCCTCCGGAGTTGCGGACCGGTTGCGACCTTGTGATTGAGTTCCCCCTGGTCGAACAGCTCAATATCTTAAGACTTCTGGAGGAAAAGAGTCTTTCCCCCTTGGCAGTAGTGCCCGTAGATGATCCCCTTCTCAAGCCCGTGGATCTTTTTTTCACCACAGACTACGGCCAGCACTTGATGGTGCGGGCTGCCAACATGAAACTCACCGTAGACAAGGAGGCCCTTACCATTGTCAATGTCTCAGGCGGCGGTTGCCCGGACGTCCCCTTTTTAGGGGCAAAGCTGGTGGGCAAGAATCTCCGCCAAGCCCCGTCGCCCAGAGAGATTGGCCACACCTTGTGCGGATATGCATTACACCTGGCCTATGAGGAGATGAGAAGACAATGCTTGCTATCGTAGGAACCGTGCCTGAAGAAGACTTCCCCATGTTAGAGGGAACTGCTGTGCTAAGGAACGACTCACTCTTCTTAAGGGGTCATGAAGCATCCATCAACCGAGGGACCCCTGCCCTGATTGCTGCGGCCTCCGTGGCATGCGACACCTTGGGGGTTTCACCACCCATCTCCCTTCTTGCGGGAGATGAGGGTGTGGGACATGGCAGTAGAAAGCTTTATGAACATCTAAAGACCCAGCTTCCAGGCCTGGCGGCGGAGGTCATTACCTTTCATTACCTTCAACCGGATGTGGACTGGCATAATCGCATCCTGCTGGCCCTTGAAGAAAAGGGTAAGCTGCCGCTTCTTATCGCCGATGCAGGATACATGTACGCCGCAAAGATGAGTGGTTTTGCTCCATGCTATGATCTTTTCACTCCAGACATCGGAGAACTGGCCTTTTTGGCCGACGAGATGGCACCCCACCCATTCTATACGCGTGGCTTTATCCTTCATGAAGAACAAAGGGTTCCTGACTTGATCCAACGGGCCTATGACGGGGAAAATGGGGCGAAGACCCTATTGATCAAAGGGGCAATAGACTATATATGTACGAAAGAAAGGGTCTTGGCCACGGTGGACACGCCCAGTGTGGCAACGCTGGAGCCCATTGGCGGAACGGGAGATACAGTGACCGGTATTGTGGCCGCTTTGGCAGTGGCCGGATACCCGGTCTCCGATGCCGCCATCATGGCCGCAAAGACAAATCGTCTGGCAGGTCAGATGGCTGACCCCACGCCTGCGACACAGGTTTTCGAAATCATTAACAAGATACCAAGGGCCTTGGAGGATGTCCTCCAGCAAGATGCCAACAGGCGTCACAGTGCTGCCCTCGGTTAGGCCTGACAAAAGAAGCAACGAGGTCAACCCAACCCATCCATGAAGATTTCCAATAACCCCATTTCTTTGACAGAGAAGGTGCGGGCCTCTGGTTGAGCGGCGAAACTGAGTCCGGGAGACTTGGAAGCCGTGATAAGGGACCTGCCGGTCATGAGCGACCCCAATCTCTTGGTTGGGATTGAAACCTCTGATGACGCGGGCGTCTACAAACTCAACTCGGAAATGGCCCTCGTGCAAACCCTTGATTTCTTCACCCCTATTGTGGATGATCCCTATCACTTCGGTCGCATTGCAGCCGCCAATGCCCTGAGCGACGTCTATGCCATGGGCGGCAGACCCTTAACGGCCATGAACATCGTCTGTTTCCCCATTACAGATCTGCCCAAAGAGATCCTCAAAGAGATTCTGCGAGGGGGGCTTGAAAAGATCCATGAAGCAGGGGCAGTCCTGGCCGGGGGCCACAGCGTGGACGACAAGGAGCTCAAATACGGTCTTTCTGTCACAGGGGTTGTCCACCCCGACCACATCCTTACGAACCACGGCGCCAAGATGGGGGATCGATTGGTCGTGACCAAACCCATCGGCACAGGGATCATTGCCACGGCTCTGAAAGGAAAGCTGGCAAGCCAAAGTGCTGTAGATAGTCTGGTCGAGGTCACTTCAACTCTAAACCGCCAGGCCTCTGACATCATGCTGCACCACAAGGTCCATGCCTGCACCGACATCACCGGTTTTGGTCTGGGCGGTCACTTGCTGGAGATGGCACGGGCAAGTCACATGGAAATTGCCCTTTACACTGACAGGATTCCGATCATGCCTGAGGCCAAAGACTACGCCTTAATGGGCCTGATCCCTGCGGGAAGCTATGCCACCAAACACTTCTGTGAAGAAATGGTAGACATCAAGGCGGGGATCGACACCGTTCTCATGGACCTCATTTTCGATCCCCAGACCTCAGGGGGGCTGGTCATCTCCATGCCGGCCAGTGCGGCAGAGGCGTGCCTTCAGGAACTAAAGGGCGTTGGTGTCTCCTCAGCAGCCATCGTCGGTGAGGTGACCGGCGAGCACCCAAAGGGACGGCTGCACGTGGCCTAGGGTTGGTTTGCTGAATGCAACATGCAACCTATTGGAAATGACCCGCCTTTCCTTCTCCCTGAGTCTCACTCCTCTTCCCAGCCCTCTGTGACAATGGACACCGTTCCATCACCCGGTAAACACCGTAACATCAGAAGGCATCCCGGAACCAAGACCTCCGGCATGGACCTGGGGCTTCGTGCTGATACTCGGACGATCAGTCGGCAGAGCAGGTGAGGGAGATCAAGAAGATATGTTTGAAGAAAGGTTGTTTAAGCACTTGATGATGCCGGCGTTGAATACATGATTATACGGCCAGTTTCTCGGATTTCAAGGCGTAAGCGATGGCGATACCAATCATAAAACCAACAGCCAGATTCGCTGCAAGGGTAATGCCTAACATTACCAAGGCGACGAACAAATCCTTTCGTTCCTTCATATCAATGATGGTCAGCGCAAGCTGGCTTCCTGCAAAAACGAGCAACACCCCCAACACAGACATGGGCACAAGGTACACGACGGCGAGGGAGTGAATTCCCAAAAACAAGGCGAGGCCAATGAACACCGCCCCGATCATCAGATTGGACCCGGCCGTGCGCGCCCCAAAGCGGTAGTGGGCTGCCAACCCTCCAGCCCCGTGGCACAGCGGCATGCCGCCAACGAGAAAGGCCGCAACATTGGCCAACCCCATGCTCATGCACGCTGCCCGGTAAGTCACCCTCATAGACGCTTTTCCGAAGTACTCCTCTGACAGGTCGCCATAGGCGATGACGGCGTTGCCCAAGGTCATGGGTATTTGGGGAAGGACAAGGACGAGGAGGGCAAAGGTGAAATCAACGCCCGTGGGGATTCCAAAAGGCAAGATTTGAGGAAGGTAGATACCTATCCTCAGTTTTTCAAACCCCTCGTGCGTCCCAAACAGCAGACCTAAACCTATACCTCCCAGAACAACGAGGAGTCCTGCAGGAAACTTCCTGTTGTCCAGCAACAAGAGGGTCAACACGCCGCCCATGACCCCGATGATGATTCCGATGGGGATCGGACCCAGACTCTGCACAGTCAGATAGGGCTCGGCCGCTTCCCGCAGCACCTGGAACTTCGACGTCCCTATCATGAACTTCACCCCTTGGGCCATCAACAGGGTCCCTGTTGATATCTGGACCCCTCTTACCACTGGTTTTGGAATGTATTTTCCCATGAGCGTGATGGCATTGGTGCCCCCGATAACCAACAAAAAAAAGGCAATCAAAAGCCCCGAGGCCGCAATCTGAGAGGCGGTCATGGCCGTTGCAATGGCATAGGCCCCGATCACTTTCATGGGTTGGACCGGCACGGTCACCCCATAGTAGACGCCGGAAAGGACAAAAAAGAGACCGACAGTCAGAAACAGACCAGAAGGGCTGAGCCCGTTGATCATGATCATCCCTATGGCCAGCGGCAGCAGGGTCCCCAGGTCCCCCAAGGACCCTGCCAATTCCAGTCGGTCAAACCTGTAACGTGAATACATCGCCTTTTTGGCTCCTTTTGCTTTCACTTCTCAATGCACCCAACACAGCATAACAGGAATCCGGCTTTTAAGATGACACGACCGTTCACCGTTGACGGTTATCCGTTGTCCGCAGTGCGATCACTCATGTCACGCCTTTAGCCTACACTGTAGGCGGTCCGCCCAAAGCATCTTCGGGTACGTTTCCTTGGCTCTATAGGCCCCTGCATTCTTGTGCATTGCCGAGAGATCTCTGTCGTTGAGCAGAGACCCTAAAACGATGAGCATTTAGCGCATAACTACCATAAGCTAGAGGTTTGGCAAGAAAGAAACGATTCCCCCTATGTGGTCCTGCCCAAATCCCATTGAAAGATCCCAATAAATTAGGTATGAACCCTCTCAGCTGGTGTTCTGGAAGATATGGTAGCCGAAAAAAGAGAGCCCGCTTTCGGAGGAAGAAGGAGGTTCCATGAAGAATCTGTTCATCATCTGCAGTGACGATGGCGAAACCATCTACAACGCCATGCGGTTGGCCAATGTGGGGGTCCAGAAGGGCGATGAAATCAGCGTATTCATGCTCGGCAAGGGCGTGCTTTTTGAAAAGAGTGGCACCGAACAGTTCAATGTCATGGAAGAAATCAACAAGTTTGAAGGGGACTTCTACGTCTGAGGGGTCTGCATGAAATCCCACGGTCTGGAGGGATCGAGCACCTGTCCCATTGCATGGATGGATGATCTGTATGAACTGTCCATGGACGCAGACAAAGTCCTCACCTTCTGAGAACGGTAGAAGAGTCATGTTCACAACAGAGCCTAAGATGTCGGACTTCGGTGGCAGCCTGAAGGGGCTATTTCTGGACAAACCAGAATCTGTGATAAACCTTCCGGCACAGCTCCTTTCGTCACAGAGAATCAAAGAATACAGGGCTATGTCCCGACTCGCCATTGTAGAAATCGCAGGCCGGGACAGCGTGGCTGCAGCCATCAGGAGTGTGGCGGCAGAAGGCTTTACGGACCTGCTGCCCACTTACGTATATACGGCCACTGAGCACGGGCCGTGGGCCGGTGTGGAGGAGGCTGTCGAGCGCCTGGCAAGGCGACTACCCGAAGTCCGCGTACACGATCTCCTGGTCCTGGGCTCCCCCGGCTTCTGGCAGGCACTGAATGGAAGGTTCATCGGTGAACTGACATCAAGATTTGGTTTCTATACACCCTGCATCGGGTGCCACCTTTATCTGCACAGCGTCCGCATCCCCCTTGCCCTCACCTTGGGAAAAGCCCCGATTATCTCGGGAGAACGCGAGCTGCACGACAACGCCATCAAGGTGAACCAGATTCCCGAGGCCCTGGATGTCTATCAGGACGTGGCAAGAACTTTTGGAGTGCGCCTTCTTTTTCCCCTCCGTTACATGGCAGAGGGCAGGAGCATTGAGAGCATCCTTGGTTTTAGGTGGGAGGGAGGAAAGGAGCATTTGGGCTGCGTGTTGTCCGGAAACTACCGGTCACTGGGCGGAGACCCTGCCATCACGGCCCCGCAGGTTCAAAGATTCCTGAAAGTATTCGCCGGACCATGTGCAAGGCGAATTGTCGAGGCCTACATAGCAGGCCGTGTGCCGAACCATTTGGAGATCGCCGCTGAAACGCTCCAACCCTAATATGAGCAGACTCGGGGCTATGGCCCTGTGTTGGATAACCTCCGCACCGGAAGTCGTCTTTGGGCCATCGTATCTGTTTGGTTCCCTTCATAGATCATTGTTTCTATGCTAAAGCCAGCGTTATTATAGATATTTTCAATTTGACTTATTCTGTGATTCAATATAGTCTCTCACCCAACGCGGTTGAACATCACTGCGAGAGCCACATTAGAAACGCGTTGGTAACCTCAGCCCAGACCAAAGGACCATGAAAAACACTGGAACGAATGTCAGGCCAAAGCTGGCTATGTGTAACCTCTTTCTAGACGTTAAGAGACTCAGAGAGTTCGCCCTTGATCATGGGTTCTCCGGTATTGACTGGTCATTTGAACCTTCTACATTGCCCCAAACGCCGGCAGAAGAATCGATGTGGGTAAAGTACCTCTCATCCCTCAAGCCTCTCGAGCTGCGTTATCATTGCCCCTTTCAAAGGATAGACTTGGGCCATGTGGACCCTCGGGAAGCAAAGGCCGCAGAGGAGATTTTTCGCAACATTATCCGACTCGTAGCCAGGGCAAACGGCGAATTCTTGACCATTCACATCGGTCTGGGGCGAGATTCCACACAACCCCTTTCGTGGGACAGAACCTCAAAGAACCTGTCTCGTGTGGTTCAGTACGGTGCAAGCCATGGCGTCAGGGTCTGCCTGGAGAACTTGGCTTGGGGTTGGACGAGCAGGCCTCACCTTTTTGAAAAGTTAATCCGAAGAGGCGGGGCCAGCGTCACATTTGACATTGGCCATGCCCATGCTTGTGAAGCAATCAACACGCAAGAGTTTGAAATAGAAGACTTTCTTACCCCCCATGCAGATCGGGTCTTAAATGCCCACATATACCACACGGAGCTTCCCAATCGCGGGCATATCCCGCCAGAGCGATTGGAAGACATCAAAGACCGCCTTGAGATGCTCCAACGCATTGGCTGCAACTGGTGGGTCCTAGAGGTTTGGGATGAGAACGGATTATTGCAGACCAAGAAGATCGTAGAGGAGTATTTGACACAGGCCCCATACTGGGCTAAATCAGACCATCAGGACCCTTCAGCCAATATGGCATCCCACGGTTAAGCCTGGAGAGCTTTTTTGCAGAGAGGTTTCATTTTCCCAGACACTTTGGGCTTCTGATGAAGACTATCCTTGTCCTCCTAGACGGTCTGGGTGATCGCTCATATAAGATCCTTGGTGACCGCACCCCCCTTCAAGCCGCCCGCACCCCCAATCTGGACCGATTGGCTCGCTTGGGGAGCAATGGCCTCTTTCATGCCGCCCTGCCCGGCCAGTGCTTGCCCAGTGAGATCGCCCACTATTTGCTCTTGGGCTACGACCTGGAAGATTTTCCCGGCCGGGGGCTTCTGGAGGCCGTTGGCTATGATGTCGAGTTTGATGATAGGGATGTGCTGTGCCTGGCACATATCGCCAGCGTGTCCTGGAAAACCGGTGTTCCCATCCTGGCCAGAAAACGTCCCCCTATGGATGACGAAGAGCTGCGGCAGGTTTTCTCTGCCATTGCTACCTATGAAGTAGATGGAATTGCCTTTCGCCTCCAGCAGACCCGCAGCAATGACGCCATTCTCATCTTAAGTGGCCAGGCGTCGCCCTGCATATCTGACTCTGATCCCATGGTGGTCAGCCAAGCCATGGCCAAGATCTGGGCTCTTTCAGACAACCCGGAGCCAGAAAGTGCGGCCCAGAGCGCGAAAGCCTTGAACGCCTATCTTACCCACTGCTACAGGGTCTTGTCCGAGCACGAAGTCAACCGTCGGCGACAGGCCAACGGCATGCCGCCTGCCAATTTCCTTGCAACACAACGCTGCGGGCGCCGTATTGAGCAGGAGCCCTTTGATCAGAAGTGGGGTATGGCAGGGATGTTTATCGCCTCAGGAGCAATGTATAAAGGTCTGGCCCATGAGTTGGGGCTCAGATTTACCCGTGTAAAAGATACGGACAAACCAGATGAGGATCTCAGGGAAAGGATAGACCTTGCCCTGGCAGATCATGCCCGTGATTTCATCCATGTCCACACCAAGGTACCGGACGAGGCCGGCCACACGGGAGATCCAAGGCGGAAAGAAGCCGCTATTGCTGCCCTTGATCGCGGACTGGAAGAATTGATCCGGGCAGTGGGAACCAGGGATGATCTGCTAGTCGTGGTCACGGCAGACCATTCCACACCCAGCATGGGCCCTTTGATTCACTCTGGCGAGCCCGTGCCTGTGATGCTGGTCGGCCCGACGGTTCGACGAGATGGGGTGGAGGCATTTGACGAGGTGAGTGCAGCAAAGGGCTCTTTAGGCCTGTTGAAGGGCCGGGAGTTGATGCTCACCATTCTCAATTATTCTAATCGGGCTTCGCTGCTCAGCCACCATCTGGGCCCACATCAAAGGCCTTATGTTCCCCGAACCTATGAGCCATTTGGGCTGAAAGATTAGTTTTGGGGACTCGTCCTCCCCTTCTTCGTGCCGGGCAAACAACCGCCGCATTTCTCGTGGTAGACTTCAGCTGGACAGGGCAGTATGGGTACTCACAAATGCAGCCCTCTCCGGAAAGGAAAAGGGGGCGCCCGGTATGGAGGTGCCCCCCTTGATGAACAGAAAGGAGGGTCATGCTTTACTCCTCTCTTGGCTGAAGTCATTTCCCCAACTACGCAGACCCTCCTCTCTTCAATAGATAAATGACAAGAAGTCTTGATGACCTCCAAGGCCTTTGGGGGAGGGCTCTTACTCGATGGTAAACTTGTGCTTCATTGTCTCCTCACCAAGCAGCTCGCCACCTGCGTAGTTGAGCATCTTCAAACTCACAATCACCTTTGCGGTGCCCGTCGCGTCGCCTACCCCGATGGTGTCAGACCACACCCAGTCATAAGTGGCTGCGGTTAGCGTCTCATCCTTGGTCAGGGCTAGCATCTTAACACCGGCCCCGTCTTTCGCCTTGGACTTGACGGCCTTCACATAGCAGCTGCCCCCGCCCAAGACGTGGAACCGCACGTTGTATTGGATGGGATCCCCAGAGGTAAACGTGTTCTTCACGGTGCCAGTGCCGCCTGTGGTCCACACATCTTCAACAATTAGCCTGAGTCCCTGATGAATCGCATCGACCGAATGGCACTCTGCGCAGTCCATCAGGCCGCACTGGGCCGGGTGCTCCTGAGCTGTAAACGGATCGGACACCTTAAAGTGACAGGTCTTGCAGCTCGCGGTGGCGTCTGGCAGCTGATAAGGATTCTCCACGCCTGCATTTACCAGGTAATAATTGATCAATTCCGCCGTGTGTCCCGCCATGTAAGCACATGCCTTTCCACAACGATCGTTCTTGTGAGTGTTAGCGTAAGCGGACATATCATTCAAATCCACACCCGCTGCGTAACACCACTTGCTGATCGAGACATGGCAAAGGGGCGAATAGGCTGTGGTGTAGGCCAGGACCTCGTGGTCAGGTACCGGCTCGGGAGCGTAGCCGGTGTCCCAGCCGTAGGTGGGGTCCTCAAAGAGATCGTGAAGGCCTCTGGGTGGAAACTCCGTCTCGCAGTAATGACCCAGCACTTCCGTTGCAAGCGGTGACCAAAGGTTCGCGAGACCTAAAGCAGAAATGCAGCCGTTGAGAATGCCACACAATGTACCCCAACAGTTAATGCCTCCGCTTCCAAATTTGAACCAGCTAGTGGCACCACTTGGGATCTGATCCCAATCCGTTCCTTCGCCACTGTAAGCATCCTTAAATCCGTCAATAAGCCCCGATGCAGCCCCGTTCATGCAGCCGCCGTTTGCGTGGTAATGATACCAGGCATATTTCTTTACCATGTTGACGTCGAGCAGGTGGCTGCTATCGGCAGGCAAATAGCCCAGTGCAGCATGGGCAGTCTGGGGTAGCGTAAGCCCCCCCGCAAAGCCCGCTGTAAGAGCACCAGCTCCGACGACACTTCTTTTCAAAAACCCTCTTCTACTAAGATCCAAATCTCTTGTCATTTTTTCTCCTTTCTAGTTTACATGTGAGTTTTAAGAGAACAGCCCATTTCACACCTCAGTATCACCTCCTTAAGACCGGCTTTTTAAACAATGACTTCCGACGACTTCGGCGGCGAGATGCACGTGGAGCCCTCATTGGGGGAATAAGTCACTATGACAGCACCGGCAATGTTTGCTGTTTCGTCAAAAGACTTCTGTTCACAGGTTACAGCTCCTGCCATCATCTGCTAGACAGGCTCTGCGGCTATAGATCAAAGACCCTTGGGTCTGTGGGGACACATTGGAAAGTCCGCGAGATCAGGATCGAGCCCCGCACGCACCTTCTTTTCCGGCAACCCTAATGGGAGAGATCCGCGTCCACCGGTAAATGGTATGATAACAGCCGATGTCCCACCGCAATTCCGTTGGATCAATTGACTCTGACATGTCGAAATCTCCTCCCTAAAGATCCCTCTATTAGATTCATCCCTGGTCCGGTTCTAGGCCCCGGGGTTAGGCGGGGCCTATGGGCCCCGCCTAAATGGAGGAGAAATGTGAGACCAGACCCCGCAACACGCAGGTTCTTTCGGGCGGAACGGGGCGAAGCCTTCTCACCGAGACCTCATTCTGCATCTTTGACAAGATGCTTTTCCGCCCGAATTCTGATTAGCCAAGCGGTAGTTACGCTCACAGACCATACGTCAGGCTGGGACCGCTTTTTTGCCACACCTGCCGCGATATCTCCTCATGGGTATTCGAGACGAGACTGGCTTGCCGAAGGATTGGTGGGCTTTGCCCACGATGAAAGGAAGCTTCTTCTGGTAAGGCTTTAGGGAAGTTTGAAGCGGGACTTGACAAACAACGTCGAGAAACGAGGACTTCCAGCCTTGCCAAAACAACCCTCCACGATTTCCAGGCCGCAACCTAACCTAGGCCGGATGGAAATTAGGGCAAGGCCTCATCTGCTCAAACGATTCGGTATCTTCTCGTTAGGCACCGATGTTTCACCCCCAGTTCAGTAAGAATTGTGGTGCTGCAGATTTGTTCCAAGGAGAAAATTTGAACTTCGGAGAAACCATATAGAGAAATAAGGAATATGTCAAATAGATAATTTCTATGTTTTCCCGTATAAGATATTTAAAGTTCCCATGTCATGCGTATCCTGAGAGACTATGAAGCCATCTGGTTGCTCGGATAGCCTTTCTGGGTTTGGAACGGGGCAATCAAGTAAAAGGGCAAGCAAGTCTGCTGGCGGGGTAAAGATGTCTTTTTCCGCAAAAGGGGCAGGCAATCGTGAGTTGGACCTTGGCATCCCAGACCTTGTTTCCGGACTCATCGGTCTTGATGCCATGGTCTTTAATGATCCGATAGGCGTCAGTTTCAAAAGTCTGGTGCGTTTCAGGGCAGAAGAAGATGAGTTTCATTTACCTTATGTAACAGTGACCACCCAGAAAGGGCTCAAAAAGATTAATAACGTTCAGAAGTTATGACATCGTCTATTTCTGAATAGACAACTACCGGATAGGGCGAATCGCTTCTCTTCGGCATCCAATGCCTTTAAGTAGCCCATACCATTGCTGTGGATGGAAATGGCTGTATGCCTATGTTCAGCCATCCTCCCTATCCTTTTAACTGCCTGCGAAGACGCTTTGGCTCAACTTTTGAACGTTACCAAAAGCTTTGGCCCTGCAGGCCTGTTGGGCCCGCAAGGCCAAATTAATTAGAATCTAGAATGAATGAAATCGTATAAAGGCAAAGAATCCCTCTTTCTGTGACTCCTTCGAAAGCCGGGCACCGTGCCTCTGTTCAAGCCGCCAGGCGCAACCCTGAGCGCCATCCCGTAATGTCAGACAGTTAAAATGCCCCTGGACCCCGGTTTTCACCGGGGTGACAACTTTCTACGAAACGGTCAGGATTGCATTGCACTAGAATCCCACGCAGACCTGCAAGGTGAAGATTCCCCTGTCGTCTTTTTCATCGTTATCAGGATCGACATTCATGTAGTCGGCTGTTATCTTGCAGTTGTGTCCCTTCATATAATAGTTGACGCCGCCACTAAAGAAATCGGTCTCACTCTTGCCGTCCACATCCACTGTCTCGTAGCGGAAGTATGGCTGCAACTGCCCAGGGCCAAAGGATCCGGGCAGAAGATATCCGACATTGAAATACCAGTTCTCAGCATCGTCTCCAGCGGCTAGATCTGTATACATCTGCGGCTGCGTTTCCGTACATTTTTCGATATCGATATAGGCCGCCTCAAAGGTGACCGCACCGTCTCCTAAGGGGTGGTCAAAGAAGACATCAGCGGTCCAGACCTCATTGTCTTCACCCTCAACACTGTTCAAGGTCAGGTCGTCTTGACTCTGGTAGCCCAGGCCCAGGCTCAAGACCTTTTTCTTACCCAGGTATGTCCCTTTATTAAACCAGCTGGTCTCCGGCTCCAGCAGGCTTAGCGAAAGCCGTCCCACAAAGCGCAAGTTGTCTTCGGGATTGTTGTCACCCTCAACCCCTTCGGAAATCATGAAACGGTATTGCAGGAGTCCGTCCATGGGATTCCCCCACAGGGTCACACTGTCGTCTCGGCCCACCTTCTGGGCATAAAAGATGCCACCTCTGGAGCCTCCCTGCAAAAAGGGAAGATCCATGGTCAACATCGCCTTTGTTGACGTGGTGCCATAGTTGCGAGTGAGTGGAACATACATGCGGCCGAACTGAACCTTCAAGGCCTCATCTAAGTTTAGAGTAAGCCACAAGTCGCGCCAGGCGACACCGCTTCCCAGTCCTATTCCAGATTTGTCAAGCCCCTCCTGCCCGACCTTATCCGAAGCGATGTGGGTAAAGAAGCTCACATGCTCTGTCACCTGTCCCTTCAGATACAAATAGGCACGCCGGATCATGAAATCGTTTAAATCCTCATCACCCTTGCCATCCTCAACAAACTGATACATACCCTGCATCCAAATACCGATCTCCCCATGGGTTTGGTCATCAAGTTCCATTTTGATTCCCGCCCAGCATGGGTTCACCAATACCAGCACACACAAGAACGTCAGCATCATCTTGGCCAATAGCGCAACTCTCCTCATGCAACTTCCTCCTGTAGTAAGAATTTGGTAAACCTCAATAACAACCAACCTCTCAATACACTATTCCGGTTAGGTCAGCATCACCCCCTCTGGCGTGGCCCCAAGGGCCGGGTGCGTTAGAAGCGTCATGGGCCCTTTCAAAAGATCTCGTCTTTTGCATTCAATTCAGCCCGACCCTGAAGTGCGAGCTCACAGGCTAATTACTTTGTCCGCAACCTGCAGGCTTGTCACGATATCAAGCATGTTGGTGGTGACCCCCACCCGCTTCTGCTCCAACAGATCAAAATGATTCAAGCAGGTGCCGCACACCAAGACGCTCACGCCATGAGCCTCTAAATGTTGGACGGCGGGCAGGGTTTCGGCCCCCTCTACTGTGAGCTTGACCCCACTGTTCAGAAAGACCAGCCTCCAAAGGGCCTCTCCCATCTCATTGAGGGTGTCGAGGTAATTGCGCATGAGCCCAGCTCCCAGAAGATCGTCCCCAGAACCCATAGTGTTCTTAGTAATCAGCACGAGTGTCTTCTGTAATGAAGACGCTGCCTCTGTCGCAGCAGGCACGTCAGCGCGTTCTTCGGACTTTGCCGCCTTGATCTCAAAGTCACGCCCCTCTTTATCAAGAGACGCTTCAAAGCCTTGGCTTTCAAAGAACCTCACGACGTTTTGGGCGGAGGCAGCATTGTCAACCACCACCGTGAATTCCATGGCCTGAGGGTTGGATTCAACAAGATCTTTGGTTCTAAGTACCGGCTGGGGACAGGCAAGCCCCCGGCAATTCAATGTCTCCATCAAGCCCTCTCCTGTTCACGTTAGGCCTTCAGTTCTGGTGAGATAGGGATTACCGCACCTGCCAGCCTTTTCTTGTAAAAAAACAGCCTCATTCCTGTAACATTTCTACGTAAGTGTCAAATAGGTAATATCGATTATATCAATTCTCATACATTGATTATCTCAATATCTGTTTGTGGCCATTGGAGACCGTCTTTGAGTTCACCTACTGGACCCAAAGGCGCCTTGCCTTGGGATGCTGCGACAACACCCCTGAGGCTCCTTCCAGGGGATGTCGTTGCTGCCGCCCCTTCCGGGCAGCCCAGCGCAGTGTGTTTTGTAAATGGGCCGATTATTGGGCAATGTTTAGAGGTCGCCACAGTGGATTTTTGAATAGACCTCGGGGAGAGGGATCATCTCTTCTCTTTGCCATCCAATGCCTTTGAGATGCAGTGCGATTTCTCTAGGTGGAAATGGCTGTGTCCCTGCGCCCAGCCACCAATCCCGTCCCCTTGAAGGTCTGCCATGGAAGTTTGCCTCAACTTTTGAACATTACCAATTGTTTGTGTTGACAAGCAATTAGTTCATGATAAGAAAGGGCGCCAAAAAGACGGGTTTCGCCTTGTCCACACAGGGAGAATGACATGGACATATCCGCACAAAAGGCTCGCGTTGAGACATACCTGGCAGGACTGATACCACGGTCTGAGAAGCTGACCTACTATGCGCAATCCCACGGTTGGGGATTTGTCATGACTTGGGCCCATAAGGTCACAGGCCTGATGCTGGTCCTTTACATGTTTTTCCATATCATCACCCTTTCAGGTCTCTATGATCCTGCCGGCTTTGCTTCCAAGATGAAGTTTTTGGATAACTTTCTCTTTGGCTTTTTGGAGTGGACCCTTGCCGTGCCCGTCATCTTTCATGCCCTCAACGGGACCAGGCTCATACTCTACGAGATCTTCCGCGTGAGGAACGACGCGCTTATGATCCGTTGGGTCCTCTTGCTAAGCGCCTTGTACGTGCTCACATTGGGCCTGTTCATGGTGATGGGCAATCAACAGGTTTCTGTGGGCGTTTTTTGGCTTACCGTTACGATGGCTGGGATGATCACTGCCGCCATTGTGTATCAGAAAGTTTGGCCTACAAGGAATGTGGTGTGGTGGAAGCTTCAGAGGATCTCAGGGGCCTTTCTTCTCCCCATGGTCTCAGGACACATGTTCTTCATGCACTTGAGCTACAAAATGGGACACGATGTGGACACCATCATGGCCAGGATGTCTGGTATAGGCATGAAGCTGGTGGACATGGTTTTTGTCATCACTGTCTTTTTTCATGCCGGTTTTGGCGTCTACACCATCATCGTTGACTACGTAGACGATCGCCGTGCACGGCTCGGACTCTCGGTATTGACGGTCCTCATGATGACGGTTTTTGCTTATGCGGGAGTCAAGCTAGTTTTTAGCATCTAGGAAAGGGCAAGCCGTTCCAAGGAGCACGCTACCCAGTGATCGGTTGCTATAGAGGAGTATAAAGGTGGAAAAGAAACTCAGGATAGACTCAGTGCTGAGGCCCGAAGTCCTGGTTGTTGGGGCTGGAGGGGCAGGCTTAAGGTGTGCGGCGGAAATATGCCATCGCCGTCCAGGCACCAGTGTCATGGCTGTGACCAAGGTCCATAGCCCCCAGAAATCTCACACCTCCACGGCACAGGGCGGGATGGCAGCCGTGGACCCGGACGACCCGATCGATAAGATAGTCTATCACATGTTCGATACATGGAAAGGATCGGACTGCTCTTCCGATCAGAATATCATCAAGAAGGTCTGTGAGTCTGCCTGGGAGGAAATCGTTTGGCTCGAAAGACACGGGATGCACTTTAGCCGAACGGAGAACGGCCGGATTGCCAAGAGGCCCTTTGGCGG
>JAXHVD010000036.1:0-24068 GCA_034189385.1 Thermodesulfobacteriota bacterium
TGCTGCCTGCTGGGGAACTCCGGTCGCCCTATGGGCTCCCTACGTTCCCCAGCCGAGCTCATCATACCATGTAGTGTAATTCATTCCCACTTTTGGGACACAAACTCGGAAACGGGGGGCCATCCTCAATGGCTTTGCAAAGGCCTTTTATTTGGAGATTTAAATATTCTTCAACTTTTAATATGCAGAATTCTATCTTTTCTAACTTAATCCATGTAGGCATAAGAATCCTGGTTGTTTGCCCACTTGGATTTAATTCTACCTTGCCTCGGCTTGGGGAATGAGGAAGGCAGAACAACTGATGTCTATTAGCCTCAATTCTATGGTGAGCATAAAAACTATGCCTTAATTCCATCGTGTATTCATGCTTATCTATATCTTTTCCAAAAATATTTTCGACCTGAGCGTTAAGTCTTGTTCTACCAGTTCCTTCAGTAAATGCTTTTGCATATAAAACGACAATATAAGAGAGTATCGACTCAGAAATAGTCCACGGGAAACAATTAAACAAAGAAATAATTTCTTCGTGGTTTTCATTTTTCAGGCTATTTCGTAATGCAGTTAATGCGACTTTGGTATCTCTAATGTCATGTTCTATTTCTATAAGGGATTCAACTTGTTTAATTTTCTTCAATAATGGTTTGTCGCTCCTAAATTCAGGATGATCTACTGGTATAGGGACACCGACACAATCAATAGTCACCATTTCTACTGTCTTCCATTTTTAACAACGTCGCAAATCACCGGGCCGCGACGAATGATTGTCCATTTGAAAACGCCCGGCTTCGCGGCTGCGGTGGATTGCATTGTTATTTGCCGTCCGGTTCTTTGAGCAAGTCGCGTATAACCTTTTCGGATTCGGATAATAACGACTGGCTATTCGTGAATTCGATCAACAGCCTGTCAATGGCGTCTACAGCACCTCGTTTGGCCTTGTTTAAAGTAGTGGTCATTCGTGGAAGTGAAGCTATTGACTCACGGAATTCAGCGGTAGATTGCTTTGATGTCGCGAGCGTACTCCGCAGTGTTATTACGGCATCCAAACCCTCTTGTACATCTCCCGCTTTATTTTCCAAATCTACAGTCATAGTTGCGGCCTTAATAAATGAATTCATCCCAGTATTCATGGCGTCATTGTACAAAGGCAATTCCGCATCAATTCGCGCCGTGAATTGGTTCATATCTGAAGCAGCCTTAGATATGACACGTTTGGCTTCTTTGGGATTTGCGTTGCCTTTTGAATCTCGGGGAAGGGCGTTCATCTCAGCTGTTCTTGCATTAGTTTTCGCACCGAGGTCTTCGGTCGCAGTGGCAATTCGTTGTGTTATTTCGAGGAGTTCAGCAAATTTGTCCTGAAAAACCTCCATTAGGTCCAAGATGCCATCATCGTCATATTCGTCAGTTGCATTTTCGGACTCGTTTTGAGCGGTGTCGTTCTCTTCAGTTGCTGCAACCGATGTTGGCCGCGATTTCCAAGCTTGCACCTGTCGAGTCAAGTGAAGGCGAATTAGTTTTTCAAAATGGCCGATGTCGGTAAATTTCCAATACAGTCCGCCTTCGTCGCCTAGTGAGTCGCGGAATGCGTTCACGTTCGCAAGCTCAGCTGGGTCCAACTGGCTTGGAGGAATAGGTTCATCTTTGAAGTAAACCATCAACTGAACGGAGTTGTTGTCAGCGTCATAGCGAGCTTTGGCGCGTTCAAATTCTTCGACGGTGCCAGATCCCGCCCGTCCAGTTGGTGTTCCATATCGGCACCACATGATTCCAACAAAGAAATCGTAGTCTTCGGGAATCTGGTCATTGATTACATCTTGAGCGTCCGCGCCAAATCCGGGATACGCGTGAGTCTCCCATTTCACAAGATCAAGGCGCACGCCAAGTTCGCGGCTCCATGTATTGTTCAATTCGCGGATTACGTCCTCAAGTTTTCCGCGTTCGGCCTCTACGTCGCCTGGTGAAGCCACGAACACCGTCAATACATGCTCTTGTCGCGCCACAAAGGCCTCCTCTCGTTAGGCACATAACATGCGGGGGAACGAGTGTGCGGGCGTATTATCCGCACATCCGGTTCAACCAGATGTTGGGCCGTTCAAGGCTATTGCGCCCATTCAGGTGCTGATGCACGACCTCCAGAATAGAATTCCTTAGCCGCACAGACATCGGCAAAATCCTCCCCCCACTGAGTGATTCGACAGGCCTTAAAATCGAACATACGATGTACTTCCTGATACCACTCATCGCCTGGCGACCCTCCTTTTTTCGAATGCCAATGTTGAATAGCAAATCTGCGCCAAAGATCAAAAATCCGGGACACTGGGGGCAAATGGATCGCCTCACGTTCCCATTCGGCATGGTATGGAACAGTGAAGTCAATGAGACCCAGATGCTTCAGGCTTGCCAAAAACTCCCAGTAGTTGCTGTTATTCACGTTGGCGAGATCGACTTCATCGAAGAAGTGATACGACCACGTGCCGTATCGAATCCACTTGCGCTGAAGATTCGAGGCATTGATAACCATAACTCGATGGTGTGCGATGGCGGAGAAAAAGCGCGCTTCGTCAGGTAGGATCTGTTGGAGTGCCGTTACGAATGAAGGGTGCACGCGACTTGTGCTTTCTTGGTCCATTGCAGATGCCAGAAGGGCCGCAAACATGTTACGTAGCTGAGAATCGTCATCCGGACCAGCAAGTTGAAGGCCTTGGAGTATTCGACCTTCAATCAATAGGGATGGACTGACAACTCGGTCATGTGCCACCTTTCGGTGCTCAAGACACCTTTCAACTGCGCGAGACACCCAATCAAAGGCCTGATTGATAGTCCATAAGACACCATCAGCTGGTCGGAGTGCGGTATTGACGGCCTCAGCAAGAGTGCGGCCCACGCGGCGGACACCTGGCTGTGCCAAATCGTCGTATACTTTCGGAATCAGCTTTTTTAGTTCTTCTTCCATGTTACGTAGACCACATTTTAGATCCGTCTAATCGCGGCGACGCAGTCGCCGTGAACCAGCTAGTATCTAGTTTTCTTGATAAATACCACCATCAAGAAGCCCTGAGGCAGGGCATTTCAACTTTTCGCGTGTTTCCTAACCGGATAACTCCACATACTTATAGACGACAGATGGCTGACGACAGATCGCAGATGACTGGGCCATGGCGTTCAAACCTCGTGGCTATTTGTGAGATCCAAGAACCTAAAATATCTCGCCCGCTCACTCCGTTCGCTAGAGCTCTCAGAGAGCTCAGAGATGAACTTCTTGACCTAATTCTTCGAGCACGAAGAATTAGGTCAACCCTCAGTCCGCCGAAGGCGGAGCACTAATAACCCTGGTGATGCCGTCTTTGAGCAAAGCCTCGTTGAAATTTATCAATGGCCAGACGCCCACAGGGATGTTGAGCGGATTACCCTTCTCAGGAAATCGGCTGAAGGCTCTGTGAGAGATAGGCCTTTGTAATCTCTCGCCCGCTCCCGACCGTCCTGGCACAGGCCGGACGAGAGACGGGGACAGCATGAATCGGAGAACCGGAGATCATTTGACGAGGCATTTGCCCGCTTCAGCGATCATCTTCACGATCTGCCCCGTTATCTGATCATAGGTTGAATCCAAACCATGATTTGTCTCATCATTCAGAAATTCACACCCCTTCTCGGATTCACCGGGCCTCAGTTCTTCCCTTTCTTACGCTTACCGTAGGACGCACGCTTTTCCTTGACCTCAAAACCTATCTTTCTCTTGGGCTTCTCAGGCGGTGCCATGAGTTGGCGAATCGCCTCAAAAATGACCTCAATCTTCTCATCATGATCTTTGATATGCTTCTCCAGTTCCCGGAACTTCCGTGCCAGTTGCTTATGGGTTGCCAGCACCTCTCGAAGCTTCACGAACGCCCGCACCACGAAGATACTTGCCTATATGGCCCTTGGCGTATTAAGGACGCTGGCAGCCATGATGGCCCCATGTTCAGTAAATGCATGTGGGAGAGACCGAGAGAACTTGAGTTTTGATAGGTGGTTGCAATTTGCAACCACCTCAGCCTTTTCCCCTGCACTGAGGCGAAACATGAAATCCGACGGGAACCGCTTAGTATTGCGCCTCACTTGCTGATTGAGTCTCTTGGTTGTGACTCCGTAAAGCTCGGCAAGGTCGGTATCCAGGATAACTTTTTGACCTCGCACCAGCAAAATGGTCCTTTCAACCTGTTCAACCGGAACTATGGCATGCTTACCTGTCATGAGCCTGTCCCTCGGCAGAACTCACACTTTTCAGGTGCCAAAATGGTGACTCAACTTCTCAATCCCCTGCTTTTTCAATTCAGATATGTGCTTGGCTGATCACGTTACAGACCCCCAAAAAAACAAAACCCCATCTCTCTTAGCGAGAAGCGGGGTCTTTCCACTCAGTTCATGGCACCCTCTTGGCTTGAGGTTGTTGGGGAAAAAGGGAAACAAAAGCCCATACCACATCATAATGAGAGTATCAATAGCCCAAAGTGACCATTCTTCATGCAAAAACTACCTAATTCCCGTGCAAAAACTACGGGGTCTCTCGCCCGCTCCCCCTTCGACTCGGCTCAGGGTCGCTAGAGCTCTCAGAGAGCTCAGAGATTCTTCCTCATCAGAATCAAACCCTGATGAAGCCTTCGAGGCCAACGAGTCTGGGTGAGCAGCGAAGCCGATAAACCCGAAAAGATGTGCCTACTCACGAAGACCCCTGACACTAGGACGCCCCTTCAGTAAAGCTTCCGGCAAAGTGCTTTCGTACCTGTTTGTTGCCGACATGCCTGGATAGCAACTTATAGTTATTCTGCTCGTATCGGATTCTTCCTGCAATGATCGCGGGATGAATCTTCAGCTTTGCCGCCAAGGTATACACCTCAGAACTCGTCGCCTTGCCCGCAATGGGCCTTTTATCCCAAATCCTTTTAGGAATAAGTCCATCCGTTGTCATTTCATCGGCCTCTTTCTCCATTATGTCATCGGCCTCGCCCTCTCTTCCTCGCAAGTCCAAATCATCGATAATGAGCCGGTCGGATGTCGATAGATGCTTTGAAACATGGGCGAGTTCATGGAGCAGGCAAAACCAGAAATTGTCAATTCTATCGTAGCGAAGCGTTAGGCCGATGACCGGGGTCTCATCTGACAACAACATGGCGGCTCCATCGAGGTAGGTTTTGGGGAGGTGGGGAACCACAATCAGATGAATCCCGTGTTTCTCAAGGTATTCTCTGGCAAGCAAAGGGCCGTTGTCAAAATAGCTCAACCGCGCAACTTCCTGCAACGTACTTAATCTAATTGAGCCCTTCATATATCTTGTTTTCAAAGGGTTCTTTCGGGCAAGGGACAGCACGCGAATGCACCACGCGGTGAGGGAATATAGGTCCATCTTAGGATTGTATCTGCCCCTTATCCCATGGCGAAAAAATCCCGTTGGGACAGACTCCAATCCACCGGCTTGTGTGACAAAATCGCGTATCAATTCCTCGGCCTTTTCCTTTATGTCGGCCCCCGCCCGAATCCAACCGCGCTTTGCCATTTCAACTACCGGGAATCTAGACCATTCCATGTCCTGCATCTCGTCCGGGAAATCCGCACCTGGCTCCTTTAGCAGCACTTCGGCAGATATACCCAAGCCTTTGTTCAGCGATCTCATCATGGCCAGGGTAAGCGACCGTTTACCATTCAGGACTTCAGACACCTTGCTTTTGGTGCCAATGAAGGGAACCATGTCTTTTTGGCTTAATCCCAGCTGCTCCATGCGAAACTTTATGGCATCAATGGGCTCAGGGGGGCTCATAGGGAAGTGGCGATCTTCATACATTTCTACAAGGGCAGTCAGCAATTCCAACTCATCCATTTCAATGCTGCCCGGTTTGGCCTCCATAAGCTGATCAATGCGCGATAGGGCCATGTCGTAATCTTCTTCATTTTTTATCAGGCGGTTAATCATTTAGATCGCCTCCACGTCAATGCTATCATATTCTCGGTGTGTTCCAATAAAGCGAACAAACACCGTTTTCGAATCATAGTTGATTCTGACCACCAATCGGTATTTATTGCCTGCGATATTGAAAACGACCCGATTACCCTTGAGAATGCTTGCAGATCCGTACTGAGCCTTTACATCTGCCGGCGATGCCCACTGGGCATGTTTGGCTTCGTAGTACCATGCCTCCAAGGGGCCCTTTGAATCCCCATGCGCTGGCTGTTGAAAGAACTCGACCAGTGTCTTTCGGCTAATCACATGCATAGCCTAGTCAGTTCCCTAAAATATGTCAAGCACAAAGTTCCCAATTAGGGAACTTTGTGGTTCTGCCCATGCAGTAGACAGCCTTTTCTCCCATGTAGGATGCTTCTCATTTTTCCTTTCATTGTCTCGCCCGACGACCACCAAGTTCAGCGGCGGCATTGGAACGTAGCGCATAACGTCTTTGGGGCCCTTGGGAAGGTCCATGGTTTTATGTATTAGTCACTGCAATTCAACCACTTTTGCCCGTACCACACGGGAATCGAAGGGGCGGTTTATGGCACGCCCTTCATTTTTCCACATTCGCTTAAGCCCGCAGCCGCAAAAAGAGAAAACCCCGTTCTCTTTGGGAGAAACGGGGCTTTAGCATTTAGTGCATGGCACCCTCTTTGTTTCAGGTTGACGGGTCAGACGCGGACCTTACGGTATCTACCACCAGGAGGTTTTTTTGTCAAGGATTCTAATGGGTAACAAATGGTAGAACGGCCTAATCCGGGTGCAAAAAGTACGATATTTGAAGCAGTGACAAGTGACGAGTGACGAGTGACCAGAGGGGAGAGCACCGACGACAGACGACAGAGGACGGAGGACAGACTGAAGAGAACAGAGGACCGATCTCGGGAAAGGAAGGGCCGGCGAAACGGGGACGAGGGACGAAAACAGAAAGACGACGGAAGACGGAAATGAGACCAAATAAGAGGGGCGAAACGGAGAGCCGGAGAAGGGGGGAAAGGACGAGAGCTTCAGCAGAAACGATTCAGGGTATCCTTCAACGTTTCGGAACACACCCGCAGCAGCCGGATTATGAAGACTGCAAGGGGGCTTGGTAACAGCCTGTCTACATGTAACCCTTGTTACCCAGCCTCCACCTCACCGCGCCTTAAGGCCCCACGGTGTCTTCGCTCAAAATAGACCCCTGTCTTTGGGTCCAAAACCGCCTCGTTTTCGTGGATGTACTTGAGTCCCTCCCACTTTCCGCAGGCCATGACAACAGCGTCTCCAAGGCTGAACTTCTTGCCGCAGGCAAGGCATCCCTCAGCATTGAACCTGTTCACTCTCTCAAGATCCATGATGGTCCTGTGTTGATGTCTGGTTTTCATAAAAACACCCCCTTTTCTAGCCCAAGAAGTCTAGTACTATACTATACTATAAGGTGCGCCACCCATTTTGTCAAAAGACCATGGAGGGGTATTCGTCAACCTTGGCTACCATCTCAAAGGGGGCGTCAAAACCACCCGAACGCTTCTTCCATCCAGGCTTTTTCTCTCAAACAAGGGCGGAGCCCTTGTGGATAATGGGGACGCCGCCCCTATCTTTTCTAAAGTAGGCCTTCTGGTCAGTTCAAATGACGTATCATGCTGTGATTGGGCTTAAAGGTTCTGCGGGATAACGTAAAAAGATCATATCTTTCCTACTTTTGCGCAGACCGGTAAGGCTCACAGGTCCTGAGCTTGCGAGCGATCCTTGTGCAGCCGCTGGTTGTACATCTATTTGAAATCTTTTAAATAAAAAGACTAAGTTGCCTCTTGACATCAGCCAGGTGTGTATATAATATGATATTTATACACATTCAGCGTCGGAGGTAATGCCATGCGAACCAATATTGTGATAGACGACGAACTCATGAATGAAGCAATGACACTCAGCCGGCTCAAAACCAAAAAAGCTGTTGTTGAAACCGGACTGAGACTATTGGTCCAAATGAAGAAACAAGAGCGAATCAAAAGTCTGCGCGGGAAACTGAAATGGGATGGCGACCTCAATAAAATGAGGTTGGATCGGTGATATTGGTCGACTCATCCGTATGGATCGATTATTTCAACGGCTTGTCCACGTGGCAGACAGACTCACTCGACAATTACCTTTCCAATGTGCCCGTCGTCATCGGGGATCTGATTCTCACTGAGGTCCTTCAGGGCTTCAGATCAAACGAGGATTTCGAAACCGCCAAGAGCTTCCTTAGCGTTCTCCCGTTCCGCCAAATCGGTGGATACAATGTCGCGATTCAAAGTGCCAAAAATTACCGCTCCCTTCGAAAAGCTGGCGTGACCGTAAGGAAAACGATTGATGTCATTATAGCAACTTTTTGTATCATCGAAGGATTGACTTTGCTCCACGATGATCGTGATTTTGACCCCATGGAATCCCATTTTTCCCTGAAGACATTCCCACCACCGTAAATTCGGCATATCCCCTGCCATTTATTGTTTTGACGTACGTCCGAGCTTAGCTGAATGGTGTTCTGTGTCTTTTCAACGTTTATTAGGAAAAACACGCAAGCGTGACATTTCAGCTACAGCGATATGTTCGCTTAAGTGCTTTTCATGTATTTTCTTAAATCTCGGTAGTAATTTTCATAAGGGCCAATCATTATCAATTCTAGATTTCCTTCAATAATTCTGTAAGCCAAAAGATACTGAGTTGCCCCGATCTTAAACTTGTGTACGTAGATACCTCGCAAATCGCCCTTCTTTTCAAAGCCGATGGTCGGATCGTCGATAATCGCCTTTACCTGCTCGTCCAACTGTAGCTTTTGTTTTTTGCTGAATTTCCTGACTTTTCGTTGAAAAGATCTTGATTGGAGGGCTTTCATAGAATCCTATCCAAATTTATATTCAGAAGATTCGCCCTGATCCAACTCAGCTACCCCAATCAATATTTCTTTAATGAGGCTGTATGTGAGGTCGGGATTTTCCTCTGCGCATTTTCCAATTCTAGCCCAATGTTCAATTTGCCCGGTTATGGATCGTTTGTCGATTTTGCTATAGATTTTAGCCTCTTTGACCAGTTCACCAGAGACTCTAATAGCTGTTGTCATCGTAGCACCCCCGTGTTTTTTGTCGCATTTTACCACAATTTATTGCGTATTGCAACCTGGTGGGCGGGAAACGCTCTGGCTCAGAGGTGGTGGACACGAAGTGGCCACCATCCCTTTGCAGGCGGGTGTTCGACGCCTTTAAAAACCCATTTTTCTATTGAGATACGATAGATGCCATGGTATATATCATGGCAAAAAGCTAGTCAGAAAATGGAGGTTCACATGAAAACAGCACGCCTTTTTGTCAATGGACGTAGCCAAGCGGTTCGTTTGCCCAAAGATTTCCGGTTCTCGGGGTCTGACGTCTATATTAAAAAGCTCCATGGAGTGGTCATGCTCATTCCCAAGGATGACCCGTGGGCCTCACTTGTCAACAGCCTCGACCATTTTTCCGACGATTTCATGACCACCCGGGAACAGCCAGAACATCAGTCGAGGGAAGCGTTGTGATCACCTTTATGCTAGACACCAACATTTGTATCTACATCATCAAAAAGAAGCCGGAACCGGTACTCGGGCGGCTGAAGAACACTCGCATCTCCGATATCGGGATTTCTTCAATTACACTCAGCGAACTTGCATATGGGGCAGAAAAGAGTTCCCGGCCCGATCAGAACAAAATTGCCTTGGCCGCATTCCTCGCTCCCCTCGAAATCCTTTCCTATGACGACATGGCTGCCCAGGAGTACGGGAAGATTCGAGCATATCTGGATCGCTGTGGAACGCCGATAGGGACTATGGATATGCTCATCGCGGCACATGCACTATCCCTCAATTGCACGCTGGTCACCAACAACGAAGGCGAGTTCAATCGTGTCGTATCCCTAAAGATGGAAAACTGGGCCAAATAGTTCTTAGTTTGTTCTTATGGCGTCGAACCTTTGAGTTCACTTGCCGGCCCCAAACTAGCCGCGATTAGCGCCGCCGCACCTCTACCGGTCAAGTGCAGCGATTACTAAAATGTTTTCTACGATTTTATTCGTCACATTTGCAGTTTTAATTTTTTCACATCATAGCGATTTGTTTGTAAAAACGATGAAAATTGCACACCCCCATAAAATCAAGGCAACAGTGATGACCAGCAAAACTGCTGCGCTGCTGAAATCTTTTGCCTTCTTGGCAAATACATGAAATTCCGGTGAAGCCAGATCAACGATTGATTCTATAGAGGAATTTAAAAGCTCAACAATCAAAACAGATGTGCTCGCAAAGAAAAGGAGCCCTTTCCAAGCAAGAGATAGAGGCAGAAAAGGGAGAACCACCAAACCAATTACGACTACACACAGCTCCTGGCGAAATGCTGTTTCACTTGAAATAGCTACTCTCAACCCATCCAAAGAATAAAAGAAAGCTGCCCATATTCTAGCCAGACCAGTTTTCTGTCGAGGCTTTCTTCCCATGTCGAAAATAACGCTACGCCTCGCAGGACGCGAGGTGGCGAGCGGTCCTTTGTGAAGCAGCATGTTAGGTGCTTAACTATCCGAAAAAGCAACCGTAGCTATCTTCATCTATGGTAGCAACCAGGTCCTCAATCTTTCTGCTTTCTCTATGAGGTTCATACTGGTTCCACTTGCCACTTGCTCGTTTCCAGTACAGTTTCCAAACACCACGACTTTTCACGTAAGTAATTTTGGCAAAATCCATATCCAGCCACTTACTCGGGTCATCCCAACGCGGCCTGCTTTCGAATATGAAAATATCTTGGTTTTCGATTCGGTAGCCGTTTTTCAACTGGTCGCGGGCTCTTTCATGGACACGATTATCGCAGAATTTTCCAATTAATCTCTCAATTCGTTTCTTTTCTAATTCTGAAAAGGCCATTATTCTCTATTCCCTTCTTTGCACCTAACGCTTGAGCTTACCTGCCGGCCAAGACCTTTCGAGCGTCCACAGGCATTCTCGAAAAACTACAAAAGTTGCTCCCGGTCAGGTACAGTGATTTGTTAAGTGCCCGCCAACCGTTGCAGTTCTATTCCAGCAAATCTACGGCTATTTCATTTTCTCCATCTTTTTCCATTTGAATATTGAAAGATAGAGCAAAAAGACGCCCACAAATATTGCCAAAGGAGCAAATACCAATCCTCCCCACCAGTTTGAGTAAAACAAATCATTTTTCAACACTAAAGGAATTAATCCAGTTGTCGTGACCACCAAAGCGGTTATGATAACCCCAGACCTTTTAATTTTCCGTTTAGTCTTTTTTTTCATACCTTGGCACTTAACATTAGTAATTATATGCTTGCGTTTTTTTGCCGCTTTCTTAAACCTGAAACACTTGCAAGAAATAAGAGAAAATAAGGCCCGATAAGCCATATTTGCCTAAATGTTCTAGGCTTAGCGAATGTTGGCAGTTCAGACAGAGAATTACACAAATGTAATAAGTGCAGCTTTTGCCCCCTCATAGGGGTAGTTATGTTGCAGCGCGCTAACCTTCACATTCACTTATTTCCTGAAAAACCTGAGACACTTTTAATGCAGCGACGTGCTCACATAAGACTCAAAGAGTGCTGAACAGCCTTTGCCTAAGCCCTCAAAAGACAAAACCCCGCCTCTCTTTAGGAGAAACAGGGCCTTTCCATTCAGTGCATGGCAGCCTCTTCTTTTCAGGTTGACGGGTCAGACGCGGACATTACGGTGTCTACCACCAGGGGGTTTTTTTGTCAAGGATTCTGATGGGTAACAGATCGTAGAACGGCCTATTTTGGGCGCAAAAAATACGATATTTGGATGCAAAAACTGCGAAGAACGGTTTAACCCCAGTTCCACAGAAGGGTGCAGTCGACTCACCAACAGATCATGCCCGGCCAAATGTTACATGTTCGTATAAGTAGATGTTATCCCATTCTCAACAGAATCCGGGGTGCGGCTGCGTGGGAGCATGGGACTGGATTACACTTGATAAATGCCTGTATGTATGGTTGTTTGAAGACGAAGTCTGGGAAGCGACGGCCTTTCACCTGGGCCTCAAGATCTCACTAGAACAGGGGATAAGGAGCTGGCAATGAAACTGGCTATCAGCGGAAAGGGCGGGGTGGGTAAGACCACCTTTGCGGCCCTGCTGATCAAGACACTGAGTGATGAAGGAAAACGGGTCTTGGCCATAGACGCAGACCCGGATGCCAATCTTGCAGCAGCCCTGGGTATTCCCAATCCTGAATCGATCACCCCCATTTCCGATATGAAGGCACTTATCGAGGAGCGAACCGGGGCCAAGGTCGGGTCCATGGGGTCCTTTTTTAAGCTCAATCCCAAGGTAGACGACCTGCCGGAAAAGCTCTCCGTGGAGGTGGACCACATCAAGTTCATGCGCCTTGGTGGAGTCAAAAGGGGTGGGGGAGGGTGCATCTGTCCGGAGAGCACCCTTTTAAAGACGCTGGTCATGCACGTGCTTCTAGCCCGAGACGAAGTGGTGGTCATGGACATGGAGGCGGGGATCGAGCACCTGGGCCGGGGCACGGCTACTGCTACAGACAAGCTCATGGTGGTAGTGGAGCCGGGCCGAAGAAGCGTGGAGACCGCTCACAATATCAAGCGCCTGGCCGAGGAGATCGGCCTTACCAAGATCTTTCTGGTGGGCAATAAGATTAGGGGAGAGGCCGATAGGGCCTTTCTGGAAGAGTACGTCACCGGTTTTGAGTGGCTCGGTTTTCTGCCCTATGATGAAGAGATCATCGAAGCAGATCTCAAAGGGGAGTCTCCCTATGATCGGGACATTGCGGCCAAGAAGGTGGTGAGAGAGATCGTTCGGTCGCTCTGAAGGGGGGCCAAGGCCACGTTGGCGTTTCTAGCGACCCCTTTTCATCAGCTAATGGAAAGAAGAAGGCTGTCTAATCGGCCTTGGGGCGTTCGTCTTCATGTCTCAGACAATCCTATCTCATTACGCTTGAAAACGGCAGGGGCAAGACTTATGTTAGGGTATATGGCAGGCCCAACGTAAGGATTTACTCACAAAAAAAGGGGGTAGCTGACATGGGAAACGACCAGATGACCTGTGCCCATTGTGGCCACACTGCTTCGGGAAAATTTGTGGGAGACATTTGTCCTCAATGTAACTTGACATATTGGAAATGCGGAAGCTGTGGGTTTCTTGTTACGGCAGTAGAACCTCCGGCAAGGTGCCCTTCTTGTAAAGAGACCTGTGAATTCCTCAACGCCACCTGCTACACACCGGAATGCGGCGGCCCTGGCAATGTTGATCCCCGGATCTAAGTCTTTGAAGGCTGAGGTGTGCCAGCACCAGAAGTCTGCTTCATAGAGTGCTATAGTGGAGCCTCTCTTGCCCTTAACAGGCATGAGAGGCTCCGCCTTTTCATGAGGGCGAAACCGAGGGGGGGCTCCCGGGAAGTTTTACTACATGTGGCCCAGCACCCTCCAATAGGGCCTCTGCGGCCCTGAGGCCGCTTGCCATGGCCATGGGCACCCCACCCATGAAGAGGGCTGAATAGGCCTGGTACCCCGCCATATAGAGCCCGTGAATGGGCGTTCTTATGAGTTCTACAGGTTGATAATCTGGATTGTCCTCGTAATCCCATGACCATCCTGCCGCTGCTCCTTCGCTCCTCCCGCCCCGTTCTTCATACGTGAGGGGGGTGGCTACGTCCATGACGGCAATGGCTTGCTCCAGGTCTGGTATGAGATTCGTTGTTTCCCTCACAAGGGCTCGGCCCAGGCGCATTTTATATTCACTGTAAGAAGGATTTCTATGGCCTGGCCCAGAGCGATATTTTTCAAAGTGACGATGCTCTGCTTCTGTGCGAAGAACGATGACAGCGCCACCTGGGGGTGCAAGGGTAGGGTCCTCGTGACTCCAGAGGCTCACCTCCAACTCTTGGCCGGCCAGGGCGTAGGGGTCTACCTCCAAGGCACGCCAGTCAGGGCCGTCTCTGGTTTCACCTGAATGGCCTGACTTTCCTCTGTAGATGAGTCTGCTTGCCTTTGAAAAGGCGGAAAGGTCCACTTTGTCACCATCCACACCAAGGGAGACCTGTAAGATGGATCCAGCCTGTTTGGACCCGCGTACTTCCCTGTACCACCCTTGGGGCAGGGCCTCTCGTCGGATCAATCTCATGAAGGTCGTCTTGAAGTCGGCGTTGGAAATCACGGCTCCCGCCTGGATGTTCGTGCCATCTGACAGGGTCACGCCTGAGACGGTCTGGTCTTGTATTCTGATTTCCTTTGCCGCTGTGCCAAGCCTCATTTCTACGAGGCCTCTATCTCCTTGTACGGGGGTTGTGGCTGCCTTGGCAAGCCTTTGACAGAAGGATTGCATGCCCTGTCTGGGGTACCATATTCCATCCCTTGCCATGAGGCGCCACATGGCGGCAAGAAGGGGGAGGCCGGTATAGGCCTTGCGGGTGCCGAGGCTTCCCAAGATTCTGCGCAACCCCCAGTCTTTGATGAACTTGCTAAGATAGCTGTAAGCTGACGTCTTTGTTGCCTTTTCCAGGAGCTTGCGATGTTCTTCTTGGTCCGGGGACTCCATGGCTGTGAGGAGATGGTCTACGTCATGGAAAAAGCGCTTTATGCCGGCTCCGTCTTCCGGAAAAAGCTGCGCCATTTCTTCCGTCATCTGGCTAAAAGAAAGAGATAAAGACGCGTTCACGTCAAAGGCCCTCACCTGGTAGTGGATCCGACAAAAATCCAAGCCGTTGCCCTGCCCCAGAGAGGTCAGTGTTTTTCGAACCAGGTCTGGCGAACTAAAGCCAAGTGGGCCCATGGGGAAGGTAAATCCCTTGCGGGAAAAAACATTGGCCGTGCCGCCGGGATGGAGCTTTTTTTCAAGGACTAAGACTCGCAGTCCCGCCTTTTTGAGCCTGGCTGCGGCAGAAAGCCCTCCCACTCCAGCACCCACGATGATGGCATCCCACGGTTTAGGCATGAGGTTCTTCTCCTGAGTAATGAATGCAGAGGATTGGAGGATCTGTTGGAAATGATCGGAATTGAAATATCACAGTCTAGGTGACAAGAGAAGGGGCATGGCGCAGACATGACAGGGCAGGACCAAAGGTTGTCATCACACTCTGCAAGGGGTTAAGTTTAGCGTAAGATGTGATAAGGTCTGTTGCAGACCTCAGGAGGGCATAGCAGGACAGGTCAGGAAGTGCTGGCAAAGAGTGGAGTCGGGGTCGGTTTTTTACGGGTTGTTGCCCAAATGCCTTCTCCCTTAGTTCTGAGCCGTTTGTTGATACATCTAAGGCTTGCTCCAGGCGATGCCGCACGTAGTGAAGCTTTGCGCTATACTCGCCCTTCGGGCTCAACCAGTTGACATCGCTGATCTTCCGATTCGCCAAGATGTATTGGCAAAAAACTGCTCAATGAACCGGTCGAAAGCATTTTGGTTTGGGCAACAGCCCGTTTATGATGGACACAGACTAGAGTACGCGATTGACGGAGGCGCGGCATGGTAAAGTACACGGGGATTAATCACTTGGCAATGGCCACAAGGGACATGGATGGAACCATCCGCTTCTGGCGGGACCTGCTGGGCATGCGCCTGGTGGCCGGTCTTGGCAGGCCTGGATACAGGCACTATTTTTTCCAGATATCGGAACACGACATGATCGCTTTTTTCGAATGGCCTGACGTGACCGAGGTCCCTGAAAAGGACCACGGGGTGCCTGTGAAAGGTCCCTTTGTCTTTGACCACGTCTCTTTTGAGGTGGAGGGCGAAGAAGATCTCTGGACGCTCAAGGACAAACTGGAGGCCGCCGATATCTGGGTTTCAGAGATCATTGACCATGGCTTTATTCATTCCATCTATGCCTTTGATCCAAATAACATGGCCATCGAGTTCAGTGCCCCTGTGCCGGGGGTGGATGTGAGGAAAGTGCCGAAAATGAAGGACATTGAACCCACATCTGTCACCCGGGAAGGGTCGGAGCCCCAATCCGGACACTGGCCTGAGGTGACAGGGCCCACACCCGAAGACGAGCGCATGGTCTACCCAGGAGAGGGCGTGGTTTGGAGAGAAGGTGACGACACGTGGTAAGGGAGGTTATTCGCCCTGATTGTCCTTTCAAGGGTGGGCTCAGGTGTCATCCTCTTTGACGGTGGCCATGGCCTGCCCATGGTGGCCGAGGCTTGACCTGCCGTGATTGATGCTTAGCTTGTGCTGGAAGAAAGAAGCAGAGTTCATTTTAAAAAGGAGGCCTCTAAGATGGGTAACTTGAGGTATTACATTCCAGGAATACTATTGATCATGATAGCCATCATGATCGTGGCCTTTCCTGAAATCCTCGTGGCCTTGGTGGCGGCGGCGATTATCATGGCAGGGATTGGTGCATTGGTCGTGGGTCACATGATCAGAAAGTCAGGGATGCATTTTCAAAACATGGATGGAGGGCCCTTTGACCATCGCCCGATGTTCAGATGGTGGCATAAGGATTCATAATATCCTTTAGCCTTGTCTTCTTATAACACCCCTTCACAGGCGTGGGCCAAGCATAAGAGTTCTTTTGTGTGGTTATTTCTCTTTGTCTTTCATGCGACGTTTCCAATAGGCCATGAGGCCATCTTTGCCGAAGGAGACCTGGACAAGCTCCCAGCCTTCCCTACCCCTGTTGTTTAAGATACCCGTCAAGGTCCTGACCTGATCGTGAGAGACCTCGTCAAGGCTGCACTCGCCAGACTCGGAGCAGAAATAGACGACCTTGTCAAAGGTCTCGGCTGAGTGCTGGGTAATTTCATATTCAAATCGTTTCATGGGTTCTCCTTGTCTCCTTCGCCTGTTGGTTCGGATCGTAACGGCAGGCCTACATCATATCCTTGTCACTCTCTGCCACTGCGCGATCGATCTCTGCCTTGAGCTGAGGCGGCAAGCCGGGGATATCTACAGTCAAGAACCCCCGTACGATGGTAGCTGTGGCTTCATCTTCACTCAAGCCACGAGACATGAGATAGAGAATCTCATCCTGAGCGATCTTGCCCACGGCCGCTTCATGGGACATCTCCACCCCTTCTGCCTTGCCATTTAGTTCGGGTATAGCGTGAATGGACCCCCCATTTAGAATCAGGCCCCGGCACTCCAGGTGGGCCTTTACTCCTGGAAGCTCACCTACCAGGTCGCCACGGGCGATAATCTTCCCGCCGTTGCTGATGGTGCGGGCAATAATCTCGGCCCGCGTTTCAGGCTCTTTTAAAAAGATGCGACCGCCAACGTCCATTTCGGAATCCGGGCTCCCCACAAGGAGGCTGTAGAAGCGGGCCACTGCGCCCTTGCCGACGAGATGGGTGGTGGGGTACATTTGAAGCGATTTCACCGGTCTCATGCAAATGTAGTTGTTTAGAAAAAGGCCGCCTTCTTCAACCTGCCCAACCGATCTAGGGCGCACCATCATCTCCTCTGCCCAATTATGAATCATGGTAAAGCTCAGCTTGGCGTCTTTTTTGACGTAGAACTCGGAGATCCCCACATGGAGGCCCCCCTTCAGATGGGCAGCCGTGGCGCAGCCCGTGATGATGTGAAGCTCTGATCCTTCTTCGGCGATAATGAGATTGTGGACATTTTGACTGAGGCCTTCCTTTTCCAAATACAAACAGGCCTGGACAGGATAGATGACCTTGCTGCCGGGAAGGGCGCGGATCACATAGCCGTCGTGCAGTTCTAGTTGGGCCCTTGCCGTGTATTTGTCTGTATCCACACTGACCAGCTTCCAGTAGTAGTCCTTCACCCAGTCGTATTGCTTCAGGGCTTCTTTGATGGGTATCACTTCCAGGCCCTCTTGTTTGGAATGGGCGTGGATCACGGCAGAGTCTTTCTGAACGTATGTGCCGGCCCTGTCCTTCTCCTCCGTATCCACCCCTGCCAGGATCATCCGTTTCTTATCATCCTCTGACAGGGTGCCAAGCTCCGCCACGTAGTCATGGGCAACGGGTTCGCTTGCATATGCCCCAAGGTCAATATCCGGGCCCAGTCCTGCCTTCTTCTCCTTGGCCTCCATGGCCATTTCGTCTAGACTGCGCATCTTACACACTCCTCGTATCCCACTTGGCTGATACACTTGAAGATTTCCCCGGGGTTGCTCGTACAGGTGAGTTCACCCTGGAAGAGTACCTGACCCTTGTCGGCTGTCACATAGTCTAAGATGAATCCAGTATGCGTAATGATCAGCCCCATTTTGGTGCGTTCTTCGTGCAGTTCCTTCTGGGTTTTTTGTGCATTCACCTTAAAGTCCCGTTGCAGCAAGGAGCTGATGGAGTTTCCTATGAGGGAAATGTTTTCCAGGTCCACTCCTGACTCAGGCTCGTCAAAAAGCAACAGGTCTGCGTCCTGGGCCATCAACTGCAACAGTTCGGAGCGTTTGATCTCGCCGCCAGAAAAGCCGGCATTGATGTCCCGTTCGAGAAAATCAGAAAAGTTCACCCTCTTTGCCAAGGCCTCCGTATCTACATCCCCTCTTGCGCAGATATCGACCATCTGTCTTGTTTTTACGCCATTAATGGTGGGGGGGCGCTGGTAAGACATCCCGATGCCAAGTTGTGCCCGCTCGTTTACCGGCATATAGGTGATGTCTTCCCCTTTAAAGACAATTTTTCCTCCTGTGACCCTATATTGGGGATAACCCATAATGGTCATGAGTAGAGATGTCTTACCGGAGCCGTTTGGCCCAAATAAGATATGGGTCTCTCCTTGATGAATATCAAGATCTATGTGTTTTAAGATCTCCTTGTCCCCAAGCTTCACCTCCAAATCTTCAATGACTAACATCGTCGGTCTCCCCTTTTTCAGGTTTGTTTGCCTTATTTCATATTTTTTGATATACTAAGTATTTGCCTCTTTCAAGGGCCAAGGCCATTTCCTTTGAAGGCGGGCACCTATTTCTTCTTGATCCAGTCCTCGATTTCTGCTGCTTGAAAGGCCTCCTGCTGGACCATTAAATCCAGATTGATTACCAGCCCTGAATGCTTTTGGACCTCGCTGTCCTGTCTCAATGCCAGGTGGCGCTCAGGGGCTGATTGAAGGTCTTCCAATGCCCTTTTTAATGCCTGTCCTATGACTGTGCTCCTGTCGATCTTTCCGGCCTTAAAGGTGGGTGCCACGCCATCTTCTGCGATATCTTCGGCAAAGTGCGCCAGCTGTTTCATTTTTTCCATGGCCTGATCCATGATGTTCCAGCCCAGGAGGTCCTCTTTTTGGAAGACCCAGGACGTACGCAGGTGCTGCAGCATCTCCGTGTATTTACTGGTGACTTCTGCCTGCAACTTGTTCAAGAGTTCCTCTGGCAACTCGCCTTGTTCTCCCGGAAGGCCTGCTGCCTCTTCAGGGCTCAGTTTGTCCAGTTTCCTCTGAAACTTACGGGCATGAATGGCGGACTCCCAGGCCTCTCTCTGGAGAACCCGTTTGATATGGGGGTCATCTACCTGCTCTGCTTCTTGGTTGTAATGGGGGATCAATTTTTCTTCGTATTCCACGTAGGACTTGAGGATAGTGGCCCGGCTCGTTGGATCAAAGGGGTAGGGCGCTATGGTGAAGTCGGGCTCGCCTCCCAATTTACCTATGATCATCCCGATCCAGTGGAAATGCCACATCTCCTCCCTGGAGATGGAAATAAGGCTGGCCCCCAGAGGGGTGTCTTCTCCTTCCATCCAACCGTGGACAAGATAACGAATGATGGCCGCGTGCTCATCGGCCATATCTTTGTTGAGCATCTCAATTAGTGCCTGCTTTTCCATCTAATACCTCCGCCGCAAGATGTGATGAAAATGAACGTTGGTCCCTAGAAAGGAGACTGGGAATTGATTCCCATGTCGATCAATGAAAAAGGGCTGTGGTACCGGCCATCTTAATCAACCCTAGAGAACGCCTTGGCTGTGGCGCCACAGACGGGGCACCTGTCAGGCGGTTCGCTTTCACATGTGTAGCCGCACACTGAGCACACATAGTAATCCGTCTCTTCCAGGGTTTCCAGATTGTCCAATGCCTTCTGGTAGAGGGCAGCGTGGACCTTTTCCACCTCATTGGCATACGTGAACGTTCTCTCTGCCGCCTTGTTTTTCTCTTCCTGGGCTGCTTTGATCATGTCAGGATACATGCTCTTGAACTCGTGGGTCTCACCGGCAACGGCTTCCTTGAGGTTCTCCGCCGTGCTCTTCACGGTCCCGAGGGCCCTGAGATGGGCCAATGCATGGACCGTCTCGGCCTCAGCCGCTGCCCTAAAGAGCTTGGCCGCTTGTGGAAAACCTTCCTTGTCGGCCTGTTTGGCAAAGGCAAGGTATCTGCGGTTGGCCTGGGATTCTCCGGCAAACGCTTCCAGCAAGTTCTCTTCTGTTGGTGTCATCATCCATCTCCTTTCTTCCCTTTCTCTGCTTGCAGTCACCGCTCCGGGAAAGGGACGATTTGGGGTATGGTCAACCTATATGGGAGACTAAGGGCATTGCCCACTTTCTTCTTGGGCAGTGTTTGGCGGACGCTAATGACAATCGGCTACCCTCCCTGGACAAACACGTTATATACCCACCAGCCGCTTTTCACCTGTGTCAACGCCAAGATCACGGCCACAAGATTGTTCAAGCCATGAATCAGAGGAAGGGCCTTTCGTTTCCGCTTGTTACGGGCCATGTACAGACCCGACACCAGTCCAAAAACCACAAGGGGGAGCATGACTAGTGCGACTCTACCATGGGTCCCTGTAATAAAGAACCCATGCCAGTAGAGATAAACCACGGTTGTCCCTGCGGCCATACCGACCAGCCATGTCCCTAGGGACACATACCCCAGGGTCACATGGCGCTTCCATCTAAAGGCCGTCTTTCTTCTGAGGTGGAGCGAGCCAAAGCGCCCGAGCCCCAAGTAGAGCGCATAGAGGGCCACGAGCGTGGCAGCACATTGTAAAATAGGATGGAGTATTAGCAAGATACGCCTCTTGCCACACATAACTCGGTGTGGACCATGTTGGATTGAACAGGAAAAAGCGCCTTCCCCTGCCATGTGCCGGCTATTGAGCCGTCAGTCTAGCTCCTTTGCCGTCATCAAAACGTAGCGCAGCCGAATTAATGCAGTACCGAAGTCCCGTAGGGGGAGGTCCGTCATTAAAGACATGTCCCAGATGGGCGTCACATCTGTTACAAAGCACTTCCGTCCTCTTCATGAAGAGGCTGTTATCTGGGGCGGTCTTGACGTGGTGTTCTAATATGGGCTCCCAGAAACTTGGCCAACCAGTGCCAGAGTCGTACTTGGTTTGCGAGCTGAAAAGTGTCAAGTCACAACACACACATCGATATATCCCTTTTCCCTTGAAGTCGTGGTATCTGCCTGTAAATGGTCGCTCCGTTCCCTTTTCCCGGGTAATCTCGTATTGCTCTTTTGTGAGTATTTTCCGCCACGCCTCGTTGCTTTTCATTATTTTTTCGGGCACATCTGCCTCCTTGTGAAGCGGGGGAACAGGAGTGCTATCCCATGACGCTCCTGTCGGTGCCTGAGTACCACAAAGCAGAAGAAGGACGAAGGTCAGGCAGACAGAAGGACCAGAGACCCTCGTTGGCATAGCGCATCTCCTTATCCTATGAGGACGAAATCATGAGAGAAATCCAATGCCTATTTTAAATAGATAATACCCTGATGTCATAAGTCAAGGCAAAAACCCCTCTGATCCGAACAAGGCCCTTGTCACCAGATGGGCACCGCCCCATGCTGAAGCCTTCATAGCGCCACCGGGTCGCTATCTTGCCCTGAGAGAGACAGGGCCGTTGTCTAGGGGCTCTTCGTCTCAATGATCCTCCATTGAAGTTGGCCTCTCGTGTCATGTCCCGGAAATGCTTAGTCCGCCCGGAACATAGCTTGAGGGCGGCACGTTACTTTTCAAAGGAACTTCTAGGACAGTACATTCGAAGGGCCCTGTCTCTATCTGGCGTCAGGGTAATGGCGGGCCAGAGTGTGAGGAGGGTGGCCCATGTAGTACCGCATCATAAGGGACCAATTTCTCAGGGTGGTGAAGACGGCATTTTCCCTTTTCCATCGTCGCCCCGAAGTCCGTACCGAACCATGGGCCAACTGGAACCCACCTAGGTGATTTAATCGCCGAACCAGGTCTACGTCTTCCATCACGGGCCAGTCTGGGAACCCGCCTGCCTGAAAATAGGCGTTTCTGCGGACAAAGAGGGCTTGATCTCCGTAGGGCATCTTTAAAAGACGGGTGCGGAGGTTGGCCATGGAGGCGATACAGGCCAGAACCGGTGAAGGGGCGTCAATCTCAAGACGGAAGGCGCCAAAGACAACGCCTGGCTTTTCCAGGGCCTGAGCGATGAGAGCTTCATATGCCATGGGAAGCTGGGTATCTGCGTGGAGGAAGAGGAGCACGCTTCCATGAGCTTGGCGGGCCCCTGCGTCTTGCTGGGGGCCGCGCCCCCTTGGAGCAGTCATCACACGAGATGTATATTGACGGGCTACCTCCACGGTCCCATCTTTGCTACCGCCATCTACCACGATGATTTCGTCAGATTGGCTCGATGGAAGTTGCAAGGTATCTCCCAACGTCTCAGCTTCATTGAGCACGGGAATGACGATTGACAGTTCCATAGAAAAACGGTAGCGTGTGGTTACTGGATTGAAGGCGATTTTCCTTCTTGTCCAGGGTTATTGAAACACGTTGTTTGAAGACTGCGAGTTAAGGTTCATTGCCATGGACAGAAAGGACGGGTAGCATGGAGATTCCTGTTAAGATCTTCACCCTTAGCACGTGCAGCCATTGCAAGGCCACGAAAAAGTTCCTGGACGAATGTCGGGTGCAATATGAATTCACGGACGTGGACCTGCTTGATGTGGAAGAACGGAAGGCTATTCTTGATGACGTGAGAAGATGGAACCCCCGGTGCTCCTTTCCTACCATCATCATTGGCGACAAGGTCGTGGTGGGACACAGAGAGGATGAAATCAAGGAGGCCCTAGGCTTATGAACGAGGTAGAGAAGCTATACGAGACGTTGAAGAAGGTTCAAGAACCTAAAGGCTACTATTTTAACAAGGACAAAGACAGGGTCCTTGAACTCCTTGAAGCCCTTCTTGTGAACAAGAAACGATACGGCTACATGTCCTGCCCTTGCAGATTGGCCTCAGGGGATCGAAAACAAGACGAAGACATCTTGTGCCCCTGCGTGTATAGGGTCCCTGATGTGGAAGCGTATGGGAGTTGCTACTGTAATCTTTATGTGTCCAAGGCCTGGAACGACGACGAGACCACCCACGTCCACGTCCCAGAAAGTAGGCCACCTGAGAAGATGCCGTTCTAAAGGACAGAGATCCCTGCAAGTCGGGAGAGGGCCCCGTGGATCTGAGAAAGGGGCCTAATGATGCCCGCCAGAGGAATGGCCGCCGGCAATGACATAGACGGCCTCTGCGTCGTTCATGTTCTCCAGCTGGCTCGTTTCTTCTCCGATCAGATGCATCGCCTGGCCTTCCTTGATCGTCCCCGTGACATGGCCGGTCACCAAAAAATCCCCCTTGATGGCAAGAAAGAGTTCTTCGTGGCCCTTACCCGGTTTGAGGTCCCGACCCTTTTCTTTGGGCTTCATCGTGCCGTAAATCAAGTAACAGGCGTGGCTGCCTGTTTGTTCGGCACCTAGGATGTACTCTTCCGAATCGCCTACTTCCCCCTTTACGTCGAATAGTCTCATAGGGTTCCCCTTTTTTTGTCTCCTCATAGAGAGCCAAGAAGGAAAAAGCTGTCAGTTATTCTGAAGACGAATCTGGTGTTCGGTCGGATCTTCATTCCATGGATCCCTAAAGGATATACGCCGGTCATTGAGGCGAATGAGGCTCATTTTGGATTAAACAAGATTGTTGCCGTCAATGCGCTTGGTCAAGTGAAGTTCATGATTGTTCAAGCACGATCGAAGCCCATCCGTGTGCCTATCAAATAAGGGGCTACCTTATCTCCACCTTTGTCCCTCAGATTAATTCCAATCAAAATTTGGTTGCGTCAAAATAATATCGCAGTCTAAATTCTAATCGGTAGTCATTTCGCTTTTCACCATATTCCGTGTCCCTTTGCCCGACAATGAAGCCTGCCTTCAATCG
>JAXHVD010000037.1:0-22864 GCA_034189385.1 Thermodesulfobacteriota bacterium
GTGAACCGCCACGGCCGCGATCCGTCTCAGGATCCCTGCCAGCAGTTTACCACATCATTAACCCCATGCCTTGTAGTGTAATAGACCCGCTCTTTGGGTCATTGATTCAGAAACGCGCCGACTTTGTACGCTTCTTTGGTCTTGTAAACACCCTCCTTACCGCTACGGAGATTCTTGCATTCCGTTTCATATTTCTGCCCGTTATAATGAATTATGAAATCTGGAACTCCGTCTTTGTCGTTCCATTCGTAGTCATCAATGAGTTGTTGGGCCTTCAAAGTTTCGAGATGCTCTGAAAGGTAAAACTCCGCCAGCTTTCCTTTGACATCTACCTGGGCTCTAAAACCCTTGGCTATGGCTGTCATTATGTCCCAAGGGGGTGCGTTGAATTTCTGCTCCAAGGGGTGTGGGTCAACTTCAAGCAGGCGAGCCAGTGTGGCTCCAAAAGCCTCCGCGACTTTTTGAAACGATGCAATCGTGGCGTTTCTTTCTCCACGTTCTATGCCCCCAATATAGGTCGGGTGAAGTCCGCTCCTCTCTGCCAGCTCTTCCTGTGTCCAACCCTTGGATTTCCTGAATTCTTGGACCCGTTGCCCGATTCGTTCGTGAATGTCAGCCATGCCACTTGACTAACATCTGGCAATAGCGACCACAACAGACTATAAGTATCAAATATGACTATAAGTATTTTTATAAATAGCTGTTAATATATTTAATATAATATGATAATAGCCATGTCAAGATAGAGACGGAACAGGATATCCTGATATTTACTTGTTTTCAAGCGACAGAGTGGTGCCAATCCTTTGCTATGCCCTCCATGCTGTCAATCGCCTGACAGAGCTACCAGGATAGCTGACGGGATTGTCCTCTAATCAAGGGGGCATTTATGGGCATTTTTGCTCTATGTTCACGGCTTTTATCTATCAAAACTGATTCGTATTTTGGAGTTTGTTTTAAATCTTGAATATTTCTAACTAAGTTATTTTATTATGTTATTTTATTTTTGTTGTCCATGGTTTCGGTGTCAAAGTCGTTCAAAAAGACCTCCTTTCCTCGACCTGCAGCAATGCTCGGCTGTGGGATTGTAGGTGCATTTGACAGGTCGTGGATGGTGCTAGTCGGATTAATAACAGGTACACGATGTATCAGGCGGACGGCCAAGGTATCCCAGGTGTCCTTGGGGTGAACTGCTGTGTTTACCTATTCCCTTTCTTTTATATGTCGCTATAAACCAATTATTTAATGAATATCAAAATGTTAAACACGCATTTATATTTTTTTGCTGTTCTTGACTTTCCATCACACACGCAACCCCCGTGTGTGTGATAGCAACGGGCGATTTGCGGAGAAACTCGTAAACATGACTTAATCCATCGTGGTTTTAGGCAGTTGCCATTTTTTGTCGAAGTTCAGTGGGAGTGGTAATTTCTTTGATTTCAGGCGGACCGATATTGATAATCTCTCCCCTTTGGTCCCTTTGATATGCGAATCTGACCGCATACTTCTTTGTTGCCCCGGGACGTTCTTGGCACAACTCCAGGTATTCATGTTCTTGAAGTTTATTCAATTGCTTGTAAAGGTCCGGACGGTTCCCGAAATCTAGCCCCAGCTCCGGTGCCTTGGCTTGTATCTGGCTGATGGTAAACCAGGGGATCTCTCCACGCAGTCCACGTTCGTCATTGAGTTCGTCATTGAGTCGGCAACAGACCTTTAGGACATTCACAGCCCTTTCGGAGATTGAATGAAGAGTGGCCTTAATAACGGGCACCGCCAGGTTATATGCAATCTCGTAGTCCTTCATATCTGCTTCAACGTACCTTTCTCCGTCTTGGGTATTGATTTGCTTCTGCTTTTGGTGGAGGAAGGCCACAGTCCTTATCAATCCTAGAAATCGTTCAACGTCTCTTCTGTTCCGAGCAGTTTTGAATGGGAATGTCAGGAGCTTGTTGAATGGGATGACAACGTCAACGGGCTCCAAGAGTCGTTGGGCGTTGTGGTGAAGATTTATAATTCGCCGCTTTTCTGCGTTTTTTGACCGCTGTTCGGGGCCTGCAGCGGCAATATGTGCCTTTACTACTCGTTCGGTCTGCTTGATGCTCTCATCAGTATATAGCTCGAATATTCGGGTGGAGTTCTCATTATGTATGCGTTCTTGGGTGGTGGTCATGACGACAGTGCAAGGGCAGTCTTTTTCGGTTCTGACGGTTATGTACGAGTCAGTTTTTGGGTCTTTCACCGTCTGCCACCGGGAGAGCTTTCCTTCACTCTGTAGTGTTCTGATTGTTTGCATTACCTTGTCTGCGCCCTCGATTTCCTGGATCAGCATAAATTTGTGTTTTATGCATTCCTCGGGAGCATGGTAGAATGCTGTGGCGGTGGCAGAAGAAATTACCACGCGGTCTTCCGGTGGCACAAATTTAGCTATGGTGTTGGCAAGGTAGCTTTTCCCCGTCGAGCTTTGCCCGAAAATCACTATGGAGATCGGAGTTTTGAACTTCCTGGAAATGGCAGAGAGATAGAGCATCATCTTGTTTGTTTCTTCACCGATCAGCGCACCTGCATAGCTGATGTCTCTTGAAATATTCTTCAGGAGATTCGGGTCCTTCAAATATGCCAAAGCCTCCTGTTCCTCCTCGTATGATAGTTCCTTTTTCGGTGTGGCCCATGTGTTTATCAACTTGCTGTATTGCCTTGCCTGCTTCTCATCTTCAACCTGCTTCTTTCTTTTGTTAAAATCCACCCTGAACGCTTCTATCTCCCGACTTGTTAGCTTGAATTCGTCCTTCATCATTTGGAAGCAAGCCTGGATATCGGAACTCGGCTCATCTAGAATAATGTCCAATGCTTGCCTCATAAGTGGGGCTCGGTCAATGTGAGTAAGATTCTTGTCAATCGATCTGATCCTTTCTTGAAACAGCGCTATCCTCTGTTGACGAATGTCGCCTGGATCGGGAGCTGCTTGGGTCGCATATTGCGTAGCAACGCCTCCATATGGGTTCACGGGCTGTTGTTCATCTGACAAGCCAGATGGCCCGTCCAGGTCATGGACACATGCTATGGGGTCTGCTTCGGATGGTATGTCATCCGTTGCTTGTAGGTCTGCTTCGGATGGTACAAATCTAGGTTCATCCTCATGCCAACATTCGTTTCCTACAGATGGTTCTTTATGATCCGTTATCGGAACGCCATCCACCCCCCGTTTTGTGTACCCAGAGACTTTGTTGCATTGAGCGCACTTCACGGCCCCCACGTAGTTGTCATCTGGAGCAAACAGACCGCAGTGGCCCTCCAGCGTTGAGAACTCTTCCCTGGTATACTGCTTGTTGCAGTGTGGACACCGGAAATAGACGTCGTCCGTATCCATCATCTTCTCCTTTCACAAAGACATGGTCCAACCTGTATCCCCTTTATAATACTCTAATTTGACTATATTTTCAAGGATAGAAACAGACCATACCCATTGACACGTCCAGACGCTGACATCTCTGTGTTTCCTGAATAAAGGCCTATTATTCAGTCCTTTTTCAGCGTTTTTTCTGACAGTGCGATCAGTACACTATTTTAGACAAGATGCTAAAGTGTAATGCGAATCAGGCGTAATTACAGAGGGTTTACACCGGTGGGACTGTTGGTAGACAATGTGCGGGAGGTGTTATTACGCTTGTCAGGGTGGTCAAAGGACACACTCACCCCCTTATCACATATAAGATGTGTCCACGCACACACTTTGGAGTTGACAGTTTTCGGGTGCCGTTTTGACACGCCCACCAGTTCCTTCTCATATCGAGTGGTGGCATGAGATTATTTTTGGAGGGTGAGAGGGAAAGGGACGGTGTAAATTTGGTGTAATTACGTTGTCAGTGCTAATCTCTGTGTAGGGTCAGGTATTGGGTTGATTGGTGAACGGGTCTGGGGTAAGAACGGTCTCGTAGGTCTAACGGCGGGACGCGTTTGGGATAGTTTTGGGATAGTATTAGCGATGGTGGCAGGCAAATAACCTTCTGATATAAAAGAAAAAAGTGGCGGAAGTGCATGGGAATCGAACCCACCCAGGACGGTTTTAGCGCCCCACACCGGATTTGAAGTCCGGGAGCCCCACCAGCGAGCTATCCACTTCCCCACGAATGGCTCTTGATATAGCCGCTTCTTGTTCCATGTGTCAACCACTTTGTGTAGGTACAACCGGCTGTTACATCAAAGGGCTCAAGGCTTTGCCCTTTCATCCTGGGCCTTTTAGGTTTGAGCTTGACTGTATCCACATCTCTCAGAGGAAGGAGAAAGACATGTTGGTAAACCGCGACCGCTTGGCCCAGGTCTTCCAGAAATTAGTCCAGATAGACAGTGTCTCCAAAAGGGAGGGGGCTGTGGCCAAGGCCTTACAGAGAATTCTTGAATCCCTGGGTGCTGAGGTGGTGATCGACGAGGCCGGCCCCAAAGTGGGAAGTGATTCCGGAAACCTCATAGCCAGATTTCAGGGCACGGACGGCCACGTTGCCCCGCTGCTCCTCAATGCCCACATGGATACAGTCCAGCCGGGTGAGGGGGTCAAGATCCTTTTTTCAGATGGTGTCTTTTCAAGCGACGGCACTACTATTCTCGGAGCAGACGACAAGTCAGCTTTGGCAGTGATCATTGAAACGATCAGGGTATTGCAGGAACGGGGACTGCCCCATGGCCCCCTGGAGGTAGTGGTAACTGTCTGCGAAGAAGTGGGCCTTTTGGGGGCAAAAAACCTTGATTACTCCCTCCTTAAAGCCCAGTACGGATACAGTCTCGATGCCAGCGACCCCGATGGCATTGTGATTCGAGCCCCTGCCGCCAATCATCTCCACTTTGAGGTCTTCGGCCGGGATGCCCATGCAGGGGCCTCTCCTGAAAAAGGGATCAACGCCATCCAGATTGCCAGTCGGGCGATCGCGAAGATGAAAATAGGCCGCATCGACCAGGAGACCACGGCCAACATCGGATGGATTCAAGGCGGAACGGCCACCAACATCGTGCCCGGCCTGGTGACCGTCACAGGCGAGGTCCGGAGTCACAGTCCTGAAAAACTGGACAAAGAGACCAAAAAAATCGTGCACTGTCTGGAGGAAGAAATCTCTGCCTACCAAAAGGCCTTTCCCTCAGATGACGGATTACCAAGGCTTGAAACGAAAATCCGGGAGGATTTCTCCGCCATGGAGACCCCTGAAGATCACCTCGTAGTAACCATGGCCAAGGAGGCGGCAGCGCACCTGGGACGCGAGATGAAGGCCAAAACCAGCGGTGGCGGCAGTGATGCGAATATATTCTTTGGCCACGGCATTGTCACGGGCATCCTGGGCACCGGGATGAAAGACTTGCACACGGTCCGGGAGTCGATTCGCTTGGATGATATGGTAAAGTCTGTGGAGCTTCTTCTTGAGATCACGCAGCTTCATGCCAAGAAACCTCCCGTGCCCCAAGGTTAGCACCGAGCCCGCCTTGGGAAAGCCTGAGCCGGCCTTTGACTGTCATGGGGGAGTATGCTAAGAACAGCCATCGTTTCCGATATCAGCTCCACTGCTGGCAAAATACCTCGAATATTTGGTAGTTGCGCCTCCGAGGAATGGCATGCCGACCATGGGTAATAGGATCGCTTATTTTGACTGTTTTTCAGGCATCAGCGGCGACATGATTCTCGGGGCCTTCATGGACCTGGGGGTCCCAAAAGATTTCATCGAAGAAAACATTCAGAACATGCCTCTTGGGGCCTTTCATCTGGAGGTTACTGCGGCCCAACGCATGCATATTTACGGCCAGCAGGTCCGGGTGGTGGTTGAAGAAGACCATGCCAGGAATTATGGAGAGATCCAACGTCATATTCAAAAAAGTCCGCTAGCTGATCCAGTAAAAGAGCTCAGCCTCAAGGTCTTTTTAAGGCTCGCAGAGGCAGAGGCCGCCGTTCACCATTGCCCAAAAGAGGAGGTCCACTTTCATGAGTTGGGCGGTGTAGATGCCATAGTGGATATCGTAGGGGCGGCCCTGGGAGCAGAATGGCTGGGAATTGACACGATAATGGCCTCTGAGATCCCCTTGGGGAGGGGCTTTGTCACCTGTGACCACGGCGTGCTTCCCGTCCCCGCCCCCGCCACCGTAGCCCTCTTGAAAGGAGTGCCCGTGTACGGTACCGACGTTTCTCATGAGTTGGTGACACCTACTGGTGCGGCTATTGTCACCGGCCTTGCAGAGCGTTTTGGCCCTCTACCAAAGATGCGTATCAAGGAGATAGGCTATGGCGTCGGGGCACGGGAATTGAAAGAGATGCCGAACCTGCTGAGGGTCCTCCTGGGAGAGCCTGAGTCGGTGTATGAGGAAGATCGAGTGGCCGTTGTAGAGACCAACATAGACGATATGAATCCAGAGATATTCGGATTTGTCATGGAGCGGCTCTTTGAGGCCGGGGCCCTTGACGTCATCTGGATTCCCGTTTCCATGAAGAAGAACCGCCCTGGGACCATGATCCAGGTCGTATGCAAGGAAAACGACCGAGGCAAGGTGGTAGACAGGATTCTTTCCGAAACCACGGCCACTGGCGTCCGACACCATTGGGCGGAGCGAACAAAACTGCCGCGAAAGGTCAAAGAGGCCATCACCTCTTTGGGCAAGGTACGGGTGAAAGAGGTTTCAGGCCCCATGGGCAGGCGCTCGGTGGTGCCGGAATATGACGACTGTAAAGAGATTGCCTTGAAAAAGAAGATCCCCTTGAAGGTGGTCTATGAGACCGTTTTAAAGGAGACGTCGCAGTAATTCAGACATCACAGGCCCAAATCGGCAACCGAAGAAACCTTTGCATAGGATTCGAGAAAAATGGGTGGTCTTGTTTGCAACAGGCGGCTATGTAGGACACATCCCTGTTGCCTCTGGCACCTTTGGCACCCTGGTGGCGGTGCCCCTTTGTTTTCTCCTTTCCTTGCTCGGCCCTTTTCAAGGCATGCTTTTCATCGTTCTGTTTGTGGGATTTGCCGTCTGGATCGCAGGAGAGGCAGAGAAGGTTTTTGAGCAAAAGGACAGCCGCCTTATTGTCATAGATGAAATGGCAGGGTTCCTGGTGACCCTCTTTCTCATCCCTTGGGGCACAAAAACCCTGGTGGCCGGTTTTTTGCTCTTCAGGCTCATGGACATTGCCAAACCCTTTCCCATCAGGAAGCTGGAAACCACCTTGCCTGGCGGATGGGGTGTGGTAGGCGATGATGTCCTGGCAGGTGTCTACGCCAATGTTGTCTTGAGAGTTCTCATGAGGTTCTTTTAGACGGGATTCGGGCCAGGCGCACAAGGCCCTTCCTCAACCCTCTGGCCAACATTGACGGCCCCTTTGGATTTCTACAATGAGGGAAAATAGCCTTGAAGAGGAAGTGGCAAGCCTGCTGCTTTCTGTGAAGAAAACCATCGCCGTGGCCGAGTCGTGCACCGGGGGGTTGATCTGCCACAGACTCACCAATGTTTCAGGCAGTTCAGACTACCTGGAAATGGGGGTTGTAACATACAGCAACCAATCCAAGATCAAGCTCTTGGCGGTGCCAAAGGAGATCATTCAAGAACATGGGGCCGTAAGCGCCCCCTGTGTCTGTGCCATGGCCATGGGCGTAAAGCAACTGGCAGGCACGGACCTGGGCCTTGGGGTAAGCGGCATTGCCGGCCCCACTGGTGGCTCTGTTGACAAACCAGTGGGCACAGTCCATATGGCCCTGGCCTGGGACGAAGAGGTTACGTGCTGGAAGTTCGTCTTTCAGGGTAGCCGAAGAGAGATCAAAGACCAGGCTTCACAGGAAGGTCTCATGCGCATTCGTGACCATTTGATCGAGCAGTTGAGTGGGCAACCACGCATTCACTCGGCCACTTGACCATTGAACTTTTGAACGACTCAACTACTTCACTGTTTTACTAGTCACCTATTTGACTACTTAACCAGACACTGCAACTTAGCAAACCATGGCAGACAAGATACGCGCCTTTATTGCCATTAGCCTGCCGGAATCCGTTCTTCAGGCCATTGGCGAGGCCCAGGACAGGCTCCGACGATCACGCCTTGACATCCGATGGGTTCGCAAGGAAGGTATCCATCTCACCCTGAAGTTCCTGGGAGACATTGACAGGGGTGCTGTAGAAAAGCTGGATGCCGCCATGGGGCGGGCCACCAAGGGGATCCCTTCTTTTGTCCTCATGGGAGAGGGGATCGGTGTTTTCCCCGATCTCAGACGTGCCCGCGTCATCTGGGCTGGAGTGTCAGGAGACGTTCGGGCCCTCATGGCCCTTTACCGGAACCTGGAATCAGAGTTGAAAGGGCTTGGCTTTCCAAAGGAGAAACGGACTTACCGGGGTCATCTCACCCTGGGAAGGGCCAAGGGCCGATTGGACACAACTGCGCTCATGCAGGCCCTGGAAGGATTAAGGGATTTTCAAACAGCGTCTTTCTCGGTGCCATCGCTCGTCCTGTTTCAAAGCACTTTGCGCCCACAGGGCGCCATCTATACCAGGCTGGCGGAAGCACCACTGGTAAGTGACTAAAGTTCGAAGTGCCTAGAATGCCTGAAGTGGAGGGATGGAGGAAAGCAGAGATTCAGAAATGGGACCACCCCAGTTCACTCCGGCACCCTTTAGTCACGCTATACACTTTAGTCACTTTAGTTCACTTTGGTCACTTTACTTCACTTTAGTCATTTTCTTCAAAAAGAGGGGGGAATACTCATGGCTGACATATCACCGGATAAAGAAAAGGCAATTGACCTGGCCATCGGTCAGATAGAGCGCCAGTTCGGCAAGGGCTCCATCATGAAACTAGGTGCCCAGGTGATGGCAGACGTTCCGGTCATTCCAACGGGCTCCCTGGCCCTGGACCGGGCACTGGGAGTCGGCGGCATCCCCCGGGGCCGGGTCATAGAACTCTTCGGGCCTGAGTCCTCAGGCAAAACCACGCTGGCCCTTCACATCGTGGCAGAGGCGCAGAAATCCGGAGGCATTGCCGCCTTTGTTGACGCTGAGCACGCCCTGGACGTCATGTATGCCAAAAAGCTTGGTGTGAATTGTGACGACCTCCTGGTCTCTCAGCCGGACACCGGTGAGCAGGCCCTGGAGATCGCCGAGGTCCTTGTTCGCAGTGGAGCCATGGATGTGGTGGTGATTGACTCCGTAGCAGCCTTGGTGCCGAGGGCGGAGATCGAAGGCGAGATGGGAGATACCCATGTGGGTCTTCAGGCCAGGCTCATGTCCCAGGCCTTGAGGAAACTCACCGGCAGTATCAGCAGGTCCATGACATCGGTCATGTTTATCAACCAGATCCGTATGAAGATTGGTGTCATGTTCGGAAACCCTGAGACGACACCCGGCGGCAATGCTCTGAAGTTCTACTCCTCTGTTCGTCTTGACATACGAAGGATCGGGAGCATAAAGGACGGACAGGACGTCATAGGAAATCGCACCAGGGTCCGGGTGGTGAAGAATAAGGTGGCGCCCCCTTTCAAAGAAGCGCAGTTTGACATCATGTACGGCGAAGGCATCTCCTTCGCCGGCGACCTGATTGACATGGGCGTTGAAGCAGGGATCATTGACAAGAGCGGGGCCTGGTACTCCTTTGAAAAAGAACGGATCGGACAGGGCAGGGAAAATGCGAAGACCTTTCTAAAGGAAAACCCTGAGATGTCCACGCGCATCCTGAAACTGGTTCGGGATTCCCTTGGAATGGGAGAAAGCGTCCCCGAGGATTCGGAGGCACCGGCAGATGAGCAGGAAAGCCATAAAGGAAAGACCAAGAAGTGATAGTTTCGTAAAAGGCCCTTTCTGCTCACGCTGTGACGATGAGATGTGACCAGGCGGTAAGAAGCATAACGAAAAACGGTGAACCGCTAACGGTATACGGACAACGGATAACGGACAATGGAAAAGGGTGAACGGATAACGCTATGACATCAGAAGATCTGCGGAGAGAATTCCTGCACTACTTTGAGCAAAAGGGCCACACCATCGTAAAGAGCGCGTCACTGGTGCCTCAAGACGACCCTACGCTGCTCTTCACCAATGCCGGCATGGTGCAGTTTAAGCGGACTTTTCTAGGAGAAGACAAACGAGATTACGTGCGGGCCACCAGCTCTCAGAAATGCGTTCGCGCCGGGGGCAAGCACAACGATCTTGAAAACGTGGGGCACACGGGTCGCCACCACACCTTCTTTGAGATGCTGGGCAATTTCTCCTTCGGCGATTACTTCAAACCCCTGGCCATTGAGCTCGCCTGGGATCTCATGACCAGGGTCTATGGCCTTCCAGCAGAAAAGCTCTGGGTCTCGGTCTTTGAAGATGACGATGAGGCCCATCGGCTTTGGGCGAGTCACACAGATATTCCGGAAGACAGAATCGTCCGCCTAGGCGAGAAGGACAACTTCTGGTCCATGGGCGACACCGGTCCCTGCGGGCCGTGCTCTGAGATCCTCATCGATCAGGGCGAGGCCATAAGTTGTGGCAAGGCCGACTGTCGTGTGGGCTGTGACTGTGACCGCTACCTGGAGCTTTGGAACCTGGTCTTCATGGAATTTAACAGGGATGAATCGGGCACCATGACGCCACTGCCAAAACCGAGCATTGACACGGGCATGGGGCTGGAACGGATGGCAGCAGTACTTCAGGGCGTTACCACAAACTATGAAACGGATCTCTTTATGCCGGTGATAAGAAAAATCGAATCCCTCTCGGGCCATGCCTTTCAGGAGTCTCTGGAGACTGACGTTTCTATGAAGGTCGTGGCAGACCACAGCCGGGCCGCGGCCTTTTTGATCGGTGACGGCGTCCTTCCATCCAATGAAGGACGGGGCTATGTGCTGCGCCGTATTCTGAGACGTGCTGTGCGTTATGGTCGCATGCTGGGGTTGACCAAACCCTTCTTACACGACACGGCAGGCACGGTCTCTCAAGTCATGAAGGGGGCCTATCCGGAGCTGTTGGAAGCAGACACCTACATCAGGAGCATTATCAGGAGTGAAGAAGAGCGTTTCCTGGGGACCTTGGACACGGGCCTGCGAGTGCTGGAAGATGCCCTGGCAGAGCTGAAGGCCCAGGGGCTTTCCCGCATACCTGGAAATCTCATATTCAAGATGTATGACACCTATGGTTTTCCGGTGGACATCATCCAGGACATTGTCCGAGACGAAGGCATGTGCCTGGACATGGCAGGGTTTGAGAAAGACATGGCGCAACAAAGACGTCGGTCCCGTGGCGACAAGACGTCCTCCTTGGAAAGCTCGGCCTACGGCCAGCTCAGCGCCCAGGGAATCAAAACCGATTTTGTGGGATATGAGCATACAAAGGCAGAGTCAGAGATTCTCATGATCGTTCGACAGGGCGAGGCCGTAAAACAGGCCGGACAAGGAGAAGAGATCGAACTCGTTACAGCCAAAACCCCTTTTTATGGTGAGGCAGGCGGCCAGGTGGGAGACTGCGGCCATATCTGCGGGCAGGGTTTTGACATGGAAGTCATAGACACCATCAAGGATCCCAATGATATCATCATCCACAAGGGCCAGGTATTAAAAGGAGGTGTCACTGTAGGAAAGACCGTGACGCTCATCGTGGATGATGAAAAGCGGTCGGCCACGGAGAAAAACCATACAGTTACCCATATCCTCCATGCCGTTCTTCGCCAGGTTCTTGGGGACCATGTGAAGCAGGCAGGCTCCTTGGTGGCCCCGGACAGGTTGCGTTTTGACTTTACGCATTTTTCCGCCATTGACCAAGACACACTCCAGCAGATCGAAGGGCTGGTCAACAACCGCATTCAGCAGAATATTCCCCTTGACGTCGAGGAAATGGATTCTGAGGAGGCCTTTCGTACCGATGCCACCGCCTTGTTTGAGGAAAAGTATGGGGACCGGGTCCGTGTGGTCGCCATGGAGGATTTCAGCAAGGAGCTATGTGGAGGGACCCATTCCGAGCGGACTGGAGACATTGGACTCTTTAAAATCCTGAGCGAGGGAAGCGTGGCCGCAGGAGTACGCCGCATTGAGGCGGTCACCGGCGCGGCTGCCCTTGCCCACACACAAGAAGCCTTTCGCACCCTGGGCGTCCTGGCAGAGAGATTAAAGACCAAGCCTGATCACCTGACGGACAGGGTTGAAAAGCTCCTCGCCCAGCAGAAGGCATTGGAAAAGGAACTGGCTGCGAGCAAGGCGAAACTCCAGGCCGAGGCCTCAGACCGGTCCCTTTCAGAGGTCAAAGTGGTAAACGGTATATCGGTCCTCGCCCAGGAGGCCTCGGCAGACACTCCTGCGGCCTTAAGAGACATGGCCGATCACCTGAAGGCAAAGATCAAGTCCGGTATCATTGTGCTGGGAAGCAGGACAGACAAGAAGGCCTTGCTGGTGGTGGTGGTCACAAAAGAGCACCTAGACCGTTACCATGCCGGCAATATTATAAAGCAGGTAGCAGCGCTAGTAGGAGGCGGCGGCGGCGGCCGCCCGGATATGGCCCAGGCCGGCGGGAGCCAGCCTGAAAAACTCCCTGAGGCCCTAGCCGCCGTGTACGACATCGTTGCCGCAGCCTAGTCGTTGTCAAACACTTCCACGAGGAGATACATAACTCGCACACGGGCGGCTATCTGGACAACTAGTTGAAAGACAAAGCAGTACAAAACGGTTTCACCACTCAACCATCTGACCAATACACCATTTAACCGGCTACCTCCCCCTCTTTCACGTCCAGAGGACCTGGATCTCCCCGTCGGTCTTGCGCTCTACAATGTTTCCTATGACATAGGCCTTTTCATGCTTGGCTGCCAGAGATTCCAGTATGCCGTCCACCGCCCTTTCTGGCGTGATTAGAATCATCCCGATACCGTTGTTGAAGGTCCTTCTCATTTCCTGCTCAGAGACGTTTCCTGCCTCCTTGAGAAAGGTAAAGACCGGAGGTACGGGCCAACTGACTGCCTGAATCACAGCCTTACAGGAAGCTGGAAGGACCCGGGGCAGGTTTTCCAAGATGCCACCGCCCGTCACATGGGCTATGCCGTGGACCGGGAACTCGTTGAGGACATGGCCCATGGCCTCGGCATAGATCTTGGTAGGCTCCAGGAGCTCTTCTCCGATGGTTCTTGCCAGGATATCGACCTGGTCATGGACTTTCAGCTTGAGCTTTTCAAAGCAGATCTTTCGAACCAGAGAATAGCCGTTGCTGTGAAGGCCGCTTGAGGCCATGCCGATGACCTTATGCCCCACCTTGATCTTTGAGCCATCCACGATCTTTGCCCTGTCCACCATGCCCACCACAAAGCCTGCTAGGTCGTATTCGCCCTCTGCATAGAGCCCGGGCATCTCCGCTGTTTCCCCGCCGATGAGGGCGCAGTCGGCCATTTGGCAGCCGGAGACGATCCCTTTCACAATGGCCTCCGCCGTCTCAGGGACCAGGACCCCCATGGAGAGATAGTCCAGGAAAAAAAGCGCCTTGGCGCCCTGTACCACAATGTCGTTGACACACATGGCCACGAGGTCTATTCCAATAGTATCGTGCTTGTTCATCGTAAAGGCAATCTTGAGCTTTGTGCCCACCCCGTCCGTGGACGTGACCAGGACTGGATCGTCATGTTCCCTCACATCCAGGGAAAAGAGGCCACTGAAGCCGCCAATGCCGCCAATCACCCCACGTCGGGGGGTCTTGCTGATACTCTCTTTGATCTTGTTGATGAAACGATTGGCCTTGTCGATATCCACGCCGGCGTCTTGATAGGTAAGGGACTCGGTCATCTCGCACCTCCGTGAGTTTGTCTTTTAAGGGAAACCATGTTGTCAAGTCAAAGGAATTCAGAGTCCTTGGCAGAACAAGCATTCTGTCTCAATTCCTTTTGACAATGTGGCTGCTGTCGTATAATGAAGGTCAGGTCATCAACAGAATTGAACCGTTATATAGGGAGCTTACGCCATGCAAGAGTTTTCCAGACTAAATAGGCTGCCACCGTACGTTTTTACCACCGTGAATAAGATCAAGATGGACGCCCGCCACGCCGGAGAAGACATTGTGGATCTTGGCATGGGCAATCCTGATATGGCCACGCCTAAGCATATTGTGGACAAGCTTGTGGAGGCATCTAGAAAAGGCCATAATCACCGGTATTCGGCGTCCATGGGAATCACCAAGCTCAGGATGGCCATTTCCGACTGGTACAAACGCCGGTTCGACGTCGATATTGATCCCGATACAGAGGCCATTGTCACCATTGGCGCCAAGGAGGGTATCTCTCATCTCGTCCTGGTGACCATCCGGCCCGGAGACGTGGTCTTTTCGCCAGACCCCACCTACCCTATCCACCCCTATTCCGCCATCATTGCTGGGGGAGACGTAAGGGGAATTCCCCTGGGTCCTGATCAGGACTTTTTTGAAAACCTCATGGCTGCCACGAGGCAGACATGGCCCAGGCCGAAGATGCTGATTATCTCTTTTCCCCACAATCCCACCACAGAGGTCATAGACATGGGCTTTTTTGAAAAGATCGTGGCCTATGCCAAGGAGCACGGCATCATGGTCATCCATGACCTGGCCTATGCGGATCTGGTCTTTGATGGATATAAGCCCCCAAGTTTTCTTCAGGTCCCTGGGGCCAAGGATGTGGCTGTAGAGTTTTTCTCCCTTTCCAAGAGCTATAATATGCCTGGATGGCGTGTGGGGTTTTGCGTGGGCAACCCTGAAATCGTAGGGGCCCTTCGCCGCATCAAAAGCTACTTGGATTACGGGATCTTTCAACCGATCCAGATCGCCTCGATCATTGCCTTAAACGGGCCCCAGGACTGTGTAAAGAAGACGGTGGACACGTACAGGAAGAGACGTGACTGCCTCATCAAGGGCCTGAAAAGGATCGGGTGGCCCGTGAAAAGTCCCAAGGGGACTATGTTCGTGTGGGCCAAGATCCCTGAACAGTATATCAAGATGGGCTCTGTGGAGTTTTCCAAGATGCTCATCCGAAAAGCGAAAGTGGCCGTTTCTCCAGGCCTCGGTTTTGGCGAATACGGCGATGACTATGTGAGATTCGCCTTGATAGAAAACGAGATGCGGACAAACCAGGCCATCAGAGGCCTTCGCAATATCATGTAGCATGGATTCCATGGGAAGGGGCTGGTCTGCACTCTCACTCCCTGGACAGACTTGTCCCCGGATACTTGTTGCTGAGTGTTGACGGTCTCCTAAGAAGTCGTCACTCCGGCGAAGGCCGGAGTCCAGAACATATTAGACATACTAAAATAACCTTCAGGAGTTTTTGCATCGTCTATTTCTGAATAGACAATTTCCGGATAGGGTGAATCGCTTCTCTTCGGCATCCAATGCCTTAAAGTAGCCCATACCATTGGGCTGGATGGAAATGGCTGTATGCCTGCGTTCAGCGATCCTCCCTATCCTTTTAACTGCCCCCTAAGAGGCTTTGTCTGAACTTTTGAACGTTACCAACATACACGATACCGGCCGTTCGGCCTTGAGGCTCTCGACAGGCTTCCGCTGGTATATCGAAAAACTCGATTTTCTGACTTTTTGCGATTCCATTAACTCTGACAATTGGCTAAGCTGTAACAAGAGGTGACAATATGAACACAATCCGTGTTGGCCTCCTTGGCTTTGGAACGGTGGGGTCTGGTACGGCAAAGATCCTTCTGGAGAATCAAGATGTCATCCAGTCCCGTTTGGGGGCCGCTCTGGAGCTTGCATGGATCGCCGACCTGGACCTTGAAACAGACCGGGGGGTCTCTGTGGACAAGAAGATCCTTACCACAGACGCCGCCATGGTGATCAATGATCCTGAGGTGGATATTGTCGTGGAACTTATCGGCGGCTATGATCCGGCAAAGGCATTTATCTTACAGGCCATTGAAAAAGGCAAACAGGTGGTCACGGCCAACAAGGCCCTTCTGGCCGGGCACGGGGACGAGATCTTCTCTGCGGCCTCACAAAAAGGCGTGGAAGTAGGCTTTGAGGCCAGTGTGGGCGGGGGCATCCCCCTGATCGGAACCATCAAGGAGGGGCTCGTGGCCAACCGCATCCAGGGCCTTTACGGGATCCTAAACGGGACGGCCAATTATATCCTGACCAAGATGACCAACGAGGGAAGTCCCTTTTCTGAGGTCCTCAAGGAGGCCCAGGGACTCGGTTATGCAGAGGCCGATCCCACCTTTGACGTAGAAGGGATCGATGCGGCCCACAAGCTGACCATCCTGCTTTCTATCGCCTATGGCGTGCCCATTGACTTTGAGTCCGTCTATACAGAAGGGATTTCAAAGATAACGCCCTTAGATATCCAGTTCATGAAGGAGTTCGGCTTTCGGATCAAACTCCTGGCCATTTCCAAAGATGATGGCAAGGCCATTGAGGCCAGGGTCCACCCCACGTTGATTCCAGAGGACTCACTTCTTGCCAGCGTAAGCGAGGCATACAATGCCGTCTATATCACAGGAGATGCCGTGGGAAACGTGATGCTCTATGGGCCCGGGGCCGGCATGATGCCCACGGGGAGCGCCGTGGTAAGTGACCTGGTGGATGTGGCCCGAAATCTGCTGAAAGGTGCTGTGGGCAGGGTCCCCGCTGTGGGACATCAGCCTGCTTTTATGAAAGCACGGAGGGTAAAATCCATTGAAGAGCTTCACACCAAGTACTACTTCCGATTCTCAGCAGAGGACAGGCCTGGAGTCCTTTCCAAGATCTCTGGCATCTTGGGCAAGCATGAGATCAGTATCGAATCGGTCCACCAAAAGGGAAGAGAGGTGGCTGGAGCGGTGCCGATTGTCATGATTACCCACAAGGCCAGGGAGGCGGCAGTGAACGCCGCCCTTGCGGAAATAGACGGACTGGACGTGGTCAAAGATAACACCTTGCTGATCCGGATCGAGGATTGGAAATGAAATATATGATCCTGGTAGGAGACGGTATGGGCGACTATCCCCTGGCCGAGCTGGGGGAGAAGACACCCCTTCACGCCGCCCGGACGCCCCACATGGACTGGGTCGCAGACCATGGTGAGATGGGCGTTGCCAAAACCATCCCCGAAGGTTGTGAGACGGGAAGCGACACGGCCAACTTAAGCCTCCTGGGCTATGATCCAAAGGCAGCACAAACGCGCCGAGCGCCCTTAGAGGCAGCCAGCCTGGGGGTAAATCTGGGACCACAAGACGTGGCCTTTCGCTGCAACCTGGTAACCCTTTCCCAGGGCCCTGGCGGCATGATGATGGATGACTACAGTGCCGGCCACATTACCACGCCAGAAGCCCGCAAGCTCATAGAAGACATAGACAAGGCCTTGGGAAATGACACGGTCCGGTTCTATCCTGGCGTGAGCTACCGCCACCTCATGGTGTGGCACGGCGGCACCCCAGACGTTGAAACCACACCGCCCCATGACATTACAGGACAGGCGGTCCAACCCTATCTGGACCAGATGGCCGCCCAGGGCCTGCTCCTTGACCTCATGGACAGAGCAAGGCCCCTTTTAAGGGACCATCCCGTGAACCAGGGCAGATTGAAACAGGGCCAGAAACCGGCCACAGACATATGGTTTTGGGGCCAGGGCCATGCACCAGAGCTGGAGTCCTTTAAGAACAAGACGGGGCTTGACGGGGCTATTATCTCGGCCGTGGATCTTCTAAGGGGAATCGGTGTCTATATAGGCCTTAAGGTCATCAAAGTCCCCGGCGCCACCGGGTATTTTGACACAGACTATGAAGCCAAGGCACACCACGCCCTCTCTGCCTTAAAGGACGCAGACGTCGTCTATGTCCACGTAGAGGCCCCAGACGAGGCAGGACATGCAGGTCTCATGGATGAAAAGGTCAGGGCCATTGAGGCCTTTGATGAAAAAGTGGTGGGCACGGTGCTCCATGGCATGAAAGATCTCGGCCCCCACCGAATCATGGTCACCACCGATCATTTCACGCCCTTGTCCGTTAGGACCCACACTACAGAACCGGTCCCCTTTGCCATGTGCGGTGCGGGCATCCCAGAGCCCTCTGACAGCTCCCAAGGCTTCTCCGAACAAGCGGCCGCGGCCCAGGGCCTCTCCCTTGCCCAAGGCTTCCGCCTCATGGAACGATTCCTGCGTTTGGGGAAATAGTCCTTGACACTATGGGACTAGGGCGCTAGAGTGAAAAATTCTGATGCGGGGTGGAGCAGTCAGGTAGCTCGTCGGGCTCATAACCCGAAGGTCCCTAGTTCGAATCTAGGCCCCGCTACCAACACAACATCAAGGGCTTGTGAGCTAATCGCAAGCCTTTTTCTTTTGGTCTTGTCACCTCCCCCATCCCCCCTTTCTCCGTTTCCCCCATTCTCCCTCTTGTCTGTCCTCCGTCAGCTCTTGTCACTCGTCACTTGTCACTCATCCCCCCTTTCTCCGCTTCTCCCATTCCCCCTCTCGTCTGTCTTCTGTCCTCAGTCGTCTGACTTTCTGTTCTCCCCCCCCCTTTTTCCGTCCATAATCACATTGACATCCCACACGAACCATGCTAGTATGTATCTGGTTCGTATTTTAACCCTACTAAATAGGTATTTTAATGGACCCCACTACCCTCACGACCTTTATGATCTACAACCCCTGGGTGGAACACCCTGAGGTGTGGCACCAGGCAGTGGCTGGCCACCTGCCCGAGGCCTTTGGGTTTTCTTACGTCAAGAGGGCTGCTGATCATCTCCCCTCGTGGCCCCAACCGAGAAAGATTAATCTTGTCGTGGGTCCCCGGCAATCCGGCAAATCAACCCTGATCTGGCACACCCTGTCCGGCCTAGGGCCAAAAGTGGCCTACATCAATGCCAATGAGTTGGCTCTAAGAGACTGGTGCACGTCACCCGCCATGCTTTGGTCGGACCTCCTGGAGATCATGGAGCAACCCGAGGCCCTATTCTTTGAAGAGGTGCAGTATATTGACAATGCAGGGGTGTTCCTAAAGGGCCTGGCTGACTTGCACCTGGACATCCCCATCTTTGCCACTGGCAGCTCATCCTTTCATCTCCATGACAAGATGAGGGAATCCCTTGCCGGCAGGGCCGAACGGATGCTGCTCTTTCCCTTTTCCCTCAAAGAGTGGTCGGCAGAACCGGGGGACGTGCCTGCGGCCATCGGGAAACACGCAGCTCAGAAGAAATTGGAGGGCATGCTCGTTTATGGGTCCTATCCCGAGGTCTGCTTCTCTGATAAGCCCGAGTTTGTCCTCAACAGACTGGTGGAGGCCTTTGTCATTCGGGATGCCTCAGACACCTTTCGGATACGATATCCCGCCAAATTGAGGAAGTTGCTGACGTTGATGGCCTCTCAGATAGGAAACCTCGCAAACTTCTCTCATTTAGCCTCGGGCTGCGGCCTGGATGTAAAGACTGCAGAGAACTACGCAAACATCCTGGAGGAAAGTCACATCATCAGGCTTCTTCCTCCATTTGTGGGCGGAAGACGGGCCGAGATCACAAGCGCCCCGAAGGTGTTCTTCGTGGATAACGGTATCCGGAACCTCATGGTCCACCAGTTTAATCCCCTGGACGTTCGAGCCGACAGGGGCCCCCTTTTTGAAAACTGGCTTTTCACCGAGCTGCTCAAGCATTCACAGTACAGTGACACTCTTTACTACTGGAGAAGCAAAGCGGGAGCAGAAGTCGATTTTGTCCGTCAGCGGGGAACTATGCTCCAGGCCTTTGAGGCAAAGAGCGGATCCTTGAAAAAGCCGGGGCTTTCAAGGTCGGCCAGAAGCTTTATTGAAGCCTACAGCCCTGAGCATTTCTACGTAGTGAATCCAACCCTCTCTGCCCAAGACGCCCTGGGCAAAACCAAAATAGCCTGGATAACCCCTTTGGACCTTATGGACATATTGTAAAGCGCTGGGCTCAGTGCCCTCCCTCTGCTCCATCTCCACATCCTCCGTCCTCTGCCTGTTCTCGTCACTTGTCAATACCCATTTGTCACTCGTCACTTATCACCCCTTTCTCCGCTTCCCCCATTCTCCCTTTTGTCTGTCCTCCGTCCTCTGTCGTCCGTCTGCTCCCTCCCCTCCCGTCACTCAAGCCGCAAGGAACTGATTCGGTCAAACGCGGGGGCCCTTTATATGATTATCAAACTATGGCAACTTATTGAGATGCTACGATATAGTGTGGAAAATGGCTCATAAAACGGCCTTAGAATGCGGTTTTTCATAGTGGAATTGGGCTTCGAAGATCAGGCGAAACGCGCTGCCAATCCAGTAGCTGTAGGGCTTGGGGCTGCGCGGAATCCCTTTTGTGCATACCGCACATCTCACCATAAGATACATGCTTTTTTGTCACAAAATACAGTCTTCACCTTATTGTCAGGACGGATTGCCATACCTAGTCTATAAGCCGAATTTAATTTTGTAAGGAGGTGATGAAATTAGAAACACTTTCTCTGGTGTCAGCGGTTTTGTGATCGGCTGCAGGTGGCAGTCCTTAGAGAGGGCGCAGAGAGCACTGCACAGGCAAAAAGGGTTGCAGGGCTTTTTCTCACATGATGAATACCAGGAAGATCTTGGTGAGACACCTCCCATGGCGCCCTGTGGAGGTAAATCAAATATCATGGAGGTAACAAATATGAAAAGATTCTTTGTGGTACTCCTTCTTGTTGGGTTGGCGGTGTTTTTGGCAGGGCCTGCCTCTTCCGAGATGGCGACTAAAGGACCGCAGGAAGAACTCGAGTTCAGTATGAACTGTGGGGGTCATAGTGCGGCTCGCGACTACATGAGACCTGAGGCTTGGGAGTCCTTGACGTCTGAGCAGCGCGACAAGTGGTCGGAGATGTGGGGTGCTTACCTGACGGACACGCTTGACCTAAGGCAGCAATTTGCTCAAAAACGGCTGGAGCTGCAAACAACATGGGCACAACCCAAGGTGGACAGCGCCAAGGTTGACAAGGTTTGCGACGAGATGGCGGATCTTTATATCGAGCGTATGAAAAAACGTAAGGACTATTTGCTTAAGTGCCGCAAGGTATTCGGCGATCTCGGATGGACCTGTCCCAGCGGTGGATAGGACAGCTACCATCATGGCTTAAGCCCCAAGGTGGGGGGAACCTGTGTTCCCCTCACTCAATCAGCTTCTCCGAAATCCAGCTTTTACCGTCAACGCCAACGGAGGGGTGCCATGAACTGAACCCGACTTTTCTTTTATGGAGAAAACGCCTTGCAGGTGAACGAACAACAACTCACACAACTCATGAACGAATCGGTCAAACTTGAATCGAATGTCGCGGATCTTTATATGATCTTCCATGAAGCGTTCCCTGAAGACTGCGCATTCTGGTACCAACTGCACATGGAAGAAAAAAATCATGCGTCTATCATTCAAAGTGCCAGAGAGGCTTGGTTATCTGGAAAGGAATTCCCGCTTGAAATACTGTCGCCAAATCTGGATGAATTAATAGCACTAAACACCAAATTGGGCTCCCTTCTTGAGGAGTACCGAAAAAATCCCCCTTCAAGAGAAATGGCATTCAATGTGGCTTTGGATTTAGAAGAGTCGGCCGGGGAAGCCCACTTTCAGGATGCTATGGAGCAGACTCCATCGTCGGAGCTCATGGAGTTATTCCAGATGTTGACCGGGGAGGATAAGGAACATGCCGATAGGATTCGCACCTATATGAGGGATAACGGAATTGAAATCCGCAGCAAACTGGTAAAATGAACCACTGATTCTCGCCTTGAAGAGAAAACAGCGGGATCATCACTCTCTGCCATCATGCCGCATTTTAGAACTCTAGAAAATCTTTTTGTATTCTTTTGATAGTTAAAAATGAAGCGGCCTTAAAGGCCACCTTATAATCACGGTGTCCTTTTGTTATGATCAATCCTCCTTTTTGTCGTTAACGAACAGGTGAATCAAAGAAACGGGCTCTCTTCGCCTACCTCAAGCTTCACCCTTTGCACCAAAATCAATGTTGCCGGCCAAATACTTTTCATAGATCCTGCCCTACGAGCTGGAACGGGGCCATATCATATGGCCCCACCACCGGGGGTCAATTCTACAATCCGACAATGAACGCCATCCGGAAGAGCAAGGGCGTTTCTCGCCTCCCATGGCAGGTCCATTCCGAAACAGCCCTATGCAACTTCATTTCATTTCCATCTTTGAAAATTAACGCTTGACGTTATTATCGTTAGGCGTTATTATCCTTCCCATGATAAAATCCTTCCGGGACAAAGAGACGGAAAGAGTGTTCAATAGGCACTTCTCAAGCAAATTGCCACAAAGCATTCAGCGTATTGCACGAAAGAAGTTGGTCATCCTTGATGCTGCGCCAGGATTAAATGATTTGCGTATTCCGCCGGGCAACCAATTGGAGGCGTTAAAGCGCGACCGCAAGGGCCAGCACAGCATACGCATCAATGACCAATGGCGGATTTGTTTTAAGTGGCGTGCTGGCGATGCATATGATGTTGAAATTACCCCAATGTTGCATAAGAAATATGGCAAAGAATCTTAAAAAACAGTAGTGGCCTGCGTATGCGTTTGTTAGGCACGACACCGAGGAATCAACTATTGGTGATGTTCTGGAACCAGGTAAAAAGCAGCCATATTTCTTACCCTGCAAGAAAGCCGAGTATACCTCATCTCTTGCGTTGCCAAGGATTCGGCGTACCTTAGTACAGCCTCACCCTTGGTCGCCTTGGACCTGGGGCATCCTCGACTTTTGCAACGTTGGGGATTGCAGATTACCATTAGGAGAATTCCATGAAAAACAAAAAGCTTCCCCCTATCCATCCAGGCGAAATCCTTATAGAGGAATTTTTGCAGCCTATGGCAATCAGTCAGTACCGCCTGGCAAAGGATATCAGTGTGCCTCCCAGGCGCATCAATGAAATTGTCCATGGCAAAAGATCCATTACAGCAGATACTGCCCTTCGAT
>JAXHVD010000038.1:0-14313 GCA_034189385.1 Thermodesulfobacteriota bacterium
AGGGCATTTGCCGGCGTCAATAATGTCTTTAACGAACTCTATTCAACCCTTGCCTTTGGTGAGAGTTATTACACCATGCCGACGCGCAATTACTACGGCGGGATAGAATGGATATTCTGACTCAAGTTTCGTACCCTTATCAACCTCATGAAGTAACGGCTAAAAACGTGCCGAGGTTTCCAGGAAACAGCAGGCCACTGGTTTGGGCCTTTCCTATGCAATGGAAACATCGGCACGGGGAAACCCGCTTCTCTTCGGCCGCCAATGCCTTTAGTAGCTATGGGAAGCATGTTGCCACATCCGGGGGGTACAAGTCTTGACACACCTACTATTCGTGGAAACGAGGGGTGGAAAACTTGAGATTCTGATGAAAAGGCGGCGCCCCTTGAAGGCTTTTAAAAGGATGCTGCCCCCGTTGCTGTGCTTTTTGCTGCTGAACTTTTCGGCCCCGGCAATGGCCGGCCCGTATCCGCCGGCTTTTGGTGAGCCCGGTTCTACGGCTATCGCGAAAGATGATCCTGCTTTCGTAGCTTGGGCGACCGGGTGGCAGGACTATATTGTAGGAGACGAAGCCAGTGAGACATGGCAGACCCCGGAAGAGGCCCTTGGTCCTGCCGAGGGCACATCTTATAACATCGTCAGCCTGGGGCGTGGGGGCGCCATAACCCTCACCCTTGACTGGCCCATAAGAAACGGCGAGGGATGGGATTTTGCCGTATTTGAGAATTCATTTAATGACACGAACCTTGAGCTGGCTTACATAGAAGTGTCATCAAACGGAACCGATTTTCTTCGCTTTCACAATGACTCTCTTACGTCAAAACCTGTGGGAAGATATGGCGCCATTGACCCGACGGACATTGATGGCCTGGCAGGCAAATATAGACAGGGCGTCGGGACCCCTTTTGACTTACAGGAGTTGGCGGAAAGAGATGAGGTCCTAGATGGAAAGGTCCATCTCCGCCGGATTACGCACGTAAGGATTGTCGACGTTGTGGGAGACGGAACCGGCCTTGATACCAGCGGGGATGTGATCTATGATCCCTACCCTACCATTCAGAGTGCCGGCTTTGATCTGGATGCCATTGGCGCAAGATATGAAAACACGGAACCGCCAGCAGGCAACCTTCCTCCCGATCAACCCTTACTCTCCTTGCCGGCAAACGGGGCCACAGATCTCCCGCTGACGGCTATTCTTAAGACCGGGGACTTTTCTGATCCAGATGAAGAGGACATCCATTCAGTGACCACGTGGCAAATCAGCCACGACCCGGATTTTTCAAGTATTCTATTTGAAGAGACTACCAGTACCAGCCTTACCGAACTTGCCGTGCCGCTGTTGTTGTTGCGGGGTGGGGAGACCTATTGCTGGCGTGCGAGATTCTACGATGACGGTGGAGGCAAGTCTCTCTGGTCGGAGGCCTATTCATTTACGACTGAGGTATCGTCTGACAACAGTCCGCCTGATCAACCCCTGTTGTCCCTGCCTGAAAATGGCTCAAGAGGTATTTCATCAGTGCCCGCTCTAGAAGCCGGGGCCTTTTCCGATCCAGATGAAGGCGACTTGCATGAACTCACCAGATGGCAGATCAGCAGCCAGGCCGATTTTTCAGTGCTTGTATTCGATCAGACGGGCAGTACTGATCTTACCGCAACTGTTGTTCCTCATGAATCAGAGTTATCATATGGTGAGGCCCATTACTGGCGGGTAAAATTCTACGACAACCATGGGGCGGATTCTGTGTGGTCGGAGACCTTCAGTTTCACTACCGCAGAAGCCCCAAAGAGTGGAAAGGCCGGTGTAAGTGGCAACGGCTGCTTTGTTTCCACGGTGCTTTCCCAATAATGGTGTCTTGTAATGAGCCTTTTGTGCGACACATTCAGCATTTTGGGGAATACGCACAGAAGGTGTTCGGTGTCTACAAATGTTTCCATAGCATCGGGACTTGATCCGCCGCGGCCGAGACTTTTGCCATTTTAGCGCAACACCTAAAGTACGCCCAACATGTTCATGGAGCGAACAGGAATTGCTTCTTGCGAGACCAATAGTGAGGGAGAAAATAGATTCACCTCTTTTCCAAAGGATGGATGGACCTGAACTTCTTCAATCTAGGCGGCGTTGCAACCGGTATCGGAAGTCTCCCTTTTACTGATCGGGAGAAAGCCGTAGCGTTCGTCTTCAAGCATTTCGCTGAAATCCCCCACTGGCCCCAGATGCCCCGCCGGGGAAATCAGGAGTACTTTGTCCTTCAGTTTCTGCGGCCTCTTGTTGAGACCGGCCTACTGAAAAAAAACAACGATGCGTGGTTATTTGATTTGAGCCAGCCCGACTGGTCGGATCGGCTAACTGCCTTTTACACCACTTGCCTTGACGCAGAAGCAGGGGACCCTGTTGCCATTCAGCGGTTCCTTCCTCCAGAACAGGCGGCCAGCGGGTTTCATAGGTTTATTGATTACCTTCAACAGGCAGGCACAGACAAGATAAAATTCGTGAAGGGACAGATTGCAGGCCCTTTGACTTGTGGTTTGGAGTTAAAGGATCAGGAGGGACGGCTTTCCTACTACCAGGAGGAACTGAGAGATGTCATCGTAAGGACCCTGGCCTTAAGCGCACGCTCTCAGGCAGCCCTTTTGTCGCAATTTGGTAGCCCTGCCATCATTTTTGTGGATGAGCCGGCCATCAGCAGATACGGCACTAGATATCACCTTGCTGTGAGTAAAGAAATGATCCTTGGAGACATGAATGCTATCTGCCGTGCCGTACGCTCCGAGAATGCTTTGGTGGGCGTACATTGCTGCGAGGCCATAGACTGGTCGCTGCTTTTTGAGACAGAGATGCAAATCCTGAGTCTGGATGCCTACCGATTCGGTGATTCGCTCATTTCCTATTCAACTGACATTGGGGGTTTTACGCAGGGCGGTGGTGTGATCGCCTGGGGGATCGTGCCTACGCTCGATGACCCTTTTCAAGAAACGCCGGAGACCCTTCTGGAGCGACTGCAAGCCCTTGTATCAAAACTGGCCCGTCAAGGAGTCGACCCCGAGATTTTGCGCCAGCAAAGCATGATTACCCCTGCCTGTGGCACAGGGCTTCTTTCCGTCGAAGAGACGGAAAGGATCTACGAGCTGACATCTCAAGTGTCCTGTCTTTGGCGTGGGTGACCCAGGACAAAGACGTGGTGGTGGGGCCACTTGCCGCTGTTTTTGTTATTCTTGGATCGGCAGCATGCTTGCCACTAAACAGTCCCCTGCCCCTCCTCCGCCACTGGAAGAACCTTCCGAGCCGTCGCTTGGCTCAGCATAGGAGATGCAGCCCACACCGCCGGGATCCACCACAAGGGAGTCCGGTTCAGCGTAGAAGTCGCCATGGCCACCATCTTGAATGGTAATTGTCACGGATTTCCTGTCCCCACTAAAATCAGCACCAGTAAAGAGATACCATCCTTTGCAAGGCTCGTACTTGTACCAGTCGTAGCCCTCTGGCGCCGGCTCGGACGGGTAAACCGTAAGGGTGGCCGCATCGCCCGGATTTTCAACTTCCACCGTGAAACCGATCAGCCCCAAGAGAAAGCGACCAGGCTTTTCTCCGTGGCTTTCAAACTGATCAGGACCCAGGGATGCCACCTGCCTGATTGCTGTCTCTGCCCCGGTGGCAAGGCCGACCTGCCCCTCCCCGACCACGGTCCTGAGCGCTTTGAACAACTCCGTGATCTGATCCACATCGGGAGTTCCAGCTTGGTTCAGATCCACAGGGCTGTCAGGCGCCAGCTCCTGATGATCGGGAATGCCATTGGCGTCCAGGTCGTCCGTGGTGGTGAAAAAAAACCTCCGACCATTCAGACCAATCGCCGTAGCTGTCCGCAAATCGAGCTCGCCAACAGTAGATGGAATTCGCCTCAAGGACGGCTCCCGATAAAATCAGAGAGGTGGGAGCAGAGCGGCTCTCCGTTTCATAGATGCGATGCGATTCGAAATCCTCAAGGGTGGTGCTCAACTGCCATTTGGTTCTGAGATGGTACTCTCCCTCCTCTGCATCGTCGTCTACAAACAGGGCCGTTGACAGGGTGGGAAAAAGAACCATGCTCCTGATATCGTGGCGTCGTAATCCTCGCCCGTTGACGCCCCAAAGCTGACGAGTGGCGAACTCGCACCACCCCAAGCTTCAGCATCATAGGCCACCCCATAGTTCGCAGATCCCCCGGCGCCGCCACCCGTGATGGCGCTGTACTGATTGGTCCAACCTGCTGTGGTGGTGTCGGTCATGTTGGAGTAGGCCCAACCATCCCAGGAGCCCCGTGAAGTGTCATAGCAGTTAGAGAAATGCGCATCACCGCTTATGAATCCTCCGGAGCTATCGGATCCATTCCAGTAGGAGTCAGATGCCAATGTCAGATCATAAAGAAACCGCTACCGCCCCATGGGCGACTGCGGAAAAACACACATTCAAGCTCAAAAAGCCAATGCAAAACAATCGTATCATTTCAATACCTCCAAAAGACGTTTCGTTTTTTCAATTCTAGCCGCTGTGGCCCACGACCTTGCCCACAGAATAGGGCTTCGGAATCCGTTGGCACCATTTGCTCCCACCTCCTTTCAGCGATCCTGAGAAAAGGCCTAAATCCCTTTGCGGCTTTCCGGCTCTATCCAACTCTCTGATTGATCCCTGGTGCGAAGTGGCTTTCGGACCTTAAACGCGGTACATACGAAACAAAAAACCCCGGACCGAAAAACTCCGATCCGGGGATATCCCTTCTTTATCCTCAAGATCCAAGACAAACCTCGGTCCCCGTAGGTTTGGCCTTTTGCGCAGGCAGGTCTTCTGACTCTCAAATCATCCTACTGACCGCACCTTCCCGTCCGCCTGTGGCAGACAGTGGCGTTTTGCGGTGTTCGTCCTTGATAACAGCGGCGGGCCCGTCCCCGATTCTCACGGGGTTCCCTATTAAGCCCATCTTGGGCACCTGAACAAGTGTGCCAATACTACAACGGGATAAAGGGTGTCAAGACTGGGAAGGTTTTTTGTGGGCAAAGCGGGCTTTGCGTCCCAGGGGTCACGAACGCATAGTGCTAACCCTTTTGTCTCAGCAGTATTCTAATAAACACGGGTCCCCCTACAATAGCCGTGATGATCCCTACGGGCATTTCTGTAGGGGCTATGACCGTGCGGGCCACGAGGTCACACAAGGCCAGGAAGGCGCCCCCCAGGCAGAAACAGGCCGGGAGCACCAACCGATGGTCCGCACCGGAGAGGCGACGCACCCCGTGGGGGATGATCAGACCCACGAACCCGATGGGACCGGAAAGAGATACGGTCGCCGCCGTGATGAGCCCCATCCCGATAATCACCTTCCTCTGCACAGCGGCCACTTGAACGCCGTGGCCTGCAGCCATGTCCCCTCCAAAGGCGAGCAGGTTTAGGGCGTGAGCCTGAAAAAGAAGCAAACCCAGGCCCGGAATCAAGAGGGGGGCCAGGGTGAGCAACTCCCCGTAGCCTACCACGTCCAGCCCGCCCATGATCCATCGATCCATGGCAACGAGAAGATGGGGGCTTGCCAGATACCGAATGAGTAGAATCGCGGCCCCGCAAAGGATGTTAACGGTCACCCCGGCCAAGAGGATCGTGGCCATGGATACCCCTTCTCTCCGTGACGCCACACGGTAGATGACCAGGATGGCGGCAAGACAACCAGCCAGGCTGAAGACCTGTACCGTGGAGAGGGGGCCGAAGCGAAAGAAGAGCCCGGGCACCGAAATGGCCAGCACCGCGCCCACGGCCCCGCCGCCCGACACGCCAAGGATGAACGGCTCGGCCAAGGGATTGCGAAGGGCGACCTGAAGGGCGCCCCCGGCCACGGCCAAGGTCCCTCCAACGGCAAAAGCCAGCATCACGCGAGGGATGCGGTGGTAGAAAAAGATATCGAAGTCCACGTTGGGTGCAGAAGAGAAGAGGCCAGCCAGTATTCGGGAAACCGACACGTGTTCTGTCCCCACAAGGGGGGCCACGGCCAAGACCGCTAGAGCGAGCAGCCCGTAGGCCGTCAGAGCAGTTGCAAGTCGCCGATGGGTCATGACAGAGGTCACGGCGCGGTCTCCCCCTCTTTCTTCTTCCCCGTTGCCGGAAGCACGACTGGCCTGTTGGCCGAGGGGTGGGTCGAGACGACGATTTCCTCACCATAGACTTCGTAGAGAATGTCTGGGGTCAAGAGGTTGCCAGGAGGACCCTGGTGGGTGATGGCGCCTCCGCTCACAAGGAGGAGGCGATGACTAAACAGCCCTGCCAGGTTCAGTTCGTGGGTCACCACCACCACACCCATACCCGAGGCCACCAGATCGGACAGAAGATTGAAGAACCGAACCTGGTGATGGATGTCCAGGGCACCCGTGGGCTCATCGAGAAGGAGCACCTTCGGCGCCTGGGCGATAACAGAGGCGAGCAGCACACGCTGCATCTCTCCCCCGGAAAGATGCGAGAGCGGGCGGTTTCTAAAGGCTTCGGTCCGGGTCTGAACAAGGGCACGATCCACCGCTTCCATGTCTTGAGCCGTGAGAAAGCCGAATCCTTTGGCATGAGGGAAACGGCCCATGGCCACCACGTCTTCAACGCCGTAGTCGAAAAAGGTTTGCACATGCTGAGGAAGGTAGGCCACTTGGCGTGCCATTTCCTTGCGAGTCATCTCGGCCGTGGGCCTTCCCTTCAAGTGAACAACGCCGGCCTGAGGGGTGAGGACGCCTGCGGTCAGCTTGAGAAGGGTGGTCTTGCCCGAACCGTTGGGGCCAATGATGCCTAGAATCTCCCCCTTCTGAACTGAAAAAGAGCAGGGGCCCAGACGCCAGTCGCTGCCGGCGTAGCCATAGGTGACAGCTTCCACGGTCAGCAGGTCACAGGTCATCATCCATCTCCGGATGGAGAGCTCGAGCGATGGCCCTTACGGCTAAGCCCATGCGGGGGCCGGGCACGAGAAGGAAATCGTCGGTTAAAATATGAATGCTGCCGGACTGCACCGCCGGGACGGTCCTGAGCACCCGCCAGTCCGAAACGAGGGCCTTTTTCTGCGCGTTTGAGATCTCCTCGCCCGGTCGTAGCTCCAGGATCACCTCCGGCTTCCGTTTGATCAGGCTCTCTTTGGACGCCTCAGGGTAGGGGATGGAGATGTCTTTGAAAATGCTCTCCCCTCCGGCGACTTTAAGGATTTCCTCCACGTAGCTTCCCTTGCCTGCTGTGCCCAGGCCGGAGAGTCCGCCTGATGATCGCCACAAGCAGACAAAGACCTTGGGCCGCGGGTAGGACGACACCTTCTTACGAAGGGCCTCCAGATCCTTGCCGATGGCCGCCGAAAGGCGAGCGGCCCGCTGCGGACACTGAAAGACCTCACCCAGCTGGCTGATGGCACTGAAGACCGAAGAGAGGCTCTCCATGGCCACGTGGGCCACCCGGATCCCTTTGTCTTTGCAAAAGGTATCCACCTTCTCATGTTTGCCATGAAGAAGGACCAGATCCGGACGCAGGACCAGGAGCCTTTCGAAATTGGGGTTTACGTATCCGCCCACCCTGGGCAGCGCCCTTGCTTCGGGAGGGAAATTATCAAAGTCACTGACGCCCACGAGACAGTGGCCCTGGCTGAGGGCGAAGATCGTTTCCGTAATATTTGGCCCCAAGGAAACGACCCGAAGGACAGGTTCGGGGCGCGCTTCCTGGGCGTCCAAGACGCCACCTTGGCACCACGTGAGCAACGCAAGGCAAACCACCAGGCCAAGGATCGCCCTTTTTCCGAAAACGCCCATGGGGCCGACCTCCCAAGAAAGAAAAAACCCCAGACTGACAGCCAGCCTGGGGATTTCCCTGTTTTATCCTCACACTGTTTGAGCGCCCACAGCTCTATCCCGGAACCGCTAATACACGCCTTGATTGTGGCAGGTCTTCTGGCTTCCTCTCCCTTTCAGCGGCCTTCCCATTCCGATGTTGTCGAAACAGTGGTCAAAGAATGCCGAAAGGGCTCCCCTCTTAAGCAAAGGAGGGAGAGGTTACAGCGGCGGGCCCGCTCCCGAGTTCCACGGGATTCCCTATTAAGCCTTAGGAGGCACCACGTTGCTTTTGTTATGCCAGTCCTTCTTTTCTGTCAACAGAAAACAAATGTTCTGCCAGGGCTGTGAATCGAATGGGTTACCGGAAGTATCTGCCTTGCGGGGATAGCCCGGTCACTCCCCTTCAAAGAGGTCCACGAATCCGAACCGTTCCCCGTCAAAGAGGCCTTTATCGCTCAGTTTGAGTCTCGGGATGACCAAAAGCGCCATGAACGAAAGGGTCATGAACGGGGCTTTTAGCCTTGATCCGAACTCCTTGGCCCGTTGATCCAGCTTGGCATATGCCTCAGCCACGGTGAAGCCATCCTCATTTGACATAAGCCCGGCCACAGGCAAGGCGAGATGCTCTTGAACACTGCCATGCACCGCAGCCAGACCTCCCTTATGGGCAATCACGATATTTACGGCAGCGCACATATCTTCATCAGAGGCCCCAACGGCTACCACATTGTGAGAATCATGGGCCACCGATGCGGCAATGGCCCCTTTCTTCAGGCCGAAGTTCTTTGCAAAGCCGATGGCAGGCGGCGCGTCTTGGTAGCGATTCACCACGGCGATCTTGAGGATATCTCTCTGTGTATCAGAAACCGCCAAGCCATGTTCCACCCGCGGCGTCTGCCGGCTTCTTCCCGTCATGACCTGCCCGTCAATGGCCTCTATCACATTCATGATGTCCCCTGTGCTTTGTACCTGGAAGTCTGAAGTCTCTCTTTTCTGGACATCGAAGTAATTGACGACGTCTGATGAAACCCGCGGAAGCAGCGTTTTTCCATTTTCAGCCACCTTCTCTCCATTGATATAGGTGGCCAGAATGTTGAAATCCTCAAAATTGTCTATGACCAGAAGGTCGGCCCAGTCTCCTTTTTGAAGGAGACCCACGTCCAAGCCGTAGTGGTGGACGGGATTTACGCACGCGCATTTCAAGACTTTCATCTTGTCGTAACCCAATGCCAAGGCCCTTTTTACCAATTCGTTGATTTGCCCCACCACCAGATCATCAGGGTGTTTATCATCGCTGCAAAGCATGGACATGTCATTATACTCATCAATGGCAAAGCTCAAGGTATCGAAGTTCTTGGCTGCCGACCCCTCGCGAATATGAAGCTTCATCCCCAGTTTCAGCTTCTGTAAGGCCTCGTCTTTTCCAATCGTCTCATGATCGGTCTCTATCCCGGCGCTCACGTATTTTTCCAGCATGTCGCCTTTGACACCGGGGGCGTGGCCGTCGATGCGCTTCTTGTACTTCTTGGCCAAGGCGATCTTGGCCATCACCTCCGGATCTTGGTAGATGACTCCGGGGTAATTCATGACTTCACTCAGGAACTTTATCTCATCTCTCTTTAACAGCTCTTCTACGGCGTCTGGCCCCAGCTCAGCCCCTGCCGTCTCAAAGCTGGTGGCAGGCACACAAGAGGGTGCACCAAAGTAGAATTTGAACGGTACCTTCTGTCCCTCCTGAATCATGTAGTTGACACCATCTATCCCTAGGACATTCGCAATCTCATGAGGATCGGAAACCGTGGCCACCGTCCCATGAATGACTGCCAGCCTGGCAAACTCAGACGGAGTAAGCATGGAGCTTTCAATATGGACATGGGCGTCAATGAGGCCGGGTATGATGTAGGTGCCATAACGCTTGTCTTCTAGGACGATGTCCAAAATTCTTCCGTCTGAAATGTTGAGGGTCCCTGGGTAAATCTCCCCCTTCAAAACATCAACCACATTTCCTGAGATGGCTTCTATACCTTCTGCAATTCTGTCTTCCCTTTTCATCATTGTCTAGCTTGGCCATAAATGACCGTTTCCCCTACCTCTCATCATTTTTTGGGGGATGTTTTGACAGGCCCACTGTGCCGACAAAGACTCAAACCGCTTTTCGTTCTGGAATTGCGTCGGGGGCATATCGGATTGAGACTGACCATTATTCTAATCGGAATTCCCCCTCTTTGTCACCCATCAGGCCATATTCTTGATGATCTTCTTTTCCACGTCCGGATACAAGGCATCGATTTCTTTCTGAATCTCGATGGTTTTCTGAATGGCTGTCACGATGCGACAATAGGTTTTGATCTCGTCCAGGCTGAGCACCCGGTCTTTCCGGTCCTTGAGCCACTTCGACAGCACCTGATATCCGCCGATTTGGTATTCCCACAGCTCCCGGGGAACCGGTTCGAAGTACTGAGTCTTGTTGATATAGACGCGTTCCTCTTTCGGCTCGTAGCGAAACCCCTTGCCTTTGGTTCCAGCAACGCGGTTGTCTCCTTTACCCTGGAAGCGGGCCGCCGGCGGGTCGAGTTCTTCTGATCGAAGGAGATGCAGTCCGACTATGCGCTCGCCTAGTGCTGCAAGGGATTGAAAAAGAGCAAAATCCGCAGAGAAAGGAATTCGGGGGAAGTCTGTCTTCAGAAACTCAGCATACTTCTTGCGGTAGGTGTCTGCATAAAGAACAGCATAGATGTAATGGAAGATCTTCTCTGGATTTGGCACATCACCGTATTCAGCTTTCAAAGTGCCTAAGAGCTTTGCGTTAAGGTTCGGCTTTCTATGTTCACCTGCCTTAACAGAGGCGAAAAGACCCTCTTGGGAGGTATCAGGATAGAGATAGAGAGGGAGGATTTGAGTTGTGCCCTTGCTACTGACAAACGTTCGATTGTCTACAATACAGCTTGTCGCAACTGCATGTGTGTACGGCTCGTTCAGAACAACCTGCCTCATAGTAACAAGTGCTACATTGTCCAGGGTCACGTGCCTCATGACCGCTTCACGGCCGAAGTCAATGGCGTGATAGTGATAGAAAACCCACCGTCTATCAAAGGGGCGGTACAAACACTGAGCAATCTTATCCTCCCAATCTCCATCTTTCTGGATTTCCCCGCGTTTCTCGGCCAGCTTCCAGTCTCGGTTGTCCTTGAGTTCGAAAGTCTCCCGCACAAATTCGTCCGGAAGCTTTGAATCAAGAAACATGCGAATTCTACGCTTCAGCGCTTCTCGGTCGAAATCAATGACGAAGTGGTCACGATGGGTCTTTATTCCTGTGCTATTGACTGGAAAGACTTGGGTGACCGGCACGAACTCGTTGTATCGTTTCAATGCTGCTTCGTCCCGTGGCAGAAAGAGGTAGAGCTCTGGCTTGGAGGCGGTCACCTCCCACTCCGTTGTTTTTATGTCGTGGTTTTGCAGCCATTCATACTTATTCTCTCTGGACCCCCAGAGGTCTGCGTGGTGGACTTTCGCCTTCTGGTTCCCCTGGTGCCTCACTAACAACGCTATGGCTGCTCCCGGCCGGATGTCAAAGACATTTTCGTCTTTGCTTCCGTCTGGACAGATCTCCCGCTTCAAAGAGTTGCCGTGCAAGTCCAAGACATAAATCTCATCGAAGGTTTTCATGAGGCTGTAGCGCATGCCCCTGAACGTGGGGTTATCAAGATAAGAATGGTTGGTGATCATGCCAACCAACCCCACACCACTCCGGTCAATCTTCCACTGTGCGAAGCGCAGGAACTTCACGTAATCATCTGATAGTGGCATGAGGTTTCTTTCACTTCTCACTAGTTCCTTGTACGCCTCCATTTCTCTTGCAATGAAAGCGGACTTGTTGACCGAGCTTACTGAATAAGGCGGATTCCCAAGAACGACGAGTATGGGACGCTCCGCCTTCACTTCGCCCGCCAGCCGTGACTCTTGGGCCAGCGAGGCCATACCTGGCAGATGGGTCTGCTCCAGTTCCTCCATTTCCAGAGTGTTGGTCAGATAGAACTGAAATCGCTCATCATCAGTGAGGCGATGTCCCAGTTCCTCAAGAAAGAAGGACATCTTGAGGTGGCCCACAGCGTAAGGGGCCATCATAAGTTCGAAGGCGTAATAATTCTTCAGAATATGGTCCTTGATGAAGCCTTCTCGACCACCAGAGCCATATTTTTGTTCAAATTCCTTGACTGCCTCCTGGCTGGCGCGGGCCACGAATGTCATGGTTCCGGCTGCGGGATCGAGCAAAGTGACTCCTTCGGATGCCAAGCCATCGCTTTTGCCGAATTTCTCTTTTAAGAGCTTGTGAAGTGAACGGACGATGTAGGACACCACCGGCTCTGGCGTATAGTAGACCCCGCGACGCTCCCGCTCTTTCGGATCGTACTCTGCCAGAAAGGTCTCATAGAAGTGGACAACAGGATCGCTGCCCTTTCCATCACGATAAAACCGTTCAAGGATGCCGCCAGCGTCCGCCACGGCCAGTACTTCCGAGATGTCGTCCACAATCCATTCAAGCTGTTTTGGCAAATCGCCCAGGGAGATGAATTGGAATACGTCGCGCAGAATGCCGATGGTCCGCGGGATGTTATCAAAGGCGAGCTTGCGATTGAATCCGTTCTTGGCCCTCGTGCGGGCGGCAAAGAGGCCGTAGGTAATGGTTTGGGCGTAAAGGTCGGAAAAGTCCTCCAAGGTAAGGTTGGCAATCAAATACTTCTGGAAGGCCTCGTAAAACCCTAGAAGGTTCCCTTCCCCTTCTTCCTTCTCTTCAGCAAGCTGGTCTGCAACCACATCCCGGAGAAAACGGGTGCGTTTCGCCAGCTCCACGGCCAGGGATTCCGCTGTGTATGACTTGGGAAGCGTAAAGGAGAAGAACTTTTCAAACAGACCGAACAGCTCGTCCCCTTTCTCCACGGGAGGCACAGTGCCGAGCTTGTGTAATACATATGGCCGGGCAGCCAGAACGCGCTCGATTAGCTGTCCATTGCGGAAAAGGAGAAACTCAAAAAAGTTGGTAAGAAGCAGATTGGGAAAGGTATGAAGATACCGCTTGAGCTGGTCTGTCGTTGCAGTATGATCCAGGTTCTCCTCAGTGGGTCTTTTGGCCTCAACATAGCCGGTGATCTGGTCATGGCCGTTCCAGACCCGGAAATCCGGATTGCCCGCCTCGGTCTTCTTAGGAAGGGTTGTTACGTGAACTTCAGTCCTGCCGCTGGAGGCCGCAAACTGCCCAAAGAGATCTTCAAGACATGAATAGAAGCTCTCTTCACGAGCATCACCCTGGCCCGCCACCTCCGTGATGGCCTTGAAGTAGTTCTTCAGTATGGTTTTAGACTTCACTGAACCGCAGCCAAAGGCTTTCTCTGCAACGCCCGTCATCCCGCGTCCGACTGAAGGTCAAACCACATGCGTCCGAGGCGCGTGTCATGCAACACAGCTTCTGAGACTAATGGAAAGGGGTTCCTCTTTGATTGCACTGACTTTCAAGATCGAGAAGCCGATGATATTTCCATCTTGATCAACTTTTTCCATCACCGCATCGTTTTCTGTCTCTTTGAAATAACCTGCTTTCTGATCAAGGAGGACCTCAAGATAATCTCCTTCTTTGTCGTACCATACCTTTATTTCTTTTCCCACAGGACCTCACCTCTCTTCACAGTATCTGTAAAATACGCGGTTATGACAAACAAATCACTATTCCCTGCCTTAACAACAACGCACAAGTATTTCTCAGTAACAGGTGTATTTTCATAATGGCGGTAGTACAATTCTACATTCAGATCTGCCCGTGATCTGACTACTATGTCGGGATCCAACAAGGCCTCCCGCACTCTGTCCATCTGTCCCCACATTTCCGGGTGGTCAGTCTCGACATGTTCACGTCGCTCATCCGACATTCGGAGCTTTCTGTTGTGGATATCCTTATACCATTCCATTCCCGAATACTCAAAAAGTCCCTCAAATTCTACATCTTACATGAAGAGAAAAACGTCCTCCAGGATCCTTGTCCAACGTCAGCCTTTCGTTCGCGCACGCTAACCAGACTACCCTCTTCGGCTGGAGCTTCTAATACTGACGGGATCCCGCGATACTGGATTCTATATATTTATAACGATTAAAAAGGCTTGTCAATAATTGCGCCTGGCTCTAAAACCTCTTGCCCAGGCGGACGAAATGATGGAGTTGGGAGGATTCGCTAGGGAAGGTGGTACGGAAAAGGCAAATCTCAGTTACTGAACATCTTCTTCAACTTACTGGAAAGCTTCTTTGATTCCAGGGCGGCAAATTCTTTCAGGAGGGCTTCTTGTTTCTTGCTTATCCCTGTGGGGGTCTTGACCATCACCTGAATGATCTGATCCCCTCTGCCGTAGCCCCTGAGCGAGGGGATGCCTTCGCCTTTAAAACGAAAGACCTCTCCCGCCTGGGTTCCCTTGGGGATGTGAAGATTCTTATCTCCATTTAGGGTAGGCACATCGATGTCGTCAC
>JAXHVD010000039.1:0-11129 GCA_034189385.1 Thermodesulfobacteriota bacterium
CCTCTTTGACCACCTGCCTACTGCTACCAATGAGGACGAATTCAAATCCTTGCTGCCTCAGTATCTCGACCGCGGCCAGTATCTCCAGGCCCCCCTAGGAGCGGTTCACTAGACGCTTACCATTCCAAAGTGGAAGAGCATCTTGTATTTCTATTTTATTAGCTGCACCTTGAACACTCTCGCAACTTGTTGACATAAAGGACTAATTACTATGTGTGGCATTTTTGGAATTGCGACATCTTCCGGCCATATAGACCCAGATCAGTTTAACATTCCAAACGAGACCCCCGTACTTTATCATAGGGGCCCAGATGATCATGGCTATTTTCTCAACCCACAAGTATATCTTTCTCATAGGCGCCTTAGCATCATTGACTTGCACACCGGCAAACAACCAATTTACAGCGCGGATAGCAGCAAATGTATTGTTTTTAATGGTGAAGTATATAATTTCATGGAACTACGCGCATGCCTAGAATCGAAGGGTTATCGTTTCATCACAAACACTGACACTGAGGTAATACTCACTGCTTATGAAGAATGGGGGAATGAATGTGTCCACAAACTAAGAGGTATGTTCGCCTTTGCTGTTTGGGATAGCAAAACACGATCTCTATTCATTGCACGTGATCGTCTGGGAATTAAGCCGCTTTTTTATGCATACTATAACGGAATATTTTATTTCGCATCGGAGATGAAGGCAATTTTGCAATTTCACCACTTTCCACGCGAAATTGACAGTGATGGCCTCGCTTCCTACTTTATGCTTTCGTACATTCCGGCGCCGCTCACAATATTTAAACATATCCGAAAATTGCCTGCCGGACACACCCTTTCTTGGCGTGACGGTAGTATCACCCTCAATAAATATTGGGACATTTTCTTCGTTCCGGATCGCACAAAGTCCGTCGATTACTTTGTCGAAGGTTATACTGCCCTATTAGAAGAGGCCGTAAAGCTGAGAATGATCAGCGACGTTCCGTTGGGAGCCTTTTTGAGTGGCGGGATAGATTCCGGAACTGTAGTTGCTATGATGAGCAAATCAACCACTGAACCGCTTCGTAGTTTTTGTATCGCATTTGGAGGCCACATTGGTGGATATCTGGACGAAAGGCACTATGCTCGCCAGGTAGTAAGCAAATACGGTACTTTGCATACTGAGGATATTGTGATGCCCCAACTGGATGCGATTATGGATGATATTGTACGCTCATTTGATGAACCTTTTGCTGATCATTCCACGATTCCATCCTTTTATTTATGCCAAAGCACGCGTCGCAAAGTCACCGTTGCACTTTCAGGTTTGGGAGGTGACGAGCTTTTTGGTGGCTATGAGCGATATCTTGGAGTCAAACTCAGTTCCTTGTACAACAGGATCCCACCTTTAATACGCGACCACCTCATTCAGAACATAGTCATGAAAATTCCAGAAAGGGCCGACGGCCATTATACAGTTAACCATATAAAGCGATTTGTTCGATCCGCGGCCGCCCCGCCTGATCACCGATATTTTGGATTCATATCAATGCTTGCTAAAAAAGGAATCACCAGTATTTTTTCGGATCCAGAAAGCCTTAATACGCATTTTTCGAATTGTCAGGAAGCTTATGCCGCTCTTTTTAACAGCGACAATGCTAGCGAACCTCTTGATCGCGCTTTTTACTCTGACATCAAGACCTATGTACCTGAAGACATACTTGCCTGTGCGGATAGAATGAGTATGCGCCATTCTTTAGAAGTAAGAGTTCCGTTTCTCGATCACAAGCTTCTAGAGTTCTGCGCCACTATTCCCAGCGAGATGAAAATAAGACGTTTTAATAAAAAATATATTTTGAAAAAGGGGGCCCAAAGAATTCTTCCCACATCCGTCATAACTCACAGAAAGCAGGGTTTTGTGGCTCCCATGACCCGATGGCTACAAACCGATCTAAAGCCTTACGTTTTAGGCGTTCTTAGTAGACAACATCTGGCGAGCCATGACTTATTCAACTATAATGCGGTTACTTCACTTCTCACCGACCATTTTAATAGGGTAGAAATACACGACAAGCTAATTTGGTCATTAGTTATCTTCCAAACCTGGTATAACCTTTATATCGACAGTACTAACTAATTATTCTTTCTATAAATAGCATACCGCAAATTGTAACACTCACAAGAATGAATCAACCAGGCTCAGTTTTCCAGACATCAGTCATCATACTTACCTATAATAGAAGTGCACATCTTAAGCATCTCCTGACAACGCTTCAAGACTTAAAATATCCATCTCTGGAAATAATAATTGTCGATAATTGTTCGGACGACGATACCCAACAAATGGTTAAAAGTCAGTTTCCTCTGCCGAAATACATTAGAACGAATAAAAACCTTGGCGCCAGTGCCCGGAATTTAGGCATGAAGGTCGCAAAAGGGCAGGTTCTCGTGACATTGGATGATGATATAGTTGGAATTAACGACGATCATATAGTTGAACTTGTTCAAGTCTTTAACGAAAGGCCAAGAATAGGGGCAATAAACTTTAAGGTTCTCGACAGCAATACTTTGAAGATTTGCAATTGGGTCCATCACTGCGATGAGTATCAATATGGTGAAAAGGAATTTGAAACATACGAAATAACTGAGGGCGCAGTCGCATTTCGAAAACAAGCATTGCAAAAAGCCGGTTATTACCCTCACCATTTTTTCTTAAGCTATGAAGGTCCAGACCTTGCACTTAGAATTATTGATAGTGGTTATGACATAATTTACTTAAATACCATATCCGTTATACATTTTCATTCAGATGCCGGGAGAGACCCTTGGTTGAACTACTATTACGATACTCGAAATCAGCTTTGGCTTGCTGCTCGAAATTTTCCCGTCTCTTATTCACTTGTTTTTTTGGGTCGCGGGATACTATCCATGCTGGTCTATTCTATACGTGATGGCTATTTTGGCTATTGGATAAAGGCCATCGTAGACGGATTAAAAGGTATTAGCGCCGCTGTAGCAGATAGAAAAGTAATTAGTAAAGACTCATTGAGAATTATTAGAACTATAGACAGGAATAGATTACCTTTTTTTTCTTTGCTAAAGAAGAGGTTGTTTAAAAGAGGGGTGCGACTTTGAAGCGACTGTTACCCCCCGTTTCCGAGTTTGTGTGCAAAAAGTGGGATCGAATTACACTGCATGGTATGATGAGCTGAGTTGGCGACCACAGTTCCCCAGCGGGCAGCAGGGAAAGGATGATACCATGAGTGTCACCGACAACGTTTTCTGGAAAAAAGAAGCGCCGTTATCTATCCGCCGAGAAAAAGTATCAGCGCTTCCTTGAGACCAGAGATGAGACACCCTTGGGAGAGGCGTCGCGCTGAGAGGAGCTATACTCGAGCAACCTGGTAAGGATCTAGCGTATAGTAAAGCAAAGTGCGTTGGAGCGTCTAGCAGCGCGGCCCGGTCCTGCCAAAAAGACAGTCTCCCACCAAGATTACGATGCCCTGAAGCAGGAACTCCAAGAAAAGGAACGAGTAATAGCTGAGACCGCCGTGGAGTTGGCGATTCTTCGAAAAAAACCAATGGGGGTTCGTGGGAAAGATACAGGGCACCTGGTACCGCATCCTGCGTTGCGAAGGCTTGATGAGCCTTAGGGGGACCTGCCGTCATCACAATGGGCGGTGGCGCTCCCTTGCCTTCGGTGCAAAGGGAGATTACCGGGCCGAACCAGCGCTGGTGTTGGGATATCAGTTACCTGCCCAACTACGATACAAGTGTGTTTTTGTCTCTGTATTTGCTGCTCAATGAGTTCTCCCGAAAAGCCATCCACTGGCTGATCAGCTGGCATCAAAGGCCTAAGGAGGCGCAAGAGCTTCTTGAAAACGCCCTGCTCTCAGAGAACATTCTCGCTTTGCCTGAACCCCAACGACCAGAGATTGTCGCTGACCGGGGTCGGCAGATGAAGGCCAGTTCGATAAAGACCGTGTTCGAGCTCCACGGTGTCAAGGGGAATTGAATTTTTACCCTTTGTGGGAATTGAAAATTTACCCCCCCTTCAGTCTTGTTGATAGGTTTCTGAGCGTTTAAGCAGACCGGCTTTGACCTTTGCTTTAAGGCGATACGAGTTTCCTTTGATGTTGATGACAGTGGAATGATGCAGGATCCGGTCAAGGATTGCGGTAGCGATGACGGGATCGCCAAAGATCTCATTCCACTGGCTAAAGCTTCGGTTAGAGGTCAGGATCAGGGCCCCTTTTTCGTAGCGTCTGGATACAAGTTGGAAGAACAGATGAGCCCCATGGCGATCAATGGGGATGTAGCCGATCTCATCAATGATCAACAGCTTGGGTTGACAGTAGAACTTGAGGCGCTCTTCGATTCGGTTTTCTGCATAGGCCTTTGATAGGGATGCCACCAGGGGCATGGCCTGGGTGAAGTAGGTGCGGTAGCCTTCAGTGACGGCCTTGATGCCAAGAGCCACAGCCAGATGGGTTTTGCCCACCCCTGGAGGTCCCAGAAAGATGATGTTATCGCCGTTGGCCACAAAGCGACACGTGGCCAGTTCTTTGATCTTCTTTTTGTCTATGGAGGGTTGGAAAGAAAAATCAAAGCTCTCTAGGGTCTTGACGAAAGGGAACCTGGCCATGGAAGTGCGCATGGCAATGTTCTTTTCCTTCTTTGCAGCCACTTCCTCTGAGAGCACGTTGTCGAGAAAGTCACTATAGGCAAGGTTATCTTTAGCGGCCTGCTCAAGGCGGGTGTCTAGGAGTTCGTAAGTTCTGTATAGCTTCAATGTCTTGAGATTGTCCTGTATCCTGGCAAGTTGGGCAGTGCTCATTGGGCACCTCCTTCCACAAGCTCCTGGTAGAAGGCCAGATCCCGTACCTGGACGTCTTGTTGGATCAAAGGGCCGTGATCAAAATGGAGCATGGCCACTGATGGGAGGTCTTCTCCGTAGAAGATGCCGAAGTAGTGTTCCTTTTTGATCTCATGTTGGTATTTGCCCTGGCACCGAGGATGGCTCACAACGAGTTGACCCTGATAATAGATCAGCAAGCGATCCCGGTCGGTCTGAACCTCGACGGGCTTGCCCACGAACCTTCTGGGCACAGAATAGCGGTTCGTCTCAAAGGTGACCATGCAGTCTCTGGCCACATGCCGTACGGCCCGCCCTTGGATGTGATACCGAGGCTTGCCTTTGTGTGAGATCAGAAGGTCTTGTTCTTCGGCAAACATATCAATGGGCTTGCGGTGGGTGGTGCCGTGGATCCTGTTGTCAGCCACCTTGGCGATCCAGTTGGCGAGCGACTGGTTCAGATGCTCAAGAGACTCAAAGGCTTTGCCTCTTAAGTATCGCTTTACGTACTTGACGCCGGACTCCACCTTGCCCTTGGTCTGAGCTCGGTAGGGGCGATGTGCCCAAGCCCGGAAGCCATAGTAACGGCTAAAGTCCCAGAAGGTGGGGTTCCACTTAACCCGTCGACCTTCAAGGTCTCGGGAGAGCACCACGGTCTTGGGGTTGTCATAAATGTACTCGTGAGTCAGGCCTCCGAAGTGATCAAAGGCCTCTTCATGGGATCTCAAAAACGCGGGCAGCTGCTCGTTCCATGTGCCTTTGCAGAACATCCGACGGCTGTAGCCTAAGGTCATGACAAACAGATGAACCTTAAAGCGTTTGCCGGCCAGCACACTCCAGCACTGGCCCCAATCAACCTGGCTCTGTTGTGCTGGCGGGGTCTCAAAGCGTACCGTGGCCGCCGCTTGTGCTTCACGGCGTAACGGTCGGACAAAAAGCTTAACGGTGTCGTAGCTGCCCGGATAGCCTTGCTCTACCAATTCCTCATAGATGGAGCGAGCACAATAGCCAACGGCGGGAAGGCGCTGCCGGATGAACCCCTCATAGGAGACCAGCATGCCGTCTTGCTTGGTTCGTTTGTAACATGGGGCCTTGTCTTGCTTGAGAATCTTACGCACGGTTTGCACACTGACCCCAACCGAACGGGCTATCGACTTCTTGGACTCTCTGAGCCTAAACCGACTGTGGATCTCATGCCAAAGCTCATGCTTGATCATCTGTCTTCCTACCGACGCAGTTCTCGGAAGGAAGCATACATCTTGGTTGGTCATTGTTACCCCCTTTCTTGGCAGGGGGGTAAATTTTCGTTTCCCCTAGGGGGTAAATTTTGCATTCCCGCTGACACGGTATGCCTCAGCTCTTTGCCCTGCCGCGAGCCCCAATGATAATCCCTTTGTGGAATCAGCATTTGGTACCGCAAAGACCGCCCCTGGCTACCCAGGACGATTCCTTGACCGGTGAGACGCCGTGCGGTACTTTGATAAATATTTTCGATGGTACAACACCGAGCACTTGCACTCCGGCATCGATTATGTCACCCCTGACCAATGTCATCGTGGGCTCAGAGATCAGATCGTGGCCAAACGTAAGGCCAAGTTTGACAGACAACGAAAATGGCGAAAGCAGGTGAAGCGCCACGGCCGCGATCCGTTGCAGGATCCCTGCCGAGGGTTCATCATATCATTAACCCCGTGCCTCGTAGTCTAATAGACCCGCTCTTTGGGTCATTGATTCAGAAACGCGCCGATTATTGGAGTAGCCTTGCTCAATATCGAAGATCGAATTCACAGAGTTAAACACGCATTTGCAGATTATTTGTCTAGAGAAGAGAATGAGGTGCTCATAAGTTTTGAGGTTATACATATTTTGGAGAGACCTTTTTCTGCTATTGTATTTATAACAGCCAAAACTACTGAAAATGTACGCAAGGTCGTTATCAAGACAGTTGTGGATCACCCGATGAACCGCCACTTGATTGAACAGCAAAACCAGGCGGAGGTCGAGTATGATGTCCTCAAACACTTGCATCCCAGATTTGCGCCAGTTGAGAATTGTTCAGTCCCACATCCCATACTTGTTATTCCGGAGATTGACACTTACTTAATGGAGTTTGTGGATGGCACTTTGCTTTCAGACAAATTAAGATATGATCGATATTTTGCATCAAAGAATGAGTTTGCCACACTTGTACAATATTTTAAAGACTGCGGTAGGTGGCTGAAGAAATTTCAGGAATTCACAGGGATTGATACAGCCGGCGTTGAAATACTGAATACTGTCATAGGGCGATGTGAGCATCGCTTAAAGCACATAGAAAGTGCGCGTCATACTCCTTGCCCAAAGAAACTTCGGGCAAAAGTAATGAATCTGTTACATGATCAAATCTCGTGCCTTTCAAAAACCCAAATTTTGGTTAGTGGACGTCATGGTGACTTCAGTTCTTTTAATATCCTATGCGGGCCAGAGGGTATTAACGTCATTGATTTCTTGGGATTTGAGAGGGATTCCGTCACAATAGACTTGATATCAATGTTAGTGCATCTTGAAAATGAAAGCCTATGTATGAGCAGTAATCCTTGGCGTGTGCGTGCTCTCATGGACAGCTTTTTGGAAGGATTTGGGGATGTTCCGCAAATTCCAGCACCCGTGCTAATCATATCTGAAGCGTCAATTCGGGTCATCAGCCTTTGGGGGAACATTTCACGCACACATAAAAGAATACACCACAAAATAGAAGCTAAAAGGTGTATAAAGAAAGATATAAACTGGTTGATTAATGCGAAAAAGCAAGATCTACTATGGCCCACGGTACAAAGCTAGATGGAATAGTAACGAACAAGAGCCGATTTGGCGTTACGGCAAATGTTATTTCTGAATTGGGCTTCCAAAAACGTTACAAACCCTCACAGGGATCTAGCCGGATCTAAAACGGCAAATATCGCATAAAAACACTAGCTTAGGCTTGTGATGCATTATGCTTCCCATTTTGAAGAGTTCTTTACCAGATGGTATCTACTAATGTACGGTCAAGTATCGTTGTGCGGTATGAAATTTGCATGATTTCGACGCAGGAAAAACTGGAAAAGCATTGCTGGTAGTTTATAGTGCGATTTTGGATTCTAGGAGGAGGTTATTAATTATGCAAAGGGCCTTTAACTTAATGATGGCGTTATCGGTTGTTTTGTTAATAGGGGTTCCAAATGCTCTTAGTGCACCAGAAATACATAATGTTGACGGGATGTTGGACCACGGGGAGCTCATTACTATTTCAGGCCTTAATTTTGGCACAAATACGGCGATTGGTACAAGTGATCTTCAGTGGCTTGGTGACAACATTGAAGCTGGGCCGGACGGTGGGGCTTTTTCAAGTCCAAATTGGTCTCAGAAGACTACAACGGAAACTAGCGGCGCAGCAGTTGCGCGATACGATGACGACGGGCAGGCACACAGTGGGAACAAGGCTCTAATTCTAGACTATGACAAATCAGGATCGTTAAATCGTTATAATGCTTGGATAAGATATAACCATGGTGGTTCGTCAATGTCCAAGGTCTATATGACTTATTGGACGTATGTGAACCATTACGCGGGCAGTTGGGGCCATTTTAAGCTGTTTAGAATACAAAGGGGGAGTGTGGAAAGTGACTCAAATGGGGCACCGGGTTTTGTTGTGTCTGAATATGGAGGGTTCCACAATTTTCCCACAAGTACGCTGAATGATTGGTGGTGCAGCCCATATCCTTGCATTGATGATGGTTATGGTCCTAAAACCGGGCCGTGTGGAACACAAAGAGTTGGCGCAGGATATGATCATATTATTGGCGCATCCGGAATCGTCCCAGGAAATTCAGGAAATAGAGATCAATGGTTGAGGGTTGAAGTATATGTGGAGCAGGGCAGCGAGAATACGTGCAATGGAACATTTCAATACTGGATGCATAAGCCTGGGGCATCTATTAGCAAGGCTACTCAAGCAGATTATGATGGCAATCTATTGGTTCGAACGAGTTCTCAGGATCTGCATTACGTTTTCATAGGCCATTACGCCGGTGATGACTCTACGTTTCACCTGAAACAGTGGATAGATGATGTATTTATTCAGGTTGGAGGGCGGCAACGGGTTGAAATCGGAGACAATTCATTTTGGTCTTCTTGTACCTACAGAGATATCCAGATACCGACGTATTGGTCTGACAATGGAATAACAATCAAATTCAATAAGGGTTCATTTAATCAGGGGCAGACTGCTTATCTATTTGTTGTCGACGAAAACGGAAATGTTAACTCTCAGGGGCATCCCATAGTGATCGGTGGCGGTGGCGGTGGCGACGATACAGCGCCAACGACCTCGGGTCATGCACCGAGCAAGGATGCTACGAGTGTTGCGGTCGATTCGAACGTCCTTGTTCATGTGCTAGACAGCGGCGACGGCGTTGACCAGTCTTCAATCGTTATGGTTGTAGATGGACAAACCGTCAGTCCTACCATTGCAGGAAATTCAGACAACTACACCGTGACGTACGATCCCCCTGATGATTTTTTCTCGGGGCAAGATGTGACCGTCACAATCGATGCGCAGGATCTTCATGACCCTCCAAACGTAATGCCTCAAGATTCTTACAGTTTTACAGTGGCCCTAGCCCCGGACACAACTGATCCCACAGTCAACATAACCCAACCCACTAGTGGAGACGCCTATTCCACAGATCAAGACCATTTAACATTGGGGGGTGGTGCCTCGGACAACACTGGCGTAACAAGTGTTACTTGGGCAAGCAATCGAGGTGGCAGCGGCACGGCATCCGGCACGACTAGCTGGACGATCTCTAACATCACATTACAGGATGGTGAAAATGTAATTACAGTAACTGCCCATGACGCGGCCGGGAATGCTGGTCCTGACACTCTGACTATCACCTATACCCCGCCTGCTGGAACCTATACTGAAGAGTTTGGGAGCGCCACTGGCACTGACCACCCTGGAACTTTAAAGGATACGTATATCCGCCTTAATACCGCCAATTATTCGTCAGAAGACCTCCTAAATACCTACACTTGGCCTCAAGACCAGGTAGCCAATGCTATTGTAATGAAGTGGGATCTATCGGCCATACCCAGTTCCGCAAGTGTTCAGGATGCAACATTGTATCTATACCTGAACAGCATGACCGATGGTGGCGGGGACAACACATACGACCTCACTGTTCACAAAGTCGTCAATTACAATCCTGTAGTATCGGCTTGCACGGGTTACACTTATGACGGAACCAATTCGTGGACAGCAAATAGTCAGTGTTATAACAATGTTCCCATGGCTCAGGCGGATATTGAGCCACCAGAAGACACGCAATCTATTGACAAGATATACGACTATAAATCCTGGAGTGTCACGAACATGGTCCGGGGTTGGGTTTCTAACCCAGCCTCCAACTATGGGATGTTGGTCAATTCAGATCCGATAGCCACTTCTAGTAGTAACAGGTATTTCAACTCAACGGAATCCTCAAACCCTGACCAAAGACCTAAACTGGTGGTCACTTACACTGTAGACGAGCAGGTAGATACCACTGATCCCACAGTGGCTATCACGTCACCGGTATCTCAAGATACTTATTCCACGGAGGAGGATACCGTAGACTTAGGTGGTAGTGCCTGGGATGACGTTAGTGTCACCAGTGTGACGTGGACAAACAGTAGGGGGGGAAGCGGCACTGCATCGGGAACAGACAATTGGACTATCTCTGGGATCACCGTTCAGTGCGGTGATGATAACGTGCTGACAGTGTCTGCCCAAGATGCTGCGGGCAATTCCGGCACTGACACTCTGACGGTAGATGTTAAACCCTGCACCCCCTCGGGCTTCGACACGCAGTAGGTCACGCATTCCGTGGGGAGTCGCCCCGCCGCAGAGGCCCTTGGGCAAAGAACGAGAAGGAAACAATAGAATGGACTGCCGCCTGACAATCTGTTAGCTGTTGCCGGATCCTTTCCTGGCCTGTTGGCCAGTGCGCTGATCTTCTTGGCGTACTGGCCTTTTTTGTTTCTTGGGGAGCTCTTATCGTAAGCGTCCAACCAACCCCATCTTCACAAGCCCATGGATGCGTGTCATGTTGAGCACTGATTCTTTTTTTGAGGAGGTGCGATGATGATAGATGGGCAAGATCATGGAGTGGATTCGTAAGCGTCCAACCAACCCCATCTTCACAAGCCCATGGATGCGTGTCATGTTGAGCACTGATTCTTTTTTTGAGGAGGTGCGATGATGATAGATGGGCAAGATCATGGAGTGGATTCACAA
>JAXHVD010000004.1:0-195194 GCA_034189385.1 Thermodesulfobacteriota bacterium
CTCCTCCTCTTCTACATACAAACCCTTGTCCAGGGGACGCACGAAGTCCTTCACCAACTCTCTTGACACCATCTTCGCCTGCTCCAAATGACCCCCTCCTTTGAGCAAGGGCCGTGCCAAGATTCAACAGCCCTCTTTTCCCATAATAACTTGTTGGTATCTATAAGTTTATCCGTTATGGACACGCCGCCATATGCCAGGTGAAGCTTACAGGCTTGGCAACTTTTTGCCGTTGCCGGCACAACTTTGCCATTTTGAAGCCCAATCACTGTGGCAACGGCAGGCTATTTTGGTGCACCGTACCCCCCCGGCAGATCCTAGACGGAGCCGCACAGCAGGCCCCCTCCCTGTAAACAACAAGCGCTTCTGTCTTGACATAAGTCCCGGAAGTGATAAGTAAACTCCAGAAATGAAAATCTCTCATATCATCCTTTTGGCCATAGCTCTGATGCTGCTCCTGGTGGTGAGCAATTACCAAGCTATCTCCAAGATATGGTCCCCTTCCCCCATAACAGCCCCCTTTTCGCCTGAGGCGTCTGAGGCAGGCGACGCCCCCTGGTACACCATGCAACTCCCTGTCCTTGGACAAGGTTTTAACGTGTTGGTCCTCGTGGCTATTGGGTTCTCCGTGGGCATCCTGGGACGGTTTTTCGGGATGTTCGGTACGTGGATTGTGACGCCAGCCCTGCACATATTCGGCTTTCCTGCGGCCATGGCCGTGGGCACAGACCTCACGCGAATGACTGGTGAATCTTACGTCACGGCCTACAAATATGCTAACCGGGAAGACGTGGATCCCAAGGTGATTGTTCTCTTTGTCATGGGCATGGCCGTGGGCATTGAGATCGGCGTTCGGACCCTCTTGTGGCTCACCGGCCTCGATGTGGCCGGGACCGTGATACGGGTTGTATACATGGTCGTTCTCCTGGGACTGAGCTTTTTCATCATCCTCGACTATTTGAAATCAAAGAGACAAAATGCTGGGTCCGGGGAAGGCATGGGCTGGACTGCCCCACCTGAGGGAGGCACTGCCGTGGCGCGCAAGCTCCAAGCCACCAACCTTCCCCCCATGATGACCCTGTCGTCTGGTGTAAGGGTCTCGCTGTGGAGCGTCTTGTTCATTGTCATGCTCACAGGTTGGTTCTTTGGGCTTCTAGGGGTGGTGGGCGGCCTTCTGCTTCTGCCCGCCATGATCTATCTCATGGGGATGCTTCCGACAACTGCTACAGGCATCGACCTCTTCAGCAGAGTCCTTTCCGGTACTTACGCCTGTCTGACCTATGCCTTGAAGGGCCAGGTGGAATTCCTGGGGGTTCTATGGGTTTTCCTGGGTATCATCATAGGGGTACAGGTAAGTGCCCGAGGGGCCCACTATATCCGTGGACAAGGGGTCCGGCTCCTTTTCGCCATCATCATGGCCATGGTGGGATTGTCCGTTGCGCTGAGGCAATTTGGCGCAACAGGTCTGTCCCACGTGATTTTGCTAGTTGCCATCCTTACCATCTGTGCCATCGTCATCATCAAGCCGATCCAGGGCTTTCTGCAAAACCGACATTGACAGGATCATGGTTGAAAATCATGGCCAAGTTAAGAACGTTTTTCAAGAAGGTCTTCAAAGGAACAGACAAACCTGAAGAGTCCCCAGAAGCCCTCAGGTCCATGTTCAAGGTGAGGTACTGGAGTTTCAAGACCCTCTTGAACGCCAATAACGCCGCCCTAGAGATCATCTCTGACATGGAGCGTGCCATTCACGGCACCCAGGGCTTTGGCATGGCCTTTATTCGGGCCAACTGCACTGCTGTCTCGGTCAATGTGTACAAGATCGTAGAGAACATGAACGCCCTTGCCCCCAACGGGTACCAAGCGCTCTTTGGCATCTTTGAAAAAATCCGAAATAAAGTAGATGGTGTGTTGGGTGAGCAGCGGGAGTTTGGGACGGGGAAACTGATACTTCCCCTTGAGGAAGTCAACAAGGATATGGCCGACCAAGTGGGCAACAAAATGGCGAACCTGGGAGAGATCAAGAATCTAGCGGGCCTCCCAGTCCCCGAAGGCTTTGTCATGACGGCCTCCGCCTACAAACGCTTTCTGGAACATAACAGTCTCCAGGATGAGATCAATCGTCGAGTTCAACAGTTAAACCTTGAAGATATGGAAAAACTCCACACGGCAAGCGCCGATATTCAACAACTTATTATTCGTGCCAAACTTCCTCCTGAGCTTGAAGAGGCCATCCTTTCTCACTACAGGGGCCTCGAAAGAAAAACAGAAGAAGGCATTAACGTGTCCCTCCGCAGCAGCGCCCTGGGTGAAGACACGGAAAGGTCCTCCTTTGCCGGTCAGTACCGTTCAGAACTTAACGTACACCGTCAATTCCTGGGCCACACCTATAAAGAGATCGTGGCAAGCAAGTATACGCCTCAAGCAATCAGCTACCGCTTGAGCATGGGTTTCAAGGATGAAGATATTGCCATGTCTGTGGGTTGCATGGCTATGGTGGATGCTGTTTCCTCAGGCGTCATGTATTCTGTCGATCCAGGAAACATTCGCAATAACGTGGTCTTCATTAATGCCGTATGGGGCCTTGCCAAAGCAGTGGTGGACGGCACCGTATCTCCAGATCTCTTTGTGATCTCCAAAGACCAGCCAGGACAAATCCTGAAAAAGGAGATCAGCACCAAGGAGCAGAGGTTTTTGTGTTTTGCCGAGGAAGGGGTGTGTCGCATGGCCCTAGTGGAAGGGGACAAGGACAAGCCTGCTATTGCTGATGACCAGGTATTAGCCTTGGCAGAGTTGGCCGCTCGCCTGGAAGATTATTATGGAAGTCCTCAGGACATCGAGTGGTCCATTGGACAAGATGGTGTGATAAGAATCCTCCAAAGCCGGCCATTGAGACAACTGGATGTAGAAACAAAGGCCATTGATGAGGTGACTAAACTCAAATTGGAGGCCCCTATTATCCTGGAAGGCGGGATCACGGCCAGCGGCGGAGTTGCCAGTGGACCAGCCTTTGTAGTCAATACCACAGTGGATATGCTCCAGTTCCCTTCAGGGGCCGTCTTGGTTACCCAACACAGTCTACCCCAATGGGCAGCAGCCTTGAGTCGTGCTGCTGCTGTGATTACAGATCGTGGGGGCATTGCGGGACATCTCGCCACTGTTTCGAGAGAGTTCAGTGTTCCCGCCCTCTTCAACACATTGGAGGCCACCAAGAAGATTGAAAATGGCACGATCCTCACCGTTGATGCAGAGGGACGGAAGGTCTACGAGGGGAAGGTGGAAGCCCTGCTAGAGGAGGCGTCTACCGCAAAGGTGAACCTCATGAAGGGCAGCCCTGTCTACAATACCCTGGAAAAGACCCTTCAATATATTTCCCCCCTGAACCTGACCGATCCCGATGGACCCGATTTCAAGCCCGAGGCGTGTCAGACCTATCACGACATCACCCGCTTTTGCCATGAAAAGGCCGTCAAGGAGATGTTTAGCTTCGGAAAGAAGTACCACTTTCCGGAGCGTTCGAGTAAACAACTGGTCTGTGACATCCCTGTAAGATATTGGGTCATTGACCTTGAGGATGGATTCAAGGAGCCAGTTGAGGGCAACAAGGTGAAGTTGGAAAACATAGCGTCCATTCCCATGTTGGCCTTGTGGGAAGGTATCACGGCCATACCGTGGGGAGGTCCCCCTCCGGTCGACGCAAAAGGGTTTGCCGCCATCATGTTCCGCTCGACCATGGACCCGTCCTTGGATCCTGCGAGACAATCTCGTTATGCTGATAAGAACTACTTCATGATCTCAAAAAACTTCTGCAATTTAGCCTCTCGTTTTGGATACCACTTTTCAACCGTGGAGGCATTCTTAAGCGACAGGTCTAAGGAAAACTATGCGAGCTTCACCTTCAAGGGCGGGGCGGCCGATTTAGAAAGGAGAGTTCGGAGAATCAAGTTCATTGAGTATATCTTGGAACAATTCGGTTTTCGGATTGAGATCAACAAAGACTGGATGGTGGCCCGCTTGGAAGGATGCGAAAAGGATTATCTCATAGAACGGCTCAAGGTGCTCGGCTATGTCACCATGCACACTAGACAACTCGACATGATTATGGCCAACCAGGCCAAGGTAAACTACTATATAGAACAGCACCTAAAGGATATACGTTCTTTCGTCTCCCTGTGAGTTGAACGCCCGGCTTGTGGGTGAACCGAAGCATCGGTCATAAAAAAATCCAAAAAGACCATCGGCGTTTTATGACAAGGAGATATTTTTGTTTACCACGCTGGCCTGCATGCATGTGTTCAGTAGCCTGACACATCCAAGGCATCTGGGCGAGGCCTCCGATGACATCCCTACACCGAAAGTGCTTTTGTCATTCGTGACTTTCTTGGTTGTGAGGCCTACTTCGGACCCATTATACTTCCTTGAGCCATTTGGATGAGGTGAAGAAGCAATGTTTTTTTCGTGGTGGTCTTTTGGGTGCTGCCTTTGCAGTGCCTTTTCAAACAACGGGACAGTGGGAATAGAGGGGAGGTAGAACTATGGTGCCGCTCAGAGTCCTAGTGGTGGATGACGAGGATGATTTCCGTCAGACCCTAGTAATGCGACTGCAAAAGCGAGAGCTAGATGTGGTGGGAGTCCGAAGCGGGGAAGAGGCCCTTGAGTTGTTAGGTAAGAAGGGCTTTGATGTCGTTACTCTGGGCGTCAAAATGCCAGGCATGGACGGCGTGGAAGTCCTGGGAGAGATAAAGAAGAAATGGCCTCTCCTAGAGGTCATTATGCTTAGCGGCTGTGCCTCGGTGGCATGCGGAGTTGAAAGCATGAGGCTGGGTGCTTTCGATTACGTTGTGAAGCCACCGGACATGGATGAGTTGTATGAGAAGTTGCAAAAGGCGTATGAAAGGAAATCCCTGCAGGAAGAACAAGCTCACCATGCCAGGGCTAACGAAGGCAACGATCATCCCCAAAAGGCCGCTGAGTAGCATTCTTGTGGTGCCGAACACCGCAGAGTTTCCATGGAAAAATAGACAAGAACGTCAGTTTTGATGTAACGCCTCTTCAGCGTTGCCTATTAGGGATTTGTCTTTGGTGGAAAGGGGATTGATGGGTGAGCGATAAGGTAAAATGCTGGGAGTATTTTCAGTGTGACAAGGCCCAATGCCCGGCTTACCAGTCAGAAGAGGCGATGTGTTGGGTTGCCTCGGGCACCCATTGTCGAGACGAGATCCAGGGCAGGTTTCTGGAGAAGATGGAGATGTGCCTTGAATGCAAGCTCTTTAAAGAGAACATGAGTGTGGATTCAATGGTAAAAACCCTGAAGGTAGTAAACAGGCAGTTCACGGAATTTAGAGCGAGGGTGGAGCAATGCGATAGAGAGGCGCAAGGTGTCAGTATGGAGTTGGCCCTGGGGTTATCAGAGGCCTTTGAAGCCCTAAAACGGATTTCCTCTGGAGATCCTTTGGTCAGAATTGCTGAGACCTCGGGGCTTGAATTGATTTCTAAACTGAAGCACATCGTCAACCTGACCGCGGAAAACCTTGGAGAGATGGTTGATCTTTCTCATGAGTTCGCCATGGGGCTTGCCGAACACTTTAATGTCCTGCACAGAGTCTCAAAAGGGGACCTCACTGCCCAGGTATTGGGAAGTTCGCAATTGGAGCTCCTGGAATGCCTTAAGCAAGTCACAAATCAGATGATCGAGAGTGTCGCCAGGGAGATCAGGGAGCGGAAGAACGCAGAGGAGGCCCTTCGTGAATCTGAAGCAAAATACAGCGGGCTTTTGGAAAACTCACTGACGGGCATCTACATCGACCAGGATGGAAGGATCGTCTTTGCCAACAGGCGATTTGCTGAAATTTATGGCTATTGGAGAAGAACATTGATCGGCATGGAATCGTGGCGATTGGTCCATCCCGATGACAGGGCACTCACAAACGAAATGCGGGCAAAACGGCTCAAGGGCCAGCCAGTTCCGTCGGAATACGAAGCCAAAGGCCTCACAAAAGATGGCCGAACCATATGGATTATAAGGAGAAACAAGCGGATAGAGTACGAGGGACGGCCTGCTGTCTTGGGTAACATCGTGGATATCACACAAAGAAAACGGGCAGAACAGGCCCTGCGAGAACGGGAGGAAGAACTCAGAAAAAGACATCACGAGCTAGAGGCCGTAAACAGCATCCTTGTACGGGTCACAGAGCAATACGATCTGAATGGTATGGGCCGTGTCCTCCAAGACACGATGGAAGAATTCTACCCAAAGATTCATACTCTCCTCTTCCTTCTTGTGCCAAACGGAGAGGGCTTTTACTTGCCCCAGGGAAGGCGGGGTCAGAGTAAACCAACCTGCTATGATCGAGCCACAGACAGAATCAAGGACCCCGACCTGGAGCACGATCTGCTTACCTTGTTAACCACTGAAAAGGTCCGGCCCCTTCACTCCGGGGAAAAGGCTCATGGCCCGGCCATCATCCAGCGTCTCGCCCAGGAATATAGGGCGTGGATGGCCGTCCCTATTGAAGTGGACGAGGTATGCTATGGACTTTTTCTGGTGGGATCACCGTTCAAAGACGTCCCAGTAGAGGAAGATTTGATCTTTATGGAATCCCTGATCCGCCGAATTTCCGGGGTAATCAAGAATCAGATTTCCAAGGAGCTTCGGGAGGAAGCATTTAAAAGGCAGCTGACCGGTCCGGACAAATTCATGGGCATCGTCGGCCAAAGTCAGCCTATGCAAAAGATCTACCGTATGATCGAGGCAGTGAGTGATTCAGAAAGTACGGTCCTTGTTACGGGCGAGAGTGGAACGGGAAAAGAGCTCTTGGCCCGTGCCATTCACCAAGCAGGCAAATACAGGGGGACTCCGTTTTTGGCTGCCCATTGCTCTTCCTTTGTCCCCACGCTGGTCCACTCCGAGCTTTTTGGACACGAGAAAGGGGCGTTTACAGGGGCTTCTAAGCGCAAACTTGGACGGCTGGAGCGAGCTCAGGGCGGCATTCTCTTCTTGGATGAGGTCGCTGATTTGCCTCTTGAGACCCAGGTCCTCCTTCTTAGATTTCTGCAGGACAAGAGTTTCGAACGGGTGGGCGGTGAATATCCTGTTGAGGCCAATGTAAGGATTATTGCGGCTACCAATAGACAGGTTGAAAAGGAGTTGGAGTCCGGTCGTCTTAGAGAGGATTTCTATTATCGGTTAAATGTGGTGCGTATCCATGTGCCTCCCCTTCGCGAACGTATCATGGACGTACCTTTGCTGGCGAATCATTTCCTTCGGACCTACTGTCTCATTGAGGGAAAAGAGGTGGCGGGATTTGATACAGAGGCCATGCAATTGATCATGCATTATCACTGGCCCGGGAACGTGAGAGAGCTCCAAAACACCATCGCCAGATGTGTGGTGTTGTCCTCAGGGCCCTCTATCCGGGCCGAGGACCTGCCCCAGACCGTCCATACTCCCCACAGGGCTGCGACGGACTACTCGCTGGCAAAAAATGAAAGGGACCTCGTCTTGCAGGTACTCAATAAATGCAACTGGAACAAACACGAAACCGCCCGCGTACTCGGCATCAGCAGAACAACTCTATATAGTAAGCTGAAAAAACACAACATTCGACCACAAGCCATCTGACTGTGGGCATTATGCTGTATACACAAACCTTGTAATCGGCGTCCTGTTTTAGGCGGTCATCGGGATTCCGTCCCGTGTCGTATTCCAACCTTCCTTTTCCAGTTGGGCAACGCCCGCGCTCTGCTGCTCCTTTAGGGGCGTCATAAGACACCGCCGCCTAAGACCTTAGTCTTTTCTTACAGGCACGAAGGGCTGTTTCCACATGCATCCGAACCCATCCGTTTTTGTCCTTTATAGCTTGACTAAGTGGACCGATGGCCCTTTCGTCGCCAATCTCGCCAAGGGCCTTTGCTGCCTGGACGCGCAAATTCTTATCTCCATCCCCTAAAGCTTGAACGAGTGCATCAACGGCCCTGGCATCCCCTATCTTGCCAAGGGCCCATGCTGCCTGGACTTGCACATGAGGTGTATCGTCGTCCGTTAAGACTTGAATCAGAGACCCCACGGCTCTCGGGTCCCCTATCGTCACAAGGGCCCATGCTGCACGTTCTCGAGCAATACGGGCGTCATCATCCGTTAAGACTTTCATGAGTGATTCGATGGCTGCTGCATTCCCTATTTCACCGAGAGCATCTGCTGCTCCTGCCCTCACACTTGCCGCCTTATCCGCCAAGGCCTGGACGAGTGGATCAACAGCCCTCGGGTCTCCCACCTCGCCAAGAGAAATCCCTGCGTGATGTCGCACATCCTCATTTTCGTCTCCCAAAGCTTGGATGAGTGAGTCGACGGCTCTGGCATCCCTTATCTCACCAAGAATCTTCGCGGCCTCAACACGCACATCTGCATTTTTGTCCCTTAGGGCCTGGATAAGGGGCTCCACTGCCCTTGCATCCCCTATCTTGACCACTGCTCGGGCTGCCTGACGTCGAACTTCACTGTCTTCATCCCTCAAGACCTGCACGAGGGGCTCCACCGCCCTTGCATCCCCTATTTCAACAAGAATCTTTGCGGCCTCAACGCGCACATCTGCATTTTCGTCCTCTAAGGCCTGGATGAGGGGCTCCACCGCCCTTGCATCCCCTATCTTGACCACTGCTCGGGCTGCTTGACGTCGGACACCACTGTCTTCATCCCTTAAGGCCTGGATGAGGGGCTCCACTGCCCTTGCATCCCCTATATCGCCAAGAATCCGTGCTGATATCTCTCTTATCTCTGCATCTTTCTTGTAACTAAGAGCCCGTATGAGCCCTTCACTGTCCTTCTTGTCCTTCAGTTTAGCCACATTAGGCGCAAACAAATCCTTGAATCCCATTTTTCCTTATCCTTGCAGGACCAAGTGTTCAATCAAGGTTTCTTGCTTGTTTGGGCGGTGCAAGGCACACGAATCGTAAAGGTTGACCCTCTTCCACGTTCCGAGTCAACAGACATTGTCCCTCCGTGTCTCTGGACTATCTTTTGCGTAATCAGGAGGCCGAGACCGGTACCTTTTGCTCCCTTGGTGCTGAAAAAACCGGCAGTGATCTTTTCCTGCACTGTCTGGCTCATACCGCAACCGTTGTCAGAAACCTGAAGTGCCAAGACTCCATCACTCCCACGCCTTGTGGTGACCCGCACAAGGTTTCCCTTCCCCTCCTCTTGCGCAGACGCACAGGCGTCAATCGCATTACAGACCAGATTTAGCAGGCACCGATGAATCCCTTTAGGGTCCAGAGATACCTTGCCTATGGTCGCATCCAGACCCCTGACAATCTCTATACCCGATTCCTCTGCCTTGCGATTCATGAGCTCGCACACCTCATCTGCAATGGCGTTGGGATCGCACGCTTCATATTCAGGCTTACATTCTTTGGAATAGTCCAGGAGATCCAACACTAGGCTAGAAATCCTGCCGATACTTGGTTGAACGATGTCCCAGCCAGCCCTGATTTTACGCATATCCTCTTTTTTGAGCCCCTTATCTACTACATTGACGCCACCCTTCAGGCCAATCAAGATATTTCTAATGCAGTGGGCAAGACCGGCCACAGTTTCTCCAGTAGCAGCTAACCTTTCGGACCTTACGAGTTCCTGTTGTAACCGCTTCATCTCCCTTAGGTCGTGGAGAAATCTGACGCTACCAATGACCTTCCCATTTCGATGGAGCAGGCTCCCTGAAAATCTTACCGGTATCTTCTTGCCGCCTTTGTCTAAAACAAAGGCCTCCCGCCAGCTTCCCACACCCTCTTTATGGTATTCTCCAACGTCAACACTTTGCCCGATTTCTTCGGCTGTCCCAGGCGGGTAAAGACTGCCAATGTTCTTCTTTCCTATCACCTCATTCTCAGAATAGCCAAGGATCTTCTCGGCCCCTTGGTTAAAGGTTATGATAGTCCCCTCTTCATCAGTGGCTATGATACCGTCGATGGAATGGCGAATCAGGTTGCCTTCAAAATCGAACCTCTCCCTCAATGCTTCTGTGGCTTCCTTGACACTACTTTCCAGATTGTCAGTATATGCCTTGAGCTTCCTTCTGGTATCGAATCTCTCCTCAGCCCGCCTTATGGCAACGGATAGGGCCTTATTGCCAACAGGCTTTGTGATAAAATCCGAAGCGTCAAGTTGGAGAGATTGAATGGACAGGTTCATATCTCCATGGCCGGTAATGACAATGACCTCCGTTTCCGGGCTGATTTCTTTAATCTCTTTTAGTACCTCTATGCCATCCATACCAGGCATCTTGATATCGGTCAGTACAATAGGAGGTCTTTCTTGCTGGAATAGCTCCATCCCCGTTTTCCCGTCGCCGGCCGTGATGACCTCGTAACCTTTACTGCGCAGGTATAATCCCACAATTTTTCTTACAGGTTCCTCATCATCGATAATTAGAAGCTTCGGCATTGATTTTCAAAAACCTCTTCGGTATCAGTCTTAGGCCCCTTATCCGTCTTCTGGAGATCCAGGGAACCGCAATTCAAAGGTTGTCCCCTTGCCTACTTTACTTTCTACCCTGATAGTTCCGCCATAATCCTTGACAATCCCGTAGCTGATAGAAAGCCCCAGTCCGGTGCCTTTGCCTACTTCCTTAGTGGTAAAAAAGGGATCGAATATCCTGTCTATAATATCGTCTGGAATGCCACTACCCGTGTCCGATACGGTAACTGTGACGTCTCCGTTGTCAAGGAAGGATTTTATCTGCAATAGCCTAGTTGAACGGGGTGCTTTCTCCTCCATGGCATGCCTGGCATTGGTCACCAAGTTTATAAAGACCTGTTCTAGTTTATTGCTATCTGCCATGATGGGAGGCAAATTTTCATCCAGGTCCAATTCTAATTCAATTTCACGCAGTTTCAGTTGCTGACCCAATATTTTAAAAACATCTCGGATCGGTTTGTTGACATCTACCTCTTCAGCTTTGGTGTCCGCTATCCTGGCAAAATCTCGCATATGCTTAATAATTGCAGAGGCTCTATCCACCTGGTTGCTCATTTCTTCAGTCACCGTATTGAGTTCTTCACCGGTCACCTTTTTGCCCTCGCTCGCCATCTCTCTGAGAAAGTCACTGCCGATCTTCATAACATTAAGTGGTTGGTTCAATTCATGGGCAATGCCCGCCGCCATTTCCCCCAAGGTCGCAAGTTTGCTAGCCTGAATTAACTGGGCTTCTTTCTCCACACTCTCTGTCACATCGGTCGTGGTAGCAATCAGGGCATCTCTTTCCATATAGCTGCAGCCACATACATGGATGTTTGTATAGAACAGCCTGCCGTCTTTTCTGCGGTGTTGCTTCTTGGAAAAAACGATAGACCTATGATCCGTGACATCTTTGAAACGTACCATAATTTCTTGTGCATCTTCCTTATAACCCAGATCTAGGAAAGACATGTTCAGAAGCTCTTCTTTCGAATAGCCATAATGGACCTCAGCCCTGCCATTTGCGTCCAGAATCTTCAGTGTTTCACGATCCAGAATAAAAATAGGGTTCGGATCGCTATCAAATAGGAGCCTATATTTTTCCTCCGACTGCCTCAGCTCTTTCTCAGAGGCCTTTAACTTGTCAAGCATATGTTTAAATGAATCGGCCAACTGAACCATTTCGTCGCCCACATGGCTTCTGTAGACCTTGCATTTTCGGCACTCCTCCAACTTTTCTGGGAAGCTTCCTGAAGCCTGGCCTTGACAGAGGGTCCCATCCTGGTACCAACAGAGCGTCTCAGGATTTCCATGTGCCGGGCAGTTCGTTTTGTCACATTTTTCCACTTCCCAGCATTTCAGCCTCCTACCAAATTCGAATCCTGGCTTTCCCCTACTGATCTCATCGGCCAGGTCGGTCAGGGTGCAAAGGGGTCGTGTAATGTATTTTGACAAGAATAGAGTCAGGAAAAAAGCCACAACGACGATAGAAACAACTCCCAAGGTAATCTCTCTATTCCTGAGGGCTGCGATCCTCTCCTCTATGGGGCCCCAGCTAATGCCTACGGTCAAGACGCCCAGTATTCTGTCTTCAGCCCAATGGCACTTATGACACGTTGTTTCATTGGCGATGGGCATGGCATGCTCAAGTATTTTTTCTCTTCCCTGCATCTCCAAGCCCTTTACGAGGGAATGCGTGCGTAACGCCTTCTTGGCAGCCTCAGAATGATCACGTTGGCCTATGTTGGCCGGTAATCCACTATATTTGATGGTACCCTTAAGATCGCAAAGATTTACCACTGTCACATTTTGCAAGGTGTACAAGCTCTCCAAGATGGCCTGGACGTCCTCCATCTCTCCGTCGAGCATGGGATACTCAATACTTCTCATGACGGTGTCACTAATCTCATAGGCTCGTTCTTCCTGTTTGTTAAAGTGGAACTTCGTGCGCGTCACCATGTCATAATAGGTGAAAAGGCCCATGACGACGGTCAGGATCGCGCTCACACCCAATATGACCTTAACCGTCAAGCTGGCTACATGGAGCCTAGACCGTAGCCTCTCCAAAAATCGCATCGTTCGTCCCATCTTCTTGACTCCCGATATGCCCACGCTCACAGCGGCAGGTCTGGCAACAGCTTAATATCCAGGATGCTTGTGGCCGCTGTGACAGGTTGTGCAAAGATTCTGTGGTATGCTCAATGTCTCCTGATGCTCCAACTTGGTAGGAGCTTTGAGGTGAAGGCTGGCCGGTCCGTGGCAACTTTCACACTGCTTGTTGACCATTCCCGGGGTCTCTTCCATACTGCTAAATCCTCCCGTCTTACCGTAGCCTGTCGTATGGCAAGGCAGACAGTTTGGGTCATGATCTTTTCTTCTCATCTGTATAATCCGAAAGTTTTTTGAGTATTTCCACGAGTAGTAGCTCTCCACATGTTCTGGATGGCACTCTTTGCACTTCTCCATGCCCACATAGGTGGCCTTCTCTTTTTCACTCCACACATAGGGTGCGAACAAGGCAAAGAGGCAAACAGCAAAAACCCCCATGGCCATGGTACAAATTAATTGTCTCATCGGGACCTCCCATACTTCTTCCGTGGTATTATCATAACACATTAAAATAAAATGTTATTATTACGCAGAAACCGACCCAGAAAAAAAGCAACCGTGTTTTCAATCCTTGTCCCTGTGCCATAAAACGTTTGACATCTACTAACAGGACGGGGTAAGATTTCTTTGCTTTAACTGGCTGGTATTGTACAACCTTTTTGCAGCGGCAAGCAACCTTCGGTTAACCCCTCCATCAGAAAATGGTAAACTAAATCTAAAGTAATCCACCAGTTCAACATGGCACGAGTCTCGTCAGATCAACTGATTTGCAAGGATTGATGCTGACCGATTTTCACAATTAAAGGAGCGAGGCATGGAAAAATTCTTGTTCGTCATCTCCAAGGGATTTGAAAAATCAGGAGCTGCAACGCGAGCATTACAGTTAGCGAGCATTACAGCGGGAAAGGGTCTTCATGTGGAGATCTTCTTGATCGATGACGCCATCCATTGGGCTCAGTTAGGCATGGCTGAAGGCATCCGTGCCACGACAGGTGAACATATGAAAGACCTTCTGGACGAACTCATCAGTAAGAAGACCCCTATCCATGTTTGTGCAGCCTGTGCAAATAAGAGGCTTGTTTCACCAGATGACTGCATTGAAGGCTCTGTGGTCTCTGGGGCAGCTGTACTTGTGGACATGATGATTGATCCCCAGTACAAAGTGTTTACCTTTTAGAGAATGACGAAGCGGTTTTGCCTTGCCTTATTCAGGGCAACAAATCGTTTACCATTTTGAGAACCGTCTCTGGGTTCATTGGCTTTTCAATATATCCCTCGGGCGCTGGGATGTCTTGATCTTGTCTTACCAATACGTCGTCAAATCCCCCACCTCTTGTAATCCCTGTAACAATGATAACGGGAATATTCTTGGTTTCATCGTCATGCTTCAGATTCTGATACATGCCAATGCCACCCTGTTCGGGCATCATGATATCCATCAATATGAGATCTGGTTTCTCTGCCTTGGCCTTATTCATTCCTTCTCTGCCATCCATAGCAGTTATTAATGTGTGACCAGTTTCTTCCAATATGGTGGATGCAAAGTCTATTTGCTCAATTTCGTCATCAACGATGAGGATCTTTTTCGCCATAGCAGCCGTCTCCCTCCCATCTCTTTGCACCTTTTCCAGCCCCCTGGACCATGCACCAAAGGTCTTCCTTAACTCTTGGGGGCCGTCCCATTGCCCGACCTTTCCTTATCGCAGGGGAAACGCATGGTAAAAGTTGTGCCCTTGCCAGGACTTGACTTAAAAGAGATACGCCCCCTATGTTCATCAACGATCTTTCTCGTCACCAGCAACCCCAAACCAGTGCCCTTGGGACCCTTCGTAGAAAAAAAACGTTCAAACAGTTTCTCCTGGACTTTGTCGGTCATGCCCGAGCCGTTGTCTACAACATCAAATCTCACACCCTCGTCTTCCTTCCTGGTCCTAATGATAATAGAGAAATCCTTGTCTTCATCGGACTCCAAGGTACAGGCATCAATGGCGTTGGTGACCAAATTAAGGAGACACCGGTGCACCCCTGTTGGATCCATGTAGCAATGACTAATAGATGGATCCAGATCCTTGAATAGCTTCACCCTGTATTGCCTTTTGGTAAGATCATGCACTTTGGCGGCCTCGGCTTCAAGGGTCTCATGCATGAGATTGTAGACCTCTTGGGCGATATCATTTGGGGAACAATCTACGTAATCCGGTTCACGTTCTTTGGAATAGATGAGCATATTCATGACCAGATCAGAAATTCTGCCAACGTTGTTCTCTACCATGGCCCAGCCCTTGGGTAAAAGATCCGGCTTGTTTTTCTTTAGGCTTGTATTGACTATATAGACTCCGCCCTGCAGCCCATTTAAGATATTCTTGGTGTAATGGGCCATGCCCGCCACCGCCTGCCCAATAGCGGATAACCTTTCGCTTTGTATCAATTCTCTCTCCAGTCGTTTGATTTCCCGCAAATCCTGAAAAAAGCACACAATGCCTGTGGCCCTTCCCTCCTCAAAAAGGGCTGCTCCTGATATGCGTACAGGGATTTCTTTGCCGCTTTTTGAGAGTAGGGGGATCTCATAGTTGACAAGTCGGTTTTTCCCTCCATAGGCTTCAGCTGCAAACGTCTCATGGACAGTCTTACTAGCGCCCGGCGGGTATATGCTATCGATGTCCATCTTCCCGATAACCTCAGATGCTGTCCGGCCCGTCAACTCCTCCGCCCCCTGATTGAAAACCAGAATGGTGCCATCTTCGTCAGCGGCGATGATCCCGTCAATAGAGTTCTGGATCAGGTTTGTTTGAAAATCGTGGGCCTTTTGTAACTCCGCTGTGGCCTCCTTGACCATCACCTCCAGATTGTCTGTATACTCTTTCAGCCTCCTCCTTATTTCCATTCGTTCCTTGGCGCGTTTTAAGGCAACGGACAGGGCCTGATTGTCCACAGGCTTGGTGATAAAATCTGAGGCGTCGAGCTGAAGGGCTTGGACGGCCAGGTCCATGTCCCCGTGTCCGGTAATCACGATAATCTCAGTCTCAGGGTTCATCTCTTTAACCCTTTTGAGCACCTCAATCCCGTCCATACCAGGCATTTTTATGTCTGTTAACACAACTGCGGGGCTTTCTTGCTGGAATGCCTCTATCCCCTCCCGGCCATCGGCTGCTGTGATGACCTCATAGTCTTTACTGCGCAAATACAGCCCCAACACCTTTCTTATGGGCTCCTCATCATCGATAAGCAAGATTTTCAACATCTATCTTCAATCTCCCGCGGGGCTTTTCTTCACGTTTCCCAAGAATCAATCGGCGGACGCACGTAATCATGCTCACAAGGCCGTTTCAATACCGGCACTACTGCCTAACGTTATCATCAAAATCAGGGAAAGATCAAGCCCCACCATAGTCCCAGATGATAGGATGGCTGATGGAAAGCCCAAGTCCGGTGCCCTTTCCTCCTTCCTCATAGCGAAAAACCTTTCAAATCGGCAGCCCGTCTCTACGATTACACATGACGAACGAGCCTGAGCAGACTGTCTGCATTCACTGGTTTCTTGATATATCCATCAGGGGCCGGGATGTCTTGACCCTCTCCCATCATAATGTCCTTGAACTGTCTGCCCAATGGACCGGAATCTATCTTCGCAATGGTCGTCACAATAATGACGGGGATGTTCCTGGTTTCCTCGTCATGCTTGAGTTCATGATACATTGCAATGCCACCCCGTTCTGGCATCAATATATCCAAGAAGATGAGATTGGGTTTGTCGGCCCTGACTTTCTTCATGCCTTCCTTCCCGTGGCACACCCCTCTTTTCGATCACGAAACCCCATCGGTTTGAGTCAAAGCTTCGCTAGACGAATGGCTCTCTGATAGGGCCATACTACGTTCCATGGCTATGGCCAAATTATAAGCCATCTCACTCATCTGCATACAGCGGGCGTTGGCCTGATAGGTGTTGGTTATGGGATCTGGTCAAAGTTAAGGCCAGTTTCAATTTCTAGAAGAATCGTAGGACTGGTCATAACTGTGGCACAGCGAATGCGATGATGTTGGACAAAATCGCCTGATTGTACAGGCCTATCAGAATGATACCTAGGGCTATAGCAATGGTTGGAATTAACATGCTCAGGGGGGCCTCGTCTATTATGGCGCCGTGGCCCGCCGCGCTGTGGGTGTTTCCCCCGTGAGATGCCTGGAAGACGTATCCAATTTCAATCACGCGAAAAAAGAGAACCACGCTAATGAGACTCGATAAAAGCAAGGCGATGAGAAAGGCCCAATGATCAGCTATGACGGCCCCCTGAATAAGATACCACTTGCTAAAAAATCCGCAGGTGGGGGGAACTCCGATGATGGACAAGGCACCGACCACGAAAGCAAACATGGTAAAGGGCATCTTTTTGAAGAGGCCGTGAAAATCAGATATATCATGGGATTTCGTCTTGTACATGATGATGCCAGCAACCGTAAAGAGCCCTACCGTCATCACGGCATCATTGAGGATATGAAGGACTGCTCCCTTCATGGCTATCGTGTTGGCCAATCCTACGCCACCAACAATATAACCCACCTCTGCCACTACAACATAACAGAGCATCCTTTTGAAATCAGTCTGGGCAAGGGCCATTATGCCGCCCCCTAAAATGGCAACGAAGCCGGCCCAGACCATGATGTCCGTAATCGGTAGCAGCTCTATAGATAAGTGGGGCTTAAACACGCTAAAAAGGACTCTGATCATCACATAGAGCGATATCTTGGTCATCAAGGGGGCAATCAGGGCGCTGGTAGCTGAAGGGGCCTTTGTATAGGCGTCCGGCAGCCACACATGGACAGGGAAAAGGGCCATCTTGACTGCTAACCCCGCAAGGAGGAATGCGATGGCTGTTAGAATGACCCTTGAATCGTACAATTGGGGAAGTAGTTGATAAACATCGGCCATATTAAGAGAACCGATTGATATATAGATGTAGCCAACACCTAATAGATAAAAACAAGCGCCGATGGTTCCCATGACAATGTATCTGAAAGTGGCCAGGGGGGCCCCATCCTCGCCAATGGCGATCAGGGCATAGCCGGCCAGAGAGCCAATCTCCAAGAACACATAAAGATTGAAGAGATCTCCGGTGATGACGATGCCCAAAAAACCCGTCACCTGCAGCAAAAACACCGTGTAAAAGTAAACGACTCTTCCGGGCAATTCCTGTTCAACGGTTCGCTTCGAATACAAGGCCACAATCAGGCTGATCGAAGAGACGATCACCAACATCATGGCATTGAGATGGTCCACCACATATTCGATCCCGAAGGGAGGGGCCCAGCCCCCCAGACGATAGTGAATAGTGCCGCTGGCTATCACGGCAAACAGGGTGTTAATAGATGCCAGAACACACAATGAAAGGGCAACAATGGCCCAAAGGTAGCATAGGCCTCGCCTCCACAGTCCAATAAGGGGACAAAAAAGGGAAGATACCAAAGGAATGACAACAATGAGGATGGGGATCTGCGCTATCATCTTCTCAACCTCTCTTTATGCTCATGATGATTTCGTCTTCTTCTAATGTGTTATATCTCCTGTAAATCATGATGCAGACCGCTACGGCCACGCCCAGAGTAGCCACCATGACCACAATGGCCGTAAGCATGAGCACATGGGGTAAGGGATTGGCATATTGCATGATGTTAACGGCATGGTGAGCACCATGGCCTCCGTGGCCATGCTCCAGAATGGGAACGGTGACCCCACCCTTCTTGACGGATGTGGAGATATAAAAAAGTATGATAGCAGACTGAAATATGTTCATCCCGATGATCTTCTTGATCAAATTCTTCTTTGCCATCATCGCGTAGAAGCCTATCATCATTAGACCTACATAAGCCCAATAGTTATAATGGCTCACAACGAATTCAAACATGGCGCTTCTCCTACTTGCTACGTCCCCTTCTCAATAATAATATGCATGCCATGCCAGCCGTAAAGATAACCGTGGTCTCCCCCAGGGTGTCATAACCTCTGTAGTCAGCCAGGACCGAGGTCACCACATTAGGCGTTGCCGTTTGTTCCAGGCTGTGGTGAAGGTAATAGGCCGATACATGTGTACTGGCGGCAGAATGGGGGTCACCCCATTTGGGCATATCGAGGGTCCCATAGATGAGTCCGGCCCCGACAAGTACTCCGGTAATAACGCTTAAGGTTTTCAATCTTTTGACCTCCTCTCCGTTTTACTCACTGCCCCGATCATGAGCACCGTTCCGATACTGGCACTTACAGAGGCTTCTGTAAATGCCACATCAACGGCGGCCATTTGAGTCCAAAGGAGACACATCAGGAAGCTATAGGCACCCAGAATGACGACTGCACTCAAAAGGTCTCTGATGGTAATAGCTGCCACGGCACAGATGAATACAAAAAGAATTAAGATGAGATCCAAGGGGAGAATCATTTTTCGCCTCCTTTTGCCAGAGTCCACGGCCGGACATTACATCTGAAGGCCGCCCTTGAGATAGCGTGGGTGGCTGTGGGTTGTGCCAGGAATAAAAACACCGCTATAAAGACAATCTTTGCGCTCGTGAGTGTAAATCCGTGGTATACGGCAAGCCCGGCAAGGGACCAAAGGGCCGCCAGGGTATCTCCCTTGCCAGTGGCATGGAGTCTGGTAAAAAAATCGGGTAAACGTAGCAGGCCCAAGGTGGCCGTGGCAAAGAAGAAGAAACCACCCAACATAAACAATACCGCTAGAATGTCTTTGACTGGCATCACGCTTCTCCCGTTCTCTCGATATATTTTGCCAGGACCACCGTACCTATGAAATTCAAGAGGGCATACACCATGCTGATGTCGATAAACATGTCTATCCTGTCATAGATAACGCCCATGATGAGCAAGATGATCAATGTCTTGGTACCAATGGCAGAGATGCCGGCGGCCCTGTTTAAGACTCCTGGCCCATAGGTGGCCCGATAAAGACAACACAACACCAAGACGCACATTCCCACACTCAGGATCAAGAAGAAATCGATCATTTTCCACTCCGATCATCTTCCAGGGATTCACCCACGGTGAATATGACAAAAAAGATGGTAAACATAACCGCCATGACGGCCAGGGCCACGCCGATCTCAACGCCCAAGATTCCCAGAGACCTCGCCTGGGCCGGTGTGACACGAAGGACCTTGCTCAGCTTGCCATAATCGAGATAGTTCCCCCCCAGAATGAGACAAAGGGCCCCGATGCCTGCATAGATAAAAACTCCGATACTGCTGATGACCCCTGCCACCTTTTCAGACATGCGTTTTCTCGTTTCTCCCAGGCCGTAACTGATACCCAGCAACACGAAACCTGCCGCCAAGATGACACCCCCTTGAAAGCCTCCCCCCGGGCTGTGATGCCCGTGCATGACCACATAGAGGGCATAAACGATAATAAAGGGCATCAACAATCTGGCCAGTGTCTTCACAATGACGTCTTGACTATCCCGTATCATCCTCCCCCCTTGTTGATAACAACTTACCTGACATGAGACTATTTATGCACGCAGTACGTCATATATGCGAGCAGCATCCAGCACATCCTGCACGTACAGATGATCCGCCTCCATGAATATGTGAGCCACCCTGTCTTCCATCTCACCTGCGTTCAGATCGTCTGCGACCTTCTGGTCTAAGGCATGCACGTAGTAGACACCGTCTTTGATATCCATGGTAATGGTTCCAGGCGTAAGCGTAATGGAATTTGCCAGGGTGACGCTGGAGATATCAGTCTCCAGTTTTGTCTTGAATGTTACTATCTGAGGGTCTATCGGCATCTTGGGGCGCAGCACCACAGAGGCGACGTGGAGATTTGACAATACGATCTGTTGGATGAGCCACGGAATGTAGGCAATGAATCTTGCCGCTATCACGCGCATGTCTCCGACTCTCACGTTGGCGAACAACAGATCATGGAACAAGTAGGCGGCTACGGTACAACAAACAGCCCCAAGGGTGAGGTGAAAGGCGTCAAATTGGCCAGAAAGCAATATCCAGAAGGCAAAAAGGATCAGGGTCGTTCCCACAAAGTTCTGAAACCGCGTCTTCCTCCTCTGGGCTCCGGCGAAGAGCAACTCCCACCTTTTTTCTTCAAGAAATCTGGTCTGCTCGCCCGTAAACTGCACAGCCGTATCTAATACACCCAGAGCATGGACCCTGGCCTTTTCCATGATCCTGAAAGCGTTCTCTGTCGCTTCCAGCAATAGGGTCACCTCCATTTTCGTCCTCCTTTGTGAAATGCCTCCCGGCGATCAAGGAATGACCAGCGTGGGCACCACCGATGCCTCTGCCACCCGATAGGAATAGCTTTTAGATAGAAGCTCTTTCAGGAAAGACTTGCCAGTGGTCCCCATAACGATACAAGTGCCGCCATAATCCTGGGCCGCCAGCATGATCTCAGCGGCCGGCTCACCTGCATAGACATGGCCTTCGGCGTCTATGCCCTGATCCAAAAAGATCTTCCGTGTTTGAGAAAGCTTCTCTTTCAGATTTCCCATGTCTCTTACAGATAGTTTAGTGTCTAGAACATAGACAATTTCAAGCTCCTTGATAAGTTCTTTAAAGTGCAGCAGATAACTGCGAGCCTTTTCAGAGGCAGCAGACCAGTCATCAGCAAACATGACATGTGAGAATATGCCTTCTTGTGCGGCCCCTGATGCTTGTGCATTTTCGGGTAAGATCATTACAGGGACAGGGGATGATCTGAGCAAATCTTTTATCAGAGCGCTACGGACCCGGCCGCCTGCGTCCCCCTTGAGGCTGGCTGCGATCAGCGAGACTTTTTCCCGGTGAGCTACGTCCAAGATGCTATCGGCCATCTTCCCTTCCATCACAAAGGTGCTGGCGCTTATGCCATGTTCAGCCATCCTTGTTTCCCAGTCTTCCACTTTGGTTGCATGCAAAAAGATGACTTCCTCAAGTCCAAGTGTGCGGAGCTCCATAAGGCGTTGCACCCTTGCAAACTGTGGCTCTCTCACACCTGTGGCATAGAGTAGTTTTTTTATCTGCATCATTGCCCTACTTCGTCCCTGTCGTCAGATTTATCAGATGAGCCCGGGCTCAATATCTGTTTCACCGTGGCTGCCAGCCGCTCAGGTGTCACAGGTTTTTCCAGATAGCCATCTGGATCCGGGACACTCCCACCCCTGCATTCCGTCTGGGCGGCCTGTGCGCGCAATGCGGTTCTCTTAGCCACTCCCGAATATATGATCACTGGAATGTCTTTCAAAGACTCAGAGGTCTTAAGCTTACGATAAAGCCTAATCCCGCTCTCTTTTGGCATCAGAATATCCAGAATAATTAAATCCGGTTTCTGTTGCCTGATAATATCCAAAGCTTCCTCACCGTTTGTTGCCTGGATAGGCGTATATCCATTCTCTTCCAGCACAGTGGAAACAAATTCCCTCACATGGTCTTCGTCATCCACGCTGAGTACGGTCTTTAACATCTAGATATCCTCCAAATAGCTCTTTGTACTGATAGGACCTTCGGTCTTCAATAATAACTAGGGGGGAAACCCCCACCTCAGCCCAAAAAGGCAAACACCACAAAGAGTAAAAACATAAAAACCAGACTCACAAATACCGGCACCCCCATAGCCATGAGACTGGTTGCCTCTGGGCTTGTCTCCTGTTCAAATTCCTCTATGGCAACACGATCCTTACCTATAGTCTTCATATAAAGGGATACCAAAGAGGTTAGTGGCCTCCTGCTAAAGCGCCCCACCCATACCGGAATCCCCTGAGCAATGGCACGGTCAGCAAGTGCGTTAACGCCATTTAACACCTTGTCCACAACATAGTAAAAGTGACGTGCCCCCTTACGGTAAAACCAATCAGTGTCAAGATTGATGGCCCTCACTTGTGCCGGATAGTAGCCGGTCCGTATAAGTAGAAGAAAAGCTAGGCCGCCGAACATGAGCAACTGCAATTCGTTCACGACGTGTGGGACAGTGTATGGGACAAAATCTACCGGGTAAGGAAGAATATCATAGAGGGCTCCTGGGAATAAGCCAGTAACAATGCATAAAAAGGCAGCACCCCCCATGGCAAAAAGCATATTCAGGGGGGGGTCTTTTGCCCTTATGCCGGAGTCCTTTCCAAAAAAGGTTAAGAAAGGAACCTTGATACCAGCATGAAGAAAGACACCGGCTGAGGCAAATTGTAAAATGAGCCATATGACAGACAGTTTTTCATGGGCCGCGGCACTGACAATCATGGACTTGCTAATGAAATCATTAAAGAGCGGAAAGCCGGAGATCGATGCCGCGCCTATCATGCAAAACAGGCATGTCAAAGGCATGGTTTTGTATAGACCGCCCAAGTCTGTACATCTAATCTTCCCGGTCATGTGAAGCACAGATCCTGCAGCCATGAACAGGAGGCCCACATACAGGATATCGCAGAAGGCATGGGAGACAGCACCATTTATGGCCAGTTGCGTCCCGATACCGATTCCCACCATCATGAATCCGACCTGATTGATGATGATGTAAGCAAGTACGCGCCTCACATCATTTTCAAGCATCCCGTATAAGAGAGGAACGACAGTCATAATGGCTCCGAGCCATATTAGAAGCTCCGTCCCCGGAAAGGTTCTTGCCATAAGATATACTGCGCTCTTGGTGGTAAGGGCACACATGAATACCGCACCTGTAACGGTTGCTTCAGGATAGGCGTCCTGAAGCCAAGCATGGAGAGGGGGGATTGCAGCGTTTAGGGCAATACCAATGAATATAAGCCAGGAAGCTGTGCCACCCAATCCTATGTAGCTAAACTCTGTGGTACCTGAATCGTGGATATAGACTATGATGCCTGCCAGAAGACACAGACCTCCGAAGACATGGACCAGGATATACCTGAAGGCTGCAAGCTGTGATGCCGTTGTCCTGCGCGCCAGGATCAGGAACGTAGAGCTGATCGCCAGTAATTCCCAAAATATGTAGAGAGAGAAAAAATCACCAGAAAAAGTAACACCCAAGGCGGCTCCAGCATACATCAGGGCTGAAACGTGCTGCAAATCGTCTCTTACTTTCAAGGCAAAAAGAAGCCCTAAGAAGGATATGAACGTAAATATATATCCAAAGACCATGCTGAGACTGTCTACCCTGCCGAAGATAAGATCGTAATCCAGAATCCTCACTATCCAGTACTTTCCTTCCGGCATCTTGACAAGGGTAGCAAAGGCAAGCAGGGGCAGGACCAACATGTATGCGGATTTGACCCTTCCCCTGATCAAGGGGACAAAAATGGCACCCACGATAAATATCGCTGCTGGGGGAATCACGTTAATCATAATAGTCCTCATCCCTTTTAATAAATATACGCCACGCCTTTGCTATGAAAACGAGCACTACACAGGAGCCAAATCCATAGGCTGCGAAAAAACCCGGAGCATCCTCCCATGGAAAGTCAGCATGCTTGTGGACAAAGAAGTCAACGATGAGGAGCACTATCAAAAATGCAGAAAAGAAACCCAGCAACCTTTTTACATTTTCTGGCTTGTCAAAAAGTTTCAGCTCTCTTTTCATCTAAACCCGTCCCCTCTATTTGGTTACAAGGAAGGTTTAAGAAAAACGATGGCCTAGCCTCCTACTATGCTTTGCACTGCCATACCGGCCAGTCTAAAAAAGGGTTGGGGATAAAAAAACAGAAAGATAGAACCTGCTGCTGTCACCACCAGCGGGGCCACGCACCATATGGGGGCCTCTTCTACCTTGTCAGTAAACATAGACTCTTCCTCCCGGCAGAAAAAAGCCCTATAAACAACGGGCAAAAAGTATGCAGCATTGAGCAATGAACTTGAAAGAAGCACGACTAGCATGGGCCATTGGTCCGCCTGGAGCGTCCCCAAAACAAGATACCATTTACTCAAAAAACCACCGCATGGGGGAAGCCCGATCACACTCAAGGAACCGATAAAGAAAGCGATCATTGTAACCGGCATTCTCTTGCCTATACCGACCATCTCGCTGATCTTCTTCTTCCCCGTGGCCACGAAGATCGCCCCTGCGCAAAAAAAGAGGGTGATTTTCCCGAAAGCATGCATGGCGATGTGGGTCATGCCCCCTATCATCCCCTTAGGAGAAAGGAGTGCAACCCCGAGCACTATGTAAGAGAGTTGGCCGATCGTTGAAAAGGCAAGACGCCGCTTCAGGCCGTCCTGGGAAAGGGCAATGAGTGAAGCGACTATTGTGGTAAAGGCGGCAACATAGCAAACCAAGGTGCCCAGATGAAGAGAAGCCAACAGGTCTGTTCCAAAGACGCCCGTCATGACACGAAGGACGCTAAAGGCGCCGACCTTGACAACAGCCACTGCATGCAACAAGGCGCTTACCGGTGTGGGTGCCACCATGGCCGCAGGAAGCCATGAATGAAAAGGCATAATCGCTACCTTGGCAAACCCGAACACAAACATAAGGAGAAGCGCCAACATCAAGTCCTTAGAACCGGTTCCTGCTAAGAAACCCTGCTTTCCAAACTCAAGGGTTCCGGCCAGATTGTAAGAGATAAGCATGGCTGGCAACACAAGTCCGATAGAGCCGCCCACGATGTAAAGGAGGTATTTTCGCCCTGAACTATGAGCCTCAAGGTCCTGGTGGTGTGTAACCAAAGGGTAGGTCGCGAATGATAGCATTTCATAAAAGAGGTAAAGCGTTAGAAGGTTGGCCGAAAAGGCCACCCCAATGGTCGCTGACAGGGCCAGGGCAAAGAAACAGAAATACCGGGTTTGGCTATGCTCGTCCAAACCTCGCATATAACCGATAGAGTAAGCAGATGTAACGATCCAGAGTGAAGAGGACACAAGGGCAAAGAGAAGTCCGAGGCTGTCGACTCTGAATGCAATTCCCGCACCAGGGATGACATCTATGAAGTTGTAAACGATCTCGTGCCCCCCTGAGACCACGGGAATCATGGAAGCAACAATGCCAAATTTTACGATAGCGGCCAAGAAGGTCCAGCCTTCCCTCAAGTTTGGCCTCTTGCCGAAGACAATGATAAGGAAGGTGGCAACAAGAGAGACAGAAACGGCTAATACTGGTTTAATAGACGTGATCGCTTCCATATTTTTGACTCATATTCCCAGGGCTGATTCCACCATTTGTCTTACTTCTTGTTCACTCACGGGTCTATGGAGGCACCCAAATGCTCCCAGCCCCATGGCCTCTCTCACTTCTTCTTTCTTGTTGGTACGGGGCAGATACACTACTGGCCAGGCGGGGGCCTCGTTCAAAACCGTTTGCAAATCCATTAGACGTGGCAGGGAACAAATAGACGCGTCGATAAGGACCACACCCTGATCGTTGCCGCCAAAATTCTCGACAAAACCCGCACAGTTTTCGTAAAGGATAAGCTCGTAACCGAAATGGCTTGAGATCCTTTTCATTACTTTCTCAAGCCCCCGGTCCTGGGTGATGAGAACGAGACTGCAATCCATGTGTTTTCCTTCCTCCCATAACAACATCTCAATATCTGGTCACACCTTCATCAAGTTATGTGCCAAAACCCAGGAGCTGTCTTAGGGCCCAAACAACTTTACACAATCTATTGAAGTCATTTAGAATTATTTGATTTTTGGGGCGTGGGTCAAAAAGGAAAGATTGGCCGAGACAGGCACAGAGTGTTCAATATCCGGCGGGCAAGAACTTCAACACACCTTTACACGTGTCCATTCAATAAGTTAACGACTATGCAAAATACAACACAAACCGTGATACCGCACACTCCTCGCCCACGGCTGAGCTTCACGGTCGAATATCGTACTTCTTAAGCTTGCTGTAGAGGGTGCCTCGGCTTATGTCCAATAGGCGAGCAGCTTCATTCTTATTCCAATTGCACTCTCCCATGACAGTGGCAATTAGGGCCTTTTCATTTTTCCACAGAGAGAATTCCTTTGAAGTGCCCGCCTCGCTGCGAATCTTGTCAGGAAGCGTCTCCACGCCAATGTGGCGCCCAGGGGTTAGAACCACACATCTTGCTACCGTGTTCTCAAGTTCCCTCACGTTACCCGGCCAATCATAGTCCATCATGAGTTTCATGGCCTGGGTATCAAACCCCGTGATTTCTTTTTTCTCGATCAGACCATACGTTCTCAGGAAATGATTGGCCAGTAGCGGCACATCCGTGATACGCTCTCGTAAAGGAGGCAGGACTGTCGATATAACATTCAGACGGTAATAGAAATCTTCCCGTATGCGCCCGGCTTTCATCTCCTCTTCAATGTCCTTATTCGTAGCGGCAATGACCCTGACATCGACCTCAACGAGACGTTCTCCTCCCACACGCTCGAAACTCCTTTCCTGCAAAAATCGCAGCAAAAGGACTTGCGTTTCCAGCGGCAAATCAGCCACTTCGTCCAAAAAAAGAATGCCCCCCTGGGCCCGTTCCAAACGTCCCCGCCTGCGGGTGAGAGCCCCGGTAAAGGCCCCTTTTTCATGGCCAAAGATTTCCGAGTGGACCAGGGTCGGGACAAAGGAGGAGCAATGCGCTACAATGAACGGCGTCTCTTTGTATCTACCTGACCTGTGGATGGCGTGTGCCACAAGCTCTTTGCCCGTGCCGCTCTCTCCCATGATCAGGACCGTACTTCTTGAGTCGGCCACAGACTGGATGAGTCGGTAAATTGCCTGCATAGGCCGGCTTCGGCCAACAATCCCCATGAACTTATCGGGGCCAGTCAGCTGCTTTCTGAATGCCTCTTCCCTGACCTCTTTGGAAATCTGGTAACGGATCACGCCGGAAATCTGCCTGATAAGGGTTTCAACAAAGATCAAATCGTCTTCCACTTCCATATCCAAAGAAGGTGACGCAAGCATGAAAAGGCCAAAGCATTGGGCCTCCAGTTCGACGGGTGCAGCCATCCAAGTACGAAAGCCTGCTGCCAGTTCCTGGATCACTGCTGGGCAATCGTCCTTTTCCCTTCCTGAGCAGGTTGGCCTCATCCTTTCTCTGGTCAGAAGCCGTATCAGGGCCTCTTCCGACTCTAGGCGCCTCAATTTCCTCTCGGCTCGATCAAAGCAGGTTTCTCTGCTTTCCTCTTTCTCCACCCGAGGGAAATAGAAACTAGCTCGGTCTGGGCTTAGCAGGAAAACCCAGACATCAAAGCCAGGGTAAAACCCTTTCATGATGTCTTCTAGCACACGGCCCATACCGTTCAGATTGTATTCCCCGGTGACTCTCAACAGAACGCGGTTAATGGCTTCAAGTTCGTCATGCCTTCTTTTGAGTTCCCTCTCGCTCTGCCGCAGGGCTTCCTGCGCCAGCTTGCGCTTCGTAATGTCCTTAATGTGTTCAATGGTCCCTACCACGCGGCCAGTGGGATTCTTGAGAGGAAATGCGGAAACATCGATCCACCTTGTGGGATTCTCTGCTGAGGGGTAGGGAACCATCTCGCTGTGTGCCTCGCCTGTGGCAAGGGTACGGCGTGCTGGGCAATCAGGGCATGGTGACTCCCTTTTCTGGTAAGCCCTATAGCATTTCTTGCCAACGAGGGGCATCTGGGGTGCATACATCTTTTCCATCCAAGGGTTCGCCCGCACAATATTAAACTCGCAATCCAAAATGGTCATCCCATCCTGTATGGCCTCAAAAACGTCCTGGAGGAAGCGCCTGTCCTCTCGCAACGCCTTTTCAGCCCTCTCGCGCTCGGCAGTCCTTTCTTCTTCAGCATGGAAGACATCCCAGAAAAGGCGGGCAGTGACATGGTCCATGACTCGGACATGGTCTGGCTTGGTTTGAGAGATCTCGTTGGCGACCTCATCGCGACCCGTCATGTTGATGATCATATCCAGGTTTTTTAGTTTGTACAGATCCCGGTAGTCTTGTGTGGTATAAATACCCTGTTCCTGGGCGTAACGTCGAGCCACAGTGTCCGAACTGACATCGGCTACCCCTATGAGATTCATTCGAAGCTTTTTGAATTTTGCGGCAAGGATTAGACCCATGATCCCCTTGCAACCTGACCCGCCACCCACAATGGCTACATTGAGGGCCCTATCCTCCTTCATTGTTCACTCCTCAATCAATCAAACATACACAAGACCGCAGCACTTGTAAGCTATGAGGCAAGGGGTCGGTGAGGCGAGAAAGAGGCCTCTAGGATCACTCGAAAATCCCTGGTCCTATGTTCGGTTGTGAAATGACATAACACGGGACAACGCCATTTCAAAGCCCAAATGGGCGTAGGAAAAACCCTTGTTAAGGTGCCAAACCGAACCGATTTGCACAGAAAACCTTCAAGTTTTTGGGAAGATGACAAAGGCGTCAGAACAAAGGCAAGAAATACAGTTTGGAAGAAGAATAGGCCCGAGGCTGAAATAGAAGGTATCAACCCTCCCCTGAACCGGGATCCACAGGCCAACGATTCAAAAAAAGGGATAAGACGATGGAGAAATGATCTATGCCTTGATTGCCTGGCACCCGCCACTTGTCCGAACAGAGTGGCCTAGGGCTTCGCTCATTGCCTGAATCCCTTTGCTGCACACTGCTTGGCTTTGGCAATCATGCCATGATCCAATATCCCAGGATGCTCTCACGACACCGGGATTCGCACTTTAAAAGTCGTGCCGACCCCCACCTTGCTGTCAAAAGTGATCTCTCCTCCGAGGCTTCTAACAACGTTCTGCGAGATGGGAAGCCCTAAGCCCGTCCCTTTGCCAGGGGGCTTCGTCGTGTAAAAGAGTTCAAAGATCTTTCCCTGATGCTCTTGTGGGATTCCACCGGCGTTATCCTCAACGCTTATCTCAACCTCCGAGTCCTTTCTGACAGTCCCCAGCTCGATCTGTTTGTCATCTTCGCCTTTTTCCAGCAAGGCGTGAATAGCGTTGCCAATGAGGTTCACAAAGACCTGTTCCAACAATCTCGGGTCCGAATTCACCAAGAGAGGCCCCTCGGCAAAGGCAAGCTCGATCTTAATGGTGGTGTGTTTGAGTTGAGGTGCCAGAAAAGCGATGGTTTCTTTTAGCAGTCCGTGGATGTCCACCTCGCTTCTGCTTGGACGCGACTCCCGAGCAAAGCCGAGAAGTTTGTGGGTGATGTTACCACAGCGCTCGGTCTGGGCGCTGATTCTCTCCATCACCTCTTCCAGCTCTTGCCGGTCATCGGCACCTAGGCCCTTAGCGTCTGCAACGACCTCACCTGCCCAAGCAGCCGCCTCTCTAATCACTGCTACCGGATTGTTGATCTCATGGGCCACACCAGCAGCTATCCGGCCTATCTCTGCCAGCCTGTCGACCTGGACCAGGTCCTCCTGGAGCCTTTTCCACCGGGTAATATCCTGGCATATTCCCACCGTACCGACCCGTTGGCCTTCCCTGTTGATCAGGTCCATCAACGAAGCATTACAATAAACCGTTTTCCCCTCCTTGTGTCTAAAGGGAACGTCCAGCGCCAGCGCACAACCGTCTTTCAGGCAACTGGCCATGGCGGGCTCAAACAATTCCGGGTCTTCGGCAAAATCCTTGACGGGCCTCCCCACGGCCTCTATCCAAGAATAGCCCAGGACCTTTTCGCCTCCCTTGCTAAGAGAAACCAACGTTCCCTCTGCGTCGGTGGCAAAGATTAAGTCACTCGTGTTTTGCAATATACACTGAAGGTAGGACCTTGTTTGGTGCAGTTCTATCTTGTAGCTCGCCAGCTCCCTGGTAACCCTTCTGAGCTCGGCCGATAACGAGCTATCCAACCCCATAGATTTTCCGGAGATCGGCAAGCGCCTTCCTCATGCCATGTGCCCCCATGCCTGACGCTTGGATTCTTTGTACCTCTTCTTGAAATTTGGCGCCCTGCAGCTTCTGTTTCTTATCGAACGCATCCTTGATGCTAGCCACGAGGGCGTCGTAATCGACAGGCTTGAGGAGATACTGAAAAGCGTCTTCCTGGCCGCTTTCTAGCGCCGACTCAATGGAACCGTGGCCTGTCAGTACGATACACTGAAGGAATGGTTGGGCCTCCCTAAGCTTTCTCTGGGTCTCCACCCCATCCATCCCGGGCATTTTGAGATCCACCACGGCCACGTCATAGTGATCCCTCTCTGCCGCCTCAAGGGCTTGCTCGCCAGAAAAGGTGGCCTTCACTGTAAAGCCCTTTTTCAGGAGCCGTTTGGCAATGTATTCAACCAGATTCTCCTCATCATCCACCAAAAGAATACGAATGTCTTGCAGATCGCCCATAAGCTTCTCCTTGCACTTGATAAACGGCCTTTCCAGGCTCCTGGTTAATAAGGAATTGGGGAAAATGATATTTTCTCCCAAACCGTCCGAATACCATGGCCTGTTATCAGTTTACCACCGAGCCGTCAAGGAGTTTTACCATGTCTTCAGGGCCCTTCATCCGGGCCGAGGACCTGCCCAAGACCAGCCACAGGCCACGTAGGGACGTAACAGAATACTTGCTGGCGAAGAATGAAAGGACCCTCATTTTGCAGGTACTGCAGAAATGCAACTGGAACAAACACGAAATGGCTCCCGTACTCGGTATCAGCAGAACAAGTGTATATAGTAAGTTGAAAAAACACGAGAACCACCACAACGGAGGCAGCTGTGGAGATGAGGCTGATGATGAATAGGGTTTTTATGGGACGGATTCTGTACAGCTAGCATCTTATTGTTTTTATAATAAATAGTGCCATATAAGCTGCCACGTGGGTCCGATTTTGAACATTCCCCGTCATCTCCCTCAAGTATTTCTATTCCTCTTCTTGACCGTTAACGAAGACAACTTGTAATAAATTAAGTTGATTATGCCTCTATTCTTCGAACTTCACAAAAAATCGGCGTCATGGCATGCTTTTTGATTGTTACTATTTTGCAACACGGCAACAGTCTCTTCGACGCTCAATCTATCTTTCCCAATCGGAAGCTGGATATCACGACTCTGGTTTCGCATCTAGTATCGTACGGGCTTTCGCCCCGTTGTAGTGCCGCCCTGGCGCATGGGGCAAAACTGCCAGGCAATAGCCATGAAAATTTTAAATGAGTATAGCGTAATGGACACGACCCAAAATGCGTCTCACCATCAAAGCGTACTCAATAGTCTGCCCCTAGGCATTTTCACGGTGGACACCGATTGGCGGATCACGTTCGTAAATAGGCAAGCAGAGAAGGTCACCGGATTCAAAAAGACAGACGCCGTGGGCTGCAAATGTTACGAGATCTTCCGGGCTGAACTTTGCTATGGCGGCTGTCACCTGAAACAAGCCATAAAGACTGGAAGAAACATCGTGCAAGTGAGAAACCGGATCTTGACCAAGAGCAACAGAGAGGTTCCGGTCTCCATTACGGCCGCCGTATTGCGAGATGGTCGAGGAAGAGTCTTGGGGGGAGTGGGATCATTTCTGGACGACTCAGTTCGTGTAGCCCTAGAGAAAAAAATTAAGGAATCCTATACCTTTGGCGACATCATTGGAAAAGACGAAAAGATTGCTAGACTCTTTGACATCCTTCCCGTAGTGGCCGAGTCAGATGCATCCATCCTCGTTGTGGGTGAAACAGGGACCGGCAAGGACATGTTTGCCCGGGCCACCCACAACATGAGTCACCGCAAAGGAGGCCCATTCGTAAAGGTCAATTGTGCTGCGGTGCCTGACAATCTTCTAGAGTCGGAGCTCTTTGGGTATAGACAGGGGGCCTTCACCGACGCCAAAAGGGACAAACCCGGAAGGTTTCAGCTGGCCGAAGGAGGCACCATCTTCCTTGATGAAATCGGTGACCTCTCTCAAAATCTCCAGGCAAAGCTGCTTCAGGTGTTGGACGAGAAAGAGTTTTACCCTTTAGGATCCAGGCAGCCCGCCAAGGTCGATGTGAAGGTCGTGGCCTCGACCAACAGAAATTTGCCTGAGATGGTGCAAGAGGGGACCTTCCGAGCGGACCTCTACTATCGACTCCGGGTCATCGAACTCGAGATCCCACCTCTGCGGGAGAGGGCCTCGGACATCCCCCTGCTGATCGATCACTTTATCGCAGAGATTGGATCCAGCCTAGGGAAAGAGATCTCAGGTGTAAGGACGGATGCCATGAAGGTTCTTCTCAACTATGCCTATCCGGGAAATGTCCGGCAGCTGAAGAATATGATCGAACATGCAGTGATCCTTTGCCAGCAAGGAGACATATGCAAGGACCATCTCCCTGAATATGTTTTTGATGCCCACGCAAACAAAGCGCCCCCTTCGGCCGCCCTGCCTCATTTTCACGGTGCCCCTACGCAACTGCTGCAAGCAAAAGAAAGAGAGGCCCTCTTTGAGGCCCTCGCCACCCACGGATGGAATATCCAGAAGACGTCAAAGTCCCTCCACATTAATCGCACCACCCTCTGGCGCAAGATGAAAAAGCATGGCCTGTCTTCGAGGCAAACACCGGCAACGGCTGTTTAATCCTTGCAACATAAGTTGCATCACCCACCGTTGTTGCGAATGCTTTGTTTTTTCTCTTTAAAACGGACATCATCCAGCCGTTTCGTTTCATATGTGCGACACTGAAACGGAGCGCAGGGTCTCCGTAATGTTCGTCCTCCTTACCATATCCAACTGAGTTTACACCGTTTTGCTTCGTTAAACCAGATTGGCATGACGTTTGCTCTAGGGAAAGACATGGCAAGTAAACTCGCAGTGTGTCAGCTGAACGATCGCATTGCTCCACGGTTCGACCAGTGTCCAGAACTCGTGTTGGTGACCCTGGACAACAGTGGCGCAGTCAAGGAAAAGAAGGTGCTTCCCATAGCCAATCTGAAACCTCAGGACGTGGCAGATCTTTTGAGCCGGCTAGACGTAAAGACATTAATCTGCGGCGGCGTGAAGGAAGATTCCCAACAAGCTTTGAAAAAATTCAACATCGAATTAATCGACAATATCATCGGAAATGTGCAGGATGTTCTCACACGTTATAGCAAAGGAAAGCTGAACCGGGGAAATACACTACAATAAAGAAATGTCGCCATGAATCGTCAACCCCAGCGGGAAGGGGAAAGCCATGAGCGAAAGAGAAACCATCCGAGTTCTTCTGGTAGACGATGAGGAGCAGTTGACCGAATACCTCTCGAAACGGCTCTTGAAAAAAGGCTTCACCGTAAAGGCCACATTCTCTGGAGAAGAGGCCGTCGATGCCGCGCTGGAAGAGCATTATGACGTGGCAGTAGTGGACCTGAAGATGCCCGAGATGGACGGAGTAGAGTGCCAAAAGAGGCTCAAGAAGATCCAACCCTTCCTTCAGTGCGTCGTACTCACAGGCCATGGGTCCATAGAGACAGCCTTAGAAAGCGGCCAGGAGGATGCATTTCAGTATCTCCTTAAGCCGGTTGATTACGAGAATCTGCTGGCTGTTATTAATGAAGCCTACAGCAAAAAAGTGGAGTTGCAGCGCAGCAAGTTCAGCGAGCAAGTCGCGGAAATCCAGAGTGCAGGGCTGGGGCCGCGTGGCTTAAGAAGGGCCATAAAAGAGTTGCGCCAGATCTATGGGATCGAATAGCTCGGCATTGGCCTTGGTATTGAGGCTGACGTAAGAACTGCAGGGCTATGAAACGGAGTTAGAGCAAACCATAAACTCATGAGGATGATAACCCTATGGATGAAGACGGCCAATTAGGTATACAAGCCTCGAAGGGGCCTGATGGGGCCCCCACCGCCTTTCAAACGGCCCAAGGCAGAAGATTTTTCATTTACCCTTTCGCTCTTACTTTCATCATTATGTTGGGCATCTGGGTCCTTCTTTCCGGGAAGTTTGATCCCTTTCATATGAGCCTTGGGCTCATCTCTTGTGGAATTGTCTCCTTTCTTTCTTCTGACCTGTTGTTCGATTCTCCGAAAATTAGGGGGCTTCTGCGTCAGTGGGGTCGGTTCATAAGATACCTCCCCTGGCTAATGCTTGAAATCATCAAGGCCAATCTTCACGTGACCTATCTGGTATTTCATCCCAGGATGATGGAGCTCATCGACCCGAGGATTGTCAAGTTTCGAAGCAAGCTGAAAAGCGACTTAGCTCTGGTGACCTTTGCCAATTCAATTACACTCACCCCCGGCACCATTACGGTTTATGTGTCGATTGATGGAGATTTTAAGGTCCATGCCATCGACAAGGCCTCTGGCGATCCCTTGCCGGGGGCCATGGAAGCAAACATTGCCAAGGCATTCGGTGAGGTCTAATGGATAACGTCTTCTTGTATGCAGGTCTTTATTTGGCTTTTTTGATGCTCCTTTCTCTTTACCGCCCTGTATTTGGCCCCACGGTCGTGGACCGCATGATCGGCGTCAACGCCATTGGGAGCAAGACCACGGTATTACTGATCTTGATCGGCCTTATCTTTCATAGGGTGGATATGTTTGTGGACATTGCGCTGGCTTACGCCATGCTAAACTTCCTCGCGGTGCTGGCCGCTTCCAGATACTTCCAAAAGCGCAAGGGATTGTACGATGAACCACCCTATAGGTAGAAGCTCTTCAGATCAAAGTAAAACAAGGTCATGGGATCCGGACCATAGACTTGGGAGATTCTGAACAATGGATGTTATTGTATGCTTGCTTTTAGTTGCCGGTCTGTTCTTCTTTACCGGCGGCGCTGTGGGGATTCTGCGGTTCCCTGATTTTTATTCCAGGCTCCATCCAGCCGGCAAACTCGACACCTTGGGCTCTCTTTTGGCCATGATCGCCCTTGCCCTGTTCAACCTGCACCATTTTTCTCTGGGCACCGTCCTGACCAGCCTCAAGATCATGTTGATCTTGGTCTTTGTGTTTCTGGCCAGCCCCACGGCCACCCACGCCATTGTGGACGCGGGGGTCAGGGCCGGTCTGGCGCCTTGGACCAAAGGAGAGGAGAGGAGATAGCCCATGATCTGGCAGTTGGATTTGGCCATTCTCACTTTGGTCGTCATAGCAGGAATCGCCGCCATCACGGTCAAGGATCTTCTGGGGGCTGCTATCCTGTTTGGGGCTTACAGCTTCATGATGTGTCTGCTCTGGTCCATCATGGGGGCGGTAGACGTCTCCTTTACCGAGGCCTCCGTGGGGGCCGGTGTGAGTACAGTCTTTTTTGTTGCGGCTGTTTTTCGTACGACGAGGAGGACAAGAGATTGAAGATCATAGGACTCATCATTGCACTTTCAACAGGCGTATTGTTGATTTGCGCTACGGGCGACTTCCCAAGGTGGGCCGACCCGGCCTCTCCTGCTAGTACACATCTGTCTCCGCACTTCATTGAAAAGACCATGGAGGAAACCTCCGTTCCCAACATCGTCACCGCAGTCCTTGCGGACTACCGAGGTTATGACACCATGTATGAAACGGCGGTGATTTTTACGGCAGGGCTGGCCTGTTTTATCCTGCTCCGCATCTTTGTGAAAGAAGAGCCCGGCGATAGGCTTTATCGCCATCTTCTGACCGGCGTGACCGTTCGGGTCAAAGAGGGCACAAAGCTGCCGCCGTCTGAGGACTTTGAGAGGATCGACGCCACGTGGACCCCGCCCGATCTGATCATCAAAACGATTTGCCGGTTCCTCATCCCTTTTATTCAGCTTTTTGCCTTGTACGTCATTGCCCATGGACACCACAGCCCCGGCGGAGGGTTCCAGGGCGGTGTTATCCTCGGAGCCAGTATCATCCTGCTGGCTATCTCCCAGGATCTGAGAACGTCTGTACGACGGATGCGCGAAAAGCTGGATGCTGTTCTTTGTGCTGTCGGTGTGATCATCTATGCAGGTACAGGGGCCCTTTGTCTCCTGTTAGGACTCAATTTCCTAGATTACAGTGCGCTCGCCTCCGTGCTCCATTGCGACCCCGTTACCGCGCGATCCCATGGCATTCTCATTGTTGAGATCGGTGTGGGAATTGCTGTCATGTGCACGATGATATGGATCTATAACAATGTCTCATCCATCGGTAAATATGATGAAGGGCTTTAAGTTATGGGTGATCTAATTCAAATCGTTGTCGCCAAGTACAATTACTGGATCTATATCACTCTCATGATGATCGGCCTCTATGCCATGATCGCGAAAAATAACCTGGTCAAGAAGATCGTGGGTATGAATATCTTTCAAACAGCTATCATCTTGTTCTACGTGTCCACCGGTGCAAAAAGAGGGGCCACCATCCCTATCTTAGAGCATGGCCATGGCGAGCACGGTGCCGGGGCGCATGTGGTGCATGCTGTGGACTACATCAATCCACTGCCCCATGTGCTCATGCTTACCGCCATCGTGGTGGCCGTGGCCACCCTTGGCGTGGCCCTGGCCCTGGCTATAAGAGTCTATAACCGGTATGACACCTTGGAAGAAGATGAAATCTTAGCGAAGATAAGGGAAAAATGAGCCAACAATATCCTGCACTACTTGTCATTGTGCCCCTCCTTTCGGCCTTAGTTATCAGTGCTGCCGGATGGATAAACAAAAGACTCTGTTTTCCAATTGCCGTTGCAGCCCTGGGCGTGGCGGCCTATTCATCCATTGGCCTGCTATTAAGGGTCTTAGACGAAGGGGCGATCGTTTATCGGTTGGGAGGATGGGACCCGCCAATGGGGATTGCCTATTATGTGGATCATCTCAACGGGCTGGTTCTGGCAGTGGTTTCAGTCGTTGCCTTCCTTAATCTGATAGCGAGCAAAAAGAGCATTGAACTCGAGTTGCCGGACAAAACAGCTCCCTTTTACGCATTGTATGTCTTACAGGTCACCGGTCTTTTAGGTATCGTGGCCACCGGAGATGCCTTCAACCTGTACGTGCTGCTGGAGATTACGGCGCTCAGCGGCTACGCCATGCTTGCCATGGGGAAGGACCGCGCTCAGCTTTCCACGCTCAATTATCTCTACATGGGTACTATTGGGGCGTGCTTCTATCTGTTGGGCGTTGGTTATCTCTATATTGTCACTGGTTCGCTGAACATGGTAGACATTGCCAATATTTTGCCTTCCCTTTATGAGTCCAAGGCCGTGCTGGGCGCTTTTATCATCTGTTTGGTCGGTGTCTGGGTCAAGATGGCCTTCTTCCCGCTCCATGCCTGGCTCCCCAATGCGTATACACACGGCCCTTCTGCGGCCAGCAGTTTGATTGCCCCCTTGGTAACCAAGGTGATGATCTATGTGATGATTCGCCTCATTTTGACTGTTTTTACGCCGGAGTTTGCCTTCAACATCCTGGCCATAAGCAAGCCCATTGTCTGGCTTGCCTGCATTGCCATTTTTATGGGGGCCATCCTTGCCCTGGCAGAGCGCAATCTGAAGAAGATGTTGACCTACATCATTGTGGCAGAAGTGGGCTACATGGTTGGTGGGGCGTGGCTTGGGAATCGGGCGGGCATGACCGGGGCCATCCTCCACATCGTTAACGACGCCCTCATGACCTTGTGCGCCTTTTTGGTCGTAAGCAACATTGCCTACAAACTCAAAGGATATGCCTTTGACGATATCAAAGGGTTGGTCCGAAAGATGCCCTTCACTATGGGGGCCCTAGTGATCGGGGCCTTGTCCATTATCGGGGTGCCCCCCACGTGCGGGTTTTTTAGCAAATGGTATCTCATCTCTGGGGCGATTCAGGCCAGCCAATATGCCTTTATGGTAGCATTGCTGTTTAGCAGTCTGGTGAATGTGGTGCTTTTTTTCAGGGTCATAGAGATTTGTTACTATGAGCCTTTTAGCGACGATGGGGCCCATGGGCACGGGCCTCCTTCAGAACCCATGGCAGAGGCCCCGCTCACCATGCTGGTCCCCCTTTTCATCGTTGCCGCAGGGCTGGTCTTGGTGGGTATTTATACGGGCGACATTGTAAACAAGATTATCGAATTTGCCATACCACAAGGTATTGTTTAGTGAAGGAAAGGCATATCAGACTTGCATCCTACTAACTATTAACAAGGCATTGATATGGAAACGATGATATCCATAAAGCCCCTGCTAGCTGTCCTTGTCTCCTTGTTGATCACGCCTATCCTGGTCTCCAGCCGAGCGCCGAATGTCCGGGAAGCATGGACCTTTGTGGCAGCCGTTGCAAAGTTCTTGATTGTCCTATCTATGCTTCCCACCATCATGAAAGGGACAGAGATCGTCTACACGGTAGCGGAGTTTCTGCCCGGGGCAGCAATCAAGTTCAGGGTTGATGCCTTGGGGATGCTCTTTGCCCTTGTCTCTTCCTCCCTCTGGATCATCACTTCCGCATACTCCATCGGCTACATGCGAGGGCTGAAGGAACACAGCCAGACCCGCTATTTTGTCTTCTTTGCCTTCGCCCTTTCAGCGACTGTTGGTGTGGCTTTTTCAGCAAACTTGTTAACCATGTACCTGTTTTACGAGATGCTGTCTCTGGCGACTTATCCTTTGGTCACGCACCATCAGGACCATGAGGCTCGAAGCTCAGGGCGAAAATATCTCCTTTACATCGTGGGTACGTCTATCGGCCTTGCATTGCCGGCCATGCTGATATCGTACAACCTGGCCGGCACCCTGGAGTTTGGAAAACAAGGCTTCTTGGCGGGAACGGCCTCCAAGCCCTTGATTGGTCTCCTTCTTTTCATGTTCCTTTTTGGGTTTGCCAAGGCAGCGATTATGCCCTTTCACTCCTGGTTGCCTGCAGCCATGGTGGCACCCACGCCTGTCAGCGCCTTGTTGCATGCAGTGGCCGTTGTAAAGGTAGGTGTTTTTAGCGTTGTTCGCGTGCTCACCGGGGTCTTCGGAACAGACCTATTGTTTTCCCTTGATTTCGGCCCCGTCATTCTCTTGGTTGCATCGGCCACGATTCTTATCGGCTCATTCATTGCCCTTTCTCAAGACGGCTTGAAGCGGCTTCTCGCCTATTCGACCATTGCGCAATTGTCGTATATCGTACTCGGCGTGGGCCTGCTCTCCCCAAAGGGGATCACCGGCGGCATGGTCCATATTGCCATGCACGCCTTTGGTAAGATCACCCTCTTTTTCTGTGCAGGCGCCATCTTTGTGGCCACGGGCAAGAAGAACATCAGCGAGATGGTGGGCATCGGCAGGAGGATGCCCGTGACCATGGCGGCCTTTTTTATTGCCTCATTGAGTATCATCGGGATGCCCCCTTGCGGGGGTTTCGTCAGCAAATGGTACCTTGTCCTGGGATCGCTCGAAGCCCACCAGATGCCGATCCTCTATGTCTTGCTCTTCAGTTCCCTGCTGAATGCGGCTTACTTCATGCCTATTGTTTACAGGGCCTTCTTCTGCAGGCCCGAAGAGGCCATGTTTGAAAATACCGTACAAGAGGCCCCGCCATTTTGCGTGGTGCCCTTGGTGATCACCGCCGTGATCTCCGTGATACTGCTTTTTTACCCCCAACCTTTTTTCAACTTGGCCAGTATGATGGTACAGCAAATAACAGGGACGTAAGTCATGATTGAAGAAAGAAGCGACGAGATAGAAGGAAAGATGGAACTGGGTCACGAGCCCATCCCGCCGTACAAGACAGTCTTTTTCATAGCCATTACCATCGGCGTCCTGTACCTTGGTTTTATTCTCTTTAAGACGCTTTGATCAAGAAACGATGCCACATACTGGATAGGAGAACACTCATAATGAAGGAAGAAGGCCAGAACGAAAAGAAATATCTTTTCGATAATCCCAGAAACGTTAATAGACTCCTTGGGTGTTTCTTTTCATCCCTGGGTGTCTTGCTCATTATTGACCTTTTTGTCCACAAGCACCCCCATTTTCCTTGGGAGGGTTGGCTGGAATTTTATGCTACCTATGGATTTGTGGCCTGCGTGGCACTTGTTCTCGCAGCAAAATACATCCTGCGGCCCATCATGAAGAGACGAGAGGATTACTATGATTAGCACCGTTCCTCCAGCATTCATATTTATCATCGGGGGCTTGCTGGTTCCCTTCATCAAGGGTAGGTGGAAGAGTGCCTATTTGCTGCTCATCCCTGTCATCGGGTTCATCAACCTGATCAGCATCCCTGAAGGGACCCACTGGGTTGTGAGGTTCCTTGATTGGGAGCTCGTTTTTGGCAAGATAGACAGACTGAGCCTCCTTTTTGGTTACATTTTCCATCTCATATCCTTTATAGCCCTTCTTTATGCCCTTCACGTAAAAGATGACCTCCAGCATGTGGCAGGGCTTGTTTACGCCGGTAGCGCCCTAGGGGTTGTCTTTGCAGGAGACATTTTTTCTTTCTTTGTCTTCTGGGAGATGCTCACCGTCAGCTCTATATTCTTGATCTGGGCCCGCAGGACAAGGGCAGCGCAAGCAGCAGGATTCCGTTATCTTCTCGTTCATGCCGCCGGAGGCCTCTGCCTTCTGGCAGGGATTGTTCTCTATGTGAATCAAACAGGGTCCCTTGAATTCGGGTATATAGGATTGAACGGATTGGCCACTTACCTTATATTTTTTGGTTTTGGCCTGAATTGCGCGTGGCCCATACTTCATCCGTGGCTCACGGACGCCTATCCCGAGGCAACGATTACCGGGGTCATATTTATGAGCGCCTTTACCACAAAGTGTGCGGTCTATGCCCTGGCAAGGGCCTTCCCGGGCACAGAGGCCTTGATATGGATCGGGGCGATCATGACCGGATTCCCTATATTCTATGCCGTCATTGAGAATGACCTCAGGAGAGTGCTTGCCTACAGCCTGATCAACCAAGTCGGATTCATGGTGTGCGGCATCGGCATCGGGACGGCTCTGGCCATCAATGGCGCCGTGGCCCATGTCTTTAATGATGTTCTCTTCAAGGCCCTCCTTTTCATGTCCATGGGCGCAGTCATGTATCGCACAGGAAAAATCAATGGCACGGCCCTGGGGGGCTTGTACAGGACCATGCCGTTTACCTGTATATGCTGCATGGTAGGGGCTGCGTCCATCTCTGCCTTCCCCCTTTTTAGTGGTTTTGTCAGCAAGTCCATGGTGATGGACGCGGCGGCCGGGGGGCATATGAGGATCATATGGTTTATTCTGCTCTTTGCCTCAGCCGGTGTATTCCACCATGCAGGCATCAAGATCCCCTTTTTCGCATTTTTCGGCCACGACTCTGGTATGAGGCCAAAGGAGGCACCCCTGAATATGCTCCTTGCCATGGGCATTGCCGCTTTCCTATGTATCTTCATCGGCTCATTCCCCGGACCCCTGTATAGCCTCCTCCCATACCCTGTTGATTATGTGCCGTACACAGCGCCCCACGTGGTGGGTCAAACCCAGCTCCTCTTCTTTTCTGCCTTGGCCTTCTCGCTTCTGCTACTCTCCGGCATTTATCCGGGCGAGCAAAGGTGTGTCAACCTTGATTCTGATTGGTTTTACCGCAAGGGAGGGCGCCTTTTTTACTATGTCATCGATAAAGTTTTTAACAGTCTAACCAGGGCCTCAGAAAGAACCTTTGTTGGGGGGGTGGCCGGATATCTTGGCCGTGTCTCTAGAGACGGTCCCACCAGAGTGGCACTGTTAGGCTTGGTCCCTGCGTGGATGATAGGCGGCAAAACGGGGGGAAAACTGGAACTTAAGAAAATCAGCCTTCGTGGAGCTTTGCAGACAGGCACCTTGCCCGTCGGAATCAGTGCAGCAGTAGCCACTGTTTTTCTGATAGTCGTTTTTCTCTTAATGTAATGTGAACTTTAAGGGATGCCAAGCTTCAGTGCTGAGAGGAGAGATATATGGCTTTGACAGAAGATTTGAGAAAGGTCGCGCTCTTTGAGGACTTGACGGGCCAGATGCTTGAACAGTTGGTTCCTATGGTGGAAGCAAAGTCATATGCGGAAAGAGAGATCATTTTTGAGGCAGGCGATAAGGCCGACTGTTTTTATGCGCTCAAAAGAGGAAAGGTGTTGCTTGAAGCAGAACTTGCTCCAGCTTTCATTATTTCCCTTGGTGCCATAAAGCCAGGATACTCTTTTGGCTGGTCTGCGCTGCTTCCAGTCGCATCTCATACCTCCTATGCTGTTTCTGCGGAACCATCCGAAATCTTCATCCTACCTGGAGACAAGCTTACGGCCCTGCTCGACCGCGATCACACCATGGGATATCTGGTGATGCAAAAGGCGACAACTATCCTTGAGAACCGCTTGGAACGCCGGACGGCTCAGTTTCTCAAGGTCATAACCAGACATCCCGAGATAGGGACGCTCCTCGGCCTGGAAACTGCCACGTAGGGGCCTGGCCAGGACCATCTTGGGCACGCGGCTCAAGGGCCTGTTGAAGTAAAGCTTGTTCCATTGCCCCACACTTAGCTTCATCCTTAACGGGACCGGAACAAGAGGCAGCCTGCTGTCTGGAAAAGGTATTTGCCAAGGCAAAACAGCCGGGCTGTGGGGCTGTTTCCCTGTGAGACGGCCTAAGCATGACGTCAATAACGGCAGCCCCCTGATTCTGTGACCCCCTGAGATTCCATTACGTGGGGAGATGTTCATTGAATAGACAATCTCAATACGCTAGTAAAGGGCCGAGTCTCTGTTTAATTGCCGTTGTTATGGTGATTCTCCTTGGTAGCTTCATCCTCTTGGAGGTCCAGTCAGTCAGGCAAATGGAAACAATGACGACCATCAGAGAACTGAAAGGTTTCCTCGACGCTTCATATTTCAAGCGCCTTGCCCTACGGAGCCTCTTGGCAGCCACAGTGGTCGTCGTACTTGTTTTCTTCATTGCAAGGGAAAGGGCCCGATTTCGAGGTCTGGAACAGGAGGTAAAAGCCACAACCACGAACCTGGCACGCTATGCCAAAAGACTCAAGCGCTCTGAGGAAAAACATCGCTCCCTTGTTGAACTGGCAGATGACATCATCTACACTGCCGATCAGTATGGAAATATTCTGTCAATCAATCGATGCTTTTCCGGCCTTATTGGGCAACCTCCTGCAGAGGTGATCGGAAAGAATATCACGGATGTTGTCAAACATGAGTCCTCCCTGGACGTTACGGCAGTCATCGAAAGGATGTTACGGCAATCCGAGACAGTGGTTCAAGAAGAACATGTGACCATAGGAACGAGAGGTTATTGGCTCCATACAAAATATCAGACAGTGGGATCTGATCCAGACGTAGCACCATTGGTTCTTGTGATTTCTCGTGATATTACAGAACACAAACGAATGCAGCAACAGCTTTTTCAGACGGAAAAGCTCGCATCCCTGGGGGCTTTATCTGCCGGTGTGGCCCATGAAATTAATAACCCCATTGCGGTTATTCTGGGTTTTGCGGAATTACTACTAGATAAGCTTCCTGAGGGGTTCAAAGAACGCGGAATTTATGAAGCCATTCAAAGGCAAGGGAACAACTGCAAACGGGTGGTTGAAAACCTTCTCGCTTTTTCCCGGATTCCCGAACAGAAGACATCAGAGACAGACATGATCCAAGACCTTCAAAGGGTAGTCGACCTGGTCAGGAACACCTTGCTCACCGAGAAGGTAGACCTCAGAAGGGATATAGAAAAGAATCTACCTAAGGTGAGAGCCGACGGCCAGCAGCTGCAACAGGCATTTCTCAATATCATCAACAATGCCGTGGCCGCCATGGAGGACGGAGGGACATTGACCATCTCAGCATTTCGGTCCAATGACACAGTTAGTATTGCCTTTGCGGACACGGGCGAGGGTATATTGCCGGAAAACAGGGACAAGGTTTTTGAACCGTTTTTCACGACCAGAGAGGTTGGAGAAGGAACAGGGTTGGGTTTGTCTGTCAGTTACGGCATCGTGAAGATGTTTGGGGGAAATATTTCAGTCAGGAGCCAAACCAGAGCGGAAGGCAAAGAACCGGGAACCACATTCACGGTAGTGCTCCCTGTGGCAGATGGTGGCAAGATTGCTCCAAAAGGGGAAGGAGATGAGCGCGGTCACTGATTGCAGGCAACGGGCCCAGCGGGTGATGAGTGAAGACGCTTTTCTGTATTGACGGTCGGGAAAGGCCCTTTGACGGCCGTCTGCTTGGCAGCCAGGCTCCTTTGCGCCAAACATGATGAAGCCACCCAAAAAGCTGCGCCCATGGTAAGAGATGAGAGTTTGCCGCCATTTGCTTTAAGGATTTTAGGAAAGGGCTTTTTGTGCTATATATTTGTGCGGGTGATCATTGAGTCATAGGGTTGTTGGCATGAACATAGAAAGGAGGGGAAGGATGGCTAAGAAAATACTTATCGTGGACGACGAGCCCGATATCGTTACCTTTCTGGGTGCGATTCTCGAAGAAAATGGCTATGCAAGCGTGAGCGCCAAAGACGGCGTTGAGGGACTAGAGGTGCTGTATAGGGAACATCCAGACCTGGTGCTTCTGGACCTGATGATGCCAAAAAAGAGCGGGATTAGCATGTTTCAGGAGTTGAGAAAGGACCCGAAGATGAGCCAGACTCCAGTAGTAGTGGTGACTGGTGTCTCTGAGGTGACAGGTGTCGATTTCAGAAATTTCATGTACAAGCAACCGCTGAAGGATGAGAAGAAATTCGTCGAGAGCACTGGATTAACGAAATACACCATACCCGATGGTTACGTGGAAAAACCCATCGATCCAGACGAATTGATCAAGGTCGTTAAGAAGGCTTTGGAAGAATAGAATCTGGCACCGCTCAAAAAAGGGATGGCTGGCACTGGAAAAGAGAGGTCTCGGCATGCACGTCTTGCCCGCAGGCGGGGATGCTGCTCCTTTTTCCCTCGGCTAGATCAAAGAAGCATCCAGCCCTCTAGAGTGATCACAAGTCCCTGTCCTGGCAAGACCGATTTCCCCTCAAAACTGACAAGGGTGTGGTGGAGAAGCTCGACCTGTTGGGTTCTCAACGGGGGAGGGCTTCGTCTTCTGGCATGTCTGTTTGACCGCCCCCCCGGTTCTTGGTAGGACATAATGAAAGTGGGGAAATGATGGCTTTGCAGGGGCTGTGCGCAGACCGTTTGAAAGTGAGGAATGGTTCCAGGTACCCGTGAGGGAACTTGAGCGCCAATTCTCAGAGATTTCCTCCTTCGCTTTAGCACAAAGGACTTAGAATGGTGAAAGAGAAAATCAAATGCTGGGAGTTTTTCCATTGCAACGAGGTGGACTGCCCAGTTTTTAAAGCAAAGGAGGTGATGTGTTGGCTCATCTCCGGAACCCATTGTCGAAATGAGATCCAGGGCAAGTTTCTGGAGAAAATGGAGATGTGCCTCGAATGCGAGGCCTTTAAGGCAAACATAGATGTGGATTCGATGGAAGCGACCCTAAAGGTGCTCAATGGGCAGCTTAGAAAATTCAGAAAAATGGTGGAGGAGCGCGATAGAGAGTTACAGGGCATCAGTCTGGAGTTGGCCTTGGGTTTGTCGGAAGTCTTTGATGCGTTGAAGGAGATTTCCTCAGGAGACCCTTTGGTGAGGATACCCGAGACCTCAGAACTCGAGTTGATCTCTAAGTTGAAACACCTGGTGAACCTGACGGCAGAAAACCTTGGAGAAATCGTTGATCTTTCTCATGAATTCGCCATAGGTCTTGCTGAGCACTTCAATGTGCTGCACCGGGTCTCAAAAGGGGACCTGACCGCCCGGGTGGCTGGGACTTCCCAATTGGAACTCTTGGAATCCCTGAAGGAGGTCACCAACGATACCATCGGTAGTGTGTTCACGGCTATCTCCGAGTGCAAGATTGCACAGGAAGAGTTGCTAGAGAGCCAGGAGAGATATCGGACGGTTCTGGAGGCCTGTCCGGACCCACTGGTTGTTTATGATATGGAGGGTAAGGTTATCTATATCAATCCGGCATTCACCTGGATCTTCGGATGGACCCCAGAAGAACTTTTGGGGACAAAAATTGACTATGTTCCAGATGAGAACTGGCCGGAGACCCAAATGATGATCGACAAGGTTCTGGCAGGGGAAAGTTTCTCCGGGGTTGAAAGCCGTCGATATAACAAAGAAAGAAACATCCTCAACGTCAGTATAAGCGCAACGATCTACCTAAATCGTGAGAGAGTTCCATGGGGAAGTGTCCATATCCTGCGAGACATTACCGACCAGAAGCGGGCTGAAGCAGCGCTTTTGGAATCAGAGGACAAGTACAAGACCCTTGTTGAAAACTCCCTGACGGGCATCTTCATCCACCAAGAGGGAAGGTATGTGTTTGTCACTGACAGATTTGCAAGCATGCATGGTTATACACAGGAGGAATTGCTGGGAAAGGAATACTTGTCGCTAATTCATCCCGACGACAGGGAAGCCCTTGCCCAGACCGTATCGGCGAGGCTGGAGGGAGAAGTGGTTCCTCAACACTACGAGGTTCGGAGACTCAAAAAGGGCGGAAAGACCGTCTGGTGCGAAATGATAGCAACCCGCATCGACTATGGGGGCAGGCCTGCTATCATGGGAAACATTATAGACATTACTGAGCGGAAACAGGCAGAGCAGGCCCTGCGAGAGGCTCGCAACGGATTGGAGCTGCGCGTGAAGGAGCGCACGGCGGAATTGACCAAAGCAAACGAACAACTAAAACACGAAATAGAAGAGCGGAAGCGGGCTGAGCAAGAAGTAAAGTTGAGCGAGGAAAAATATCGTCTTCTGTTTAGTAAGGACCCCAATTCTCTCTTCTTGGTTGACGGCGATTCTGGCAACATCCTAGATGTGAACAATGCAGCCACCTTGACATACCAATATGCGCGCGAGGAACTGATGCAGATGTCCTTTCTGGATTTGTTCGATGCCGACGAAGCCCGAGAGATCCAGAACGAACTGCAAGACTATCACAAGGATGTGTACGTCTTCATACCCAGGACATCGGCAAAAAAAAAGGACGGGCGTCATTTCTTTATTCATCTCCACGCCGGTGCAGTCCAGTTTGAAAAACAGGGGACAGAAGAACTGGGGCGGGCCTTGATTATCAGGACTGTGGATATTACCCGGCGGCTTGAACAGGAGGCTATGCTCGCCCAAGCCGGCAAAATGGCAACGCTTGGCGAGATGGCAACAGGTGTTGCCCATGAACTGAATCAGCCATTAAATGTCATACAGGTAGGGACCGATTTCCTGACCAAAACGATCAATAGAGGTCGAAAGTTTTCTCACGACGAGCTTTTGAAGGTGAGCCGGAACATCAGTGAACAGGTAGAGCGGGCCACGAACATCGTCGACCACCTTCGGGAGTTTGGCCGCAAGAGCGACCTGGAGGTCTACCCTGTGGACGTGAATGAGCCTATCCGAAGTGTGTTTACGCTCTTAGGCCAGCAGCTGAACTTACGAAACATCGTGGTTGATCTCAAGCTGGCCCCCAACCTGTCCAAAATCTTGGCCGACAAGAACCGGCTGGAGCAAATCTTTCTGAACCTGGTCACCAATGCCAGAGATGCCATGGAGGCGAAGGGGCCTGGGGCTGTCAAAAAGCTCACCATTGCCACCTACCAGGAAGGAAGAAGGGTGGCGGCTACGGTCTCGGACACAGGCAAAGGGATGGAAAAAGGGATTCTGAAAAAGATATTTGATCCCTTTTTTACCACCAAAAAGGCGGGTAAAGGGACTGGCCTGGGGCTGTCCATCAGCTACAACCTGGTGAAGGACTTCAGGGGACACATAGACGTGGAATCGACTCCTGATGTAGGCACCACCTTTACGGTTAGTTTCCCGGTGTATGATGAACAAGGAGATCATAGTGATGAAGCTACTCGTTATTGATGACGAGCGGTCTATCTTGGAGATGTTGGAGCTTTCGCTCTCTAAGGAAGGCTACGAGGTCTTGACTGCTGAAAATGGAGAGGAAGGCGTCAAGCGTTTTCAGGAGCAAAGGCCAAAGCTTGTTCTAACTGATGTTAAGATGCCGGGAATCGACGGGATAGAAGTACTTAAAAGGATCAAGGCTATGGACGCCGAAGCGGAGGTGATCGTCATCACTGGCCACGGTGACATGGACACAGCCATTGCTGCCCTCCAGAACCAAGCGTCGGATTTTGTCACCAAGCCGATACGGGATGATGTCCTCATGGTTTCGCTCCAGAGAGCTGAAAAAAGGGTGGCCATGAGCGAACAGTTGAAGAATTACACCGAGAATCTGGAACGGCAAATGGAAGAGTGTAAGCTGGGCCTCATGCAGGCGCAGGCCGAATTGATCGCGACCGAGCGCCGTGCCTCCATTGGTGAAACGGTGTCAGCGTTGGCCCATTGTGTAAAAAATATCTTGACTGGACTCGGCGGGGGCATGTACATGGTCCACGTCGGCATGGCCCGGGAGAAAGCCGGAGTGTTGGAAGACGGCTGGGCCATGTTCCAGCGAAACATGGAAAGAGTCTCGGATCTGGTCCTGGACTTGCTGAGATATTCGAGAGAAATAAGACCTGAACGACGTATATGTCGGCCTAATAGGATTGCTTCAGAGGCCATGGAAGACCTCAGAAAAAGGGCTGAGGAGCACCATGTCATGCTACATTCAGTCTTGGACCCAGGTCTCAAAGCAGCCTACCTGGACCGAGATGGCATCTACAAGGTCTTGTCGAATCTGATCGCAAACGCCGTGGAGGCCTGCGTCTATGATACGGCTACTTCCAAGACTTGGGAGGTAACGATTAAGACCAAGCTGGAAACAGAGGCCGACTCTGAGGAGACCATCCTATTTGAAGTAACTGACAACGGATGTGGGATGACCGATGAGGTCAAGGAACAGATTTTTCACAAGTTCTTTACTACCAAGCCAGGGCAGGGCATAGGTCTTGACCTCCTTCTCGCGCAGAAGATTGTTCGCGAACATGACGGAGAGATCATGGTAGAATCAAAGGTCGGGAAGGGAACGACCTGTTCAGTGCGACTGAACTGCCAGATACCTGAGGAACAATAACCTCCGTTTCTGATCCATCTAAGGTTCGCTTCAGACAGCTTGAAAAGGGCCCCTTCGGGCTCCAACAGGTCAAAGGGCTTATCTCTTGCTGCGCCACGGACAAGGAGGGCGGTGTGAGCAAGTTATTAGTTATTGATGATGAACGGCCCATCCTGGACGTATTGGAGATGTCCCTGGCCGGTGAAGGATATGAGGTAATGACGGCCGAAAACGGCCAACAGGGTCTCAAGATTTTTCAAGAGTTCAGCCCCAAGCTAGTCCTCACAGACATCAAGATGCCGGGAATGGACGGGATAGAAGTGCTCAAGAGGATTAAGGTCATGGACAACGAGGCAGAGGTCATCGTCATCACCGGTCACGGCGACATGGACTCGGCCGTAGCTGCTCTGCAGCACGGAGCCTCCGACTTCATCAACAAGCCTATACGCGGAGAGGTGCTAACCCTTGCCCTTGAAAGGGCTGAGAAAAAATTGGAGATAAGTCAACGACTCAGGGACTATACGGAAAACTTGGAGCAAAAGGTAGAAGAGTGCACGATTGAACTGAGGCAGGCACACGAGGAACTGCTCAGAAGTGAGCGTCTGGCCACCATTGGGGAGACCGTGGCGGGTCTGGCCCATTACATCAAGAATATCCTGAGCGGGCTGCGGGGAGGCTTGTACATGGTCAACACAGGGGTCGCCAAGAATAGCAGCCGGATGTTCAAAGAGGGAAGCTCCATGGTGGAGCGAAATGTCGAAAGGATATCGGACTTGGCCCTTGATCTACTGAGCTATTCCAAGGAAAGAACACCAGAGCGAACCGTATGTAAGCCCAATGAGATTGTCACAGAGGCTGTGGGAATCTTCAAGGAAAAGGCCAAGGAACACCGAGTCACGCTGGACACCGTCCTATCTCCGGGTCTGGAAGAGGCTTACCTGGACCGCGAAGGCATTCACAACGTGTTGTTGAACCTTATCTCAAATGCCATCGACGCTTGCATCTATGATGAGGACACGTCCAAGGCATGGGAGGTCACAGTCAAGACTAGTCTAGAAACGGAAAGGGACTCTGGGAAGACCCTCCTCTTTCAGGTGAGTGACAATGGATCCGGGATGACTGACGAAGTGAAGGAGAAGCTCTTCACGAAGTTTTTCAGTACTAAGTCGGGGCGGGGTACAGGCCTCGGCCTCCTCATCACCCAGAAGATCATTCATGAACACGGTGGGAAGATCTCTGTGGAGTCTGAGGCCGGGCAGGGAACGATTTTTTCGGTTCGACTCCCGACACAGATGCCAGAAGGCAAGCCGGCCTCTGGTCACAGGACCCATGAAGAGGTTGACTAGTCTATCTGGCTCTGCAGAAATCAGTTTCCCGCCAGTTCAATAGACTAGCAGCAAAAAACATGGCGTGCGCTCCGTTCGTTTAGGCGTTTCAGACAGACCTATCCAAAACCACTATTGGTTCCCCCGACTATGGAGTTGCCTTCAAGACGTTTTTTCAACTCCTTCACTGCAAAGATCTAGTGACGCTGGGTCTTTTTCCTTGACGACAGCCCTGCCAATGCGGCATCTGAAGGAATTGGAGTCGCAAATTTTGGCCAAGGTTGTCCTGTCACTAAAAAATCTGTCATAAGATGACTTGGGGCATGGCCATCACTTCTGGCAAAAGCATGAGAAAGCAACTGTTTTTTCTGCCTGAGCGTCCTTCAATAACCTGTGCGCTTTTTTGAAGTCGAGCCGTCAATGGCTTTTGGAGTGCTACGTTGACGATCCCCATTAGGTTTCCGCACCATCGGCCGCAGGTCATGCCGACTGTTTTGCTGGCGGCAGACAGATAGCCCTCTGTGACGGGTGAAAGATCCCTATGTTGTTTCAGAGATGTCCCTGCTCTGGATCTTTCGTGTCTTCGGGGGGACTGGGAGATTTGCCCATGACTGAGAAACCGAGCTATGAGGAATTGGAGCGTAAGATTAAGGAATTATTGACGGAAGTGCTTGAGAACAGGCAGGCAACGGCGGCCTTGGAAGCAGCAAAAAAACAATACACCGCGCTTGTCGAAAACTCTCCTGACATCATATACATCCTGGATCCTCAGGGCCATTTCACCTTTGTCGGAGGGGCTGTTGAACGTCTTCTTGGATTCACACCAGAGGAGTTGCGGGGGGAGCACTTTACATCCATTGTCTGGACAGAGGATGGCGAAAAGGCAGATTGGCATTTCAATGAGCGAAGGACCGGAGAGCGCGCTACTAATGGGGTTGAGGTACGCCTTGCCACAAGGGGGGGGCAAAGAAAGTATTTTGAAATCAAATGTCTGCCCTTTCAGCTTTATGCCATTGGGGTTTACGACAAGCCTGCTTCAGCAAAAGACAAGACATTTCTTGGCACCTATGGAGTGGCCAGAGATGCCACCGATCGCAAGCGTGCCGAGGAGGAACTCCTGGAGAGTACGCGCCAACTCCAAGTGGCTTATGAACAATCTATGATGTATGCCCAAGAACTCAAGGAAGAAATCGCTGAACGCAAGCGCGTTGAGGCGGCCCTGCGTGAATCTGAGGCGAAATACAGCGGGCTTGTAGAAAACTCACTGACAGGCATCTACATCGACCAGGATGGGAAGATAGTCTTTGCCAACAGGCGATTTGCCCAGATTTATGGCTATTCAAAAGAGAGTCTCATAGGGCTAGAATCTTGGCGGTTGGTGCATCCTGATGACAGGGGCCTGACCGACGAGATAAGAACGAAACGACTTAAAGGGAAAGATGTTCCGTCCGAATACGTGGCCCGGGCTTTGACCAAAAGCGGCAAGACCAGATGGGTTGCTAGAAGAAACAGTCGAATAGAATATGGGGGAAGGCCTGCCATATTGGGTAACATCGCCGACGTCACGGAACAGAAGAAGGCAGAGGAGCAGTTGCGGGACAGCCAAGAGCGATATTATACGGTCCTGGAGGCCTCTCCAGATCCCGTGGTTGTCTACGACATGCAAGGGAACAGTATCTACATCAACCCCGCATTTACGAGGGTCTTCGGGTGGACACCGGGGGAGCTTTTGGGCATGAAAATTGGCTATGTTCCCGATGAAAACTGGCCAGAAACCCAAATCATGATTGACAAGGTGCAAAAGGGAGAAAAATTCTCCGGCATTGAAAGCCGCCGATATGTGAAAGGAGGGGAGATTCTTGACGTAAGCATCAGCGCGGCCAGTTATTTGAATCGTGACGGGATTCCGGAGGGAAGTGTCCACATTTTACGGGACATTACCTACCGCAAGCGAGCAGAGGAGGCCCTGCAAAAGGCGTACGATGAACTGGAGGCGCGGGTTCAGGAGCGCACGGCAGAATTGATCAAAGCAAACGAACAACTGAAACGGGAAGTAGAAGACCGGAAACGGGCAGAGAAAAAAGTGAAGGCGAGTGAAGAGAGATATCGCCTCGTGTTTGGCTACGATCCAAATCCCCTTTTCTTAGTGGATCTGGATTCCGGGAAAATCCTGGATGTGAATGAACCGGCCACGGTGGCCTATCAATACAAGCGCCAAGAAATGCTGGAGATGTCTTTTTTGGATCTGTTCGATGTAGACGAAGCAGACAGGGTGTGGAACGAACTGGAAGATACTCATAAGGATGTTTATGTCTTCATGCCTAGGCTATGGGCCCAGAAAAAGGATGGCCGCCATTTCTTTATTCATCTGCACGCCCGTGCTGGCAGATTTGAGGAACTGGAACGGGCAGGTCTTGCCAACTTTTTGATTATCAGGACTGTGGACATCACCCGACGCCTTGAACAAGAGGCCCAACTCACACAGGCTAGCAAGATGGCTACCCTCGGTGAGATGGCAACTGGCATTGCCCATGAGCTGAATCAGCCCTTGAATGTGATGCGGGTGGGGGCAGATTTTTTTACTAAGATGATAAACCGGGGCGAAAAGATCTCGAAGGAAGACCTGTTGAAGGTGAGCCGCAACATGAATGCGCAGGTAGACCGTGCTACCAAAATCATCAACCACCTCCGAGATTTCGGCAGAAAGAGCGACTTCCAGGTCACCCCAGTGGACCTGAATGAGCCGATTCGAGATGTGTTCACCCTGATGGGCCAGCAGCTCAAATTGCAGAATATAAAACTGAACCTTAGGCTGGCCCAAAGGCTGCCCAAGATCCTTTCCGACAAGAACCGGTTGGAGCAAGTCTTTCTGAACCTGGTCACAAATGCCAGGGATGCCATGGAACCAAAAGGGCCAGAATGGACTAAAGAGCTGACCATTACGACCCACCAGGAAGGAGACAGGGTTGTGGCCAGAGTTTCCGATACGGGCACAGGTATGCCCAAGGAGATCCTTCGAAAAATCTTCGAGCCCTTCTTTACCACTAAAGAGGTTGGAAGGGGAACGGGTTTAGGGTTGTCCATTACCTATAGTCTGGTGAAAGACTTAAAAGGGGATATCGATGTAGAATCGATCCCTGATGTTGGAACCACATTCACCGCGAGCTTTCCGGAATATCAAGAAAAATAAGATCACCATGGAAAGGTTCTTGTCCATTGATGACAAACCGGTTCTTTGCACGTTCCTGGTGCCCTGAGGATGTCTTGCTCCAAGCTTAGGGGCTAGGTTTCATGTTGCAATGCAGGTACGAATGTGACCATGTTAGGAATGCGATGAAAAGAGCAGCCCCCCTACTTCGGAAGCGCGTTGCCTTGGTTTCCACGCCTTGGCCCCTTTACAGCCGGCCGTCCATTCAGTTGGGCACGCTGAAGGCCTATCTAAAGACCCAGTTCCCCGAATTAGAGGTCCATGCCCTTCACTTCTACCTTAAGATAGCAGAAGGGATCGGATTTAGAACCTATCAAGCCATTTCAGAAAGGACTTGGCTGGCAGAGTGCGTCTTCGGTGCCCTTCTATTTCCTGAACGAAGCAAGGACATCGAAAAGCTGTTTTACCGCGAGGCAAGGGGGAAACCTCATCTTCGTAAAATAGACTTTCAGGGTCTCGTCTCCCAGGTCAAGGCCATATCAGAGAGGCTCATGGATGGTGTAGAATGGCAGCATTTCGGGCTTGTCGGTGTATCCATCTGTCTTTGTCAACTTACCTCATCTCTTTACTATATCAAAAGTATCAAACAACGCATCCCCAGTCTTCCCGTTGTCGTGGGGGGCTCCATGTTTTCAGGGAAAGCCACTGCTGGATTGTTGCAAGCCTTTCCCGAAGTGGACTTCGTGGTCAATGGGGAAGGGGAGCATCCGCTGAGCCTGTTGATTCGACAGATGAGAAACGGAGATGTAACTGGCGAGTTTTCCTCCATCCCTGGAGTGGTCACAAGGCGATCAGACACGACCAAATCGCCACCAGCCTTCTGCCAAATGGCAGATTTGGGCGCTTTGCCTGCTCCCGACTATGATGACTATTTTGGCCTCCTCAGAACCTTAGACCCGAAGAGAAGATTCTTCCCCACCCTGCCTGCAGAGATATCGAGAGGATGCTGGTGGCGGTCCACCAAAGGCTCTTCACAACAGGCTGGATGCGCCTTCTGCAACCTGAACCTTCAGTGGGATGGATACAGATCAAAGGCCGTTTCGCAAGTGGTTTCAGAGGTGGACCATCTCACCTCCAAGTACAAGACCCTTTCCATTTCCTTCACAGACAACCTCGTACCACTGCGCCACTCTAAAGAGATATTCCTTCAACTCCGTGGACTGGAAAAGGGTCTCCGCCTCTTTGCAGAAATCAGGGCCACGACGCCGGTCAAGTTGCTCAAGGCCATGGGGGCCGCAGGCATGCACAAGGTCCAAATCGGCATTGAGGCCTTGAGTACGAGCCTCCTGAAAAAACTGAACAAGGGCACCACCGCCATCCAGAATCTGGAAATCATGAAACACTGTGAAGAGCTGGGGATCGCAAACATCTCAAATCTCATCCTCCACTTTCCCGGCAGCGATTGGCAAGATGTCAACGAAACCCTCCGTACCCTCGAATTCGCCCAGCCCTTTCGCCCTTTAAGATTTGTCCATTTCTGGCTTGGCCTGGAAAGCCCGGTGTGGCAAGACCCTCGTGCCTTTGGGTTGAAGGCGATCTCGAATCATCCCAATTATGCCGTGCTGTTTCCACCAGATATTTGCCAGTCCATACAGTTTATGATCCAGTCATACAGGGGTGATCGTGGATTCCAAAAGAAGCTGTGGCAGCCGGTGAAAAAAAGGGTAAGGACCTGGAACAGGATCTACAGGGAACTACATTGCGGGCCTTCACGGTCGCCTATCCTAAGCTATGGCGACGGAAGAGACTTCTTGATCATCCGGGAAAGGCGTCTCAAGGCAGAGCCCTTGACACACCGACTCGAAGGAACATCAAGGTCCATATACCTTTTTTGCCAAAAACACCGCTCTCTCAAACGCATTGTGTCCCAGTTCCCAAAAGTTGGAGAAGATAGGATCGTTCCCTTTCTGAGGATGATGGAGGAAAAGAGACTGATGTTTGCGGAAAAGGGCAGATACCTCAGTCTGGCCGTGCCGGCGCGCTCCTAGACGGTCTGATTGCCCTTAAACCGTCCGTGTTTTCAGTGCGGCCCGAACTATCCGTCAGGAGAACTGATGAGTAAACACATGCAGCTTACGGTAAGAGTCCGCCCTTACTATAAGAAGGGCTTTAGGGAGGTTTACCCCCTAATTGCTAAGCGCCTCAGCTATCTGGATCCAACATGGGTGGAGGAAGGCCCTTCCCTTTTTGAGATTGTCGGAAGACTGGACAAACTCCTCTATGCATTGGAAGGAGACCCTCCCTTTAGAGAAATTCTTCTTGATCACAGGGCAAAGCTTCATGAGCTTTACGAGCACACGGAAGAGCAGATTGCAGACTGGCACCTGGCCCAGGCAGACAAGCATCTGTATACAATGGAAGACATCTTTGATGAAATAGAACGGGAGTTGGGCAAGATATAGGGGTTGAATGTCATCGGAAACCGGGGGAGAAACCTTGGGAAACGATTCCTCCCCCGGGAAGGAGATTGGATCTTATCTGGGCACCACCATTGGCCCTAGTCGTCTGTCACCAGGAGACTCCTGATATCCTCGAGTTCATCTACTACCATAAATGTGTAGGCTTTTCCGTCTTCCAGGTGTTCAGGTGTAGAGAAAGGCCCTCCGATGAGGACAACGCTCGTTCCTGCCTCGTACACCTCAAAGTCGTGATCACCCTGCCAGAACTCAATATAGCTTGAAACACCTTTAAAGGGGACATCACTCACTTTTACTGTGCCATCTACTAGAAAATCCACATTGGGGGGGTCCAGGTCCGGGTCAGGTGATGCATGAATAAACCGGACCTTGGCCTTGTTTGCAGCAGGAGGAGTGGTGTCGTCTTCCAGCAACATGGCCTCAATGGCCGCCTCGAAATTCATCAAGAGAAATGTGTAATTCTTACCACCCTCCAGAGTTATGGTTCCGTCGATCAGGGTAAGGCCGCTACTGCCTTCTTCGACCTTGATATTTCGGGTGCCTGACTTGACCACCTCGTAATCAGAGGCGCTTCTAAACTGCACCGTTGAGATGACCTCTGTGTCGTCCAACAGAACATCCACAAAAGACGCGTCCGGGGAGGCGTGGATCAGCCGAAGCGTACATCGTGCATCGGGGACCTCAACAACTGGTTCGTCTGAATCATCGGTGAGCGCTACCAGCGTAAGGGGTGAACCACCGCTGGCAGCGTCAAGAATGGCAACTGTGGAGATAGAACCTTCTTCCAGCGTAACCGTTCCGGAATCATATATGGGCTCCATTTCCCCAGACAGGGTAATCCGAATTTGATATTCTCCCTCTTCCAGTTCGAGAAAAGAGGAGAACTCCTGAAATTCAAAGTCCTGTAAAGTGGGCACGGCAAATTCCATGGGCACGTCTGGTTCAGTGATGTAAACATCTATCGCCGGCTGGCTGGGCGAGGCGTCCACAATGCGGAGCCTGCCGTATCCATCATTTGGCTCTGTGTCGTCGTCTTCTAGGAGCAGTAGCTCCATATTGGCTGCAACCCCCAGCACAATCAAAGAATAGGGCGTCCGCTTTTCAACAAAGAAGGATTCGTCCACAAGGGTCTGAGAGGTGCCACTGACATTAACCTCAACATCCACCTCGTCTGGCGGCAAATTCTCATACCCGGAACCCTCTTGATAAGCAAGATTGGCCCATTCCACGTCGTCATTAACCACTATGTCCAGATCAGGCCCGTCTGGTGATGCATGCAGTATTCGAACCTGCGCCGTCTTGTACAGCGCCCCCTTGTGACTGCTGTCACTACACCCAGTTATGTAACCCAACATGGGCAAAAGGAGCAGAAGGGCTAAAAGCGACTTTCTCATCTCCGTAGCCTCCTTTCCCAAAAGGGAAGCAAGTATTCAACACACGTGACCCCGTAAAATCACCTTCAAATAGACCCATTTAATATACGATATTTTTATTTAATTAGCAATACTTTTATTAAATTTTAGGTGTTCGTCGAAAAAATAAACCCCAGATCTATTGATTTGCCCTCTATTCAACCCTCTTTTTCACCGTATATTTTATGGTAATTCTATCGTCTGAATCAGGGGAAATCTGTAAGGATGCAGGGTTGAGTGCCAGGCCCACGGTCATGGCCCCTGTTTCATGTATATTGTCTAAGGGGACTTTTTCGGTATAAATAGTTGAGATTCCATCAACTATTTGAGCCCCTCCCACGACACGTATCCTTTTAGGAGAGACTTTTGCCTCCGCAAGGATCAAATCCTTGCGCAACTTCCCAACCCAATCAACCTGCACGGGCAATTCTTTCTTCATGGGAACGTCCAAGGTGACTTCGACTGTTGGTGGTTCGACGGTCTTTAAGACCACCCCCGGGGGAAGACTGATGTTCTCGTGGGTGATGTTGAAGGTATTAGGCCCCACAACCCCCTTGCTCAAGTCCAACCTCACCTTGACCTGTTCCGGTCGAATGGATTTGACAAGAGCCCCTGACCCGCTGAGATCAAGACGGACAGCATTGACAGAGGTGTCCAGGATCTCCATTCCGGCCATCACATCCGTATATTCGACGGGAATCTCAAGCGTGGTGAGAGTGTACATCCCTCTCGTAAAACTGAACCAAACGCCTGCAATAAACAAAAAAGAAGCCAAGGCCGCTATGCCGAGCCGAAGAATCTGTTTCTTCGGATACCCTTCCTCCACCAGCGGAAGGCCCATATGATGCCGCAATATCCGGGCAAGTTCTTCCTTTCGCCCCACGACATCAAACTCAGCTCCCTTGGCCACTGCCACATCGCCCCTTTCCTCTGAAACAATAATGACCAAGGCATCGGTGGCCTCAGCCAATCCGGCTGCCGCCCTGTGACGGGTCCCATAATAGGAAGGCAAATCCTCTCTCCGTGACAGGGGAAGGATGGCACCCACCTCTATGATTCTGTCTCCTTGGATGATGGCAGCACCGTCGTGGACAGGGTTATCGTGCCAGAATATGCTCAGAATCATTTCTTTGGACACCAAACCACGCCACGGTATACCGCTATGGACTACTTCCTCCAAATCGTCTTTGCCCGGAAAGACAATGAGGGCGCCAATCTTCTTTCGGGCAAGTTCATAGGCACTCTCTATGATTCTTTCTACAGGCGTGCTCATAGAGACATAGCGGAATCCCCAAAGTATGCTTTTCAGATTCTTTGCCTGAAGCACAGAGCGGATCTCGTTTCTAAAGACAACGATGATGATAAAGGCAGCGACTGCAGTAATGCCCTGAATCCCCCAGCTGGTGACAATCAACCCCAATGAAACAGCTATGCGTTGGGAAAACCAGAGCAAGGCGATCCCGATGAGCACCCTGAACACATGGGTTCCTCTGAAGAGGAAATAAAGACGAAAGAGAATATAGCTACTCAGGGTAACGTCGACGAGGTCTTGCCACCGAACACTCGAAAGAAAGATCAGAAGTTCACTCATAGAAAATCAATCCGTAATGCTAAACCTTAAGACATGAAGAAGGTTGCCTCCCTGGTCCGTGACCTCGACTCGCCACGGCCCCTTGTCCGCTTCACGTAGCTGTATACTGCTGAAGGTTGACCAACGAGGCGGTTGAAGGAACAGCTTTATCTTTGTACTGAGCCTATCCCGGTGAAACCAGTTCTGGTAGATAAACATCTTTTCAGGCACAGGATCAAAAGACGTGAAGCACGAGACCTTGCCGATGGTCCTGGAAAAAACAACCGCCTCATTGTAGGGATTGTAGTCCTTTATCCCTTCACACATGGCCGCCTGAACCAAGGTCAATTTCTCATCAGCTACGGCAGGTGAAGGTCCTTCGTTCTTTTCTGCCAGTGCCTGGGAATACAGAAAAACACCGAGACACAACACCGCGAAGAGGTATGCAAACGGTTTCCGCTTCATCGTCGTCTCCCTCACGGTCCACATCCTTTCGATTCACACACCTGCCACTAAGCCAGGCCCGATGTCGTCCTCACGACACTGTTCTCCTTGTTGACACGATCAATGCTTCCAGTTTATCAAGATGGATCATTGACAGATCTTTAAAAAAATACCAAAGGAAGGGGTTTTTGTCAAGGATTCTGAATGCTAACAAGCCTCCCGGACAAGAAGAGAGGATTGTATTGCCATGGCATGAAATTGCCTGGTATAAGAAGGCCAGGAACCTGATCCACAGCCTTAGATGGAATGCTATGGACATCCATAGACAATAGACGCACCATGAGAAGGGAGTCCGGAAGATGGCTATCGCTGATTCTACACCCCGATTAGACTTCATTCGCAGCATCATTGCGGAGGATCTCAAAGCAGGCAAGCACCAGGGGCAAGTGGTGACCCGATTCCCACCGGAGCCTAACGGCTACCTCCATATTGGACACGCCAAATCGATTTGTCTCAATTTCGGCATTGCCGCGGAATTTGGAGGCATTTGCCATTTGCGGTTCGACGACACCAATCCGAGCAAAGAAGAAATGGAATACATCGAGTCCATCCAATCAGATGTCAGATGGCTTGGATTCCATTGGGGGGATCATCTCTACTATACGTCTGATTACTTCCACCAATTGTATCAATACGCCGTAGAGTTGATCAAGAAAGGAAAGGCCTATGTTTGCAGCCTGAGTCCCAAGGAGATCAGGGAGTACCGAGGCACCTTGACCGAGCCGGGCAGGGACAGTCCCTATCGCACGCGGACCGTTGAAGAGAATCTGGACCTCTTTGAGCGGATGCGGTCCGGAGAGTTCGACGAGGGCTCCCATGTGCTTCGAGCAAAGATCGACATGGCCTCTCCCAATCTGAATATGCGCGACCCCACCCTCTATCGGATTCGACGGGTGCCACACCACAGAACAGGAGACACCTGGTGCATCTACCCCATGTACGACTTCAGCCACTGTCTCTCTGATTCCATCGAAGGCATTACCCATTCCATCTGCACCCTGGAATTTGAAGACAATCGTCCCCTCTACGACTGGGTCCTTGATGAACTGGAGGTCAGTTGTCATCCCCAGCAGATCGAGTTTGCCCGTCTGAATCTGAGCTATACGGTCATGAGCAAGCGCAAGCTTCTGCAGCTCGTGGACCAGGGCTACGTTACGGGATGGGACGATCCGAGAATGCCCACGCTCTCGGGTTTGCGGAGACGGGGGTACACACCAGAGTCGATCCGAGATTTCTGTGAACGCATTGGGGTGGCCAAGCGTGACAGCGTGGTAGACATGGCCTTCCTTGAACATTGCATCCGAAAAGACTTGAACAAGCGGGCCCCCCGCATGATGGCTGTGTTGCGTCCGCTGAAGGTCGTCATAGAAAACTACCCAGAAGACCGGGTAGAAGAACTGGAGGCAGTGAACAACCCGGAAGATCCCAGCATGGGAACCCGCAGGGTCCCCTTTTCACGGGTTCTCTATATCGAAGAGGACGATTTTCGTGAAGATCCGCCAAAGAAGTTCTACCGGCTGGCCCCAGGTCGGGAAGTCCGCCTGCGGTATGCCTACTATGTGAAATGTATAGGAGTCGTTAAGGACGAGCAAACGGGTCACATAAAGGAGCTACGCTGCACCTACGATCCCCAAACCCGGGGAGGCGGTTCGCCAGATGGCCGAAAGGTGAAGGCGACCCTCCATTGGGTCTCCGCTGCCCACTCCCTGGGCGCCGAGGTGCGCCTCTACGATTATCTCATGACAAGAGAAAACCCCGGCGATGAGAAGGATGGTGCCGGCTTCATGAGTTGCCTGAATCCCCAATCTTTGGAAACGTTGACATCGTGCCGTGTGGAACCGAATCTGGCAGGGGCGCCATTGGGAAGTAGATACCAGTTCGAGAGACTGGGTTACTTCACTGTTGATCCAGTGGACTCCTCTGATCGGGCACTGGTCTTCAATCGGATCGTGTCACTGCGTGACACGTGGGCCAAGATCCAGAAGGCCCAGAAGGACAAGTAGGCAGGTCATGACGCAGGAAGGCCTCCCGTCCGCGGGGCATGCAGAAGCATCACCACAGAACATGGAGTCTAAGGGAGATAGTAGGTGGCGCAGGAGTGTTCAGACTCCCAGATGGTCACGCTACGCACTCTGATGGCAGGGTCCTCTAGCAGCCCGGTCAGTCCTTCGGCCACATGGCGTGCGATGTTCTCTGAAGAGGGGTTCTGATGTGTGAAGGGCTCCAGGTCGTTGAGAAAGGCATGGTCCAGCCTATCGGTGATCTGGGCGACATGGCCCTTTAGCTTCCCAAAATCGATGGCTATGCCGGCCTTATCCAGGGTGTCAGTCATCACGCAGACCTCCACCTTGTAGTTGTGGCCGTGCAAATCCTCACAGGGCCCCTTGAACTCCCTTAGCTGGTGGGCAGCAGAAAAATAGGTGATGACTTTCAGTTCGTACATCTAGCGTGCCTCATGTGCGCAAGACAGTGCCAACCTGCCTGGAAATGACTACTCTCCTACTCTGCTTCTCCAGTGTAGGGTTTGCCGCATTCACTGCACACACCATGTTCGTTGATGACGCCAATGCAGTTGCCGTCACTGCAAAGGGTGCGCTTGGAAAAATCGATGGTGTCTTCATCCGCCTTGTTATCGGCAAGATCTGGGATGGCCGATCCACAGTAGCAGCAAAATTTGCCGAAAACAGGGATACTTTCATCACATTCAGGGCATTTTCTCGACGGCAAGTCGCAATGGCATTCGGGACACTTCATGAGCCGTTCTATCCTCCAATAGCTGACATGGGCCGTTTGGACGCCCCTGTCTTAAAGATGGTGGCCTGGTGCTCCTTTGGTTTTCTGGCAATGGCCGTCTTAAACAACGCCTTCAGGTCTTCCCCGCTGCAGCCCCTTCTAAGAGGGCCCCTGATGTCTATCTCGTCATCAGAAAAAAGGCAGGGCCGAAGCTTGCCATCGGCTGTCAGCCTGAGGCGGTTGCAGGAAGTGCAAAAGTGGTGGCTCATGGCCGTGATAAAACCAATCTCTCCTGCTGCAGAGGGCAGACGATATCGACTGGCCGGCCCGTCATGCACTGATCGCGGGACTTTGTGAAGCGGACCCAAGGGTTCGATTTTCGATCTTATCTCATCTGAAGATATATATCGTTCCCGCTCCCACGGGCTATGCTTTCCCACCGGCATGTACTCGATGAATCGAACATGATAGGGCTTTTCCAAAGACAATTTGGCAAAGGCCATCAGTTCATCGTCATTGAAACCCCTCATGGCCACCACGTTTACCTTGATGGGCGAAAACCCGACCGCCTCAGCCTCCTGAAGACCTTCCCAGACATTGTCGAAGTAATCTCGGCCTGTGATCTTTATGTACTTTAGACGGTTGAGCGTGTCCAAGCTTACGTTGATTCGATGAACACCTGCTTGGAAAATCTCTTTGGCCTTCTTCTTCAAGCGCACGCCATTGGTGGTGATGCTCACGTCTTTCAGACCGGGCACCTTACATACAGATTCAACAAGGTGAACGAAGTGCTTACGCACCAGAGGCTCGCCCCCGGTGAGGCGCACTTTTGTAATTCCAATTCCAGTGCCAGCCTCAATGATCGGCAGGATCTCTTCATATCTTAAGATCTCATCATGATGCACCAGCTCCAGATCCTTTACGAGTCGGCAGTATATGCAACGAAGGTTGCACCGGTCTGTGACAGAGATCCTAAGGTAGGTGATCCTGCGATGGTAACGATCTATGTTTGAAGCCACAGGGGAATCCCGCTTTCAAGGCCTTTTTCCTGGGCCAGCATGTCGAGATGCAACGTCGAGACCTGCTCCACATAAGGATGCATGGGTCGCTGCATCTTCCTGGTGTCAATGGTCTTGATATATTTCTGGCATTGATCACACACATCCACCCGGCGATCCTTTTCTTCTTCGCTAAAGAAATAGTGCATCGTCTTCTGATCTCTATTTTCGCAAAAGGGACAGTACACTCGATGTGTCCACCATTCGTGGCCACAGAAGCTACACAGGAGAAACCGCTCTCCTTCACCCCGGAGTATGGACAGGGCTGGGGGACTTCCGCAAATGGGACAATATCCTTTTGCCCAAGGTTTGTCTTTGTGAAGATACGCGGCCAGCTGGTCAGAACACATATGAAGCGATGGCCTTATACTGCTATAGGCAACAAAGGCAAGGATCTTCTTGTCAACATCAAGCCTTCTTTCCATCTCGTCCCAATAGGTGTCATCTTCTGCCAAGATCTTTGAGAACAGGTCAGAAAGCTCCAACTCTCCCTGATCCAAGGAAGCGACAATCTTCTTGGCGGCCTTGGCCAGGACTTCGTTTGACTCAGCGGCAAATTGGCAAAACTTCCTAAATAGCGACTCAGAGGCTGCAATGTCTATTGCGAAGTCGTTGGTGTTGATAAGCGGAAACCCCTCCTTCTGCTTTATCGATAAGAGATCGGGTGGAATCTCAATGGCTTTCAAGTGGGTTTCTTCCATTGAGGCCTCTTGGGCCATAAGAAGCTTCTCGTAGAAATCGAGCAGTCTCTCGTATTCAGGTCTTGCTTTCTTTGCAGCAGCCACCGCCTTTTTGATTTGACCAGAGCCCAATGATTTCCTTTCTATCATGCGATAACAATTGTCACATATTGCCGTTTGTCAAATTGGATGAAGTCGTAAAAAGTCGTAACCCCGGTGACAACCGGGGTCCAGAAACACTTTAAATATTTAAAATTACTGGATTTCGGCGTCCACCGGGATGACGCGAAATGGCCATTTTGAACTTTTTACGAATCCATCAAATTTGACATAGCATAAAAAGGGGAGAAGATCAAAGGACCTTCTCCCCTTTCCGTTCAATTGCCCTTGTATCTTACAAGTTGGCTGTAAGCCTGGTAAGTGGACGAACGAGCCTCCTCAAGGCCACGGCCCTCGATACGTTGAAGGCTGACGTGGAGGCCACTGCAAAGTTGTGGTACAGATTAGGTTCTTCAGTTACCAAATAGATAACTCGAATGTCATCTGGGTCTAAGAGCCTGGCTTTGGGATGGGTCTTCTTCACCACATCCAGACGCTTCTTGGCCAAAGCAAGCATCTCCTTTCGGTCCCCGAAATTCATTGCTCCCGTGGGACAGGTCTTCACACAGGCAGGCAAGAGCCCATTTTCGACGCGATCAATACACATGTCGCACTTGGCCAGAGTCCCGTCCTCACAGGCCCGCGGAATGTTGTACGGGCAGGAGTCTATAACCGCCTGGGTATCCAGGTTCTTGGTTTTGGCTGTGTAGACCACTGCACCGGTTGCGGGGTCCCTGAAGATGGCCTCTGGGTCATCTGCCGTCATTTCACAAGGTGGCTCCAGGCAATGACGACACTGATCCGGGAAGAAAAGCCACTTAAGCTTGCCGTCCACCACCACTTCGTTGAATCTCACAAGCTTGTAGGTCACAAAGGAGAGATCCGCCGGGTTCTGATGGGTTCCACGGTTTACGGTTTTTTCCGCTGGCAGGTCATGCCACTGTTTACAGGCTACCTGACACCCCCTGCAGGCCGTACATATCGTCGTATCGATGAAAAATGATTTACCTGGCATTCAGATCACCTCCTTCTATATTTTGGATACATTGACCATAAAGGCCTTGGTTTCAGGGATTCTTGTATTCGGATCCCCAGTTGCAGGGGTAAGCAGATTGGCACTGTCTTCTTTACCCGTTTGGGGCCAGCGCCAGCCAAAACACCACGGGAAGCCTACCTGGTGCACCGTGTTTCCTCCAATCGTGAAAGGCTTGAATCTCTTGGTCACAATGGCAGTGCATTCCAGGGAGCCACGGGCCGATGAGGCCAATACCCGCTCTCCGTTCTTGATACCCTTGAGCTGTGCCAACTCCTCACTCATCTCTACGAAGACCTGGGGCTCCAACTCCAGAAGCCAGGGCTGAGGCCGCGTCATGAGACCCGTCTGCCAGTGCTCGGACACACGGTAGGTGGTCCCCACAATCGGGTACTTGGGATCGCATGTCTCATAGGCATCTGCCTTGGTTCCGTACACCGGCGCCACAGGGTTCATCCTCTGCTCATTCATCAGGTTCTTTTCAATCGGACACTCCAGCGGTTCATAGTGCTCTGGGAAGGGACCGTCTGCGCGGCCCGGGCCGAAGATCTGGGCGTGGCCGTGGACGTGCATGATAAAGGCCCACTTGCTTTTGGGATTCGGCTTTTCCAGGCTCCCAAGGGGCGGCCAGCCGCCGTCGGGCACATCGCCGATCCATTTGCTCCCATTCCACTTGATGACCCACTGATCCTTATCCCATGGTTGGCCCTTCAGGTCCACCGAAGCTCGGTTATAAATGATCCTGCGGTTCACGGGCCAGCACCAGGAAAACTTCGGATAGAGCCCGATCTTGTTTTCAGCATCCCCCTGGCCCCGCCGGGCGGCCATGTTTCCCTTTTCAGTATAACTGTTGCAATAGAGCCAGTTTGCCGAAGAGGTGGAGCCATCGTCTTTCAGGTAGGCAAAACTGGGGACAAGTTCCCCTTTCTTGAAGCTCTTCTTCTTAGCCGGAAAATCAACGTCTTTTAGAAAATAGCCGTTGATCTCCTTGGCCGCCTTATGAGCATCATACATGCCCTCTGTCACGTAGTCCCACTTCAGGTTCAAGATCGGCTCTGGGAAGGCCCCCTTTTCTTTCTCATAGAGTTCCTTGATCTTGAAGCCAAGTTCCATGATGATGTCCCCGTCGGACCTGCTGTTTCCAAGGGGTTTTGGCCCCGGGTAACGCCACTGCATCCACCGGCCGCTATTGGTGATGCTCCCTTCCTTTTCCACGGATACACAGGCCGGCAAAGAGAAGACCTCGGTCTTGATCTTGGATGGCTTCATGCCCGGTCCTTTCCAGAAGGAAGCGGTCTCGTTGTCAAAGAGATTCACATTGACCATCCAGTCAAGCTTGGCCATGGCCTGCCGATTCTTGTTGGCATTGGCCAGCGAGCAGGCCAGATTCATCCCCCAGTTGAAAAAACCCTTGACCTTTCCCTTGTACATGTCGTCGAACATGTCAAGGAAGGCATAGGTCTTTCCGGCATCCAGTTTAGGCATCCAGTCATAGCCAAAGTCGTTTCTCTTTTTTGCCTTTTCGCCAAAAAATGACTTTAACAAACTCACCATGTACTTGGGCTCATTCTGCCACCAGTTGGCGCTCAAGGGGTCATTGCTCTTGGCCCGCCTTTTGAGGTAATCGTCCAGTTTTGGCCATTTGGTGCTTGGCGTGGCCAGGTACCCCGGCCAGATGTGAAAGAGCAGGCAATGATCTGTGGAACCCTGCACATTAGACTCGCCGCGTAGGGCGTTCACGCCGCCGCCGGCCACGCCGATGTTCCCGAGAAGGAGCTGAATGATGGCCATGGTTCGGATATTCTGGGTCCCCACCGTGTGTTGGGTCCAGCCCATAGCATACATGATGGTACCGGCCTTGCCGGTGGCACCGGTGGCAGTATAGGCCTTGTAGACTGCCATGAGATCGGCCTCCGGTGTCCCTGTGATCTTTGAAACCAGCTTGGTGTTGTACCGGTCGTAATGTTTCTTCAACAACTGAAAAACACAGCGGGGATCTTCTAGGCCACGGTCCATCTTGGGAACCCCATTTTCGTCCATGGCAAAGGCCCATTTGCTCTTGTCATATTTTCGGGCCTTTTTGTCATAGCCGGAGAAGAGACCATCTTTGAAATCAAAGTCTTTTCCCACAACAAAGGGCGCATTGGTGTATGCGCGCACATAGTCCTTATTGTAAAGCTTGTTGTCGATAATGTACTTGATCATGCCGCCCAAGAAGGCGATGTCGGTCCCTGATCGCAGGGCCGTGTAAATGTCAGCTTTTGAAGAGGTCCTGGTGAATCTGGGGTCCACATTCACGAGTTTGGCCCCCTTTTTCATGGCCTGGACCACGTACTTGAAGGAAATGGGATGGTTCTCGGCAGCATTGCTTCCCATGATCAGGACGCAATCGCTGTTGCCGATGTCTATCCAGTGGTTAGTCATGGCGCCTCGTCCGAACGACTCTGCCAGAGCCGCTACTGTGGCGCTGTGTCAGATACGGGCCTGATGCTCTATATAGACAAGGCCCAGAGCCCGCATGAGGGCCTGGTAGATCCAGCACTCCTCGTTATCCAGGGCGGAACTGCCCCCCGAGACGATGGCCGTTGTCCGGTTGACCATCTGCCCTTTCTCGTTCTTGCGGGTAAAGCTCTCATCCCGGGTCTCCTTCACCCGCTTGGCAATCTCGGTAAGGGCCCAGTCCCATGAGACCTGCTTCCACTCCTTGGCACCAGGGGCTCGGTACATCGGTTCAAGGAGCCGGTTTTCGTTTTCTGCCAGCCCGGACAGCGCCGCCCCCTTACTGCAGAGCGAACCGCGGCTTATAACATGGTCCGGATCACCCTCGATGTTCATCACGCGGCCGTCGCCTTTTTTGCTCGTATGCACGATAGCCCCACAACCTACTGCACAATAGGGGCAGATGGTGGTAGTCTCTTTGGCATACTTTGTCTTGAGCATTTGGGCATGTGACCTCACTGGTGAAAGGTCGAATCCCAGACCGCTCACTGCAAGCCCGGCAGCCGTGGCACCAGAAACCTGCATGAATTCTCTACGTGTTACTTTCATGGGTGTAATCACCTTCCTTCCCGATAAAGGTTTGGATACGATTGAGAAAAGCGCGCCTACTAGAAACCGCCTGGACGTCACCCCCTTTCGAGAAAAATAGACTCATTGCTTAAGAGAATTGTGTTGTGGCAAGTAACCTTCCAACACCAAAGATGGAAAACGCTTTTTGTTGGCCATTGATGCGTTAGATATCCAGTCCGAACATGGAAAAAGAAAAAGGTTCAACTATGTCAGATATGACACAACTACCTTATTCTATTACAAAAACTTTTATTCGAAAGGGGAAGGCCTGTCAACCGTCTATTTGCAGGATAGGGCAAGAAAAACTACGGATTAAACACGGGGATAATATCAGGTCCATACTGTTATTATGGTAAGGATAACAGGGAACTTCTGAGGTTTGCTTTCTTGTTTTTTAAGCCGAGCTTGGCTCTGATGTTGTCTCTATGAAACTCGATCGCCCTCGTTGACACGTTGGACAACTCTGCGATCTCCTTTGATGTCTTGCCCTCCTTGATGAGGGCGGCCACCTGGATCTCTCTGGGCGTCAACCCCCAGTACTTTGAGGAGAGCTTGGCAGAGAAAGGAGAGACAATCCTGTTTAGATGTGACTCGATAATACCCAAATAGGTTTGCTGTTTGGGATCCAGTCGGGTGTTCCTCAGGGCGTCCACATAGGGCAATATCAGCCCCTTTACGTTAGATAGAACCTTTTCTTCAAGTTCAGCCTTGTCTTCCTCTCTTCGCTTCAGCAAAACTTTCAGCGCCATCTTTACTTCCTCAAGGTTGCGCACATGGTCTTTGACCGCTGCCTCGCTTTTTCGAAGAGCCGCTTCAACCCGTTTGCGCTCTTGGGATTCCTTCTCCAACTGCCGGACTATCTCTTCCAGATTCTCATAGCTAGGCCTTTTTCCCATTGAGGCATCCTCCCCTGGGAAACGGAACGGCCCAAGCCGCCCGCGTCTCTTTTGGTGTTGGGTACGCTGGAAGCCGGAGGCCACGAAAGACGTAGCGCCAGTTCTTCCCCCGGCCGTTACCCAAACCAGAATTCCTTTGAGCCGTTTTTTGTCCATGGACCTTCTCGAATCCGTCGGCTGACTGGGGTAAGCCCAAGATTCATCAAAAGACGGTTCGGGGAAGCCAAAAAGTGTTTGGGCAACAGCTCGTTTCCGTAGCAACGCCATTGTATCACAAGGCCCTCGTTTTGTGGGAGCCCGTTTTCCCGATCGCGCGGGCAAAGGCTTGTCGAGTCATTGAAGGAGTCGGTATTTGTTAACGATTAGGCTGCTGGCAGGCAAAGCTTAAACGGTGTGCCTGAATCACTGGCGTTTCTAAGTCTACGGTCCCGCCATGCTTTTCAATTATCCCAACTTCCTTACCCTTTTAGGGGCCGCATTTTTAAGGACAGTTCCTCCAACTGGCCCGGGGAAGCCTCGCAGGGTGCCCCTGTGAGGAGACAGGCTGCTTTCTGCGTCTTTGGGAAGGCGATCACATCACGGATAGACGCCTGCTTGGCCATGAGCATGACGAGTCTATCAAAACCAAAGGCAATCCCACCGTGGGGGGGTGCCCCAAGCTGAAGGGCCTCCAGGATAAAACCAAACTTCTTCTCGTAGGTCTCAGGATCCATGCCCAGGGCCTCGAAGACCCTCTGCTGAACATCGTACTGGTGGTTGCGGATACTTCCACCGCCGATTTCAGATCCGTTCAGCACAAGGTCATAGGCCCGGGACCGGACTGAAAGAGGCTCTTCAGTCAGCCTTGCCATGTCCGCCTCAAGGGGAGCGGTAAAGGGATGGTGCACCGCCACGTAGCGTTTTTCATCCTCGTCATATTCTACCAGGGGGAACTCGGTCACCCACACGAAGTCGTATTCGTCATGATCCACCAAACCAAGCTTGTGGCCCAAGTGATTGCGCAGATGACCTAGAGATTCATTCACCACTGCCGGTTGATCGGCCACAAAGAAGACGAGATCTCCGGGCTCTGCCCCAAGCCTTTGAGCAAGCGATGCCTTTTCAGCATCGGTGAAGAATTTGGCAATAGGCGATTGCCAAGCATCGGGCCGGATCTTGATCCAAGCAAGACCCTTTGCCTTGTAGATGGCCACAAATTCGGTGAGATCGTCAATCTCCTTTCGAGAGAGATCTATACATCCTTTGGCGTTTAGGGCCTTGACTTGGCCCCCAGCCCTGACCACATCAGCAAAGGCCCTAAACTCGGCCTCTGCCACAATGTCAGAGACATCGATCAACTCCAGGCCAAACCGAAGATCAGGTTTGTCCAGGCCAAATCGCCCTGTGGCTTCATCGTAGGCCAAGCGTTTGAAGGGCCTTTTCAGGTCCATGTCAAGGAGCTCCTTGAACAGGGCCGCCATCATCCCCTCTGTGACCTCCATCAGGTCCTCTTCTGTCACAAAAGACATCTCAAGGTCGATCTGCGTAAACTCTGGTTGACGGTCAGCCCGAAGGTCTTCATCTCTAAAACACCTGGCAATCTGATAGTATCTGTCAAACCCGGAGAGCATCAACAGCTGCTTGAAGAGCTGGGGCGATTGGGGAAGGGCATAGAACTGCCCTGGGTTGACCCGGCTGGGCACAAGGTAGTCCCGCGCCCCTTCCGGGGTGCTCTTTGTCAGAAAAGGCGTTTCAATATCCAGAAATCCCAGGCCATTGAGATAGGAACGGATGGTGGCAGCCGCCCGATGTCGCAGGATGAGGTTCTTCTGCAGTGCAGGCCGACGCATGTCCAGGTATCGGTAACGAAGTCGGATATTTTCAGACACCTGTGTGTCATCTTCCAGTACAAAAGGCGGCGTCTTTGAATGATTCAGGATTTTCAGTTCCGAGGCCATCACATCAATTGCACCGGTCTTGAGATTGGGGTTGACCATGCCTTCGGGCCTGGGGACCACAACCCCCCGAACGGCCAGGATAAACTCGTTTCGGATCACATGGGCCTTTGCATGGACGTCTTTGTTGAACTCCGGGTTAAAGACCACCTGCGTGAGCCCTTCTCGATCGCGAAGGTCTACAAAAATGACGCCACCATGATCTCGACGGCGCTGCACCCACCCCATGAGCACCACTTCCTTGTCAACGTCTTTTGCCGTCAACGCACAGCAGTGGTGGGTTCGTTTCATGTTGCCAAGGGAATCAAACAAAATCGGCTCCTTTCCGACATGTATCAGCTCTCCGGGCCGGACCGGATTCTACCTGCAACAACCTCGACAAGGCCTTGCAAGGGGACCTGGTCCTGTTGCTTTGTCTCAAGGTCTCTTAAGACGGCAGCCCCGTCGTCCAGCTCGCGGTCGCCCACTATAAGGGCATAGGACGCTTCAAGCTTGTTGGCCCGCCGCATTTGGGCCTTCAGGCTTCGGTCCTCAAAATCCATCTCTGCCCGGATCTTCTGCCCCCTCAACGCCTGGACCCATCTGAAGGCGCTCTCCTGGGCCCTCGCCCCCAATGCCGCGATGAAGAGATGGGGACGCTTCTCAAAACGATCGGCCCTTTCCGCTAGTAGGTCGATCAACCGATCAAGACCAATGGCAAAACCAACGCCAGGCTGATCAGGTCCGCCAAGGGCCTTTACCAGGCCGTCATAGCGCCCCCCGCCTGCCACGGCATCCTGGGCCCCCAAAGACTGGCCAAGGACCTCAAAGGTCGTTCGTGTGTAGTAGTCCAATCCCCTGACCAGACGGTGATCGGCCTCAAAAGGGATCCCAAATCCTTCCAACGCCCTCTGGACCATGTCAAAATGGTTCCTACATTCCTCACAAAGGTGGTCCACGATCGATGGGGCATCCACCATGGCCTCCTTGCAGGTGGCTACCTTACAGTCGAAGATGCGCAAAGGGTTTCTTCCCCGCCTCTTCAGACAATCTGAACACAATTGCCCGGTGCGGCCCTCCAAAAAGGACCTCAGGGCCTCTTTGAAGCGTGGACGGCAGGCGTTGCAGCCCAGAGAGTTGATGTGGAGTGCCACGCCAGGAACTTCAAGGCGGTTCATCAAGGTCATCAGGAGAAAGACCAGTTCAGCATCTGCCTTGGGATCGTGGAGGCCGAAGACCTCGGCATTGATCTGATAGAACTGACGATACCGGCCCTTCTGGGGACGCTCCCTCCGGAACATGGGTCCCAGGGTGTAAAGCTTCCGGACAGGGTCTTTGGCATACAGCTTGTGTTCGATGTAGGCCCTCACCACAGAGGCCGTGGCCTCTGGCCGCATGGTCAGAGACTTGCCGCCTTGATCGGTGAAGGTGTACATCTCCTTTTCTACGATATCCGTGTCAGCCCCGATACTGCGGGCAAAAAGCTCTGTTTGCTCCAGCATGGGGGGCCTGACTTCGGCAAAGCCAAATTGGCCAAAGAGCTCCCGTGCAAGCTCTTCAACATGTTGCCAGAGTCCTGTTTCTCCCGGCAAGATGTCCTTAAAACCCCTGACCAGCCTTATCATTGCGCCGTTCCTCATCATCCCACACGCCATGGGTGGATTCAAAAAACCGTTATGCTAGTGGACCCTTCCCGCTGAAGTCAATACAAATATGCGGCCGGAAAAAGGGACCGCGCCTTGGCGCCTCTGGCACGGGGAGCCGTCACGACCCCATGGACGGGCAAGGGACGGCACAGGTCCCCCCCTGCAGGCCATCCGTCGCCATCTCTTTTCAATGTCTTTTTGGGGCCACGGGAGGGCTTACTTGCGCCAGAATTCCGGTACAAACAAGATAACAACCGTGTAGATCTCCAATCGTCCCAGAAGCATGCAAAGGATCAACAGCCATTTTCCCAGCACTGGAATATGGGCATAATTGTCCGTTGGTCCTACCATTCCCAGCCCCGGGCCGATATTGCCTATGGTGGCCGCAACAGCGGCAAAGGAGGTCACCACATCGACACCCATAGCAGCAAGGAGAAAGGAGCACAGGATAAAGAGACCCAAGTAGAGCATGAAGTAGCCCCATATGCTGTGAAGGACCTCATCTGAGATGGCACGACCTCCCAGCTTGACTTGGGTCACTGCATGGGGGTGTATGAGGGAAAAGAGCTGCTTGTAGGAGTGCTTCAACAGGAGCATGATGCGCATGCACTTCATCCCGCCGCCCGTCGAACCTGCTGACGCACCAAGAAACATGCAAAAGAGCAAGATGTTCTGGGAAAGGGACGGCCACATTTCATAATCTGCCGTAGCGTATCCTGTGGTTGTAATAATGGACATGACCTGAAAGCCCCCAAACCGCAAGGCCTCACCCATGGTTTCATAGATCTCGCCATAGATGTTGACCGTAACAGTGAGACAGAAGAGGGCAACGACCCCGACAAAGAAGCGGCATTCCGGATCCCGCCAGAAGGCCAGGGGATGGCCCTTTAGGAATTGATAATGGAGGGCAAAATTGATCCCTGCAAAGAACATGAACACGATGATCACTGTGTCCACATAGGGACTCTCATAGGCGCCAATGGAGGCGTTTCGTGTGGAAAACCCCCCTGTGGCCATGGTCCCGAAGGTGTGGCAGAGGGCCTCAAAGAGGTCCACCCCCCCCAACATAAGCAGCAGCGTCTCAGCTGCGGAAAAAAGGAGATAGACCTTCCACAGCACCATGGCCGTGTCTTTGATGCGGGGCTTAAGTTTGTCCGGCACTGGGCCCGGGACCTCTGCCTTGTAAAGCTGCATCCCGCCGATCCCCAGAAGGGGCAAGATGGCCAGGGAAAGGACAATGATCCCCATGCCACCCAGCCAGTGGGTCAAGCTCCTCCAGAAGAGCAGCCCACGGGGGATGCCCTCCAGCTGGGTCAGAACAGAGGCGCCGGTCGTGGTAAAGCCTGAAACAGACTCGAAAAAGGCATTGGAAAAGTCGGGAAAGAGACCACCCCAGTAGTAGGGAAGGGCTCCGAACAGGCCAGCGGCCGTCCATCCAATGGCCACCACACCCATCCCCTCGCGATGGGTCATCAACTCGTTTTGCGTACCCCTACCTTTGAAAAGAAGGTAGAGGGCCAGACCGCTGGCCAAGGTGACGAGCATGGATTTCAATAAAGGCCCCACACTATGGTCCTGGTAATAGAGGCCAAAAAGGAGGGGAAAGATCATGGTGAGGCCCAAAAAGAACGTCAAGATCCCCACCAGATGTAGCGTGTAGGAGACACGCATCTAGAAGTACTCCAGCTTCACCATGAGGGCCTTTTCAACTTGGGGAATGCCCTGACGCGTGGAAAGGATGACGATCTGATCTTTCGGCTGAATAACACTCTCGCCCGTGGGGATAATCACTTCCTCTTGCCGGATGATGGCGATGACCAAGGCCCCCTTTGGAAAAGGGATCTTTCGGATGGGTTTTCCAACGATATCAGATGTTTCTAGGGCAACAGCCTCGAGGACCTCTGCCTCTTCCCCTTTCAGCGTCATGGCCGACAGTACCTTGCCCCGGCGCACGTACTGCAATATGGTATTGATGGCAGCCAGACGGGAGCTCACAACGTGATCCAGGCCGATGGCAGAAACCAAAGGAAAGTAGCTGAACCGGCTAATACGGGTCACAGTCTTCTGGGCCCCCATCCGTTTGGCCAGAAGAGAGGTAAGGACGTTTGTCTCTTCATCCCCTGTCAGGGTAGCCACCACATTCATATCCCGGATGTTCTCCTCTTGGAGAAGCCCTTGGTCGGACCCGTCGCCGTGGAGAACCACCACCTTGTCCAGGAGTTGGGCCAGTTCCCGGCAGCGTTCAGGTTCTTTTTCGATGAGTTTTGTATGAACGGAAAGGCCCTCAAGGGCCCTGGCCAGTTTAAGCCCCAGGTTGCCTCCTCCCACCAGGAGCACCCGTTTCAAGGGCTCGGCCTTCTTGCCGAAGATCTTCAGGGCCGCTTTCAGTTCGTTTTCTTCAGAGACAAAGTAGACAATGTCTCCTTCAAAGAGTTCGTCCTTTCCCGAGGGAACAATCAGTCTTTCGTTTCTCACAATGGCCGCGATCAGTATCTTCTTCTCACCGGTCTTCTTGTGGAGATCCACAAGCTTGGTACCAGCCACCGGGCTGTCTGGATCCAGGCGAACCCCAATGAGCTTAATGCGGCCATCGGCAAACTCACCAACGTCCACGGCACCTGGCACTTTTAGAAGCCTTTCAACGGCCTTTACGGCCTCGGCCTCAGGATTGATGATCACATCTATACGATAGGGCTCGTTTCTGAGCGCATCTTCGTATTGCAGATAGTCTGCCCCTCTGATGCGGGCCAACTTGATCGTCGTGGGAGAAAGGAGACTGGCAAAAAGGCAGGCAACCAGATTGGTCTCATCGCTGTCTGTGACGGCCAGCAAGATGTCGGCCCCTCTCAGGCCTATTTCTTCCAGTATGGCCGGGCTGCTGCCACAGCCCTGGATAGCCTGAACATCGAGGCCCTCTTGAACCCGACGTAAGGCCTCGGCGTTGGTGTCAACCACCACCACGTCTTTGTGTTCAAGGGCCAGGCGGCTGGCAATATGGAAACCCACCTCCCCGGCCCCAACAATTACAATCTTCACGGTCGTCACTCCCGGTGCCAGAAGACACGTTACGCCACCTCACATACTATAACGGTCCTATCCAGTCAATCGCCCTTGCCCGTGCCTCGAAAAGCCTTTGCAGGGCGCAACCTCTCTATCCAGTTCTGAAATAAACGCTTTGGGATGGGCAAGGCCATGGGCAGGACAGGCCCCCTTGACATCTGTTCAGGCCATTGAGTAGTGCACTACCAGCCAGAGCGTCGCTCTTTCAGGGTCTGTCCATTCAACACGATGTCTCACATGGGCCCCTAGATGGATGTAGTCGCCTGGTTCCAAGATGATCATGTCCTCTCGTCCATGGACCCGTATGGCGGCTCTGCCCTGAACGAGCAGTACGAACTCATCGGTCTCCTGATCGTACCAGAACCCTTTGGGTGAACTGTGCCCCCTGGATACGATTCGCTCAATCCTGACGCACTCTGAGGCACAAAGTACCTCTGTCAATTCTTCAGGCAATTGTTCAGGAACTTGCTCCAGCAGGCTTCGCTTCATGCCGGTCCTCTTGTCTTCCCAGTTGATCATGTCCCTGGTCATGATGTCTTTTTCCGCTGAGCATTGAATCACGACCTTTCTCGTATTGAGTGAAAAGAGCATAAACAGGCTTTCTTTACAAGAACAACCCTGCCCGCAGAAAAAAACGGACCTTCTCTCCCATATTGAAGCCATCGTCTCTTCATGAAGACACACCGAATCAAGGGATCTTAGCCTCTTAACCATACGATGATGAGATTTAATCAATTCCTTCTCCCTTGGCCCATTATTGCCCATTTTCATATCTTCCCCTCGCACAGCTCCATATGGGGGCACAGAAAGGGCCCTTGCTCTCCATAGATTCACGCCCATGGCAATGGGTGAGGCCTCCCTCTTCACAAGCATTCTATTGAAGACCCTGCAGCAAGCTGCTTCGCAGCGACCGTAAGGAATATGTCTCATTTTATATACGCTCGCTAACCCCGCAGCCCGCGCCGCGCTAGCACTGCCAACGGGCAGAACCACTGCCGTCAGGCGGAACCTACGGGGGCTGCGCTCGCTTAATCGGTTCAACTTGATGAGATGGCATAGCCAACCAACGATTGAAGGACCTCTTTTCTGTGTTGCACTAGACTTCAACCTGTGCTTATATCTATGGGAACCTGTAGCAGCCCGGTTTCCGACATGACAGACTCCTTCCAAGAATCCCGCACTTCCAGTGTCAAGTCTAAACTAGAAAAGCTTGCCCAAGGCATTTCGATGATCATAGAAGATGGATCTGAAGAGGAACGCCAAAGGCTCTTCATCTTGTTGCAGAGTCGCCGTGTATTGACCTTCCTCGAGACTTGGGAAAGAAGGGAACGGAGAAGAGACCCCAGGCACTCGTGCTCTATCTCAGTCACTTGTGCAACGGAGGATCATGTCTTCGAGGACTCCTTTGGAAACATAAGTACTGGTGGAGCCTTTGTCGAAACCTCCGAGGCCCTCTCACCTGGAGAGGACATGACATTGACCTTTTCGTCGCCAGACCTGGAAACGCCTATCAAGATCAAAGGAAAAGTCGTGTGGAGGACCTCACAAGGGATCGGTGTCAAATTCACGACAGCAAGTAAGGACTTGCAGGCGATGATACTGTCGCTCTAGCCCCCTCTTGGAGGCCGTTCTCAAAAGGCTTCTGCCTTTGCCACGGCTTTACCCTCTCTCCGTTCATTGGCAAGACGAAAGCCGCCACTTTGAAAGGTTCGGTCCCAACGCCCTTTGATTGGTCGTCGTATATTCCTATCCGCTCGTACGAGCTCAGTCCTTTCGAGGCACTGTGGCAACTCCTCCACCATGGCCTTGATTTTAGCTGTTATTTCGAGTATTCAAACGGCAATACTACAGGCAAGAGCACCCCTTGTTGGCCTGTCCAAAATGGGGTCCTCCTTTGACCCTGGAATCCTTTCAAGTGGGCTTGGTTGTCTCAATGTGACCTATGAGTAGATTCCTCTATACGGCACGGGCCGTCTTCCTGGGGCTATTGACCACACAGATCATAGCCACGCTTCATGTCTATCTCTCCAATGCAGACCTTTACCGCACCGTTTCGGCAATATCAGAGGCAGGCTATCTTCCAATTCCGAACCACCGTGTGGCATCCAGTCTCAACCAGTTTGGCCCTGCCCTCTGTGGGGGGCTGTTCTTCACGCTGAGCATTGGTGCAGGTCTTTCCATCCTGTGGGTCTGCTGTGCCTGGATCTGGGATCGCCTTTTCGGCCGTAACTGTTCCCTTTTGATTCCCCTTGGACTTCTTTGGGTGGGCATGGCTGCGGCCATGAACAGCCAAGGCTTTTCGCCCATAGTGACCTCCTATTTCATAGTGACTCCCTTGGTGGTCTTTTGGGCTGCCTTGAAATGGATGCCCAATGAGGGGGAAAAGTGGGTATGGGTAAACAGGCTTACTCCCATCCTTCCTATTGTCCTCTTAACGCTCATATGGACAGCCCACACTATGTGGACGGCCCATAGGCATAAGTCATCCTTTGCGGATATTTTGTTTGAGGATATCAGGGATTACCTGTTGCTCTCAAACCCGGTGGGGGAAAAAGTGGATCACTTCTACTACCGCTACACCCTCTACCCGGCAGAGGTCTTTAAGTCCTTGGACCAGAAAACGCTCAAAACATGCCACGTAGCATCCATCAAGGACCAGGCAGTTGCCCGGAAGATAGAACACACGCTGATCCATTACGACTATCTCCCTGTGGCTGCAAGGGCGCCGATCGATTTGGATATCGCGGCATCGGCGGACGTGCTCTCGTTCAGGTACCGTGGCAAGACGATACTTCACACCTCGTACAAGGAATTTTTCTCTCAGCAGAAAAAGATGTTGACCTTTTTTTCTGCTGAAACAGACAGGCACGGGCCCTTTCGTCAGGCCACCATCCTGTGCCTTGTTCTAGGATTTCCAATCACTTTGTATGTGATGGTCTTTGCCTTGATCCACTTTGTGTTTGGATTCCTGGTTGGTCCAAAACGCTATTCTTTGATCACAGGGGCTTTGTGTTTTCTTATAGGCCTGGCCCTATTGGCTCCCCTTCGCATCGGACGCTCAAAGACGACCGACGCCATGAACGTATCCAAAGCCCTTGCCTCTGAGTACTGGCAACAGAGGATACTGGCCTTGAGAAGGGTGGTAGAGAAGAGAATCGAGATCGGAGACCTTCCTGTCTATCACAAGATGATGACCAGCCCTCATGTGCCTGAGCGGTACTGGTTGGCCAAGGCCCTGGGAGAGAGTCGAGATCCCGGGACCTATGAGGACCTTGTGACGCTCCTGGATGACCCTCATCCCAATGTGGTCTCCATGGCATTCTGTGGCCTGGGGCAACGAGGAGACAAAAAGGCTGTGCGCAACATCTTGGAAAGGATTGAGACCTCAGATCACTGGTACAATCAGTGGTATGCCTATAACGCTCTTCGAGATCTTGGCTGGGAACAACGGCCCGTCGCCTCGCAGTAAATGTGAGGCCTTTGCTTAACTGTTTCGAACGTTCATTGTTGGCTTTTGGGGGACCCATCCGGCGGGGGTGAGCGGTCCGCCTTGGCGGATCAAAAAGTCCACACAACCAAGGGAGAAGGCGTTGCGCAAAGGTCTCAAGGTGTGTTTGTGTGGTCGTGGCTCATTAATACTAAAGAACACCCTAGGAGCACCCCCCAAACCAGAATCACCACAGGCATACCGTGACCATTGCCCATCCCGCCCGAGCCAGCCGCCGCAATAAAACAGGTGCCGCCACCGCCGCTGGTATCTTTCGGCAATCCCACCCCGCCGGTCTCCAAGATATACCCATTCACCATTCGGTCAGCATCGCCGTCGCCACCGTCGGTGAACTCCAAGGCAACAGAGGTCCTGTCTCCACTGAAGGTGGCATGCTCGGAGTAGTCATACCAGCCCGTGATAGGGTCATATCTGTACCATTTTGAGCCCTTGGGAGCTGCGTCCGAGAGGTGCACGACCGCTGTGGCCGCGCCATCCTCGCTTGTGGCCTTTAACCTGAAACGAATAAGTCCAAATGGGAACCGGTCAGGCCTGTTGATCCGTTCTTCAACGTCCTCAGGATCAATTGATTCAAAATATTCCAAAAAGCTATGGGCGTCTCCAGGGCTCACACCGATGGCTTTGTCTCCTGTGACACCCAGAGCTTTCACTGCCAAGTCTCCTGCCACTTGGCCTTCTGGGGCTTCCTGCTCAGCCGGAACCCCAGTGGAGATGACACGCCAAATAGCGAGGCCGCCGATGACCCCAGTAGGTGTCTGCGTGGTCACATAGAGGGAACTGCCATCAAATGCGATGCCCTGCACATCGTGGGAGGTCGTGGCTAGCTCAGTCTTCGTGGGACCCTGAATCTGAAAAACCTTTTTTCCTGCACCAGTGGTCACATAGACAAGGTCATTATATCCGTACACGGCACCAACCAGGCCGTCTTCAAAAACGAGATAATCCAAATGGGTCATCTCGCCTGAAGCAGCATCAATAAGATGGAAATAGCCGCTGCCGCCCCACACCGATTCCCCATACACCAGGGTCGTCTCATCGCTAAAAATGATCGGACCGTTTCCACCTTCATGGGGCTGGGGGAAACTGGCCCTTTCGATGGCAGCCGTGAACCCACTGTTGACCTGATACAGATACATGTTTCCCGGAGGAAAGTCCCCTGAGGCAAACCAGATGACGTCTGTCCAGGGATTCTGGGTAAAGGAAAAGATGCTACCCTGGGCGCCGGAAGGGAAAGAGGCTACGGAAGGCACAGAAGCCGTTAAGTCAATGCGATAGATCTTGTCCGTGTTGCCGTTGTCGTGGAAGTAGAGATAATGGTCGCGGCTAATCAGAAAACCAGAAGGGCCAAAGCCGAAATCAGGTTCCTCGCTCAGATCTAAGACCTCTTTCTTGTCCCCTGTGATGAGGTGATAGGCGTAGATTTTGCCATCATGGCCAGCGTAGATCAACTGATGGTCATGATAGGCAAGGGCGCTGTTCCAGGCAAAGGCCGCAGGATCGGGCTCCCCCAGGTACCTGGCGCGATAGGGAGGTGTGGGCACCACTTGAACGGCCACGTCTGGGTTCCACAGCCCATGGAAGCTGATCGCGCCATCGTCCTGTCCCCCTGAAAATGGTACCTGTGTACCGACATAAAAAGACATGCCATCAAAGGCCAGACCCTGGGCATCATCAACGGTCGTGGCTATTGGCGTCTTGGCGGTGCCCTGCACTTCATAGATGGTTTTGCCTCCACCGGAAGTGGCATAGACCACCTGGTTGTAGCCGTAGGCAGCGCTGGCCAGGCCGCCATCAAAGACTAGATAATCCTCAGCAGCCATGTCCCCTGTGATGGAATCGACCAGATGGAAATAGCCATCACCTCCCCAGACGGACTCCCCGTAAAGGAGCGTGGTTGTTCCGTTGAAAATGATTGGGCCGCTGCCACCTTCATGGGGTTGCGGAAAGGTCGCCCGTTGGGTAGCCCTGGTAAAGGCCCGATCTACCTCGAATAGATACATGTCTCCAGGGGGAAAGTCTGCCGAGGCGAACCAGAGCACATCTGTCCAGGGGTTCTCGGCAAAGCTAAAGATGCTACCAGAGGCAGCCGTGTCAACGGTTTCAAGATCAGGAGGCCAAGTGGTCGTGAGATCAATACGGTATATGTTCTTGGTCTTGCCGTTGTCATGGAAGTAAAGGTAGTTGTCATGGCTGAGCAAGAAGCCGGAAGGGCCAAAACCAAATTTGGGATCACTGCTCAGGTCCAGCACCTCACTAGACGTGGCATTGGTCAGATCATAGGCGTAGATCTTCTGATCGTTGGCCGGATAGATCAATTGACGCTCATAGTAGCAAATGGAGCTGTTCCAGGTGAAGGGAGTCGGATAAGGAGTTTCAAGTGGTGAGGACTGCCAAAAATCTGTGGGCGTAATAGCTGCCGATAAACTCTCTCCCAACACAAACGCAAAAGACACGGCAAAGGCCATGACCATGAATTTTTTCATGACATTACTCCCCTGCAATGAGGATTACTTCCCGCCATGTGCCGCGATAAAGGGCAAAAAAATCCCCAGACTGACCACGTCAGCCTGGGGATGTCCCTTTTTTACCCACAAACTGCATCGCGTCCACAATCCAGCACCGTCGATTGTAACGCAATCTTCTCCTGCGGCAGGTCTTCTGGCTCTCGGATCACCCTACGGACCGCACCTTCCCATCCCCCTTCTGGAGAACAGTGGCATAGTTGCGGCCTTTGTCCCCGATCACAGCGGCGGGCCCACTCCCGATTTGAACGGGATTCCCTATTAAGCCCTAACGGGCGCCACAAATTTGTACATAAACCAAAATGTCCCTAGTGTCAACTGTTGCCCAAACCGATAAGCATCGACCGCGTGCGACCGTGAGCGTCTCCTTGCTTCTACCTCATGGTGCGCCCCCTATATGAATGCTGATCCTGTGGGCCATCTTGGCATCCAAGTCTTCAAGTTCAATCCCCAAGGCGATCCTCTCCCCATTTTGATTCGTGTTTCTAACCTTTCCCTGAAAGTGCTGAATCCCCCCCATCCCCAACACTGTAAAAGAAAGCCTCACGTCATCCACCACGTAGACCTTTAAAGGCTTGAGCCCCGGGGGGACCTTGATGTTGAATTTACATCCTTCGCGACTGATGTCAGAGATCACCCCCTTCACCTCCTCCCCGTCGAATCGTGCAACAGCAGGAATGTAGCAACTTATCCTCCGACTCTTTCGCACATTGAGACTGACCACTGTTCCGGGATAGGACAAGAAAATGAGTCGGAAGGGTTTAACAATGGAGGCCAACACTGTAGAGCGAAACTCGTACGCATTGTCCAGGCAAAAATAGCGCACCACAAACCGATTTCCCTCTTCAAAATGGCGCCCCACGTCGAAAATCAGGGGCATCTGGACAATGAGGTAGGCTGGAGGCTCCAATCCCACGAGGATGCTTTCAAAGTGTTCTTCCATCCCTTCTATTTGAATAGATAACTCGCTTCCCAATTCAATATTGAGACGCATCCCCGCACAATTATGATTGGTTCGTTTCTCTTGGGACATCTACCTCGCACCTCCCAATATCCATCGGGCCCAACAGAGCTCACATCCGGCTAAATCCGGCCAACGCCCCTGACCCTGGAGGGCCGCTCCACGCGGCCGGGCCCTCCGACACCCCCGATGCCATCGATCGCACTTCCACCTCTGGCCGGCCGTGTGGCAGTCCGCTGGCCCATGCCGTTGACACGGCTCATGCGTTTTCCCTGCATCTCTCCTGGCTTCTCCCGTGGGGGCTTCCAAGCAGTTGCCTCCTTGTGGGCCTTGGAAGGGTCTTTTCCCTTCTCTCCTGCACCCCCTGAGGCCCTGCAAAACGCCTCTGTCCATCGGTGCAAAAGGGCCTTCCCTTCTTTGACAACTAAGAACGACCTCTTTTTCATGAAATCAAAGAGATGTGGTATTGTCTCCCCCACAAGGGTCTGGACAAACCGTCTTGTCTTTTCCCAGGGGCCTTTTCCAACCTTGGCCAGCCTCTCAGCTCCCCATTGAATGATGGATTTGACTGATTTCAAAATGAAATGCCCGCCCCTTTTCACCGAATCAGGCAGGGGTAAACGGGCAAGTTCCTGCTGGATGTCAGTACGTGCTCTCAGCAAAAAGGTGGTGGCAGTTTCCAGACGATTCTCTCTGGACTTACGTGCAGCCGGTTGGACCCAGGGCCATAGCTTTTGCCAGGATATCCCCTTGTGTTTGGACATCAAATAGGATCTTACCTGGGCATAAGCGATATTGACCCTTCTGATATTCTCTTCAGCCCTTGGCCTTAGGATGGAATCATGAGAGAATCGATCAGGATGCCAGATTTTAACTTGAGCCTTATAGGCCCGTTTGGCCTCATCAAGCGTTGCATCCGGTTTCAGTCCAAGGATTTCAAGAGACTTTTCAATATCCATGACAGTGGGTTCCGACCTCCAGAAAGCCTTTGGGGACGGGAATCATCCCGTGCACATGGCGCGCCTATTGAGTATAGAACTTTTTGTGGTTACAATCAAGTTGCCTTTTGGGTGCCTAATCTTATATTCGGTAATAGGCATACCTTGTTTCATGAGAGGGTAACAGGGACACCCGCAAGGAGGAATAACCATGGAACTGAACGGGAAAAAGGTGGTCATCCTGGTAGAGGAGCTCTTTAATGATCTCGAATTCTGGTACCCCTATTTCCGGCTCAAAGAGGCAGGGGCCGAGGTCATCGTTGTGGGCTCGGGAAGTGCTCAACTATTCACGGGAAAGTCCGGGTCCCAGACAAAGCCCGATGCCAGTGCTAACGAGATTTTAGGAGAGGATGTTGACGGAGTCATCATACCCGGGGGCTATGCACCCGATCACATGCGCCGGTATCCTGCCATGGTAAACCTCGTGAGAGATCTCTTTGAGGCGGGCAAGGTGGTGGCCGCCATCTGTCATGGGGGCTGGATGCTGGCTTCAGCGAAGATCCTCAAAGGCCGCACCGTCACATCCTTTTTCTCCATCAAGGACGATCTTGTCCATGCCGGTGCAAACTTCGTGGACAAAGAGGTAGTCGTAGACGGCAAGTTGATCACCAGCCGGAAGCCGGATGATCTCCCTGCCTTTATGAAGGCCATCATGGCAGCACTTTAAAGAAAAGGGAGGCCAGGAGCATGAACTGGAATCATCCTATAACCAGAAGACAATCGTTAAAGAGACTCGCCCGCATATCGGCAGGCCTTACAGGGGTGGCCATTGGCGGGTATTCTTTTCTGTCCCCTGGAAGTGCCAAGGCGGAGACCGGAGACGGGAAATTGCTTGTCGAAGGTGTTGCCACGAAAAAGGGCTACAAGACTAAAGAACTGATCGTGAAGATCCTTAAAGCCGCCGGCGGCATGGAACGATTTGTCTCAAGAGGAGACGTGGTCGTCATCAAGCCTAATGTCTCGTGGGCAAGATCTCCTGAACTGGCAGCGACGACAAACCCGGAGGTCATAGAAGCGGTCATTGAGCTTTGCCTGGACGCGGGAGCCAAAAAGGTCAGGATCGCCGACCACACCATTCATGATGCCCGGCGTTGTTTTGCCCTGACCGGCGTGGGAGAGGTGGCCAAGAAGACAGGGGCCGATCTTGTCTTTCCAAGGCCCGCCCTCATGAAGCAGATGAAACTCCATGGGCAACGCCTGGATGTCTGGCCGGTCTTTGTCCCTTTGGTAGAGGCCGACAAGGTCCTGAACGTGCCTGTGGCCAAGGACCATGGGCTCAGCACATTGACGCTGGGCATGAAGAACTGGATCGGGGCTGTGGGCGGAAGGAGGAGCGCCCTTCACCAGGACATCCATCAGACGATTGTGGACCTAGCCCAGTTTTTCAAACCCACCCTGACCCTCATAGATGCCACGAGAATCATGACAAAAAACGGTCCTTCCGGCGGAAGCCCCACAGACGTGGCTGTGAAGAATACCGTTATCTTAAGCAATGATCAGGTGGCCGCAGATGCCAAGGCCTGTGGCCTCTTTGGCCTTGCCCCCGAGGAGATCGGTTTTGTCCGCCTCGGACAAAAATGGGGCCTGGGGACCTATGATCCACAAAAACTGATACAGCAAAAGGTCGTCTTGTGAAGGCAAGGCATCTGATCTGGACACGCAGAATTAGCCAGGTCGTCTTCTTTTTCTTGTTCCTTGTTCTTCTGGTGGAAAGCCGACTTCCAGAAGACGTGTACTTGGAGTACTCACTCTATTTTTCCGGTGATGGAGATATCAGGCTGGACCAGCCGCTGACCTTTTTCTTTGACCTGGACCCCCTGGTCTGGCTCTCGAGCCTGCTCTCAGGCCACCGACTCATCCATGGATTTGGGTGGGCCGTGGCGGTCCTCGTCTTGACCCTTTTTCTTGGCAGAATCTTCTGTGGGTTCATCTGTCCCCTTGGCACTATCCACCACGCCGTAAGTTGGATTCGGCCTGCTCTAAAAGCCCAGTCCATGGTTCGGGCCAACCAAAAGACCCCAGCCCAGAGGATAAAATATTTCCTCCTCATTGCCGTCCTTGTGTCAGCCCTCATGGGTCTCAACCTGGCAGGGTTGATCGATCCCATAGCGCTGCTTTTCAGATCCCTGGCCCTGGCCGTGGTGCCGGCGGTGGGTGTAGGGATCAAAGGGATTTTTGATGCTATGGCGGCAAGCGACATAAAGCTTCTAAACTATCTGAGCTATGGCGGCGAGGCTCTTGTGTCGCCTGTCTTCGGCTACGGGTACCCTGCCTACCAGACGGCCTGGTTTATCGGTCTGGTTTTTCTTGTTATTCTCTTCCTAAATAGAATCAGGCCCCGTTTCTGGTGCCGCGTGCTCTGTCCCCTGGGGGCCCTCCTAGGGATATGCTCAAGGTTCAGTGTCCTGAGGCTGGAAAAGGATCATGAAAAGTGCACGGACTGCAAGTTGTGCTCAAAAACCTGCCAGGGGGCGGCCTCACCTGCACCGGGCCAGGATTGGGAAAACGCCGAGTGCGTGCTTTGCTTTAATTGCTTCCATGCCTGTCCTGAGGAGGCCCTTTCTTTTCGATTCAGGTGGCGGCCGACCATGAACAAAAAGCCGGATATGGGCCGGCGCGCCGTGCTCACTGGCCTTGCGGCTGGCATGTCGCTGCCGCTTCTCACAGGACTTGACAGCCAGGCACATCATGTTTCAGATCCCCGCTTGATCAGGCCGCCAGGGGCCCTGCCTGAAAAGGATTTTTTAAGACTCTGCCAGAGGTGCGGCCTGTGCATGAAGGTGTGCCCCACAAATGCCATCAACCCCACCCTTGGGGAGGCAGGATTGGCTGGTTTCTGGACTCCCCACCTCATCATGACCCAGGGGTACTGCGAATATACCTGCACCCTCTGTGGCAGTGTCTGCCCCACAGGGGCCATCACAGAGATATCTGCCAGGGAGAAGATTGACCGTCCCATTAGAATCGGGTCTGCCTATGTGGACCGGGGACGGTGTCTCCCATGGTCCGGCAATGGCCCGTGTATTGTATGCCAGGAGCTCTGCCCTACGTCACCAAAGGCCATTTACCTGAAGAAAGAAGCCGTATCAGGGGCAGGTAAGACCTGGCTGGTAGATGTGCCCCGTGTGGATTTGAAACGGTGTGTGGGATGCGGGATCTGTGAAACAAAATGCCCGGTGAAGGGAAAGCCGGCCATTACAGTCATTGCCGCAGGCGAATCCAGGTCTATTGAGAACCAGATACTACTGCCGGATTTGGTGCCTTGACGCCCATCTTCAAGGACTCAGCTTCCCCTGGAACCTTTAAGAAACTACTGGAGCAGATACCATGGGTCAGGCATCTGATATGCCGGGATGGTGGAGTGATAGTGCATGACCTTGTCGAACTTGTCAATAACACCGGAGGCCATGGTGTCCTCTGAGTAATTTGTCTCGCTCACGAGGTTAGGCGAGGTGCCACCTGGTGTATAAGCGGAGTCACCTTCCATCAACCTGACCAGCATGGAGGCAGATGCCGTGCCGATACCCTCTGCGGAGATCTGATGATTAAGAGACGGCGGGCCTGTGGCTGTCACATCTGAATCCGTGTGAGATACCATAATACTCGTGGTCAACGTATCACTCCCGGCTGCGATGAACTCATTGGTTGCTGGTATAGTCTCAGCGACTGCCCAGGGACAAAGTGAAGGCATGTCACCCAACCCTGCGCTGTCTCCATTGGCAATAATACTCAGACCCACCCTTTCCTTGTCCTGGGCCGTTGCGATGAGACTCGCCTGTGAAGCCACATATCCTATGTCCTTACTGACCTTTAGGTTCGGTTCATTGTCTGATGTAGCATCAAAGCTGTTCTTAAACTCAATGAGACCATCAATGGCATCCAGTTCATTGGAATAAACGATCTGGGCGGCCCGGCCGCCGGCATCAAGATATTGCTCTATATTGCCTTGACCTACGGTGCTAGATCCATTCTCTTCTGTATCGTGCATCCACGTCCAGGTAATGGACTGAACTGCTTCTAAATCCCCCGCAACCTCCACATCGGTATTGAGACTAATGCCCAGGCCGGCTGGTGGCGGTGGCACCGGAGGACTTGCCAAGCCAAGGGTGCCCATGCAACAGACAAAGACGATGGTCAAGCAAAAAAGCAAAATATTATCAACAAGTTTTATCATTTTCTAACCTCTCTGTTTCTCTTTTCTAGCCACATCAGGCCATTTTCTGGTGCGTAAAAGGGATACTTTTTTACCATGTCCAGCGATGCCTGTCAATTCAAATGACGCGCATGACTGGTTCGGTTGCAATCTTCTAACGGCATCGCTTATTTTTTCACCGTTGTTTGTCCGACGCCTTCCCATCTGGTGGCCCTTGACCGGTTCACGCAAAGGGGGCCCTGGCAGGACGCAAGCCGAGGCGCCTTCAACGACCTACTGGTAATTCGACATCATATATAGTAAATTCGGAAGCATAGAGGCTAAAAGATCCGTAAGGCCCTGTGGTGTGCAGGGCCCATTTGTTGGGGGCATAGCAAGGTTACCTGTATGCAAAATAAGCCCCCCCATGACGAATTGGAAAAGAGAGTCAGGGCCTTGGAGGAAGAGGCTACTTGGCCGCAGGAAGGCTGAGGCCGCGCTGAGGGAAAGCGAAGTTCGCCTGAAGACTGTGTTGGATACGATTCAGGCCGAAATCGCGGTTATCGACCCGAAAACCCACCTTATCGTCGGTTCCGATGCCGCGGCCGGAAACATGTTCGGCGCTCCCAGGGAAGAGATTCTCGGCAGAGTGTGCCACAAGAGTTTCTGTGGGGCAAAAAAGGGCCAATGCCCCGTCACGGACTTAAATGAGCGTTTGGACAATGCAGAACAGACGCTACTCCCGGCAAAAGGTGAAAAGGTACCGATTCTAAAGACCGTGGTCTCTGTGACGCTGGCTGGCCGAGAGCATTCGCTTGAAAGCTTCGTGGACATCACTGAAAGAAAGCGGGCCAAGGAAGAGCGGGGGAGACTGATTCGGGAACTCCAAGAGGCCTTGGCACCCAAGCGGCACGAAGGTTGCCGATCCTCTGTCATTATTAGCTGAGATACGCCAAAACCGATGAAGAAGGGTGGCCCATGATGAAGGTGAACCAAGGATCTGATCAGCCCACGGTTAAGGCTCAACTAAACGAGTTGCTCAACGACATGCAGATGCTCATCGAATCGGCATCTGAAGACCAGCAACGAAGACTCCCCACGTCCCTTCAAGAGCTGGAAGCAGCGGAGCGGAGAAGGGCCCCGCGAAAAACCTGCTCCATTCCCGTATCAGTGGGGAGCTGACGTGTCGTCAGAGCGTTTGCCAAGAATATCAGCCGTGGAGGGATGTTTATTGGAACATCTGCATACTTTTCGCCTGGAGAGCATGTGACAATCACCTTTTCCCCACCCAACCAGGATCAAGCCCTTAGGATCACTGGACGGGTCGTACGACGGAACGCCAAGGCTATCGGCGTGGAATTCGCATCGCCGGCAAACGTAGCGTTGCAGAAAGCAATAGAATCCCTTTCATATGAATGAGTTCCCTGGGTCCTAGTCAAAGGAAGAGAGGGGCTCGGTCCTACACGTCGCATACCACTTTATAACATGGCTTGTACTCGCCCACGCGCCGCATACGCCCTTGATCCACAAAGGCAGCTAAAAGCGCCTCGATTTCGCCCATGATAGCCTCTTCACCGTGGATGGCAAAGGGGCCGTATTCCTCCACTGCCTTGATCCCTTCCGGCTTGACATTTCCCGCAACAATGGCGGAAAAGACACGCCGTAAGGAAGCTGCAAGTTCATGGGTTGCGCTATCGCGTTCTACTTCTAGCTGACCTACGTTTTCGTGGGTAGGGACAAAGGGCTCCTGAAAGATAAAAGGGATATGAAGGTTTCTGTTGAAGTAGTAAGAATCGCCCGTCCTTTCCCTGTATTTCTTTACTTCTAATAAACCCTGGTTCATTGCCTTGGCCACCTGCTCGGGATCATCCAATATCACTTCATACCGTTGGGCCACGGCCTCGCCCAGGGTGTTTTCCACAAATCGTTGCACCATGTCAGTGTATCCCCTCTTCGACCGCGGACCCGTTAGAATCAGCGGGAAGGGGATGTCTCTGTTTTGGGGATGGGACAGAATGCCCAGGACATAAGTGAGCTCCTCTACCGTGCCCGCGCCCCCTGGAAATAGGATAATCCCGTGGCCAAGGCGCACAAAAGCCTCAAGACGTTTTTCAATGTCCGGCATGATCACAAGTGGATCCACAATGGGATTGGGCGGTTCTGATGCGATAATGCCAGGCTCAGAGATCCCGATGTAGCGCCCGTTTTTGATCCGTTGTTTGCTATGGCCGATGGTGGCGCCTTCCATAGGACCTCTCATGGCACCTGGGCCGCAACCGGTGATGATATCCATCATCCGCAAGCCGCACTGGTTGCCCACTTCTGCTGTGTAGTCGTATTCCTCTTTGCTGATGGCATGGCCGCCCCAGCACACAACGATCTTGTGGTGGCCCCTCTTTTCAAAGATATCGGCATTGCGCAGAATCAAGAAAATGGAGTCCGTAATCCCTTTGGATGTTGCGAGATCAAATTTCCCGGTACGCTCAATCTCACTCTTGATGAACACCAGATCACGCAATACAGCGAAAATATGCTGTCTAATGCCCTCGATCATCTTGTGCCTTGCCGTGACGTGACCGTTTTCATAGGACTCATAGGTAACAAAGGCGCTTGCCGGGGCGTGGTGAAGCTCCAACTCAATGCCGCCAGCCGTTGGGATGATTTCTAGATCAAAAGCACGGTATTGATCCAAGATGGCCCTCACATCATCCGTCTCCGAGCCGCAGTTTAGTACGGCCAGCGCACAACGTCTCAAAAGGGGATGGATCTTGTCCCGGCTTTCCTCAAATATGCCTATGATCTCAAAGGGGGAAAGGGTCTCAAGACAGGTACCTTCGGGGGTAAGGCGAAAAGTGTCGACCGTCTCGTGCATCTTCATCACCGTTGGCAGGGAGATCCAAACAAGATCGTACAAACCGACGTCCATCCCTGTCAAATGGAAATCGGCCTGTCCACCCACAGGGGTCTTTCCCCAGAGTGGGGGAGCAGCACTACTTGCGCTCGGCCCTCATCTCTACCACCACATGTCCCCACCCACCGCAGGCCGGCCCCACATCAAAACAGCCAGTGCGGTTGAACATGACCTCATTAGGGTCCCTGCCGTTCATCAGATTTTCAAAGAAGGCATTGATGAGAACGGTGAGATGGGGCATGAGGAAGGCACAAACACAGGTAGGCGCCTCTCGTGTGAGCAGATTGCCAGCATAGTCAAAGATCAGTTTCTGGCCCTTCACGTGACCTGAATTGCATCCCTTCGACTCAACCACCTCTGCCACAAGGCGGTACTTGCCTGCTTCAACGACATTTGCAAAGAGGCGCTGGAATTTAGGGTTCTCCTTTATGTCGGCAAATTCCTCATCATTGAGCCCTAAGCGTTTTTGAAGGATTTTCGTCAGTCTTTCCGTATCCACGTCTATTCTCTCCTTTTTGAGATTTTCCATATGACTTCATACCCGATCAGCCCGTCAGGATCCTCTATCTGCCTGATGGACCCGCGCCTCCAGTGGGGCCCCATATGGCACCTTTCACCCCTTTTTTCAACCCAATTGGAGAGGGACCTCTTTTCTTAGACACTTGAGCACGGAAGGTGTGACGGCGTCACGAAAAAGGAGAAACACGAGGCTGTAAAAGCGTACAGGTGAATGATCACCCTTCTTGCTTTGGACCGGAGGCTTCTTTCGGAGTCGGTCTGTGCAGGTGGTGGAATAGGGTTTGCGACACGGCAGGGCCTGAGGCCCCTGCCGGCGCGTTGTAAGATAGATTGATTAGTGTTCCAACTTCAGACCCCATCCCTCAAACATGAACATAATGGCAAAGCCGTACCACAGGGTGTAGATCACATAAAAGATTAAGGAGAACGACACAAGGCCGATGCGGTCGCTTATCCTTTGAGGCTCCACCTTGTAGTAGTTGTACGACGTCTCCACGGCCTTTTTCCCCACAGTGGACACGATTTTAGCCTCTGCGAATTTCTTCTGGGTCTTCAAGGTGTTTTCCATGGCCTTACAGGCCATCCACCAGTTGAAAAGGACCTGCCTTTCGTCGTAGCCATATTTGGCCAAGACCCCTTGCCCGTCATTTCTATACATGGCCTCTGCGTCGGCAAGACAGTTTGCCAGGACGGCACCCAGATCGGCCGAGACCTTCAATGCCGTCCCTGAAGCGGTTACCGAGGCGCCGCCTTTTTCAAAAAGCAGTGCCGTCTGACTGGCCTGTGCCTCGTTGGCCATCTTCAGGGTCATGGCAACAGAGTTGCCCATGAACTGGTCGGTCTCTTGCTGGACCTTTGGAATATAATAGGCCGAGCCCTTTGAAATACTGTTATACAAGTCGTCTGAGTATTCTAGACCATTCTGCCCGCCAAAAATGGGCATAAAGAAGATGAACAGCACGATCAGAAAGGCCACCATCATCCCAGCACCACCGTAAAACTCTTTCTTGTTCGCAATCATGCTCTCGCCTCCTCTCCCTGCAGGATTCCTGGTGCAGTGAGCCGCTCTCCCTTTAGGACCTTGATGTTCTTAAAGAAGGTGGCGATCACCCATAGGGCGAATCCACCGATCACGACGAAGAAGGCCCAAACTCCGATAGTCGCCAAAAGGGCACCCGTCTCTTTAGATAGGGAAATGTAGCCCATATCCGCCAACTTGCCCGGCAAGGCAAAGGCGCGGTTGATAAAACCGGCTAAGATGGCCAAGGCATAAAAGCCGCGGATCATGATGCCTTTCACCACTTTGGTGACCATGGCCCCGACCTGGATACCGACCAAGGACCCTAAAAGCATGCCCATGGCCAAGGTGTAGAAGATAAACCCGTAGATAGCGTATTGGCCTATGGCGGCATAGCTTGCCGTAAAGATGATCTGAAAGATGTCGGTTCCCACCGTGGTCATGGAGGAAACGCCCAGGACGTAGACAAAGATGGGAAAGGTCACAAAGCCTCCGCCAACGCCCATAATGGCCGCCAGCAACCCCACCAGGAAACCGCTTAGGACGAGGAATAACCAGGAAATTCCGCGTCCACCAGGCACGAAGTCGTGATCGAATTTAATGGTAGGGGGAACCTTCAAGGACTGCAGCTTTCGAGGCAACGCCCCCATCTCAGCCCCTTCCTCTTTTCCACCATGGGCCCCTGTATCTGTTCCACTGGGTGCCTTCCTCGCCCTGAGGAAGTCCATCATGGCGTAGATGCCCAAGAACCCTAGCATGAGGACATAGACTGTGGTGATGAACGCATCACTCAGTACGGGATTGATCTCGTAGATGACACGGTTAATGTGGCCGCCCACTGTGGCCCCTGTAATGGAGCCGATTAAGAAGACAACGGCCAAGCCCACACACACGTTTCCCAGCTTCCTGTGGATCACGCTTCCCATGATCGCCTTGGCAAAAATGTGAAACAGATCTGTACCCACCACCAAGATACCCTTGATGCCCGCACTCATGAGGGCAGGCGTAATAATGAACCCGCCACCTGCGCCGATGCAGCCTGTGATCAGGCCGGCCATGGCGCCGATCAGGATGGATACGACAAAAATAAAGGTGCCGTAATAGGCTGGGCCGTAAGCCTTCTTGCCGCCCAACAAGTCCGGCAAGGCCCCGCCGATCTGATCAGCAAAGGCAATGCCCACGATAAGTATGGGGGCAATCAACAAACCAAGTATGATCAGTCGCTTGCGGTCGCGAAGGATCCTGGTTGAATTGTCGATGTCCCACTGGGCAAAGGTCCTTGCCCCCATCATCATAAATTCACCCCATTGTCTGAAAAAATTCATGGCAATGTCTCTCCTTTTCTTTAAAGTCTTTTTTTCTCTAAGGGCCTGCTCCTGTAGAAAATCGTTATCTCCCTGGCCGTCACGTGGATGTACACCCCCTTTCTGTCTCCGTTGTGGCGTTCTTTGTTTCTGAGAAACGGCATTGACTTCTTCCGGAACCGTCACTCCCTGCCTCCTGTAAGGTCACATGCCCATCCCCTTTTCCTGAGGACCGCCTGGACCGTGATCATAATCAAGCCCCCGGCCCTGGATGATCATTGGGCATTACTCAACGGCCTTTGTGATGCCGCGTGAGGAACCGATGCGGGCTTCAGCCCAAGCCCTACCCGAATTAGGATGATCGCTCAAACAGGAGGCCTCTTTGGCAACTGCGTTCTATCTTATTAGAGCAACGGGTGTGCCAACAGGTAGGATCAGCAGGAAGGGAGATAACATGCTGGAAATACGAAAGATGTAAAAATGCCTCGCGTGGCGGTGCGTCTTCGGTCAAAGGTGCGTGTGTAGGGATTCTTTACAGATCGTAAAAGATGGAAGCCATCGGGGTGGCAAAAGACGTTCATGGCAGTGCGGGGAAAGAGGAGGGGCCAGTCCAAAAAGAGCCAGAGTAACAAGGCTTCCAAGAGAAAAAACACCGTCACACTAGAAGGTTGCAAGCCCACCTGTTTGTCTGGCTAGGGGCCATTAGCGAAGGGCCCAAAAAGGGGGAGCGCTGACGTCAGTTTTCCAGGGCCGTCACGACTGGTTTGGATTGACAAGATTAAGAAAATCAAGGTATTGCGCGCACTCCTGAGTGGTCGAGACGAAATTGCGGAAAAGGGCCGGATGGACACTAGCCAGAGTATGGCTCTTTTGCATAGATCCAGCTATTGGTGCCGCCAGTAAGGGTCTTTACATCTTTGAACCCTTTCATCAAAAGCAACCGGTTTCCCACATAGGATCGCAACCCCACAGCGCAGTACAAAATGGTCTCCTTGTCTGGGTCCAGTTCCTTTAGGCGGCCCCTGAGATCATCAATCGGGATATGAATGGCCCCTGGGATCAGACCTGTTTCCTTTACTTCCTCTTCCGTTCGCGTATCAATGAGTTGCAATGTCTCATTGCTTTGCAATTTTTGCTGCAATGCAGCGGGAGTAATGGGATTCCAATCTCCCACAGAGAAATTCTGGCCCAAAGCACCAGCCACAATCACCGGATCTCTTGCCGCAGAGTAAGGCGGGGCATAGGCTAGGTCGAGTTGTAACAGATCCTCCAACGTCATCCCGTTGAAGACGGCTGTTGCCATGACATCGATGCGCTTGTCCACACCCTTTTCCCCAATGATTTGAGCTCCCAAAAGGCGACCACTCTCTTGATGGGCAATGGACTTGATTTGAAGGTCCTTTGCCTCAGGATAATAGCCTGCACGGTCTCCGGCAACCACGTAGGTCACCAAAGGAGAAAAGCCCTCGGACACGGCTTGGGCCTCAGAGAGACCCGTTTTGGCCACGGCCAGGTCAAATACCTTCACGATAACGGTCCCCGTAAATCCTTTGACGGCGATCTGCCTTCCCATCGCATTCGCACCGGCCGCCCGGCCTTCCTTGTTGGCTGCCGATCCCATGGGCACCAGGGTGGGCTTGCCTGTCACCAGATTCATGCTCTCTACACAGTCACCAGCGGCAAAGATATTGGGATCGTTGGTTTGCATATATTCATTGACCTGAATTCCCCCATTGGGCCCGATGACCAAACCACAACCCTTGGCCAGTTCCGTCTTGGGCCGAACGCCCACGGCCATGATCACCAAGTCGGCGGAGAGCTCTTTGCCCTTCGTGGTTAGAACCTTGCCCCGCCCGTCTTTTTGCTCAATGGATGTCACCCCTTCTGAGAGTATGAGTTCCACGTCCTTTCCGTTCAAATGTTGATGAACCACTTCTGCCATTTCCCTGTCCAAAAAGGTAAGGACCTGGGGCATAAACTCTACAACTGAGACCTTAACATCCTTGTGGGCCAGGTTTTCAACGGCCTCCATGCCGATGAGTCCCCCTCCAACGACGACAGCCCTTTCTGGTTTTTTTTCTTTCAGGTGGTCGTAAATGCGGTCCGTATCCTGCAAGGTCTTCAAGGTAAACACAAAGGGCAGATCTACTCCAGGAATAGGGGGGGTAATGGCATCGGCACCCGTTGCCAAAATCAGTCGGTCATAGGATTCCTCAAACATCTCCCCGGTGGTAAGGTTTTCTACTGTTACCTTCTGTTCAGCACGATCAATGGCAAGGACCTTGTGGCGGGTCTTCACCTCCACATTGAAACGGTTTTTGAAAAACTCCCCCGTGGTAATCAGCAGGCTGTCTCTTTTTTCAATCACGCCGGAAAGGTAGTAAGGAAGACCACAGGTTGCATACGAAATATCCTCACCCATCTCAAACATGACAATGTCTGCGTCTTCGTTGCACCGCCGGGCCTTAGCCGCCGCTGACGCCCCTGCGGCCACACCGCCAACAATTACAAGCTTTGTTCGTTTCATCTGACTCCTGATCCCCCTCATACTGTTCTTTAAGTCGATTTTGTCGTTCTGGATTGTAGCACCACCCACGTCTTCCCTAAAACCCATTATATCGTAAGGACAATAGTACCCATGTCAAGCCGTTCGCCCCAAATCTTGGTCCTTGTCCTGCAGTCGTGTCCCAGAAGTACCTGTGTCGTTCGTCACTATGTAGGCGAAAGCCTTTTCCGCGCGACATGGAGCATTTTCGGAATCCACTTCTCCTTCACCCATGGGGCACCAAGGCTTTAAGGGTTTTCATGGATAACAGGGGCTCTAATAGCCCTTTCCTGGCGCCGATCTGACTTGACAAATGGGCACGGTGTTGTGAAAAATGGCGGACTGACACGCCGCCCTTGGCGTACCAGCCCTTAGCACTACCATATGATGACCGGGGATGATGGAGCATGCTGGACTACACCTTCAAGCTGGACTTCCAGGTTCGTGATTACGAATGCGATATGCAGGGTATCGTCAATAACGCCGTCTATCAGAACTATTTGGAACACACGCGTCATGCCTTCCTGCAGACCCTTGGGATCGACTTTGCTGAAGTGACAAGGCGAAAGATCCATCTCGTGGTCATCCGGGCAGAACTCGACTACAGGCACCCCCTTAGTAGTGGCGATCGTTTTTGGGTTGGACTGAACCTGGAACGGGTATCACCCATCCGGTTTGCCTTCCTGCAGGACGTATACAGACACCCCGACCATCGACTTATCTTAAATGCCAGGATCATTGGAACGGCCATGAACGAAAAAGGGCGGCCAGAACTGCCACCAGAGATTGAACGGATGCTGGCCGGAGGGGTATGGAAAAGGAGTCAGGGAGACCACGATGAAAACGTTTAGAACCAGTGTGCTGGGCACCCTTTTGAGCTTTGTTGCCATGGGCCTCTGTATGGCACCCGTGGGGATGGCCAGTGCTCCTGCAAAAAAAGAAGAGCCCAAGATTACCACCGAGATTACACACAAACCGATCCCCTATTTCGTGCCCGAAAGCAGAATCGGGCTCAAGGTCAGAATCATGGATAAGCATAGCATTAACCTTGTGCGATGCTATTTCCGTGCCGCCCAGGAGAGGGACTATGTTTTTGTCACCATGATGCCGATAGTCGATTTCTATGAGGGGATTCTTCCTTCACCCAGTAAAGAGACAGAAGCTATTCAATACCTCTTCTTGGTGGTGAACGGCCGCAACCAAGTGGTGAAAACACAAACATTCGAAGTGAAGAAGAAGGATAAAGACAAGATCCCACCGTGGCAGCGAATAAGCTCAAAGGGCGACATCCGAGTGATCACTGAATTGGCCCAGCCCCCCAAGACGCTAGCAGGTTTCTCACACGCCATTGCCGTGGAAGTGGCTGAATCGTATTCGCGTTTCGGCTTTGTTGTAGATGGCCTTTACACAACCACACAGCAGGCAAGGGCTGGGGGACCCATCGGCATTGCTGCAGCAGCTGAATACGCAGGCACCGTTTTGGCCAAGACAGGAGATCGATCAACACTGGCCTATGTTGGCATAGGTGCTGCCCTGTTGGCAGGAGGGGCAGCGGCCGCAGGTGGAGGGGGCGGTGGAGGGGGAAATGGCAACCCAGCGACATCGTCATCAACGACAACGATCCCCTTCACAACCACGTCATCGACCACAACATCAACGACAGTGCCTTCTACCACTTCCTCCACCACGACAGTGCCGTCAACCACCACAGTGCTGACGACAACATCTACCACTTCGGTGCCTGTCATAACAACATCTACCACCTCGGTGCCTGTCATAACAACATCTACCACCTCGGTGCCTGTGACAACAACATCTACCACCTCCTCCACCACGACTGTGACGGCTCCCACCACGTCCACTACGTCATTTGCTCCCTGCACAGAAAACCAGCCCCCAAAGATGATCAGTGTCACGCCATATGGCTATCCAAACACCACGTCTCTATGTGTGGGGGATCGCATGGCCTTTACGGCGAGCGCCTATGACGCTGATACGAATTGTGACATCCAACGGATTCACGTAAGGATTGTAAACACCAGCACGGGCGAAGAACGGGCGCAAGACTTCACTCCCCAACCTGGAACAGCCACCACCCATTTTACTGTCTCGGGGATCACCAATTACACCATTGGATTCGAGCAGGTGCAGTATTGCCTCTATGTGAGCCTGCTCGACAGATGCGGAAATTGGAGCGATGAGTTGTCCCGTTGCGCCTACAGCACCCCTTGCCCTGGCCACAGGGAATATCCTTAACAAAGATGCCAAGGGTTGATATGGTTCCGCTCACCTGGCAGAAATCCATCCCTTTTTGTGACAAAGGCCCTGAATGGTGAACCAAAGAGGCCGGCAGGTGAAAGGCAGCTTGTGGTTCACGGGCAAGCCTTGTGGACACCTAGAGCGTGAAAGGGGGAAGAGACGATGGCAAAAGTATTGATTCTATATGCCACTGACTGGGGAAGCACGAAGAAGATGGCTGAGGCCGTGGCCGCGGGAGTGGCCACCGTGGAAGGGGCAGAGGCTACAGTAAAGACGGCAGAAGAGGCCACCGCCGATGACGTCTTAGCTGCCGACGCGCTGGTCCTCGGATCACCGGTTCACATGGGCTCCATGGACTGGCGGGTAAAGCAGTTCATAGACAAGGTGTGTGGCGGGCTCTGGATGGGGGACAAGATCGTTGGCAAAGTGGGCGCCGTATTTACATCTGGTGGGGGCTTTGGAAACGCCGGTGGCGGCTGTGAGTTAACGATGCTATCCATGATGAACAACCTGGCGGAACTGGGGCTCCTGCTGGTGCCTCTACCAAAAAACACCCCGGGCTATCCAAAAGGAGGCCTCCATTGGGGACCCTACGGTCGCTCCATGACCGAGGACCTCCAACCCTTTGAGGGCGGCGTACCGGATGAGAGAACCGAGGCCGCCCTCCATCACGGGGCAAATGTGGCCAGGGTAGCTGCCGCAACCAAAGGCAGGACACTCTTTGCGGAATAGTTGCACAGGGTAATTTAAAAGACTATGGAGACCCGTTCTCGCGGGCTGTTGCCCTTGGCAGGATGAATCTGACCCCTTCATCTGGCCCCGCCATATGGGGCAGGAGACTGCTGAAGCTATGCACTGACGAGGGATTGAGAAATAAGTGGTCATTCGCCCTGTAGGAAATAGACTTGACCTTCGTGCAGACCAGTTGGCCTTTGCCTCGGACGGCAGCGATATTCCGCTCCTGTTCGAAAAAAGTCTGCAGCTCGTATAACCACCGTGGCTGGACTTGCCCTGCAGACCATGTGCGCCCTGCCACGCCATATAAAATGGATACCAACGCCCTACTCTGGCTGCCAGCTGTCATCTTGGTCATAACCGGTCTCGCAGGGCTGGCCTTTCCCGCGCTCCCTGGCGTTTTGTTGTTGCTTGCCGGGCTCGTCGTAGCGGCTTGGGCCGAGCACTTCGTTTATGTAGGCTGGGGCACCATCTCTATTCTCGCCCTTTTTTCCGTTTTCGCCTACGGAGTGGACTTCCTTGCCGGCGCACTGGGTGCCAAGCGTTTCGGTGCCAGCAAGCGGGCCATCTTGGGGGCCGCCCTAGGCGGTTTCATTGGCATCTTCTTCGGCTTGCCTGGGATTTTTCTTGGGCCCTTTCTGGGTTCCGTCTTGGGAGAACTGTCTGTCCGACGGGATCTACACGCCGCAGGGCGCGCAGGAGTTGGCGCATGGCTCGGACTTGTGGTGGGAACGGCCGCCAAGATCGCCATTGCATTCACCATGCTCGGAATCTTTGTACTTGCTCGTTTCCTTTAGAGGGAAGGTGGAAACACAGGATACATGCATCGTTGGGCTAAATGTGTCCACGGGGGTCCCATGAAGGACGGCAAAAAGCCCAAGAAGGGAAGAGATATCCAAAATAAAAGGGCACTCCATCTGAAACAATGAAGTGCCCTGGTTCGACTTGGGAAAACGCCCTACTCGACAGTCACGTTTACTGCAGCTGGACCTTTTGCGCCCTGCTGGATGTCAAAGGTCACGCTGTCGCCTTCGTTGAGAGACTTGAAGCCAGACCCGTTGATCCCAGAATGGTGAACGAATACATCCGGTCCATCTTCTTGCTCAATGAAGCCGTAGCCCTTTTGGTCATTAAACCATTTTACCGTTCCATTGGCCATAGTGACACCTCCCTTTCAAAGTAATTCTCATAGTTCCAAACTTCAGGCTGCCACTTTTGACAAATGGGTCTTCCTTCAGAACGAAACCGGGTCGCCAATAAGGACGACCCTTTATTGATTACAGAAATTATAACACTTCCTTGAAAAAAATCAAATTATTTGTGTTTTTTTTGATAGACCTCGGATAAGGAAATCATGGCCAAGTGCAAGAAGGCCCCATGAGAATATTTTTCACATTATAGCTATCCTTTTTTATCCATGTTAAAACAATACCTTCTCGCTGATCCATCCATTCAGTCTCTTGGCCCTTTCAGTGTCCAGGCCAACCTCATGGGCGACCCCGGATGGGCCGTTTTTGAGAACACCGCGTGGGACAGCCTTTAGGGAGCTATATCCATGATCTCCAAGACAGCCTTTAGGTCCGGATTTGTGGCCATTGTTGGTGCACCCAATGTGGGTAAATCTACCCTTCTAAACCAATGTCTCGGGCAGAAGGTGGCCATCACATCGGAAAAACCCCAGACAACCCGCAACCGCATCCTCGGTGTGGCTCACCGTCCCCAGGCACAGCTCATCTTTCTGGATACCCCGGGCATCCATCGAGCCAAGGGGCCCCTGAATGCACGCATGGTAGAGGTGGCCCTAAAGGTGGTGGAAAGCGTTGATTTGGTCGTCCTCATGACAGATGCCGCCGCTCCACACAAGGCCGCAGATGATATCATCCTGCGCGTCTTAAGAAAGAAGAACCTCCCGGTGGTCCTTGCCGTCAACAAGATCGACCTGGTGAATAAAGAGAGACTGCTTCCCCTTATCGATCAATGGCAAAAGGCCTACCCCTTTGAAACCATTGTCCCCCTATCGGCCCTTGAAGGCACCCAGGTGGACGAACTGGTGACAGAGATGCTGAAACTGCTTCCTGAAGGGCCCAAGTACTATCCGGACGACAGCCTCACCGATATGCCGGAACGCTTTATTGCAGGAGAAATGATTCGGGAAAAGGTCTTTCGCCTCACCGGTGAAGAGATCCCCTATGCCGTGGCCGTGACAGTGGAGTCTTTCAAGGAGCGTTTAGAAAAGGACCTTATTGACATACAGGCGACCATCCACGTGGAAAAGGAGACGCAGAAACCTATCATTATCGGAAAGGGGGCAAAGATGCTCAAACGGATCGGAACCCATGCCAGAAAAGACATTGAGCGTATGGTGGGGTGCAAGGTCTTCTTGAAGCTATTTGTCCGGGTACAGAAAAACTGGACCCGGGATAGCAGGGCCATCCGGAGATTCGGCTACTGACATGATCCTTTCCTTCCATCCAAACATTGTGGCCGAAAAGAACATCCTTTGTGCTGGCCGCCTGCCAAATGACGAAGATCGGGCTGCCATTTGTCAGGCCCAGGCGGTGATCCTCTTTCAGGGCTGCACGGAGGCCCTTTACAAAATGTGCCGCCACCATTGCCCCCACGTCTTTCCCAACTATGACGTCCGCTTTGACTATCCAGGCAAAGTCGGCCAAGCCAGGCTGTTTCAAGAATTGGATGCCCCCTTCCCCCAGACGCACACCTTTGACCAGCTGTCTTCCTACCAGGACCTTCGTGGCCATAAAGGGTGCCAGTTTCCTTTGGGCTTTCCTTGCGTCTTCAAGTTCGACTGGGGTGGCGAAGGGGAGGGGGTCTTTTTGCTCAAGACAGAGGCGGACCTGGCTGAAGCCCTAAAGAAAGCACAGCAGGTCGAACAAGGGGGCCTAAAGGGCTTTTTACTTCAGGAGTATATCCCTTGCAGCGCACGGAGCCTGCGGGTTGTCATGATTGGAGACAAGCTCATCAGCTATTGGCGCCAACAACAAAACAGTGCTGCCTTTCTCAGCAATCTTAAGTCCGGAGCGCTCATTGATCGCGGGTCAGACCCAGGACTCCAGGAGGAAGGAAAGGCCCTGGTCAAAGACTTTTCCTCGAAAACCGGCATCAACCTTGCTGCTTTTGACCTTCTCTTTTCAGACACTGAACAGAAGCCAAACCCTTTTTTTCTGGAAATCAACTATTTCTTTGGAAGACAAGGACTGGGAGGGTCCTTGAAGTATTATGAAATGGTGGATGAAGCCGTGGCCCGGTGGCTCAGCAATATAGGGCTAAGTCTTTGAACGTCTTGGCCTTTGGCGCTTTTTTCTCGGCGATCCCTTCTTTCCCCTTGTGGATGAAGCAAAGGGCCTGGAGCGGCGGGATGTGACCCTTTTTCGTCTCGGCCGAGGCGGCTTGGCAATGTCCTTTTCATACCAATCATCGTCCGCCCATTGAACTGGTATCTTCTCTTCTACTAGTTCTTCCACGGCCTCAAGAAAATAGACGTATTTCTCACAGGCAAGCGTAATGGCCCGGCCGGTCTTGCCGGCGCGCCCGGTTCGCCCGATTCTGTGGACGTAGTCTTCAGGGTCTTGGGGAATATCGTAATTGATGACAATATCAATGTCTTCCACGTGAATACCCCTTGAGGCCACATCCGTAGCCACTAGGATCTTGATCTCTCCTGCCTTGAATCGTTGCATGATCCTCAAGCGCTTCTTCTGAGGGACCGTGCCCGTGATGCCTACGGCTGCCAAACCGTTCCCTCTCAGCTTCTGGGCAAGCATCTCTACGCCTGTTCGGGTATTGGAGAAGACCAGTACGCTGTCCCATGTCTCTCGTTTCAGCAACCCGAGCAAAAGGTTCATTTTCACACTATTTCCCACATGGTACACGACCTGGTCAATGCCCTTGACGGTGATTTCACGCTGGGCAAAGACCTCTTTTGGGTTGTTCATGTAATTATAGGCCAGCTCCATCACCGCATACCCAAGGGTCGCGGAAAAGAGCATGGACTGCCTTCTACTGTAAGGCGGCATCTGCTTGAGGATATAGCGGAGGTCTTTCACAAAGCCCATATCAAAAAGCCGGTCTGCTTCATCAATGACCAAGATGCGGATATTCTTGGGCCGAAAGACCTTCTGTTTCATGTAGTCGATCAAACGCCCTGGCGTGGCCACCACGATATCAGGGCCGGCGGCAAGGGCTTTTTGTTGCTTTATGTAGTCAATACCGCCAAAGACCGGCAGCACCTGAATCCCGGTATGGCCGCCCAAGACCTTGGCCTCTTCGCAGATCTGAACCGTAAGCTCTCGGGTGGGGGCAATAATCAGGGCCCGGGGCCCCGGACCCTTTGATGCCTTTTCCTTAAGCAGGCGATCGAAGATCGTGATGAGAAAGGCAGCGGTCTTGCCTGTGCCGGTCTGGGCCTGGGCAGCAATGTCTTTGCCTTTGGTGGTAAGAGGGAGGGCCAGGGATTGAATGTGCGTGCAGCGTTTGAACCCAGCAGTATCGATGCCCTTTAGGACCTGCTCTGGAAGGTCGAATTCGGTGAACAGACTGTCTTCAGTTTCTATATCAGATACGGTCATAACGTAGCGAGAAGCGGTAAGGTTTGTGAGGGTGTAGGTCCATGGACATGGTCAACTATAGAGCACCTGGCACCCCTTTGCAAGGACAAGACCACGGCAAATTCCCTTGAAATGAACAGACCGCTTTATTAGAGTCCAGGGTTACGGAGTTTTGTTCTCACACAAACAGTGATGCTACGAGGGAATAAGCGATCTGTCGGGGGATCTGGTTGGAGTCTTTTATTGTCGACATAGACGAAAGCGCCATGCACCGGGAGCGAGAAAAGGCCCGAAAATTGCGCCAATCCCAGTGGTGGAAGCGCCAGTTGGACCGGGGCCGTTGCCATTACTGCGGCCGGCCTTTCCCCCCCAGCGCCCTCACCATGGACCATATCGTGCCTGTGGTCCGGGGTGGCAAATCTAAAAAGGGAAATCTCGTTCCTTCCTGCAAGGACTGCAATAACAAGAAAAAGCACATGCTTCCTATTGAGTGGGAGGCATACCGTCGCTCCCTTGCCGAAAATGATACCCAATAAGGCCCATGGGGATTTGGGATGAGTAGGGGAAAAAGGCGAGGCTGACCCGGCCCTGGGCATTGATCCTCTGGAAAATTTCATCTGCCTCAAAAGAGGGGATCTGTTTCTGCGTATCCCAATCAGACATCTGTATCTTCATGAGGATTTTGTGCGAATCGTCAATAAGGTCAAGGAGCGTGGCCGTCATAAAAGAAATCTTGTCATAGACGGCCTCCTCGGTAAGAGAAAGCTCTTTTTGCATCTGCCTGTGATAGGCCATGACAGAGTAGTAGTCGATGGGAAGCTTAGTCGCTTCGGTGAGACTCTGGGACAACCAGGCCAGGGCGTTTTTAGGATCTGACACGGATTCGTACACGAAATTCACGGCAATCTCTGTCTCAGGGTCCACCCCCTTTGCCGCACCGATCAGTTTATCGGCAAGTGCCAGGAGTTTTTCATTCTTCCACCTGGCCCATAGCCAAAAGGTGTCTGAATAGTGAGATACAAGCCCGCGTCCCTCTCTGTCCAGGAAGACTTTTCTGTAAAGCCTCTCAGGATCGAGTACCTTTCCTGTTTCCTTTTCAAACAGTGCCGCTGCCCTCGCGCTAAAATCCTCGTACTGATACATGACAAGATCGTCTTGAAATAAAATGCCATCTATTCCTGATCTCACCACGTCCTCAAAAAGGCCTATGAGCTTCTTTTGAACGGCCGCACTAAAGATGCTCCACATCTCCATAGGTTCCAGTGACCCTGTTTCAAAAGAGTACCTGCGCGCCTTAGAGGCTTTTGGGTCCGGCAGCTCAAGCGGCATGTTGCGCGTCTCCATCCAGGCGTAGACCTTCAGCCCCTGACGGTGGCCCATGGATACGATTTTTGCCATCACCGGGTCCACCACCGGGGCGTGGGATGTTTGAAAGTAGACCCCTGTCTGGTGTTGAGGTCGGGCAAAACCATAGAGCCTGTCCCCCTCATTTTGAAAGGCGCGGACGATGATGGTGTTGACCCCTGCCGCCTTGAGGCCCTGGAGGCACTGCTCTGCCTCTTCATAGTCTCTTGATTCAAAGACAGCGATCTGAGCCGCCAGCAGGCGCCGGATAGAGGGGAGTTTCTTTTCTTCGACAAAAAGCCTTGCCTCAGCTACCGGTTCGAAAGTGGGGCGGGGAACCACACCAGGGGTGTCAAGGTAACAGAGGCCAAAGAAGAAACCTGCCACAGATGCCACCATGACAGATAAGATAGCGTACTTCCTTTTTCCCTTTAAATGGGCCATCAAGACTCCTGGGGTCTGCATGCTCCACGCAGTCCCATGTTATGAGAAATTGCCTGCCCCCAGGAAACCGCCTGTTTACACCTGTCAGGGCTGCCCAACGGGTGGCCTGGAGACCAATTACCTTTTTTGGGAAGGGCGTCAAAGAGACGTCATGGGGAGAACGCGTACATCCGGGTGGGATAACTACCTACTTTTATTTTATGTTCAAAAAGCCTTTTCTGTCAAGAAGTGTTGGCCGTCATCTCCACGCCGCAATGAGGGATTTCCTGCCCCCATCCTCCGTCTCCGGTCTTGTCACTCGTCACTGAGTGCCCTGCGCCCTATGCTTTACGCCTTTTGCCTCTTGCCTTCTGTCCTCCGTCGTCTCTCATCTGTTGTCTGTCTTTGCTCTCATCTCCGCTTCACCGGCTCCCCGCGTCTCCTCTCTCCCCCCTCGTCTCCGAGGCTGAAACTGCAAAACGAAAGAGCGTCCGTCAAATACTCTAGTGTGATACCGTGGTCGGAAGATGAATAGAACTCTTTACAGGGTGTACATATGAATAAGAGCTGATATCATTTTGACTTTTCGGACAACGAGGCCCCTTTACCAAGAAATGGAGAAAAGATGATGGAAAGACAGGATAAGTCGCTTTGTTCCGGCAATGAAACGTGTGGCATGGTTCTTCGGCCTGTAGGAATCATAAAGAGCAAGATTAAAGAACCTATCTTGGCAGCCGGAAACGATGGCATCAAAATGCAGGGGCAAATCGATGCCATGAGACGGAAAATGCGTGAAATGCGCCGGGAGATTGCAGAAATCGTCATCAATGAACCCCTCACTGATGTTCTTGACGGCATAGAGGGGTATTCTCATCTTGTCGTGTTGTATTGGGGCCATAGAGTCCCTGAACAAAGCCGCTCCTTAACCAAGGTCCATCCCATGGGCAGAGAAGACTTCCCCCTGGTAGGTATTTTCTCTACCCACAGCCCTGCCCGGCCGAACCCAGTGCTCATGACTATTGTTCGGCTGTGCGAAAGAAAAGGAAACGTCCTGCAAGTCACCGGCCTGGACGCTGTAGATGGAAGCCCGGTTGTCGATATCAAGCCTTATGTCCAGCGCCTTTACCCCCGGGAAGAGGTGCTGACCCCTGAATGGATGGAGCGGATCGTGAAAGAAGTTGAAGAAGAAAACCTGAGATAAGACCCCTTTTAGAGGAAGGTTACGGACTCAAGTTTGCGCCTGCGGCTTCAAAGGAGGCGCACCCCTCGTCTCCACTAATAGTACGTGTTTCAAGACTTGTAACCCCTGTGGATGTGCAACAAAGGGAGGGGGAAATTCGCTGAAAGAAGGCCTACAGCCATTGCCACCCACCATCTCCCCAACAGCTACTAAAGGCATTGGAGGCCGAAGAGAAGCGGATCCCCCCTCCCGAGGCTCCCATTGCATCAAAAAGGTCCAAACCAGCGCCCCGCCACTTCATAGAAGCCTTGGCACGTGTTTACTGGTCATTTCAGGTGGTTGATAACGGTGCGAACCTTGAGTTACGGATAAGATAGCGTACCCTTTTTTCCCCTTTAAATGGGCCATCAAGACTCCTGTGGGCCGCTTGCTCCATGCAGCCCCAAGCTATGAGTGACTGCCTGTCCCCATGTTCTGTCGTCCTTCCCCTCTCGTCACCGGTACCTGGTGCCTTACGCTTCTACCACTTGCCCTCCGCCCTCCGTCGTCTGTCGTCTGTTGTCTGTCTTCGCCCTCGTCTCCGCTTCACCGCACCCCCCGCTTCCCTTCCGTCCGCCCTCGTGCTTCTCCGGTCTTGTCACTCGTCACGCGTTACTGCCCTACCAGCTAGTTTTTGCACCACATCTACGTAGTTCTACGATTTGTTACCAATTAGAATCCTTGACAAAAATGGGCTTCAGTGATATAGACCGTTCGGTTAGCTTTTGCCCCCGTCAACCCAAACCAAGAGGGTGCCATGAACAAATGAAAAGGCCCTGTTTCTCCTAGAGAGAGGCGGGGTTTTGTGTTTTTGGGATGGAGAAGTCACCCTCAGGGAAAAGATGAAGAAGAGAACTGCAAAAGACAAAAACGCTTTGGTTCCTGCTGAGCGGATCGAAACAGCGATTTTGCTCATCGGCGGCCAGAAAGTCATGCTGGACCGGGACCTCGCTGAGCTCTATGGGGTGGAAACAAGAGTCCTTAAGCAAGCTGTGAGACGCAACATCAAGCGTTTTCCATCTGATTTATATGTTTGAGCTGACGAGACAGGAGAATGAGTCTTTAAGATCACAAAATGTGACCTTAAAAAGTGTCCTTTTTGCCGAGGGCAAGGTTCATGCCAGGTAAGCATGCAACAGTGCCTGCAGATCAGATTGAACGCAGCATTTACCTAATCCGTGGCGAGAGAATCCTACTGGATAGTGACCTTGCCCAGCTTTATGGGGTCGAAACGGGCATATTGAATCGAGCGGTAAGACGAAATAGCGACCGATTTCCAGAAGACTTCATGTTCCAGCTTACGGCTGACGAGGTGGAGGATTTGAGATGCCAAATTGGCACCTCAAAGAAGGGTCGTGGAGGCCGTCGTTACTTGCCTTATGCATTTACAGAGCAAGGTGTGGCCATGCTTTCCAGTGTACTGAACAGTCCGCGTGCTATTCAGATGAATGTTGCCATAATGCGGACTTTTGTAAGACTTCGGCGGGAGCTGTCGACTCACAAAGAGTTAGCGGCAAAATTGAACGAACTAGAACGGAAGATCGAAAAGCATGACGAGAGTATTGAAACCATTTTCGAAGCCATCCGCCAGCTTATGACACCACCCGAGAAGCCCAGAAAGAAGATTGGGTTTGAAATCAAGGAAGGTCGCTCTTCTTATAACAAGAGCTCAAAGAGAAAAGGCAAATGACTCCAGAGACTTTGGGAGCTCTGTGAGAGGATGAGACAGCCCGAAGGGCACGACAGTAATCGTGGCGACAAGTCGTCGCCATGATAGTCTGTGGCCGTCTGTGTGCTTCTGTGGCAGAAAATATGCGTTCAAGCTTGTCCTTGAGGCCATTGCCGAGCTCATGGCACCGCCTGAAAAGCCCAAGAGGATTCACCCCGTTAAACGTCGGTTTGCCGTATGTTCTTCAAGAGCCATATGGCGCACAGCCGGAGCCGCATGTTAGCACTCAATTCTCCTGCCCTGTGTTTAACTGGGGAGATAGGTTTTGAGGTGAAGGAAAAGCGTGCGGCCTGCGGTAAGCGTAAGAAAGTGAAAAACTGAGGCCCGGTGGACCGGTGAAGTGGTGTGGATATCTGAAAAATGAGACAAGTCATGGCTTTGATTCAACCTATGATCAGTGACGGGACAGATCGTGAACATGATCGACAAGCCGAATAATTACTATTTAAGATCTGACCCTGGGCTCTCCCCTTGGCTCTCCCATGGGGGTGCCGGATGACCGGTATTCCTACCATGAGGGCAGAACAAAAGAAATATGAACAATTTCGATCGCTACAAAATGCTTGAAGATGCCGTGCCGGCGAACATCACCTCTGTTCCGTCCGAGTTTGTCCTTCACAAAGATGGTGCGCTAAGAGTAGTGTGGGCGCCTTGCGATTACATAAATACCGGTGCCCGTATTGCTATCGTCGGGATCACTCCAGGTTGGCAACAGGCCCAAATCGCCTATACAGAAGCCCAGCAAGCTCTGAAAGATGGCCTCAGCTATCCAGAAGCCTGTAACCGCGCGAAAGGGCAAGCAGCATTCGCCGGGACTATGCGAAAGAATCTCATTGCGATGCTTGATGATATCGGTGTCGGCCAAGCCTTAGGCATTCCCTCGACAGTTGAACTCTTTGGTAGATCGCATTCCGACCTTCATTCGACGTCGGCATTACGTTACCCGGTGTTTCGTGACAACAAAAATTACACAGGTCACGTCCCAAATCCTCTGAAGCATCATTACCTTCTTTCGATGATAGAGACTTTACTCACGGAAGAGCTAACGGCTGTATCACCCGCTTTGGTTGTTCCTCTTGGAAAGGCTGCGAATGCGTGCGTTCAACACGCGATTTCAATTTGTCAGGCAAACGTTTCCATCTTGGACATGTTCCCACATCCCTCAGGAGCAAACGGACACCGCATGCGTCAGTTCAAAGAGCGGAAGAAGACTCTGTTGGGAATCGTCGAGAATTGGCAAGCTCAGGCTAATGCATCCGACACAAAAAGCCGCCGGGCTCATTAGCGGTCTTGAATTTCAGGAGCATGAGGTTTCAAGAGGGGAAAAGAAGAGCGTCACATCTTGCTTATTAATTATTGGGCATGTGCAGCAAGTGCCGGTGGCGTGGGCAGTAGGCGGGCTTCGGAAATATTAGCGCATGTCAGAAAATGGGCAGGCTCACCCTGCGCAGTAAGGTGCAGGTGAATATCCAAGGGATGCTTTACTGCCTGGTGTACAATATTGAAAAGAACATCGACTCCGGAAAGAGCTATACTATGGTGCGACCATCAGAGGAAATCCGGACGGAAGTCTACCCCAAAAGCACAATGAGGAGGGCGCGGCATCTGTTTTGGCTCCTCGAACATGGCGAACAGCCATTTTTCCGAAAAGCCATAGCTCATCTGACAAGTTGCGGGGATGAAAGCCATCTCGCGAGGCGTTTTTCGACAGTCTCGTTGGCTGGTGGGGAGGAAATTGAGAGTGAAATCGGTTTATCCAGAGATCTCAGCGGCATGTACCCGTGCAGATACCGGACTCTGGGGAGCATTCGAGCGTAATCAGCAAACTGATGCTAGAGTCTCTGACGGGGGGAAACTCATTTTCCCCGAGTATCGCGGCGGCTCCCTACGAGTGAGTGAACAGGAAGCCCGCTTCGCTTTCGTTGAGGCGCTATGCATGGGGCCGCTTCTGTACTCAGTCGAGGCACCAACAAGTAAACTCTATCAGTTCACCGGCAAGTCATCGCTCTCGGCCCAAACCGATCTTGCAATACATAATGCGGCTGGGGCTCGTATCTGTAATGTGGAATTCAAGGCTAAGGGGAGCCCGGGGAAGGGGAGCCCGGGGTCGCATCTTAATTATTAATTATTGACATTTTCTTCCGGCCAGATTATCCTGCCTTTCAAAGAAGCACTCAGCCATCGGGCCCAAGAACTGAAGTCACATCCCCGAAGCTGACCGGCTCCTTCAATTCATAGCATCTTCCATATCGAGGGGGTGGTTCCATGGCCCGTCCGTTGCGCATAGAATATGCAGGTGCCTTTTATCATGTCATCCATCGAGGAAATGCCGGAGAAGCGATTTTTCGAACCAAGCGTGACCGAAAATTTGCGGGACGCCCTTTTCTTTTGCAGTTTCGGCATTTCACGCGAGCTATTCTGTGGGAATCTTCTTGACTGTTCCTTCCGACCAAACCGATCCTTTACAATACCGACAGATGTTGATAGCTTTGAATTAGTGGGATCTGTCCAACGATCTTCGTTTCTGTTCAATGATTGGAAGGGCCCGGAAATACAGCAATCTTTGAAAGATGAGGGATTACCTTAGGAGGGTTTCATGACCGATTTACTTAAGAAAATAGAAGATGAGGCCCTTTCGCTCCCTCGGCAGGAGCGCGCCTTTTTGGCTGACCGCCTGCTGAGCTCTCTTGATGAAGATGTGCTCACAGACGTAGATGCCGCCTGGATAGCCGAGGCCGAGCGTCGGTATGAGCAGTACAAGAAAGGAGAGAGGCCTGGCATTGCCGCACAGGAAGTGTTTGCCGAAGCTGATCGTCCGTTGAAATGACCCCAATCCCAGGTAGCTGTTAGGTCCAATTTGTAACCCATTGTAGGAAATTACGGAAAATGACCAACTACACTGCAAAGTATACCAAGATTGACTCCGGTTACATGGGACAGTTGGTGGAATGGCCTGAGGTTGTCACCGAAGGCCAGGATCTCGAGGAGTGCCGTTCGATGCTACGCGATGCACTGAATGAGATGGTGCTCGCCTATCAACAGATGGGGAAGGAGATTCCTCCTGGAAACGCGCTTATAGAGCAACTGCCCATAGAGGTCCAACATGTCGGTCAGGCGACGTGATCTCGTCGGGCACTTGGAGAAGAACGGTTTCCATTTGCTGAGGGAAGGTGGCAACCATTCCATCTATACGAACGGAACCAAGGTCGTTCCCGTCAAACGCCACAGACACCTTGATCGGATCACTGCAAACGAAATCTGCAAGCAGGCCGGTCTCCACCCTAAGTTCTAACCAACCCCCCAGCCTAATCTTCAGGACGAGTGAGAGAGAACCATGAGGGTCAGATCTTAAATCTTAATTATCGGGACCTCCAAGAAAGCATTCTCGGGAGAGAGATTCGAGGACCAGTAGTACACTTTGGGGATGATCGGTGTTTTCTTTGCGGTCGGACCATGGCAAGTGGTTGAGATGCCGCGATGTGGTGCGGAAAATGGCCCTTAAAACAGCCTTAGAACGCAGTTTTTGATATTGGAATTGGACTTCTAAGGAAGAGACATTCGAAACGAACATCATGACCTAAGCCTTCGGCTCCATACCCAGCATGGGTGGTCTCTTCCTGGACGGGGTCTCTTTTGCCTTGGCACAGCTGGCTTTCTTTGATCATAATCGTGTCATCTTGGAAGACTTGGAACATAGTGATGATGAAAAACGATATTGCTGTCTTGGCAAAGTCTGCGGTGGGGTAATACCTGTAAGATTTACATACCGAAAAAAATCAGAATAATAGGCGCCGGATATTGGCGGAAAGGAAAGAAAATATATGAAAGGGAAAATAAAATACACTGATGAGCCCATTGGAAAGGTGAAGGTTATTCCTGACTTTCTTCCTTCACCTGAAGAACTAGCTCTAAAGGACGAAACCGTTAAGGTCACAATTGCTCTCAGCAAAACGAGCGTTGATTTCTTTAAGAAAGAAGCAAAAAAATATAACACGCAGTATCAAAAAATGATTCGCAGGCTCTTGGATGAGTATGCGGCCCATCAATAATACTATCCATTACCTGCAAAAAGCCGCGCGGCTGATTAGCCCGTTCGACAGGAAAGCGGAATGAAGAGAAAGGCTCTGCTGAGTTGGAGTAGCGGCAAAGACAGCGCATGGGCTCTACATGCCTTGCAACAGGACCGCCAGATTGACGTTGTGGGCCTCTTTACAGTCGTGAACGAGGCACATGATCGTGTCGCCATGCATGCAACCAGATCGGATCTACTGCGGCGTCAATGTGATGCACTGGGTCTGACGCTTCAAGTCATCCATATACCGGATCCGTGCAGCAACGAAGAGTACGGTGCAGCCATGGGATCCTTCGTTGACAATGCCAGGCAAGACGGAATCGAGTGCATGGCCTTTGGAGACCTCTTTCTTCAAGACATCAGGGACTATCGTGAGCAGCAACTCAAGGGGACGGGGCTCAAGCCCGTCTTTCCCATTTGGAATACTCCGACTGACTCCTTGGCGAAAGAGATGTGGGCATCCGGGGTTGAAGCATACATCAGCTGTCTTGATCCCCGGAAAATACCCAAAGCCCTGGCGGGCCGCCGATGGTCGGAAACTCTGCTGGGCGAGCTCCCGGAAGACGTTGACCCATGTGGCGAGAACGGAGAGTTTCACACGGTGGTCGTTGATGGCCCGATGTTCAGGGAATCGATTCCGGTCCGAATTGGCGAAACTGTTGAGCGACAGGGATTCGTTTTCACTGACATCATCCCTGTAGATGGAAGGGTGTAGTTTCGGGATGTCCATGAAATTGTGCCTTTCTTATTACGCAACGTATTGAAGCCGTCAGCAAAGCATAGAATCATGGATGTCCCACTCCCGTCCCCCTCGTATCTGCCATGCTCTGAGCCTTGCATAAAATCATAAAACGCACTTGGACCTTCGTGGAGTTCCCAGACCCCCACAAACCTGATGACATCCAGTTCTAGAAAACTCAAACAGGAGCGGCCTTGCCGCCGCCCCGTCAAAATAAACTGAAAAACAGCCCATCCGTTGAAAATAATCAGCAAATCTCGGCCCATTCAATCTGAAATTCAACATATGGGACCTTTTCTTTTCCGCCCCTCCAACGCCCAAAATCTGTTTAACCAACTGATATCATGATTGTCTTGCCGCCAGCCTCCTCGAACGGCACGGTGCTTGCTACAGACAGCGTAGGTGATGGATATGACTAAGGGGAAAAGACTGCTCAAAAAAGGGCAGGCCTCGGAATAGGGTGGCCCGGAGAGGTCTCAGTGCGCCTGGAGCAGCCCCTGCGGAGTTTCAAAGGAGGCAAGAATGAAAAGCAAAGCAACCGTTTGTTTCTCTCTGTTTCTATTGATCATCGTGACTCCTTGTTTTGTTTTTCAAAAACAGCCTGCTTCTGGACTTGCCCTGGCCGCAAGCCGAGATCCGGGGGACGTGGGATATGAATATCTGGAGGGTGAAGAAGAACAACGTTGCCCAAATTACAGCCATGTAGAGGTTCTGGATTCAACGGCTGAATCTGTCATGCTGCGATTTTCCCTCGGAGAAATGGACATTGGTTCCATGGAAATGGCAGATGGGAACCAATACCATACCATCATGGACCCGAGCCCCGAAGCTGGAACCTTTGAAGTGGGAAAACCGGCAGTTCCCGTATTCGGCTACTGGATTCTGATCCCAAATGGAACAGAACCGGAACTGGTCATTGATCCTGGGGGTTGCGCGATCATAGACGCTATTCACCTGAAACCGGTACAACCCTCTGCCTACGCCCTGGACGATGAAAACATCATCCCCCCTTTTACCAAAGATGAAGAGGCATACGCTGCAGACAGGAGATACCCCGGTGTATTGGCCGAACTGGGGCCCACGGAGATCGTTCGCGGCCAGCAATGCGCCCTTCTTTGGATCTATCCCTATCAATACAATCCGACACAAGAAAGGACCTATGCCTATCACTCCCTTGCAATAGCCATTCACTTCCATGGCCACATCATGCCAAAGCCCGACAATTTTTTTGATCCCCTTTTTCGCCGGGTGTCGCTTAATGGAGATGCCGTCATCTCGGCTGAAGACGAAGCAAAAGGACTGTTGGAGCCGCCTCCTCATGAGGTCTATCCCAAAGGCTCCTACGGCTGGGATTATATTATTGTGACACACCCTGACTTCAAGGCAGCGGCCCAGGACATGGCGGCCTGGAAAAAGCAATGTGGGTTCAAGACAGCCATCTATATGAAGCATCATCTAAAGGCCCAGGACATCAAGAATGTCCTCAAGGACGGGTTTGACCGCTGGGACATTAAGCCCAAGTATGTTCTTATTATCGGCGACGCAGAGTATGTGCCCACCAACTATAAGACGGAACACGGCATGAACAAAGGAAAGATCGGGACGGATCTCTATTATACAACGTTGAATACAGGCCCCAGTCTGGATCAAACGGACTATCAGCCGGACATTTACATTGGAAGAATCTCTGTTGATACGGACGGCCAGGCCAAAAGGAGGGTAAAGGCCATCATCAACTATGAAGAAACCCCCACCATGAATAGCCACTTTTACAACAACGTGGCCCTGTGTACCTATTTTCAGGACGGGGGTAATTACTCCATGGACGGCGTTAAGAAGTATTTTCAGCCCAATGGTGTTGAAGATGGGATGTTCTGCAGGACAACGGAAAAACTGGCTGTATATCTGTCAGATGGAAAGCACAAGATCAAGAAATCCGTCAACAGAATTTACTACACGGAAAACAATGTCACGCCAGCCAAGTGGGGTTTTTCTGAAAGCCCCAGCAGTACGCAGGGGACTCCGATCCCCGCCTATCTTCAAAGACCCCATTTCGGGTGGAGCGGATACCACGTGGACATAACCAATGCCGTCACTTCCGGCGCTTTTCTGGTGACACATTTTGATCATGGGGGCAGACAGGAGTGGGTCCATCCGGCCTATGAATGGTCAGACGCGTACCTCCTATTTAACTTCTCTTTGCTGCCTGTGGTCTGGAGCGCAAATTGCCAAACGGGCTGGTTTGATAATGAGACAGATGACCCCAAGGCAAACACAAAGGCCTCGGAGGAGTGTTTCAGTGAATACTGGGAAAGACCTGCCTACAGTGTCTACGGGGATTGCGGCGCCGTAGGGATCATTGCAGGAACACGGATAACCTGGAACGAATACAATTCCTATCTGCTCCAGGGATGGACCGATGCCATCTGGCCCGGGCTCTTGCCCACATCTTCTCCCGCAGACCTTCGCGTACTGGAAATGGGCCCTGTGCTCTGTGCCGGCAAATTCTATATGGCGACAAAAGTCAAGGAGGAGACCAAATATACGGGAGCGTCAAAAACAACCACAGAGAAGATAAGAAAGCACTATGAGATGTATCATTGGTTTGGCGATCCCTCCATGGAAATCCGAACGGAAAAGCCCAAATACGTCTACGCCCAGATCCCCCAAGTGTTGTCCTTGAGTGACTACCTGAAGCAGTTCACTGTGAATGTGCATTTCATAAATGAGCATCACGAACACCTGGGTCCTGCGTCGGGCGCCAAGGTCACCATCTCCAAGATCGATGCCCCTCTTGACGATTATTCCAACTATTTCGTGGGCGTCACCGATGAAGAAGGCGCAGTCCACTTTAATGAAGCCGCCATGAGCACACCAGGGCAATACACGGTGACCATCACCGCATCAAATGGTGTCCCCTTTCAGGACCTATTGACGATGGAGGAATAGAGAACAAATAAAACAGGAAATGACTGAGAGTCAGAGGCAGGCGATGGCTTTGGTCTTCTTGCGGACGTAGGGACAAAGAACCCAGATCTGCCCATTATCCTCTACAGCGCTTACGATTCCTACAGAGATGACGCAAGGTCCACCCCGGCGGACGACTACGTGGTGAAATCGCATGATCTAGCGGAGCTCAAGGTGTCCATAGCCAAGGCCATGGCGCAGAATACTTCGACGTGCTGACAAATCTGCGAACCATTCCTGGCCCCTTCCTTAAACCCATAGCCTGACTACCTCTCCGTCCACTCTCCACAGAGAAGACAGTCATAACGCTTTAAGAGGTGCTCCTCTCGACGATATGAACGTGGCGATCACGCCGTACGGGAAGAGAAGATACCGTTTGTGGTCAGGCATCCCCCGTTTCTCTTCATTCAGCAAGAGAGCCCAACCAGGAAGACTCCTGATTGCCATACGACATGTGGTATTGCCGACCCTAATCCTCTCCAACATGTAGGAAGCAGGCCCTTTGGAGTTGAAATGTCCGACCAGGTGTCTTATCACGACCTATGAAGATAGGAGGCCTTACCCTAGACAACCCTCTCATTCTTGCCCCCATGGCCGGCATCACCCAGCTTCCCTTGAGACTGCTGGCCAAGGAAGCGGGATGCGCCCTTGTCGTCACCGAGATGGTGAGCGCAAACGGTCTTATCCATCGTGGGAAAAAGACCTTGGAACTTCTAAGAAGCCATCCTGCGGAACGGCCTCTTTCTGCCCAGATATTCGGGGCCAACCCGGAGGTCATGGCCGAGGCGGCCCAGATCGTCCAGGCACAAGGGGCAGACCTCCTTGACATCAATATGGGCTGCTCTGTCCGCAAGGTGGTAAAGCAGGGGGCCGGAGCAGCTCTGATGGCCGAACCAGATCGGCTGGAAGCCATCTTAAAGGCCGTCCGCAGTGCTGTGAGACTCCCTTTAACCATCAAGCTCCGCTCAGGCTGGGATCCCTCAGGAGACCAAGCCGTTAAGGTTGCCCGCATGGCTGAAGACTGTGGAGTGGAGGCAGTGGCTATTCATCCCAGGACAGCCCTTCAAGGCTTTGGTGGAAGGGCTGATTGGTCTTTGATCGCCCGCGTCAAGGATGCTGTCTCCATGCCGGTGATCGGCAATGGAGATGTGTGCACACCAAATGATGTGATCAAGATACAACAGCAAACCGGATGCGATGGCGTTATGATCGGACGGGCTGCCATTGGTAATCCTTGGATTTTCAGCCAGGCCCTCGACATGCTCCACGGACGCCCTGCCCAAATGCCAGATCTGTCCGCACGCCTTGGCGTCACCTTGCGTTACATTGAATCATCTGTCAGTCATTTTGGCGAATTCAGGGCCGTGCGCATGATGCGAAGCAAACTTGCATGGTTCGTCAAAGGGCTTCCAAGGGCCAGTGGTTTCCGCAGCGCTATCGTGCGCCTGCAATCTTTCCAGGAAATGACGGATGCCGTTCGTACCTATTTTGAGGGGCTTCAGACCTCAACTGAACCATTCCGTCGCTATCCGTAAGGGGGAGAAATGACGGGTCTTTTATTCATTGACGATGAGGAAGGGGTGCGCCGCTCAATCATTCGAGCGCTAAAAAGGGAACCATATACCGTCTATACAGCTGAAGAAGGGGAGACAGGAATCCGACTGGTTGAAAACGAACCCTCCAAGATCACCATTGTGGTTTCAGATTACAAGATGCCAGGGCTTGACGGCCTAGAGACGCTGGCACGCATTGCCGCTATCAACCCTGAAGTCACCCGCATCTTGCTCACCGGTTACGCCACCATGGAAAGATAAATAAAAAAGACATGAATAATATAATAGTGCTCTCGCTGTAGCTGAATCAAATTATAAATAGTTTATATTTAAAGCAAAGTCTGCCGTTAATTTTTCGGTGGGCTTTTGTATTTTTTGGGGGAAATTTTTTCGACTCTTCAAAAAGCATGTTATAATATTATGAGGAGCTGGAGATAACGTAAGAAGCTAAAAAAAACAATTCTGAAGGCCTCGTCGGGGAATCAAACTCCTAAGCGTTATCTCCTCCCGGCGGGGCCTTTTTTATTCTGTGATGAAAGGAGGTGAGAGAGGATGGACGAAACTTTAGAAGAACGAGAACAGCTGGCCCACGAGGAAGCGAAACTCATAGCTCACGAGGAGGCTAAACAGGGCCAAGATTATGAGGAAGCCTATGAGGAAGCCTATGAGTCAGCATACAACGAGGCGTACCAAGAAGCTATGACGGACTAAAGCAAAGGAGGAAATACAATGAGTAACGAGGAAGAAGTAGAAAGAAGACATTGGTTGGAAGGGTATGTCAATGATGAAGATATGTCCGGTGAACCCACGTCACCGGCGGAGAAGCAGTACGAAGATGCGCTTTGGAAAATGGGCTTCCAATATAGTCTTACAGATACAGGTTTAGTCTATAAAACTTGGGATGCTCAAGAGGCCACAGAAATCGTGGCTAAGGTGGCCGCGGTCGTTAGGGAATTGGAATTGGACGAAGATGCGTTTAGCCTGAGTCACACTATTCAACCCCAGTGCCCAAAGTGCGGAAGCCTTGGCCGTTTTTCTGATTTTCATTGTAGGGATTGTGGGGCTGAACTTTTGCCGAGTGAGTATTGTGACTGAACTACTACAATAATTTTTGGGTGGGCGCTCCTGGAGGGTTTTGCCAGTCTCCTTCCCTTCGGGGGCGCTCCACCACACGATGAAAGGAGGTGAAATGAGTTTTGAGTCAGTATTTCCACCAGACTATAAGCCGGGTTTGACTGTTCGGGGTGGCCCAGGAAAGCACAAAAGGATGGCTGAGAATCGCCAAGAAACGCTCACGAAGATTCGGGAGATCGACAGCCAAATTGACTTCAAGATGACGCTCCGTGGCTGGTGTTACATGTTAGAGCAAGAATGGGGCTTGGCCAAGTCCGACTTCAGCACTAAGGCAATGCGGTATTTCGGTGAGTACCGAGAACGTGGGCAACTTCCCTTGGACTTCTGCCTCGAAGACGACAACCGAGCATTCAGCCAAGGAGAATCGCTTGTCGATGCCGTAGCACCTGATGACTTCGTGCAAGACGCTTTTGCTTCCTTGCGCGACATTCACACGTACTACAAGCCGCTATCCTTTTGGAACAACCAGAAATACTATATCGAGATGCTAGTTGAAAAGGCGGACCTCGTTTCACTATTCCGACCTATCTGCTCCAAGTTCAATATCCGAATTGCTAACACTCATGGAAATGCCAGCTATGGTCAGCGCTATGCCATGATAAACCGCTTTCGGCAACATGAAGAAGAAGGTCGCAAGCCGGTGCTCTTGTATTGCGGCGACCATGACCCAAGTGGATTGATGATAAGCGATAGGCTAAAGCATAATTTCAAAAAACTGGAACTGGCAACAGGATGGAGCCCAGACAATCTGCTCATTGACAGGTTTGGGCTAAACTATGACTTCATTGAGAAGCACAATCTTTCTTGGATTGACAGCTTGATAACGGCTTCTGGCGAGAATCTCGCTAGCTCGCGACACCATGACTATAAAAAAGCCTACGTGCAGAGCTACATCAATGAGTATGGTTGCAGAAAAGTTGAGGCAAATGCCATTGTAGTGAGACCGGAGATGGGGCGTAAACTTTGTTATTACAATTCTGCGCTACATCGACCTTCATGCCGTTGAGAATTTTAAATCTCAGATAAAGGATTCACAGCGAGTAGTTAGAACTTTAACTGAGGATATCCTTGAAGCTGTGGCGGTGGCGTTTATTCCATCATGAAGAGGCATTAGGAAAAAGGAGGCAAGAGAGATTTGGTACAAAAAAGTACCAAAGATAACCCCAAGAGAAAACACACAAAACCGGAGACAAAAAAACAGTTAGAGGAGGCAAGACAATGACAAAAGACGGTAAAAAAGCGGTGGTCGTTTGGCTAGGAACAGATCCATTTCATGCTGAGAAATGCTGGCCTGCCGCCGCGAAGAGGCTTGGTTATGATGTTATCACTGAGAAAGACGTTAGGCAAGGTATTAGTCTGATGACAGCCGAACACCTTCAAGTACCACGTCGCAATTACGAAGATCACGGTATAGACACACCTTACAACCATTGCAGGCAGTGCGGATGCTTTTTATGGGATGCACCGGGGCCATCACTGCTGGAAAGATGGAGCAAGCTATTTTTAAAAGCACATGAAATCGCTCAAAAGGTGGGCATGTCAATCGGCAAATACTACACTGCCCGAAATGGCTGGATAAGTGGTCGCACCTGGACGGATGCTGAAGCGATAGAGGCAGTATGCCAAGACGAATATATAAGTGCACTGTGCGATTGGCTATTTATTATAAACGGTGAAGACATCCCCACTCTCGAAAAACCAGTCAAGGATGCCCGAATTACGCCTGATATTATTGAATGGCAAGATAGGGCGAATCAATACTTGGCAGATATTGGTCGGTGGTAAGGCTATTGGGTGAGATGATTAACACATCACACTCAACACACATGGGGCGGCGCTCAGAGTTCTGGTGCCGCCTCTGTTGTTTGGTGCTTTGTTGGGAACCGTGAAAAACGACAAAAAACATGAAAGCTCTCTTTTTGGGCGCACTTTTTTTATAAGTATTTGTTTTTACTAGCTGTGAAATTAGCCTTGTCAATAATGCAATCTTCGAGATCGCTTATTATATTAAAAATAAAAAGATTAAAGAGGTGTAGTCAAATGAAGTCAAGGCTATGGGCAGTGTTACAAAACAGGAAACTGGAACAAAAGAAAGTCGCCGCCGAGCTGGGTCTGCACCATGTACGGTTGAACCAACTGTGCAACGGTAGGGAGCCGACCAGATTGGAGGCGAAAAAAATATGTGAGCATTTTAGTATGGATGAAAGCGACCTATTTTCACCAGTCCTATTTTTGTAAGGAGCACAATTTATGAACACAGACTATCTTCAGGAGAAATACCCGCTTCAACGCGTTGCGGAAAACCCTGTAAGGAACGGCCCGGGGATTGTGTGGCTGCTCGCGAAGCAGATCGAGACCAACAGCCTATTGAAAGCGATTTTGAAAGAACTAAAAAAAGATACAGATGAGTAAAACAGTTTTCACTGGACAAGGCTTTGCAAACCTTGCCCACAATCACCAACCGCCGCAGTCGGTAGGAATGACTTCTGACCTCCTAGTCTGGGTCCTTCCTCCGGCTGTGGTCACAATCAGACTAGGAGGAAGATATGCGAAGGAATGGGAAACAACCGAACGAGATCAACAAGGCCAAGATTGCTCAAGCTAGGAGCCAGCTTCTTAGGTGGCCAAAAGATGTGGTCAGCGCGGTTGTGGGTGACGTTTTCGAGATACTTGCACAAGAGGATGAGTTCTCCGCTGTCCGGGTTTCTGCTAAACCCTATAAATGGCCACAGTGGATTTACAGTACCAAAAAGCTTCGACACGTGATGAACAGGACTAGATTTCAAGACATGTATAATTATCTTTGGCTCAACAAGTTCCCCTTCATCAAGAGGCATTCACACGTGTTCCTGAAGGTGGGGGCTGATGCAGCCGACATCCTGGTGAAGATACGAACAAAGGACATGGCCAACAACCTGGACCCTCCTTGTTCGAAACAACTCGTGAATAAGTATTTGGCCTATTTCTCGCGTATCGGGATAATCGAAAAACGGGGCATCATTGCGTATCAGAACGTGTATTGCATCGCGAAACAGGGAAGCTTTCATGAGGTGATTTCAGACAATGGGACAAAACAGGTGGTGGAAAGGCCAAGAGTTCTGCCACTGCTTACGGCGAAGGCAAAGAGGGAGATCGAAGGTTTTGACACTATTTTCTCATAGCTCTCATTATTCAGTACTGAATAATGAAATTATTCAGTGTGAAGTCACTGAATAATGGGAATCTTTGGGATATATTATAATAACTAGGGCTTAAGCAATGGCGGACCTTAATGTAATATATAATCTAATTCAAGTACCCTGTATATATATCAGCTTTTCCTTATACACTTTTCTCCTTCCAAGTATTCAGGAAGAAAAGTGTATAGGAAGTGGCGCTAAAGCGCCACCTCCTTTTATTTATTCGTTCTGCTTAAATAGAGGGAGTGGTCCTGAATGAAACACAACCCGGTCCTGAAGAACACTAATCGACAAGGTGTCGCGCGCCGCTGCTGCTGGTGGTGGCAAAGGAGGAACTAGCAGACATTGAAGACTACAGATCCCACTGAAAAGATATGCTGGCGCTGCCGCAGGGAGCATGAAGGACCATGCCCCTATGCCGCCCATGCAACCGTTGACGACAAACACACCGGCGCTGATTGCTACATTGCGCCGGGCACAGAGGAGGACAAGAAGGAGTGAATAAAAGTACGGGACGATGGATCGAGCCCATTGTAAAACCGGACCCCGAAGTGCAAGAGCTTCAGAAACGCTCGGGCAACTTTGACCCCCCGGTCAAGAGAAGACCAGGAAGACCAAAGGGGTCAAAGACCAAGAAGAAGAAATGATTGTACCCAAGATAGACAGACCAACCACACAAAGACTCCTGAAGATCCTGCGGGCTTTTATCACAAATGAGCAGGAGCAGAGCATGTGGCCCGTTTTGGATTTGACAGTGGACATGCTTCTTGATGACCCAGAGTTTCACTATTACTACACTGACACGTTTGAGTTTTATTTGGAAAATGGCATTCACAACCGGATGGCACTCCATGCTTTCATTCGCCTTTTCTGTGGGTTCGACATTACAAGGCGGGGGGGCGTCGGAAAAGAGCCGTTTTGCAGTCCCTTTGATTTTGTGGCTGTCTTATTCTTTCAGGAGTGCCGGGATGCGCTGGCCATGGGATCACGAGCCAGCGGCAAGACTCTTGCTCTGGCCGTTTTGATTTACTTGTGGGCACTTTTCTACCCCGAGTGCGAAACGACAACCTGCGCTGCGACTAAGGATCAGTCATCGCGGGCTTTTTTGTATTTGCGAAAACTATGTACGAGCAGCAATGCAAGCAACAAACTTCTTAGTTCAAAGCCGACCGCTAAAGCTATCAAATGGGGAAACGGCTCTAGCGTGGAAATGACTACTTCAAGTTTGGAGGGAGCGAATGCGCTTCATCCCAGCAAACTCCTTGCCGACGAATCGGAACTTTTGGACTGGAGGGTGGTAGAGGAAATGCTCTCGTGTGCTATATCACAAGGGGACATACAGGCGAGCACGGTCTTTCTGTCAAGTAGGAAGTTTCTGGACGGACCATTTCAAAGGCTGCTTGAGATGGCAAAAGAAAATCCCAAGACATACAAAATCTTCAATTGGAGTGCGTGGCAGGCCGTTGAAAGGTGTATGCGGAAATGTGACGACAAGGTTCATGGCAGGTGCGAACTGCAAGAGCTATGCAAGGGGCGGCTCCGAAAGAGTGACGGCCACTTGGACCTAGAAGACTTCAAGGCGAAGGTACGCCTTCTTTCCGATGAAGTTCTAAAAAGTCAATGGTTGAATCTCAAGCCGGTTATCACTTCGACGGTGTTCAATAACTATTATGAACCGGAAGTCAGTCTGATTTCACAGCCCGAAGATTTTCATTATGATTTCACAGTCTGCGGTATTGACTGGGGGTCAACCAAGGCCAGCAATCTTGTTTTTCAACGATGGCTCGTGGATGTGAGCGACCTTCGTGACGATGCCACGGGCCATGTGGATGTTGATAGTTATAAGAAGCCGACACTGTATCTTGCCTATGAATACCGGTCCGCCACTTCGGACATGGCTAGGCTGGCCAGGGCTATACTTGAAAGCCCCTATAGAGAGGACTATGAATTGATCTTTGTGGACCCTTCTGGCAAGAGCCTGCGAAATGAACTGGCGCGTTTTGGGATAGAAACAGAGACGCCACTGGTCACGGGAGTGCAAGAAGGAATTGAGGTTCTGAAGGGGTATCTGAAACCCTATTGGTCAGGCAGGAAGCGCAAGTCGTGCCTATACATTTTAGACGGTTATTATCACGGTGAGCCAGACCTGGAGCCCACGCACAAAGAGCTTCAACTGATGCGTCACGTCACAAAGCCAGACGGCACCTTGTCACAGAATATAGTGAAGGCGCATGACCACGGTGTTGACGCGGCACGATACGCCATAACTGCCGTGCGAAGCGTCATTGAGAGCCTTTATGCCCAGGACTTTGACGAGGATTTGGGACAGCTTGAACAGTTTGCCGAGACTTTTGGGATTGAAATCTTGGCCTAGGAAATAGAATCAATGGCAGATTATGACGAGAGAAAATTTGAAGAGGTTCTGAGCCTAGTAGGCAAAGGCAACACCCTGGACACGGCATGTTACAGCTCTGGAATCGAACCGAGGCGAGTGAGAAGTTGGATCAAAGCCAACAGAGGAACCTGCGGGTTGAAATATAAGCAAGCCAAGGCACGATTCATAACGGAGCTAAGAAGTCAGATGTTGGCAGCGCCGCCCGGAGACAAAAGAAACGCGCTTGCCAGGGAATTGGCTGCACATGATCCCAGCTTTGCGAGGAGCGTGGCACAACAGCACAAGCGGTTGATCGAGCAGGAAGACAAGGAAAGGGACAAGGCACTTGAGCAAACACTTGGCAGGGTTGATTATGGCTTCGCGGGATGGAAGCTGAAGAAGCGGGACGGTGTAAGGAAGCTAAAGGCGGGCAATCTTGACGAGAAGGCACTTAAAACAATCTGGTCTTGGAGTCTGGCCGGAGAAGACAAGAAGGACATCAAAGAGAGATACGACTTCGAGCAGAGGATTCTTGGAAATGCTACCAAGCAGAGCATGAAACAAGTAGCAGAAAAAATAAAGGCGCTGATGGTGGGAAGGAACAAGATGAGCAAGGACGAGGAGCGACTTCTCACTGAAAAGATAGTCACAGCAAAAAAGACCAAGAGTCCTTATAAACTGAAGGATTCAAATGGAGGGGTGATAGAGCTTCCAGCGATTGAGCTAGAGTGGAAACAGGAAAAGAAAAAGACAGTCAGGAGAAAGAAGAAAACAAGAAGATAAAGAGAGAATAGCGTGATTCGAAACGCTGGCAGGGATGTGCCTCCTTTTTCGGAAGTGGCCTCCTTTTTGGGTTGGCTAAACAATTCTCAATAGGATTACAAATCCAATAAGAACGTTTAATGCAATTATGTAATTAAACATAAGCATCACCTCTTTGAAAAGGATTTCCCTGCCAGCGTGCATAAGATACCAAAGGTAGGAAGTTTTGTCAAGGAGGGGGAAGAATAAGAAAGGATGATATAGTGATTGAAGATGGGGGGTATATGATAGTGGTCAAGAAGCAGGCACTAGAAAAATGCCTATATACCACACAAATAGAAAGCTTTTCTGAGTGCTCTATTTGCTACATAGGGACTGAGAGGGAAACCACATAAGAACATGGAAGCAGAGACAGGTTATAAGCACTTAAAATATATTAGAAAACAGGAGGAACAGCTTTCAAGTCTACATATTGGGGTGTGGCTACTCAGCAAGTCCACGCCCAGCTTGTATTTGAGAGCGACACCATCGGCAAACATAAGCTACAAAAGGCTTTACAAATGACATCGGAACATATTAAAATATGGCTGTTTCAGAGCCTAAAACACGCAACAGGAAAGGGGCAAATCGGATGAAAACAGCCGTCGGTTATGTCAGGGTTTCAACCATCGAACAGGCCCAACAGGGTGTTAGCCTAAAGAACCAGCAGGCGAAGATCAAGGCATGGGCGAAGCTCAACGGATATGCTTTGAAAGACGTATATCGTGACGAGGGAATCAGCGGAAAAGCTATGGACAACCGGGACGGACTACAGAGTGCGCTCAAGAGTGTGGGCAAAGGCGATGCGCTGGTTGTTTACAGCCTGTCGAGGATGGCCCGGTCAACCAGGGATGCCCTGGCTATCGCGGAGGCGCTACAACACAAGGGCGCAGATCTGGTGAGCGTCACTGAGCACATAGATACGACAACTGCGGCGGGGAAAATGGTGTTCCGAATGCTGGCCGTGCTCAATGAGTTCGAAAGGGACCAGGTGTCTGAGCGCGTCACACAGGCGCTGGCCTACAAGCGCGGCAAGAATGAATGGGTGGGCCGTGTACCGTACGGTTTCAGGGTACATGCTGGAAAGCTGGTGGAGGACACAGAACAGATTGAAAGCATCAAGAAGATGAAACGGCTTCGGAAAAGGGGCAAGACTCTGCGCGACATTTCAAAGACGTTTGGGGTATCACCCGCGTATGTTTTAAGGGCTGTAAATGTCAACCTGAGGACGCTGAAAGCTAAGTATCTCAACGGATCACGGCTTCAGCCTGTTTATTAAACAAATGGTTTTTAAACAAAAAGGGTTTGAAATGGACTTAAACAGATTAAATGTGAAACGGTCACAGTGATATGACAACCGGTCAAACTGCCCCAGGCAACCAGCTCTTCCCACTCCGCAGGGCGAGGGACGGGGGCGCCGTCTTACATCACCACCGAAAATCAAACGGGCGATGGACGGGGCACTCCGCAGAAAATTAAATTATATTAGCTGTCCCCGAAGCACAAGGAAAGGAGAAATACTACAAGAGGAGCGTGAAGCACAATAGCCAGTAAAGACACGTATTGCATATTCTGCAACAGACCCGAGCCACAGTACACCCCGCCAAACGCAGACACAGAAATCGTCTGTAGCCGGTGCGTTCAGCGCCTAGTAAACGCCACCCAGGAACAACTCTTGACCCTGTACAAGGTAGCACTGGCACGGGACTAAGCAGGTAGCCGACGAGCTGGCCGGAAGCTGGCTGCTACCGGAAACGCTAGAACAAATAGAAGAGGAGGAAGGAGACTGTGAGCAAGAAACCGGAGAGACTAGACCAGATCTGGAGCGAGCGAGACCTTTGCCGTCGTCTAGACCTGCCCGTCACCAAGAACGGTAAAAGCGCGAGGCTGGGGTATTGGATCAGGGGCGGCCTGAACTACGTCGAGAAGTCAGGCAAGCGGTATTTCTTTGAATCTGATGTCATTGACTACCTGTGGAGCCGATATGAGAACCGAGACGAATAAGGGCTGTAAGTTGCAAACCACACACACGGTTGGGGGTAGGTTTTGACTAGCTTTTATATAACTTTAAGGGGGTATTTTTCCGGGTTAATAGGGTTACATGCCTTTTCCTGAAAACCCCCGTTAAACAGCGGATAAGAAGCTTTTACGGCGTATTTACAATGACTCAACAACAGACAGACAGGATCATTCTCAACGGCAGAATCACGGAGAACCAGGCCTTCGGCAAGTGGGCAGTGGAGCTGAACCACCGCTCCGGCTGCACGACCTTGGCGTCGTGTTACGCATCCGGAAGACTGCGGCTTGCGTCAATCCGCATGCTGCCCGGTGATTGGGTGAAAGTGGAGCTTTCGCCCTATGACCTGAGTCGAGGCCGGATTCTATATCGTTTCAAATAACTACTCTACCCAGCGCAGCATTATCGTGGTGGCTTCCTCGCTGTGTCTGGTCCGGCAGAACCTAAGTCAGCTGTCGGAGGATTCATAAGGAAGCCACTAACACGCACGGTCGCAACCTCCAAAACCGGGGCGGCCCGTGCCACCGCAGTTAGAATCGGGCCGCCCCATACTTTTAAACTGACAAAAGGAGTGAAAGAAAAATGACAACAGAATATTGGCAGATACCGGCGGATCAGGATTTCCCAGCCGCGTCGATAAAAGAGGATTCTGATTTCGCGCATTCAACGGTAAAACAGATTGGCTATGATCTGCTGAGCGCGGCTTTTAGGCAGTATATGGCCGACAGCGGCATCGACGTTGATGAGTTTGTCACCCGGCCAGGCCAGGGCCATTGGATAGTGAAAAAGCAGAAGATGAATGAGCACTTTGACCCATCCGACCTGAAATCAAGCCGCTGGGTGCAAGAGAAGACAAATCTCCTGAAGTGCTTTCTTGACGGCTTGCAGTGGCATTTTGACGGCTTTTATTGCGTTGAGCTTCCCCACGGGTCGTACCCTAAAATTGAAACATTGCTGCAACTCGAACGGGATCTTGGTGCAGCACCCGGCACCCTGGTTGACAAGCGCCTGTTTACGATCGAGGCCCAGACCGCTCTAAAACTGCTTGACAAGAAGGGCAATCCGTCAAAGCGTGCGAAGCGGTTGCCGCGACTCAAAGCCGCTGAGATGCGCCAGGAATTGAAGGCCAAGGTCAACGCCGCCAGAGTGAAAGAGGATGCTCTGAGGCGAAAGAAAGAGGCAACGGCAAAAGAACGGCAATTCAATAAAAAGTTCAAGGCGCTACGCGAGAAGTTCCAACCGCTCCTGAACGCCTTGCAGTGACAATCAGAAACTAAAAGGCAGACTATTAGAAAACTAATAGGCAGACTATTAGAAAACTAGTATATAGTATTAATATAGATTAATAATACAGATTAATAATACAGAAGAGATTAACTTCTAAAGAAGTTAATAGGGCTGACAAGCCAGCCCAAGAAGCTAAGAAGGAGTTTTATAATGGCTGTAAAAGAAACACCGTATTTCAAAGGACTGCTCGTGCCCACAAGTTGCGGCAGAAGGTCTACAGCATTTGAGATCCGAGACGAACATAATAAAATAGTTGGCCGCATGGTCGTTGAGACACGAGCGTTAGTTGACCTGAGCGACGTTCCCCAGGACAGGGCGAAGTTTGTAGACGTGCAGCACCTGCCGTCTCGGCTCAGTTTCCACTTAGATAACATGGCTGCGATATGAGGCCAAAGGAAGGTGATTGAATGTATAAGAACGTTACCGAATTTCACAATGGACTGTTCGACAATAGCAAGAGTAAAGATGCTGTGGAAGGCTTCACCCGGAAATGCGAAGGCAGAAACCCCATGACTAAGGAATCTGTCATGGACGGCTTTGTGAAGGCCGCAACCGGCAAGCCGCCTAGCTTGGAACCGAAGCCGAAGCGGCCTGTTGACACCGTTGACAGGTTCGTGGCCGCATTGAAGGAATAAAATAATAGGAGGCGTTCCTTGCTTCCCAAAAGGAACGCGGCGAGCGGCAGGGTTTTTGGCTTACCTCCTTTACCCTGCTGCTCGTCGTCGCTTAATCTCGGTGTGTGCGGTCCGGGGTCCCTCGGATACCTTGAGCGAGCCGAGGCGACCGCCGCCGCGCACCTACTTTTTGCCGCGCTTGACGGCATGCCAGTCGATGTTGTGATGCTCTTTGAGGTACAGGATCACGGCATTGCGTAGGAAGCTCGTCAAGCTGCGGTTCTCGCTGTCGGCAGCCTTAACTGTGTTGTTGCTCAATTCACGTCTTGCTTTCTATGTGATCCATGAGTAATGCAATGCTCATAACAAGAGCCCCCACAATCAACCAATGATAGTCCTCCTCTTCCTTGTCATTACTGGCTTGCATTTTAGTCGCAATACTGCGTATGTAGTCTATTGATACGCCAAGTCTGGCCTTCGGTGTACCTGCTTCCTGTGCACTAGGTGTCAACTCAATGCGCTCCAAACGTTGTGAGAAATAATCTGCGAACTGTTCAAGAAGCTTTCCTATCGTCTTTACGCCACCCGCAGATCAGGAAAAAGGCGAAGGCACAGGCGAGGGCGTATAGGATCTTCAGGAGGATCATGGGTTATGCAGTACCTCTTCTGCTCCTTCTCCTGAGTCCTGCTAGACCTATGAGACCAGAGCCAAGGAGGAGGACGGTTGCGGGTGCGGGTACTGCATTAGCCGTAACTGTGATGTTGTCAAACTCACCGGCACCGATGCGATAGTCTTGATCCATGCTCGCTCCATCAATGCCGAGAAGCTTTTCAGCCAAAATGGCATAGTGACCGGTTTCATAAGTTTCAGTTCCAAAGTCAGCTATCCCCCAGACTTCAAGGTTGTAGGCGTCGAGGATTATCGAAAGGGACACTACTTGATCGCAACCCCCATCAAAATATTCCAGGTTGTCGAGTGATCCGGCTTCGGCTCCCGTGATATATCTGGCGTCAAAGATCCAACCGCCTCCCGTATACGGTGGCCAATGACCACCTGGATTGTTGCTCATGGCCCATCCCACTTGCCCTTTCCCCTCGGAAGTGGAATAGAACCTCATGGCAGAATTGTGGGCTTGCGGTGAATCCGTGGTCGCATATGCATCGAAGGTCAGAGTATAGACACTGCTGCAGGTCGTCAATGATTCGGGAAACAGATTGAAGGAGACGGCTAGACCACTGCATCCGTCTGTCAGCCGACCATTGGCGACCATGGAACCCATGTTAGAGCTATTTCCAACAAGTGTCCTGTCGCCTGTCCATCCACCTTGACCTGAGAGGTTGCTTCCCTCAGCGTAACTCTCAAAGTCCTCATGAAAGATAGTTGCCGCCGTACAAAAAGACCCCAGAGGTAACACTAGAATTGCGGCCAGTGCGACCAGTAGGAGTTCACCCTTCAAAATACGTAAAGCCCGAAAGGGTTGTCTTGTTTTCATTTCTCCCCCTTTGCAGAAAACAGAGATGAAATCGTGAAGGAATAGTTCTGAACTCCCAACAGAACAGACAGCGCCCTGTCAGGAGCTAGGTAGGCAGATTTTTAGGTGTGTCTCCATGAGGGTGACCCTGGAATGATGTAAAAATACGGCCAAGAAAGCCGTCTTTTGACTGCCCGACTCCTCCAATATGCCGTATACCACTCTGCATGTGGGAAATCAATGGCACAAAGTGACCATTTTTTGACGCAAAAACTACCTATGGTTTCACGCAAAAACTACGTAGTGGAGTGGATCAGGAAGAAAGGTTGGGTCAGCTTGGAGAGATTTGAAAGGCTATTTCTTGGGCTTCTTCTTGTACTTTTTCAGAACGTCGCGGATCGCCTCTTCCAAGACCTCGTTCTGGCGTTTTTCCAGCGTAGCGGCCAGGATCTTGAGTTCTTTTAGAAGGGCCTTGTCGATGGTCGTGTTGTACATCTTGCGGTCAGTCATGATATACGGGTATCAGAAGCCGGTACATTTTTCAATAAATATAGAATTATCGGTATCTTTTTCTTGCTTTTTGTGTTATAGTTTTATAGTTGTCTATACAATCACACACTTCCAAACAGTACGATGAAAAAGAGTTTTAAAAACAATAGGTTCCCGAGATTCCCGGTGTCCGTGAGGTCCGGGGCGCCTGTACTGGCGTGGAAGGTCTCGGGTTCTTTTTTGGGTAGTCTCAATTAAGAGAGGGTCAGAAAATGAAAGCAGCCATCTATTGTCGAGTATCAACACCGACTCAGAAAGAGGCCGAAACCATAGAAGGCCAGAGGGTCGCATTGACAAAATACGCGGAAGACCGGGGCTGGGAGATTGTGGACGTATATGAAGACGAGGGCCTTAGCGGCAGTTTCCTAGAAGGCCGCAGGGATTTTCTACGGCTGCTTGAGGACATGGGAAAGGGAGAGTTTGAAATCCTTCTGGTGGCCGAACACAGCCGTATCACCCGCTCTGACGACCCGATGGAAGGCGCTCTAATACTGAAGACTCTATTGGACAACGACATTAAGGTGGCCTCTCCTGGGGCTGGCCTGGAGTCTGCTGATACCTTTGAAGGTCGCCTCATGTTCACGTTAAAAAGCATGTTCGCCGCAAAAGAAAAGACCGACATTCTTGAACGCTTCAAGAGAGGCAAAGCGAAGTTTCTTGAAAAGGGCATCTACCCCAACGCGAGAGTTTGTTATGGCCTACAAAAGGTGGTTCAACGGGGTAAAAACGGCAAAGTCATAAAGCACGAGATCGTCATCAACGAGGAAGAAGCGGCGGTCTTGCGGTCGGTCTATGATTGGATAGTCAAGGACGGTCAGACCATCAACTGGGCGGCTGCCGAGTTGAACCGCCTAGGCATAAGGACAGCGCAAGGTAAAAGGTGGAGTTCTCCCAGGCTTTCTGAGATTCTGCGGAACGAGGCTTTATGTGGCACAATGTATTGTAACAGGTACGTGTGGAAGACCACCGGCATCAGCCCCAAAGGGAAACAACAGCAGAAGCTTTTAAAGGTCAGGCCCAAGACGGACCCAGATGTAATTCATATTTATGTCCCAGCCATATTCAGCAAAGACGAGTTCAAGCTGCTGCGGGATACGGTCAAGAACAACCGCCGCCGTGCACGGTCAAAGAAGGACAGCCCATTCTTGCTTACTGACAAGTTGAAATGCGGCATCTGCGGTGCTCGTCTAGTCGGTGCTTATGGTGGAAGTCCAGGTCAGAAAAAAGTGAACTATTATATATGCCACAACAGAAAGAAGTCGCCCCAGAGGCGAGAGCCAGACGAGAAGCCGTGCTGGCTGCCCATGGTAAACATGTTATCCCTTGACCAGAAGGTCGAACGTGATGTCTTGATTGACCTGTTTATGCACCCAAAGCGGACCCTGAAGAGCTGGTCGTCGGTGGATCAGAATAAGCGCCGCCGGGCCAAGCAGTTGAGGGATAAGGTGGCCCAGGCCGAGGAACGTATTGAAAAGTTGAGGAAAAAGAAAAAGGCACTGCTTCAGAAGGCCATAAGCGGTGTTGCATGGGAGGGGTGGAATGAGGCCGATATCAAAGAGGCCGTTGAAGGTGAGAGGGTAAAGCTGGACCAGCAGATCACCCTAGAAACCGAACGCAGGGACACGGCCAAAAAAGAGGCTGAAGCCTTAGAGGGAATGATTGAGAGGGCAAAAAAGGTTCGCAATGGGTCCAAGGAATTGGAAGAGGTGGCGGCTAGGCTTGGTGAGAAGATCTTGAATATGACCGTTGCTGAAAAACGGACCTTGTTGGACTATATCATCCCATCCGGCCATTATATCACCGTGGAGCCTATTTTAGATGACCGGGAAATCTGGTACGACAAACCCAAAGGGGTGGCCCGGACACTTAAGTGTGAGTGGATGGTGATGCCTGTCACGGTGCCTGATTTTAACTTAAAGGGGCTGGTTGCTGCCTTGCGGGAATACGATAAAACCGGAGTGATCCCAAAGGCTTCTGTATATTTAATGCAAAATAAGCATTTAAAGCGCCATTCAGGCAACCAATGAGGGGCTCGACGGTTTTCTTACAAAACCCTTTGACAACAGGGAATTGCGCAACAAGATTCAAGACATTGTCATAAAAAAGCGACTGAAGCAATTTGTCTCTAATCAAGTCTATGAGGAAATTAGAAACGATCCTGCTGTCATGAACCCCAAAAAACAGAAAGTGACCATACTGTTTAGTGATATTAGAGGATTCACCGAGATGTCTTGGAAAGTCCCACCTGAAAAGATTGCAGAATTTCTAAATGACCACTACTTTACACCCTTGGGAGAAATCGCTTATCTGTACAACGGCACTGTAGATAAACACATTGGCGACTGTATCATGGTGATATACGGATCGCCTGTCTCCCATGAGGACGATATTGTCAGGGCTATTGAATCGGCAATTCATATGCAGAAGACTTGTAAGGCCATCAGCAAAGGATTGAAAAAAACAAATGGATTCAGGCTCCGTGTTGGAATCGGTATCTGTGCGGGCGAGGTAGTAAGTGGTGTCTTTGGCTCCTTGAGGAAAAGAGAATACACGGCCTTCGGGCTGCCGGTCAATATTGCCGCTCGTTTAGAAAAAATGGCAAAGGGCGGGGAGATATTGGTCAGTGGTACGACCTACAAAGAGGTGTCCCACCACTTTGCGGCCGAGAGGATGACGCCGGCCATCCCCGTCAAGGGCTTGGATGAGCCTATTCCCATCTATCGGATTCTGGGCCCTAAGGCTTCAACTTGACGCAATGGCCCTTTTCAAGGTTACGGCCAAAAATGGGGACGACTTCCGCTCGGTCCTCTTTCACATGAGTAACCCTGACTTCGCCAATCTTGAGGCCTGGAACCAGATAGACTTTATCACCTTGGCCCCTTATCGGTTCGGCCCCTCCAAAGACCTCCAGCACATCTCCAGTGGCAAGCCCGGCATCCTTGCCTGTCGAAAGGGTCAACCTTTTGCCGGAGTCTGCAACAAGATACCCCTTCCAAGGTTCTTTGGCTAAACGCTTGCATACGAGCTTCACTGTCTTTGAGATGATCTTGGAGAGGAGGGGGCGTGCCATCGCCTCATTGTAACTGCCTGTATTTTTTGCTTCTTTCCAAACTCCTTCTGGAATCTCCACTTCATCAATGACCATCTCATCAAAGAGAATGGCGGTAGTCTCCGTATCATAGCACCTTACGCGGAAAGAGGCCCGCACGAGCGTTCGTGTTTGCCTGAATCCCCAGATGCCACGCTTTGCGGTGTTATACTCGATGTCCACAATGCTTTGTTCCAGTACCGCGCCAAGACCATAGATCCTGCCAAGGTTCCCAAGGGTCATGGTGTCGATCCGATCTGAAAGACGATGGGGAATCTCTTTCAGGGCCTTTTGGACTTCTCGGGAATCTATGATGATAATGCCGTCACAGTGTCTGGAGAGAGATTTCATTAACTGGTTGTGGGCCGCCACCTGGAAATCGTCCCCTCCAAAACCAGAGTCGTTTATGCTGGCCATGAAAGCTATCTTCTTTTTCAAGGCCCCTCCCTTGCCCATAATGTCCGCACCTATCTTATGGGCGGTGGCGCAACCGGCTACCGACAAAAGGCACACAAACAAGGCAGCTATTATACGGGTACTCTTCCCCACTATGATGCTTATCCCCTATGTTTTGTCGTCTAGGAAATGGGAACGAACTCGCAAGGAGTCTCCCCCGCTTTCCCTTCTCCAGTCCAGCGGCCTTTCTTATACCCTGAACGGTTACGAAGCAAGGTGAAACTTCGGTGAGGCTCCTCAATGGTCACATCTGGCCGGCGACCTCGTCCTTGTAAACTACCCTTGCAGTCGTCGTGATACCTCCTCGCGCTGAAAAAGTACCCACGACCTCCATAAATTTGGGTTTGAGTACACCAACAAGGTCCTCCAAGATGCGATTGACCACGTGCTCATAAAAGATGCCCACACTGCGATATTGGAGCAGATAATACTTGAGGGACTTCAATTCAACGATCTTGTCCTTGGGTGTGTACCTTATGGTAATACGCCCAAAATCTGGGAGGCCTGAAATGGGGCAGACAGAGGTGAATTCCGGTTGGTCTATCTTAATCTCAATGTCCCTTTCTGCGAAATAGGGGTAATCGAGTACTTCAAGGACGTCTGAAACCACTGTGTCAGCCAGTTCAATTTTCGCCAACACTTTTTCCCGCATATCTGACACGTCCATGTGGGCTCCTTTCCGCACCTGCCTGCCAATGAAAACGGTCCGGCTCAGCTTTCTCTTGAATGCCATCCCTTTTCGCACGGAGTTGTCCACAGGCCGCACGAATGTCGGCACCCTTGCTTCGCCGGATGGTGGCGGTGTAGTGACGATCTGTGAGAACCTTCTGGAAGGCCAATATCTGGGCCTCTTCCGGTCTCTTGAACGGACTTCCTGCAAAGGGATTAAAGGGTATAAGGTTGATTTTGGCCCGCAGGGGCCTCAGGAGCCTTGCCAGTCGTTTTGCATCTTCGAGCCCGTCATTTACACCGCAAATCAAGACATATTCGATGGTAATCATCCTACCCGAGGGGAGGGGAAACCTGCGGCAGGCCTCGAGGAGTGTCTCAATGGGGTAGGTTCTGTTGACGGGCATCACTTGGTCTCTCGTCTTGTTGTCCGCAGCGTTGAGAGAAACGGCCAGGTTCACCCTCACGTCCCGGCCAAGCTGATGTAGCTGGGGAACCAGGCCGGCGGTAGAAATGGTGACGCGACGATTGGAAAACTGAAGGCCATTAGCGCTCGTGATGGTACCAAGGGCCTGGACCACGCTGTGATAATTGGCAAGGGGTTCTCCCATCCCCATGAACACAACATTGGTGATAGGGTCGCGGTGTCCGTGGTCATCTTGAACAGTGCAGACCTGGCCAATGATCTCGGCAGGCTCCAAGTTACGCACGAGGCCCCCGCGACCAGTGAGGCAGAGTTTGCACCCCATGGCACACCCCACTTGGCTAGAGACGCAAAGCGTCCAATGCCCCCGTTCAGGAATGGCAACGGTTTCGATACAATGGCCATCCTTGAGGCCAAATAGGTATTTCTTTGAACCGTCCATAGAGGCCTGGACTCTTATGGGCTTGAGGCGACCGATGGTGAGTCTTTCAGAAAACCACTGCCTTAAATCCTTGGAGAGGTCTGTCATCTGAAAGAAGGACCGAACCTTTCTATGGTATATCCACCTCATGACCTGACCGGCCCGATAGGCCTCGATGCCGTGCTCTTGAAACCAATCAATGAGCCCTTGGTCGCTGAAGTTTGTTATGTCCAGTCGGGCAGACATGGGATGATGAGGCCCCCTAGCTGGAATGCACAGAAAAAATATTTTCTTGACATATGAAATGACTGAAAATAATTAGTATAGGTTTATAACGTTCCAAGAGACATGGAGACGCCGTGTTTGAAAATCTTACTGACAAACTGAACGCCACCTTCAAGAAACTCAAAGGGCATGGCAAGCTCACTGAAAGCAACATTGACGCCGGACTGAAAGAGGTGCGGATCGCCTTGCTTGAAGCCGACGTCCATTACAAGGTCACAAAGCAGTTCCTGGCATCCATCAGGCAGCGGGCCATCGGCCAGGAAGTGCTAGCTAGCCTTACACCAGGACAGCAGGTTGTCAAGATTGTTAATGAGGAACTGGCCCGTCTTATGGGCAGTACGCACGAAGGGCCCACTTTAATTGGCCGACCTGCCTCGATCATGTTGGTGGGCCTGCAAGGTTCAGGAAAGACTACCACAGCAGGCAAATTGGCCAAGTTTCTCATGGAGAAAAACCGCAGGCCTTATCTGGTGCCGGCCGATATTTACAGGCCGGCGGCCATTGACCAGCTCAAGACGCTGGCCAAGAAACTGGACGTGGGGGTCTTCCCATCTGTCCAGGACATGGACCCAGAAGATATTTGCAGAAAGGCCGTCCAAAAGGCCCGTGAAGAGGGTTTTGATACCCTTCTGATGGACACGGCCGGGCGCCTTCACATTGATGAGGCCCTCATGGACGAGCTGGCACGCATCAAGGAGTCCGTTCAACCTTCTGACATCTTGCTCGTAGCCGATGCCATGACAGGGCAGGATGCTGTGAATATGGCCAAGGCCTTTAACGATGCGTTGGACATAGGCGGTGTTATCCTCACAAAGATGGACGGCGATGCGCGGGGTGGGGCGGCTATTTCCATCCGGGCCATGACGTCAAAGCCCATCAAGTTTGTTGGTGTGGGGGAGAATCTGGACGCCCTGGAGCCCTTTCATCCCGACCGGATGGCATCTAGGATTCTGGGGATGGGAGACATGCTTTCTCTTATTGAGAAGGCCCAGAGTGCCGTGGATGAGAAGAAGGCTCTGGAACTTGAAAAGAAGCTTAGAAAAAGTCAGTTTACCCTGGAAGACTTCCGAGATCAAATGGCCCAAGTCAGAAAGATGGGGTCCCTAGAAGACATTCTGGCCATGATCCCGGGGATGGGTAAGCTCAAACAGATGAAGCAGTTCAAAGTAGATGAAAGGGAGTTGGTGCGCATTACAGCCATCATTGACTCTATGACGGCTCAAGAGCGACAGAAGCACCAGATCATTAACGCAAGTCGGCGAAAACGGATTGCTAAGGGCAGCGGAACGACGGTCCAACAGGTGAACCAGCTGCTGAAAAGCTATATCCAAGTGCTTAAGATGATGAAGAAATTGAATAAGGGCGGCTTTAAGGCCTTTGGCCGTGGAGGGCTGCCGATTTAAGGAGGAATCAACTCGCATATGTCTGTAAAAATCAGATTGGCCAGGTATGGCGCAAAGAAGAGGCCCTTTTATCGTATTGTTGTGGCTTCTACTGATGCCCCTCGAGACGGCAGGTTTCTGGAACTGGTGGGAACATATAATCCACTGAATCAGCCTGCTGCCGTTCGTATCAAGGAAGATCGGATTAAGGCATGGATTGAAAGGGGGGCCATCCCGAGTGCTACGGTCAGGAGTTTATTGAAAAAGGAAGGTTTTTTTTCAAAAGCAGAAAACTTGTAAGAGGATCTTTCCAAGCCAACGTAACCTTTGTCGGTGTCGCTATGCTCTTTTGACGGCGTGAGGAGGTCGGGAGATGAAGGATCTGGTCAAGTACATTGCTAAAGCGCTGGTGGATCATCCTGAGGCGGTGGAGGTTTCCGAAGTCGAAGGTGAACAGACGTCGGTTATTGAGCTGAAAGTGGCTAAGGATGACCTCGGAAAGATCATTGGCAAGCAGGGTCGCACTGCCCGTGCCATACGCACGATTTTGGGGGCGGCTTCTGCGAAAATCAAGAAAAGGTCTGTCCTGGAAATCATGGAGTAGGATACCATGAGTGGAAATGCCCTCATCCCTGTGGGCAAGATCGTGGGTACCCACGGGATCAAGGGCTACCTTAAGGTCTTTCCCTACGCTGAATCTTTGGATCTGCTTTCCCCAGGTGAGGACCTGGTCCTTACCCGTCAAGGGAAGATCCTTGCCACCTTTCGAATAAGGTCTGCCCGTCCGCATAAGCGTGTCATCCTTCTTGCCCTAGAGGAGATAGCTTCTATTGACGCAGCAGAGGAGTGGATAGACTGCCAGCTTTGTGTAGACATGGCCGCCCTGCCTGAACCTGAAGAAGGCAGTTACTACTGGCACCAGATCATGGGCATGGAGGCCTTTACCTTGGACAACCGACGGTTGGGTCGCGTGGAGGCCATTATACCCACGGGAAGCAATGATGTTTATGTGGTCCGAAACGGCAAAAAGGAGGTGTTGATACCGGCCATCGATTCGGTGGTGGTAGATATTGATCTGAACGAAAAGGTCTTGCGATTGGATCTTCCTGAGGGACTGGAAGATTGACAGAATGAACTTCACCGTTCTGACCTTGTTCCCGGAGATGTTCGCCTCCCTCGTGGTGGGAGGCATTATCAAACGCTCCGTTGAAAACAAGCGGATATCCATTCAGACCATCGACATCAGAGACTTTGCCTCAAATCGCCATCGGACCGTGGATGATCGCCCCTACGGGGGAGGATGCGGCATGGTGATGAAACCGGAGCCCATGGCCGGGGCCATCCGGCATGCCCAAGAAAGGCATCCTGAGGCCTTTACCCTCCTGCTCACTCCTCAGGGCCGTCTCTTTGACCAGGCCCTGGCCCGCGAACTGGCAGGGTGTGGGGGGCTTATTCTTATCTGTGGGCGATATGAGGGCGTTGACGAACGGATCCGTGAGAATCTAGTTGATGAGGAACTATCGGTGGGAGACTATGTGCTTACCGGTGGTGAATTGGCCGCCATGTTGGTGATCGATGCCGTAAGTCGACTCCTTCCTGGCGTGCTGGGAAACGAAGCATCAGCGCAAGAAGAATCCTTTTCAACAGGCTTGCTGGAATATCCACAGTACACCCGACCCAGCTCTTTTGAGGGGAGGCAGGTGCCCGATACCCTCGTTTCCGGCAACCACGGGGCCATCAGGAAGTGGAGGCGAGAGGCTTCGCTGATCCGGACATTCCTCAAGAGGCCTGATTTGCTGTTGGACCTGCCACTGACATCAGAGGACATGAAGGTGCTGGAAAGACTCCAACAGGAGCTCCAGGCCATTATAGAAAAGCATTCGACCCCATTTTGACCGGTTTAGACAGCAACCTCTACCTGGCTCTCGTACACCATCCGGTGTACAACAAGAATGGAGAGGTGATTGCTTCGGCAGTCAGCAACCTGGATCTGCATGATATATCGAGGGCAGCCAAGACCTACGGCGTGGGGGCCTTCTATGTGGTGACTCCACTGAGAGACCAGCGCGAGTTGGTCCGAAGAATCGTATCTCACTGGACGGAGGGCCTGGGGGCAGCATACAATCCTGACCGGCGAGATGCTTTGCGCCTCCTTCGGATTGTGGCGTCCCTGGATGCTGCACTGGATGAGATTTCAGCCTCTGGACTGGGCAGGCCCCTCACCGTCGCTACGGACGCCAGGCCGTACGCCGGAAGGATCAGCTACAAAGGGTTGCTAGAGAGATTGAAATCCCGGCGTCCCCTCTTGCTCATGTTCGGGACAGCGTGGGGATTGACACAAGAATTCATAGAGAAAGCCGATTGTGTTCTGGCTCCTATTAAGGGGCCTACAGTCTATAATCATCTGTCAGTCCGGTCTGCAGCAGCCATTGTCCTTGACAGGCTCTTGGGGACTGAGAGATTGTGAGTTTGGAGGAAAACATGGAAGCGATTAGGGCATTGGAAAAGGAACAGATGCGTTTTGATCTGCCGGCTTTTAGGGCTGGTGATACGGTGAACGTCCACGTCAAGATTAGAGAAGGCGACAAGGAACGTATTCAGGTGTTTAAAGGGGTCGTGATCAGGAAGCGCCGGGGGGCAACCAATGCCACCTTTACGGTGCGGAAGATCTCTTATGGGATTGGCGTAGAACGCATCTTTCCCATCCATTCTCCCAATATCGACAAGATCGAAGTCGTAACGCGTGGGCGTGTCCGTCGCGCTCGCCTCTATTATCTAAGAAAACTAAGAGGCAAGGCTGCTCGGATCAAGGAACTGCGCCCCCGCTAGGCGCTACAGCTTTCTCTGGCCCCAAGAACCATCGGCTCTCGTGCTGTGTCTGGGAGGGTGTTCATGATCATGACCTGTGCTGTGAGTGAAGATTGCCAGCAGGCCTTTTGAACCGCCTTTTTTGGATCACAAAGTGGAGATGGATACCAATAGGTTTGAGAAAAGGGCCCGGGAACAGGGGTTCTCGATCATTGCCGGCGTGGATGAGGCAGGGAGAGGCCCGCTGGCGGGCCCGGTGGTCTCGGCTGCCGTCATCCTCCCTGAAAGGGTCTGTCTGGAGCACCTAGATGATTCTAAACGTTTGAGCCCGGCAAGGCGAGAACAGCTTTTTGAGGCCATTTATGAGCAGGCCATCTCAGTGGGGATAGGTCTTGTTGACCCTCCAGAAATAGACCGTATCAATATCCTTCAAGCAGCCCTCCTTTCCATGGCCATAGCGATAACCAATCTTCGACCAACCCCGGAGTATTTGCTTGTAGACGGGACCTTTCCAGTAAAATCCACCCTGCCCCAAAAGCCCGTGACGCACGGAGACCGACGATCTTCGTCTATCGCCGCTGCCTCCATCGTCGCCAAGGTGACGCGAGACAGACTCATGAGGCTTTACGACGATGAGTTTCCAGGGTTTGGCTTCGCCAAGCATAAGGGGTATGGCACGAAGGCCCACCGCGCTGCTATTCGCACCCTTGGGTATTGTCCCATACATCGCAAGACTTTCCGAGGTGTAAAGGAATATGTGGAGGGCCTTCCTGGACAGGCTTGTTGGGCCAATGTCTAAAAATCAACCGTGCCCCAGACGAGACGAGAGCGTCGATAATCGCCAACATACGGGAAAACGAGGAGAGTCTCTTGCAGTGCAGGTCTTGAAAAAAAGTGGATACAAGATTGTCGAACAGAACTATAGATCCAAGTTGGGCGAAATTGATATCATCGCCAAAGAGGCGGGCGTTCTGGCCTTTGTGGAGGTGAAGGCGCGGCGGACAAACCAGTTTGGAGGCCCAAAGCAGGCCATCACGCCTCGCAAACAACGGAAGATGTCCATGGTCGCCCTTGAATATCTAAAACAGACCGGCCAGATGGCAGAAAGGGCCCGTTTTGATGTGGTGGCTATCCACCTGACGCCAGGCCAGCCGGATGTCGAAATCATCAAGAATGCCTTTGAGCTCGCCTACTGAGACTCCTTCTCCCGCCTCTGGGACGCTCTTTGTTGTGGCCACCCCCATTGGGAACATGGAAGACATTACCCTTCGTGCCATCCGCACCTTGAAAGAGGTAGACCTGATTGCTGCTGAGGATACGAGGCATTCCCGGAAACTCTTGAGCCGCCATGAAGTCTCCACCCCCCTTGTCTCGTACCATGACCACAACAAGGAAAAACGCGCCCCTGAGCTGTTAAAAAGGCTCAAGGAAGGAACCTCCATTGCCCTTGTCACGGATGCGGGCACCCCCTCCATCTCAGATCCAGGCTATTACCTTGTTCGGAAGGCTATCGAGCAGTCCCTGCCTGTGGTGCCCATTCCTGGAGCATCGGCCTTGATTGCCGCTTTGAGCGTGTCGGGCCTTGCCACCGATAGCTTCGTGTTCATCGGCTTTGTCCCAAGGAAATCGGCAAAGCGCAGACAATGGCTAGATCGGCTACGATACGAACCTCGCCCCCTCATTCTCTATGAGTCTCCCAAAAGACTCCTTGGTTTGATGCAAGACATACTGAACATTATGGGGGACCGTCACACGACAATAGCCCGGGAACTGACCAAGCTTCACGAAGAGATCCTCAGAGGGCCGTTGAGCCAGTTGTTGGAAGAGATGTCACGGCGCGATCCTGTCAAGGGCGAGTGTACATTGCTGGTGGCAGGATATGAAAAGAAGAGGGAGATCGATCTTGGTGCCTTACGGGACCGCCTCAGGCTTCTGGGTCAGGAAAAAGACCTGTCTTTGTCAGATATGGTAAAGGAGGTAGCCAAAGAGTGGGACCTCCCCAGAAAGGTAGTCTATGAAGAAGCCCTAAAACTGAAAGGGAAATAGTCTTCACGAAGTGGACCCAAGTCCTTGTATTTTAGAATTATCTGAATATCTTGCCTACCACAACAAGGGGTTTCCGTACAAAGCAAACAGGACCCCATGGCCACCCTATTATTCTATTGACCCACCGACAATTTCCCTACTATATAGAGTTAGGGTCCCGCCTATCTCCCTGATAGTTGGCCGATTTAGCGAGAGCGAACATGGGCAAGCAGGAGGTGCCATGCCTATCTATGAGTTCTATTGCGAAGACTGCAATACCATATTCAGCTTCTTCTCAAGGTCTGTGAATACCACCAAGAGACCCCTTTGCCCTTCCTGCAAAAAAAGGAAATTGAAGAGGCAAATGTCCCGTTTTTCCAGACTCAAGGGGGCAAAGGAAGAAAGTGATGTGGATGATTTGCCCATAGACGAGGCAAAGATGGAAAAGGCCATGGGCCTCTTGGCCCAGGAGGCCGAGGGGATCAATGAGGATGATCCACGTCAGGCCGCCGATTTGATGCGTAAGTTTACGGAGGCCACAGGGGCGAGTCTTGGGCCCGGCATGGAGGAGGCCCTGAGGAGGATGGAAGCTGGAGAAGACCCAGACCAGATCGAAGCGGAACTGGGCGACCTCATGGAAGAAGAGGAGCCCTTTGTGTTTGGTGAAAAAAGAGGGGGGCGGGCAAAAAGGACCACACCTCGCCGGGATGAGACGCTGTATGACCTTTAGATGAACGACAAGCCAATGGACCTAGTCCGTTCTTTTGGATCATCTCCAAAAGAGTTAAGCTGATCATGAGGGTTTCAGGGTTCAAGGTCGACCCAAGGTCTTTCTACTGTTTTTAAAGATCTTTCTATTTGGCGAAACCATCGGGATGCATCAACATCCTCGGCCCCTGGACCCCTTGCATCTTTTTAAGGCAACAGCCGCAGTCTTTTCAAGGCGAACGCCGCTATCTTTTCAAGGCGAACGCCGCTATCTTTTCAAGGCGAACGCCGCTATCTTTTCAAGGCGAACGCCGCTATCTTTTTAAGGCAAAAGCCGCGGTCTTTGAACCCTCTTCTCCGACTTGATCGGAGAAGAACTTCTTTAACGGTGGCCAAGGGCTTTGGGGTAACGGAAGTCTGGGCCCCATGGCAAGGCAGGCGAGCAATCGGCAACGTATAGAGATTCAAAAGTGTTTTCGGGAAGTTCATTGCTATGACCACGGAACAAGTGATCTTGAGAGGCCCTGACATCGACCGGATCCTGACCCGAATGACCCATGAGATCCTGGAAAAACACAGAGGGACGAAGAATCTCGTGCTCATTGGGATTAGGACAGGGGGGGTGTTTTTGGCAAATCGGATAAGAGAAAAAATCCTTTCCATTGAGGGTGCCGATATTGCCAGGGGCGATCTGGACATCAACCTCTACAGAGACGATTGGACACGAATAGCCCACCAACCTATCGTGCAGAAAACGGAATTGCCATTCTCTTTGGATGGTAAACAGGTCATCCTCGTTGACGATGTTCTGTTCACCGGTCGCACTGTCCGCGCGGCCATGGATGCCCTCATCGATTTTGGCCGTCCCGATCGGATTGAACTGGCCGTTTTTGTAGATCGCGGTCACCGAGAGTTGCCGATTGAGGCCAACTATGTGGGAAAGTGCATTGAGACCATCCATGACACCATGGTGAACGTCTATTTGAGGGAAACCACGGGGCGTGACGAGGTGGCAGTCACTTCACAATAGGATGGCAGTTTTGATGAATAGCCCTTTTGCGTCTTTTTCGTCCTTTGTGACCCTTTTCCGGTTGACAAAAAGGGTTTTTTTGTATATGCATCCCTTTGAAGTTCCCCCCGAAAGGCGTGCACCAAATCAGATAGTCTAATGTTACACTAACTTAACGAAAGGAGGGCGTTGGTATGCCAACTGTTGAATTTGGAGGTAAATCCTTTACTGTGGACGAGGACGGCTTTATTGATGATTATGCAAATTGGTGTCCAGAGTGGGTCCAGCATGTGAAGACAGTAGAGGGAATCGACGAACTGAATGATGAACATTGGAAGTGCGTCAAGTTCTTGCAGGAATACTATGAAAAGAACGGTATTGCTCCAATGGTCAGGATTTTTTCCAAAGTCACCGGTTTCAAACTGAAGCACATCTATGAGTTGTTCCCGTCTGGCCCGGGCAAAGGCGCGTGCAAAATGGCAGGTCTTCCTAAGCCGACTGGGTGCGTCTAAGAAAAGAATTTGATGTTGCAAGAGAATTGAGATGTTCGAAAAGGAGGCTTTGCCCTTGTGTAAAGCCTCCTTTTTTGTAGGAAGAAGACGTGAACAGCATCCTTCAGGTCAAGACTAGCTCTCAAACCGAACTCATAGACATCACGACAGACATAGAAAGAAGACTCCAGTCACAAGGTATTGACGAGGGGCTATGCTTTCTTTTTGTTCCCCATACCACGGCGGCTGTGACAATCAATGAGCATGCTGACCCAAGTGTCAGGTCAGATATTGTCATGGTTCTGAATAAGATTGTCCCTTGGAAGGAAGCCTACCGTCATCTGGAAGGGAATTCTCCGGCCCACATCAAGGCGAGCATCATAGGAGCTTCAGAGATCGTAGCAGTGGAGAAGGCGCGCTTGCAGTTGGGCACCTGGCAAGGAGTGTTTTTCTGCGAGTTCGATGGTCCTCGAACTAGGAAGATTCATGTCCGGTTGCTGTGATGAGGAAGCGGGGGATTAATCGGGCCCTTGCGGGCCACCTATTGCTGGGCCACAACACGAGAAAATAGGGAACTTCAGGGGGATTACACCAAACGGGATGATTTAAGGACGCGATGAGGGGCCCTGGATAAGAAACGCCAGAAGGATGGATTTTCTTGACATAGAATATTTTAATGTGATAATATTGTTAAACGAGTTGGTTTTGTCTTCTTTCAGCCTCACACCTTCGGGTGAGGCGACAAAGGGTTTGGGATAGGAACATTGTGCAGTAGAATAAGATGCCATCAAGGGCCAGACACCTTGTTGGCTTTTTTTCTGTCAGAGCCATATCCCAGCAAAATAATGTCTTGAAAGGGGGGATATGGTCGTGGCAGAAGGTGTTGTGAAGTGGTTTAACGAAAAAAAGGGCTATGGCTTCATTAGCATGGACGAGGGTCAGGACGTCTTTGTTCACTATAGCTCTATTCTCGGCACAGGTTTCAGATCTTTGTATGAGGGCCAGCGCGTCCGATTTGAGGTCGAGCAAAGCGATAAGGGACCACAGGCGGTACAAGTCGAGACCATTTGAGGTAAGGGACACGGCCTTTTGCCTAGAATCCCAAGGGGTTGCCCTTTATGTCTGTCGCCCCTAAAAAGGAGTGCGCCTTCATTCTGGTCACCAGAAGAGTCGTCTGGTAGGTCGAAGAATTTTGAAAGGGACCCTGTCATCTTTGATGGCGGGGTTTCTTGATTTGTTGGCCCTGTCTTGTCTTGATGAATTGTAGAAAGGTTCTGCAAGGGACTTCGAGGGTTTTGGGAAAACCAGACGGGCTTCTTGAGAAACCGTCTCTTCTTCACGATTGAACCCTCCCTGTGGCCTGCGAAGCACTGCCATCAGGCAGAACCTACGGGGGGCTGCGGTAGCTCTCCTGTGGAGAATGCGTTCGCTTATTCGGTTCAAGAATCAGTCCCCCAAGGAAACATACCTTCGCCTCAGACAGTGGCATGGCAAAAACCGATCACATGATACTGGGCAGTCCCAGAGAGCCTCGGAGCCACTGCATTCGGTGCGGCACCTGTTGCCTGAAAGGAGGGCCCGCCCTTCACAAGGAAGATACCGGCCTATTCAGGAAGGGTATTCTGAAAACGGACCATCTCTACACCCTGAGAAGGGGTGAAATCGTACGAGACATCAATGACAAGCTAACGCCCCTTAAAGGGGAGATTATCAAGATCAAGGGAAAGGATGAGGGCTGCTGGACATGTATGTTTTACAACGACCAACAAAAGGCATGCAACATATACGAGGACAGACCTGTTGAATGCCGGGCTTTGAAATGCTGGGACCTAAGGGAGTTTAAGCAAGCCATGGCCTCGCCCCATCTGCAAAGAAGGCACCTTATCAACCCGCGCAATGGGATACTCAAAATCATAGGGGCCCATGAACAAAGGTGCTCCTATGAAACCTTGAAATCAGCTGTAAAAGAGCTGAGCGGACCGGATTCCCATAAGGCAGTAGAGATGATTCTTGACCTCTTGCATTACGACCAGTGCATGAGGCCCTTATTGACAGAAAAGCTTAACCTGCATCCCCGTGCCATGGATTTTTTCTTTGGAAGACCCCTTAAGACTACCATCAAGATGTTTGGGCTTTCAGTCAGACAACAAGGCGATAGCTTTGTCCTCATGCCCGCCGAGTCCTGTCCCTCCAACTAACGGACACTACAGACATTGCCAGCTTAGACCTTGGGCTGGAATACTTGCCTATAGTTTCCTGGATGAGGTCTCCCGTTTTTTCAAGATTTTTTTGAGCCGTCTCTTATAAAGCTCCCGTTTGAGTTTGCTGATGTGGTTGATGAATAGAATCCCATTTAGGTGATCGATCTCATGTTGTAGTACGATGGCAGGAAGTCCTTCCTTTCTGAGGAGGATCGGATTACCTTCTCTGTCCAAGCCACGGACGGTGATGCGTTTAGACCGCTTCACATCAGCGCTATAGTCAATAACGCTGAGGCACCCTTCCTCGCTTACCACACTCCCCTCTGCTTCAACGATCTCTGGATTGATCACCACCATCAGGTCATTCTGTTGGTCCTTGCTCGAGGTATCAAACATGATAACCCGGATCGGTTCCCCGACCTGGTTGCTGGCGAGTCCGATGCCAGAGGCATGATACATCGTGTCAGACATGTCATCAATGAACTCTTGTATCTTGCCGTCAATATTGGTGACAGGCTCGGCCGGTTCAATGAGAACCGTGTCAGGATAGGTAAGTATTCTTTTTACAGCCATTTTCAGACGCCTTTCACTGCTATTACTTGGGCATGCAACTGCTTCAAAACATGTTACGCCGAATGTGATCCGGCCTTCCGTTCCTTATGCAGACTGGCCGACCCCCTGATCATTGTCGGGGCCGACAACCGCTAAAAAATTACTGCCTATCTTTCAAGAAGTCAAACTTTCTGACCATGGCCACATCTAAAGTCTATTCAGGAGTCTTTCGTGAATGTCATCAAATCCGCCGTTGGACATGACCACTATAATGTCACCAGGCGTGGCAACCTGAATGAGATGGTCTACCATGGTGTCGGTATCTGGGAGGTAATAGGCCTCTTTTCCACGGGCCATGAGTTCCTGGGCTAGCTGTTCCGACGAGAACCTATCCTGAACAGGGATCCTTTCCATTAGCGGTGGTTCTCGAACACAAACGAGATCAGCCACATCAAATGACTCAGCATATTGCTGTTGAAAGACCTTTCGTCGGCTCGAGTTGGTCCGAGGCTCGAAAACAGCCACGATCCTTTGATCAGGGTAGAAAGAACGGGCAGCAGCAAGGGTTTCCCTGACCTCCGTGGGATGATGGGCGAAGTCATCTATGACCGTAATACCGCCTTTAGTGCCGCGGATTTCCTGGCGACGCTTGACGCCCTCAAAGGTCTCCAGTGAATAGCTGATGACTTCTGCAGGGATGCGCAGGTCGTCGGCCACGGCGATGACGGCCAGGGCATTCAACAGATTGTGGCAACCCATAAGGGGCGTCTTGAAATCTCCGAAGGCTTCCCCTCGCCTTGTGGCACGGAAACAGGTCCAGGGCGGGTCAACGCGCACGTTCTTGATGCTCCAGACAGAGGTCTCATCAAAGCCGTACCCTGTGGCCCAGCAATGGGCTGACGCCATGAGTTCCCTCACCATGGGATCGTCTTGACAACCGACTAGGAGCGCATCCTTTGGCATGGCCTTTACAAAATCAGAGAAAGCCTGTTTCACCTGGGACAGGTCAGAGTAGATGTCAGCATGGTCAAACTCAATACTCGTAAGGATGGCCCGAGACGGCACGTAATGGTGAAACTTCGGCCCTTTGTCAAAAAAAGCTGTGTCATACTCGTCCCCTTCCACCACGAAGTACGAGCCGCCGCCCACATTGTAATTCCGGCCAAGGCTCTTCAAGATCCCCCCCACCATGAACCCGGGATCAAGGCCTGCCATTGCCAATACCCATGCTAGCAGCGCTGAGGTCGTGGTCTTTCCATGGGTTCCTGCAACGACCAGCGCCGCCTTACCGTGGACAAAGAACCGGTTCAAGGCCTGAGGAAGGGAACAATAGGGCAGGCCATGGTCCAGCATGGCCTCCACTTCCGGGTTGCCCCTTGAAAGGGCATTACCCACCACCACCAGATCGGGCCGACGAGAGAGGTTCTCCGGCTGAAACCCTTTGGTCACAGGGATATCCTGCTCCAAGAGAAAGGTGCTCATGGGAGGATAGACGTGATCATCTGAGCCCGTGACTACGATCCCGGCTTCCTTGAACATCCCTGCCAGGGCCCCCATGCCGGTGCCACAAATACCGATGATGTGGACATCCTTGATATTCCTGGGAATCCGGTTGTTCTCTAAGTATTTCATCTCATCAGCAACATCACAGGGAAGGTCCTATCTGTTGTTTCGCCCCCAGCGTCTCACGGACTGCTTTTTCTCTGATCCCAACAACAGAGCTCTTTTCCCTTTTCTTTGGCCCAAGAGTCTATGGCCTGGTCCCGCGCCTTTTTGTAACTATTGTGACAGGTTGGACTACCTTATGCAGGATCGGCAAAAACGTCAACTCCTGAATTACCCTGGACCTTGCTGGAAGGCACCAAAAGGTGAAAAAGGGCCGAAAAGGCCTCAAGGGCACTGCCCCCCACCTTAAGACCAGGTCTCCATGTTCCGGACAAATCGCCCCGCCATCGGGGCGTTTTGCTCCGGTGGTCCGTCGCCCTATTCACGGGCCTTTCCGGCCCTTCCGGCCATGTCAACGTGATTTAAGCGCAAATACAAAGAGATATCCATCAGCAACCCCACTGCGGCCTCGGCTTTTCGCCTTTGGCATGGAGGTTGCTCTAACCCTCTGATAACGGGGGCAACTATGTGTCGGACACATAAGGGAAGGAAGGAGGAAATTGATGCAACTTGAGGCAGCAGAGAAGAACATGGAAGGCCCTGATCCTGGCAAGGAGACTACAGAGGCCCTGTTGCCCGAGAACAGAGTATTTCGTCCCTTGCCCCAGCTGGTGGTTGACGCGAACCTCAACCCAACCGATTACGAGGAGGCCGTGCAAAAAGGCCAATCCGATCCCGTTGGATTCTGGGAGGACGCAGCTCAAGAATTGGACTGGTACAAGCCATGGGACACGGTGCTGGACCGCTCTGATGCCCCGTTTTTTAAGTGGTTTGTCGGCGCCAAGACGAATATCGCTTACAACGCGCTGGACCGTCATATTGTCAGCCACAGGAAAAACAAGGTAGCCATCATCTCTGAGAGCGAAAGCGGGGCCCGGGAACGCATGACATACTACGACCTTTACCGGGCTACCAACAGATTCGCCAACGTCCTCAAGTCGCTGGGCATTCAGAAAGGCGATAGGGTGGCCGTATATCTTCCCAACATTCCTGAAATCGCCATTGTCATGCTCGGATGCGCCAAGATCGGTGCCATCCACAGCGTGGTCTACGCCGGTTTCAGCGCGGCGGCCCTCAGAGAGCGTATAAACCATGCCGAGGCCAGGTTGGTGGTGACAGTAGACGGCTTCCACCGCAATGGCAAGGCCATCAAGCTGAAAGAGGTCGTGGATGAGGCCATGACCGCATGCCCCACCGTGGAGACGGTGATCGTAGTGCAGAGAGCGGGCGTGGAGATCGACATGAGTGATGGCCGATACCTTTGGTACCACGACTTGATGGAAGGCGAGCCTACTGAGTTTAAGACCTTGGAGATGGATGCCATGGATCCCTTATATATCCTTTACACATCAGGGACAACGGGCAAACCCAAGGGGGTCGTCCATTGCCATGGCGGTTACATGGTGGGCATTAATCGAACCCTGAAGTGGGTTTTTGATATTAAGGAGACGGATATCTTCTGGTGTGCGGCCGATCCGGGATGGGTGACGGGGCATAGCTACATCGTGTATGGCCCGCTCATCGTGGGGGCCACCACTGTCATGTATGAGGGGCATCCCCTCTTTCCAGGGCCTGATCGGATGTGGCAAATTATCCAGAAATACGGGATTAACATATTGTATACGGCGCCCACGACGATCAGGATGCTTATGCGATTTGGCGCCCAGCATCCCCAGAGGCATGATCTTTCCTCGCTCCGCCTCCTTGGAACGGTGGGCGAGCCTATCAATCCGGAGGCCTGGGTCTGGTATCACAAGAATGTAGGAAACGAGAATTGCCCCATCATGGACACCTGGTGGCAGACAGAGACCGGGATGTTCATGGTGGCCCCCACCCCATGTAACGTGTTGAAGCCTGGATCGGCCTTCAAGCCCTTTCCAGGCGTCCATGTAGACGTGGTGGATGCCCATGGAGAGCCGGTTGAACCTGGAAAGGGTGGATATGTGGTGGTCAAGGAACCCTGGCCTGCCATGCTGAACACCCTCTACAAGGATTCCGACAAATACAAAGAGATTTACTGGAGCAAGATTCCAGGGGTCTACTTGGCGGGAGACATTGCCACAAAGGACGAGGAAGGCTATTTCCGCTTCCAAGGCCGGTCTGATGACGTGCTCAACACGGCAGGTCACCGGATCGGGACTGCTGAGGTGGAAAGCGCGATTGTTAGCCACAAGTACGTGGCCGAGGCGGCCTGCATCGGTGTCCCCGACAAGGTAAAGGGAGAAGTGGCCAAACTCTTTGTGATCTTAAAGGAGGGTGTAGAAGAGGATGACGCTACGCTAGTAAAGGACCTCAAGGGCCATGTTCGAAAGGAGTTAGGCCCCATTGTCATTATCAAGGAAATCGCCTTTCAGGATAAGCTTCCCAAGACAAGGAGCGGCAAGATCATGCGCAGGGTCTTGAAGGCGAGGGAATTGGGATTGAAGGAAGGCGATCTTTCCACCCTTGAAGATTAGTTGGATAAAGAACAATTACTATTTTTGATGGCAAAGGAAGATGGTCCAAATGGAAAGGGCGCTGCTGTTTTCAAGCCAAAGGACGCAACCGTAGCGCCAACTTGGACTTTTTGCTAAGCCATCAAGGAAAAGGAGGAGATCTATGGAAGCAAGTGTGTGGTGGTTATTCATCTTTGTTTTGGCCTACTGGGCCTACTGTATCACCTGGGGGATTAAGGGGTACATAGCGTCAAAGACGGCATCAGACTATTTTATTGCCGGCCGCGCCATCCCTACGTGGGTGTATGTGCTTGCAGCCACGGCAACGTCCTTTTCGGGATGGACCTTCATGGGGCATCCTGGACTCTTGTATCGTGATGGCTTTCAATATGCCTACGCATCATTTTATGCTATCACGATCCCCTTTACAGGGGTTATGTTCCTGAAAAGGCAGTGGATGCTGGGAAAACGCTTCGGATATGTGACGCCGGGTGAAATGTATTCAGATTACTTCAAATCTGATGCGATTAGGATTCTTACAGTCGTTGTGGCCCTCTTCTTTTCCATTCCCTATCTTGGCGTACAGCTCCGGGCCTCCGGGTTCTTGTTCAACGTTCTAACAAACGGCATGTTTTCCGTCGAGGTCGGCATGTGGCTACTGTCCATCGTGGTTTTTATTTATGTGGCTTCCGGTGGACTGAGGGCCGTTGCATATGTGGACACGGTGCAGTGCCTGTTGCTGGCAGGCGGTATTACCGCTATCGGTATCATCGGTATTACCTTTGCAGGAGGCTGGTCGGCATTGAACCAAGGCATTGCCCACCTGGCGAGCGTTGACACAAAATTGACAGCTGACGGTTACAGTCACTACATCGCCATCCCAGGTGTCATTCAGTTTGTCAGTTCCGGCCCTAAAGCCATGGGCGGCGCCTGGACAGGCATTATGATCCTTTCTTATGCCTTCGCACTCATGGGCATTCAGTCCTCGCCGGCTTTCTCCATGTGGTCCTTTGCCAACAAGAATCCCAAACCTTTTGCTCCGCAGCAGGTATGGGCTTCTTCATTTGGTATCGGCGGCATCCTGATCTTTTTTACGGCCATGCAAGCCTTCTCAGGGCACCTCATCGGTGCGGATACGAAAATGCTGGAAGCAGGATTTGGAAAGGACATCATGAACCTTGGGAAAGACCTCATGGAAATGCCAGGGAAGCAAGGAATGATTGTACCGGCACTGATCAATCTCATGCAAAGTACTGCGCCATGGTTGGTCGGGCTCCTTGCTGTTTGTGCTTTGGCAGCCATGCAATCTACGGGCGCTGCGTACATGTCCACAGCAGGCGGTATGCTGACGCGAGATCTTTACAAACGCTTTCTGTTTCCAGGGGCTACCCACAAGACACAGAAACTCTTTGGAAGAATCGGTGTTTTTATCATCGTTTTTTCCGCTTTGATTGTTGCCACCACGTCTTCCGACGCCCTTGTGCTTTTGGGTGGACTGGCTGTTGCCTATGGTTTCCAGATGTGGCCCGCATTGATCGCCATCTGTTACTGGCCTATGCTCAATCGAAAGGGCATCACATGGGGACTGATCGCCGGCATCATTGCTGTCACCTGTACGGAAACCATTGGAACAACATGGTTTGGAATCACCGCTTGGGGCCGCTGGCCATGGACTATTCATTCCGCTGGCTGGGGGATCATCTTCAATTTCTCTATTGCAGTGATCGTCTCTGCCTTGACGCAGAATGCTGAAGCCCGTGCCCACAGGGAAACATTCCATGCCTTCCTCAAGGAACATGCTGGACTGTCCAGGGACAAGAAACACCTGGTACCCTTTGCATGGATCTTCGTAGTGGTTTGGTTCTTCTTTGCGCAAGGACCTGGGGCTGTTGTTGGAAACACCATCTTCGGAAACCCCACTGATTCATCAACCTGGGCGCTGGGCATGCCTTCTATCTGGCTATGGCAGATCATCTGGTGGGCCCTTGGTGTGCTGATGATGTGGTTTCTCGCATATAAGCTGAACATGTCCACGATTCCTGAAAAAGAAATTGAAGTTCTTATCGAAGACATCGGTGATATCGCCGTGGCTCCGGCCAAGGCTTGATAGGGATAAACCATCATCAAGAAATCGGGCTCGATAAATCGGGGGGGTATATCCCCCCCTTTCCTTGTTTTTTCGCCCCCTAAGCGGTGTTAAAGGAAGGGATTCTGGGGCATGGATGGAATGAGGATTTGGTACTGGATTTCATCAATTGGGCTTGCCGCTCTTCTCTTTCGACCTGCCAAAAAGATGATATTTACACAAAGAGTGAGAAAGACCGAACGAAAGCTTGATCGGCAGTTGACTGAAGACGAGAGACGAGACCTGGAAAGAAGAACGATCCCTATAACCGTATTCATTGTCGTAACCTTTTCCTTCTTATTCAACAGCGTTATTATGAATAAGTATTTTTGATACAATTGGGAAGTCGTTCTCTCCATCCCGGTTGCATTGGAACCTCAGCTGGCACATGCAAAACCGGACAGGCAAAAGAGGGGGCCTTCGCCGAGCCCTGGCATTTAAACACCATGAATAAGAATACACTTGTTGTAATCATCACGCTATCCATACTGGGTGTTGTCGGTTTCTACTATTATAAATACACGGTTATGGAACGCACCCCAGGAGAAAACCGATACAGGCTCGGAAATAAATATCTTGAAGACGGCGATTATGATAAAGCGCTTCAGACATTCAATGAACTATTACCGGAGAATGTTGAATATAAGGAAGCTCATCTCGCCAAAGCCATTACCCTTCTGCAAATGGGGCGGCTGGACGAATCCAGGAACTCTTTTGACAGCGCCATCGGATTGGACAGCGATTATGCCCAGGCTTATGCCAACCGCGGGATTCTGAATGACAGGGCCGGACAGTATGAGGCCGCACTGGCCGATTACAGAAAAGCCCTCGCACTTGACCCCGAATTGGCCGAGGGCCCTGGATGGCTTTGGAGGTTTCTCCGAAATATTCCAGACCCTCCCCCAACGATTGCCGACAGAGCAGACTATCTGGAAGAGCAGTTAAAGAAGCCCGAAAGTGAGCGACTTCTTCGGGTGCCGGAATTAGATTCAAAACAAAGGATGTATAAAAAATAAAAGGCGAAGGCATGGAGACAAGTTGGGACAGGGTATTTGGAAATACAACTATCAGTGCCATATACGGCAGTACAAAGAATATGAAATATTCTTGGAACGTTGCAAACTGCATGCGTCGTAAGAAGATATCCACTTTCTAAGGATGCAGATCCTATTTCCAACAGTGGTTTGATTTAGAAGATATTGAAAGGAGGTCTCTATGAGTAAAAAAGAGGTTGTTGAAACATCTGAAGCTCAAATCGCAGTACACTGGAAAGAAGAGGATTACTACTATCCTTCCTCTAGATTCATTGGCCAAGCCAATCTGACGGATCCTTCGATTTACGAAAGATTCAGTCTTGAACATTTTCCAGACTACTACACCGAATTTGCTGAAATGCTGACATGGTACAAATACTGGGATGAAGTCTTAGATACTAGTGATGCCCCCTGCTGGAATTGGTTTAAAGGGGGAAAACTCAATGCAAGTTACAACTGTATTGACCGCCACCTTGAGAAGAATAAAAACAAGACGGCCATTCATTTTGTGCCTGAACTTGAAGAGGAAAGAGTTAATCATATCACCTATCAAGAACTCTATGTCAGGGTAAATGAATTTGCCGCCCTTCTTCGTGATTTTGCCGGATTGAAAAAGGGAGACAGGGTGACGGTGCATATGCCCATGTCAGCCGAGCTTCCCATTACCATGCTGGCTTGCGCACGGTTGGGAGTCATTCATTCCGTCGTATTTGGAGGTTTTTCTGCCAATGCCTGTGCTGACAGGGTTGTTGATTCCAACAGCAGGGTTCTTGTCACCATGGATGCCTACTATCGAAGTGGGAAACTGCTGAACCACAAGGATAAAGCTGATGAAGCCGTGGCCATATCAAAAGAGCAAGGCCAGGTTGTTGATAAAGTCCTTGTGTGGCAGCGCTATCCAGGAAGGTCTTCAACTGAAACGCCCATGGTCGAAGGCAGAGACTATTTTGTTAATGATGTGGTTAAAGATTATTATGGTCACCGTGTTGAACCGGAAAAGATGCTATCAGAAGAGCCGCTCTTTCTCATGTACACCAGCGGAACGACTGGAAAACCCAAAGGTTGTCAGCACAGCACAGGGGGGTATCTCGCCTATGTCACAGCCATGTCCAAATACATTCAGGATATCCACCCTGAGGATGTCTACTGGTGCATGGCTGACATCGGATGGATTACCGGACACTCCTTTATTGTATATGGTCCCCTGTCTCTTTGTGCTTCTAGTGTTATATATGAAGGGGTACCAACCTATCCTGATGCAGGACGATCATGGAGAATCGCTCAGGAACTGGACGTCAACATATTCCATACAGCCCCTACAGCTATCCGTGCCCTAAGAAAGATCGGGCCTGATGAGCCTGCAAAATACAATTATCATTTCAAACATATGACAACAGTGGGTGAACCCATCGAGCCGGAAGTTTGGAAATGGTATGAATCTGCTGTAGGCAAGGGCGAAGCCATTATTGTTGACACATGGTGGCAGACGGAGACCGGGGGGTTCCTCTGCAGCACCGTACCGGCCTTAAAACCGATGAAACCTGGAAGCGCAGGACCTGGGGTTCCAGGCATCCATCCCATTATTTATGACGACGAGGGCAATGAGGTAACCCAGCCTGGCATTGCAGGAAACATCTGTATTCAAAACCCATGGCCCGGTGGATTCCAGACCATATGGGGCGACAGGGATAGATTCGTTGACACCTATTATGCCAGGTACTGCAAGAATCCAGAGAGCAAAGATTGGAGAGACTGGCCTTATCTTGCCGGAGATGCTGCCACCAGGTCAGAAGATGGTTATTTCAGGATCCTGGGCAGGATCGATGATGTTATCAATGTTTCAGGCCACCGTCTGGGAACCAAAGAAATTGAGTCTGCTGCCCTTGTGGTGCCGCAGGTGGCAGAATCAGCCGTTGTACCCGTTGCCCATGATATTAAGGGCAGGGAGCCTGATCTTTATATTGCTCTGAAACCCGGGGCTGAGGCTTCGGAAGAACTGGCAAAGGAAATATCCGAGGCTGTATGTGATCAAATCGGAAAAATCGCAAAACCAAGAAAAGTGTGGCTTGTTCCGGATATGCCCAAAACCCGCTCTGGAAAGATCATGAGAAGGGTTCTTGGAGCCATCTCGAACAAGGGTGATGTCGGGGATGTCATGACCCTGGCTAATCCTGAGGTTGTGGAGACAATTAAGGAGATGGTTCAAAAGGATTAGCGGGTAGTATAGAGTGGACCGGTGAGTGCTGAGAGATTCCATTCATAATGCCCGTTTATGGACACTTAAGTCCTTCACATGTGCTCACAAATTTTTGGGGCCAGGTTAACGCCTGGCCCTTAGCCCGTGCCAGAGCAGCGGGACGGTCTGTTGGATAAGTACTTTAAAAAAGGGGGAATGTTTCTAATGGAACTTATGGGGAGAATTGAAAAATTCGGGATTATTTTAGTCGGTCTTCTATTTCTAACAGGTATCATGAACTGCGGTGGAGCCAGAAAACAAGCCCAAGCGCCGGAAGCCTTAATCAAAGACTATATTGCCAAGCACCAAACCATGGTGGATTTGTCCCTTGCGAACTTATATATAGACAAGGAACAAGACAGTATCACGGAAAAAATCAACCTTGAAATTGAAAAGAGAAAACACGAGGGTACGCTGCAGAAGATGCAACACGCCTCTTTTGATTTTTCCAATTTAAAAATAGACCTCGTGGGCCAAAAAAAGGAATATGTTGATGACGAACCAGAAGATTTTCTAAAAATTGCTACAAGCGGCAGTATCATCATGAAGACTGAAGAAGACTCAAAGCACATTCCAATTGATGACGTTATTATCCTTGAGAAGGAAGGCAAATCCTGGAAAGTCACAGAAACGATCCATCCTTGGGGTTAAGTAAGAACCCAAGCCTAGTCTTTTCTGATTTCAAAATAGCCGGAAGCGTTTGCAGCCGGCTATTTTTTTCGAAACACCTTTATTTCTCGTCGAGTGTCCGCCGAATTTACCAAAGAAACCCTATCCCCGCTCCGGCTCCGGACCAGGCAATGGCATCTAGTTGCAGGGAGGGGCATCTGGCAAGTCCAGCGTTGACATCTAACGGCATCCCGATGTATTCTACGAAATATAGCAGGATGCCTCGACCTTTGGTCGAAAAATTTCACTTTATTGATTTAAGAACATGTTTTCCCTTGAGACATCTGCAACTTCAGCTGGAGAGGCCTATGGGGCTGACAACGGCTCCATGCATCCCCCTGACAAATGTAACTTGTGACACTGTTCGTTGATTGAACCCTCCCCGCGGCCTGCGAAGCACTGCCGTCAGGCAGAACCTGCGGGGGCTGCGGTAGCTCTCCTGTGGAGAATGCGCTCGCTTATTCGGTTCAACAAATCGCCAGAAGAGTAATGGAGCGATGGCTACGATGTCTTTAAACGACTGGCAGTCAATGGTTGTTACACCGCAAACAGTGATCAAAAAGATCAGGCCGGGTATGAGTATTTTCCTGGGCACGGCCGTGGCCGAACCGCGCACCATGGTTGGACACCTTATGACCTCCGATGCCAGAAACATGGAAGATCTCGAATTGATTCAAGTCGTCAGTGTGGGAGACGCCGTTTCACTGCAGACACTTCAAACCCGGAATTTCCGCCTGAAAACGTTCTTTCCCGGCTGGGTGGCCGATGAAGCCATCGAAGAAGGCCGTGTGGATTTGATACCCAGTCGATTTGTCAAGATTCCCCAGCGGATTGAATGCCTCCTGAGACCGATTGACGTGGCCATTGTTCAAATTACGCCTCCAAACGAAGCCGGATTCTGCAGCCTCGGTATTGCCGTTGATGTGGCCCGGGAAGCCTTGGAACAGGCCACTATTCGTGTTGGCGAAATCAACACACTGATCCCGCGCACCTTTGGCGACACCTTCGTTCAAGCAACGGAATTTGACTTTCTGGTTGAAGCCACCGACCCCCCCATTTATTTCGACCGCTGGGAGCTAGACAGTACCTGGGATCAGGTGGCAAGGCATGTGGCCTCACAAATTGAAGACGAAAGCTGTCTGGCCTTTTCTATCGGCCCCCTGTACGAGGCCTTAGCGAAAAGACTGGCAGGCAAGCGTGACTTGGGAATACACTCACCGATCTTCACAGATCCCTTAATGGATCTCATGATAGGAGGAACGGCCACCAATCGGCGCAAAGAAAACTTTCGCGGCAAGGCGTTGACATCCTATGCCATTGGCACCAAGGAATTGATGGCCTGGCTGGATAACAATCCACTCGTTGAGTTTCAGCGCATCAGCAGGGCATTCAATCCGGTGATTATTGGTAGTAATCCGCGCTTTGTCAACGTGGTGGCAGCCCGAAAAGTGGATTTGTATGGTCGAATGGGGCTTTACAGTGGAAAGGGCAATGTGGCGGCCGGACCGGCGGAAGTGATGGATTTTCTAAACGGCGCAGAATTGTCCGATGGCGGGCACTCTATTTTCGCGCTGACCAGCCGGGACCCCACCGGTGATCCGAACATTTTACTTTCCATCGCCGATCTACCCAATCAGTTCAATGCTATTGAATCCGTTGGGGCGGTGGTGACGGAACACGGCATCGCCTTTCTTGAAGGACGCACTCTTAGGGAAAGGGCTCAGGCCCTAATTGACATTGCGCACCCGGAAGACCGGGCCGCCCTAGTGGAAGCCGCCAAAGAGAAAAAGATCCTATACGGCGATCAGATCTTTCTGGCCGATAGCGCACAGCTGTATCCGTCGGACATCAGGGCAACCCAAACCATTAAAGACGATCTTATTGTAAGATATCGACCAATTCGGCCATCTGATGAAGAAGGCATGCGTCATCTCTTTTACAGGTTTTCGGATGAGGCCGTTTACGCTAGATATTTTCACTCCGTAAGCAGCATGCCCCATGAAAAAATGCAGGAATATGTCAACGTGGACTGGAACCAGGTCATGTCCCTCGTTGGTTTGATCGGCGAAGAGGGCAAGGGGCGTATCATTGCTGAGGCGCGTTACATCAGAATTCCGGGCTACTCCTTTGCTGAAACGGTTTTCGTAGTGGACGAAAAGTATCAGCGATTAGGAATTGCTTCATTTCTATATAAAATGCTAATACGGCTGGCCATGGAAAGAGGAATAAGAGGATTCACGGCAGACGTGTTGGCTTCCAACAGAAGCATGATGAAAGTATTCCACAAGGGGCCTCTGCCGGTTAAAGCGCATCTGGAGACCGGTGTCTATCAGCTGGAGATCCCGTTTGATGAGCAGAATAAGACTGAATGCGTTTGTTGAGGGGGCAGATGCCGATATAACATGTTGCATTTGCAATTCTTTTATGTTCAACCCGCCACTCTTGCTCCACTGGATTGGTTAACTTGTTCAGAGGCTTATACCGACAGAGGGATGGTGAATGACAGAGTCAGACAGTATAGAACCGCACGAAACGATGAGAGAAAAGGCCTTAAACTTTACCCCCAAACTGGCCGAGGGCCTCGATGGCTTTGGACGTTTCTCCGAAATATTCCTGCCCCCCAACCATTCTCGATGGCCTAGATTATCTGGAAGAGCAGTCTAAGAAGCCCGAAAGTGAGCGACCTCCTCCAGTACCGGAATGGCCTCTTATCTTGAAAAAATATCCAGTTCTGTGATAAGCTTTAGTGTTGCGTATGTAAAACGTTGCCGTCATGTCGGCGTCGGATTGTCCTCCAGAAGGGTTTTTATTTGGCGCGTAACCCCAACAAAAACAGACGAAAGGCTTGTCTTCGGTCATACCAACTGCCCAGGCGCAGGCCGGGGAAGATATGTCCTGCTCCTCGGGCCCGGATCCCCGAGAATGGGTTCCTGAGATTGACAGAGCCATAAGCAATCAAATCCTGATGGCAAAAAGTCCGCCGAAGACGGATGACCAAGGCATCAAGACGGGAGGGAACCAGGATGGTTAACATCCCCTACAATACCATCATTGATTTTTTCCGGCAGGTAGTGCCGTTTAACGAACTTCCCGAGGATGTTCTCAAGAGCCTGCCGCGCAAGATACTGATCGACTATTTTCCGAAAGAAAGCCTCATCCTGGAACAAGATGGGTCTCCTTGCGACTGTCTCTACATTATCCAGACTGGAGCTGTGAAGAAGACCGTGCGTAAAGAGGGTGTGGATATCCTACTGGAATACAGGACAGAGGGGGATTTTTTCGGAAGCGCTTCCCTTATTAATAGAACAGGGCCTGCCTTCCGTGTCGAGGCCCACGAGGACACGGTCTGTTACTTGTTGCCCCGGGCGACCTTTGATGAGTTGATGCAAAACGACGTGGGGTTTCATGAACACTTTGCCATTAGGGTGTCCAAGCTTGCCTACCGTCTGAGAAAGGCCCAGACTGGTATCTTGGCCCCCCAGAGGTCTACCGGTACTGTGGTCTTTCGATCAGACGGCTACCTCTTCAATGTTACAGCCGGCGATCTGGTGAAGGGAAAGCCCGTAACCTGCTCTCCCTATCATGAAGCGGCCTTTGTGGCCAGATTGATGGCCCGGGAGGGCGTTGGTTCAGTGGTAGTGGTGGATGTTCAGAACCGTCCCCTGGGCATTGTAACAAAAAGTGATATGACCAATCGTATCCTTGCAGCAGGGAAATCGGGATCTGAACCCGTGAGAACCATTATGAGCGGGCCCGTTGTCTCTGTGGCCCCAAAGGAGCCCTGTTTCAGCGCCCTCCTCAAAATGGCCACGTTCAACTGTCACCATGTCTGCTTGGTCGTTGGGGAGTTGCTTTACGGAGTTATCTCGCAGCACGATCTCATTTCGCTTCAGGGGTCTAATCCCCTTGCGGTGATAAACGATATCCAGAAGGAGACAACTATTGAGGGGCTCTCGCGGTTGGTCCATTCCATGGACCGCACCATCAAGGGCCTTCTTACAGCAGGCGTGTCGTCAAAAGAGAGCGCCACCTTCATTTCTGAGTGGAATGATCGCCTTACACGAAAGATCATTACACTGACAGAGGAATCCTTGAAAGAAGACGGTCTAGGGGAACCCCCTGTGCCCTATTGCTGGCTTGCCTTGGGCAGCGAGGGCCGCAAGGAGCAGACCCTGCGAACTGATCAAGACAATGCCATCATCTATACAGACCCCGACGCTGAATCAGAGAAAAACGTCCAGGACTACTTCCTTCGTTTGGCGGATGGCGTGGTTTTCGGGTTGGAGCGCTGTGGCTTTCCCTTGTGCAAAGGAGGGATCATGGCCAACAACCTAAAGTGGTGCCAGTCAGAGACCGTTTGGAAGCGGTATTTTGCAGGCTGGATCAACAAAGCCTTACCGGAGGACTTGCGGAATTGCACCATTTTTTTTGACTTCCGCCCTCTTGCCGGCACTGCTGTACTTGCCCAAGGCCTCCGGACTTTTCTGAACGAACATATTGCGAAGAATAGGGGTTTCTTGAGACATCTGACGACAAACGCCCTTTACAACGGACCGCCCTTGGGCTTCCTGAGAGCCCTGGTAGTGGAAAAGACGGGTGATCACAAGGATGAATTGAATCTCAAAATGAGAGGACTTGTGCCTTTGGTGGATGCCATTCGAGTCCTCGCCCTAAGCGCTCAGATTAACGCCACCAATACATTGAACCGACTGGAACTGGTCAAGAAGAAGGGGCTTCTCAAGGAGGAACTTGCAGAAGATACAAAAGAGGCCTTGAATTTTATCATGTTTTTGAGATTGCATCATCATATGGCTCAAAAGGAACAGGACTTAGAGCCGAGTGACTATATTGATCCCAAGGCCTTGCCAAAACTCCAGGGGAAGTCCCTTATTGAAGCCTTTCATGTCATTCGGGACCTCCAGGGAGAGGTGAAAGCTCTTTTTCCAGAAAGCCTTTAGCAACGACCATGTTGGGAATCTTCAAGAAGCGTGATCTTAGAAAGCGTTACGAACTGCAAACAGGACGGGACGAGTTGCCCGATGCCGTCCGTAAGCAGTTGGAAGTAAGGGACGCCTATGAAGGTGACACCGTCATCTCAGAGGCGAGTTTTGTTGTTTTTGACACAGAGACTACAGGCCTGAACCTGAAAAAGGGGGATCGACTTCTCTCCCTGGGAGCCGTAAAGATGACGGGAGTACAGATTCATCTGGGAGAGGCCTTCTACGAACTCATCGATCCGCAACGTCCTATCCCAAGCTCTTCTATCTTTATCCACGGCATCACGCCAGGCATGGCCAAGGCCAGGCCCCATATTTCAGAGGTCCTTTCAAGCTTCTTGACCTATGTGGGGTCTCACGTTTTAATGGCCCATCATGCTTCTTTTGACATGCAGTTTCTCAATCACGCCATGGAGGGCTGTTTTGGATTTCCTGTGCAGAACATTGTCATTGATACGGCATCAGTGGCTGGCTGGATCCGACGTATGGAAGAAGTGGAAGTCATGGATCGGGAGAGCTCGGCCGACACACGCTTTGATGTCGTGGCCGCACACTTTGGAATCACCGCGCAGGACCGCCACTCTGCCTTTGGCGATGCCCTGTCAACTGCCTTGCTTTTCCAACGTTTTATCAACATATTGAGCGCCAACGGCGTGAAAACGTTGAAAGAACTGGTGAGAATCGGAGGCTTGGCCTAACAAGACCCATGAATAGCACCGTGACCTAGAGCAATGAGATTCTCTAAAAGTGACAACGAAGTCATTTCCAGGGAACGCCTGAGGGCTACCAGTAGGATGGCGGGGGAAATAGCCCATGAACTGAACACTCCCCTTGGCGGGATCTTGATATACAGCCATCTCCTTCTGGAAGATCTGGCCGAAGACGATCCACATATGGAAAACGTTGTTAAGATAAACAAGTTGGCCCATCGGTGCAAAATTATCCTTCAAAGCTTGCTGGATTTTGCCCATGAGGGAAGCCCCCACCCAAAGAAGGTGGAGATCAACCGGGTCTTGAACAATGTGATAGGTTTCTTGGAAGATCATATCCTTTTAAGAGGCATTTCCATTGAGACCCTTCTTGATCCAGCCCGTCCGAGGGTCATGGGTGATGAAAACAAACTGGAGCAGGTCTTTATCAATCTCGTTATCAATGCGGCACAATCGATGGACGGAAACGGTGAGCTGAAGTTGCGTACATGGTGCGCCCTGGACACAAAGGACGTAAAGATCCAATGTTCGGATACTGGGTGCGGCATAGACGAGAAAAACATTGGGAGGATTTTCGAGCCCTTTTTTACTACCAAGGAAAAGGGCAAGGGGTCGGGGCTAGGCCTCTCGCTCTGCCACGGGATCTTGGAGCAACATGGTGGCACCATCACAGTGGATAGTGAACGGGGACGGGGCACCACCTTCATCGTATCCCTCCCCTTGGTCCAGGAAAAGGCTGACCGGACCTTGCAGATTGCAGAGCAGGGACAATAACCATAGAACGGACTGCGTGTATGAACACCAGTTATAACATACTGGTCATTGACGATGACGCCTTTATGCGGGACGCTTGCCACCAGACCCTCACGAAACATGGGCACAGTGTCACGCTGGCAAAAAACGGCAAAGAAGGGCTGTCCCTACTCGAAAAATGGGCCTTTGACCTTGTCCTGCTGGACCTGAAGATGCCTGAAGAAGACGGGCTATTTGTCCTTGCCAGGATCAAGGATCTGGATCCAGAAGCGATCGTTGTCATGATTACTGGACACGGCTCCATTGAAACGGCTGTCCAGGCCATCAAACTTGGAGCCTTTGACTTCCTGGCCAAACCCTTCACGCCTGATGAACTGATCAGTCTAGTCAACCGGGCACTTAGAAACCGGCGCCTCACCGTTGAGAAACTGGGTGTCAAGCAAGACCCCAGAAAGTCGCCCGGACAAATAGAAATCGTCAGCCAAAGCCCTGCCATGGAAAAGGTGAGGGAGATGATTGCCATGGTAGCCCCCACAGACAGCACGGTCTTGCTTCAGGGTGAAAGCGGAACGGGCAAGGGCCTCGTGGCCCGCAAGATCCATGAGATGAGCAAGCGACGGGGGCAACCCTTCATATCCGTCGATTGCGGTTCTCTGGTGAAGACCCTGTTTGAAAGCGAGCTCTTCGGCCATGTGAAGGGGGCCTTTACTGGCGCAGAGGCAACGCAACATGGAAAATTTGAGATGGCCCACGGCGGGACCCTCTTCTTTGACGAAATATCCAGCATCAACTTGGAAATCCAGGCCAAGCTCCTGAAGGCGGTGGAGGAGAAGAGTATATCCAAGGTGGGAGACCACAGGGTGGTCAAAGTGGATGTGCGCCTAGTGTCCGCTACGAACCGGGAGCTTCAAAAGGCCATTGCCAAGGGGCTGTTTCGCGAAGACCTGTTTTTTCGTTTGAATGTCGTTTCCATACATATGCCGCCGTTAAGAGATCGTAAGGAGGACATCCCTCTCCTGGCAGAGCATTTTCTGAAGATATTCAGTCGACGCGAGGGCAAGGTAGTAAAAGGTTTTTCGTCTGACGCCATGGAGGCCCTTATAGGATATGGATGGCCCGGAAACGTCCGTGAACTTGAAAATACCGTAGAACGATTGATCGTCTTTGCTCGCGACGAAACCATTACCTCCCAGGATCTCGCCTATTCCAACACCGATCTTTCCCGGCTGGTAGCCACAGAACCGGTTCGTCTCAAGGAAATAGAACGACAGCACATCATGAAGGTCCTGGACAGAGTAAATGGGAACAAGACCCATGCGGCTGAATTGCTGGGCATTGATCGAAAAACCCTAAGGACGAAACTCAAGCAGTACGATATCCTGTCAACAGAAGACGGCCCATAGGCTTCTGGTAATATACTATTTCTCTCCTACCTCTCTTCTCCACTTCAAACGCAGTCATAGATAGTCTCAATAACTTCCCAGTATCCTGAAATAGTCTGTTTTTTCTTCCAGGGCAAGGAGCAGGGGTTTGAAGGACGCTGTCTCAACATCTGCCTCAACATCCACGTAAAACATATACTCCCAGGGTTTCCCGTGGATGGGTCTGGACTCCAGCTTTACCAAGTTGACCCCCCCGTCGGCAAATATCTTCAAGGTCTCATAGAGGGCCCCTGGCCGATTTCCCGCCGAATAAATAAGAGAAGACTTGCGCCGTGGCCCTTCTTGGAGTTGTTCCGTCCCAATGACGACAAATCGGGTGAAGTTTCTAGGATTGGTTTCAATACCTTCTTCCACGACCTCCATGCCGTGGATCTGGGCCGCCTCTTTGCTGGCAATAGCCGCATCGGCCAGATTCCCCCCCTCATGAATCTGTTTGACGGCCCGTGCCGTGTCTTTGGCAGAAACGAGCTCCCAATTTTCATGGCGGTCCAAGAACTGGCGACACTGCTGGAACACCTGGGGATGAGAAAACACACGCTCTACGTCCTCAACCTTGGCCCCGGGATGGCCAACTAAGTGGTGCATAATGCGAAGAGTAATCTCCCCTATGATTCTCAAGTCATGTTCAAGGAGAAGGTCATAGTTCTCGTGTATGCTCCCGGTGAGTGAGTTCTCCAGTGGCACCACACCGAAATCGGCCCCCCCCTCCTTGACCGATTCAAAGATCGCCCTAAATGAAGACATGGGCACGGCTGAGACCTTGGGTCCAAAATACTGGGTGCAGGCCTTGTGACTGAACGTCCCTATCTCTCCCAAGAATCCAGCTCGTTGGGCTCCCTTGCCTTTGGCTTTGCTCAAACAACTTACGGCGCTGGCCTTGTCCAGGTAGCCAAAATCCAATTGTTTCCCTACTACCGGTGCAATCACATAAATGTTTCGCATCAGTCGACCAAATTGCTTCGGATAGAGGCTCTGGGCACCGTCTGAAAGGGCATTGTCTGGATCATGATGGACCTCTATCATGAGACCATCGGCACCCGCAGCAATAGCCGCTCTGGCCATGGGACTGACCTTCTCACGGATGCCCGTGGCGTGGCTGGGGTCGATGACGACCGGCAGATGGGTCAGCTTCTTGATGACCGGAATGGCAGACAGATCAAGGGTGTTGCGGGTATAGGGTTCAAAGGTTCGAATGCCTCTCTCGCAAAGGACGACATTGTCGTTTCCTTCTGAAAGGACGTATTCTGCTGACATGAGCCATTCCTCAATGGTAGCGGCAAGCCCCCTCTTTAGGAGGACCGGTTTGCCCATCCGTCCCAAGCACTTCAGAAGTTCAAAGTTCTGCATGTTTCGTGCACCAACCTGTACCACGTCCACATACTTCATCATCATGTCCGCCTGGGCAGGTGAGGTGATTTCCGTGACTACGCGAAGGCCCACCTCTTCTCTGACCTCGGCAAGGATCTTTAGCCCCTCTTCACCCAAGCCTTGGAAGGAATAAGGAGAGGTCCTCGGCTTGAAGGCCCCCCCTCTGAACATGACAGCCCCGTACCTCCTCACATGGCGGGCCACAGTCATGGCCTGGTCCCGGCTTTCAACGGCACAGGGCCCTGCAATGACCACGATACGCTCTCCACCAATGGCCACGTCTCCAACATCTACCACCGTGTCTTCATGATGAATTTGCCGACTCACCAGTTTGAAAGCTGTGGAGATGGGAACTACCTTTGCCACACCAGGTAGCTGCTGAAAGAAACCGGAATCGTGGCGGGCCTTGCCAATGACGCCAATGATAGACTGCCCGGCGTCGGACATCTCCCGAACCATGCATCCCTCTTCGCGGATAGCACTTTTGATCCGGCTTTTCTGTTCCTCTGTAATCTGCTCTTCTAAGACGAGAATCATGACTAAACCTCCTTTGCGTGTAATCGGTTAGGAACGTTTAAGATTCGTTAAGAAGGGGCCCCTCTTTTGTGCGTAAAAAAAGAAAGCCCCGAGAACTTGCTTCTCGGGGCTTCACACCACAAAAAAACCCCGAGCAGACCCAGCGTGGTCCACCCGGGGTGTTTGACTTCTTGCGTCAGACTTCCGGGTGGACGCTTCTAAAGATAAAAAAGAAGCGCCCAAAGGGAAATAGTCCTTTCATGTTACCGCTTTCCATCATCGATCCATCTCCTATTAACATAAAATAAGAAGATACCCCATTGTCCCATAGCTGTCAAGCCTTCTTTGACTCATTGACAAAAATTGTCGTTGACAAAGAAAGAAGGGGATGGTAGCCTGTGTCAAATAGAAGGAAATGGAAAGAGGCTAGACCTTGAGAGAAGGCATGAGAATATATTGGTGGTGGTGGAGCGCAGCACTTGAAGTGTGCCCACCAGGTTAGCTTGAAATAATCGCAAGCACAAGCCGTGAGCCACTTCAAGGCCCACGGCTTTTTTTGTTTCCTCCAAAAAGCCGTGGGCCACTCAGACCCGCGGCTTTTTGGTAAAGGAGACATGAAAGAAGGCAGCCATTTTCCCGCAAGAGACGCATTTCTGAAGCTGGCAGAAACATCTAATCTGATTCCGGTCTACCGAGAGATCCTTTCAGACTTAGAAACACCCATTAGTGTCTTTAAAAAACTTAATCCAGGCCCGTACAGTTTTCTGCTAGAGAGTGTGGAAGGAGGTGAAAGATGGGGGCGTTACACCTTTGTTGGTTTTGATCCCCTCTTTATCTTCAAGAGCAGGGGCACCCGCGTGACCATTCAAAGAGGGCGCCACTCAGAGGAGCAGACTGTGGATGACCCTCTCCGTTTTCTTGAAAGTCGCCTGGCCTCCTACCGACCTGCCGTACTGGAGGGCCTTCCCCGGTTTTTTGGTGGGGCTGTTGGGTATATTGGATATGAGACCGTTTCCTTTTTCGAGCCCATACCGGACAACCTTGCAGATGAACGGGGCCTTCCCGACACATGGTTCATGGCGCCCAGGACCGTGCTGGTCTTCGATAATCTGAGGCAGTCCATCAAAGTGGTTTCTAATGTCCACCTACAAGAGGACGATGAAGCGGAAAAGGCCTATAGCCAGGCCGTAGATGACATCTGTGACATCGTTGACCGATTGCAACAACCTGCACCGATTGCAGCCAAACCGCAGCAGACCCGAGGACCGGGCATTATCCACAACAGAATCCCCCAGGCACAGTTCGAATCTATGGTGGTAGCGGCAAAGGACTACATACGCCAGGGGGAGATCATTCAAGTGGTCTTATCCCAAGGGTTTGAGACAGCGTCCAAAGCAGCGCCCTTTGAAGTGTACCGGGCCATCCGTCGGATTAATCCGTCGCCCTATCTCTTTTTTCTCCAATTTGAAGATGCTGCCCTCCTTGGCTCTTCCCCTGAAGTGATGGTCCGCCTTGAGGGACGGCGGGTCACACTGAGACCCATTGCAGGCACTAGGCCTCGGGGGATAACCGAGGATGAAGATAGCAGACTTGAGGCCGAGCTGCTGGCCGATCCAAAGGAGAGGGCCGAACACGTGATGCTGGTGGATCTTGCCAGAAACGATGTGGGGCGCGTGGCCGAGTACGGGACAGTGAAACTCAGCGACCTGATGGTCGTGGAACACTACTCTCACGTCATGCATATTGTCTCCAATATTGAAGGAACCTTGAGAGAAGGCCTCAGTGCCTTTGATGTAATGCGGGCATCCTTTCCGGCCGGCACGGTATCCGGTGCACCCAAGGTTCGGGCCATGGAAATCATTCACGAACTAGAGCCCTGTCGCCGAGGGCCCTACGCCGGCGCAGTGGGCTATTTTGGTTTCGGGGGCAACATGGATCTGGCCATTACCATACGGACCATCGTGTTCAAGGAAAACAAAGCCTTTATCCAGGCAGGGGCCGGCATTGTGGCCGATTCCGTACCTGCCAAGGAGTATGAGGAGACCGTGCATAAGGCCAAGGCGCTTTTCCAGGCGATCACGATGGGGGCGGCAGGATTGGAGTAGGCCTATGATACTCATCATCGACAATTACGATTCATTCACCTACAACCTAGTTCAGGCCTTCGGAGGCTTCGGGGAGGAGTTGGAGGTTTTCAGAAATGACCAGGTCTCCTTGGACCATATCCGAACACTGTCAGTGGACAGACTGGTCATATCTCCAGGACCAGGGGTGCCGGCAAGGGCCGGGATTAGCCTTTCCGTTATTCGCCACTTTGCGGGACGCGTCCCTATTCTCGGAGTGTGTTTGGGACATCAGGCCATTGGCGAGGCCTTTGGAGGAAGAATAGTGCCTGCCGAACGCCTAATGCACGGCAAGGTCTCTGCCGTCTATCACGACAGCAAGGGCTGCTACCGGGACGTGAAACACCCTTTTAAGGCAACGCGCTACCATTCCCTGGTGGTGGACCGCCCTTCGCTGCCCGAGTGTTTGGACGTTGTCTCTGAAACCGAACAAGGAGAGATCATGGGAATAAGGCACAGAGAGCTTGCCATAGAAGGGGTGCAGTTTCATCCTGAATCCTTTCTCACCCAAGAGGGTGAGAAGATCTTGTCCAACTTCTTGCGTCAGTAGCAGACCATTTTGCCCCCCTGCGGAGGGCTGGGAAAAGGTTGGAGCGGTGAATTCCACATGGTCATCTACAGTCTTTGACTAGTTAGTGCCCATCCACCAATCACTCTTGGATTGACAGGCACGAGCGTGAGTGCCCAATTAAGAAATGAGCGGTTTTTTTGATGAGCAAGGCGGCACAAGGGTTTGCGGCGAGGCGTACATGAGGTACGTCGCAGCCGAGAACCCGCGGACAACGCCGCTCATCGAAAAAAGAGCCATTTATGGATGGGCACTAGTTAATAAAGGCCATAGCATATGGAGGGCGTCATGATAAAGGATATGATTCAAAAGGTAGTGAAGGGGCAGGACCTTTCAGAAGATGAGATGGTCAGCGTCATGGACGAAATCATGGAGGGTCATGCGACAGACGCGCAGATCGGGGCATTTATAACGGCCCTTCGCATGAAAGGGGAAACGATTTCAGAAATTACCGGTGCAGCAAGAGTCATGCGTGCCAAGGCTACTCCCATAAGAGTCCAAGACCTTGGCATTAGCATTGACAGGGATGAAATTAATGTGGACCAGGAAACAGTGGTAGATACTTGTGGAACCGGCGGTGATGGAACAAACACCTTTAACGTCTCAACGACCACGGCCTTTGTGGCCGCCGGCGGCGGGCTGAAGGTAGCCAAACACGGCAATCGAAGTGTCTCCAGCCAGTGTGGAAGCGCTGATGTCCTTGCGGCCTTGGGCGTGAATCTGGACGTGCCCCCTGAGGTTGTAGAAGAATGCATCAAGACAATAGGCATCGGCTTTCTTTACGCGCCCAAGCTTCACGGCGCCATGAAGTATGCTATAGGGCCCCGACGGGAAGTGGGTATCCGGTCTCTATTTAATCTCCTTGGTCCTCTGACCAACCCAGCAGGGGCCAATGTTCAGGTTCTGGGTGTGTACGATCCCGGACTTACTTCAGTCCTGGCTGAGGTCTTGCGCCGCCTGGGGAGCACAAGTGCCATGGTTGTCTTTGGCGAGGGAAGTTTTGATGAAATCAGTATTGTGGGCCCCACCCAGGTGAGTGAACTTAAAAACGATACCATCAAGGACTATCGTGTAGAGCCCGAAGAATTTGGTATGGTCAGGGCGCGTCTTTCAGATATTAAGGGCGGCGATGCCAAAGAGAATGCAACCATCGTTCGCGAAGTCCTTAAAGGCCAACCAAGTGCTAGGCGCGATATGGTACTTTTAAATGCAGGGGCTGCCTTCTATGCAGCAGGCAAGGCCACGGACATGGCCGAAGGGATCAAGATGGCGGCAGTGAGCATTGACTCGGGCGTGGCAGCCCAAAAACTTGACCAGCTCATCGAAGAGACCAATAAAGACTGATGTTGCTGACGATCTGGCCTTTTGAATGACAAGACCAATGATCTTAAATGAAATTGTAGCCCATAAGCGAAAAGAGCTTGAACGTCTTAAATCGGCAGTCCCTTTGGTTTCCCTTGAGAAACGTTTGAAGAGCCTTGAGCCCCCTCGGGGCTTTAAGGCGGCCCTTGGACAGTGGCCAGGCATTTCGTTGATTGCCGAGATAAAGAAGGCCTCTCCCTCTGCTGGCGTGATTCGCAAAGACGTCGATCCCGTGAAAATAGCAAGGCTCTATGAAGGCTTTGGGGCTTCGGCTGTTTCCGTGGTCACTGATGAACGTTTCTTCCAGGGCACCCTTGCGAGCATGAAAAAAGTAAAGGAATCCGTTCACATCCCCGTGCTGCGAAAAGACTTCATCATCGATCTCTATCAGATCTATGAAGCCAGGGCCTTTGGAGCAGACGCGGTCTTACTGATTGTAGCTCTTCTCTCTGATGCTCAACTGCGGGGCTTCCTTGCCCTTTGTAGAGAGCTCCATCTCGGCACCTTGATAGAAGTCCACACGAAGCCAGAGCGGGACAGGGCCATTGCAGCAGGCGCTGACGTGATAGGCATCAACAACAGAGATCTAAGGTCCTTTGCGGTAGATCTTTCCACCACCCTGAGTCTGATTCCCGGCATACCCGAGGACACCCTTTGTGTGAGTGAAAGTGGAATTAAGACGATAGATGACATCAAGTGCCTTGAAGAGGCAGGGGTTGCTGCCGTACTGGTGGGCACTGCCTTTATGGCGGCAAAAGACATAGCGGCAAAGGTGCAGGAGCTGTTTCCCCCCAACAGATACACGGGGGGCACATGACAAGGGAAAGCATGTTCAATCCTGTCCCAAGAATAAAGGTTTGCGGCATTACCAGGCAAGAAGATGCTTTTTATGCCGCCAGCCTGGGAGTGGACGCCGTGGGGTTTGTCCTTGCCAAAAGCCCGCGAAGAGTGGACCCTGAAAAAGTAAGAGAGATAACTTTGTCACTGCCCCCCCTTGTGAGCACGGTGGGTGTGGTGGTGGACATGGACCTTGAAACTCTGCGCAAAACGGCCTCCTTTTGCAGGCTCCATTGGGTGCAGCTGCATGGCCATGAATCACCGGAGTACTGCAGGGCCTTGGATGTCAACATTATTAAGGCCGTCCGGGTCAAAGACAGGGAAAGCCTAGAAGCCATGGCTGCCTACAGGGGCTGTGTGCATGGCTTTCTTCTGGATACTTATGTGAAGGGCAAACCCGGGGGCACGGGCAGAACCTTTGACTGGGCCCTTGTCGAGGAAGCAAAAAAATACGGTCCCGTCATTCTATCTGGAGGCTTGACTGCCGAAAGGATAAGAGAGGCCATTGCCTTGGCCAAGCCCTATGGTGTCGATGTAAGCAGTGGCGTAGAATCAGCGCCTGGCGTCAAAGACCGCGAAAAGATGCGACGCTTTGTAACAGTAGTTCGATCCACTATGGGAGACATGGAATGAGAAAAAACAAGAGAGCTTACTTTGGAGAATTTGGCGGCCAATTTGTGCCGGAAACGGTCATGCCTGCCCTCTTGGAACTGGAGGAGGCATTTCAACATTACCGGAGCGACAAGGGGTTTAAAAAGACATTAGCCGCATACCTAAACCACTATGCAGGCCGCCCCACGCCGCTCTATTTTGCACAGGGGTTAACGGAGAGGCTAAGTGGCCCTCAGATATACCTGAAACGCGAGGACTTGACCCATACAGGAGCCCATAAAATCAACAACACCATCGGCCAGGTCCTGCTCGCAAAGGCCATGGGAAAAGAGCGCATCATCGCAGAGACGGGAGCGGGCCAGCATGGTGTTGCCACAGCCACGGCCGCTACCCTTTTTGGGCTGTCCTGCGCCGTGTACATGGGTGAAACGGACATTGAGCGTCAGGCCATTAATGTCATGCGGATGAAATTGCTGGGCGCTGAGGTCATCCCTGTGCTTTCAGGAAGTCGAACCCTGAAAGACGCCATCAATGAGGCCCTCAGGGACTGGGTGACCAACATATCTGACACCCACTATGTGATCGGCTCGGTAGTTGGCCCTCACCCCTATCCTACCATCGTGCGGGAGTTTCAGTCGGTTATTGGCAAAGAGACCAAAAAACAGATGAAGAAGGCCACAGGGCGCCTGCCAGATGTCCTCGTGGCCTGCGTGGGCGGAGGAAGTAATGCCATGGGCCTTTTTGCCCCCTTCGCTAAAGACGCTGTGCGCCTCATCGGTGTGGAGGCCGCAGGCGATGGGATCGACAGCCACAGACACTCGGCCACGCTGTGTGCAGGCCATGTGGGCATCTTACACGGAGCAAAGAGCTATCTCCTTCAAACCCTGGGAGGTCAGATCTCAGAGGCCCACTCGGTGGCCCCCGGCCTTGACTATCCAGGGGTTGGACCGGAGCACAGCTCTCTGAAGGAGACCCTTAGGGCCGAATATATCTCTGTGACAGATGAAGAGGCCCTAGAGGCCTTTCAACTTCTTTCCACAACAGATGGAATCATACCGGCTCTGGAAAGTGCCCACGCCATAGCCGGGGTGTGCAAACACGTATCGGAGTTTAGGCCAAAGGATATTGTCGTCATCAACCTCTCCGGTCGGGGAGACAAGGATTTGGACATCGTTGCACAGTATCTGGCGGAATCATCAGAAGACTCACCCACACCACCACACCTAAAGGATGAAAGGCCATGAACAGAATAGATCACCTTTTTGAGACCTTGCGAGCCAAAGAAAAGACAGCCCTTATGCCCTTTCTCGTCGCTGGGGACCCGACCATAGCCCACACTGCTGATCTAATTAGGGCCGTAGAACAGGCCGGTGCAGACATCATAGAGCTGGGAGTACCCTTCTCAGACCCCATCGCAGATGGGCCTACCATACAGGCCGCAAGTCAGCGGGCCCTTGCATCGGGGGCAACCTTGGGAAGGGCCCTGGATATAGTCCATGACCTTAGAAAAGACGTCCATCTCCCCATCGTCTTGATGTGTTATTACAATCTTCTCTACCAGTACCCTTTGGAAAGATTTGCGCAGCAGGCGGCAGCGGCAGGTATTGACGGAGTCATCGTCCCGGACCTCCCCCCTGAAGAGGCAGATCCCTGGCGGCGGGTAGCGAAGAGGACAAAAATTCACACCATATTCCTGGTCACGCCCACTACTCCCCTCCACCGGGTCAAGGCGATCGACAGGCTGAGTAACGGTTTCTTGTACTATGTGTCCGTCACCGGCGTCACCGGCGCCAGAGACGATCTGCCCCAAGATCTTGCCGTTGCCCTGGACCGGACACGCAGGGAGGTCCGCAATCCCTTGGCCGTTGGCTTTGGCATTGGGGCAGCTTCTCAGGTGGCTGCCTTGGCCCCTCATACAGACGGCATTATTGTAGGAAGTGCCCTGGTCAAAGTGATTGAACAGCACCGGAAAACCAGCACCTTGCTTCATCGGGTCAGCAGTTTCATCAAAGACCTAAAAAGGCCTCTCTTGTAAAGATGACACCTTCACCCCCTTTCCTTTACCCCTGGAAAGAGTACAGTAACGAGTCAATGTCCTCTCGTCCGATGACGGATAAGGGCTAACGGTGAGCAACTCCTCTGCCATAAGTCTAGTTGACCCTGTATAGCCTTTTTGTTACACTTTCATATTGAAGGGCCTTTCGCCCGGGAAGCTGGACAAGAAGGTAGAATGCAGATGCGTATTTGTGTGATCGACGGTCAGGGTGGCGGCATAGGAAGTGCTATCATCAGAAAGCTCAAAGATGCCTTCAAAGAATCCGTAGACATCATCGCTCTTGGAACCAATGCCGTGGCCACCGCCCAAATGCTTAAGGCCAGGGCGAATCGAGGCGCTTCGGGCGAAAACGCCATCGTCCGCACAGCTGCTCAGGCTGACGTCATTGTCGGTCCCATAGGAATTGTCCTGGCCCATGCCATGATGGGTGAGGTGACACCCCCCGTGGCTCAGGCTGTAGCGGAAAGCCCTGCCAGAAAATTCCTGATTCCCCTTACCCAGGAAAATGTTGAGATTGTGGGATGCCCCCAGGCACCGCTGCCACCGCTGGTGGAGCAATTGATTGAAAAACACCTCAAGGCGCTGATAGGGGAAAAGAATGAGGGCCCCCTTTGAGAATCAAGCTCGCCAAAACCGCTGGCTTTTGCATGGGCGTGCGCAGGGCCGTTGAAATCGTCCTGGATGTTGCCAACAGCCAGGAGGGCCCCATCTATACCTTCGGCCCCCTGATACACAATCCCCAGGTTTTAGAGATCCTTGCGGAAAAGGGTGTTTCCATTCTAGAGGACCTGTCAGTGAAAGGGCCCGGCAGCGTTGTGATCAGGGCCCATGGGGTCCCACCGCAGATCAAGCAGGCCCTTTCCGATTCCGGGCTCACTGTTATCGACGCCACCTGTCCCAGGGTGGTCAAGGTCCAAACCATCATTGCAAAATATGCCAAACAGGGCTATGGGGTTATCATCGTAGGCGACAGGGACCATCCTGAGGTAACGGGCCTGCTGGGATATGCCAACGGCCAAGGCCACGTCCTTTCCTGTCTTGAAGACGTGGATCGACTCCCATCCCTCGAACGGGCCATTGTGGTCGCCCAGACCACCCAGGACGGACGGTTCTTTAATGCCGTAGCCCACACCATCAGAGAACACTTTTCCCATTTCAAGTTGTTTGACACGATCTGTGATTCAACACACAGACGCCAGGCTGAAGTTAGGAATATGGCAAAGAGTGTAGACGCAGTGGTGGTAGTGGGGGGGCGCAACAGCGGCAACACCCAGAGGCTGGCTCAGGTCGTTGAGCAGGAAGGGGTGCCGGCCTTTCACGTGGAAAGGGAGGAGGAACTGGACCGGAAGGCCATAGAGCCCTTGCAGGCCGTGGCCGTCACGGCCGGGGCGTCCACCCCGAACTGGGTCATCAAGAAAGTGTGCCGGACCCTGGAGGGCCTTACAAAGAAGAAATGGTGGAGAGTCATCTTCAGGATCCAGCGCTGGCTTCTTCTGAGCAATCTGTACCTGGCACTGGGGGCAGGCTGTCTCAGCTATACATGTGCCCTGCTGTCAGGAATCAGGCCAAGCCTGCCGTCGGCCATCATGGCGGCCTGTTATGTCCTTTCCATGCACATACTCAACAACTTCATCGGCAAGGAGGCCGTCCGTTACAATGACCCGGACCGGGCCCACTTCTACGAATACAACCGTGGCATCCTTTTGAGCTTGGCGGCCCTTTCAGGGGCAGGAGGGCTTTTCACAGCATTTACTCTGGGGCTGGTCCCTTTTTTTGTCCTCTGTATCATCAGCCTCCTCGGACTGTTGTACAAGGTGAAGCTCTTTCCCCGCCCCCTTCACATGGGAAGACACATCGAAGGGATCAGCGACATCCCGGGCTCCAAAACCGTGTTGATTGCCCTGGCGTGGGGGGTGGTCACGGTGGTTCTCCCTCACCTTTCCATATCGCTGACCATGACCGCGACGATGATCGTTGTCTCTCTTTGGGCTGCTCTCATAGCCTTTGTTAGAACAGCCTTCTTTGACATCCTGGACATGCAGGGCGACCGCATCGTGGGACAAGAGAGTCTTCCTATTCTCTTGGGAGACAGAAAGACGCTACGGCTATTAAAACAGCTTTTGACCCTCTCTTTGGCCCTTCTCGTCGTAGCGCCCTTGGCACAGGTGGCCACTGGTTTGGCTTATTACTTGGTCCTTTCAGTGTTCTATATGGCAGGCGTTATTGGGGCCTTTGAAAAAGATTGGATCGTACCTGGTTTCAGGTTTGAATTTCTAGTTGAGACCATTTTCGTCTTCACTGCAGGGGTATCCCTCCTGTGGCAACTCTTCACCTGAACCTATTCACACCAGCAGCATAAGGTGGTCGGCGAATGATCCGTCCCCAGCCCTAAACAAGAGCCATGTCAATCCGTATGATCGCTCAAGAGCTCTACCGCCTCGAGAAAGAGGTAGAAAAGATGGAAGAACAGTGCCAATCTGCGCCTTTCCAAGATCGGGAATCCATCAAGGAACGTCTGAGGCAAGTCAAAGCCGAACGGAACCGTATGAGAAGGGCCCTTGATGGCGCCAAGGAGCCGCCGCCATTCCGTCAGCCCACGTAGAGATTGGACGTCCTGCCCAAAGACCCGCTGGCAACGTCCCCACCCATGATGACCTTTGCAGAACTCTTTCGAGGATTCGCTGTGGGCTTTTGGTGGTCCTGTTGGGCTACGGTGGGAGGTCCGGCCCTGGCGGTTCAAAAGGATCCAGGACCAATCAAGAAAGTTGTACAGATGTCTCACGTCTTTTTCAGGACAAGTACCTGATCACATCCGAAGGGCCAGACACAAGCCATCCTTCTCAGGAGAATGAAAGGGAAGAAAAGAAAGCAAGTGCACGGCCCTCCATTGGGAACTCTCAGACAGGGCGCCGTTGAAATCATCTGCCCCCTGGAACCCCACGTTGTCAGCCACGAGGAGCCCTCCACGCCTGAGGAGGCGGTGGCAATGGGATAAGGCAGGAAGATACTCCTCTTTATCGATGTCCATGAAGACCATATCGAATGGCCCGCGCATCTTTTCCAATTCCCCCAGGGCGTCTCCCGCAATGACCTCAATGAACCCGTCCAGTCCTGCTCTCTTGAAATTTGCCATCGCCCTTTTTGCCATGGCTTTGTCTTTTTCAAGGGTCACCAAACGTCCCCTTTTCTCTTTACAAGCCCTTCCGAGGTAGATGCCAGAGTATCCAGTGGCCGTTCCCAGTTCAAGGACAACGCCTGCGTCCACGGCACGGGCCAGCACATAGAGTAGCTCGCCAACCACTGGGCCAATAATGGGAATTCTCTCATGCCTGGCCTCTTCTTCCAGTTCCTTCAAGAGCCGATCCCTGGCCGGGGCCAGTTTTCTAAAGGCTTCCTCCAGATCTGGAATCATCTTGGACATCCGTCCCTCCTGCACTCAGCCTGTCAGCTCTTGTTGGTCTACTTCTTCCCCCAAACGGGGTCCATCCCGAAGCGCTCGAACCACCAGTCCTCATCTGAGAGATGATTTCTCACTTCTTCTTCAGAGAAACAGTATTTGTAATTACTACAATAGTCGATAATCATTCTGTACGCATCTACAATCTTGATGGTCATCTCTGTGCACGCCTCTCTTGGTTGCTTACTTCTATCAGGGTGCCATTTCCTGAGAAGCGCTCTGTAATGGGATTGAATCTCTTCCATGGTTGCACGTTCCGGCAATGCAAGTAGCTCCCGTGCCTTGGCAATTTCTTCATGTTTTTTCATGGGTGGGTCCCTCTCATTTTATGAGCCATCGTAGCGGCTCAAAAAAGACAAAAGTTGTCTTTTTCTCCCTGGCCTGCTTTCGACCCTCATCAGGAAACTGCGAAACAGTATCTCTCCCGAGCCCCATTTCCCAACTCCTGATTTGGTAAAGGACTATAAGAGAAAGGGCGGGCGGCGTAAAGAAAAAAAGCCACGGGAAGCCAGTACGGTCCTGGAGGTCTGAAAATCGTTTCAAAAAATGATGAGTCATGTGGTATGAAAAAAAGATATGGTTCTGATTTAAAGGATCCCTTTATGACAGACTATCTACAGGCAGTAGCCTCCAGCTATTTTGATTATGTGGCCAAGTCCTTTCCGGTCATGTGCTCTAGTGACGAGTTCCACTTCGTCCCACGAGCAGAGAGAGCCGGCCAGTATTACGACCGTCTGGAGAATCTGGATTCAGATGCCATCACCGACTACATTGCTACGCTCAAGGCCTTTCAAAGGAAGTTTGATCGGCTGATAGCGCAGGAGAATGATTTTGAAAGGCTCACCGATCTTGAACTCCTGAAGGCCAGCATAGGCGGGATTTTGATAGAATTAGACATGAAGGCGTCGTGGCGCCATAATCCATTGCTCTATCTAAAAACTGCCTTCATAGGCCTCGATTATGCCCTCACAAAGCCTGCCGGTGGACCCGAGGAGCGGGACAGAAGGGCATGTGCCCGATTGGAAGCCATCCCCAGGCTGCTGGAGCAGGGAATCAGAAACATCGACAGCGTACCCAAGACGTATCATCGGGCCTCCGTAGCCATGGTGTCTGATTGCCAGTGCTATCTCAGGCAAACAGGCGAGCGTTTGATCCATTTTACAAGTGGTGTGGCAAAGGCCTCGTCTGCCTTAGATGCCTTTGGTGCGTTTTTGGGGGCACTGACTCCTCTGGCAGACCAGGAAGTGGCCGCTTCATCTCTGGAGGTCACTTTAAAAGACCATTTCCTCTCCAACCGCACCCTGCCGGAGATATTTGAGATTGCAGTGGAAGAATGGCACGAAAACGAAGGGGAACTCAACAAGCTTCAGAAGCGTATTGATCCCGACAAATCCTGGAAAGAGTTGTATGGCACCTACACCCCTTCTGGTGTGGCGGCATTAGACACTGCTTCACTTTATGAAGGTGAAATTGAAAAACTGGGTTCTTTCTTTCGGGCAAACGGTTTCGGTGAGGTTGATATGACCTCTCCCTTGGAACTCTGCGACACACCGACCTATCTCCAATCTGTACGCAGTGCGGCCTCTTTCAGCGCCGCCCTTTGCGCAGACCCAAGAGAGAAGGACCTATTCTATATGACCATGCACCTCCCACGGCAAAAGGGACAGCAAGCCGGTGCCCTGCTTAAGAAAAGGCTTCACCGGGAATACAAATTTCTTTCTGCCCATGAGACCATTCCGGGGCACCACCTGCTCGACAGCCTTCGAAGGAAATCAGAAAACCCCATACGGCGTCAAATCGAATCAGCCCTTTTTTACGAGGGCTGGGCCTATTATGCTGAGACACTCTTGACTGAGTGTGGCTACGTGGAAAGTCCCGTAGAGTTTTTGGTGGATCACAAACGGAGGTTGTGGAGGGCCGCTCGATGTCAAGTAGACGTAGGCCTGGCCACTGGAAAGCTCGCCAGAAAAGATGCTGTAGAACTGGTCATATCTGCCGGATTTACCTCGAAAGAAGCCGAAAGCCAAATAGACCGCTTCCGATTGAATCCAGGATATCAATTATGCTACACCTTGGGCCGTTATGAAATCATGAGACTAAGAAAGACCTACGGCGCCCGATGGGGTCTGGACCGGTTTCACAGACAACTGCTGAAGGGGGGAGAGATCCCCTTTCATCTTATTGAGAAACGATTCAAAAATCAGGACCTGACGGACGCGAAAGGCGACAAGGAGTAAAAAGTGATAGATTTTGTTGGATACCACTCAGAATGGAACCTGGGTAGCCCAGGAGGATGGGACTACCAGCGCATTACCCAAGTCATCGGAAAGGCTGTGTGGCAAAAGCTCAATGGAATTCTGCCCATTAAAGTGGATCTGGACTTTGATCACCCCCTGCTCTTTCCGGTGTATGGATTCGTGGACATGCTCGTGGAGGCCCATAGGGCGCGCGAGGCCAACGATCAGGGGCTCATTGCAGTCGTGGCAGAGGAGGAGACCTTAGAAAGCGTAACAGAAAACCGGAACCTGGCCGAACACCTTGATCGCGTGGACGGCATTTCAGGTTCCTTGATGGCTCCCCATGACCTGGAACTGTACAAGGGCCGGGTCTGTTGGAAAGGGCAGCCCGTTTCTGTCATCTTCATGGACTTTAACACGGACGTGCTCTTGGCTGAGCACCGCAAGCACAATCTAAAGGCCCTTTTACAGGCAGTGAGAGAAAAGCGGGTCATTAACCCCCGGGGCACAGAACCGATTAATGTGAAGAGCATGTTTGAAGTGATGACCGATGCCCAGGGCCATCGGTTCGACGAGGAAGTGGTGGCACGGACCCCATGGACCCGTCAATTCTACGAACGCAGAACCACAGGGCCCAAGGGTGAAGCCATTGACAATCTAATTGAGTGGACCCGCTCTCACTGGGACGACCTGGTCTTAAAACCTGAGCGGGGCTATTCCGGTAAAGGGGTCCAAGTAGGCAAGGTCAACAAAAACGCAGACAAGGCCGTGAGTCTGGCCCTTGAAGAGGGACATTACATCGTCCAGGAAAAGATCCCTCTTCATCTCTGGGCGGAAGAGATTCCCACTTTGAATCAAGAAGAGGGCCGCATCATTTTGGAGCGCTATCAGACAGATTTCCGCTGTCTCATGGGACCGAAAGGCCTGTTCGGATTCTTGTGCAGATTTGGCGGGGTGCCAACGAACGTGGGAAGTGGCGGCGGGGTGCAGCCCCTGGGTCTGCTCCGTTCAGATATGAACGTACGGGAGGCAGTGGCCCGAATCAACGAGGCTATTATGGATATGGCTTACGAGGACGTATCTGAGGTGGTTGAGGTACAAAAGGACATGGCCATGGACCACAAGTTCACCTATTTACTTGGCCCGATCAAGCTGGCGCTGAGGCCTAGGGTGATTACCATGTCTCAGCTCCGTTCCCTGGAAAGGTATTGTGCTGCCATGTGGAAGGACTGCCTCACCTTGGAGAAGATGTGGCTGTCAGGGGAACTAAACGACATCGTTAAGATCGAAGAAGATGAGCTTGAGATCGCCAGGATGCAGCCATGGGGTGGGTCCCCCGCCATCTTCGCTTCAGACGGTCTATTCGGTTTTGGAAGCCATCCCGAGGAATAGAGACGATGCAGACAGACCCTGACTGGTGGAAGACCATCTTTGACGAGGTCTATCTCCTTACAGACGCCCGTTCGGTCTGCAACGAAGACATCACGCGCCGTGAGGTGGACCTTATCTGTCAACTTCTTCCCATCGGTTCTGGAGACAAAATTTTGGACCTTTGCGGCGGCCATGGCCGCCACAGCCTGGAGTTTTGTGCCCGGGGTTTTACAGGGTGCACCCTGGTGGACTACTCTGGATATCTGATCCATTGTGCCAGGACAAGGGCGGGAGAATGCCGTTATCCCATAAAATGTATTCAGGCCGACGCAAGAGACACGGGGCTTCCTTCTGACACCTTTGACCACGTGCTGATCATGGGGAACTCTCTTGGCTACATCCCGGAAGCCACTGCTGACAGGGAGATCCTAGAGGAAGGGAAACGGGTGCTGCGCCCAGGTGGCTGGCTATTGGTAGATGTGACGGACGGGCAGGCAGTAAGAGAGACCTTCAGCCCCAAGGCCTGGCACGAAATCAATGAAGACATGGTGGTCTGCCGCGATCGAAAACTGGAAGGAAACACCCTATGGGCTCGCGAAATAGTGGTAAGCAAACAGAAGGGGCTAATACGGGATCGATCCTATGCTATCCGCCTTTATGAAGACCGATCCATCGGTGCACTTTTCAAAGAGGCGGGGTTCAGTCAAGTCAAGGTTCATACCAACTTTTGCCCCCACAAGCAAAAGGGCGATTACGGCTTCATGAACTGTCGCATGTTCGCCGCCGGTCAAAAACCGTAAAAGCAATCACCAGGACCACATCCCATTCTATGTGAACCCATTGGACAAAGGAAACTCAGATATCTTGTGGGAAACACTGTCGACGACGGCCGGAAACTCCTCAGGCTCAATGCCCGTCTTCCTAAGCCGTGATGCCAGTTCATCTGTATTTAACCGTTCCAACTCCTGACCCACTATAAATCGTGACATAATCAAGTCAGCCACATAGACCAAGTGGGTAAGCGCCACGTCGACGGTGGCCTTTTCAGGTTCGTGATGGTATGTGATGGCTTCTTCCAGGTTCTTCGGTAATTCCCAGTTCTTCGCCAAGCGGTTCCCGACCTCTGTATGGCTCAAGCCAATGAGGTCGCGTTCCATTTCCGTCAATTCAATGCCCTCTTGCTGCGTTCTACGGTAGAAGAAGGGGAACGCAGAGGCAACGTACTGATCCAGCACGGCTTTTCCAATGTCATGAAGCAGACCGGCCGTGTACCCCACGGCAGGTAAAGCCATCCCCGTAGAACCAGCCAACATTTCGCTGGTAATGGCCGTGCCGAGGGCATGCCTGAAAAGTCCTCCTTTGCACAGGGAATATCCCTTTTCGTCTATGGTAAAGAAATCGTGCAATGAAGCAATTAGAACCAACTGAAGAAGATTTCTGCCTCCTATAAGGACCAAGGCTTGGTCCACAGAATCGATCCTTTTCTTTAAACCAAAGTATGCCGAATTACTGAGTCTGATGACTCTGGCACTCATCACCTGATCCTGCCGCAGTTCTCTGGATATTTCCTGCAGCCCCTGTTCGTCATCACGCATCATACGGATCACTTTGAGAGCGATCTGGGGAATTGGGCGCACCCGATCAATAGCGCTGTCAACCTCCTCTGGCGAGGGTTTCTTAAAGCCTTCCACGGCCTTGGGAGGTACCTCACACAGGGGCTCAACGCTACTTTCAAAAGTCGACAAATCCAGCCCCAAACAGCAGGTAAAAAATCCGCCAGTTTCCCTTTTGCTGATGACAATGCCTTCTTTTTTCAAAAGGTCGACGACTATGTCCGTTGTACGACCTCCAATATCAAGTATCAGATCCCTTTCTGACAAAGGCCCCACTAAGGCGCCACCAGCCATGCACGCCGTGAGCCTCTCCTTTTCAGCGCCCCTATCACACAACCCTTTGATGAAAATGGGTAGACCGGTGGAGGCATATCTTTCCAAATGCCCGTCCTCCAAGGCCCCTGTAGGCTCTGGGAGGATGAAATGGGCCAATCCGCCCACGTAGGCGTCGGGATCACAAAGGGTCACACCCAAACACGTTCCCAGGCAGGCCTCCAAAACCAGGTCTTTCTTTCCACTGATGATTTGACTTCCTGAAGGGACAATCTGTTTTCTTGACTTGTTTCGTGTTATCATTAGATGTTTATGGTATTGAAACCGCTATGGAGAGACGATCCGCCTTTGCCCCCGTAAATGATGGTCAGGGCCTTTTCAGACAAAGAAGACAGCACCCATGAGGAGGTATTCCCGGGTCATCTGTGTCCTTCATGATCATACATAACAAAACAACCACCCGCATAGCGGGTGGTTGTTTTTGCCATGATATGTATGAAAAGCACTGTCGTTTCAAACTCCACTTTAGTAGTAATTATTTTAATCACCAAGGCCTATAAATGTCAAGATTAAAGGGGCCTAGCCCAGTGCCCGTTGTATGACCGTATCGGAATTCCTTCAGGGCTCTTCAGGATCTGGGGATGTCACTTAGGGGGTTGGCGGTCCGCCATAGGCGAACTTCATAAGCAGGGCTGCAGAATGCCCCATGGCTTAAGGCTCCTTTGGCAGGGTAAAAAAGAAAGTCGCCCCTTTGCCTTTCTCAGATTCGACCCAGATCTTCCCGCCATGGTTCTCCACAATCTTCTTGACGATCGCCAGTCCCAGACCAGTTCCGCCATCATCTTCGATGTCCTCTAATCGGTGGAACATCTCAAATATCTGTCGGTGATATTTCGGGTCAATGCCTATTCCATGATCCTTGACGTAGAACTGATGGAATTCTTTCTTGTCTCCGTATCCAACGATGATCGTACGATCTTTTGTGTCTCCCAAGAATTTGATGGCATTCACCAGGAGGTTTTCCAAGACCTGACTGATCCTTTTTTCGTCGCAGCAGATGGTTGGAAGGTTGTCTGACACAACGACCTGCACACCCTTTTCTTCAAGATAGCTTCGCAGGCCTGAGACGACATTGCCGACGATGTCAACAGACGGAGCGTCCTCACAAACACAGGGGACTCTCCCTGTCGCTGACAGTCTCAACAGATCAGATATCAACATCTCCATTCTAAGGGCATTGGTCTGAATCTGCTCAAGATAACCTAGGCCTTTGTCGTCGAGTTTATCTCCATACTTCTTGAGGAGGCGAGAGGAGAATCCGCCGATGCCGATGACAGGTGTTTTCAACTCATGAGAGACAAAATGGACAAAGTGCTCCAGCTCTTCATTCTTTATTCGCAGCTCTTCTTCTACCCGTTTCCTCTCAGCGATCTCTTGCCTGAGGCGTGTGTTGGATTCTGAAAGGTCCCGGGTCCTCTCCTCCACCCTTTTTTCCAACTGATCATGAGCTTCTCGCAAAAGCTTTTCTGCCCGCTCTTGTTCTGTAATTCTTCTTTCCTGAATTCGAAAGATATCCCAAAACAAGCGTGCAGCCACATGGTCCATCAAACGTACATGGTCCGGTTTGGTTCGGGAGATCTCGTTGGCCACGTCATCACGACCAGTGAGCTCAATGACCATGTTCAGGTCTTTGATATCGAACAATTCGCCGTAGTCTTTCGTTGTATAGATTCCCATCTCCTGGGCATAACGGTAACCCACCGCCTCTGGATTGGTGCATGCCACACCGACGAGTCTCATGGGAAGCTCGTTAAGCTTTTCCGCAAATATTATCTCCATGATGGCCTTACAGCCGGGACCACCACCGACAATGGCAACACTAAGTGGTTGAGCCTCCTCCATGGCCTGATCCTTTCTCAGACAAATCTGTGTCTTGAATGTACCCTTCCGCGTACCGGGAAGAGGTCGACATCTCGAAAGGAATCATACGGAATTGATATAGGAATGGTCAAGCTTCAAGAAGGCCGACACCCCACGCACGTGGATTCACACAAGCATCGGCCCGGTTCAGCTTGCCCCATAGCATGGCCTTATGGAACGTCAATCGGAATACAGAAGGGGCTAGAAGAATGGGGAGGCACGGTGAAGATTCCGCCTGAATACCAGAAAAATAGCGGTCTTTTTAAAATGTTACCTTAATAGCCTCTGGTCAACAACCCGTGAAGCTTTAAACTGCTCAGCACCCAGGCGCCTATTCTCGATCGCCCGCCGGCTCTCGGGACGCCGCCACTAGCTGTGGCAGCCGCTAAGAGACAGCAAAAGTCCCTGGCACCTCTTTTCAACACTCCAGAAAGTGCGGTCCTCTTCTATGAAGCCGAATATCATTTCTGGTCCTCCAAGAAGGTGGCCACAGCTTTTGTTATGATGTCACGCTCCCGGCGAAGGCGCTCAACTTCACACCTTAAACTGCGAACCTCCTCGTCTTGGGCATTGAGACAATCTGTACCCGGGAAGGCTTGCTCACCGTCTCTGTGCCGGTCGCGTTTCCACCGGCTGATGACACCTTTGCCTACAGTGAGATCTCGCTCAACCCTGGTCTTTGTGTTACCTAGCTCCAATGCCAGTCGCACAGCCTCAACCTTAGACTGTCTTTCGTAGGGTTTTCCCATGTCCGAACACCTCCCATTACCTTATACATCTTAGCTGTTCGGTGTGTCCGCGATTCTGGGAAAGGGGCATGGTGTGCAAGAGCTACAAGCCAAGATGTATGAGACGACCCTATGGGCCTTCTGTGGTACTAGAGATACCTTTTATATTCCGCCTACCTTCTTCTTTGTTGTGTGACATGTTTCCCCGCTGTTTTGTCGAAAATTCGTGTCCAGCACTTAGGTGAACCCAGGGTCGGGTCACTTTTGCTCTGTAACCATACGAAGGGGCGGCAGCACCGGAGCCGAGGTCGGTGTCTCATCCTAGGATTTAGTGTAGGTGCGGTGAGGGCACGTCTTGCCACCGGCTCCAGACTTCTGCCACGTAATAAACATACTAGCACAAAGCATGCCGAAGCTCTTAACAGACCTATTTAGAAACAACCGGTAGCCGCGATTGAGCAAAAACGTAAAATGGATTTTTGACAGCAACAAGGTGTGGGAAGCCAGCAAACAGCATCAAGGGGGATCGTTGGTACTTCCTAGGAATTGACTATTACGAAAAATATCAGGAAATTAGTGGTTGCCACCGGCTAGAGATGCAGCCGCCTCTCATGCTGTCTGAAAGGGTAAGTTGGAACTTGGATCCGCTCTCATTAAAGGGCGCAATTGAAAAGGTTAAGAGGACCGAAAAGACGAGAGACCATAACAAGCACCCATACCCTCCTGTGCAAGTCCTGCATCTGAGCTATCCGATCAAAATGACAGCTCGACAGAGGAAATGGGATAGCTTGTCGCAAGACATCCTCTGGAATCAGAGATCCCCCTCCTAGATTTGTCCAGAGTACCCTAAAAGTTCGGCCTTTCAAATAGTTGCTTATGCATAGCGCCACTAAACATTCAGCGAAACCAAATGGCAACCCTATTAGCCTCGCTAAGATTCTCCACCGACAGAATCCAGGTGCAGATCATAGAGCCTGTTGGGCACCCCCGTGAGCTGGCCCTAGTCCCTCATCCGGCCGACCAGCGTGCTTACCGTCAATTTCTCCGTCCTGGGAAGATGACAGGTAAGATTCACAAGAAGAGTTGAGCCGAGATTGGTTTTGAATATCCGAAAATTCATGCTTTTCAAATAGTTGCTCATGCATAGATACTATGCAGGGTCACTTGGGCGCTCCTTTGGTGTATAAGATTAATAACCAAAAACACAAGAACCAAAGGAGGAAAGCTATGAAAAAAACCCAAGTGACCCTGGGAAAACAGGCTAACACAGGACTGGCCACATTGTACACAGCCTTTGAATTGAGCAACAAGAAGTGGAAGCTGGCATTTAGCAACGGCGACAAGGTTAGGCAGGTGACTGTGCCGGCAAGAGCCTTGGGCCACTTGCGTAGAGAGATAGACAAGGCCAAGAAGCGTTTTCAGATGCCCAAAAAGGTGCGGATCGTAAGCTGTTACGAAGCTGGCAGGGATGGGTTTTGGTTGCACCGGTATTTGACCACTAAGGGCGTGGAGAATCTTGTGGTGGATTCTTCGAGCATTGAGGTCAATCGGCGCAAGCGGCGAGCCAAATCAGACCGTATTGATGCAGGACAGCTTTTGAGGATGCTGATGCGGTATCATGGCGGTGAGAAGACGTTATGGTCAGTGGTTCGTGTGCCAACGGTGGAACAAGAGGATGCTCGTCAACTTCATCGTGAATTGGAGGCCTTGAACAAAGAGCGCACTTGTCATCGGAGTCGGATTCGGGCCTTTTTGATCCAGCACGGGATTCAGATCGGTAATCCAAGCAGGTTGGATTTCCTGAAGACTTTGGAGTCTCTTCGCACCTGGGATGGCAAGGTGCTCCCATCAGATCTCAAGGCTCGTGTTGTGAGGGAATACAAACGGCTGCAGATGGTAGAAGACCACATCAAGTTTTTGGACAAAGAGCAGGAGCAGCGGGTTAAAAGAGCTGACAGTTCATCGCTTCTGAAGGTTGCAGCACTCAGGAGACTGCGTGGGATAGGCCCCAGGAGTTCGTGGCTCTTTGCCATGGAGTTCTTCGGGTGGCGAAAGTTCAACAACAGGAGGCAGGTGGCGGGTGCTGCGGGCTTGACCCCCACCCCATATGACAGCGGAGGCAGTCGGCGGGAACAAGGTATAGGTAAGGACGGAAATCGGCGTGTGCGCACAATGGCTGTTGAGATGGCATGGGGCTGGCTACGCTTTCAACCGCGCAGCAAGCTGAGTCGGTGGTTCAATAAAAGGTTCGCGCAAGGAGGCAGCCGGATGCGGCGTATTGGCATTGTGGCCATGGCTCGCAGACTATTGATCGATCTTTGGAAATATCTTGACTATGGCACTGTGCCCGAGGGAGCAATTCTGAAAGCTCCAGCGTAGCAAGTACTAAGATGGCAAAGGTTTCGGTTCCATGGTTGGCAAAGGTGCCCGGGATAGTGCAGGGTGTTCTCACAGACGCCGTCGTCATAGAGGGGGCACCTTTCCAAGGTGGTTCAGCAAAGCGCTGCCTAGGCGCATGCTGCATCAGGTGTTCGACGCAACACAACGTCGGCACGGATAGAAGCTGGTAAAGGGCTCTTGAGTCTGACGGTTAAAATGAACCCGCCAACGAACTGAGGCTAATCGTCTTCATCGAGACACAAGATAAATTGAGGAGGACAGCAGCTAATTATTTGCACCAAAGAAAGCCCTTGACATGGGAGACTTACATAGAAGCACTATCGCCAATCGGCGTGATCAAAGAAGTGGTGTAGATAGACAGAGGAGACCTCGCATTTCAGAGAGTCTTGGGAATTGAGAACAATCGGGCATTATCTCTACGGTGGTGAAAATCAAGATCGATAGCATATACCAAACCTGCAGCCAGAACCGCACGGCAGACGCGATTGATAGCTGCAGCAATCTCTACTTTTCGCCAAACACCATGTTTACTGCATATGGACATGCAAAGAAAAAAAGCGCAGGCGCTTAAACCCTGCGTTTTCTCTAACGACTCAAGACGAGATTACACTTGAAACGCGGACCTTCGGTCAAGGCCACTTCTTCGATCAGGGGCGCTTCTGCGATCCAACCCACTTCTCCGGTCTTCGGCGGCTCTTCTTTCAGGAATGTGGCTTGAGTATGAAAATCCCCTCCGATCGACACCTGAACGCCTACCGCCGTTGTCATGTAGTTTTATTACCACGCCAGCCATACCTAAATCAGCGCATTATTTCTGATACCACTCAAATATAAAAGTTACGCTTTCTTGAAAAACCTCTTCCGTCCAAACCCAGCCAAACCAACCAGCCCACTGCCTAATAGCAGCATAGTGGCTGGTTCCGGCACAGGGCTACCTGGGTCGTTGATGAAACTCTCACTCCCTCCGCTGTCAAAGCCTTGCACGTGAATGCCGATACGCAATTCCCCAGAAGCCAACTCGGCAAGCACATCTGAAAACTCACCCCCGTCCTGCAAATCAAACAGAATTCCCAAATACTCTCTGGGATTCACGCCATTTGGCTGTTTTGGGGGGTCTGAATCTGCTGAAAAACCGGCCGTGGTCACAAAAGGCGGAAAGAGTGTGTTACCTCCAGGTAAGACTTCTGAATTGTCAGGGTTGCTAAATGAGACACCGGAAGACGAGTTGTCAATGGATGCTATCCCCAACAGCGTACCGTCGTCAAAGAAAACATCACAAATCGAAGAGGGGGCAGGGCCTGTGTTGTGGAAAGTAAACAAAGCCCCACCTCCAGCGTCCTCAGTAACGTCTACCCAAAGTTGGGCCTCTCCAATCGCCGCATCCGTTGCCTTGTTGTTGGTGATGTTGTTGAATCCAAAAGGTATGGCATGAACAGGCGGAGCAATTAGCGATACAAAGACAATTGCCACAAAATAAATTCTCATTTTCGCTCGCAGTTTCATTTGATAATTCCTCCCCAGTCTCATTGCGGATCAATATTCAGTTGTTCACTGGTGCATTGTGGGTCTTGATTTCTTAACTCGTTCACAACAGTACCCAGATTGTCTCTTCCGTCCCATTATTCAAAATTGCGAGAAGTCTTACGGAGAGATGATACTAGCAAGGGGCGTACCAGGAGAAGGCCCTGTAAAAAATAAGAATAAGAAACCCCGTTTTTGGTTAAATCTCTATTGCTTAAATCATTTAGCTGGTCGTGAAATTCCATAAATAACGGAAGACTTTGGGAAGGGTAATTAATATGGTATGTAATTTATTTCCCACATTTTATGTACTTTTATGCCACATTATGATTAGATTCCATTCGAGAGCCATAGGCGGGGAAAAAGTGAAGTGGGTTCGGTTTTCCCATACCTGGGGGGGTGCTCACCATAGGATTTCAGGTGTGATCGCTTGCCAATACCACAGCAAAAACCGTCCGTGAAAATTCAAAGATTTTCGACGATTATGGCAGCCCTGGACAGAACACAGGTTTGTCTCCCAGATGGCACATGGGAAACGGTCCAGTCCGATGGATGATTGCCTACCAGGTCTAGGATTAATCAACCAAATGATTTTATTTCAGATTTGTAACGAATACCACAAGCGTTGTCCAGCTCGCGGAGCCATCTCGCAGGCCTTTCCGTGAAAGGGGGGCAAGACGACGCTGTTGGGAACATTCACAAGAGGAGTTGAGTGGAGGTTGGTCCTGAATATCCGAAAATCATAGGCTTTCAAATAGTTGTCTGTTCACCGGGTTATCCACCCTCCACTGAAACCACACGGCAGCTGTCATCTATATAAGAAATCAAACATTCAGCCAGGTCTGCCCTGGGATGAGGCAGTTTTACGGTCAAACCTGCCGGTCTTTACTTTTCGGGTTTGGCCCCCCTGCGATTAATGGCATAGTAGCCTTGAATAGAGATGAAGGGCATGACAAGCAACCACAGCAGTGTCAGACGGCTCGGGTCGCGAAATTGATTCAGTCCAATTGTCATTTCTACATGACCTTTTGATGGTTGAGCCTTATAGGTTCCCATCACCCGGTCCCACCACGGTAGGTTAAAACCGAAATTGCTGTTGGCTTCGCTTGGAAATACGGAATGATGAACCCGATGCATATCAGGGGTAACCACAAAAAGTCTCAGTATACTATCAACACCGAGTGGGATCCGAAAATTGCCGTGATTGAACATTGCTGTGCCATTAAGCAGAATCTCGAAAATGACTACGCCTAGAGCAGGCGCTCCCAAAACTATGATAGCACACCCCTTGATTAGCATTGAGATTATGATTTCAATAGGGTGAAAGCGTGTTCCCGTGGTCAAATCATAATCCATATCCGCATGATGCATCATATGCAGACGCCAAAGTGTGGGAACCGCATGAAACATGACGTGTTGCAGGTAAATGACAAAATCGAGAACGATGGCAGATAATACGACTTTCAGCCAATACGGAACATTGAAATTGTTGAATATACCCCAGCCTCGTTGCTCAACCCATATGGCCATTCCTACAGCCGCCGCAGGAAAAACGAGACGTAACACCACAGTGTTTATTACCACAATTCCGATATTCGCAAACCATCGACTACTTTTGGAAGTCGTCATTTTGCGACGAGGAGCGATAAGCTCAACTAAGGCAACGATTGCAAAGATGCCAAAAAAGAAGGCCAGTCTGATGACCATTTCGTTCTTTGCAACAAATTCTGTCATTGGAACCCCATCTTTCCAAGATGCTTATTGTGCGCCAACACAAGCCGAGTATAGATTTCCTCCTCTTATCTGACCAGAGACGACTTGCCAGTCGCCTGTGAGTAGCTTGCCAGGGGTTATACTACAACAACCGTTTGATTTTCTAACAGACCTCTGACTGATCTCAAAATCCCACCTGTGAGCTGAACTGTGGTTTCCGCAAATACAGGACCACCAAGGGCGTCGTCCAAGTTTTCACTCCGATGCCGGGGGACCGTCTTGAAAATTCAGAAAATGGTCTTCGGCCTTATCAGGTCCCTTTATGACTCTGGCCAATTCTCCGACAAGCGATCGCCTGTCTTTGATTATGAGCGTGTTTGTGGGTGCGTGGGCTACGATCGTACCGTCCTTGGTTAAGAGGGGCCTCAGAACAGAGGCAAGATTCTCAGCATCCGCATACTGGAGGGGTATTACCTTGATGACCATCGGATCCCTATACGGACTCATGGGTTCGGCACACTCGGAATCCGGACCAATCCCTGCCACGAATATTAGCGCCACTAGGACGCAGCACAATCTGCCCATGTTGGTGGATTTGTTCCTCAGCGAATGATTGGAGACCCAGCTTCTGCTGAGAAAAGATACTCAGTATCGAAACGTTTTGCAACAACCAGTTACGATAGCATTTGGCTAGCTAAAAAATGCAGGTCTTTGAAATGGTTGGCTTCCATAGCATAATCGCCAATCGGCATGATCAAACAAGCGCTTTATGTATACATAGCAGAGTCAACATGTAACGCCACTTCTCTGGCAAAGTTGCCACTACAACATGTTGGGTCTTCTAGCGGAAAAGGGCAGGACCATTTCTGATCCTGCCCCCACTGGATATTTGTTTGTTGCGGCGTTTCAGCTATTCTATATCAAGATCCGGCACGAAAGTCTGCATCGTATTAGGAGAAGCGTCAAGCGTAACGCAGTAGTCCCCCTCGTACTTCTCACCCCAAATCACTGCTCTACCAGGTGCCTCCATCACCTTTACATGGTAGTCGCCCGTCATAGGCAGCGTAACCGTCATCTCAAGGGGCAGTTTATCGTTGAGTCTCTTAAAGAGCCGAAGTCCATTCCCTAGGTTTCTCATTATCAAGACAGCCCTTTGTCCGGCACCGTATGCCGGTGGACTCGATTCCAGCGTTACCGTAACCGTCTCTCTCTCGGTTCCCGTGAACTTGAACACATCCATGTCTGGAGCGTATGGCCTCGGATCGTCTCCAAGGGTAGAGCAGAGAGTGCGAGCGAAACCCCCACAATTGGCAGAAGCGCAATCAGTGCCATTGCCTTGATAGGTTCCACCGGCTGAAGTGCACTCAATGGCGATGGCTTCCATACACGAACCGTCAGGCAAGCAACATGCACCCTCTGGCTGTGCACAATTGGCAGAAGCGCAATCAGTGCCATTGCCTTGATAGGTTCCACCGGCTGAAGTGCACTCAATGGCGATGGCTTCCATACACGAACCGTCAGGCAAGCAACATGCACCCTCTGGCTGTGCACAATTGGCAGAAGCGCAGTCAGTGCCATTGCCTTGATAGGACCCACCGGCTGAAGCGCACTCGCTGGAAGTGCCCTCCGTGCAAGAACCGTCGGGCATGCAGCACGCCCCCTCTGGTTGTGCACAATTGGCAGAAGCGCAGTCAGTGCCATTGCCTTGATAGGACCCACCGGCTGAAGCGCACTCGCTGGAAGTGCCCTCCGTGCAAGAACCGTCGGGCATGCAGCACGCCCCCTCTGGTTGTGCACAATTGGCAGAAGCGCAGTCACTGCCATCGCCCTGATAGGTTCCGCCAGCAGAAGCGCACTCTGTGGCACTGCCCTCCGTACAGGAGCCATCAGGCATGCAGCAGGCACCGGCCGTGATCTCAAGTACCATCACCGTGACTGTGGCCTCATTCGACGTGGCACCTTCATTATCTTGTACCGTATAGGTGAAAGCGTCGTTTCCAGTAAAACCTGTGTCAGGCGTATAGGTGACAGTGCCGTCTAGATTGTTGATGACGCTGCCCTCACTTGGCCCTGACAGTATCGCCACCGATGTGGGATCGGTAGTGCCGTCGACGTCGACATCATTGCTAATGACATTGATACTCACCGGGGTGTCTTGGTCCGTCGTTTCCAAGTCGTCATGTGCCACGGGAAGTTGATTCGCTGAACCAGTAGTCGTCAGCCAGACACATGGACTAACAATGTCGCCAGTTGGATGATGTGCCACAACCCTCCAGGTATACCTGCGGCCAGCCTCAAGACCGTCTACCGTGATCGAAGTAGACGAGATATTGTCTCCTATTCTCTCAAACGGGCTAACCACCCCACTGGCCAAGTAAACGTCGTATCCTGTGGCGCCAGCAACACCATCCCAGCTGAGAGTGACACTGCCGGAAACGACATCACTGCCGGAAGAAGGATTCATGCTGTAAATGCCTTGGCGCAGTGTGGAAGGGATTTTTGTCATGGAGACTGAGTACGTCCCAGAGTGATCCAGATTGTAGTCTTGGATAACTATAGTATAAAGCCCACTCTGTTCCAGCTGGTGGTCCAAACGACTACCACTGAGATCATAGGTGTATGCTTCAGCGGGTCCG
>JAXHVD010000040.1:0-10540 GCA_034189385.1 Thermodesulfobacteriota bacterium
AGCTATTCGGTGAGGAGATTCAAACCATTGATGCCGTTGCGCTGATGACAGACACGGACAACGGCAAAGGAGAGATGACTGCATTTTACGGAGACATCTATTTCTCAGCGAGATGACCTGTGGACGAAGAGCAGTGTTATCCAGCAAGGTATGGGAACTCAGGAGAGGCATTATGGAACCATTACCACAGGAGCTCGTTTTTACTCCTGCCCGCGCCAGCATGATGCCCTTTAGGAGTCCGTGATGATCCATGTGGAACTGTGTGGCTATGTTCCAGGTGCCATCGGTCGGGTAGTGGAGTTGCACGCAAGCTATTACCACCGGAACTGGAATTTCGGGCTGTTCTTTGAGGCGAAGGTTGCCACAGAACTGTCAGCCTTTCTTCGCCGATTCGACAAAGGGCGCGACGGATTTTGGACGGTCTGTCTTAACAACAGGGTTGAAGGGTCTATCGCCATCGATGGGATCCAGGCAGTCAGAGACGGGGCACATCTGAGATGGTTCATTCTTTCCGAGCAGATACGTGGACAAGGTCTGGGCAACAGACTGATGGAGGAGGTCATCTCTTTTTGCAGGAAGAAAAGCTACAGAAAAGTCTATCTTTGGACCTTTGACGGCCTTGACGCCGCGCGCCATCTCTATGAGAAGGCCGAATTCTGTCTGGTGGAGCAACGACAAGGTGAGCAATGGGGGATAGAAGTCCTTGAGCAGAAGTTTGAACTACAACTGGATTGAGTCACGAAATAACGTGTCCGCTTCGAGGATCGGCAAAACCGTGCATTTGGTGTAGAAGGAGACAACAGGGAAATACCCGGGTAGTGCCCGGCACATGTGACGTGAGGGGTAACAGGCGGCCATAGGTTATCAAAGACCGCTATCCGGCAGGGATTTGACCGGGTGTCCCAACAAAAGGAGATCTGGAATGCTAAGAGACCTGGTGTCAAGAAACAGGAGTTATAGACGGTTCCATCAGGACGTCTCCGTGGATCTTGCGACCCTAAGAGAGCTTGTGGACCTCGCAAGGCTCTCGGCATCAGCGGCAAATTTGCAGCCCCTGAAGTACATTCTTTCTTGTAGTGCTGAGAAGAATGCGTTGATATTTGCTCACCTTGCATGGGCCGCCTATCTTAAGGACTGGCCCGGTCCCTCAGAAGGGGAGAGACCATCGGCATACATGATTGTCCTTGGAGACACACGCCTGTGTCCCTCTTTTGGATGTGATCATGGCATAGCCGCTCAAAGCATCCTCTTGGGTGCTACGGAAAGGGGGCTGGGAGGCTGCATCATCGGCGCCATTCAACGAAAGGAACTCCGTAAGGCCTTGGACATTCCGGCCTACTACGAAATTCTCATTGCCATAGCCCTTGGCAAACCAAAGGAGTCGGTGAAGATCGAGACACTGGCGTCTGACGGAGAGATCAAGTACTGGCGGGACCAGGAAGGCACCCACCACGTGCCAAAACGTTCGCTGGATGACATCATTGTGGGCCAGTATGAGACGGGTTCATGAGCGGGCTGTGGCCTGTCCTCCGGGATCGCCCAAGCACCGATGGAGCACGCGAAAAGCGGATCAGCCCTTCCATCTCAGTGAATGCCCATGGGCCTGTTGATACTTTTTCAGGATGAGTCTCCGGGGGAACTCAGGGCTTGAGAGGTATCTGAGGTTGGCGTCCAAGAAGCGTTGCTTAAGTTCTTTGAACACCTCATCCTTTTCAGTCTCTGCAATGAAATTGCGAATCTTTTCATAGCGGTACACAGCCTTGTCGTCCATCGCCGCCCCAATATCGTCTAGGAGAACATCTTCTGAATCTTGGCCCTTGAGGTATTCCGGCTTCAGGCCCACTTCTATGGAAGCCACCATTGAGACGAGCCATCTGTCTCCAGCAACACGCTTGGAGGCATCGTATAACTCAAGGGTCAGGCCATTTTCAAGGCTTATCATATCCACTAGTTTTTCTTCCATGGTCCCTTCCTGATTCATTACTTCGGCAATTAACGACCCCAGTAAGATGAATATGTTCTGGATGCCGGATCAAGTCCGGCTTGACGATTACAGCACTTTTTACGAAACCATCAATACGAAAAAATGAATCGCAGATGGCCTTTCTCTTCAGGTATCATCACTCAAAGAGGCTCAACTGGCGATCCCCTCTTTCCTGAGCCGGCCTTCCTGAAAAGGGGCTCCCGTATTGTTTGAGATCTTCTTGAATCGCCTCAACATAGGGAGAAATACGCTGCTTGTTCTTCTTTCCAAACCATAGCCTCTTATTGGCGTGGGTGAGAAAGACCTTGTCCCGGGCCCGAGTCAGGGCCACATAAAACAGTCTTTGTTCTTCCGAAAGATCCCCATCATCGTCCCTTTTCCGAAAAGGGATCAGACCGTCTTCACACCCTGCAATGAAAAGCACGGGAAACTCTAGGCCCTTGGATGCGTGCATGGTCATCAGGGTCACTCTTTCTGCATTAGGATCGTATAGATCTTGTTCTTTTTCAAGGGCAAGGGTGGTGAGGAACTCTATACTCCGATCTTCAAAGGGCCGAGACAGGGCCAACAGGGTCGCCAGGTTTTCGTGGAAGCCCTTGTCATTTGACATGGCATCTCCAATGTTGAACTGGTCCAGTATGCGTTGAAGTTGTTCATGCACCTCTTGTCCATGAATCCGCTCTCTCAGTCTCTTCATGTCTTCTGAAAAACCTGCAAGTCTATCTCTGGCCGGCGGTCTCAGGCCGGAAATCTCGGCCCCGTGATCGAGAGCAGCTGCAAAGGGCCTTGCCGTGGCCTGGGACCATGTGGTCAGGGCCGCCACAGTGCCAGTACCGATCCCCCTTGGAGGGAAATTAATGATCCGCTGAAGGTCAAAATCGCTGCCGAAGGACAGCCCTACCTTCAGATAAGAAATCAACTCCCTGATCCCTTTTCTGGTTTCAAGCTTCTGGTCCCCAACGAGCTGAAATGGAATCCCCGAACGTTCAAAGGCCTCCCTCAGGGCCTTTGCCTGTTCCTTTACCCTGTAAAGCACGGCAAAATCGGAGAAACTGCGTTCCCTTTTCTCGTAAGTGGGGTCGGTGCGACCGCTATCCATGGAAAAATGGCTGATGCCGCCAACCTCCTGATCGATCGTCTTGACAATATATTCGGCCTCGGCCCTTTCCGTGGAAAGCCGGGCAACGGTAAGGACCTTGGCCCCGTAAATGCCAGACCAAACTTTCCCCTTGTCTTCCTCCCCGCCACGGAGGCCCATGACCTGTCCCGATGCCTGGAGAATGGTCTCTGTGGACCGATAGTTCTGGTTCAGGTGAATCTTTTTGGCCCCTGGATAATCCGTGCAGAAGCAGTTGAAATAGTGTACGTCGGCCCCCCTGAATCCATAGATCGCCTGATTCGGGTCTCCGATCACGCAGATGTCGTGACCGGGTGGCGCCAGAAGCCGAATCAGTCGGTATTGGGCATAATTGACGTCCTGGTATTCGTCCACGGATATGTAAGGAAAACGCTTCTCGTATGCTTGCCGGATGGCATCGTGGGTTTCAAAGAGCGTCAATGTCTTAAAGACCAGGTCATCGAAATCAAGGAGATGGTTGGACGACAGAAATTGTTGATAGGCCTTGTAGTGGGCCGGAAACTGCCTTAACAAGGTCTCAGGCACGGAGCCGCTTAAATCATCTTCCGGGGAAAGCATGCGCTGTTTGGCCAAAGAAATGAAATGAAGAATCCTGTCAGGACCCCCTTCTGAGGCGGAAACCTTGCCGCTTTTGCGTCCCATAGCGGTTTTGACAACCTCCCTGCGGTCGGCCTCATTTAATACACAGACCGGAAGTCTTAGTCCCAAAGGGTCTGATTGTTCGGATATGACCTGAAGACAGAGGGCGTGAAAGGTCTTGACGGTCATCTCTTCCAGTGCCCTTGGATCTTCCACAGTCGCTCCCAACCGCCCGACCATCTCCTGGGCGGCCTTGTTGGTGAAGGTGACGGCCAGGACCTGTTTCGGCTTGGCAATCCCCTCTTGAAGCAGGTGCCCTATGCGATGGGTCAGGGTTCGGGTCTTTCCGGTGCCAGGGCCTGCCACGATCAGCAGGGGTCCGTCCACATGTTGCACGGCTTCCTGCTGGGCCTGATTCAGGTTTTCCCGAAGACCCGCACTTGAGGCGGAACCGTGTGGCGATCCCCTGTCTGGAGGTGCCATGAAAGGGGCTTTTGTTTCAGCGACCAACAGCTCGTTTTTAGGTGCTGCTCCTTTGGCCTGATCAAACAGGACCGGTTGAGACCTTTGGGCCCGTCCCTTTGTCTTGGCTCCAGCAGGCACCGCCAGAAGCCCCTTCTGGCCGAGAAGGTTGTGGCGTTCGTCGTCCGTAAAGAGGGAGACTGTTCCAAACTCGCCGTCATATCCCGGGGCAATCGTGACCTGGTTGTCTCTCATGCGATGGATGGCCTCTGAAAAAAGGGGTGGGCCGTGGCGCTCAAGGGCGTCTCTGGGCGTGTTCCTTAGGATCTCGAATTCTGATCCGAGCCTTTCAACCAGGGCGCGATAGGTTGTCGTTACCTTCTTGCTCTTTGGCCCTACCTGAAGCACCTCTGATAATACATCGGTGAGAGGAAGAAGGCTCGTGTAGGGATGTGCCCCCTTCGGTTTTGCCCCTGGTTTACGATCGGCCAACTCTTCCACGCGGTACATGACACCGACGGTAACGGGTCTGCCGCATACCGGACAAAGCCCCTTGTTCTTAAGGGTCTCAAGGGGGGAGAGTCTCTGTCTGCATTTTCGGTGGCCGTCAAAATGATACTTCCCCTCTTCAGCAAAATACTCCAGTGTGCCCAAAAAGCGCTTCGGGTCGCCCGTCTTCAGTGCGTCTCTGATAGCGAAATAAGAAGGCTGCGTGTCAAACAGGTTGGCCTCCCTGCCAAGGTTTGAAGGGGAATGGGCGTCAGAATTGGAGACCAGCGTGAACCCGTCCAAGGCAGAAAGCCGCCAGTTCATGGCAGGGTCTGCTGAAAGGCCTGTCTCTAAGGCAAAGATGTGAGAAGTGAGGTCGTCGAAGCATTCCTCAATGGAGTCAAAACCTGATTTTGAACCGAGTACGGAAAACCATGGCGTCCAGATGTGGGCTGGTATGAGAAAGGCATCTTCCGATGTCTCAAGGACGATTTCAAGTAGGGTCCTTGAATCAAGGCCCAAGATAGGCCTCCCATCAGAGGCAATGTTGCCGATCCGCTCCAGTCTCTGGGTAATCTTTCGGGCTGCTTCGAGGGTGGGCGCAAAGATGAGATTGTGGACCTTCCGGGTCTTACCGTCCTTTTTGTAGATACTGCTGATCTCCACACACAACATGAAGCGGACCGGCCCTTGGCAGGTCGGCGGCACCATGGAGGCCGTCTCTGCCGCAAAGGCAGGTCTTAGGCCAAAGAGACCATCTTCTTTTGGCTCAAGCTTTTCACAAAGCTCTGAAAACCACTTGGGGTGGGTGAAATCACCCGTGGCAAGAACAGTGATCCCCTTTAGCTGGGCCCACAAGTTCAGATGTTCGAGGTTCAGATTCTTGGCTGTTGCCCTTGAAAGGTAGGAATGGATATGAAGATCAGCAATAAACTCCATTCTAAAACTTCACTTTAGGGGCCTCTTGTTTTTCTTCAGGTACTTCGAAGTAGGTGCCCTTTTCAAAATTGAACATCCCTGCGATCAGGTTGGTGGGAAAGCTTCTAATCCTGGCGTTAAAGACCTTTACCGCCTCATTGAAACGGCGACGTTCCACGGCAATCCTGTTCTCCGTCCCGGCCAATTCATCTTGGAGGCGAATGAAATTCGTGTTGGCTTTTAAGTCAGGATATCGCTCTACCACCACTAAGAGGCGGGCCAGGGCCGAGGAGAGTTCATTGTTTGCCGCGATCTTTTCGTTAATGCTGCCTGCGCCGGCAACTTTGGAACGGGCCTCGGTAACACCCATTAAGACTTCTTTTTCATGCTTGGCATACCCCTTGACGGTCTCTACGTAATTGGGGATCAAATCATAGCGGCGCTGGAGCTGGTTTTCCACCTGAGCCCAGGCCCCTTTGATGCCCTCGTCCATTTGAACGAGGCTGTTGTAGGTTCCCTTCAGATAGGAAAAGGGAATGAACACAAGAAGTATAATAACCCCTATGACGATGAGCGCGGTTTTTTGTCCCCCTGTCATTGAACTACCTCCCTTGAAAAAAGATCATTTTAGGGCAATTGTAAGCAGCCCCTATTCCGTGTCCAGTTTATCCAACTGCTTCCACATGTTCCTTACTTCCTTAAGATAGGCCTGAAACAGGCCGGCCATTTCCGTGCCCGATGGTTTCAGCTTCTTTTCCCTAATGTCTAAAAGCTTTTCAAATAGGGCCTTGTCGAGGTCAAAGGTCTCACAGACCTGGGCGACGGCCTCTCGTTTACGCTGAGGGACCTCTTTTCCTTTCAAGTAGAGGAGGCCGTTAAAGACGGCAACAAAGGCATGAACAGACTGTGCAACCAGTTCCTGAAGATCCTTTCCCCTGCCGCCTGTTTCCAGAAAGGCCTCCCTCAGGAGCAAGAGCTTCGCCTTGATCTCCCTTTCGCACTGAAGCCTTAGGTAATGACGGTCAAAGGTGAGATCTTTCAAGATATCTCTGCCGTATACCGACTCATGGCAGTTCTGAAGGTTCAAGTATTCAATGGGAAAGGCGTCAAGCGATGTGCGAACATAGTCTTCCGTAAGAAACAAGGGCGTTGCCACATTGCGTTTCTTCCATTTCTTGACGACCTCGAAGGTCCGTTCAAGTGAATCGATGCCTTTATCAGAAAGCACTATCATGAAGTTGATATCTGACTTGCCTGCAACGTACTCTCCGCTCGCTGCGCTGCCGTAAAGAATAATGGAAACCAGATCATCACCAAAAAGCTCCTTGTAGTCGCTGGTGACGTCGGAGAAGACTTCACGAGGTTCTTTGGGTATCTTGGACATGATATTTGCTCCTAGGAGATTGTTCCGTGTTAGGCGTTCCGGTCAGAGTCCTTGAATCTCTCAAGGTCCATTCCCCGCGGCTTGATTTCGACGAGCTCCATTCGGCCCGAGCTCATGGCCGAGGGCAGTCGAGTCGCCGCATGTCCGTCATTCCGGCGCACGCCGGAATCCAGAAAACCAAACTGGATGCCGGATCAAGTCCGGCATGACATATGATACCCCATAGGTTCTGCCTGACGGCAGTGCTTCGCGGGCTCCGGGGTAGTTCATTGGCGGGCTCTCAACGCCCCGACTTGTATTAGAATCCGCCGCCGGCACCGCCGCCTCCACTCATGCCGCCGCCAAAGCCGCCGAAGCCGCCGCCAAAGCCGCCGAAACTTCCGCCAAAACCGCCCCGACCATATCCTCCAGAATATCCGCCGCCCCGGCCCATGCCCATGAGCAACAAGAGGGGCCAGATGCCACCTCGTCTCCGTCCCATGGAAAAGAAAAGCACAAAGAAGATCAACGCAAGCAAGACCTTGATAAGGCTGCCGCCACTTCTGGCAGGCGGCCTCACGGGGGCTTGGCCTGTCAGGCGAACGCCTTGATCCTTGGCAATGATCTGGGCGATGGCAAGGGTGCCGTTCAAGAGCCCCTTGCCGAATTGGTTCTGCCTTAGGTAGGGGATCATATATTGGTCGCGGATCTGACCGGCCAGGCCATCGGGGATGAGCCCTTCTATGCCGTATCCGGTTTCGATGCGCATCTTCCGTTCTTTGATGGTCACAAAGAGAAGCACCCCTCTGTCCTTGCCCTTTTCCCCGATGCCCCAGGCTGCGTAAAGACGGTTGGCGTATTCGTTGTAATCCTCGCCGCCGATCTCCGGCATGGTGACCACGACGATCGGCACCTCAGTCTTTTTAAGAAGTTCTCCCGTAACCTGAACCAACCGCTGTTCATCATCGGCGGAGATGACATCGGCAAAGTCGTTGACGAGGCCCTTCGGCTTTGGGAATTCCTCTGCCCCGAGGGCCAGGGCTGACACGATGAGGGTAAAAAATAGAACGGCGGTGAGGATTGTAAGACGCTTCATTTGTATAGGCCATCGGTTCATGGGCAATAAGCCTGGCTCCCACAAAACCTTGCCAGGTCGCTTGATATCAACTATATCAGAGAGCATTTGTAAAGGAAAAACCCAAAGATCATTTGGCGGTTGCCCCTGTCTTTTCAATGCCAAAACGGTTGTGCAAGCCTGTCGTGTAGGGAGTCGAGACCATGAGGCTCGGGATCATTGGTCTTCCAGGATCAGGCAGATCCACGATCTTTCAGGCCCTTACTCGGACCAAGCCCGAAGAATGGGGGAAAAAGGCCCCTCTTATCGGTACGGTCCTTGTCCCTGATGAGCGCGTTAACGCCCTGACCAGACTTTTTAAACCCAAGAAAACCGTCTATGCCCATCTGGAGTATATCCTTCCATGGGGGGGCACGACCCAGACCCACGACAGGAAGGGCGACGAAGGCCTATGGAGCGAGGCGCGTCCCTGCGATGCCCTGGTCCATGTGGTACGCAATTTTGGCTTGCCAGGGGCCGATGGCCCCAATCCGCAGGAGGATCTTCTCGGCCTTGAGAGCGACATGGTTTTTGCTGATCTTGTGGTCGTGGAAAAGCGCATTGAGCGTATGGATCTGGACAGAAAACGGGGCAAGGAGATGAACGATGAGGAGCGAGGGCTGCTGGAAACATGCCGAAAGGTCCTGGAGGATGAAAGGCCCCTTCGGGATGATCCTGAACTCGCCGCAGCCCCCCTTCTCAGGGGATACACCTTCCTTTCGGCAAAACCAGTTCTGATCGTCTATAACAACGACGATGAAGACGAAGACTGTCCTCCTGGGTATGATTCTTCGGCCCTTACCAACGCCGTTGTGGTTCGGGGAAAGCTTGAAACAGAGCTTGCCGAACTCTCCCCTGAAGAGGCAGAAGAGTTCTTGGAAGCCTATCATGTCAAGGGATCGGCTACGGACCGGGTAGTGCGGCATTCCTGCGATTTGATGGGCCTTATCTCATTTTTCACGGTGGTTCATGACGAGGTGCGCTGTTGGATGATCCCCAAGGGGACGACGGCATTGGATGGGGCCGGGGTGATCCACTCTGACATGAAAAAAGGGTTTATCCGTGCCGAGGTCTTGGCCTTTGATGATTTGATCGCCGCAGGGACCTACCAGGAAGCGAAGAAGGAGGCCAAGGTCCGCCTTGAGGGGAAGGACTATGTGGTGCAAGATGGAGACGTGATCTATTTTCGCTTCAATGTCTAGATGTTGAGGAGGCGGCTGCGATAAGTTGACAAAGCCCATTTCTGCATTATTTTTATGGGTTAAGGCGATAACCCGCAACTTCTCAAAAACTTAGGGCGACAGGTGGTTCAATACTCCTTTTCCTTTAGGGTCACTCGTAAGCGAGTTTCAGACGTTTTCAAATTCAACTACCTGGCGGCCGACTTCGTCTTAGGAGCTTTGGCAGAACTTATTGAGAAGTTGCGATAACCCACCTGTGACAAATACGGGATAGAGAAAAATATGACGACCAAACGGGATTATTATGAGGTCCTCGGTGTTAGTCGCGACGCCGATGATGACCAGATCAAGTCCAATTATCGAAAACTGGCCCTGAAATACCATCCAGACCGCAATCCCGGTGACAAGGAAGCTGAAGAAAACTTCAAGGAAGCCGCCGAGGCCTACGAGGTGTTAAGAGATGCCCAGAAAAGGGGAATCTACGACCAGTATGGCCATGAAGGGCTTCAAGGGACCGGATTTTCAGGGTTCAGAGGATTTGAGGACATATTTTCCAGCTTCGGCGACATCTTTGAAGATTTTTTCGGATTCGGCACGGGAAGGCGTCATAGGACCGCGGCACGGCGCGGGGCAGACCTTAGATATGATCTCTCCGTAAGCTTCATGGACGCAGCCTTTGGGGTTGACACGGAAATTGAGATCGAAAAGCTGGAGACCTGTGAGGCTTGCGAGGGTGCGGGATGTGAGCCTGGGACTACGCCGGAGAATTGTCAGCATTGTGGCGGAAGCGGTCAAATCAGTCGCAGTCAGGGGTTTTTCAGCATCCGAACCACCTGTCCCTACTGTCGGGGCGAAGGCCAGAAGATCACACACCCCTGTGAAGAATGCCGTGGGACAGGACAGCTTGAGCGAAAGAAAAAGGTCTCTGTCAAGATGCCTGCCGGGGTTGACACGGGCTCAAGGTTGAGACTTACCGGTGAAGGGGAAAGCGGTATGCGTGGTGGCCCGCCCGGAGACCTCTACATCTATGTCCACGTTGAACCCCATGACTTTTTCAAACGAAACAACAATGATGTGATCTGCCAGATCCCCATCTCTTTTGTTCAAGCGACACTTGGTGACGACATCGATGTGCCTACCCTAAATGGAGATAAGAATCTTCACATCCCCAAGGGAACCCAGGCGGGAGAGATCTTTCGTTTTAAAGGCGAAGGCATCCCCTCGCTCAGGGGCTACGGCAGAGGGGATCAGATCATTCAGGTGATGGTCAAGACCCCCACAGGGATAAGCAAGAAACAAGAAGCCCTCCTGA
>JAXHVD010000041.1:0-9100 GCA_034189385.1 Thermodesulfobacteriota bacterium
TTCTGCCCAGTTTAGAGCTTTTGCCCGACTGTCCTCAATGCCCAAGGGTCGCTGAAATGCGAGGTCTCCTCTGTCTATCTACAGCACCTGTTTGATCCCGCCGATTGGCGATTTTGCTATGGAAGATAACATTTTGAAAGACCTGTATTTTTCAGATATTCAGGACCAATCTCTGCTGAACTCTTCTTGTGAATCTTGTTAACAATGTCAACTTGCCGCCGACTTGGATAATGAGGTCAGAGAATTGGCTCCAGGAGTTTGACAAAGCTTGCGGTATACAGTACAAATCGTCAATAAAACCATTTGGTTGATCGCGTTGTCTCGGGGTAGGTTGTCAAACCTTGACTATTAAGCCCTGGCAGGGTAGGTATGGCAAGAAGACTTGAACGATACGCCTCGCTGGCCAGCCCCACTACATACTGAAAGACCCTCATCCCACACCTGGTAATGCGCCAAACTCATTCCCATCCATCACTGCCTACCCCTGGACTAGGTAGTTTTTGCGTCAGAACGTAGGTAGTTTTTGCGTCAAAAATGGCAGGTTGAGGGGATTGACTTCAACGCTATGATGTGCTAGCGGAATCTGTATTCTGGAGGACGCAAGTCCTAAGAAATAAAATAGAAGTTGCTTAGCTGAGTCTCAAACAGCCAAGGCCAAACCCACCGCAAGGCGGGGACGGAAAGCCACGGGTCTTTCAGATTCTGTCGTTGGTATTGAGCCGACTTCTCTCTTGATCTGAAACAAAGACAGCCGGACTGCCGAGCATGACATCGTCAAGGTCATGAAAGGCGAAGTTCGGCTTTTTTGTTGCCCATAGGCCTTCCAGGATTGGGAAGTGGATAGATGAGACAATATGCATTGTTTGTCATCATCATTTCGGTCTAATTTGTTTAGCGCTTGCAAGGACATCCGCTGTTCTTGTAGAAGAATTATTACTATTACTTTTTGATCAAAAGGAGGAGAGATGAGGTTAAAACGTTTCGGGTTTATGGTCGGTATTGCTCTTGTGGTTGCACTGTTATTCACACCCAATTCCTTTGCTGAAGTCAGTCTAGAGTGGGCTCCAATGGAGAACATGAATGAAGCGCGAACCAGTTTGGCCACGTGTATTCTGGACGGCAAAATATATGCCCTGGGTGGGCATAGAGGGTACGGGGGCTATTTAGGCACTGCGGAAGTATATGACCCGGCAACCGATCAATGGTCTGACTTGCCCCACATGAACGTCAAGAGAACATACGGAACAGCCCAGTCTTTCAATGGTAAAGTCTACATATTCGGAGGAAAACCGTCGGGTCAAACTGGTACACCCTTAGTTGAAGAGTATGATCCGACCACGGATTCATGGAACTACAAAGCCTCATTGCCTTTCCGAAGACACATGGCTGCTTCGGTGTTATTAGATGGTGAGATATACGTTATAGGTGGCAGTACGTATGGAGGCGACGGTTATTCAAAAGGCCGCATTGATTGCGTAGATGTGTACAACCCTGTTAGTGATTGTTGGAGGTCAGAGACATATCTCCCCGAACCAAGAACGGCCCATGAGGCAGTGGTCTTAAACGGTAAGATCTATGTCATTGGAGGAAGTGTAGCTTCGGGAAGTTACAGCGCAGACGTGAGGGTGTTTGATCCGCTGACTCACACTTGGACACCAGGGCCAGCGCTACAAACTCGGAGACAGTCTTTCGGTTGTGCACTCCTTAACGGGAAGATCTATGTGTTTGGTGGGTATAACGAAACGGACGGAAAGATGGATTCCATAGAGGTTTTTGATCCTTCGATCGGGTACTGGCAATATGCGAATTCAAGTCTAAGTGCACCACGGGAACAGCTTGAGGCCTTGGCTCTAAATGACTCAATTTACCTTGTTGGTGGAGCGAGTGAAAGTGAGTTGTGGATACCTCTGGTAGAAAAGGGGACCATGGTTCAGAGGTCCGAAATTGAAATTGTCAATTGTTTTCCTGCTCCTAAACCGATGCCTTTTGGATTAGCTTGGGACGGAAGCCATTTATGGCTGTCCGACCTTAGTGAACCCGGAACAGTGACGGATTCGATTTTTGAAATGACAACAGATGGCACAGTAGTCCACGAGTACTTCCACCCCAATCAGGTTCTTGGTGACCCCAGGGGACTGGCTTGGGATGAGACAGGGCCTTATCTCTGGATGTGCTCCGCTGGTAGCCACATTTTTAAAATGGATCCGCTTAACAACCTCAACCTCCTTGATTATTTTGGCCCTCCAAGAGGAAATACCACAGGGTTGGCCTGGGATGGAGATTATGTCTGGGCGACTCAACCCGAACTGTCCGAGGTTTATTCGTTTGACGGCACCGGGCAAATAGGTTCAATAATTACTCTGCCAAACACGGTACCGGTCGGTCTTGCATTCGACGGGCAAGACCTATACGTGGCCGATCATCTAAACTCCCAAATTATTAGACTGTCTCGCCAGGGAGAAGTTTTGGATATAGCACCATGGCCGGAAGAGGTTTACCGACTAAGAGATATGGCGTTCGATGGTGAGTATTTCTGGATTGTAGTTAATGATGATCGCTCCCACGGAAGAGTTTGCCAGTTCTCTTTTATTGGGCCAAACACAGTCCCAATAGCAGTTGCTGGGCCTGACCAGACGGTTGAGCAAGAAAGCCATGAGGGAACTGAAGTCACCCTTGATGGCTCAGCATCAACGGATCCAGACTCAACACCAGGTACTAATGACGATATAGTCTCCTTTGACTGGTACGAGGGAGATACCTTCCTCGGGACCGGCGAGGTGATAACCCACACTTTCCCTCTAGGCGCACATGTCGTCACTTTGGTGGTTACAGACAGTGAGGGGGAGCCTGACGACGATGAAGTCATCATCACTGTTCAGGACACCACGCCACCGGAGGTGAGTGTCTCCATTGCCAAAGACTCCTTATGGCCACCAAGCCATGGGATGGTGGACGTTGGGCTTAGCTTGGAAGTTTCGGATATTTGTGATGCGGAACCAGTTGTGTCCATAGAGGTAACAAGTGATGAACCAACCGCCACGGCTCCAGGTGCCGGTGGTGCAAAACATGCTCCTGATGCTGAGATTACAGATGATGGAGTCATGTTGAGAGCAGAGAGATCTGGTAATGGTGACGGGCGAGTATATGTGATAACTGTGACTGCGACCGATGTGTCTGGCAACACTGCTTCTGATTCAGCGTCTGTGAAAGTGAATCATAACAAAAAGAAAGAGGCCGTGAACTCTGGCCAGAATTATGATGCCACAGACATAAATTAACTGATAGACTTGAGTTGTCCTCAGGGAAGGTGGGGTCATGAATTTGGCCCTGCCTTTCTCCCCAAATAGCCCTATATCTTGTGGTGGTACCCTTCAGTCCAAAATTGCCTGACATGTCAAGTCTTGTTGTCATATCTACACCACTTGTTTGATCATGCCGATTGGCGATAGTGCTATGGTAGGCAACCACTTGAAGAGCCTGAAGTTTTGAGGTATGCTGTATTTATCTTTGTCTTCACCCATCCAAAGAAGATTCCTATGTGCTGATGGATAGTCCAGCACAGGATTCCGGTTCAGCAGCTGTGGTCGTTGGATCTGCGGATTACGCTATGCGGAAAGCGCAGGGCTCAGTCCAACCTGCCCGGCTACTCAAAATACCCATAAAAGTTTTGGAAACGTGAGAAATGCCTGAATCAAGCGAGCTGCCCCTGAAATGCCGGGAATGCGCCAAATTGGAGGCCTCAAAGATTCACAGCAACTGTGATATCTGCCGTGAGTTAGAGTTCGTGGAAGCCATGTTGTGCAATCTGAACCGGTGCGTACAGGACAAGTTGGACTTTCAGTGTCAGGCTTTCCGGCAAGGGCTCAGGCTGGTGCACGGGCACGACAAGGAAGTGCTCGGCCATGATAAAGGCTCCGCAGCAACCCCAAGAGAGGATTTTCCAAGGACCTGTTCAATTCAGACAAGGTCAAGTATGCAAGAGCGTTGGCCCTGCAGAAACTGAGCCGAGATCCAGACACCGTTATCCTTGAGCTTAAATACCATTTTGTGTGGAATGTGTCCCACCGAACGCCTGTGTTTGTCCCTGCCAATGACTTCATCAGTTTTGTCCACGACGTCTTCCTGGGATGCAGCCAAGCGGCTGGAGGGCTTGTTCAGCTCGTGTATCTGGCTCCGGATCACGTACATGTGTATGTGGAGTCCAATGGGGAGCGTTCCGCAGACGAAATTGCACGGGACATTAAGACAGTCTCAGCTAAGGCAATACGCGAGGAATTCTCTTCATTGCAAGATATGCTCGCTGGAAGTGCTGACCTTTGGGATGACGCCTACTTCGTTGAAACGGTAGGCTAATAAAAAGGGTTCCCTGGTGGGAAATGCTAGAGGATCAATGAAGGTGGTCCATGCAAAGAGTTAAGAAGGATGCGTCACGGGACCATAGAATCCATATGGAGATTGTTGTGGACGCATATAACGAGGAAGAGCGGGCCATGGGCTGGTATTATTACCTTGAAGACAGACTCCATTTCCCCTTTGAGGCCCGTTGCATTCGGAGGAGGCACATCTCCCCGTTAAGTGTTGGGGAAGAAATGGAAGTGGCACAGATGGCCCCCGAAGACGCGTGCTCCCATGAAATGTTCGTTGAGGTGAGTTGGCAGGACCGAATATTCAGCGTGCCATTGGATCAATTAGAGCCAATGACCACGGACGAAGAGACACAACAGGCTATAGAAGATTGGCATTACTGGGTGGGCAGGGGTCATAAGTTTTGACCTTGCTGTTTATCTTGTGCCGGGACCTCTGAGGAAGGCAAAAGAGAAGTAAACAGACCATGACATCAAAGAAAAAGAAGAAACGAAAAGGCCCTCTTCAAGAACTTGTCCTGGCAGCGGATCATGGGATTCTGGCCGAGCTTGCCCATTCCACTGATTCCGGCCGTCTAATCCACGGGAAGCCGGCCACTTAATCCATGTCAAAGCGGCCACCCGTTCCATGGGATTCGGGCCACCTATCGGAGCGAAGCGACGCGGGTTATTTGGTGCTTACTTTGAACCGGCTGTTGAACTTCGATAGGACGAATTCCATGGCGCGGTTGGTATTTTTTTTTGGAATGCGCCCCGTGATACTCCAGACAATAGTTGACGGCCTGTGACACTTTCATGGTGCACCTCCTGATTCTTGGGTTGATAAGATTTGGGCCTATACCTTGACAAAGCTTACAGTATTGTGTACAAATTTGCAATAAAATCCTTTGCTTGATCGCCTTGCTCAGGCATGACGTCATCCGACCTGTGCTGTGGGCCTTTTCGGGGTGACAGACATCCGGGCAGGCATCTCAAAGCCCAGTCGATGAGCGCGGCTGAACAGAGTCCGATTGCTCTATCTTCCTAAAAAGAGTGCTTTGTCCCTTAGCGCCGACAGGAAGAGATCCGAAACGCGGTCATAATCTGGCTATATTCTGCTCTGGGTATTTGTCAGGTTCTTGTGCCCTTTTGAAGAGGCTGTCTAATACTTGATGTTCGCCCTTATTCGCGGAGTGCAAGATTGAAATTCAGTGAACTAGTAAGGTTACTCGAACGGTACGATTTCAGCATTGTGAAAGAAAAAGGGTCTATCAGGTATTATGGAAAGCCAGGATGGGATAAGTTGATTCGAGTTGATTATCACGGCTCGAAAGAAGTGCCCACAGGAACATGTCATCATATCCTCAAAGCGGCAGGAATACATAAGCCATAAGGAGAAAAGAGAGATGATTGAACTCCCCTATTCACTGATTATCGAAGCGACTGAGGAACCCGATTATTTCGGATTCTATTCCCCGGATCTAGAGGGTTTCACTGGCATAGGTCATTCTGTCGAGGATTGCTTGTTCAAGGCTAAGTGGGGCATGAAAGAACATGTAGATCTGCTGAACCGAGAGGGTCTTCCGATTCCTCCTAATAATCCAGATCCTAAAGTCATAGTGCAGAACGAGAAGAAACTGGCGGTTGCCTGAAAGGCTGGAGGATTCTGTGTATTTGGCTACAGTGGGCCTGTTGTTACAGCCTATAGTCCGAGTCTTGACCAATGGGAGAGCGATTTGAGACCAGGGAGGCGTTCCTCATGAAATGCCATGTTTGTGGTTCTCAAATGACATCCGTTGTTACGGATCTGCCCTGCAAGGTAAGTGGGACGACCATTGTCATTCTGAAGGGCCTACCTGTCTTCCAGTGCGACAACTGCAATGAATTTCTGCTGGATGATCCAGTATTGGAGCGTGTGGAAGACATCCTGGAAAGGGCCGATACTACCGCTGAGCTGGAAGTGATCAGATATGCAGCCTAGCCCCGCGAGGGGATATTTCGCACTGCGACGATTAAGAGACTGGCGCCCTCTTCCCATTTGACTGGACCAGACCCCACTGCGGCACACGAGGCCGTTTTGGATATGCCATATAAATCCGCAATAAAATCATTTGGTTGATTAATCCTAGACCTGGTAGGCAATCATACATCGGACTGGACCGTTTCCCAGATGCCATCTGGGGGGCAAAGCTGTGTTCTATCCAGGGCCGCCATAATCGTCGAATATCTTTGACTTTTAATGGGCTGTTTTCGTTGTGCTCTTGGCAAGAGATAAAACATCGGGCTGTGGACCGTTTCCGAGGTGCTATCTGGGCAGGTTAGTGCGCCACGGGCGCGCAGTAGGATATACCTATGAATCGCGCACAACTGCGCGAGAGATGAGGGCTTGGCCCCTCGGAGCCGACTTGCAGGAGTAGGCTTCAAACCACCTCAAGCTGCTGTGGACAAAAAAAACGATGGTGGTGAGCGTTGAGGAAAAGTAACGGCTTAAGATAGTGGCAGGTATGAGTCAGGGAGATGAGCGCAAGCGAACCGCTAATGAGGTGTCGAAACCCTGAGGATGATGTCAAAACCGGGGTTCTAACCTGGTTCCGGGACGAGCACGGAAGTGACCTGCTTACTGGCCGTTCGGCATCCGGCATAAAGGTGGCATGACCTTGATCTAGGCTCTTGCGTGGAACGTGGGAACCCTTCATGTGATGTGAAGAGAAAACCCTATAAGTGAGGCCCACGAAGGGGGAAAGTATCGATGCACATGAAGGGGGCGGATCATCCTGTAGTAGTGCTGAAGGCTCTGTAATGGGGTTGGAGCGAAGGGGATGAGTCAGCTCGCAGGAAGTAGCAGCCAACCCAACAATGGGGAGGAGCGGCATCACTTCTTGCGTCGGCTTGAGACCGTGAGGTTTCAAGCGGAAGGCTGACAGGAGCCGTATGAGTCGAGAGGCTCACGTCCGGTTCTGTGGGGGACTGGAGGTGAGATTCCTCCGGTCTACCCGACTCCAACCCGGGCTGTGAAGCCATACTCGGCTAGGTAGGGGCATGTTATTAAACTGAGAGTAAGCCCGGTTCTGTCTACCCCTGTTTGCATTCCTTTCACATGTTGGGTGTGAAGACAGGATGGCAACCACGGTTCTGCCCTTTCTTGGCTCTTGCGTCATCCACTTGCCACTCATGGTGCTGAACTTCTCGCAACGTACTGAAATCATATTCAAAATATGAATTAACCAAAAACACATGGAGCCCTAATAAAGAGCAAACGAACATATGCAATTAGAGCATGGCAAGCGATAAAGTGTTGCGCCCATTTTGACACCGGCAGTCAAGTAGAAGGAGTCGTTATAGGGAGGAGAAATGAAGATGAAGAAGCTTTTCTTACTAACACTGATCGTGCTGTGTGCGGGAGTGATAGCTACTACAGCAAGTGCAGCGATCATCATAGATGAGTTCACTGATTTTGATTTAGGTGCCATTGCAACAGGCGGGACTCTTACAACATCCGCTATTGGTTGGAGGATAGAACCTTCAGCCGCAAATAGCTCAGTAACGGTTAGCGAAACCGGGCTATCAAATGTGCTGGGCGGCACCCGTTTTACAACAGCGGAGTGGACCTCTACCTTTGGCAACAGCAGTGTGCTCTATTCAGGTACATATGATGGGGAGACGGGATACTTCTTCCTAAACACGGGTGCTGGAAGTGTGTACGGTTGGGTCGACATTTTGTATGATAACGGGGGAGTAGGCCTTAGTGCAGACTTCTCTGGAGAGAGTGCAGTCTATGTTAGATTCGATCCAGATCATCTCGCCTTTGGTAAGGACAGCATTATGCAGTTGACGCTTGAAGATTCTGATTCAACGTCAACACTCGAGAGGAGATGGGTGAGTCCGGATGACTATGTCACTGACCCAGGTCTAGGTCCACTCGATGTGGAGTTCATGCTCTCTGACTTTTCTGGCATCACTTTGACAGACATCCAAAGCGTCAAGTTCTTCTACGAAGGTGATTTTGCAAACGATGTAGCTTTTCACGAGATAGCCACTGTTCCCGTCCCAGCTGCTGTATGGCTCCTCGGGTCTGGTTTGATCGGCCTGGTGGGGATCAGGAAGAAGTTTAAGCAATAGTCGTGTATGAATGGTTAGACATCTAGGGCAGGTCTTCATGGCCTGCCTTTCCATTTGGTTTGCGGCCCAACATGTTGTGTTTCATCGTCGACATAACGTCAGTGAAATAGTCGCGATTGGTGCTGCAGATCACACCTGCCGTATGGTTTCGGTGAATGTTGAATAACCCGGTGAACAGGCAACTATTTGAAAGCCTCTGATTTTCGGATATTCATGACGAATCGGTACAGTTTCCATCCCAAAAAGGAAAGATTGCAGGGTGAGGTGTCCTAGGCCTCACCCTGCCTTTGAATCCTTCTAGCCGTATAGGTTTTCAATCCACTTCATGGCCTCAGTATCACTCACCTTTCCCAGATACCTCTGAGTTGTGGACAGATTGGCATGTCTCAGGATCACCTTGCTGACGATTTCAATCGGAGTCCCCGAACGTGATGCATGGGTGGCTGCGTGCCTTCTGAGGTCATGGGGTCTTAGCTTGATGCCGACCAAGGTGCCTGCCCTTTTCACAATCATCCTAGCTCCCTGGTAGGTGAGGGGGAAGATTCGCTGCTGGCCAATAATTCCCTTTTGCTCAACGTAGTCTTTGAGTCTGTCAGCGATCTTCTGGGGGATAAAGACCACCTCAGCTTCCCTGCCGC
>JAXHVD010000042.1:0-8638 GCA_034189385.1 Thermodesulfobacteriota bacterium
TGTGAATCCACTCCATGATCTTGCCCATCTATCATCATCGCACCTCCTCAAAAAAAGAATCAGTGCTCAACATGACACGCATCCATGGGCTTGTGAAGATGGGGTTGGTTGGACGCTTACAGCATAAGTTCAACAATGGTCTGCGAAGTTCAACAAGTTCAACACGTCAAGGACAGACGCAAGGTATCAACCATCCTGGGCCGATTGGTCAAAGAGGGCATTCTTGAGAAGGACCCCAATAGATACGGTTGGTACAGGCGCGTTGATGATGATGCCGAGACAATCGACTTCATGAATGCCAAGACCGACCCCTTTCCTATCAAGTGGCCGTTCGAGATAGAGGACCTTGTTGAAGTCATGCCGGGCAATGTCATTGTCATTGCGGGCGAAGTCGAATCCGGAAAAACGGGTTTTCTCCTGAATGTTGCCAAGCTGAATATCAAGACCCATGACATCCACTTCTTTTCTAGCGAAATGGGGGGAAGTGAACTTAGGAAGCGGCTGAAGAAATTTGATGACATGGTTTTGAGCGATTGGAAACCCCTGAAGGTCAAGGCCAGGGGGGGGGAGTTCCACGATGTAATCAAACCGGATGCCTTGAACATTATCGACTTCTTGGAACTACACGACGAATTCTACAAGGTCGGGGCTTATCTCAAGAAGATTCATGACAAGCTCAACAAAGGCATTGCCATTGTAGCAATTCAAAAGAATCCGGGCCGTGATGAGGGCCTAGGTGGACAACGTAGCATGGAAGTGACGCGCTTATACCTTTCAATGTCCAAGGAGTACCCTGGGGGAAGGCTCAAGATCGTTAAAGGGAAGAACTGGGCAACCGACAAGAACCCAAACGGGCTGTCTATCAAATACAAGGTGTATCAGGGGTGCAAGTTTGCACCTCAAGGGGATTGGTACAGGGGGGAGTGATGGGAAAAGAAGATAAAGACAATGAAACCAAAGAGTTGATTCCATCTGACATAGTTTCTGAAGTGGTGGCTGATATTGGGGCCAACTCCAAGGATACAAGGCACACGAAATTCGCGTTATATTACCTACTTGGCCTATCTCCATATCAAGCAGCACTAAGGGCAGGTTATTCCCCAAGTTATGCCAAGTCCAATATGTATAAGCGTTTGGCAGAAGGTGGCTGTCTTAGGCAAGAAATCGAGCGGGTTTTATCAAAAATACCAGAGAGATACAGACAAATTTGTCAAGCCAGACTGATTGCCGTTACCGACATTGAAGGCAAGATCCTAGAGCGATGCAGGGAAGACCCTGACAAGGCCATGAAGCATCCTCAGGTACTTAAGCAGATCAAGCAGACTGCCGGGGTCCTCAGTGATGAAGTTGGGGGGACTCTGAACATCAACTTCACGGCAATCCAGGGGATGATGAGGGCCAAGTATGAGAAGTAAACACGGGCACAATCCGGGCACACCATGATGAAAAGGCAAGGAATACAAGTATCTCAGAAGGCGCAAGGGATTCACAATCCCTCAAGTCCTAGACTTTTGCCCTTGAAGAAAGCGGCTGAATACCTGGGCCTGACTGTCTGGGCAATGCGTGAACGTATCTGGGCCGGTCAGATTCCGGTTGTCCAGTTTCCAGGGGGGCGCAAGCAATACATAGATTCACGGGACATTGAGGACTTCATCAACCGGAATAAGAGGACCATTCAGTGAGCCGAAAAAGAAGGTTCCATGGCTTCAGGGGGTGGGGGGGGTGCCGATGGCCGGGGGGCCTTATGGTGTTAGTATATCCCACACAGATTTTTTAACAGAATTTGGTGTGCCTGGGGTTTGCTTCCATCCCTGGGCGGGTCTGGAATTTTCGCAGGTGGGTTTCCAGAATTCAATAGACGGAGGTAACAGGATGACAACGAAACTAGAAGACAGACTAAAGGACATTTTGGACAAGCAGACCAGGGCAGAGAATGTGCTCGCGGAGATTAAGGCAGAAACGACCAGGGTAAAGACCGAGGCTGCGGCACACGAGGCAACCGGTGTTATCAATCTTCTGCAGGAGCTTGCCAGGGACTTTAGTGAAGGGTTGGTCCGGACGAAATTTGACGCGATCTTGGCGAAACGAAAAAAACTGAATCTTCTGAACCCGCAATGGATTGAGCAACTCTTAGGCAAAGGCAATCCTTATGGTGTGAAGCTAGAGCGTTCACAGTTGGAATTCTTTGGCAGACTATTAAACATAGGCATGGCCGATGATTCTTTCTCGAAGTTTTTGGCCCATATCGTCAAGAAGGGCAACGACCCAAGCAACCCCTTCATAAAGGGAGGTGAATAAGGTGGACGAGGTTCTTTTAGATGAAGAGGGGTTTGAGGAAGAGCCCCAGCCCCACTTTTACGAGAACGACTCTTTCAGACGGTTTCTTATGCAATGGATTGCAAGGAAACTGGCAGACCCAAGTTTCACGGAGTCCATTACTTCAGGTTTAAGTGAGATGGATCAACCCAAGGCGTTTGAGACTTTTCTTAAGCGGTTATTCATGAAGGGTGTTGCCGACCTGGAAAAGATGGGCATTGGCAACTTAGATGCCCGGGGTTTTCGTGAAGAATTGGACTTAATGGAGAAGGCCGAGAACCCGGAGTATGGCCCGAACCAGACCGGGGGAAAAGTTGAAGTACCTAAAGAGTTGGATGACTTGCTTGAACAGAAGTGGGAGGAAATGAGTGATGGCAGATGAAAAGGAAAAAGAGCGCCTAGACGCGATTGCAAAAGAGGAAAAGGAACATGACGAAGCCCTCAAGCGGATTGCAGAGGAAACCGTCAAGATCAAAAACGGATTGCTTCTCCTGAAGAAGGACCAACAGAAGAAGGTTGAAGGGATACTGGAAGAGACTTTTGCCCATGGTGGGGACCGGAAGGCCTTGGATTTGATTCTAAAGACTGAGATGAAAACCCCCAAGATCCAACAGGCTCAAGACACCATGGCCAAGTTAGAGGCCAAGGGGATTTGGCACAGGAACCAAAAGGCCAAGCTGGCATTGGAGCGCAGGGGGATTCTAGAGGATCTCAGAATTAGGGAAAAGGTCAGACTGTGCAAACAGGTTCATTCTTCCTTCAGGCAGCTAACAGCGTCCTATGAAGAGGCGGAAAAACACTTAGAGCCACTTCTGGAAGGAAGGAACCAGCTAATAAACCTTTGCAGTGGTGAGCGTCCCGGATGGACTCAAGAGCTTATCAACAACAAGGTACCGTCTTGGATGGTAACGCTCATGGATTCCTACTTGTCGAACATGGACACGGCAACTTTGAGTGACTTTGTCTTTCTGTGTGCAGGGTGTCACAGCGAAGGCAACCCGTTTTACAACCCGAAACCACCTAAGCGGACTTTTCCGCAAACACAGTAAACATGGAGGAAATGAACAATGACAGATGAGTATGATGACCTTGGGGAAGAAGCGTATTGGGACAACGAGATAGAGAAGTTGGAGAAGGCAGTCATTAGGAGACAACAAAAGCATAATGCCGCGGCAGCCCAACAGTTTTTTAACGCAAGCTGGCAGGAAGCACTTAACGAAGCCGGGCTCACTCCCGTAGAGTATCAACAGCTTGTCTCTTTGGACCCGCAAGGTGTTGCGCAAGTGGTAAGGGACGGGATGAAAAGGGTTACCAAGACAGTGGCCGCAAGAAAGCGTGACCCTAAGACCGGGCGCTTTGTGGCGGGACAATCTGCCAGGCCTGCGCAACCGACTGCACCGCCAAAAGTGGAACGAAGCGCTCAGGGGCCTAATGAGGGCCTTCTAGGTCAGGACAGCACCGGAGGCGATGAGGATATTGACAAGGCACTAGACACGCTTTTGCCAGACAACGACCCGCTCTTCAGGGTGTAGGGAAATAGAAGGTCCTTACTCCTTAGTACACTCAACCCGGAAGTGTGGTGGTGAGTTATCCTCAGGTTTTGAGATGTACTTGAGGTCTTCACATGGGGGCACCTTCTTATCTATGCAACTCCTTTTTCTGGGGCAGTCATGAACACGTAGGAACGAGACTTCCTTGCGGTCTGATGAGTTGTCGGGATGAGTGCACCGGAGTGAACCTAGAACCAAGGTACCCTCAACGTTCTCGGGATAGTCTCCCATGAATTTACAACGAGAGGTGACATTAGCACCATCTATCTCAACGCAGTTCTCGGGATTCGGCTTGGGACAGTCGTCAACCCTTATCCGGACCACAGCACATGGTTCAGGTTCTGGAAGTCCCTCGATCGGAAAGTGCTTCTCCGAATACCCTTTAGGAAAAAGTCTTTCACGCTCTCCGTCCGCGTCCGAGATGCAGTCATGTTGTTTCATTGGAAGCCATCTCCTTTCGTTGTGAGTCTTTTTTGGTCTTTGATATTCGAATAGCCGAAAGGCCGGTGTCATAATCCCCCACCGGAAGAGGGGATAAGTCACGAAAGAAAACAAATCCCGTCACGGGAGGGATGAAACAGAGTGTCGGCCTAAGGGTCGTAGGAAGCCTAACCGAAAAATGGCTCCCACCTCATCTCACAGGCATGGTGTGCTTCCTCAACCATTATGCCTTGGGAGATGAAGATATCACCGGGTTATCTCGCATCTTGGCTCGTCTTAAAAGCACCGTATAATCGGGCAAGATCTGTAACCTGGCCCAAACAAAGCTTTCTGAGGGATATATTAAAAGCGCGCTCGACGCTCCTGTTAGGCATCCGTTTTGTCCAAATAAATCTTGACGGCACTCACCTCGATTCCACGAGAGTCCGCTTTATCGGAAAGAGCGCTTCCGCACTGATTTCCTTTAGTTTCAGGCAATGTCTGTCCGTCAGGTTAATGGGAAGCTCTCTGTTAGACAGGCCAGGGAGTTGCACCGGTATAACTTTCTTGCCCAGTCCCTGGGCCAAGCCGATCTCGAACATTAGATTATTCTCCCCGTCTTGCGTGGACTCTCCAATTAGGGCTACCATCGCACGTGACCTCGCAAGTTCTTCGTCCAGCAGACCGCGAACTGACGAAGCAGCGATCATCTCGGTCATGTCAAAAACCGAGATACCGAGCTCATTGAGAGCTCGGCGAACCTGCAACCCAGCGTCTCGATCCTGCATCATGTAGGTCAGGTAGACGTCGTATTTTGGGGCAGGCTCTGTGGTTTCCTTCTCTGCTGCAGCTCTTTCCTTCTCGAGGAAGTCAATGGTTGCACTGCGTCTGTCATGTTCGGTCAGCCAGTGTATTCCTTCAGCAGTCGCTAGGAGTCCACGCAGATCCTGATCAACTGTAAGTATGCCGGCCACTTCCTTTAGGTCTCCGACCTGCAGGGAGTCCATGTCAGGCACGCCGTCTGTCATCCACATAGCGACCTGGTTACATACATCGCGCGACGGTGCAAGGAGACCGAACATGGCGGGCCAGCGTTGCTCTATGCTGCGAGAGACGGCAAAGAATGCGATTGGCATCTCTTTGAGGGCCACGTCCCCTGCGGTGGCCTTAAAGATAGCCCGGTCGACTAGCAGGTTGTTCACAAACCGGACGGCGGAACGTGGGTTGCTGCCCGACGCCTGATTGATAATAGGAACGAGACTCTGAAAGCTCTGCCTATCTGAGACGTCGAGCCGCGAAATGACACTGTCCCAGAAAGACGACATTCTGTTCGCATGCGGAGGAATATGGAAGGGAAGCTGAACGATCTTGTCTAGATATGCATGCCCCTCGAACCCCTTGACTCCATACTCCTTGTCGTATCTGTGTTGCAGATACCCCTCAATCACTCGCCTCGCGACTCCGAGGAAAAAAATAAAGCCGGGTTGAGCTAATACCAATTTTATGCTTTCGAGCAGGCGAATGGCTTTGTCTGGAAAGCACCGATCCAGGTCATCTATCAGCGCTATCACACGTGCCGTATCGGGTATGCGAGCGTCCGACAGCTGGTGGAATGCCTCGAAGAAAATGCTCCTGTCCAAGAGATGGTCAGGAGTGGTCTGTTGCGCCCGATCTATCATGTCCTTTGCAGCAAATGATGCCTCGATCTCCGCGAAGCCCGGCACTTCGACTTTTGACTTGGCAGAGAATCCGTAAGCTATAGCGCGGAGACTGCGAAGCAGGCTCTTCCCGCCGTCTACCAGCTTAGATGCGAAGCCGCTGTTTCTCTCAATCTCCCGAACGATCGTCGCAACCAATGGTATGATCGGCTGCTCTTCGCTCTCGTACCTCCACGCGTTGAACCACACAGTAATGACGTTCTTGTTGGCAGCGAGATGCTCTTGAACAAGCCTCATCAGGCTTGTCTTGCCGGTTCCCCATTCGCCGAAGACGCCTACCGTAAATGGACCAGGCGTCTGAACCGCAACGTCCGAAAGAATCCGGGCATACATGCGGAACCCGAGACCGTCAGCTGAGGAAGGGGTGCCTTCTCCCAGGGCCTGGTCGCTGAGGAGTTTCAGGGCCGTCCTTGGGTCAGACTGTCTTTTCTTTGCCATCACCTAAGCCTAACTTTGAATCAGACTGCCTAAAAGCTGCACCATCCTACAACATCATTGTTTCATAAAAAGCTTCCCAAATATCACAACAAAGACGGACAGTACTAAAGCAAGGATATTCGGGCAAAAATCTGTAAAGTGTTTCAAATCAAGCTCTTAGAGGCATATCTAAAGAGTGACATCTCACCTCAGCAGACCCGAAGGCGCGTCCGCGCTCCCTTTGGGATATGGTGAGGTGATTGTTTGGTTCCTCAGTAACCCCGCCTCTTCTCGAGTTCTCCTCGCATGATGATGTCGTAAAGAAACTGCGCGGGTGTAATCGCAGAGATGCCCATGTTGTCCAGCGACATCTGCTGAGTCGCAGTCGGTACCTCCTGGATGGGGAACCCCTTCTGATAGGTTCCTGATACGACCCCGAAGAGTCTCAGGACGGTTCCCCCCGAGATTGATCCAGGCTTTCTGTCCACGCCCAGGTGGAGGAAGCAGGGGGAACCACTGTTTCCCCCAAAAGAGAAAGTTTCGATGAGATAAAGACGGCGGTCTTCCCCCATGAAATGGATTAGCTCTTCCGACATGAGAGAGACGCGACCGAAGCGCACGACAGGGTAGTTCTGGTCTTTGCCCAGGTGGGGCGTGAACATGCCCGTGAAGAAGACGTCAGATCCTTCTCCAATTTCGAGTTGTGCGATGTCGTTCGTAGTGGCGACAAAGGGGATTGGGAACGTCTTGAAGTCGTATCGATCCGGACTCGGAAGAGCCGGAATTACAGCCAGATCCACCTTCTCATCATCATGCACGAAAATGGTTTGCTTCTCGCCATGTAGCACAAGGGGGACCGAAATAGACTCGACGCCTCCTTCTTTCTTCATGAGGCGGAGAACAATGAGAGGAAAGAACGGCGCCTTTTCGGGGTCTGGCTTTAGTACGTGCTTCGCTGTGACAAGGTAAACGTTCATCAAGGATTTGTCAGGCTTTTCCGTGCTCACGAAGAACCCGGTCCCATTGGGGACCGACTTTCCATCTGCTTGCGGAATGAAGATGAAGCAGACGCACTTCTTAATTTCCTGAGGAATAGGCATTCCGCTGAACGCCAATGACTGAGCAATCAGCAAGGCGACTAAGCTAAACAGTGTTTTTTTCATGTGTCCTCCTGAACCGAACGGCTGCCTCAACAACCGCCGCGTCTTTTTGCGGCGTCTAAGTTTAAGCCATTGTTAGGCATCAATTAATCGACAGTTCTTTGTCAAATTTACCGATTGATCCAAGCTGTTGCTCAAAAAACCAATTTTGTAGTTGATTTTTCTCTTCTTTTACCGCCTCAGACAAATCAGTCTCCGCCAACGCGTAAATGAGCTTGAGACGCTCCAGCTTAGTCTTAAATAAATCTATATATAATAAAGAACTCTCGCTAAATCCCACTTGCCTTGCTAAAAGCGTATGCTTAATAAAGTAATTGTATACTTCTTTATTTACAATTTGGTTGCTGGCAATTTTCGCTGTTTGTGACACAGCGCGGGCAACAGTTAGAATACGATCATAGTTAGCGATATCATTCGCTTTATCAGCGGTACGTTTACTTCCAATGGATATAAAGAGTGCTACCGCAGCCAAAAGAAAAGAGCCCAGCGCGATAATGTTTGAACTTTCCATGATATACCTTATTTTATTGCCAACGGTGCCGATAACCAGCCTGGCTGTTTTGTAGCCAGGTCTGCGTTTATTGGATTGTTATGGCTTTATTATCCAATTGCTATCCCGGTTAATCTTCACACTGGCTATACAATAAAGCCTTTCGCTTTTTAGTGTAACTTGAAACACTGCCTGGTAAAAGCAATGAGTGCTTTAGTGACTCTGCGAATCCTGTTAAGCCTGGGAAAAGTGAAGCTTTGGTTATATTCATTCTGTATAATTCTTTTAATACTTTTTTTCTGAGTTTAGGCTTTATTTCTAATAGTTTAACATGATTATTAAGTGGGGTGTTTTTCGATATTGAAGCACAGAAATTTGCCATAAAAGAATAATTTATATTACATGGGCATAAGAATGTCCCCTGCTGAATTGATAAACGCAGATTGAGGCGGTGGTCCCCAAAAACTGGACAATGTGCTAAGCTCTGAGTCACTCCCAAAGGAAAGGAGATGACAATGGGCAAGAAGCGCAACAAGTACAATGCCGAGTTCAAAGCCAAAGTGGCTC
>JAXHVD010000043.1:0-8194 GCA_034189385.1 Thermodesulfobacteriota bacterium
GTGTTACAATGTGCCATGGCCTGAATCTCCTTTCGTGTAGGTGTGTTACGCAATGACTCACCATAACACAAAGGTTCGATTCAGGCCTTTTCTTTTTCAGTTAACCGGACACTAATGATATAGAACATAGAAATCCTTTGTCCTCCTTCCCATTTCCCGTTTTTTGATAGCCATTATCATGCCAGATTTCCTATGGAGCCTTCACTATCGCCTCTTCAAAGGAATTGAATTCCCGGGTATTCATCAAAAACTGAGAAACATAAGCAACGAAAGCCAATTGTCAACTAGCGAATGGAAAGAACTACGCAATCAAAACCTCCGTAATCTTCTTATTTTTGCGGCAAATAATGTTCCCTACTATCAAATGGTATTTAAACAGACCGGTTTTGATCCCCATCGGGCCAAATTGCCTGATGAGATGATCAGGCTGCCTATTTTAACCAAGTCAACTGTTCGACATAATACACCTCAATTGATTGCTCAGCCAGCAAGGAAATCCCACATGTTCGAAAACGCCACGGGTGGATCTACTGGCAGACCATTGAGGTTTTTTCAGGACACAAACTATAAGACCACTGGAGCAGCTCTAGACGCTTATGTCCGTGCATGGTGGAATATAAAACCCTATGATCGTACAGCTTTAGTTTGGGGCGAGGATCGTGAGTTCTATGACATGTCTTTAAGGGAACGTTTTTACCGCTGGCGCTCAAGAAAACGATCTTTAAACGCTTTTAGAATGAATCATGAAACTCTCCATGAGTTTTGCAGAATGCTAAATCGCTGGCGACCGCCCTACCTGATGGGCTATGCATCAGCCTTGGAAGCCCTTGCAAAATGCGCAAAAGACAACGGCATTAACACTCTTAAATTCAGGGCAATCCAATCAACAGCCGAAGTCCTTTATCCTCACCAACGCACCCAAATCGAAGAAGCTTTTAACACTCCTGTGTACAACTTTTACGGATCCAGGGAATCCAGCAATCTTGCCGCAGAATGCCCGGAACACCGTAATCTCCATTTGATATCTACTTGGCGATATGTTGAAATTATTGATGAAAAGGGCCGATCAGTTCAAGAAGGTGAGCCAGGGTACATTGTTCTTACCGATTTAAGCAATTATGCTATGCCCTTTATTCGCTATCGCAATGAAGATATTGCCCGGTTAACACACAAACCTTGCTTATGTGGACGACCCTCCCCTATTCTTAAGGACCTTCTCGGCCGCAGCACAGATATCATTTACACGCCTCGAGGACATATTATTCACGGCGAGTACTTTACTCATTTATTCTACGGGCGTGATGACATACGACAATTCCAGATTCGCCAGACTGCATTAAATCGTCTTGTGGTGAGGTATGTTCCCCTTGGTGACCCCCCTGTCCAGTACATGAGACAAGTTGCTGCTAAAATCCGCAGCACTATGGGCGAAGAAGTAACTATTGATATCGAGCTTTGCACGGACATCCCGGTTCCGCGAAGCGGTAAACGTTGTTTTACAATTTCAGACATTGACCCCAAGGACTTTCCCATTTCGAAAGCTACTAAACATTCAAGCCATATTCCATGACGATTCCTTGATCTCACACCGCCGTTCTACTTTTGGGGGCTGTATATGTTTACAGATCAAATAGTTGCAATTGTTGCCAAGTCAGACAATCCCAATTACCCCAGCCTTGTGCCTTATCGCCCTGACCAAGCATATCCGGAATTGAAGGGACGAATTCCCATAGCAAAAGGGCCTAACGTCATTTACGACCTATTTCGCAAACTCGCACAGGAACTCGGGATGGACATTCAACACTACTCAGGGCCCGATTGGAATCCCTTCGGTGACGTTATTAAACCTGGCCAAAAAGTGTTGATCAAGCCCAACTTGGTGCGCCACAAGCATAATCGTGGAGGCGCTTTTAATTCTGTTGTAACTCACGCCTCCCTCATACGCTGCGTTTTAGACTACGTTGCACTCGCCCTTAAAGGTCAGGGCCACATCACTCTGGGTGATGCACCACTCCAGGGATCAGATTTTTCGCAACTTTTGAAGAAAACCGGCCTTCAAGAAATCTGCAACGATGTGCAAAGCGTTTGGAAACTTCCTGTGTCAATCGTTGACTTCCGACTCAGATCCGTAACGCTTGATGAATCCCGCCGCATGATCAGCGACCACACTTTACAAGGAGACATTGACGGCTATTGCTCCTGTGATCTCGCCGACCGCAGCATGCTGACGCCGCTTAATCAGTATTCCAGTCTCTTTAGGGTTACGAACTATGATGTCGCTGAAATGCAAAAGCACCATAACTCGACTACTCACGAGTATTTGTTACCTCGATCAGTGCTCGATGCCGACGTCGTTCTAAACATTCCCAAATTGAAAACCCATCGTAAGGTAGGCCTAACAGCTGCGCTCAAAAACTTGGTAGGTATTAATGGCCACAAAGATTGGCTTCCACACCATCGTTGTGGCTCGCCACTGGAAGGCGGGGATGAATATTTGAGCCCGTCATTCCTCAAAAGATGTCTTACGCATCAGATTGAACAAATGGACAAAACCCCATATTCAATACTGAATTATCTCAGGCGACTCTCTACTCGCATACTTAGTCGGTTGATTAAAGCTTTTGACTACAATGCCGTGCTCGAAGGAGATTGGTATGGCAACGACACCTTATGGCGCACCGTTCTTGATCTTAATCGTTTGCTTATTTACGCCGACAGCCGAGGCAATATCACGAAGTCCCCTCAACGATTCTGCATGACCATTGTTGACGCTATTGTGGCCGGTGAAGGTGAAGGCCCCTTGGAGCCTGACGCCCGACCTTGTGGTATTCTGGTTGGAGGAATAAACCCCGTCGCCGTTGATACGGTGTTGGCTACGATGGTCGGCTTTGATTACACCAAGATTCCCCTAATTGAAAGAGCATATGACATCAAGGACTGCCCGCTTATCAACTTCACCCCTGAGCAAATACAGGTCCTTACTAAAGTCCCCGAATGGCATCCCCTAAAGATTGGTGAACCTTTCGCAGGTCTCCGATTTAATGCCCCTTCTGGGTGGCTTGGCAAAATAGAATCCAATATTCGCGACCACTGAAAGACCATTCCTATATTTACTGTCTATTACTCTATTCTCGGCGCAGGAAAGAGTCAATGTTACGTTTTTCATATTACGACACACCGCAGGTCCGTCTAATTTCGCGTCAAATATTCCCAAAATACTATCACCACTAGATATTTGCGCTTAGAACTCTAATATTCAGGATCATTACTCTCGCGTTAGCAAAAGACCAAGGTTACCTCGTTGATGTCACGTTCGCCTTCCGGCTTGTCTGGCCTTAGCTTGAATAGCTCCTCGAATGTAACTCTTTGCAATAGGTTCAATTGTCGGATTCGTATTAAGCTCGTCACAGTCATGTTGAGCTTAGCCAAGAAATTCACATGGGCCAATATCAAATAGGTGATCAACGCCACATATATCTGGCCCATGACCGCGTTTTTGGAGTTGCCTACGAAGGCTTTGATGTTGAGGTTTTGTTAAATCCACTTCAGGAACAGCTCAATCTGCCAACGCTGTTTGTGGATATCGTAGATCGTTTTTGCTGCCAGGCCGAAATGATTGGTCAGAAAGACATAGTGCTTAACCCTTTGTGGATCTCGGTATCCACTTCGACGAAGCGGATGGGGACATTGAGCTGCCTTGATCCCAGTAAGGACAATCGTCTGATCTCAGGTTAGGCCTTGTTGTTTGTTGACGGTTTTTCGAGCAATGGTGCAATAGGTTGCATTTCCTTTCTGGCAAGTAACGAAGTAAACACCGGCACCGCCCAGACAAACGAATCATTTGTGGTCAGTGTATGCCCGATCCACAGCGACGATCGAGCCTTTTCGCAACATCAGGCTTTGGGCCACTCTGACTTCATGCTTTTTGACATCGGACATTTCCATGAACGCTGGCAGGTATGCATCATGGTCCAACAAAGTGTGGAGCCCAATACCACCCTTTGTTCGACGGAATTTTGCCCATGGAAATACCGATAAACACAAGCTTACCATTGTGCCATCCATCGCATAGAGTTTGTTTTTCAACTTGAACTTGTGGCTGGCAGCCAAAGGCCGACATTGTCGGTATCTCACATCGAAAAGCGCCTTGACAAACGAAGCGGGCCGTTTGTTGTCGGCATCCGAAAAGGTCGATCGACAAACGTTTCCCAATGCCAGGTCATACAGAAACCCGTTTCGCACAGTAAGGCTTTCAACCGAATCCCCAAGACTCGCTCTGCCGCATATTTGCATGAACATGAGTGCCACAAACTGATTCCAACGGGTAACTTTCCTCGCCTTTCGACCTGTGTCATACTCTTTTTCCAGCGTCCCAAAACGATGTCTGGCAATAAACCTGAACAATTAATGAAAACCTCTGTTACAGTGACCCATGGCCTGAATCTCCTTTCGTGTACCTCTGTTCCGGAATCACTCACCATAAGATAAAAGGCTCCCTTCAGCCCTTTTCTTTATCAGTTAACCCGACACAAATGATTTGTTACAAAAGGGTTCAAAGATGCCTATGGGAACTAAGAAGCCCATTTTAGTTACTGGCTCTCATCGTTCAGGCACAACATGGATTGGACGGACTATATCTCAGGCTCCTAGGGTAAGATATATCCATGAACCATTTAATATCGTTGGGCCAAATAAATTCATGGGATTAAAGCTCGACACTGGGTTTTCTCATTATCAATCATCAAGCCAAAAGGCCGAAATTGAATCCTCCTTCAACGACTTATTACAATGGAACCCTTTAAGGTACGCAGTAAAATCATGTAAATTTGCAGGCATAGATATAAAAACTCCATTGCGCTTCGCTAAGCATCTTCTCTTTGAATCCCTGTTAAGGCCCCGAATCCTTGTCAAAGACCCGCTCGCTCTTCTTTCTGCAGGATGGCTACATGAAACGTATGACTTTAAGGTCATTGTCATGATTAGGAACCCCTTTGCATTTGTCGGAAGCGTTAAGAAGGCAGGATGGGATTTCGACTTTCACAACCTGCGTAAACAGAAAGCTTTGATGCACGGATTATTAATTCAATTTCATGATGCCGTTGAATCTATTTGTATGAAGGGGGCTTCCAGCGATCTAATTGATAGAAATGCTCTCCTATGGAATATTCTTCATTTCGTCATTCTGGAATATCAACATAACTACCCAGAATGGTTATTCGTAAAATATGAAGATATTGCGATGGCTCCGAAGTCGGGCTTCCATAAAATATTTGATTACTTAGGAATCCCACTGAATAGCCCTATTCTCAAGTATATTGAACAATATACCTCTGATAAGAATCCAACAGATCCGACATCTACCAATTACCAACCCAGAAATGCCAAGCTGAGTTTAACTACCTGGAAAGAACGTCTATCCAATGAGGAGATAGAACGTGTGGGATTTGCCACAAGTCACATATCTTCACAATTCTACGAAAAGATTATCTAATAGCAGTAAGCTGACCCCTTCATCAAAGCGTGTAATATCATCTGAACTGGTGGAGGTGGCGGAAGTCCGGCCCGCGTCGGACCTTTTTGTTGCACAGACATCTACATACATAGCCTGACTTCTCACTTTCGCCCCTCGGGGTTCCATCAGGCGGGATCTTTTAGGCGCTAGCTTCTTAGCAACTTCGCCTCATACGTAACAACCAATCGCTAGAGGCTATCCTGCTGATCGACGCCCTTATCCAGCTCCGCACGAAAGACCCGGCAGGACGTTGGCCTGCTTTACACTGCTAAAGTATTATTTGCTTGTCCCCTTTTCCTTATTGGTTGGTACCTCCTAGTTTGGAGAAGTATACTTTGCCTGTCCCCTCTTTCCCCTGAAGAAAGAGCCTTTAACAGCCTTGTGTCCTTCATTCCTGGTGATCAACGCCACATATATCTGGCCCATGACCGCGTTTTTGGAGTTGCCTACGAAGGCTTTGATCTTGAGGTTTTGTTAAATCCACTTCAGGAACAGCTCAATCTGCCAACGCTGTTTGTGGATATCGTAGATCGTTTTTGCTGCCAGGCCGAAATGATTGGTCAGAAAGACATAGTGCTTAACCCTTTGTGGATCTCGGTATCCACTTCGACGAAGCGGATGGGGACATTGAGCTGCCTTGATCCCAGTAAGGACAATCGTCTGATCTCAGGTTAGGCCTTGTTGTTTGTTGACGGTTTTTCGAGCAATGGTGCAATAGGTTGCATTTCCTTTCTGGCAAGTAACGAAGTAAACACCGGCACCGCCCAGACAAACGAATCATTTGTGGTCAGTGTATGCCCGATCCACAGCGACGATCGAGCCTTTTCGCAACATCAGGCTTTGGGCCACTCTGACTTCATGCTTTTTGACATCGGACATTTCCATGAACGCTGGCAGGTATGCATCATGGTCCAACAAAGTGTGGAGCCCAATACCACCCTTTGTTCGACGGAATTTTGCCCATGGAAATACCGATAAACACAAGCTTACCATTGTGCCATCCATCGCATAGAGTTTGTTTTTCAACTTGAACTTGTGGCTGGCAGCCAAAGGCCGACATTGTCGGTATCTCACATCGAAAAGCGCCTTGACAAACGAAGCGGGCCGTTTGTTGTCGGCATCCGAAAAGGTCGATCGACAAACGTTTCCCAATGCCAGGTCATACAGAAACCCGTTTCGCACAGTAAGGCTTTCAACCGAATCCCCAAGACTCGCTCTGCCGCATATTTGCATGAACATGAGTGCCACAAACTGATTCCAACGGGTAACTTTCCTCGCCTTTCGACCTGTGTCATACTCTTTTTCCAGCGTCCCAAAACGATGTCTGGCAATAAACCTGAACAATTAATGAAAACCTCTGTTACAGTGACCCATGGCCTGAATCTCCTTTCGTGTACCTCTGTTCCGGAATCACTCACCATAAGATAAAAGGCTCCCTTCAGCCCTTTTCTTTATCAGTTAACCCGACACAAATGATTTAGGATATTCCGTCATGAACATTCAAAGACCAATTTTTATAGTTGGAGCTGGCCGAAGCGGGTCAACTATTTGCCACAAAATATTTTCCGAGCATCCAGATGTGGCATGGTTGTCCCCACTCTGTAGTACCTTTCCCGCACACCCCCGGTTAAACAAATTCCTTATGGCCGCCATTGATTATCCAATTATCAGTAAACATTTAAGGAAGTGTTTTACTCCCGACGAGTGTTACGACTTCTGGGAATTCCATTGCAAAGGATTTAGAGAACCATGCAGAGACCTTTCATCTGACGATCTAACAAACAAAACACGACACAACCTTCGAGATGTGATGTCTCAAATGCTAACAGACAAAAGAAGCCGCCTTTTGGTAAAAATTACAGGATGGCCAAGGATAGGATTCTTGCGTGCGCTTTTTGCTGATGCACTGTTCATACACATTCTAAGAGATGGCAGGGCTTTGGCAAACTCTTTAATAAATGTTGATTTCTGGAGGGGTTGGAAAGGACCTCAACATTGGCGCTGGGGAGAACTTACACCATCTCACAGACATGAGTGGGAAAAATATCAGAAATCATTCATTGTACTAGCAGCTATCCAATGGAAAATCCTGCTGCATGCCATGGAAAGGGCACAGAAGCACATTGAAACCGATCATTTCATTGAGCTGAAATATGAGCATTTTTGTTCAAAACCTCTTGATTCTTTCAGACAGCTCACGGACTTCTGTGGTTTAAACTGGTCACCAAACTTCGAGAAGTCTATCAGATCCTACAACATAAGAAATACTAATTTTAAATGGCGAAAGGACCTCACTATCTCTCAACAAAATATTTTAAACGAGGTACTCTACGAGCACCTGCTCAAATACAACTATATCTGACATCATTACTGTCCGGTTAGCAAAAGGCAAGGGTTAACTGTTTGATATCATGAGTAACTTGTGGTCTATCTGGTTTAAGCTTAAATAACTCCTGGACTGTGGTCCTTTGAAATAGGTTCAGTTGTAGGACTCGGATTAATGTAGTGAGAGTCACATTCAGCTTGGCCAAGAATTTCAGATAGGCCAGGAGCAAATAGGTGTAAGCGTCCAACCAACCCCATCTTCACAAGCCCATGGATGCGTGTCATGTTGAGCACTGATTCTTTTTTGAGGAGGTGCGATGATGACAGACACGCAGGATCATGGAGTGGATTCACAAC
>JAXHVD010000044.1:0-8007 GCA_034189385.1 Thermodesulfobacteriota bacterium
TGAACCGCCACGGCCGCGATCCGTCTCAGGATCCCTGCCAGCAGTTTACCACATCATTAACCCCATGCCTTGTAGTGTAATAGACCCGCTCTTTGGGTCATTGATTCAGAAACGCGCCGATATTGTTGCAGCAAATTCTCCGCCTCGACGATAGACCGTCGGTAGTCCAAGAGATACCGCTGGTAAATTGTAATCATTCCCACCTTAGCTTTTGCACAAGCCTTTCTGTCTTGAGGGAACCAGATACAAACGGCATTGAAAGCATTCATTTCCATTTTCCAGCGCCTTTCCCCCTGACTTCCCCACTTGTTTATGGCGTAAAGCCATTGTTCCATCCCGTTCCCTTGCCGTTCAATCTCGGCTGGCGGAGAAGGTCTAAGCCATTCCGGTTTCTCAATAGCCTCGTCCCAGTTTGTCGCTGGCCGGTAGTAGTTGTGTCCGATAAGAACTAATAAGGGAACGATAAACAAAGCGTTGTAGATTGCATGCACGAGAACCGGTGAAATCAGATTCTTACGCTTTTCGTAGACAATCACAAGAGCGACTCCAAAAAGAAACGCCATGAAATATGTATTCACCGCATCATATGGGTGAACTGCAGCAAAAACTGCCGCCTGTATAAATCCTGCTGCCAGGGGTGAAACATGAGATTTTATTGCATTATATAGAAAGCCGCGAAAAAACAATTCTTCAGCCACAGGCCAAACCGTAAAACCCAGGATGTAGCCGACTACTATGAGAAGGCTATTTACAGGAGGAAGCTGTGATACAATAGCAAACTCGCCCGGCTTTATCTCACTATGGAATATACCTTCAATTATGAGGTCTATCGCCCACATGGCAGAGTACACAATCAAAAGGATCGCGAGCGACCATAGGAATTCTTTAAAGAGTTTAAGAAACGACGTGGACGGCGGCAAAAGCCGTAAGCGGTGCTTTCTGAACACATAGAGGGAATATGCGAACAAGCTACAATAGAAGAAGACCGAGAGGGAAAGGTCGAGAGGTCTTACAAGCCACGGCCTGTATTTGACGTAGTCTATCAAAAAAACGCAGTGATTCAGTCCCAGGCAAGCGACTGGAATCGCGAGACCGAGAGAAATCTCCACAAAGGACCAAGAGGAGCCCTGAGTGCTGTTGATATGTCGGCCCGAAGACAGTAGTCCTTCTTCCACTGAACTCCAATTGATGAAGCCCATATCTCCTGCTATGCTATCTGTGCAACGTCTCCATGCCAATATGATTCATCATGCTTCTCATGATATCATACTTGTGCAAGTACACAGGTACTGGACGGAACCGGGAGGCCAAGCGCCAAGGAGTCGTTGAAAAGAGAAAGCAAGGTCACGTTCACCAACACCGGTGATAGATGTCACATATCTCTGGCGCAGGGAGAAGGTCAAGCCTTTTTGGAGACACCGGGCCTCTGGCAAAAGGATTGTCGAGCGCTTCAAACCGTTGTCGCCATCTCAGATAAGGCTCCCTTCTATCACGGTATCAGAGCTATGCTATGGTGCCGAAAAGAGCAGGTGCAAGACCAAGGAATCGACAGAGGGTCAAACGGTTTGTATCCACATTCTCTTCGAGGGTGCCGTCTCTTAACAACTACTTTGGTGGATTGCCCACGGGCTTTCAGTGGTATTATCGCTGCTTGCTTTTTTGGGTATGGGGTTTTTTGTCGGGTTGTTCGCCAGACATAAAACATGGAATCGTGGACATTCCTCTGGCTCGCGTCCCCGTAGCTCGGATAAGCGCTCTCGTAGCGGCCAGGGTCGGACTCGAGCTCGACGATGAAAGGCGAGGAGGTCGGATAATGGGTATTGTGTCATTTCCCATTGTTGACATATTTGTTCGATGGGACTATTGTATAATTAGGTGTGTCAGGTTTCGCACTCCTCGTTTCCACTAATAGTAGGTGTGTCAAGAGTTGTACCCAGGCGGATTTGGCAACAGAGGGATGGGGGAATTCGGTGGACAAAGGCCTACAGCCATTGCCACCCGCCATCTTTGCAGAGCTACTAAAGGCATTGGAGGCCGAAGAAAAGAGGATTTCTTCATCCCGAGGCTTCAATTGCATAGAAAAGATCCGAATCAGAGTCCTAGCGCTTCCCAGAACCCATGGCACTTTTCTAGTTGTTATTTCATACGGTTGCCAGGGGCACGCTTCTTTTCAAGCCATGAGGCGCGAACTTGAGTTAGGTATGCTAATCCCCCTATAGGAGGTCTAAAATGGCGGAGATCAATATTCTGAGGACTGACTCACGCGGAAGAGTCACCCTTCCCCCGCCCTTCCGGTCGGAACCGCTTCTTGAATACGTTGTAGAAGGGGGGCAGATCACTCTGTATCCCGTTCAAACCGTGCGGAAGTATCCGGACATGTCTGATCTGCCGGTCGAGGAATTGTCTGCAAAATGGGTGAAGGATGAAGAGAAGGTCAGCAAGGACAAACGCAAGGGTGTAGCTGCTTCTACACCTGCTGAGGCTCTCAATCGGCTGAAAAGGTAGAAGAGAATGCCCGGGAGAATCCCTCCTTTTAACTTGCTTTTTGAACGCATCTTCCTTGAGCACTATGCTCGCCTTAGCTCGGCGCAAAAGAGAGCCGTGGACAAAGCGGTTGGGCTGTTGGCAACGAACCCCCGGCACCCTTCTCTGAATGTTCACAAAGCCAAGAATGTGAAAGCCAAGTATGCAGGAGGTGGAAGCGACGTCTTTATAGCTTATGCCACAAGGAACCTGAGGTTTACCTTTGAATACGGTCCTAAGGCCGGCAGCATTGCCCTCCGCAATTGCGGACTCCACGACAAGTGTGAAAAGAAGATGTGACAGAGGAGCCAAAGCGGGAACTAGTCAGAAAGGTCACCCAAGAAGATGTTGCATTAGTAGTAAAAAAGCTTAATCATAGACCCAGAAAGTGCCTAGGCTATCAGTCACCCCATGAAGTGTTCTGGAAGGCATCTCGTGGTGCACTTGCAACTTGAATTCACCTCTTAAATGGTGCACTTTGAAGTAGAATTCACACTGTTTACACCTAAAAGGCTCTGCCAGGCTTAACTTTCTGGAATCCTTAATGTCATGTTCAGCTTGACGGGAGGAATATAGGATGTTCCCCAAATTTGACGGGAGAAATATAGGATGGCCCCTAAATCCTTCTCCTAAATCCTCCTAAGTCCTCCCTAAATCATCCCATGCGCTGCTGCTATTTCAAGTCTTGGCAATATTGTACTAAACCTGGATCTAGTCCTTCTTGTTTGTAATAATCATATTTCTCTATTCTGTTTTCTTTATCAAGAAGAAGCGCTTTCCTAAGGTATTGACATGCTTTTCTGTCGTCTTTCATTTCATGATATACTGCAGCCATCCACAGATTTACAAACATGCCGGAACTTGTGGTATCGCAACCGAGATCTATACATGTCTTTCCATAGTATATTGCCTTGTCATAGTTCTTAATTGGGTCCCTATGCGCATATATTTCCATCAATCTCACCGCTTTTTTCAGAGTTGGCTTTTTCGAGAAGTCTTCTTCGTATTCTTCCAAATTGCTAATACCAAGAGTGACTTCTTGATCTAAACGGATACTATTTAGATAGCGAGAGACAAATAGATAATAAGAAACCATACCAATCGATACTATAATCAAACTTCCAGCTAGTATTGTCCTTTTAGTCATTTTTATATCGGACTCAGACACTTGAGATAAGCTGCTATCTTTCGGATACAATTGATGCTGGCGTTGGCGAAGCGTTCGAAGTTAGGACTCCTAATGCATGAATATCTGGCAGCAGATGGACTGCTTGCTCGCGCAATTTTTGAACAATGACTTTGGCTGGCTGCAGGACTACAGCTATACTCGTCGGGACATTGACACTGCCAAAAAGCGCATTCGCACCAGTCCACATATCTATTGAATTCCTCCATGGCTTTTTGATATTCAGGTCCGCAGGCTTTCTTTGCAGCTCTATGTTTTAGAATACAAAAAAGGTTGAAGGGATGAGGCCAAAGCCCAAATGGATCGACAAACAAGTTTGGATTATTCTCTGCAAAAACATATAATTGATTTTGTCCCCTATGCATCCCGCTGGGGTCTGGGGTCAGATACCTCCCGGTCCATGGGCGATAATACCGATGCCAATTATAATGAAGCCGCGTCTCTTGATCATAGTACTGACCTGGAGATCTGAAGCTGTTCTGCACTGTACTGACTGTAACATCAGCATCTCCAAACGGCTTATAGTCCGCACTCCAGAGAACCATCCCACTTTCATCCACCACCTTCTGCGGGGTGCCGAGATGGTGATTGATGTAGTAGTAAATTGCGTCGCCACCGGCGGTCTGAGCGAGTGCGGACTGCACGAAAAGCCGTGTCATAGAGCGCAAGGATGCCCATAGCCACGTTTCGGCTCTAAACTCGGGAGGCACAGCGTGAAACCTAACAGGATTCGGGTCATTGGTCAAATCTAGCGCCAGAAGATCAAGATCCAGTTCAATATTGTTCTCTTCATGCGGCATGATGGTTACGACATCCGACCAGTACTGGCTTCCTTCATAGTCCACCCGGAACTTGTACTGCTGGTCCGGCAACAAGAAGTCGGCTACACCTCCAGAGTCTGTCCGCTCAGACTTTCCCAAATAGCTCCCCGAAGCCTTGAAGAGATACACGGGAGCATCTACCACATCGGCACCACCCTTGATCACATGAAGTTTCGCCAGACCGTGATTGATCGTCACGGCAGCAGCACTCCAGACAAAGGGATCTGACCAGAATTGATATCCCATGTAGTCGGCCCGGACTTTGTAGCGCTGCTCAGGGAGACTGAAAGCCACCTGGCCTTGCGCATTGGTGTTCCCATACTGGCCGAGATACGATCCAGATTCTTTGAATAGATAGACCCGAACGCCTTCTATTGGGTCGAAAGGGGCCTGGTAGAGGTTCTCTACCGTAACGGTCACATCCTGATGGGCGATCATGAGTACGTCTGAAAGGGTCATAGGCACGGTGGATACCCCACTCCAGAACTGGTAGCCAAGATAATCCGCCCTGAATTTGTAATCGCCATCAGAAAGATCAAAGGAGACTTGTCCCTGATCATCTGTCTGACTGGTCATGCCCAGGTAACTTCCACCCGAGGTGAAGACGTACACCGGCACACCTACAAAAGGCACACCGGCTGCCTTTTCCACGGTGAAATCAAATATTCCACCACCCGTATTCACGTTTATGACATTCACCTGATGGGCATTAACCGGTTCGGTGGCCCAGTAATGGCTGGACATATGGTGCGCCCTGAATTTGTAGGTTCCTTCAGCGAGGCGGAAAGAGACGATGCCGTTCTCATCCGTCTGATCATGGATGCCCAGGTAGGTCCCAAGATCATTGAACACATAGACCGGCACGTTCTCAATGGGGGAAGCCCCGGTGGCCACATGGACCTCGCCCGTGCCCTCGTTGATGGTGATCGCCTCGTCGGTCCATGTGAATACACTTGACCAGTACTGCTTGGTCATGTAGTCGGCTCTGACTTTGTAATCCTGCTCGGGAAGGTTGAAAGATACCTGGCCTTGGGCATCCGTGGTCTGGAATTGTCCCAGATAGGAACCCGAGGGCGTGAAGAGATAGACATTCAATCCGGTTCTGGCCTGCACATCCCCATTGTAATCCCCTTCAACCGTGATGAGAACATCCTGATGGGCGATCGTATGGGCCATGGAAAGGGTGTCAGGCACGGTAAAGACATCAGTCCAGAACTGGTATCCCAGGTAATCGATACGGATGTTGTAGCCCCCGTCTGCGAGATTAAAGACAACCTCACCCTCCCTTGAGGTCACCTGGTGTTCGCCAAGATAAGAGCCCGGGCCTGAAAAGAGGTAGCAATGGACCCCCTCCATTGGATCATCCTGGCCCTTGCGCACAGTGAGCTCAAAGGCGCCGCCGCCCGCTGAGATGGTCACGGGGTTTCCCACGTGGGGGATCAGCGTGGAGTTACCGCTCCAGTACTGGCTGCCCTGATAATCTCCCCGGAAGTTGTAGTCCCCAGAAGGCAACCTGAATGATGTCAAACCATCCTGATCGGTCACGTCAAAGAGGCCCAGGTAGGTCCCTGCGCTGGAGAATACATAGACGTTCACCCCTTCTGCGGGGAGCCCCATGTGGGTCATGGTGACATTGGCCAGGCCTTCTTCGATGGTTACGGTTTCATCAGTCCAGTTGAAGACAAAAGACCAGTACTGCTGAGTCATGTAGTCGGCCCGGACCTTGTAGTCCATTTCAGGCACGTTAAAGGTGACCTGGCCCTGAGAGTCCGTAGTTTGGTGCTCACCAAGGTAGGTGCCTGCCGATGTGAAGAGATAGACGTTCAGGTCTTCTCTGGCCTCAAGATCGGTGTCAAAGTCTCCCTGAACGGTCACGGTTACATCTGCATGGGGTATGGAAATGGGAAGGGAGTCATTGCCTGTCACCTCTTTTTCAAGGCCCCAGAACTGATATCCCATGTAATCGGCCCGGACATTGTAGGTGCCGGAGCATACCTCAAAGGCTGCCTCCCCATTTACGTCTGTCTGGTCGGAAAGGCCCAGGTAGGCTGTGCCGTCTCCCCTGAACAGATAGACGTGGATATCAGAGAGGGGAGTTCCCTCGCCCTGATCCACAGCGACCGTGAGCGTGCCACCGCCCATGTCAATCTCAATGTCATTGGGGCCGCCCGATAAAATGGTTACCACCTCGGACCAGAACTGGCTTCCCAGGTTGTCTGCGCGGAACTTGAAATCCTTGCTTGCGGGGAGGTTAAAGGTGACCTGGCCGTTTTCGTCTGTTGTGCCATAAAGACCTAGATAGCTTCCACTCTCATTAAACAGATAGACATTGATACCTGCCTTGGCAGTGTCCCCCTGGATGACCCGCGCCGTGGCGGTCTCTTGCGGAATCTCTATTATAGTACTACATGTGCCGGGAATGGTGATCACGTCAGACCAGAACTGATAACTCAAGTAATCTGCCCGAAATTTGTAGGTGCCGTCTGAAAAATCGGCAATCTCAAAACGGGCCATACCGTCTTCATCTGTTGTGGCGCTTTTCCCAGTGTAGGTGCCTGCCTCAGTAAAGGCATAGAGCGGAACGCCGGAAAGATTACCGCCCAGGATGGTGAAGACATGGACCGTAATTTCCTGGGCAGCTATGGCGGAAAGACGCATGTTGTTCAGATAGACATATTCAGCAACGAACCCTCCAGAAGGTGTGGACTCTCCAATGAGATTCCCAAGGTAGTCATAGTGGTAGATAGTGGTATCACCCCCGGCTGCCTTTTTCACCCGTTGGCCGTTTCCATTGTACACATACTCAGCCAGGGTGGTGCTGTTTTCTGTGGCCTGGATCAGCCGGTTGTTTTGGTTGTAGATCAGTGCCTTTGAATCTATAAAAATGGTGTTACCATTTGCGTCAAAGGAGAATGTCTGAGGGTTGGCCCCAGTGATCTGGGAGAGCCTGTTGGTCCCTGTGTCGTACACGTAACTGTCGATCTGGGCATCCAGGGTCTTTGTGAGGCGATTTCCTACCTTGTCATAGGTGTAGCCCATGGTGCCGTAGACGCCCGTAGCACTGGTGAGCCGGTCCAGATCATCGTAGCCGAAGGTCTGGTTTCTTGCAGGATCCAGGTTGTCTGTGATGGCAGTGATGTTTCCCACCGCATTCAAGGTGTAGTCGAGGCTTTGGAGAGAACCGGCATCCAAATCTGTCAACCGGTAGGCCTGGTCAAAGGTCTTGGTCAAGGAAGTGCTGTTTCCATACGTAAGGCCTTGCAAAGGTCCAAAGGGAAGATAGGCGATGTTTTCCGCAAGGGTGCTTGTAACACTGTCCTTTGTGGTCGTTACCCGTGTGACCCTGCCAGCGCCATCTATTAACCCGGCAACAAAATAGTCGAGCTAGGCTGCATAGGCTATGGTTGGATGTTTGAAGTACTTTTTCACTCTTGTTGGTTTTTTTTGAAGCATACGCAAATGCGAAACGGCTTTCTT
>JAXHVD010000045.1:0-7711 GCA_034189385.1 Thermodesulfobacteriota bacterium
CTGCAAAGGAGATCGGCCAAGTGACCGCCTTGATCAAGCGGATCGCAGAGCAGACTAACTTGCTGGCCCTCAATGCCACCATCGAGGCGGCTTCGGCCGGTGATGCCGGAAAGGGCTTTGCAGTGGTGGCAAACGAGATCAAGGAGCTTGCAAATCAAAGTGCCCAGGCGGCAGAAGACATTGCCAGACGAATCGATGGGGTTCAGACCAATACGGAAGACGCCGTCAGGGTCATTGCCGACGTATCGGCCATCATCAACAACATGAACGAATCGTCTGCGGCGATCACAAATTCAGTTGAACAGCAGAGAACCACGGCGAACGAGATAGCCGGTAACGTTCAGCAGGTCAACAAGGGCATAGGGGAGATCGCATCGTCGATTGCCGAAATCGCCAAAGGGGCAAACGATATGGCCCGAAGCGCTGCAGAGGGCGCCGGAGGCGTGGCCGAGGTGGCCTCAAACATTCAAGGGGTGAGCAAAGCGGCCGGCGATTCCAATACTGCCGCCCAGCAGGTGAACACTTCGGCCGGTGAACTGGCAAAGATTGCGGAACAGATTCGAATGATGATCGGCAGGTTCAAGCTGGCATCCGCCTGATCCCCAAACAGGGCGTCCTTTCCTCTACGCCGACAAGTTGGTCGGGCTGCTCCAACGGCTGGCCTTTCAAATGGGCAAAGAGGTCTCTTGGAATGAACGTGGAACCCAGTTGGCCATGAGCAAAAACACGGTTGAAAGGTGTCTCGACTCGCTGGAAAAGGTCTTCGTCATCCATCGGCTTTCCGGCTTCAGCAGGAATCTTCCCAAGGAGATCACCAAAACTCACCGATGCTATTTCTTTGACAAGGGCATTCGTAACGCCCTGATCCAGAAACGTAATCCGCTAGCAGTCCGAAATGGTTTGGGTGAGTTGTGGGAAGACTATGTCATGGCAGAACGCCTCAAGAACGGAGGTGACGGGCATGCCGAAGGTCGCTGGCCGCGGCCTTGGATCATCAACTGACCAATAGAGCACCACGAATCACAAATGACGAGGCAACAAGAATCTTGCAGTCAGGAGGAAAGTAATGAAGAAAAGCATGGTGATCATGACGGCGGTTTTGATTGGTATTTTATCCATGGGAAATGTTCAGGCCCAAGCTCAAGGCGATGTGAGTGACGTGCTGGACTCCGTTGACATTCACGGGTTTATTTCTCAAGGCTATCTTCAGTCAGATGACAACAATTATCTGGCCAACGACACGGAAGACGGAACGTTTCAGTTCAATGAGTTCGGGATAAACTTTGCCACCCAGCTCACCGATGAGCTGCGTTTGGGGTTGCAGCTATTTGCCCGTGATCTGGGAGATCTGGGAAACGATGAAATCGAATTGGACTGGGCCTTTGCGGATTATCGATGGAGAGACTGGGCCGGCCTTAGAGTGGGCAAAATCAAGATGCCGGTTGGTTTGTACAACGAATTCCGGGACATTGATGCACTGCGTACAAGTATTTTACTTCCGCAAAGCGTTTACGCGGACTCGCTGAGAGATGTTTACATAGCCCTTGAGGGTGTTGGCATCTATGGCCACATACCGTGTGATTCTATGGGCCGTCTTTCCTACCAGGTCCAGTGGGGTACAAGTAACATTGACGACGAGGGCGGTGCGGCAAAAAATGTCGAACGCATGGCCATGGGTGCTATTGAAGCGAAGAGTTTCGACGTGAGTGACGGATATGTCGGCAGCCTGCAGTGGCATACGCCCCTTCAAGGACTGCGGATAGGCGGTAGCCTCGTAACTGTGGACTTCAAAGTTGATGCTGCGATGACAGCAGCTCTAGGGCCTATCCCCCGAGGCACCCTTCTGACTTTCGACGCGGAAGATCTCACGATCTATGCTCTGTCAGCAGAATATGCTGTGGGAGATCTGTTGGTTGCTGTCGAGTATTCTCGCGTGGACATAGATATCGAGGCACCTGATATTCTCGCGGGAATCATTCCCATAGAACTCTCCAAGGAATCGGAAGGATATTACGCGAGCGCCTCTTACCGGTTCACGGATTGGTTCAAGCTGGGGGCATACTACTCGATCTATTATGCTGACGTGGACGATAGAGACGGGGATGACCTGGAGCAGTTGGGTCTGCCCGATCATAGGGCCTGGCTTAAGGACCTTGCCTTGAGCACGCGCTTTGACATCAACGACTACTGGATCTTCAAACTGGAGGGGCATTTAATGGATGGAACCGCCACGGTGTCCATGCCGGAGAATCCGAACGATGCAGAAGAAGATTGGTTCCTTTTTGCCGCCAAGCTGACTTTCACATTTTAGGCAGCGACAAGTTGGCGCCTTTTTTAACATGTAACAAGTCCAATGGGGGTGAATAAATGAAAGCCAGAACAATAATAGTAGCCATGTGGGGGATAATGTTGTTTTCCCTGCTGGCTGGCGCGCCGGTGCTGGCCGATGAGGTGGTGGTTATTGCAAACCAGAGTGTAGTAGCAGACAGCGTGACCCAGGGCACGGTTTCAGATATATACATGGGGAGCAAGACAAGATGGGAGGACGGTGAAACCATACGCGTGGCAATGCTCAAGGAAGGTCGAACCCATGAGGCCTTCGTGCAAGACCTATTGGGATCAACGCCTGACCGGTTGAAGAACTTCTGGGTAAAGGCCGTCTTCACGGGCACAGGCACGCCTCCGAAGGTATTCAAGACCGAGGCTGATCTGGTCAAATACATTGCCGGCACCAGGGGGGCTATCGGTTATGTGGCCTCTTCCACACCTCATGAAGGAGCAAAGGTGCTTGCCGTAAGGTAGATTCCCACATTTCATGGTCTCACATGGTCCCAAGTCTGCCTTTGACTCTCCGTCATTTTCAATAAGAGTCAAAGGCAGACTGACCCCTTTGCTTGCCCTGACGGGCGTGCCCAAAAAGTCCCAAACAAGCAAGTCCCGCCAGTCAAGGAATGTCCCCAAAACGGCACGGCGGATCAGACCGCTCAAGCTACACTGTACAACGATTCTTCCTGAGCCTTGCCACACCCCGCAAATCTTAGAGGCGCCCATCGTCGGCCACAGGGACTAAACTGTTACCGGATCAGGGGCACGCCAACTTTTCTGGAGATGATCGGATTTTATTTGTTCTCTATTCCTCCACTGCCAATATGTCCTGAAAGGGGACACAATTTGATGCGGTGATTGTCACCGTGTATTCCCCCGGTGTGCTAATGGCGGCTTCATTGAAGCGGACTACGCCTTCTTCATCGGTGACGCCCACAAAATAGTTGGAATAATCGTCAAGAGGGGCATCGATCTTGGAGATGGTTACCTTGGCTCCAGATGCAGGGCCCAGGCATTCGTCACGCTCGTTTATCAAATGTACATTTGCCGTGAGCTGTTTCAGGTAGTCACGCAAGGATAAAACCCTGGGAATGTGTGCATATATATAATGGGGTTTCTCTGTACGAATTGCCATGGAGGGATCGCCAAACCAATGATACATCTCATAGTGCTTTCTTATCTTCTGCGTGGTTGTTCTTGACGCTCCTGAATACTTGGCCTCCTCCTTGGCTTTTGTCGCCATATAGAATTTGCCGGCACAGAGCACGGCGCCCATTTCCAGTACACGAGGGGCTGTGGGAGAGGATGTGGGCAAGAGTCCGGGCCAGATGGCATCGGTCCATCCCTGGAGAAGATAGGAATTATATTCGTTCCAGGTTATCCGTGTTCCTGCAATGATCCCTACGGCGCCGCAATCCCCGTAAACACTGTAGCCAGGTCTTTCCCAGTATTCACTGAAACACTCCTCCGAGGCCTTTGTGTTTGCCTTGGGGTCATCTGTCTCATTATCAAACCAGCCCGTTTGGCAATTTGCGCTCCAGACAACAGGCAGCAAAGAGAAGTTGAATAGGAGGTATGCATCTGACCACCCATAGGATGGATGGCCCCACTCCTGTCTGCCTCCATGGTCAAACTGCGCAACCAGAAAAGAACCGGAAGTGACGGCATTTGTAATGTCCACGTGGTCTCCGCTCCACCCAAAATGGGGTCTTTGAAGATAAGCGGGGATTGGAGTCCCCTGCGTACTGCTGGGGCTTTCAGAGAAACCCCACTTGGCTGGAGTGACATTGTTTTCAGTGTAATAGATTCTATTGACGGATTTCTTGATCTTGTGCTTTCCATCTGACAGATACACAGCCAGTTTTTCCGTTGTCCTGCAGAACATCCCATCTTCAACGCCATTGGGCTGAAAATACTTCTTAACGCCGTCTATGGAGTAATTTCCCCCGTCCTGAAAATAGGCACACAGGGCCACGTTGTTGTAGAAGTGGCTATTCATGGTGGGGGTCTCTTCATAGTTGATGATGGCCTTTACCCTCCTTTCAGCCTGGCCGTCCGTATCAACGGATATCCTGCCGATGTAGATGTCGGGCTGATAATCCGTTTGATCCAGAGTGGGACCTGAGTTCAGGGTCGTGTAATAGAGATCCGTGCCGATCTTTCCTTTGTTCATGCCGTGCTCCGTCTTATAGTTGGTAGGCACATATTCTGCGTCTCCAATAATAAGAACATATTTGGGCTTTATGTCCCAGTTGTCAAACCCGTCTTTGAGCACATTCTTGATGTCCTGGGCCTTTAGATGATGCTTCATATAGATGGCTGTTTTGTACCCGCATTGCTTCTTCCAGGCCGCCATGCCCTGGGCCGCTGCCTTGAAGTCAGGGTGTGTCACAATAATGTAATCCCACCCGTAGGAGCCTTTGGGATAGACCTCATGAGGAGGCGGCTCCAACAGCCCTTCTGCCTCGTCTTCAGCCGAGATGACGGCATCTCCATTAAGCGACACTCTGCGCAAAAGGGGATCAAAAAAGTTGTCGGGCCTTGGCATGATGTGGCCATGGAAGTGGATGGTCACTTGAAGGGAGTGGTGGGCATAGGTCCTTTCTTGTGCCGGATTGTATTGATAGGGATAGATCCAAAGAAGGGCACATTGCTGGCCGCGAACAAGTTCCGCGGGCCCCAGTTCGGCCAAAACACCGGGGTATTGTCTGTCTGCAGCGTATGCCTCTTCATCTTTGGTAAAAGGGGGTATGATGTTTTCATCGTCCAGGGCGTAGGCAGAGGGTTGTACCGGTTTTAAGTGAATAGTGTCTATGATCGCGCAATTGCCAGGATCAATGACCAGTTCCGGTTCTGTTCCATTTGGGATCAAAATCCAGTAGCCGAATACGGGAACTGCCGGTTTTCCCACTTCAAAGGTTCCAGCTTCGGGGCTGGGGTCCATGATGGTCTGGTATTGGTTCCCATCTGCCATTTCCATGGAACCAATGTCCATTTCTCCAAGGGAAAACTGCAGCATGAGAGATTCAGCCGTTGAATCCAGAACCTCTACATGGCTGTAATTTGGGCAACGTTGTTCTTCTTCACCCTCCAGATATTCATATCTCTCGTCCCCCGGGTCTCGGCTTGCGGCCCGGGCAAGCCCAGCAGGAGCAGGCTGTTTTTGAAAAACCAAACAAGGATTCACGATGATCAATAGAAACAGAGAGAAACAAACGGTCGCTTTGGTTTTCATTTTTGCCTCCTTTGAAACTCCGCGGGGGCTGCTCCAGGCGCACTGAGACCATTGCGTGCCACCCTGTTCCGAGGCTTGCCTTTTTTTGAGCAGTCTTTTCCCTTATTTATATCCATTGCCTACGTTGTCTATTGGATTTTGCAAGCACCTTGCCATTCGAGGAGGCTGGCGGCAAGATCATCATGATATCAATTAGTTAAAGTGATTTTGGGGATTAGGGGGGCGGAAAAGAGAAGAAGAAACGGTCCTATGGCGCCAACAAATAGGACAGGTCTGTTGGCCACTGGACAACATGGGGGAGCCATGGGTGGGAGCTATTTGGGTGCAAAGCCCGTGACTACTGACGGCTTCGTCAAATGTATAGGTCTGCCACCGCTATTTTGCAACTGTGGAAAATGAGTTTGGCCCATTTGTTTAAGGTCTCGTGCCCGGATCTATTGCAACACTGGGAGACTAACGGATGCCCCAAAAACCCACCGAGGTAGGTCTATCTGCAAAGCGAGGAGAGGGCATAGGACAAGACAGAGGCTACAGACTGACCGACCGGTAGGCCAAAACTGGAAAACTAAAGGGGGTGCCCAATTTCCTTTCACAGACGCATCCAACAAATCCGAAATACCGGGCGCGAGTTCGCGATGGAAGCGAGAGTTGTTCGTGAATGAGCAAAAAGGTGTTTCTTTTGCCCCAAGGGGGTCTTGTTTCTCTTGACGACTCCTTTAATGGGCGAGCCTTAGCTTTTTCAGTGCGAATCAACCAAATTCAACGAAACATATTGTCCGTCCATCTTCATGCCTTTGTTATGCCAAGCTATTCATAATGGCTCCACATTCGAATAACTTTGACTGCTTTTTCATCATCAAGGACTTGGTATACAATTCGGTGTTGTATATTTATGCGCCGAGAATAGGCTCCCGACAGATCGCCTATCAGCTTTTCAAAAGGAGGGGGTGTCTTATAAGGATTTTCACGCACGATGCTCAGTAATTTTTCAGCTTTCGATCGTAGGCCGGCAGCTGATAATTTCTTGGCGTCTTTTTGAGCCTGTTTAGTGAATACGACTCGCCACATTACCAATCAAGTTCCTCGGTGCATTCCTCGATTGGGGTGGCTAATCCTTCCCGAATTGATTCTCGCATACCAGGAACACTAAGCAGATAGAGGGTTTCCTGTATGGATCGCCAATCATCCTCTGAAATGAGCACTGCGCTTCCTCTTTTACCTGATATGACAATTGGCTCGTGCGACGAAGCGGCTTCGTCAATTAGTCTATAAAGCTTAGATCTTGCTTCGGTTGCTGTTAAGGTTGGCATTATTGACCTCCAATATACGATAATTTGGATGCTTCATACGGTACGCTATTGCGTACGCTATGTCAAGTGTGAAATGGAGAGCATCGACCTGCTCACCTGTCGGTGTAGAGCGGCAGCGGAACACCGATCAGAGTGCAGCGAGAAGGTTGTGTGCCGGGCATGCCCGGCGGCTAATGGGTGAGCTGCGGCGCGCGGTAGCAGCGCCGCAAGCAAATCCCTGACCCAGCCCGATGGAGGCCTTCGTAGCGCAGCGGAGAGGCTTTCGCCAGAAAGAGCGACCGGAGGGAACGTCCAACGGTTTAGCGGTATGGCAACCGAGCAGTCCCGACCTGTCGGGATGCTCGGGGAGGAAGCCGTCCGCCTCAGGCGGATACCGCAAACGCATAAGTCTTCGCTTTCAGCTACGCCCCCACAAGCGGGGCGATGAACAAGAACCGAGTCAGGCGGGCCTGGTGGGATCCGCCGGAGGCGGAGCAACACACGGCAAAGTCCTCTATCCATCTTAGGCCAGGCAGGTATACTCGGCGCTCGTGTGCGGAAAGATGCGTGTTTACCCGCCCGCCTACGTTGTACGAACTGCGGCGCGGTCTTCGAGGAGATCTGGGTCAGCAGCCTGTCAGGCCGTAGCTCGAAAGAGCGAAGGCTGAAGGGCATAGTGGCCGGTGGAAACGAGCCCCGCAGAAGCGGGGAGGCCTCACCCCGGTGAAGGCCCGAACGGTCCCCAGCCGAATGGTCTGGGTAAATGGTCGTGGCTGTCAAAGAGCGCATTCTTACCGGCACTGTGCAGTCCCGACAGGGTCGGGAAAATGTCGGTAGCGTTTCGTTCTCCAAGGCCCAGCAG
>JAXHVD010000046.1:0-7373 GCA_034189385.1 Thermodesulfobacteriota bacterium
ATTGCAGGGTCAGTATCCTGGTTCATTTCTGCCTCCTTTCCCCAAAATCAACAGAGAAAACAGACAGATAATGACTCCAGACTCAATAACTGTCAATCACCCATTTGTTACGTATACATAGAAGAAATCAAACATTCAGCCAGGTCTGCCCTGGGATGAGGCAGTTTCACGGTCAAACCTGCCGGTCTTTACTTTTCGGGTTTGGCCCCCCTGCGATTAATGGCATAGTAGCCTTGAATAGAGATGAAGGGCATGACAAGCAACCACAGCAGTGTCAGACGGCTCGGGTCGCGAAATTGATTCAGTCCAATTGTCATTTCTACATGACCTTTTGATGGTTGAGCCTTATAGGTTCCCATCACCCGGTCCCACCACGGTAGGTTAAAACCGAAATTGCTGTTGGCTTCGCTTGGAAATACGGAATGATGAACCCGATGCATATCAGGGGTAACCACAAAAAGTCTCAGTATACTATCAACACCGAGTGGGATCCGAAAATTGCCGTGATTGAACATTGCTGTGCCATTAAGCAGAATCTCGAAAATGACTACGCCTAGAGCAGGCGCTCCCAAAACTATGATAGCACACCCCTTGATTAGCATTGAGATTATGATTTCAATAGGGTGAAAGCGTGTTCCCGTGGTCAAATCATAATCCATATCCGCATGATGCATCATATGCAGACGCCAAAGTGTGGGAACCGCATGAAACATGACGTGTTGCAGGTAAATGACAAAATCGAGAACGATGGCAGATAATACGGCTTTCAGCCAATACGGAACATTGAAATTGTTGAATATACCCCAGCCTCGTTGCTCAACCCATATGGCCATTCCTACAGCCGCCGCAGGAAAAACAAGACGTAACACCACAGTGTTTATTACCACAATTCCGATATTCGCAAACCATCGACTACTTTTGGAAGTCGTCAGTTTACGACGAGGAGCGATAAGCTCAACTAAGGCAACGATTGCAAAGATGCCGAAAAAGAGGTAGTGTAAAATCTTCTGTGTGAATTTGTAAGGGTAGAAAAAAAGGCGCTTTTCCTTTAAGTAGGGTTTTGCCAAACGCCTAAAAAGAAAGGAGAAGCGCCCATGAAGCTGGAAATCAGCGTACCTGAAGTTGTTGAGATGTTCAAGGAGATTCAGGCGCAGCCAGAGAGAGTTTTTGAGATGATACGCCTTGATATGAGACAGACGGTTGGACAGTACCTGACGCAATTGATGCGTGCAGAGCTGACCTCGTTTCTTGACAGGCAACCCTATGAAAGGAGTCAGGACGAGACCAATCATCGTAACGGCACCTACGAGCGTAGCTTTGCCCTAAAGGGCATTGGCCAGGTTAAGGTCGATGTCCCTAGAGATCGTAAGGGGACATTCAAGACATGCGTTCTTCCTCGAAGCAAACAGTATGAGAATGCGATCCGCCAAGACCTGAGCATGATGTTTTTAACCGGCATTAGCACCCGCAGCCTTTCGCTGATGTCGAAAAGACTCATTGGCCGCAGTATTTCCCATGCAGAGATCAGCAAGGCCAACCAAGAGCTTGCAGAAGCCGTGGAGAAGTGGCGGATGCGTGATCTGTCAGAAGAAGCCGTTAAATACATGTTTGTTGACGGTGTGAACTTCAACATGCGAGTCGGGCGAAGCGTTGAAGTTGTGCCGGTTCTCGTTGCCATAGGCGTTTTAAAATCAGGCCACAGGCTGGTACTTAGCCTGCAGGCAGGTGACAAGGAATCTGCTGGCAGTTGGCGAGAGTTCTTCAAAGACCTTAAATCCAGAGGCCTCAGAGGCCAAGAGGTAATCATGGGCATCATGGACGGCTTAACTGGTTTGGAAAAGGTTTTTAAGGAAGAATTTCCCAATGCCAAAATCCAGCGCTGCCAGGTCCATGTGGCCAGAAACGTACTGGCCAAAGTCCCCAAAAAGCTCAAGCAGGCCGTTGCCGATGATATGCGCTCCATCTTCTACGCATCGTCTAAACACAAGGCTAAAGAGCTTTTCGAAGCCTTCAAAGAAAGATGGCAAAAGGATCTGCCCTCTGCAGTAACAACGCTGGACAGGTCGATAGAACAGTGCCTAACCTTTTTCAACCACCCTGAAGAAGAATGGATTTCTCTTCGGACAACGAACATCATTGAACGGCTCAACAAAGAATTTAAGCGAAGAACCAAGTCCATGGAAATTGTAGCCGGAGAGGCAGCATGTTACCGCCTTCTAGCTTTTATCTCTTTAAGAATGGAATTGTACTGGAGAGCAAACCCCATAGGGAAGGTCCGACAGAATCTGCCCTTCTACCAAAGATTTGCTCACGAAGAATTTACACAATAAAGTTGACAGCACCGAAAAAGAGGGCCAGTCTAATGACCATTTCGTTCTTTGCAACAAATTCTGTCATGGGAACCCCATCTTTCCAAGATGCTTATTGTGCGCCAACACAAGCCGAGTATAGATTTCCTCCTCGTTATCTGACCAGAGACGACTTGCCAGTCGCCTGTGATTAGCTTGCCAGGGGTTATACTACAACAACCGTTTGATTTTCTAATAGACCTCTGACTGATCTCAAAATCCCACCTGTGAGCTGAACTGTGGTTTCCGCAAATAAATGGCCACCAGGGGCGTCGTCCAAGTTTTCACTCCGATGCCGGGCAACCGTCTTGAAAATTCAGAAAATGGTCTTCGGCCTTATCAGGTCCCTTTATGACTCTGGCCAATTTTCCGACAAGCGATCGCCTGTCTTTGATTATGAGCGTGTTTGTGGGTGCGTCGGCTACGATCGTACCGTCCTTGGTTAAGAGGGGCCTCAGAACAGAGGCAAGATTCTCAGCATCCGCATACTGGAGGGGTATTACCTTGATGACCATGGGATTCCTATACGGACTCATGGGTTCGGCACACTCGGGATCCGGACCAATCCCTGCCACGAATATTAGCGCCACTAGGACGCAGCACAATCTGCCCATGTTGGTGGATTTGTTCCTCAGCGAATGATTGGAGACCCAGCTTCTGCTGAGAAAAGATACTCAGTAGCGAAGCGTTTTGCAACAACCAGTTACGATACCATTTGGCCAGCTAAAAAATGCAGGCCTTTCAAAAGGTTGGCTTCCAAGATTTAACACACACCGAAACCATACGCCATGCGTGATCTACATCATAGAGATTTAGTCTTTGAATCCTTCTTGGGGTGTCAGTTCTACGCACAAGCCGCAGATTTGCAAGGTCCTGTGATTTGGGAAGGCAACCTCAATCCCTTGGTATTGCTTACTAGAACTGTATCTGGATCCTCTTTTTGGTGTCACCTTCATCCTTTACAGAGAGTAAGTTCCTGCCCAGCCGCTCACACCAGGTGCGCACATCTTTCTCAAAGGTGGGGCAGTCTCCCAAGACCTCCAAAATATCACCCTGTTTCATTTGCGGGGCCTTTACAGCAATCTTCAAGACCGGCTGAGGGCACTTTTTACCCAGGGTGTCTAGCATTTCTATTGCCATAGCCACTGTACCTCAATTGATAAATCAAATCCTTCATCAGGCGATCGGGCGCGGGTCAGCTCCAAGACCTAGACTTAAAGTACCAGAAGGTGCGGCAGTACCGGAGCCGGGGTCAGTGTCTCATCCTATGATTTAGTATCGTTGCGGTGAGGGCACGGCTTGCCACCGGCCCCAGAATTCTGTCGCTAAGAAAATCGAAAGCATTACAACAGGCTAAATCAATACTGTGAATACTGTATTCTTCCCGAAGAAAGACTGTATTTATGAGTTGAATTGAGATTCAGGATTGGGCGACGTAGAGGGAGACTTAGAAGGCACAATATGAGATGAATACCTGAAAATATAAGCCTTTCAGATAGTTGGCTATGAAGCATTATTGAAAGCAGGGAATCGACTTCTATATCACCGCGTCGGAAGTCGCCAGCCTCATAGAATAGGCGGCATCCAGTACTTGGCCGAGCCCTGTAGTGCCCGCTTCTGACAGATTGCAAAATGTGTGGGACATCTGCATACGGATCTATCGGCAAAAAAGATTCGATAGGGGCAGCGTAGAAATTCCTTGGAGGTAAGAAATAGCGTATTCTTTCCGTCCATATAGCTTACCTCGCAATTATCCGGGCGTCCGCATCGGCCGGTGGTAAGACAAGCGAAATCATGAGGACACATCTTTGTCTCTTCCCGCACAGACTCGTGAATATCTATGATCATTCTCTCACTATGCTTTCCCACCCGCAGGCCAAATCAGACGTAGAGCGGACTCCTCTCGGATTATTGGACTGATGGAGCATATAACAGCTTCCGCCCGATCTGTAGGCCCATGGGTTAAGGTGACACTCCCCGCGCGAGAAAGCCAAAGCCACGTCATAACCCATCACACCCATTACGATATGAACGTTAAGCTCAGAGTCCTCACGCAAGGAGGCCAAGATCCAGCCTGGCCATTGCCATTCACCCTATCTCACATCACCCCAGAGGACTTGAAGATCACTACTCTTCTTGGTCTCAATATCAGCTCTTCGCCGGTTTGGCGATTTGTTCCTATCCGTCCATTTTTTTCTTACAGCGAACTTCCCGAACCTGCCGGCCATGATGTCTTCACCATTTACTAGCGTTCAACTCATCACTTCCAATAAGGCTCAAACTGTTTCAGCAAATATCTTCCTTGCAAGGTTGATTTTCATGTATATCGAATCACCGATGTCGTTTTTTGTCAGCGCAATGATTCTCTCCCTTTTTAAGAAGGGAGTCTATGTTGTGCTGCCAAGTGGTCGCTAGCCTTATTGATCGTCCATAGGCCCATGGTGTCACACTCCCAACAGAGCAAATGGAGTACTGCGGAACAGACCAGTAAAATTCTTCATATCACGTCAGAATCAGCGCATCAATTCCCAAAGGTGACCATTTCTCATGCAAAAATTACTTAATTTCTCATGGAGAAATTACCTAGTCAAAGCGCAGTCCCCATTGGACAGGGACGGATTTGGCGGGATACCAGGTGTCAATGAGGGCGCTTCTATATCATTGTGGTTGACTTTAAGGGATGCCGGTTCACGTTTTTTGCCATTTTACTCTAATACCCGGACTCAAAACATCATAAGGTGCGGCAGTACCGGAGCCGGGGTCAGTGTCTCATCCTATCATTTAGAATAGTTGCGGTGAAGGCACGTCCTTGCCACCGGCCCCAGAATTCTGTCGCCTCTCTACATGAAACCACAACTACAATCAAAATCAATACACTGAACACTGTATTTGTTTGATAGAAAGACTGTAGTTGTGAGCTAAATGGGAATGCGGGATTGACACCCGTTATGGATCAATTCATCGAAAAGGTCAGAACAGAAGGCTGGAAAGCTCTCCATAAAGGGGTGTTCTAAACAAAACGGTTACAAAATCAATCAACCAGAATACGAACAACCCGATTCCCCAAAAAGCTCCCTGCCATAGCCATCCCTTCCTGAATATTCTAACAGTCAAAACTTTGCCAATATAGAAAGTGAGACCAAATATGCCTCCAATCAGATGGACCAAGAACCATCCCAAATTCAACACCCTTGCAGGTTCATCAAAAGGGAAAAGAAAATAGACCGACATTGCCGACATAAACCACCATATGAAAAAAGCGATCCATGCGCAATTCCTGTGAGTAGCCAACATCTTTTTCTTATCCAGGTTGGGCCACAACCAATTCTTCAGAGACAGAGCAGCAAGAAAGGCTAGCAGCGCAAAAAAGAATCCAATACCACAAAATATTGTTTGGAAGCGCTTAATCTTGATGTCAGTCGTGACCGTAATGGAGTGAACAAACATACTATACCGGACAGCCCACGACCTGTTCTCATAAGTCTGGTGGCACCTCATACAAGCATAGTCAACGGTCAAATACCCAGGGTTCAATAGTATGCCATTGCTAATGACTGTTGGGAAATCCTTCCGGTAGTCAATATGGAATAGATGGCTTTTGAAATCACCGCTGAATGAGTCGCCATCACCTTCTGCAATCATGCCTGCAGGTGGCATGTGACAGTCCATACAGGTAACACCAACCTTGTCCATGAGACTGCCCGTGTATTCGGCCTTCTTGTCCTCATGACACTCTGCACACCCCTGCTTGATGGATTCTTCTGCTCGAGCATGGGGGTTATGACAATCTGAGCAGGCGAAGTCCCTTTTCTTGCTTGCGAGCAATTGATTCGCCTCAGTGTATGGTGAGAGAAAAACACTCGTCATCGGAATCACATCGAGAGGTTTCGTACCGTGACAGTTAACACATATATTTTTCTCAACCTTTATGTCAGATCTAACATTAGAACGGACATGCGTTCCTCCGGGGCCATGACAGACTTCACATTGGACACCGTCGAATTTCCATGTTCCACGTATCCCCTCTAGACCATTCTGGTGTCCTTCGGGAGAGTACCCCGTTGTATGACATTCTCCACAATTGTAGTGGGGAAGCTCTTGTTCAGGAAGATAATTCACCCATTCTCCACTCCGAATGTTGTATTGGGTTTTCTTCCCGTCCGTGGGAGTTGAAGTGATTATGTAACCATTCTTGTCGAGGAACAATGCTTTCCATTTAAAGCCGCCAATTATATACGAAATGGTCTCCTCATCATATTCCTCGGCTAGACTAACCGCACGGGCCACACTACCATCAACTCGAGAAAGAATTCTGGCATGCCCTGACCCTTGCCACTCGTCGTATTCCTTTGCATGACATGCTTTGCATTCCTCAGCACCAGTATATTCTTCAGCCCATGACACGGCATGCAACACAATTGGAACGAGAAAGAAGATCAGCCACAAGGCTTTGCACGGAGCATTCGTCCTTACCATGGCACGACACCTCAAGAAACCTATATCATAATCACAATGTTAAGGCTAACCTTCGAACGCCCCACCAAACCAGAAACAGGCCACGGGTTTGAACCGGAAAAAACACAGCGATTTGCTGCAGAAAATACTCGATCCGAGGGACAGTCACCGGCGCACAGGAATGGGTTTAGCCAGTTAAGGGGAGTCCAGTGAGGATACTTCAACATATTGTCGATTGGATCTAGACGCCCTAGTTTACATGACTTGCGATTACTTTACCGGGGATAGACTCATGTTCGAGATTTGAAATCCTGCCCGGAGAACACCTTGACAAGAAACATGATCCACGTCGGCTAACCTGCCACGACAGGCGGTTCGAAATAGGAGGCCCCTGTCCTAGATCTCTCACGAATACCACAAAAACATCAGTCTTTCAAAAGGCTATCTCGCATAGCAAAATCGCCAATGCGCGAGATCAGACAAGTGGTGTAGGTAGACAGAGGAGACCTCGTATTTTGGAGAGTCTTGTTAGTTAGAACCTCGACTGCAGCCCGAGACCGATGCCGAATT
>JAXHVD010000047.1:0-6803 GCA_034189385.1 Thermodesulfobacteriota bacterium
GGCTCCCCGTGTCTCCCTTCCGCGTATTTCCGCTGCCCTCCGTCCTCCGTCGTCTGTCGCTGTGGACTGTCATCTCTCTCCCCTTCTGTTGTCCGTTGGCGCCTCGCATCATCCCTCGTCACTTTCCCTCGTAGTCTCCGCGAATTCTATGAGAAACTGGTGACCAAAAGGATAACCGTCCAATATTCTAGACTATAAGTCAGGGTTGTGATACATTATATGGACTTGTGTTCTTGACACCTTCCATTTGGCCGAAATCGTGTGACAGGGCTTCGTCACTCTTGCACGGTACTTATACGTTGCCTTCATGTGCCAACAAGCTGTCGAAAAACTCCTGAAGGCATTAATCGCTCAACAAGATAAGGAAAATTTTCCCATTCACAACCTGAATCGCCTGGCGGAACTTGCCGGAATCAAGGGTGATTTGGACGCTGAGCAGTTTGATTTTCTGGCAGAATTGACACCGTACTCCATTGAGGCTCGATACGGAGACTACAAAGAAGGTTTGTCGGAGATTATCAACGAGGAGAAAGCAAGAGAGGTCTATAAGCGAACACAGGACATTTTCAGATGGCTTTATCAGAAGCTCGACTAGACGAAATCGTGCGAGGATTCGTTTCCAGGCTTTCCAGTGAGATGCCTGTTGAAGGGGTCATCTTGTTTGGCTCCTATGCCTACGGGAATCCAGAAGAGCACAGTGATATTGATCTGGCAATCATATCTGACTGGTTCCAGGGTAAGACCCGTATAGAAAACATGCAGCATCTGTCTCGCATCGCAGCACGCTACAATAGTCTGATAGAAGCCTATCCCTTTACTGCTGAAGAATACAGGAATCTGGACCACAGGACTTTGCTGGCCAGCATTGTCAAGCATGGCCGGAGGTACGCCATTGATGGCCCTCCATATCCAGGCTACACTACAGATCCACCTCAAGAGTGAAGACCTGTCGTCACAGGAACAACCGCTCCCTTTTTTCCCTGACACGTAACACCTAAAACCCATCACAAAACTCATCCCGTCCCCCCTTTCTCCGTCTCCCCCTTTCACCCTCCACCTTCCCTAGCGCCGACATCCCAAACCCGGTTTCCACCAGAGCTGTATCGTCAATGCATCCAGTGACGCGCAGCGTCGGCAGGTTGATGTGAATCGCCCCCCTCAGCGATTCACATCGAAATCTCTGTGCCCCCGCGAGCTCTAGCGAGCGCCAGGGAGCGGGTGAGAGACCTTTCTGTGCCTGTCTGCGGTTAAACCGTTCTTCGTAGTTTCCGCATCAGAGTATCGTAGTTTTTGCACCAAAACACCGAAGTTCTGCGATTCCTTACCTTTTAGAATCCTTGACAAAATCCTGCCTCGCTGGTAACCTATTTTCCGGCCTTTTCTGTGATCCGTCAACCCAACGAAGAGGTTGCCATGAACCGAACACCAGGACCCTGTTTCTCATAAAGAGATGGGGTCTTCTGATTCTGGGTCAGCGATTTCTTGATGAAACAAGGAAGGCTCTGTTTTGGGCACTCTTCGAAACCGTATTCAAATGTCTTTGCTGCCTTAAAATGGCTTTGACTTGGGAACCCCGGATGGAGGGCGTTAACGAATGAAGGAATTCAGCGTGATAATTGAAAGGGATGAGGATGGTTATTTCGTGGCCTCTGTACCAGCTCTTCGTGGATGTCATACACAAGCCAAATCTCTTGATACACTGATGAAGAGAATTAAAGAGGCCATCGAGCTATGCCTTGAGGTGGAAGAACCCATATCCAGCGAATTTATCGGTGTGCAAAAGGTAGCCGTTAATGTATGAGCACATTTCCGTCTATTACCGGCAGTCGCTTAATTCGTAAACTTCGGAAAATCGGTTTTGAAGTTATCCGTACTAAAGGTAGCCATCATTTCCTCCAGCATCCGGATGGTCGCTGCACCGTTGTCCCCGTTCACCGTGGAGAGACAATAGGCCGAGGGCTATTTGCCAAAATACTCAGGGACTGCGAGATTACCAAGGAAGAATTTCAAAAAGTGTTGTGAGCGGCCCATTGGAACTCGTGCGATCGTTCAATTTCTTGCCCTGGGCCACGGCCCCTGCGAGCCGGTGGTCCTGCCCTGGGTGGCCGAGAACCTGCGCCGTGCCTTGCCTGACATTTCCGTGGAGGTGGCAGAAGAGGGCGTCGTCGCCATGTGCAGCGCATAGCACTTCCCCTGCCGTCCTCTGTCCTCCGTCTTCTGTCGTCCCCCCCTTCTCCGTTTCCCCCTTTCACCCTCCACCTTCCCCGGCGCCGACATCCCAAACCCGGTTGTTACCAAGGCTGTATGGTCAATTTACGAAGTGACGCGTAGCGTCGGCAGGTTGATGTGAATCGCCCCCCTCAGCGATTCAGATCAAAATCTCAGTGCCTCTCAGAGCTCTAGCGAGCGCCAGGGAGCGGGTGAGAGACCTGTCTGTGCCTGTCTGTGTGCGTCTGTGGCAAAACATTCTCCGTAGTTTTTGCGCTCCCAATAGGCACTTCTACGATTTGTTACCCGTGAGAATCCTTGACAAAAATCCTCCGTGGTGGTACGGTCCGTGCCGATTTGCGTTTCGCTCCATTGACCCTAACGAAGAGGGTGCCGTGAAGTGACTGTTAAGACCCCGTTTCTCCTAAAGAGAGGCGGGGTTTTGTGTTTTTGGGGGTTAGGCTGAGGCTGGCCACAAACACTCTTTGGATCTTATGTCAGCAGACCGTTCAGAAAGTTGCAGTCAGCGTATGAGAACCTTTCCATCTATTACCGGTAGACGTCACGAAAAACGGGTCTCGAAGTTATGCGAATTGAAGGTGGCCATGATTCAAGGTTGATTTCATTTCATTGTTCACGAAGCCCGAGTTGTATAGGGTATCTCTGAGACATCGTGTCTGGGGGCTTTATGGAAGGATTCAAATCCTATCTTTTATCCAGACATGTCATGAATGACAGGAAAGCCGCTTTCTACTTGTATTGGGTGAAGGAGTTCTACCGCTATTGTGACAGGCATCCAGGGGAACCGGTGAAAACGGAGGATATAGACCGGTATCTCAAACATCTTTCAAAGCATCGTGAAGACTGGCAGGTGAAACAGGCTGGCGAGGCCATCCAACTGTATCTGTTTTACACAAGACGAAAAGATTTAAAGCCCATTTGGGGGGAAATGGACGGGAACGCCCAGTGGGCGGCCGCAGCAGAGGAAATGCGCAAGATGCTCAGGCTCAAACACCGCTCGATTCGAACTGAGAAGGCCTATCTGGGTTGGGTGCGCAGATTCTATCTCTTCGTCCATGGCAACGCTCCATATTCTCTCAATAGCACCCACGTAAAAGACTTCATGACCTACCTTGCCGTAGAGCGGGAGGTGAGCGCTTCCACCCAGAATCAGGCTTTCAACGCCGTTCTGTTTTTGTTCCGTCATGCATTAAACAAGGATATTGAGAATATTGGCCATGCCATCCGAGCCAAAAAGAAAAAGCGATTGCCGGTGGTTCTGACCAGGCAGGAGGTTGACCGGTTGTTCGACAAAATGAGTGGGACGGATCTTTTGATGGCCAGAACCGTCTATGGCTCTGGTCTGCGTCTTCGAGAATGTGTGGGGCTGAGAATAAAGGATATCGATTTTGAACGAAATGCCATTACGGTGCGCATGGGAAAAGGCGACAAGGACCGTGAGACCGTGTTGCCTGTAAGCCTCAAGAAGGATCTCGGCACGCAATTGAAAAAGATCCGACCGGTTTACGACAAGGATCGATATGACAAGGTCGCGGGCGTGCAACTGCCAAGCGCCTTGGAAAGAAAATACCCTAATGCAGGAAAAGAATGGACTTGGTTCTGGGTGTTTCCCTCCCACAAGCTATCGTTGGACCCTGTAACCAACATTATTCGACGGCATCACATTTTTCCCGACCGCCTACAGCGACAGATAAAGCGTGCAGCAAAGAAGGCTGGCATTCCGAAACGTGTGACCGTACATACGCTGCGACACAGTTTTGCCACGCACCTGTTAGAAAACGGGTATGATATCCGTACGATACAGGAGTTATTGGGGCACTCGGATCTTAGAACCACAATGGTCTATACCCATGTTGCGACTAAAAACAAACTTGGAATCGTGAGTCCCCTAGATTAGAAGTGTCTCAAATGTAATTTATAATAACACGACAGCCGGAATTATCCGCCAGTCGGATAACACGCCTAATTGCGGAATAAACATGCATTTTTTACATATTTGTTGGATGTTGCCGACGGCTCGGTTAGTAGTTAACCATTTGATTTAATAATAATTGTGAACCATTAAGGTTGTTTCCCTTGTTTTGGAAAAAGTGTCTCACGTTGCGACAACTCGGAAAAAGACGACAGTCGTATAATTAATATAGTTATACGCAAAAAAAGAATGAGATGATTCAAAGACGAAAAGTTCAAATCGCTTTTTGCCTGTCTGTTACATTGATAATTTATGGGTGTTTTCCTTTTGGAAACCAAGAACGTACGATTGCGGGAGATTATCGACTTGTGCAATTTGAGGATGGAGAAACATACTATATTTACGCAGAAGGACAGAATAAACCCGGCGGCGGCGTAATTGACGGAACTGTGAAACGAATCGGATGGAACTATCGATACATAATAGTATGGCAACATTCAAATTTTCGTGGTGACCCTGATGGTTGGATGATCATCAATCACCAGAATCGTACTATAAAGGGTCCTTTTTCTGATCAGGAAATTGCTGGGCGCAAAGAAATTTCTTCTATCGATACGATGAGCCCGGAAGTTGCTTGGGAAAAATTATAAAAGAAAAGCGTATAACATTTCACTTCACCAGATCGCTGACGCGACTGGTGTGTTCCAGCGTTAGACTAGCTTCAAGTAAACAACGGCAGTAATCATACATCCAATGACCACACCTAAAACAAAATGAACGAGATTATAATCGGAGTCATTATTGGCTGTATCACCTCTGCCTTTGGCGTCTATCTCGCCAACGTCTCCAGCGAACGTAGGCGACGGAGAGACGAATTCAACAAAGCAGCAGCGAAGTTCAGAAGCGCATTTATCAAGGAGACCATTGGTTTGAAAACCAGTAGCTACCAAGGGGCTGATGATGTTGGTCAAACCAACCTTTACGATTTCCTGTATGCAGCACTCTTGAAACATCTCCGGGCCATTGAAATCTTTAAACCCCACCTTACTACACTGGAAAGGACCCAGCTTGACCTCAAATGGGATCAATATTGCTATCCCGACGAGATACCCAAAAGCGAAGAGGAAAAAGCCGAATTTCCTCTTGTAGCTTACGATACGCCCGATAGCGCGGAAGAACAAAAGGCCCGAAAACTTGCGCTTCAAAAACTCTGTGAAATCTTGTCTTTTGCTCAACTCAAATGATCCTTTCGTCTAACAACCGGCTGGATACGACGCGCAAAGCGCGTCTCAGCCGGGGCGTTGGCTGATTGATCTGATATTCATAATTCGGATCAGGGAGTATTAAATGTACCCATTTGATTTTCGACCAAAAGGCGGTTTCATCGATGACAATAAAATATTTGTTGCCATGCCATTTGAAGACAGTTTTGAAAGAATTTACACTGAATTGATTGAAGCTGCTTTATCTACTCTTAATGAGACCCGAAATTCAAATGATAAATTATTTCTTTATAGAGCAAAGGACCCAAAGCACACTCGAACTGGTTGGCTGGATATTTTAGAAAATCTATTTACTTCTAGGGTTATCATAGGGGTCCTTACGGGTGATAATCCCAATGTTTTTTATGAACTTGGAATAGCTCATGCAACTCAGCAAATAGAAAGACAAATTCTTTTGGCAGAAGAAGGATACAAAATAAAATTTGATCTTAAAGATATTATTCATTGCTTTTACGATCTAGATGATATTGAGGCAAGTAAGAACGATTTGGCGGAATCAATAAATGATACACTGAAATACTATAATTTAATCAATGATCGGCTTGTATCAAAAGCGGAGTCAAAAATTAGTAGGTACGAATTATGGGTTTTGAATCATTTCGGCTCAAGCAGTCATTTTGTCATACCTGAATTGATGAGCGACAGGTTGTTCGACGCAATTGCATTCTTATGTCATCATGGATTGTTACGGCTAAGTACACAACCAAGAGTAGGTGGGGCTATAAATTTTTCTTATTACTGGACAGACTTAGGCAACGCTGTCTTAGCGAAACTCAATATTATTAATGAACAAGAACGGATTGATCGAAGTAAACAATATTGGGAAACCTTCGATGTCTAAATTGCTTGAAAAACATTAGCATTTTGAAAAAGACATCGCCAACCAAGGCATTAAGGGCGACGGCAAAAAGCCGCCGCGCCTTATGCCTGCCGTTGACTGCTATTTAGAAAAAAAACAACATGTCAAAACGAAATAAAATAAAACGTCTCTCTTCGAAAAAAAAGAAACCGACAAAACTGAATGTCCTAAAGCGCGTGAATAGGCAACACTTTAAAAAGGTGGAAAATTTTGCGGGCTTTGCACTTGAAACTGCAAAACCAGGCGAAATGCTAAAAGTTCAGACGTATGGCACATTAATTTCTGATGATCCCCTTTTTTATACTTATATTGATCAAATTTCCTCAATATTTTTAAAAGATATTCTTGTAAATTCAATCTATCAATTTCTTGTAGTACTTCATGAAGATTTAACCGCGGATGCGGCGCGTTTCTGAATCAATGACCCAAAGAGCGGGTCTATTACACTACAAGGCATGGGGTTAATGATGTGGTAAACTGCTGGCAGGGATCCTGAGACGGATCGCGGCCGTGGCGGTTC
>JAXHVD010000048.1:0-6096 GCA_034189385.1 Thermodesulfobacteriota bacterium
TTTTCCCCATGAAAATACCTTCCTTCCTGAAAGTCCATGGCCCCATTGTTGCCACGTCAATGTCTTTTACATTAAACACTGTCATGCCGGACTTGATCCGGCATCCAGGTTCTTGTCTGGATTCCCCGGTCCCCCGATCAGGGTCGATGGCAGGCAATCCGGAAAACGGGCTTTTGGCTTTTTTCTTGCCACTCTACTATCGCATGTTTATGCCTTAGTGGCCTCTAAAGCCTTTGAAATGGATATATAAAAGGTGGTCCCCTTTTTCGTGTCCGATTCAAGCCAGACCTTTCCCCTGTGGGCTTCGGCGATCTCCTTTACAATGGCTAACCCCAGCCCCGAGCCCTCTGTCTGTCCCGATGCCGGGAGTTTTTGGAACATCTTAAAGACCGCTTCCGAATCCTTCTTCCTAATAGCCACACCGTTATTGCTAAAGGAGAATATGTGAAAAGACTGGTCTTGGGCATAGCCTATGACAATCTTGGTGAGCTTGTCTCCAGCATGTTTTAAGGCGTTGTCGATCAGGTTTCTGAAGACCCGCGTGATGGCCATCTGGTCCGCCATGATCTCCGGAATGGTTTGAGGTTCGGACCAGGCGATGTTCCGCTCCTTTAACACCGGTGCCACATCACTTCTGATATGGCCGAGGATCGTCTTGATGTTGGTCCTTCTTATTTCAAAGGGGATCTTCTTGGACCTTATATATTCATTGATGTTCGTGGTAAATATCTCAATCTGTCGGGCCGCCTGCCTGATTTGTTCGCAGTACTTTTTCCCTCTTTCATCCAGGCGATCTTCATATTTGTCGGCCAGTAGTCTGGCAAACCCTGAGATGCCTACTGCAGGGTTCTTTAAATCATGTGCAATGGTGTACGCAAAGAACTCCAGGGCCTCTTTCTTTTCTCGGATCTCTTCCGCCTTTTTCCACAAATCATCGTGAAGCTTAGCCACGTTTGTGGCAATGGCGATCTGGCTTCCAATGGCGACCAACAGATCAATCTTTCTCTCATTGAGTGAAAGCAGGCGTTTTGAGGCCAGATTCATCACCCCCACGACCCGGTCTTTTACGATGAGGGGCACACATATGATGACCTTGAATCCTTTGCTCGTAAGAAGGGCTGACCTTGCCCCGTTTTCAAGGTCCGACACCTTTTGAGCGACAAAGCTCTTGGTGCGAGCTGCCTTGCCTGAAAACCCTTCCCCCATCCGGATCTTGCGAAGTCCCTCCACCTGCTTCTTTGAGATCCCTTTATAGGCAACCAGTTCCAGATACTGGTCTGTTTCGTCCATGAGGTAGATCCTGACAGCATCTACCCTAAAATGCTCTCGGACCTTGATAATGGCTCTGTCCAGAATCTCCGTGAGGCCAAGAGAGCTTGTCAGGTCACTGGCAATGTCGTGGAGCACAGCAAGCTCCTTATGCCTTGCTTTCAGCTTGGTTGGGCTAAATCGAACCGATATGTATTTTTTGTCGACTAACATGCTTAGTGTTTCCCATTGCCGGCGTCTAAGCCATCCATCTGTTACAGATTGAGTTCGGGATAAAGCTCTTTGGCACATTTCGGGCAAATGCTGTGGCTGAACTCCACTTCAGTGCGGTCTCGAATATAGGCTTCGATTTCCACCCACTCGGTCTTGTCATCACGTATCTTTTTGCATTTTGCACAGATGGGGAGAAACCCGCTAAGGATTTTGGTCAAGGCCTCTTGAAGTTTTTCCAGGGCGATCTCCTTTTCTTGCTCCGCCCTCCTGCGCTCAATAAATCTGCTGATTCTCTTGCCAATGGCATTGATCAAGTCTTTGTCGGTCCTGAGAAAGGGGCCTTCACCATGGTCCGGCCCCTCTTTCCCATAGCGGACTTCAATCATGCCGGCCTTGCTGCCATTGACGATAATGTTTGCGACCTGTCTGCAGGGTCCGCCTGCAAAGGGATTGCTCCTATAGGACTTGCCGTCAAATACCACTCGGGCAGAAGCCATACCTGAACAATGCCACCCCAGGGGGAGGGCATCGGCAATCTGCTGGAGTCGTTGCTCAAGGGCCATGCCGGAGCGATTAACGATCTCAAGGACCGTGTAGAGACAGTTGAGCTCTCTGGTACGTTTGCGCAATGCCTCCTGCAATTGGCTGAGGTCAACCTGTTCTTTATTGTTAAATTCGCTATGGATGATCGCTTTTCTCATAGTGGAGCCCAGCCTCTTCTTGCCAACGATTTCAACCAAGGGTTCAGGGCGACTTCCCGTTTCCCTGAACGGCACGACGGGAAAGGGCCTACTATCCAGGGATGCGGATGCGCCGCCTCTCAACTTCTTCAAGCAAGTCCCTGACCGTGTACAGGACTAAGTACCCCTTTTCCAGGGCTTCCACCAGGGCCCTGGCCTTGTCCTCTGCCAAGATCCCGATACGGATGTATACGTTCCGGCGACCTTGTTCAGCCAGTTCCCGGGTCGAGAGAATGCTATCGATACTCCCACCATGGGAACGGATCAGGTCACTGGCCTCCTTGATGGAGCCTGGGCGGTCTTCCAGGCTCAGCGCAATCTGAATGCCAGCGGTGTAGACGCCCATGATGTTGATCAGCACCTTGAAGATGTCGGTTTGGGTGATGATGCCGATGAGGGCGTCTTGATCATTCATGACCGGAAGCGATGAGATCCTGTTTTCAAGCATAAGGATGGCAGCGAATTCCACCGTCTCATTGGGCCTGACACAGACCGGGTTCTTGGTCATGATGCTCTTGACGCTGACCGTTGAAATGAGATAGTTGAGTTCATACACATCCAAGGAGGTCGCCTTTGATGGAGATGCGTCCCTCAAATCCCTATCAGAGACGATCCCTACGAGTTTGCCCTTCTTGTTTAGGACCGGCAAAGAGCGGATGTTCCTCTCCTTCATGATGATGGAGGCCTTCATCATGGGGGTATCCTCGTTCACGGTGATGACATCGCCGGTCATCCAGCCTTTGACTAACATAGAGTCCCCCTTTTTGCGCTAGGTGTGGACATATTTTACCTTGGTCCTGAAAGGATTGACGGTCATCACCGGAACTGAGGCGTTTCTGACGACCAGATCGGCAACGCTGCCCATCAGTGTTCGCTCCAGGCCCTTCCTGCCGTGTGTGCCCATGATGATCAGGTCAATGGACTGTTCCTGGGCGTATTTCAAAATGTCTTCTCCGGGGTTCCCGATGACGACCTTCGCCTCGTAGTCGGAGAAATCGCTCAGTTGTTTGCTGCAAAAAGCCTCCATCTCCTCCTCGGCTCCGCGAGCGATTTCAGCCACCGTATTCATGAGCATGTCCCTTGAAACACTGACGGTAGTAAGATAAGATATGTCCCGCGCCACGAAGAGCAGATGAAGCCGGGCCTTAAATGTCTTGGCCATGTGTAGCGCCTCTGGGAAAACCTTCTCAGAACACTCTGAAAAGTCAATGGGAAAGAGTATGTTCTTAAATGTCTGCATGGCAACCTCCTTTTTTCTGCGCTTGATTTACTCCGCAATGATCTCGTCAATGATATGGCCTTGACAGGTAGCCCGCCATCTCACGATGACCTTGTCTCCAGAGGCAAGGTCTGTCAAAGCTGCTGACGCCCCACGTTTTTTTAAAACGGCATATTCAGAAAGGGGCCCGGCAACGGTGAACATCCCTTTTTCAAGGGGGACTTCAATGACAGCCGTGCTGTGGGGCGGCTCAATGGCCGTTATTTCTCCTGTCATTTGGTACACTTTTCCCCAAACAGAGGATTTGGCATCTAGCAACTGCATCTGCTCAATGATGTGTCCTCCACTGGTGCCCCTCCATGTGACGTCAACCCTGTCTCCTGCTACAAAGTCCACCAAGCTGGCTGACTCTCCGTGTCTTTTTAAAACGGCATATTCAGAAAGGGGCCCGGCCACTGTAAACGGCCCTTTTTCAAGGGGGACTTCAATGACTACTGTGTCATATGGGGGCTCAATGGCTGTTATTTCTCCTCTCATGTGGTGTGTCTTCTCACCAGCTGTGCCGCAAACAGGCAATACATGATCGGCCAAGGCCAGAGCACAGAAGATCACAGTGAGAAGAACTGCCTTTTTCATGATCCATCCCCCCAAAAAAGAGGACTGCCCCGAGCCTGCTGTTGATGCAAGGGGCTATTTCAGACTCTGAGCATTGACAGTCATTACAGGAACACTGGCCTTTTTTACTACATTTTCCGCCACACTTCCCATGATCATGTGCTCCAACCCTCTCCTGCTGTGGGTCCCCATAATGACGAGATCGATATCTTCCGATTCAATAGTTTTCAAGATCTCCGTGGCCGGATCCCCGGAAACCACTTTTTTTTGAAGCTTGGAGTATCCCTGTAATTGGTCGTCGCAAATCTTATCCATGGCCTGCTCCGCCGCTTTTAACGCTTCCCCTTGAAAGGCGTCCATGGACGTATGGGGGATGTAAGCCTTGCCCCATTGTCCCAGGTCGTCAACCACATGAAGTAGGTCTATTTCACTGTCGTAAGCTTCAGCAACAGAGAGCAAATAAGGGGTGACCTTTGTCCCCGTTTCTGACAAGTCACAAGGGAAGAGTATCTTCTTTATTTCTGCCATTGCATCCACCTCCGTTGTTGTCTGCATGTCGCACATTCTGCATGCAGCCTATGATTAAAACCGAACACTTGTTCCCTTTGGACTCCACCCTTTCACCTCCTTCCCTCCATGGTTATCACGAGCAAAGGCTTTGTTCCGTCTCCTGTTGTGAGGCCGCTAGGCCGGAAGGAGCCCGGCGGGGATACCATTTTTCCAACACCTGTGCCACCGTTTTCTTGAAGCCTTGAATGTTGTTGCCGCGTTTTTCCCAGAAACAGGCTGCCCTCTGAACTGCCGGGTGCTTTTTGCACTCCACATGGAATGTGTGGACGATGACCGGCAGAGGGCTGCCGCTGTCTTGGAGTTCCTCCAATATGCTCAGTCCGTTGATGTAGGGAAGGTCTAGGTCAAGGATCAAAAGATCTGGAGGATTGCCATCACAGGTCATCTTCAGGACCTCTCGACCGTCCTTTGCAACTTGGACCAGATAACCGGCCAGCATCAACTCGCGGCGTAGAAACTCACGAACGTGTCGATTCCGGTCGGCTATTAAGATGCAGAATCTTTTCATGGCTGTAAAAGGCTCCTAGGTGGTTACAAAAAACAAGAGCAACGGCTATGCCAAGATCAACGCCCCTCGGTTAGCCACGTAACCCGTTGGAAATCATAAGATTTACCACAGCGCGGGTGTGGTCCCCTCAGAACCAAATGGAAATCTGTGTCAATATTTTTTACAGAGTGTAAAGGGCCCTTTGATCCCAACTCGATGGACGGGGCGGTCTGGGAAACCCGGTTGATGCTGACATGGGAAAGGACCGCGTCCGCGTGGTTTTCCGGGAGCGGATCATGTGATGGGAGGGCCTATGGGTCCGCTGGTATGTCCAGACCTGTCATCCTGTCCGGTTTTTTGCCAGCGTAACCATTTACACCCCTCGGCCATGATAAAAATGGGGACAGCGACCACAAAGATCAAACCCCAGTCGCCCCAAGCCAGCGGCACCGTGTGCAGAGCCTCTTGGAAAAAGGGCACATAGACTGCGCATACCTGCAGCCCCATGGTAGCGGCCCAGGCAAGTAATACCCAAGGATTGGAGAAAAAGCCGATCGTTGAAAGCGGCACACGCAAAGCGCGGTAGTTGAATACATTCATCTTCTCCAGCACGATGATGCCGGTAAAGGCTGCGGTTTGGGCTAACAGCACCGCGTCTGCCCGGCCGCAGGCAAGATAATGGTGGAACAACCACAGGGCGGCTCCACCGATGTATCCGCCCAACAGGAGTATCATGAGGATGCCCCCCCGATCCAAGATCGGTTCTTGGACTGCCCTCGGCGGGCGCTGCATGATCCCTTTTTCAACACCTTCAAGGCCCAGGGCTACGGCAGTCATGCCGTCGGTGACAAGGTTCATCCACAGAATCTGCACCGGCAGCAGAATGAGCGGCCCGCCCAACAGAATGTTGACAAAGATGGCGAGCACTTCGCCCATGTTGGACGATAGAAGGTAGCGCACAAACTTTTGGATGTTGTCGTACT
>JAXHVD010000049.1:0-5835 GCA_034189385.1 Thermodesulfobacteriota bacterium
ATGCAACGTACGCCTTCTCCCCCTTTAGGCCTTGACTGACGCATAAAACTATGGCAATGTGACACAACTTAACTTTCCAATATCACCAGAGAAACTCACCTTTGTTACGTATACCTGCTATAGATGACAACTGCCGTGTGGTTTCAGTGGAGGTTGGATAACCCGGTGAACAGGCAAGTATTTGAAAGTCTCGGATTTTCGGATATTCAGGACAAACCTCTGCTCAACTCCTCTTATGAATGTTCCCAACAACGGTGTCTTGCCCCCCACTTTCCCGGAAAGGCTTGCCAAATGGCTCCGGGAGCTTGACATAGCTTGTAGTATGTGTTACAAATCCACAATAAAATCATTTGGTTGATTACACCTAGACCTGGTAGGCAATCAAACATCAGCCTGGACCGTTTTCGAAGTGCCATCTGGGAGGCAAACCTGTGTTCTGTCCAGGGCTGCCATAATCGTCGAAGATCTTTCATTTTTGAGGCAAGATTTTCGGTGTGATCTGATAGGGATACTTGAACTAGACGCCTCGCTAGCCAACGCTAGAACATATGGACCTGTCCTCAGCCCACACTTGGTAACCCACCAAACTTATTTCTTCTCACGGGTCCCATCTCCTGACTAGGTACTTTCTGCATCAGAGACTAAGTAGTTTTTGCAAAAGCATCGTAGTTTTTGCACCGAGGCTACTGACTTTTTTTGTGTAAAATGTGTACGTTGCGGAATTGACAGTATGGTCCTGATGTGGTAGGCACAGAGTCGATTGATTTATCAGTCTACACACGACGTTCTTTCCTGCCAAGGGTGATTCACATGGGGACCACACCGCAAGTTGTGCCTGCTAACCTCCTAGCAGGGGGTTGTACAACTCGTTGGCAGCTCAAGCCAGCTAGGTCAATCCTCGAAATTTTCTGTCCTGCCAGCAGCCTCCCTCTAACCTCAACCTCTATCGTTGGTGGCGTTGCAGTCATGGCAAACAAGATTACCTTGCTGGCTCGGTGGATTGCACTAGGCACCTTGATCCTTATGAGTATTGGGATCGTTGCCTCTGGGAGACTCAGAGAGAGATTCGAGAAATAGCCCTGTATTCAGCAGTGGTATGGGCAATAAACATTCTGGATGCCTAAGGAGAACAAAATGGAGCTCAAATTCCTTGCCTGAGTCTCAGACAGCCAAGGCCAAACCTGTTGTGAGGCGGGGGCGGAAAGCCACGGGTCTTCGTAGACCTCCTGTTATTGCCGATTAGCCGAGTCTAGATCTAGGGGAGATAGCCGAGTTGCCGAGCGTGACGTCGTTAAAGTCACGGGAAGCGCAGCTCGGCTTTTTTTGTCTGGGTTCAAATTAGTTGACATGTGGGGCCGTATAGGCATCGGTGGCGAAATCCTTGTCCTGTTAAAGCCGAACCTTTCCTAATCGGGGATAGAAAGCCAAAGATCGCTAAGAGTGGCGGGTAAGCTACTATAGACAGGGCTGACAAGCAAGGTGTCTGGGCTGTTGATGGGCCGAAGGAGCACTTTGAAAAAGGCAATATATTGAGAGGGGGACATGAAAACTAAAAGACTATTTCATCATTCATTTTGGACAGCGACATTAGTCGTGGCCTTTACCTTAGTTCTAAGAACAGGATCCGTTCTTGGGCAGACTTTGTTCTTGACCATTAACGACCCGAACCCGCAGTCTGATGCCTACTTCGGCAACTCACTGGCCGGTATCGGTGACATAGACGGCGATTTGGTGCCTGACATCGCAGTGGGGGCACCCCATCAGGACGTGGCCGGCAACTCGTGCCAGGGGCAGGCGTTTGTATTTTCGGGCGCAGCCGGCTCCGTACTACTTACACTGGATGACCCGAACCCGCAGTCTATGGCCCACCTTGGCTGCTCGCTGGCCGGTATCGGTGATGTAGACGGTGATTTGGTGCCTGACATCGCAGTGGGAGCGTATGGGCGGGAGGTAGGCGCCAACTCGTATCAGGGACAGGCGTTTGTATTTTCCGGTGCAAACGGCTCCGTACTACTTACACTGGATGACCCGAACCCGCAATCTTATGAGTACGTTGGTTGGTCGCTGGCCGGTATCGGTGACATAGACGGTGATTTAGTGCCTGACATCGCAGTGGGGGCCTGTGGACGGGACGTGGCCGGAAACTCCAACCAGGGGCAAGCAGTTGTGTTTTCGGGCGCAGACGGCTCCGTGCTACTTACACTGGATGACCCGAACCCGCAGTCTCATGCTGGCTTTGGCTGGTCGCTGGCCGGTATCGGTGACATAGACGGTGATTTGGTGCCTGACATCGCAGTCGGAGCCCTCTATCAGGACGTGGGCGGCTACATCCGCCAGGGGCAGGCATTTGTGTTTTCGGGCGCAGACGGCTCCGTGCTACTTACACTGGATGACCCGAACCCGCAGTCTGTCGCCCTCTTTGGTCACTCCCTTGCCGGTATTGGTGATGTAGACGGTGATTTGCTACCTGACATTGCAGTCGGAGCCCTCTATCAGGACGTGGGCGGCTACATCCGCCAGGGGCAGGCATTTGTGTTTTCGGGCGCAGACGGCTCCGTGCTACTTACACTGGATGACCCGAACCCGCAGTCTGTCGCCCTCTTTGGTCACTCCCTTGCCGGTATTGGTGATGTAGACGGTGATTTGCTGCCTGACATTGTAGTTGGGGCGTACGGCCAAGACGTGGTCGGGAACTCCAACCAGGGGCAGGCATTTGTGTTTTCGGGCGCAGACGGCTCCGTGCTACTTACACTGGATGACCCGAACCCGCAGTCTTCGGCCCTCTTTGGTTTCTCGCTTGCCGGCATTGGTGATGTAGACGGCGATTTGGTGCCTGACATCGCACTGGGTGCCCCCCATCAAAACGCGGCCGGGAACTCCAACCAGGGGCAGGCATTTGTGTTCTTAGGAAGTTTTGATGACGTGCGTCGGACGACCGGAGGTGGCTTTATCCTCCTTAACGCTGATAGCACCCGGCCTGCTGAAATGCCTCGAGACAAGGCCAACTTGGGTTTCACTGTGCATATTGACAAGAACCAAGCTGCTGGAAACTTGGAGTTCCACGACAAAACGGCCGGTATTAACCTCAAAAGTCAAACTATGACGTGGTACACCGTCAGTAACAACAAGGCCATGTTCCAAGGTGAAGCCACCATCAATGGCGACGGCCTCTTTACATTTCGGGTTGATGCCAAAGACGGTGGTTTGACGGGTAACGAACTAGATGCATTCGATATAAGGATCTGGGAAGGCACTGATACCGAAGTTGATCTGTATTACAGAGCCAAGAATGATTTGGCTGGCGGAAATATCGTGATACATAGGAAGTAACTCTCGCTTAAGGGAACAATACTCATCCTGGGGCTTAACTATGTGTCTACTTTTTCGGGGCAAGATCAGACTTTGCCAAGGCAGACTTGCGTATACTACTTGTCAATAACTTAAGGTTGATACCAACTTGCTGTATCCAATTAATGATTGTCACCAATTTTAATTTTCTTATCTTCATACAAAAACCTAAGAAGGAGGAAAGAAATGAAAAGATTAGGCACATTTGTTTTTGCGACATTTGGGATTTTCCTGGTTACAATTCTAACATGTCAGGCAGGAGATAATGATATTTGCGCGTGCTATAATAAGAACCATGGCCAATTACGTGTAGTCAGTGATCCTAGCGAATGTACAAAGCCTGAGATACCCATTACTTTGTATGGTTCTACTGAGGAAATGACATCTAAACTAGCTTGTGTAACTGGTTCAATCGAACCAGAGACAGGATTTTCAGTCGTTGAAATTAGAAACCAGCAGAATATAATTATCGATGACTGGACCACAGTCTTTGATATCGTGGAACTTACTGACGAGGATGGTGGCCCGATCTATGGTCTTGTATGCAGAGACGGATGGGTTAATACTGGGTGCAGTATAGATATTGAGGGGCAGGGAGATTTTCCAAATTCAGTTGTAGACATTTCTCAACATAACAATGGATGCTACTCGGAATATAATGATAACCAAACTATGACCATTTATACTACGTGCTGTAAAATTGTAGTGGTCCCGGCAGAATAGTCAATCTAAATTGAGCTTGTTACCGCCGCATCAAAGGGAAGGCACAACTTGCCCATGCTCAATCCATTTCCTGGTGAGACTCCGTCCCAAGAATATCTCCCCCCTTGCCCAGGTGGGAGGGGGGGGTGGGAAAAAACCATACTCCCGGGATTGTCAAACTCTGGGAGTCCCTCGGCAGAGCCGAGGGTTTACCCAGGTGTATTAATGGGTTTTGCTCAACCTCCTTGGCTGAATCCCAAATAGCCAAGGCCGAACCTGTTGTGAGATGGGGGCGGAAAGCCTCGGAGCTCTTCTGCCTTTTTATTGACATTCCGAAGCTAGGAGGAAAGACATGAAAAGGAAAATGCTTTTATTGGGGATCTTGTTTCTCTGGCTTACTTTACTTTTCAGCACGAATGTGGTCCAAGCGTCATCGTTTTCGTCTAGCACGGCAACCGTCGATTGGACCACGTGGTACTTTTGGACAGACGGTTCCTTGGAAATTGAATGGGCTCACCTAGAGGATAATGTGGGGGCTAGGGCCTGGAATTCCATCAATCCTGAATTAGAGGAAGAGGAAGTCCTCGATGAAGTCATCCCGTGGGGAACCACATCTGCTTCAACTTCTGTTGTAGGCGCAACCGGCGAAGGATGGACATTTCCAGGTGAAGTGGGTGGATCTGCTTTGGCCCAGGCTGTCCCCGTGCCTTGGTCAGTTTCTGACGGCGGGGGGGCACGGTACGTAGGGTTCGACATATTAGGGGGTGCGGGCTATGTTCATGTGTCTGTAGATTACTACCTTGAGCAAGATATGCAAAGTGAAACTCCGGGGGATTATGCGGATGGTTACGCTATGGCCGGCTTATATATTGGAAATGACCCGCAACCTGATTATGGCCCCTATCTAGATGAGGCTAGTTTAACAAATAGAGTCTGGAACGGAATGAACAAAACTGATAGCCTGACTGGAACTCTATCTGGTTCTTATTACTTTGAATTTTCGTCAACAGGGGAAAACTATGGTAAGACTTTTGTGGACGTGGGAACTTTGGCATTAGCGTATACCGAGACCCCGACTGCAGTTCGAATTGATATCAAACCCGGTTCCTGTCCTAATCCCCTCAATGTAAAGGCCAAGGGTGTATTGCCGATAGCCGTTTTAGGTGCCGAGGAGTTTGATGTAACGACCATTGATCCTGCAAGTATTAGATTGATCAGAGAGGGAGTTGATGAAGGTGAAGTCGCACCCCTTCGCTGGGCCTATGAAGATGTAGCAACACCTTTTGAGGGTGAACTATGTGACTGCCATGAGCTTAACGGTGATGGGTATTTGGATCTGACGCTTAAGTTCAGCATCACGGAACTGGTTCAGGCACTGAATCTTAGTGCAGTTAAAGGGGAAACGGTTCCCCTCACCTTAAGCGGTAATCTCACAGAAGAAGCAGGCGGTGCATCAGTAAGCGGTCAGGACTGCATACTTGTCCTTAACGAAGGGAAAAAGTAAGTATTTTAGGGGTGCTCTCATAATGGAGGGCTCTCATTGAAACACCTGCTTTGGATTTAGGTTCAGCCAATAGTAGGCAGGGTCATTTCGGCCCAGCCTCTCCCGTCTGAGAGCACCACATATTGTGGCACTCTTCTTCAGCACAAAACTCTGACAAATGTGGCTCTTCTCCCAATTAGTTGTAGAAAGCCTGGTAGATTTTCAGTGTAAAGTAGCGCAGATCATGGAACCCATAGGCTTTACGCTTAATGACCTTTATTTTGTTGTTCACCCCTTCAAGT
>JAXHVD010000005.1:0-193905 GCA_034189385.1 Thermodesulfobacteriota bacterium
CGCTACCGTCTCGAGCTCCCCAGCGAAGAGCAACTGCGCCGGGAATTGGAAAGGGAACGTCGGTTGTTCGAAGAACAGGAGATCGGTCTTGGGGTGAAGGAAGAGCGGCCGGGTTATGGTACGGCAGGGGGGCGAAGAGAAGACAGGCAGGACCTATGACCCAGTGAAACCGGGATGTGGATATCTGAATGATGAGACAAGTGATGGTTCGGATTCAACCTATGATCAGATAACGGGGCAGATCGTTAACATGATCGGCAAACCGAATAATTAATATTTAAGATCTGACCCTGGGCTTTTGCCTCTTATGTAAATCGCATCCCCCAGATTCGCCACCCCTTAGGTGGCGAATTATTGTTGAATGAGAAAGGCCACCCGATAGGTGACGAATTCGCAGAAGGCTTCCATCCCGACCTGAGTTGGTCTCATTACCGAGCCTTAATGCGCGTCGAGAACGAACAGGCGCGATCCTTTTACGAGGTTGAAGCCGCCCAAAACCGTTGGAACAAAAACCAGCTCGAGCGCCAGGTCAACAGCCTACTTTTTGAGCGTTTATCAAAGAGTCGTGACAAGGAAGGCGTCCTGCAACTGGCCAACGAGGGTCAGGCCGTCCATAAGCCGGTGGATGCCATCAAAGACCCCTATGTTCTTGAATTCCTAGACCTGCCGGAAACCCACCGATTGGTAGAAAGCGATCTCTCTCAGGGGATAACCGGCAACGCTTAAATGACTGATGACATATCTCTCATTTTCTGTAAGATGGGTGTAGGGCATGGCAGGCTCCTTCTGAGTGTAAGGTTGGTCGTGCTTCCTACACTACCAGAAACCCTGTCATGTCCTCTAGTTATCTTAAATGGTGCACTTTGAAGTAGAATTCACTCCTCTTGAAGTGGAACCCTTAATCATCAGGCGTATTTTATCGTTTCTTCTTTCTGACCGTAGGTGGCTTATCACTGCCATCATTGCTTTAGGTATCCTTATTGTCGGTTTCGTCCGTCTTATGAAATAATAGGCATATTGAAATGGTTGGCCCTATGTACCAAAGAACATCATACCAATCGAAATTGCCCATGATTCATCTCCTTGGTAATTTATTACAACTCACTCCACCGGACCCCGAAAGCGGGTCCGGTGACTTCGGGCGTTCAAATGATAGCGTCGATTCACCATAGGGAGTCAGGGTGAAAACGAAAAATGGAAGGAAAGAGGAGTATAAAGCAATAGGCTTTGCGGAGGATGTAGTGATGCACGCTGCTTCTACCGACAGAAAAACGTTGAGATTCTTGACTTTGAATACTTGCCAGTACTCCTTCCTTCACTTCATTCTTAAACGCTTTATAAAACCAGTAAGGAATAAAGCCTTTTCACGTTTTGCTGTCCCTTTTAGTATTGTCTCTGTTTTAATTGGAGTCCTGCCTGTTCTCTGGTGTTTTGTCTTCTCTCCCGCTCGATTCTGGCCGCCATCGACCGGGAATCGCCTCTATTTGCTCCGTGATTTTAACGTCACTTTTGGATACATTGTACTCCTACCGCTGCTAATTGCCTTTCTGGTCTGGGAGTGTTCGCTGATACCACAACGTCTCACAATGCTCGTTGAAGACGGCATTCTCGAAACTAACAGCGACGCTGAATCCTATCTTTGTGATAAATGGTCCTCTTACTATCTGTTTGGAAACCTTTTAGGCCAGCTGGTTGGCCTCGCTGTCGGGGTTTTTGTCTCTTTAGCCATGTTCCACGGTATCCTCAACGGTGATGACTCGTGGCAAGCTGTTGATGGCCAGTGGATACTCCCGGGATTGTTTTTTCCTTTCATCCAAGTACCACTGATGTGCGTCGCTGTAACCCTTTACATCGTTCGGAGCATTGTGACGATTTCATTTCTGTTTGATGTAGTAAAAAACTCCATGGTACATATACACCCATTTAGTGCCGACAATGCTGGTGGATTGAGTCCTATTGCAGTTTTTGGGTTACGTAACCAGTATGTTTTGGCAGCCGTCGGTATCAATTTAGCTCTCTTGCTTGACATAGCAAATCGGCTCACGGGCGGCCAGAGGCTCATTCCTTTGGCAATTGCTCTCTCATCTCTGTTTCTTCTGAGTGGTCCGGTTGTCTTTGCATTGCCTTTGGTTCCTTTTAGACGGGCGATGGCTGATAAAAAGAAGGAGTTGATGGAAGACATTGGACAGGCTATGCATATTGTTTTTAAGAAGATTACTGATCTTGGACCCGATCAATGTTCCTTGCAGGACGAAATAGAAAAGCTTAAGAGGCTTACTGATGTCCAAAAAATGGCACGAGCAATTCCTGTTTGGCCTTTTGATACGGTTACGATAAGGTGTTTCGCAGTTTCGTACGTTGCCCCGGTCATAGCGTTTGTTGCCAATCCGGCCTTGCCATATCTCATAAATCTCATGCTAAAGTGATAGGGCATGGATACCACAAAGATGGGCCAACAAGGCTTTTGCAGCGGAGCGCAAAAAGCGCTCGCCCGCTGAAGAGCAGCGTTGGCCGAGATACGAACGATGATACGCAGGTGTAACAAGTCAGATACCGCCCGTGTGTGCGCCATCATCAACGATGCCGCAGAGGCATACAGAGGGGTTATTCCCGACGACAGATGGCATGAACCCTATATGCCCCTTGAGGAACTGGAAGAACAGATTGCCGATGGTATCGAGTTCTGGGGATTCGAGGAGGACGGCGACCTCGTAGGTGTCATGGGGATTCAAGACAAGGGCGAGGTGACGCTTATACGCCATGCGTACGTGATAACCTCCAGACGTCACGCAGGCATCGGCACGCGGCTTCTGCAACATCTTGAAGCACTGACGGACAACCCCATCCTGATCGGGACCTGGGCCGCTGCGAGCTGGGCCATCCGGTTTTATGAGAAGAACGGATATGTGCTCCTATCGCGGGAAGAAACCAATCGCCTTCTGCATCAGTTCTGGTCCATCCCTGAGAAACAAGTCGTCACCTCGGTTGTATTGGCGAATCGTAAATGGCCACGGCCAACCAAAGGCTCCACGAAATCGGCGCGTAGCTGCGGCGAATCGTGAGCGCAGCGTCACACCATATGCTATCGTCCCAACCCCAGAACAACCAGGTGGAACAAGAACCAGAGCCCCCGAACCAATGAACCAATTGCAAAAAGCCGCGCCCGCTGAAAGGTGTCGTTATGATTCAACAATGAATTGAAAAAGGTGGGATATTAGAGGAGTCTTTTATAAATGTCCTTTCGGTGTCGAACTTTTACGACAAGGATAACAAGCCGATCTTCGAAAATTTGATAAACAATACGGTAACTTGCAGTGCGAACTCTATGAAAAGGATTGTTGCCTTTCATTTTTGTAGTAGCCGGGTCAGGCAAATTTTCAGCAAGACCATCTATTTTCTTTTTAATCCTCCGCAGGTCTTTCTTTGGAAGCCGCTTCATGCTTTCCAAAACGGCAGGCCTGAACTCAACAGAATATTTCACGGATTAAAGCCCCAACTCCTTCCAGAGCTTTTCCGCCGGAATGTTTTTGCCCGGCTCTTCAAGAGCTTTCTTCGCATCTTCAATATCAATATAATCCTCAATAAGTTGAAGCAATTCAAGCTCTTCCATGGAAATAAGGGCAGCAATCTCTTGGCCCCGGCGGGTCAATACAACCGGCTCTTTTCCATACGCAACCTTGTTTACGATTTCTGCAAGTCTTTTTCTGGCTTCTGCCGTAGAAACTGTATGAAGCATGGCAGCCCCCTTCTTGTACAATATGTACATAGCGTACACGACCTACGGCACGTTGTCAAGGAATTATAACAAATCCCTGGTACCGACGGCTGATCGCCGCCGCACAGCTCAAGCGTTGGGCAGAAAATCCGAGATAAGGATATCTTAGCTTTTCACAGAGGCGATAAAATGGGTGAGACAATAAACCCGTTAGTCGATATCCTCCCGATACCAATTATTGTAGTTCTTTTGTTTTTGCATCCGCTTGGCTCATTAAGGTATTCTACGGCTGGGACAATTATAGTCTTTCTTTCTTTGGGGTCGACCATGACAACGGGTTGAGATGCCACGATATGTTGCGGAAAATGGGCCATAAAACAGCCTTAGAACGCAATTTTTGATAGTGGAATTGGACTTCTAAGAATCAGGATACGTGTAGCATTATGCCAAGAGCAAATCGTCATTACGTGCCTGGAGAAGCTTGTGGTTAGGGTATTACAGAACAAGGGCTGAAGGCGACGCCGTGGCCCGCGGAATGGCCCTTAAGTCGACTGCCTTGACGCGCCTGCGGCGCAAACAAGTCATTCGACGAGACAACCCCTCCTTCGTCGGGCCTGTCGCCTTGCCGTCGCTATTGGGCAAAGGCTTCGCGTTTTTCCCCTCCGCCACGTCGGCGGTTGCAGGTCAATTCGGCGTTATCTGACAACAGGAAGGAATAGAGATGTTGACAGGTATTCACATTCTCCTGACATACAAGTGCAACCTTGAGTGTGATCATTGCTTCCTATACTCAAGCCCCCACGCTGAAGGTACCATGACGTTGCCGCAGGTTCGTAACGTGCTCGATGAATCACTGAAAATCGGCACCGTGAAATGGATATATTTCGAGGGGGGCGAACCACTTCTTTTTTATCAATCAATGCTTGAGGGGATCAGACTTGCTCGAGATATGGGATTCAAAGTCGGGATAGTGACTAACGCGTACGGGGCGATTTCTGAAGATGATGCTGAGGTTTGGCTTCATCCTCTTGCGGAACTAGGGTTGTCTTGCCTCAGCATCAGCGACGATTCGTTTCACTACGGGGAGGCAGAAGACAGCCCCGCCAAGCGAGCGTTGGCGGCAGCCCGCAAGCTGGGCATCCCGACTTCCCCGATTTGCATCCAGAAGCCCTTTGTAGAAGCCATACCCGGCCTAGGACAGGATAGGGGAAGCCCTGTAATCGGGGGCGGCGCAATGTTCAAAGGAAGAGCTGTCGAGAAGTTGACGGCGGGATTACCACGAAGACCCTGGCGCGAACTGACGCAATGCCCACACGAAGACCTGCAATCCCCTTCGAGAGTCCACGTAGACCGATATGGTCATGTCCAAGTATGCCAGGGTCTAACCATGGGCAACATGTGGAAACGTCCGCTGTCAGCCCTTGTAGTCGACTACGAAGCTGACTCTCATCCCGTCTGCGGTCCTCTGGCCATAGGAGGTCCTGCTCTCTTGGCGAGACAATACGATGTGGACCACGAGGCAGAGTACGTTGACGAATGCCACTTCTGCTATCTTGTTCGCCGCGCCCTTGTCGATAAATTTCCGGAGTATCTTGCTCCAAGGCAGGTCTACGGACTTGAAGAGATATGAGGAACTCACATAACAACAGAGTCAACCAGCCTTTCAATTCCGCTACGCTTCATTGAAAGCGGGTTACTCTCCGACGGTTACTGCCAAGGAAAAACCTGAAGGACCCATCGACCGGAACCGTGGTGCGTTACAACTGGATTGAGACAGGAAAGAGAACCTTGGATCTGGTGGAGAGCGATCACAGCGCATTGCGGAACGATCCATCATACAGGGAAACGGTTGTGTATGGCAATGTGCTCATCGAGCACGACGTGGTGGAAAACAGCCAGGTCCTCCACTATGGTGGGGACAGTGGCGATGAACCGGGATTTCAAGACATGGCCGGCCAGGATTATAGCTTCCTGGATGTGAGCCGCTGTGTGGATGAAGGGGTTGACCTGCCCCCGAACTCTTGCCCACCCATGAAATCCGTTAGTAACGTTCAAAAGCGTTGACTTAATGGATTTCTCGACAACCAACCTCGAGATAGGGATAATCGCTTCTCTTCGGTATCCAATGCCGTTAGGTCGCCTATGCCATTTGTGTAGATGGCAATGGCTGTATGCCTGCGTTCGGCGATCATCCCTATCTCTCTAACTGCCTGCTAAGGCCTTTGCCTCAACTTTTGAACGTTACCAATCCGTTGTCAGTGCACAAAACATCAACGCTATAAAGAAAGGGCCGTTGACAACCATCTTGACCTCGGCGCCTTTGAAGGGTGATGCAGGCCGTTAAAAAAGCCCCGGGAGATGGGACAAGTTCTCGGGAAGGGGAAGGACAATGAGACCACAGGTTGCCCCAAGGATTGACAGGAAAAGCAATGATCGAATAATAAGGCGTCAGGTTATTATCGATTTTTTGAAGGTAAAAACATGAGAAAGCATAGCCACCACCTGCTAAGGAGGTCCTGGACATGGCCCAAATGACAGAACGAATGAAGGAGTTGTTTAACACTGTTTCTACCGTGGTCCTTTCCACGTCAACGGCAGACGGCATACCCAACGCCGTTCCCGTTGGCGCAAAGAAGATCTTGGATAGTGAGACCATACTCATCTCTGATCAGTTCTTCAACAAGACGCTAGCCAACATGAAAGCAAATCCTCGTGTCTCAGTGACCTATTGGGAGGGGCATGAAGGGTATCAGCTAAAAGGCACGGTCACGATTGAGACGAGCGGCCAACGTTATGAAGAAACGGCGCAGTGGATCAAGGAATTGAGCGTGAAGGTGGGATTTCCCCTTAAGTCCAAAGGCGCTGTTATCATAAGAATTGAAGAGATTTATGGCGTCTCACCTGGGCCAGGCGCTGGGAAACAACTCGCATGAAAACCGATCCCATGGCCGATGCCATAGGCTCCTTGTGATCATCGCCCGGGGGGATGGATCGGTGTAAGGTTGTCTGTAAAGCAAGGAGAGGCTTATGGATGAAAAAAGACCGACGTGCGTTGGCCCCTAGCCCTAGGTCCAGGGCCGTGAGCCCCGTGGACCATTGTTTCCTTGACACGGGGAGATATCTACCGTACTCTTTTATGAAATCGGTCCCCCATAGCCTTTTCTTGGGTTTGTTACCAATAGGAAGGGGTGGGATCGGGTACGCAAATTAGGAGCCTTATTTTGGGACGCGTTTGGAATCGATCCTTTGCCTTAGCGATGCGATTTTGCCGTTCAGTCCAAAGTAACACCTGAGAAGCTGTACGAAAGAAGACGAAAGGAGGGCATTCGCTATGGAAGAAGGAACTGTAAAGTGGTTTAGTGACCAAAAAGGCTTCGGTTTCATTGAGCGGGATGGGGACACAGACGTGTTTGTCCATCACTCAGCCATTAACGGATCTGGATTTAAGACACTGGCTGAGGGCGACTCGGTGTCTTTTGACGTAGAACAGGGTGCTAAGGGCCCTGCGGCAACGAATGTTACCAAGCTCTAGCCGGGAGTTGTTCGACTAACATGGGCATCTCGTCAGGACAAGACGAGATGCCTTTTTTCTGTGGTGAGATCAGGTTGTGAGGGTCATGGCTGTGAAAGGTGTGGAGTCTAATACATGAAAAACCAGAGCCGCAGGGCATGGAGGTAGGGATGCGAGGTAAGAAGCTTTTTGTGGGAAACCTTAGTCATTGTGTGGCTGTTCCAGAAGAAACCGAGCAGTTGCGGAAGCTTTTTTCCGACTACGGAGAAGTGGAGGGGGTCAACATAGTCAAGGGAAAGCGTTATGGGTTTGTGGAAATGTCCAGCCCATCGGAGGCCGAAAAAGCCAAGAGAGAATTGAATGACTTCGAGTTCAACGGTTCCGCCCTGACAGTAAACGAAGTCCGACCCTCAAAACGACGACCAGGGGGGCGGGGTTACCGAAGATACTAGCCGGTGCCTATGAGTGACGTTTACGGAGAGGTCGCAGCGTACTCCATTTCCGCCTTAAAGGGGAACCCCACGGAGTGCCTATGGATCCATAAGCCCTTTATGAATGGCGACCGTTTTATTGCAGCACCACGGCCGCGGGGACCAGAAAACAGCTTTTTACGGGTTCCCTTGCGGTGCAGAGGCCTTGTACAGAGGCATTAAGGCATCAAATAGGCCGGAAATATCTCCGGCTATCTTGCCGCCTCGGGCGATGGTATCGTCTTTACCTGTGGTCTTTGCGATCTGAAGATCAACGGAAGCAGTCGGGGGCAGGTCTTTTAGAAAGGCCCCCAAGGACGCCACGTTTTTGGCATCTCCGCCACTTTTCAGGCACCAGCATCCATCAGCCACCGTGATCTTTCCGTCAAAGGGCCTTTCATCTTCTTTTGTATCCTGGATACACAGATCGTACTTGCCTGCGATTTCTTTCAGCCACGATTCATTCTCCTCATCACTGAGCCATTCAACGAAGCCGTGCCAGTCATCCTCGGCCTGGGATTCCTCGTCCGAGCGCTCTACGTGGAATCCGTAGTAGAGATTCTCCTTGTCCAGTCTAACAAAAAGTTTCGCATCAAGCCCCTGTGGGTCTCTGGGACCCTCAACGCCCGTCCAATGGACTTCAGGCGTTCCAAACACGGCCCTTGAGCTGACCTGGGGATCATCCGAGGTCAGCAGCGTGATAACGGTGCCGCCGAGGGCCTTTTGCGTTCGCCACTTCGTGTCGGCCACGCTTCCGGTGAAATCATTCTCATGAAATCCCTCAAAGGGGGTGATGGTGAAAGAAGGTGCCTTCCGTCCCCTTGGCTTCTTGGCAGCCGTGGCCGCCTCAAACTCAAACCGTCTTCGTTCAAGGATACCCCTTTGAAGGGCCATAGTGGTTGTCACTTCCTCGCCGCTTTCCCACTTGATGGCCATGGCGTCACTGCGCTCATCCAAGGAAAGGACCTCATAGATGCCCTTCTCATTTTCATATGTGCTGCCGACTTGAAATTGAACTCTGTTCATTGATCTCCTCCTCCTCAGCTATTTGAAAAGCGGTCAAGTCCTGGCTTGACCCGTGGGATCTTGGACCTCGGCTGCTCTGCCCATGCCGTGTCCACGAACCACCCCCTGGGGATAGGCTCGATCCGCCATTTCCTGAAGCCCACTTGTTATTGTAACTGCAAGAAAAAGCCGCAAAGGCCCTTTCCCGGCTCGTCTGCCCTCACGATGGGGGGGAAGGGCCAATCCAGACAAGGAAAGGGATGGCGGACCCCCTCCTGTTTGACCTCTCTTGATGTATGGGCTGGCCGGAGTCGTGTCAAAACACAAAGGGCACCCCACCTGCATGGATGAAATGCCCCGTTTCGGCTTCAAAACACGACCTAAGCGACAGTTAAATTTACAGAGGCAGGCCCTTTTACACCTCGCTCCACATCAAAGGTCACACTGTCGTCTTCATTGAGAGATTTGAAACCCGTTGCGTTGATCCCTGAATAGTGAACCAACACATCGGGGCCATCTTTCTATTCAATGAAGCAGCAGCCCTGGGGGCCATTAAACCACTTCACCGTTCCGTTGGCTATAGTGGCGCGGCCCTTTTCAAGAAAACTCTCTAAGCTTCAAACCCCATGCTGCCACTCTTGACAAATGGATCTTCCCTCAGAACGAAACCGGGGCCGCCAACAAAGACGGCCCCCTTGACTATCTTGATGATAGCCTTCGTGGCTGGGGGAAGTCAAGCTATTTATCCGCGGCTTTTCCATCACGATGCTTCAGAAGGAGATCCTGCAGTGTGTTCAAGAAGAGATCATGTGTCAAGGGCAGGGCTGTGAGCCGAGGATTGCGGCGGGCCGCTAAGTATGCCCCATTCGATACTATTTTGTGCCTGACGGCCTTGAAAGGGGGAGAGGGTGATGGAGAATGCAAAGATGCAAGGCGTCCAAGTCCCTGGTTTTTTGATTGACACCAAACAACTGAGAAGATATTTTGCTGTTGTCGGTCCGACGATTGCTTTGCCCTGTATCCCTTGTCATATGAACGGCCCGGATCGCGTGCGGAAATCGCCATTGCTGTTCTGGAGCCGCTTCCATCCCATCTCTTGCCCAGCGATGCGCTTCCGCACCTTTCCCCAGTGAGCCCGTGAGCCGTTTGCGACACAAGACACAAGGGGGACAGTGGCCGCATCACAAGGCATGGTGCCAGGGTCCACTCCGGGATTGTTTGATCACTGCAGCACGGAACCAACGTGAGGACATGTGCTTTAAGGGGTGTTCTTGCTTTTTCTCGTCAATGTCCTACCCATGCACAGAGACCGCAAATGTAAGGCTATTATTAAGGGAGGTTACAGATGGCAAAGAGTTCAGGATCCACGCCTGGAAAGCGGTACAAGGAGATCAAGCGCATGGACAAGCGGAAAGCCAAAGAAGCCAAGCGGCTGGAGGCCAAAGAGCGCAAGAATAAGGCAAAGCCGAAGACCGGCGATGAAGATCCAGATATTGCGGGGATAAAACCCGGCCCGCAGCCGCTGCCAGAGCAGTGGAACGATGTTGTCGAAGAGGAATAGGGCAAATAGGGACATTCAGCGGACGCTGGTGAAAGGCTGAAAGGTGGGCTGAACGCCGCGCATCCTGTTCACCGCAGGGCCCATGCAGCCTCGGGTTGCTGATTTACGCATGGCTGGTGGGGCTTCTAGCGCTTTTAAATCGGTTTGCGTTCAATGTCCCATAGGCCAGACATGTCAAGGTTTCACGAGGGTCCCTTCAAGTCCCATCATCAAGTTCCTCAGAGAGACTTCAGTTGAGAATGAAGGCCCCCAAAGAGAAGGCTAGAAACAACGGATAAAGCGCACCTCAAGTTGACGTTAGCAGGTTGAAATCATGAAGTACGAGCTATCATTATCAGAGGATAGAACGTATGTAAGGGTTCGGGTGCTCAAACCGATCACTGAAGCACTGGAAAGAGAATTCGCGCAAACCGCCATCAAAGATGCCAGGCGGCTCGACATAACCAAGTTTTTGGTTGATGTGCGCGGCATCCCGAACGTTGCCAGTTCCTTTGAGCAATGTCTTTTCGGGTATAACGCCATGAATCAGTTCGGACTCGGCAGGAACGCGAGGATTGCAGTTGTCGTAGACGCGGACGACAAGTCCCATGACTTCATAGAAACGACCTTAGTGAATGCGGGATATCGCTGTCGTTTGTTTCCAGACGCGGACTCTGCATTGGAATGGCTTGGAAAATAGGACCCTGCTAGCCCAATGATCCAGCCGAGGCAGTGAATCAGACCGCCCTATTCCTTTGACGCTGGCCTACAATAGAAAAGAGCTCCTCTGCATTTGGACCAGTATGACATGAAAATCTTGCTGATTTATGCTGCAAATTGGGTGGGCATGGCCATTGTTGCGATCCTAAATGGAGCCATACGTGAGAAAGTGTATGGACCGTTCATGGGGGAGTTGTCCGCTCATCAATTATCGACCCTTATGGGGCTCATCCTCCTTGGAGCGTACACATGGATCCTCACTGGAGCTTGCCAGATTCAATCATCAACACAGGCTTTCGGGATAGGTGGCATGTGGCTTATCATGACTATCGTATTCGAATTTATTTTTGGTCACTACGTCATACGCCATCCTTGGGACAGACTATTTCGTGACTACAATCTGCTCAAAGGTCGAATTTGGTCGTTAGTGCTGATCTGGACGGCTGTGGCGCCATACACGTTTTATCGGATTCGCTCCTAAGGAAGTCGCTGGCGCGTAGTCCGAATTGATGGCCCCCGGTTTTTTTCTAGACGATGACCGTGCGCTTGATGATCTTTGCCACTTCGTCTGGGTCATCCACTAGGGTTACCAACTCCATATCCTCAGCCGAGATGAGTCCCCTATCCAAAGGATTGTTTTTCACCCATTCCCACAAGGGGCCCCAATAGTCAGAGCCCACTAGGACGACGGGAAAGGGCTTGATGCGCCTTGTCTGTATGAGGGTGATGGCTTCAAATATCTCATCGAGGGTTCCGAAGCCTCCGGGCATGCCAACATAGGCCTGGGCATATTTGACAAGCATCACCTTTCTGACAAAGAAGTACTTAAACTCCACCTTGATGTCGGCGAAAGGATTGCATTCCTGTTCCAGGGGCAAGTGGATGTTGACGCCCACAGATTTTGCCCCTCCTTTCTTTGCCCCCCTGTTGGCGGCTTCCATGATGCCAGGGCCGCCGCCGGTCATGATGTTGAAGCCATTTTCGGCCAGTTTCTGGGCAACGGCTACCGTCTTGTCATAGGTTTTTTCGCCAGGACGGACCCGAGCAGAGCCGAAGACGGACACGCAGGGATAGATGTCAGACAGGGTTTCAAAACCTTCGACAAACTCTGCCAATATCTTAAAGAGCCGCCACGATTCCTGCATAGTGATGGTATCGAGTAGATACTGTCCTTCAGGCGTGTTCATTTACTACCTCCCTATATTGTACCAAATCCAGAGAAGGCTTGTAGTAGTAAAAAAATCGATTTACTGACGTTGATGGGTCATCGGCCCAGTGGAAGCCCTGGCTGAGATCCGTCTCCATGTGCTGCTCACAATGAGACCAGGAAATGCCGCACGTATCTCGGGTCCAGGTCTTGTATGGATACAGAGCCGTACTCGTTCTCAAGCTCTTTGAGCAAGCTGTCAATGGTCGTGCCGACCTGGTCCTGCAAGTCATCAGGGGCAAGCCCTGTGCGCCCCACGACCCAGTCCATAAAGGACTGCCGCATGTTTGGGTCTAGGGAACATGGCATTTTTTCTTTTTTCCAAAGATCTCCAAAAAAGGCCCTTAGTTGGGCCGTCTCAAGGGGCGCCACGTCTTCTGAAAGACCGAGGTGGTCTCTCGCCCAGGAGGTCAGGAGAAGATTCATCCAACGAAGGGGCTGGTAGCCCATGGGGCCGGCAATGGGGCAACGGGCCAGTACCAGAGACAGGAGGTGATCAATGGCTTCCATCTCATCGAGGGCCTTGTGGCAGGTCTCTATGTCTGACAGGTCCTTGAACTCTCGGTAGAGCTCCCCATCTGAAAGGCTTGTGTAGAATAGGGGCCGTTTCCGCAGAAGACCTTCCAAGAGTCCTTCCCATTGATCTCCCCAGAATGCCGGACCAAAGGCTTGGGTGATGAACCAGCTATTCTTCACCCATTTTTCGGCTTTCCATTTTAGTTCAAGCCCCGCTCCATATCCCACGCGGAAGATCTGGTCCAGAGGATACTTTTCTATCACGCGAGCCGCCTTGGACGGGACACTGCCGTCCAATTGTTGAAGCCCGATGTCCAGATACCCGCAAGCCTTTCTGACCACAGATGCCAAACCCTCTCTATCTCGGATTTCAAAGCCGTCTGCAGAGATGATCTGATTGCACATGCCTGCAAATTCTATCTGCAGTCTTTCCAGGGTAAGGCTTCCCTCAACGTGTCTCAAGGACCGGTGAAAGAGGTCCTGCTCTTGAATGAGTAGTGCTGTGGAAAGAGGAATGGGTGCAGCAGGATCCAGGGCTATCCCTGTCTTCTGGATCTCAGAACTCTCATCCAGCAGGGACCTGGGGCTCACGTGCTGATAAATTCCAATAGCCTCTTCAAAGGGAAGGAACCCCTTTTCCGCCAACCGGATATTTCTGCGTCTGTACATGCCTTCTTCTGCCTCGGCTGGCAGGACAGAGGCCGATTCCAGCAACACCTGATGAAATCTCTTAGTATCATGGGTTGCAAGGCTTTCCAGGAGCTCTCTAAGGCTCTGTTCGTGCTTGTCGTCGCGGATGCGGATATAAAAGACGCCATCAAGGGTAAAATAGCTGTCATCAATGTCTGATGGAGATTCATCTTCTTCCTTTATTCGGATGTCAATATTCCTGTAAAGATGCCACTCCAGAAAATCCAGGTGCTCCCGCAGCAGCCACATGAGGAATCTTTGTGGATCTGCTTTCAAGAGGAGGGTCAACCACCGGTTCACCGAAGGGGTGTCCAAGCGGTCTTTCTTCCAGAGCTCCAGGTCCAGGAGATAGTGCCATTGATCATTGGAGGCAACGGCAAGAATGGGGAGGGCATCTTCGGGCCCCACATCCTGGACAAGCCAAAAGAGGTCTTCCTCGGCCAGCGATTGTACCAGATGAGCAGGTGTGGGCGATTCAAGGATGCGGTCAAGTGCCTCTTTGCCAGGGAGTTTCAAAAGCCCTGCAGGGTCTGGGCCTGAAATGGAAACGGGCACCCTGGAGCTTCTAGGGGTGGACTCTTCCATTGTCATCACCTATCTCAATGCGCTTGGCGTCTGACCAGAGGCCTTCAAGGTCGTAGAACATCCGCACAGGTTCGTAAAAGATGTGAATAAGGACATCGCCGTAGTCCATGAGAACCCAATGCCCTTCTTGGAGCCCCTCGATGCCTATAGGCTTGATCCCCTTTGCCTTGAGGGTTTGTTCAACATGGTCTGCGATGGCTGAGACCTGTCGGTGCGAGCGGCCGCTGCAGATGATAAAGTGGTCTGCAAAAGAGGCCAAGCCTTGCACATCGAGTACGACCACATCCAAGGCCTTCATGCCCCAAATGGCATCAACGTAGTGGTCAATAGTTGGCGTCATCGATAAAGGCCCTTCCTCTGTATGAATTCGTGTACCAAAGGGGGGACAAGGAAACGGATGGAACGCCCCTTTCTGATGAACGTTCGAATTTGCGTGGCTGATATGTCCAGCAGCGTCACCTTTAGGCAGAAGATAGCGCACCATAGAGGGTGTGTGTATCGGTTGCCTGGCCTGTCGTATTGGTATTCTGCCGATATGTGGGTGTGGATAAAATCCTCTAAGCCCCTTAGTTTTGATCCAGGCCGGGCCATGACAATAAAAGGAGCTGTGGCAAAGAGCTTGTGGTACGATTTCCAGGTGGTGATTTCCGAGAAGGCATCTTGGCCCACAATAAAATGAATGGCACTACCTTTACCAAAGTGGCCCTGAAAATGTCTCAAGGTGTCAATCGTATACGAAGGCCCGGCCCGGCCCAGCTCTACATCAGAGGCTTCAAACCAAGGCATGTCGTTGATGGCCAGTTGGACCATTTCAAGGCGCTCTTCGGCACTGGCCATATTGTCATCACTCTTGTGAGGTGGATTGGCCGAGGGGATGAGCAGAAGTCTGTCCAGGCGGAAAGCCTCACCGACTTCTACGGCGGCCCTCAGATGGCCGATGTGGATGGGATTGAAAGTACCGCCAAAAAGGCCTAAGCGCACAAAGACCCCTTATGTTCTGATCTGCCCGTCTCCAAAGACAATAAACTTGGTTGTCGTCAGTTCCTCAAGTGCCATGGGGCCGTAAGCATGGAGCTTGGAGGTGCTAATGCCGATCTCAGCACCTAAGCCCAGTTCTCCGCCGTCATTAAACCTGGTGGAGGCATTGACCAACACCACAGAGGCATCTACCTCCTTTAAGAATCGTCGAGCCTGGTTGTAGTCTGATGTGACAATGGCTTCAGTATGGGCGGAACCATAGTTGGCGATATGCTCTACGGCTTCTCCCATCGAGGAGACCACCTTTACTGCAAGGATCAGGTCAAGGTACTCTTCTGGCCAGTCCGCCTCCGTGGCTTGTTTGGCCTCCGGCACGAGCTCACAGGTCCTAGGGCAGCCCCGAAGCTCCACCCCAGCCGCCTTGAATCTGCTGGCCATTTTAGGCAAGAACGCCTCTGCCGAGGCCTCGTGGACCAGTAACGTCTCCATAGCATTACAGACCCCTGGTCTTTGAACCTTGGCGTTGTAAGAGATTTCCTCAGCCATCTGGAGGTCTGTCGCTTGGTCCACATAGACGTGGCACACCCCTTTGTAATGTTTCAGCACCGGGATCTTGGAGTTTTCAACGACAAATCGGATCAAGCCCTCTCCTCCCCTGGGGATAATGAGATCCATACAGTCTTCTTGAAGCAGCAAGGCCTTTACGGCGGCTCTGTCTGTAACTGGAACGACCTGGGCAGCCCCTTCTGGTATGCCAGTCTCTCCAAGTGCCTGCTGAATGATACGAGCCAGGATGGCATTCGAATGAAGGGCCTCGGAGCCGCCGCGCAGGATGACTGCGTTTCCGGCCTTCAGGCAGAGCCCTGCAGCATCAATGGTGGCGTTGGGCCTGGCCTCATAGATCATGCCGATGACACCCAGGGGAATGCGGACACGCCCCACCTGCAGCCCATTGGGTCGCAGCCACATGCCGGTAACGCCCCCTACTGGGTCTGGGAGGGCAATGACATCACGCAGACTATTTGCCATGGACGCGATGACCCCGTCAGTCACCGTGAGCCGATCCACCATGGCATCTGAAAGCCCCGTTTCTCTCGCATGTGCTAAGTCCCTTTCATTTTCCTCTTTGATCGTGTCTGTTTCCTCAAGGAGTTTCTGGGCAACACGCTCTAAGGCCTGGTTCTTTTTGTCTGTGCTCAACACAGATACAACCTTGGCGGCTTGTTTCGCAGCCAGGGCCATATCGCGTATGGTCTCATCTACTGACATTTGCACTCCTCCGCTTCATCTAAGGTCATGACCAGGTTATTTCTATGAATCACCTCGTCGTAGTGCTTGTGTCCGAGTCTCTTTGCAATCTGGCTTGTCTTAAGGCCCATGAGTTTTCTGATGTCAGCAGCGCTGTAATTTGCAAGGCCCCTTGCAAAAGCGACGCCATCTGGGTCGAGACAGCAGACCATCTCTCCCACGCCGAATTCTCCCTCTACATCTGTAATGCCGATGGGAAGCAAACTTTTTCCCTGTTTGCAGATGGCCTTTGCCGCTCCACGGTCTACCCTAATAGCACCCTTTGCCTTGAGGGTAAAGGCAATCCAGCATTTTCTGCTTGTCATTTTGTGTTTCTTAGGCAGAAAAAGGGTCCCAATATCCTTGCCTTGGAAGAGTCCTTTCAGGATGTTGGGCTTCAGGCCACTGGCAATCACCATGGGGATGCCGCTCGTCGTGACCTTTTTGGCCGTTTGTACCTTACTCGACATCCCTCCCATGCCCAAAGCCCCTGGAATGTCACCAGCCGCTTGTTCCATGGCCCGGTCTATTTTGGAGACCAGAGGGATGAGCGAGGCGTCCTTATGGGCCTGAGGGTCCTTGTCGTACAAGCCGTCTGTGTCGGTGAGGCTGATGAGGACCTGGGCATCCATCAGGTGCGTGATCATGGCCGATAAGTTGTCGTTGTCTCCAAATTTTAGCTCATCCACAACGACGGTGTCATTTTCATTGATGATCGGCAGGACCTGCCAGTCCAAAAGGACATTTAAGGTGTTGCGAGCATTCAGATGGCGCCTCCGGTTGCAGAGGTCATCCCGCGTGAGCAGGACCTGGGCCACCTTTTTTTCATACCGTGCAAAGGCCTTTTCGTAGGCCAACATGAGCGTCGCTTGACCGACAGCCGCGGCCGCCTGTTTTTGGGGAATGTCCGTCGGTCTTTGGGCGATACCCATTTTCTTCACCCCCGAGCCGATGGCCCCTGAACTCACAAGGATCACCTCATGCCCCTGGTCTGCCAACCAGGATATCTCCCGCACCAGTCGCCTGATGACCTTTACATTGAGATCGTGATCCAGGGTAAGGACCCCAGTGCCTACCTTGATCACCGTCCGCTTGACGCCACCAAATAGGTCCTTTCGGATTTCTATGCGCTCCTTTTTTGAAATCATCTCTTTACCTGCCTGAGGGCCTTATGCCACCAGCAATCTTGTCTAAAGGGCAAGGGCGTTGCAAGGGGCATCACGCAGCCGCCTTTCGAGCATTTTCCACAAGGGTCGCCAAATGACCTTTCAGTGGCCCCAGCCCCTCTCCTGTGAGGGCCGAAATGATCCAGACATCTGGATTCAATTTTTTCAAAGAGTCGCAGGCTTTCTCTGCCAGGAGCCGTGCCCCGGGCCTGTCTACCTTGTTCAAGACAACCACTTGAGACTCCTTGGCAAGGGCTTCGTCATATTGCCGGAGTTCTTGGTTGATAATCCTGTAGGGGCCCAAAAGGTCATCTGAGGGCAAGGCGGCAACGTCGATCAGGTGTAGCAACACTCTGGTCCGTTCCACGTGTTTGAGAAATCTTGTCCCCAGCCCCACCCCTTTGTGGGCCCCTTCAATGAGGCCAGGGATATCAGCAACTACAAAGGGGCTCATATCGTCGGAGCCAACGACACCGAGGGACGGTGTCAACGTCGTAAAGGGATAGTCCGCAATCTTGGGACGGGCAGAAGAGAGTCTTGAGACCAAAGTAGATTTGCCGGCATTGGGCAACCCGATGATGCCCACATCAGCCAGGAGCTTGAGTTCCAACTTCAGATTCAGTATCTGGCCCGATTCACCCTCTTGGGCATATCTGGGCACCCTATTTCTAGACGATGCAAAGCGCTGATTACCGGACCCTCCCCGTCCGCCCTGGGCGGCTAGGAAAGATTCCCCCCTTGCCGTAAAATCCTTTAGGATGAGACCAGTTTTTGCTTCTTTTATCAAGGTGCCGCAGGGGACTTCAATAACCAAGTCCTGGCCGGCTTTTCCGGATTGATTCTTCCCTCGCCCATGGGCGCCTCTTTGGGCCTTGAAATGCTTTCTGAAATGAAAGTGATAGAGCGTATTCATTCGGGAAGTGGTCTTGAAGATGACGTCTCCCCCCTTGCCGCCATCGCCTCCGTCTGGGCCCCCCTTGGGGACATATTTTTCCCGTCTAAAACTGACGCAACCGTTGCCGCCGTCTCCGGATTGAACGGTAATCAAGGTTTCATCAACAAATTTCATGGCCGTTGGATCACAGGATGTCCCCCACGGTTCTCTGGCTGCAGTGCGAAGGGGGCTCTCGGGCCGTTTCGTGTGGGCTAGGTGCAGCCCCTTTTGCCAACAAAAAGAGGGGAGGGCGTGGGAACTCCTTGGATGAAGCCGTTGAGGGATAAGGCCTTGGAAGTCATATGGCCCGCAAAGGGCAGAATTGTCTTTTGGGACCTTGAACCTGAGCCATGGCTGGAAGACGAGAGACCAGGCAACCAGTGGTCAGGGCAGAGCACTTTACGCAGAGGCGGGATAGACACTCGCCTTTTTCCGGGCGCGTCCCATTTTCTCAAACTTCACAATGCCGTCTATTTTGGAAAACAGGGTGTAATCCTTTCCCATACCCACGTTCACTCCGGGGTGCACCTTGGTTCCCAACTGGCGCACGATGATGCTGCCGGCTGAGACCTGCTCCCCTCCATAACACTTGACGCCCCGCCTCTGGCCATTGCTGTCCCGACCATTTCGTGAACTGCCGCCTGCCTTCTTATGTGCCATTTCTCTGTTGCTCCTTTAGGGTATTTCTCTTAAGGACCATTGATGCCGTCGATCCTGAGGGCCGTAAAATACTGCCGATGGCCCTGTTTCTTACGATAACCCTTACGCCGTTTCCTTTTGAAAACAATGATTTTTTTTGCCCTACCCTGTTGGACAATTTGCCCCGTCACACTCATGCCGGCCAGTGTTGGCTGGCCCACTTTAACCGCGTCACCATCAGAGAAGAGCAACACCTGATCAAATGAGACCGGTGTGCCGACCTCACCGGGAAGCTTCTCCACCCTGATGGTTTGTCCTTCAGACACCCTGTATTGTTTCCCACCCGTAGATATGACAGCATACATGGTCCAAACCCCTTAAGATGTATTGCATCACAGCCCATTGGGCTGCCGATGAAAAACATTAATATTAGACTTTCAAATAAAACATTGTCAATCTATTTTTTGTGCATTTCATACATCTCGAACTGTTCAAGATGCAACTGCGGATCAGGGCGAATAATGATTTCTTTCCTCAGCCAGCCTTCCAGATGGGCTACCATCCCCTGCTCCTCGCCCAGGAGCAGGTCGGCAATCTCTGGATGGACCTTTAACGTGATATACTGACCCATGATTTCACAGGACTCTCGTCTCATATCCCGATAGATATTGTAACAAATGGTCCGCTTTGACTGGAGGTATCCCTCTCCTTCGCAGTAGAAACAGGGTTCACAAAGCATGCGATTGAGGGTCTCCCGTGTCCTCTTCCTGGTCATTTCGATAAGGCCCAGTTCTGACATAGGGACCACATTGGTCTTGCTCCGGTCCTTTTTAAGTGCGTCTTTCAGCGCGTTAAAAACCCTTTCACGGTTCGACTTTTTTTCCATGTCTATGAAGTCGATGATGATTAGGCCGCCAATATCCCGCAACCTGATCTGGTATGCAATCTCCTTGACCGCCTCCAGATTCGTTTTGAGGATCGTCTCCTCCAGATTGTGCTTACCCACGAAACGTCCGGTGTTCACGTCAATGGCCACGAGGGCCTCGGTGTGCTCGATGACAATGTAACCCCCGGATTTGAGCCAGACCTTTTTCTTCAGGGCCCTGGATATTTCTGATTCCAGATTATAAGCATCAAAAATGGGCTCTCCGTCTTCGTACAGCTCCACGGAGTCCTTGAGTCCAGGCATGAAGGTATCCAAAAACCGCAAGATTTCTTCATATCCAGACTTATGATCAATAACGAGCTTGTCGACCTCCCGCGTAAAGAGATCCCGCACGGCCCGCAGTGTTACATTCAGCTCTTTGTGCAGCAGGCTGGGGGTGGGGGCATTCGTGTTTTTTTTCTGGATCTCTTCCCACAAAGACACAAGGAAGTTCATCTCGTCGGCGAGTTTTTCCGTGCCAATGGCTTCACTAACGGTCCTGGCAATAAGGCCATAGTTGTCCTGCCTGATGGCTGCCAAGGCTTCCTTTAATCGTCTTCGCTCGCTTTCATCTTCAATGCGACGTGAGATCCCAATATGGTTTGTCGTGGGCATGAGGACCAAGAAACGGCCTGGCAATGATATTCGGGACGTAATCCTCGCCCCCTTATTTCCAATAGGCGCCTTGGACACCTGGACCATAATCTCCTGGCCTTCGTGAAGAAGTTCTTCAATCATGAAGTTCTGATCTAGGGAAGGGGGTCGTTCATGGATCTCACGCTCGGCCAAATCGTCTCCATCGTCTTCACTGGACGACTGCATGAGCTGCTCGAATTCCTGGTAGTTATTCAGGACGTCGGCGACATAAATGAAAGCGGCCTGATTTAATCCTATATCTACAAAGGCGGCCTGCATCCCGGGAAGGACGCGAAGGACCCGCCCCTTGTAAATGTTACTTGCAATGTCGCCTTCTGCGGGTCTTTCGATAAAGAGCTCTTGGAGGATGCCATTTTCCACAAAGGCGACCCGGGTTTCATGGTCTGTGGCGTTTATGATTAGTTCTTTAGACATGTGGTGATGCTAACACAGCACGACGACAATTTCAAATTTCTCTTGACGTGTTGAACCGGTTCAGATGGTATCGGCGTGAGCCACCTGTCCGTCGAACCCATTTGCGGAGAGAAATGAGCAGAGGGAAAAAGGGTTTTCAATCCGTGAGGCTCCTTGCCGGCGTGGGGCTGACTTCCTTGGCCACACTCATGCTCCAGGTCTCCTTGACCCGCCTGTTCTCTGTGTCCCTTTGGCATCACTTTGCCTTTATGGTGGTGAGTCTTTCCTTCCTGGGATTGGGCGCAAGCGGTACCTTCTTGATGATGACACACAGGGTCAGAGTTCTTTCGCTGAATCGGGCCTCAGCGGTGTTGACCTTTACTCTATCACTTGTTGTTTTAGTATGTTACTGGTGTTCAAACAGACTCCCCTTTGATCCTGCCCGCATCATGTGGGACCCTTATCAGGGTCTCTATCTCGTGGCCTTTTATCTTGTGCTGGCCGTTCCATTCTTTTTTGCTGGCTTGACCCTGGGGTATTAGTCCTCCAGAACCTTTCCTACCATGGGCACAAAGACCACGCCTAGTAGGTGCTCCACGTCGTTGCCTTTGGGGATCTTGGTGATCTTGGTAAGCCTTTGATAGTACGTACTGCTTCCCAGGGGAATGAGAAGACGACCACCCATCTTGAGTTGTTCTATGAGAGGCGGAGGCACATGATTGGCCGCTGCTGTCACCATGATGGCATCAAAGGGGGCCTTGTCGGGCCATCCCAAATATCCGTCTCCATGCTTTACCTTCACGTCGCTATATCCTAAAGCGTTGAGTCGCTCAGAGGCACTCTTAGCCAAAGGCTTGCTAATCTCCATGCTCCAGACCTTATCGGTGAAATGGCTCAGCACGGCTGCCTGATAGCCGGAACCGGTGCCGATTTCCAGGACCTTTTCCCCTGGTTTCACGTCCAGGATCTGCGTCATGAGGGCCACGATGTAGGGCTGTGAGATGGTCTGCCCCTCTTCAATAGGAAGGGGATGGTCGGCATAGGCCTGAGAAGCGTACTCCGGCATGACAAAGAGATGGCGCTTTACCGTACCCATGACCTCTAAGACCTTGGGATCCGTAATATCCCGGGCCTTGAGCTGGCTTTCCACCATACGTTGGCGGGCTTGGACATAGGGGTCAGGAGAGGCGGCACGGGTGATGCGTGGAAGGCATGCACATGCTGCTACAAGAAAGATGACTGTGACAATTGCCGGAAGGGCTGGCCGAAGCCTGGTCATTTGGTTTCTCAGAGGCCTATCGCCGGTAAAGGGCGAGGTTATTCAAGAAGCCAACGCAGAGTCCTAATCACAGCCAGTAGATAACATGATGAGGCGGGCATAGACAAAAGAAAAATAGCATAGAATCTTCATCAGGGGTGATCGAAATAAGGGCCATCTGTGTAGGACGGCTACATGGTGTGAAAAAGGCCTTCATGGGAGAGACATAGAGGTCCTGACGAGGTACACATGATCCCGATATGGGCTATCATTCTCGGCTTGGCTGTATTCCCTTGACACAGGCCTCTGCGTTTCCTATGTTCCTCACACCAAAGAGGAGAGACCTTAGCACAACCCCATCCCACTTGGTTCTATGGGCTTTTTGATCCGCCAGGTCCGACCACTCATCCCGACGGAGTCGGGAATGGGTATCCTAAGAAGGTCACAAGGAACGTTCGAAAGAGTGATAAAAGGGTCTCAGAGCTCCTTAATCCGTTACAATAGGGTAATGTCATGGCCATTGAACAAACGCTAGTGTTAATCAAACCTGATGGTTTGAAGAAGTCTCTTACGGGCAACATCCTCACCCGCCTTTCCGAGACCCGTCTGGAGATTGCCGGGGCAAGAGTGGTTCGAGTCACAAAGGAATTGGCTGAAGAGCATTATAGGAGTTTGAAAGGCCAGCCGTTTTTTCAGGAACTGATAGACTATATTACAGGTGAGTACCACGAGAGAAGAAAAGTCCTTGCCCTGGTTTACCACGGAGAGGATGCTATCCAGAAGGTCAGGACCATCTGTGGCGCCACAAATCCTGAGGAGGCTGAACCTTCGTCCATCCGTGGTGCCTACGGAAGGATTACGACCTCGGGGATCTACGAAAACGCCATTCATGCCTCAGCCAATGTGGAAGATGCCGAAAGAGAGATTAAGCTCTGGTTTGGCCCAGATGAATTGGTCTATCATATCTATCCCGTGAAAGAGACTGAGATGGAACGGGTACAAAAGACTGTGTGGACCTGATTCTGTTTCCCCGCCCAATCATTTCTGCCTCCTTGATTTCTCCTTGTGTTTCTGTTAGGGAGCCTGCTGTATTTCCAATAAGAACATAGAAGGGAGACCTTTGCGCAACCTCTTCTCGTTTGTTCCCATAGGCTTTTTGATCCGCCAAGGCGGACCGTTCACTTCGTCGGGATGGGTGCCCCAAAAAGCTTATGGTGGTCGCTCGAAGTAGTTCTGCAAAGTTCTTGAAAGGGTGTGTCCATGAAGGAAAGGACTTTGTCCATTGTCAAGCCCGATGGTGTTCAAAGGGGTCTTGTTGGAGAGGTGACCAGAAGGTTTGAGGAGGCCGGGTTCAGGCTTGTTGCGGTGAAGATGGTTCACCTGTCCAAGAAAGAGGCCGAGGGTTTTTACCACGAGCATATAGGGCGCTCTTATTTCGAAGGCTTCATCGACTTTATGATCTCAGGCCCTTCAGTGGTTATGGTGCTTGAAGGGGAGAACGTGATTGCCAGAATCCGTGAACTCATGGGCGCCACGGATCCCAAGAACGCGGCTGAAGGGACCATACGCAAAGATTTTGCCACAGACGGCAGAAGAAATGTGGTTCACGGGTCCGACGCCCCTGATACGGCGGTATTTGAGATTGGCTACTTCTTCAATGCCCTTGAGCTGATGAGCACGTAACCGTGCCGTTGATGAGGTAGAAACCGATATTGACCGCAGATGCTGAGAGCGCAGAGTCTGTTTTTCTTCATGTTTTTCCGGTGAGACGCCGGGAAACATGAGTAAGAAGCCATTGCCTATGACGAACGGAACCATGCAGAGGGCCTGGAATCTTATGCTATTTTCAACTTGTTAGACTAGAAAACCGTAGATGCTTGTTCATTCTGCCCGAGGGGCAAGTTGCCTTTTGCTTTTCAGCGTCTCAGCGAAAAGTAAAAAAATGGGTTTCTTTGCGTCCTTTGCGCCTCAAGGGAGTCCCGATGGAATCGGGACGAACGGGCGGTGAGTCTCTTGTATACTTATCAATGACCTGATGACCCGGTGTAGTTGCAGGACCGATGACACGATGACCACGGCTGAAGGCGTAAATCTGGAAAACATTGCCATTGTCCTTCACCGGCCCAGGTATCCTGAAAACATCGGGGCCTCTGCCCGTGTGGCACGGAACATGGGTGTCAGCCGACTCATTGTGGTAGACCCGCGGGATTGCGATCTGACACGTGTCCTTAAGATGGCCACGCACTTTGCCGCAGACCTTGTGGAGGCCATGGAGGTATTCGAAGACCTGGAAACCGCCCTGGGCCCCTTCCAATACGTGGTAGGCACAACAGCCCGTGCAGGGGGCAAGAGGGCCACTACCGCACAGCCCAGAAAACTTGCCCAAGAACTGATTCCCATCTCTCAAAAAAACCGTGTTGCCCTGGTCTTTGGGCCTGAAAACACCGGCCTTACCAATGCCGAACTGCGCCTCTGTCACGTAGTAGTGACCATACCCACGGCAGAATTTGCATCCTTGAACCTGGCCCAGGCAGTGATGGTCCTTTGTTACGAGGTGTTTCTGGCAAGCCGGCAAAGGGGAGAGGGCTTCATCCCCAGATTGGCCACCAGCCAAGAGCTTGAGGCCATGTACGAACAACTGAAGGAGACCTTGGTCAATATCGACTTTATTAACCGCGAAAATCCCGACTATTGGATGCAGTATGTCCGAAGGTTCTTTGCCCGATCCGGCATGCGGGCACGGGAAGTCAAGATGATCAGGGGGATGTGCCGCCAGATCGAGTGGTACGGCTCTAGGAGATCGAAAGACTCTTAGGCCGAGAACGTCAACTGCGGAGAAAAATGCCTGCGCCGAACCTTCCTGTCCTTGCCTTTTCGTGTCGATAAGAAAAGAACAGCTTCGGATGATCGCAGGTGCATATTTGTGCCTTTTCTATGTTTTTTTCAGGAATCCCGGCTCGGATAAGCTGTGTCAGGTTGGCCGTCCACAAGTCAAAGCACTTCTTGCCGGATGAAGTATCCGTTCTGACATAGTCCTTTCCGCTTCCAAATACACGCTCCACCTGAGAGACGATCTCTAGGCCCACTTCATAGCAACAGGGGCCAATGGATGGCCCAATGGCGGCCACCATATCTTGGGGAGAAGAGTTGAAGTCTTTTTGGAAAACGTACACGATTTTTTGGGCGATGGACTGAAGGGTTCCCCTCCATCCTGCATGGGCCACTCCAACCACCCCCTTGACAGGATCATACAGAAGAATGGGCACACAATCGGCCAGGAAAATCATGAGACAGATCCCTGGAACGCGGGTCACCATGGCATCTGTGGCATCGATGGCCCCTTTGTAGTCGGTAGCTCCGCTGCCTCGGAGTGATTCAGAGACCATCCTCACCTGAGAGTCGTGAATCTGTTTTGCAGTAGTCAGGTGAGAAAGGGGGATCTCGAGGGCCTCGGCAAGTCGTTGGCGGTTTTTCAGAACCTTCTGAGGGTCATCGCCCACGTTAAACGATAGGTTCAAGGAGGCATAGGGCGGACGGCTGCAGCCGCCCATGCGAGAGGACACAAAGTGGCCGATCTCGTCATATCTAGAGAGGTTTTCAAAGGACCACAAGGAGAGTCCGTTTTTTTGTTCTTCGATCATGACCGACCTGCCACGGAAAAGGGGGGCAGTCTAGAGAGGGTTCAACTTTCTGGTCTGGACGGATCTAACGCGTTCTTGCGCGGCACGCAACCGGTTATTGTGCAAGGGTGTGTGAGAAGTATGTTAGCACGCGCAGGCAACTGGACCTGCCATGCTGGATAACCTATTGATTTTAAATAAACCATGTGGCTCAGTCACGTTCCTTTATCGCGTTTTTCCGCAAAAATAGTCCTTGACAACATTATGATTAGTACATATATGCACCTACCTTCAACACAGTGGCTGCCTGTGAAGCTAGTTCCCCCTTCTGTTGTGAAATGAGGGGGTTTTTTTATTTGAAGCAGACCCCAAGTGGTTTGCACAAGACTTTCTAATAGACCATTAGGGAAGAGCACCATGAAAAACGGTACTGCAATTGAAAAGGTGAGAAACATCGGCATTAGTGCCCATATTGATGCCGGAAAGACGACGCTTACGGAGCGTATCCTCTTCTATACGAGAAGGATACATGCCATCCACGACGTAAAAGGAAAAGACGGTGTTGGCGCCACCATGGACTTCATGGAGCTTGAAAAAGAGCGCGGCATCACCATCACCTCAGCTGCCACGTACTGTGAATGGCAGGGTCATGAGATCAACATCATAGATACCCCTGGCCATGTGGATTTTACCATAGAGGTGGAACGGTCCCTCAGGGTACTCGATGGCGGGGTGTTGGTCCTGTGTTCTGTTGGAGGTGTTCAGTCCCAGACCATTACCGTTGACCAACAGATGGCCAGATACAAGGTCCCGTGTATTGCCTTCATCAACAAGCTGGATCGAAGCGGGGCCAACCCCTTCCGTATCATTGATCAGCTTCAAGAAAAACTCGGGCACAATGCCTGGGCCATGCAGATTCCCATTGGCCTTGAGGCAGATTTCAGTGGTGTGGTGGATCTGGTTGCCATGAAGGCCATCTATTTTGACGGGGAGAGCGGAGAAGTTGTGCGCACCGAAGAGATACCCGAGGATTTCCTTGCAGAGGCCGAAAGCAGGCGGGAGGAACTCATTGATGCCGCCTCCATGTTCTCAGATGAACTCACAGAGGCCGCCCTTGAAGGCGAGGTGACAGAGGATCTGCTTATTCAGGCTATCCGCAAGGGGACTTTGACCCGTGAAATGACCCCGGTTCTGATGGGATCGGCTTACAAGAACAAAGGGGTTCAGTCCCTCCTTGATGCCGTCACAGCATATCTGCCCTGCCCGACCGATATGGCGAGTGAGGCGCTAGATACTTCAAATGATGAGGCACCGGTCCTCCTTTCTTCTGATCCAAAGGAACCCCTAGTGGCACTGGCATTCAAGTTGGAGGACGGACCCTATGGCCAGCTTACATACATACGTGCCTATCAGGGAACCTTGGCAAAGGGCGACACCGTTGTCAACGTTCGTACCGGCAAGAAGGTCAAAGTGGGAAGGGTGATCAGGATGCACGCGGACCAGATGGAAGACATCGACGTCATGCCTGCAGGATATATTGGTGCCCTTTTTGGTGTGGAGTGTGCCTCCGGTGATACCTTTGTATCTCCTGGCATCACCTTGACGATGACGTCCATGCACGTGCCGGACCCTGTCATCTCTCTTGCCATTGTCCCAAAGGATAACAAGGCAGAGATTAACATGTCCAAGGCCCTCGGCCGTTTTACAAAAGAGGACCCCACCTTTAGAACCTATGTGAGCAACGAAACAGGGGACACGATCATTTCCGGCATGGGAGAGTTGCACCTCGAGGTCTATCTGGAGCGGATGCGTCGAGAATACAACGCTGAGGTGACCACGGGCATGCCTCGTGTGGCCTATAGGGAAACCATCACTGCCAAGGCCGAGTTCAACTATACCCATAAGAAACAGACTGGTGGCGCAGGACAGTTTGGCAGGGTGGCGGGTTACATGGAACCATTGACGGATGAGCATTTCGTATTTGAAAACAAGGTCGTTGGAGGCGCCATCCCAACCCAATTCATCTCTGCCGTTGAGAAGGGTTTCAAGCAATGCCTCGACAAGGGGCCTAAGATGGAATTCCCGGTTACGGGCATCCAGGTGGTTGTCAACGACGGGGCCTCCCATTCTGTTGACTCTTCTGATATGGCCTTCCAGGCCGCCGCTCGGGGTGCCTTCCTGGAGGGGTATGCCAAGGCCAAAGCGGTCATTCAAGAACCGATCATGAAAGTGGTCGTGGAAACGCCCACTGAGTTTCAGGGCGCTGTCATGGGGTCTTTGAATCAACGCCGCGGAATGATTGTAGGTACACAGGATGAAGGCCCCATGTGTACTATTGAAGGCCAGGTTCCCCTTGCAGAGATGTTTGGCTATTCCACGGTTCTCAGGTCGGCTACCCAAGGCAAGGCCCAGTTTACCATGGAGTTTTTCACTTACAGGCAGGTGCCAAAGGGGATTACGGATGAGCTGGTCAAAAAGGCCGCAGCAGGTAAAGAGAACGTGGCGTAATGATAAGTTGCGAGTTAGGCGTTCCGAGTTAGGAGTTGGGGGGATACAGTGGTATGATGAAAGGGACTGAGGGACTGGACGGTATGAGGAAGCGCATGTCTCGCAACAGCGTCGGGCCCTCGAAAGATGTATTCTCTGCAAGTCGCCAGCTTGAACGCGCAACTCGTGGCCTACAATCCGGAAGGGGCAAAAAAGTCATTTACCTCAAAGACAGGGATTACTACATGCTAGAAAAAGACCTTATACTACGCAATCCATTGAGACTCATGGGACAGGAGACTGAAGACATCCTTCCTGAAGGAGGCTTTGGCGCTGTGCTGGCCCGGGCCGGTGTGGGCAAAACAGCCTTTTTGGTCCAGCTTGCCTTGAACAGCATGTTAAAGAGCAAGAATGTGGTCCATATTAGCCTGGACGACCCTGTAAAGAAGGTTTGTCTTTGGTATGAAGAGGTTGTCCGAAATATTGCAGATCAATACCATGTCAAGCAGATGGACCAGCTATGGGAGGCCATACTCCAACACAGGTTCGTCATGACCTTCAAGGTCGAGAGCTTTAGCGTCCCGAAGCTGGAGGAGAGGCTGACCGATCTCACAGAGCAGGGCATATTCTACCCTCAGATGATCCTCATTGATGGCCTTCCCGTTGATGAAGAAGCAGGAAAGACCCTTTCCGATCTCAAGGCCCTTGCCAAGAGAGATTCAATCCCAGTCTGGTTTGCTATACGGACCCACCGACATGAAGATCCGGGGGCAGATGGCATGCCGCCGCAGCTTTCGGGATTCGCAGATCTCTTTGAAGTCGTCATACAACTTCAGCCTGTGGAGAAGGAGATCCATGTGAGGGCTTTGAAGGGGGCGATCCCACCTTCTGGTCAACCCCCATTGCTCTTGGACCCCTCCACCATGTTGGTGAAAGACAAGAAGTAGGCCCTGAACGAAAGAGGCGCCCGAGAGGAATGCTGTCTACCTAAGGCAACCTCTTCGGGCGGACATCAAGCCTATCCTCACGTACGCTGACACACCCATCGCCTTTCATTCCAAGACCCCCCGGTTATCCACCAAGGGGTGCACCGATAGCAGCCCTTGCCGCCAGACCGCACAAAAGAAGATTCACATTTCACAAAGTCTGGGGTAGCATCCTGAGAGCTTTGCATCACTGCTTTGAGGGGCCATGACAGGCTTTTGGGGGAACCCATTCCGGCGAAGTTCACCCCGTGAGGGTTCCCTTCGGTAAATTTGACGGGGCACGGGGCCCACGTCAGTGGGTCAATCCTATACTGTGTGAGGCCATGACGAAAGAGAAGAAGGCCATCTGGGGGTGGGCCATGTATGACTGGGCAAATTCTGCTTTTGCTACCACCGTCATGGCCGGATTCTTTCCCCTTTTCTTTAAACAGTACTGGAGCCATGGCGGTGACGTGAATATGACTACTGCGAAACTGGGGCTCGGTAACTCTGCGGCCAGCCTGTTTGTGGCATTGATGGCGCCTGTCCTAGGCGCCATGGCAGACAGGGGATCGGCAAGGAAAAGGTTCATGGTTGGTTTTGCCTACCTGGGCGTTCTCACAACAGCGGCTCTCTTTGTCATAGAAAGGGGCCAATGGCCATGGGCCATATTTTTTTACGTCATGGGGATTATCGGATTTTCAGGGGCAAATATATTCTACGACGCCTTGCTCCCAGTCGTAGCAGATCAAGAAAACATTGACTATGTGTCAGGTCTTGGGTTTTCCATGGGGTATCTTGGTGGGGGACTTTTGTTTTTGCTAAATGTGTTGATGACACTCATGCCAGAGAGATTCGGCTTGCCGGACGGAGAAATGGCTGTGCGTTGGGCCTTTATCTCTGTGGCCATATGGTGGGGGGCGTTCACTGTCTTTGCCATTTGCTGGGTTCCGGAAGAAGGGGTCAAAGAATCTTCCCTTTCGAACGGAAATCTCATGGTGGAAGGGCTCCGACAATTGATCCGAACCTTTAAGAAGATTCGCCATCTCAAGACTGTTTTTCTCTTCCTCTTAGCCTACTGGTTCTACATCGACGGTGTTGATACCATCGTCCGAATGGCTCTGGATTACGGCCTGTCTCTGGGGTTTGACTCAAAGGATTTGGTCGTCGCCCTTTTGATTACCCAGTTCGTTGGGTTCCCTGCTGCTTTGGGGTTCGGAAAACTGGGGCAGAAGTGGGGGGTCCGCAAGTCTATTTACCTTGCCATCGGCGTGTACATGGTTATCACCGCCTGGGGGACCATGATGACCAACAAAGGGGAGTTTTACATTCTGGCCATGGTCATCGGTTTGGTTCAGGGAGGGATACAGGCACTGAGTCGTTCCTACTATTCACGCCTGATTCCCAAAAACCAAGCGGCTGAATACTATGGTTTCTACAACATGCTAGGTAAATTTGCCGCTATCCTTGGACCCGTATTAGTGGGCGTGGTGGGGCTGGCCACAAGAAGGATCCTGATGCCGCCTGCGCCTACTGCGGAGCAGATGGTCCAGGTGGGTGAACTGGCTGCTCGATGGGGCATCGGGTCTATTTTGGTGCTTTTTCTCATTGGAGGCATCCTTTTATTTTTTGTGGATGAAGACAAGGCAAAGGCTCAACTGGCCTACCTTTCAGACAGTCATGACTGAAAATTATGGCTCATCATGCACCGGAGACGTGAGCCAGACCTTTCATAGGATTTTCAGTGAAAGAACAAGAGCACAAGGCGGCGATGATAGATAGGGCTAGAGATTGTGATAACTGTCTGTGCTGGCTGCCGTATTGCGAGGCTGAATGCTGCAAGGGTTTCCAATGCCCTGTGGGGCCCAATGCCAACATCACCATGAGGGGTGGCATTTTCAGGCTTTCAGTTCCCATGAACCCTGACAAGAAATGGTACTTTGAGTTACACGGTGTCCAAGTTGAGGGGAACGTTCTCATCATTCCCCAAAAGCATTGTGTGTTTTCCCCGCGTCTTGTAACTGTCAACCTGCGATGCAGGCTCTTGACAGAAGACAACCTTTGTGCTGGCCATCCCGACAACAAGCCTGAAATATGCAGGGGGTTGACATGGGAAACAACAAGAAATGCACTGCCCATGGGCTCTGAGGCGCCTGAAGGGGGCTATCGCCTTACTCCCAACTGTCTGTTCAACTACAAGAGATGAGCGCCAACCTGTTAGAAGTCCTGCCGGAAAATTCCCCTGCTTGTGAATCCGCTTCTTGGGAAGGACCAACGAGCAGTTGATAGAATCATTTGTTTCTCTTCTTCTGACTTCCACCTGAGCAGGATGCGATCCCGATAGTTTGACGATTGCTTTCATTTCAGGTACATTTCAACAATTAGGCCAATATCCATGGGGGGGCAGGGATGGCCTTCATTCCGTTGCAGGCAGGGCAGTTCCTTTTTGACAGGCAGTTGCCGACATCAGGATTCCTTTGCCCGGTTCATTGGGCGTTCTTATCCAGCCATCTTTTCAAATCCTGCTGAAGAGCGGGACTGGGACAACCAGTTGATTTATATAGAAATAGTTCATAACAGGCGCTCCATTTACCTGCGACTAGGTTTACATAAAGAGGAGTATCCCAAGAAGAGAGCATATTTGAGTGAGGGCGCCTTATGGGACTGACAAAGGCCCCATTGATCGCAAGGAGGCTTTGCTGTCGGGGCCTTATGTACTCTCAGGCCAAGGGGGTGATCTGATGGCTGAGAGACGAGCAACATATGGGGAGTTGGAACAAAGGGTCAAAGCACTCGAGCAGGAAGCGGCCAAGGGCAAGCGTGTGGAGGCGGAGCTTCGGGAGAGCGAGGAGAAATACCGCCTTCTCATCGACAACTATGGTGATCCGATCACGGTCTTTGACGACAATGGTGTTCTTACCCTTATAAACATTGTAGGGGCCAGGAACTTGGGTGGAACCCCTGAGGAGTTTGTTGGAAAGTCCATGCACCACCTTTTTCCTGAGAATGCCCATGTCCTTATGGAGAGAAATCGTCAGGTCATCGAATCTGGAACAGGGCGTGATTTCGAAGACGAATTCCAACTGCCCACGGGGAATCGATGGTTTCTGTCAAACATTCAGCCTGTTAAAGCCCGTGATGGAAAGACCTTTGGTGTTCAGATTATCTCTCATGACATCACTGAGCGCAAGCTCATGGAAGAGGAGCTGAGAAAGAGCTCTGAGAAGATAAAAATCTTTGCCTACTCGGTTTCACATGACCTCAAGAGCCCGGCCGTGGGCCTCTATGGCGTCACACGGCTTCTTCACAAACACTACCGACATGTCCTTGACGAAAGGGCAAGGAATTATTGTGATCAGATTATGACGGCCGCAGAACAGATTGCAGATCTTGTTTGGAAAATCAATGTCTACATATCGACTAAAGAGTTACCGCTGAACGTGACGAGTGTTAAGCTGAAAGAGATACTGCAGATGGTGAAAGACGAATTCTCAGCCCAACTCAATCTCCGCGGAATTCAGTGGATGGAGCCTGAAAGCATGCCTGAGATCAGGGTTGACAGATTGTCTATCTTGAGGGTGTTAAGGAACCTTGTGGAGAATGCACTGAAGCACGGAGGCGATGGGTTGAGTGAAATCTGGGCAGGATATGAGAGGTCTGATCAGTTTCATGTCCTTTTAGTAGGCAATAACGGTGTGGGAATAAAGAGCGAAGTCATGGAGAAGATCTTTGGGCCTTTCCAGCGCCATGAAACACGTGGGGCTGGGGAGGGGGCCGGTCTGGGCCTGGCCATCGTTAAAGAGGTGGCAGAACAGCATGGCGGCAAAGTATGGGTGAAATCCCGCCCGGGAGAGGGGCCGACTTTTTACATATCCATTTCTAGGGCCTTGTAACTGGCCTAGTCGCCAGTGTGAATAAGTACCAGGCCATGGGCCAGTGCTTTCTTCCCTCCCCCCCTTTTTGTGGAAAGAATCGATCTGATCGGGCAGAAAGTCTTTTGTGAGGGACATTGAGTCCGCCCTGGCGGGAAAATTTCTGTGCAAAGCGAGACAAGGGGCAATCGGTGCAAGATCTATGTAACTGACACGGGACATGGGATCGCAAGTGGAGACACAACAGGGGCAGCAAGGTGTGTTTCCTCATGGCCCTGTTGGACAGAGGACTTAGGTATACATGAGGGAATAGAGCCTGGTTCTTTCCCAGAGAGATGTAATGTCCCAAGCTTGTCTTTTAGGAAGTATCCTGACCAGGCGGCAGTAGACATGCAGGGCATTGAGGTTATGGTGTAAGAAGTTTTTCATCGTATTTTCCCCCTTTCTTTTGGTTATCCTCTTTTTGCACTGGCCATGCCAACTCACGGCAACCTCGGCCGCGCTTCAATATAACCAATTGTAATGAGACAGATTCTTGGATTTCCAGCCTTTGTGAAGGGATTTTGGGTCCGTGGGCAACTGATGAGTTGTTGTGTGCAATGCAACTTATTGCAGTGGCAGTGTCTCCTCAAGGCCAACATCACGATCGGAGAGAGGGAGAAAAGGGCAGACTCGAAAAAAGTCAGAAACGGGCGTTGTGACTTCTTGCGACACCATCAAAAAAGGGAGGCGGCCAAAACGGCCCCCTCCCTCTAGGAGTTGCCCGAGGAGGTAGCTTTACTCAGCGCCACCGCCCATTGCCGGCATTGCCCCGCCGGGAATGCCGTACGGGACCACAGGGTAGCAGGGATAGGGGAAACAGGGGAAGTAAGGATAGCCCATGTAGAAGGGAAAACCGGGGTAGCAGGGATAGCCGGGGATGTACCCAGGGACATAACCCGGGCCGGGGTAACAACCACCTGCCACCTCACTCATAGCCTTGCCGTTTAGTTCCTTGTCCATTTCCAAATCCTTGATTTTGACCTTTTTCATTTTCCTTCTCCTTTCTTTTTGTTTTTTGCTGGCGTTTGGTTTACTGTTGGTCTGCATCCCCCGTGCCAACACCGTCGCCAATATTGGATGAACAGTGATAAGTATTTATCATTCAACATCAATTTTGAATAAGGGCCTTTTGGGGGAAGCTCCGTATTTTCCAGGTCTCTAAATCTTGTTGCTTTTTTTGCAACACATCTGGCATGATCTGTTTGTTCACTGCCAACGCTTCTGTTGAGTCGAAGCATTCTGTTGTCCCTTTGCTTGTGACAAGAAGAGTCAAAACCCCTTGATTTGGAGGGATGAAATGGCCATTTTGGGATTGTCTTTTCATTGAATCTCTGGTATTTGAGATTTTGGCAGTTTGACACTTTCAGAGCACCAGCAACCGTTTTTCCCATAAACAAACAAGTTGTGAAGATCTTGCCGCTTGGCCTGACAGAACATTCTTTGTGCTGTTCCGTGCCTAAGCGTTAAGGTGTTGAACCGAATAAGCGAGCGCATTCCCCGCTGCTTGCGGCGGGGTTAGCGAGTGTATAGTTAAGATGACAACATCCTTGCGGTGAAGATTCCCCGTGGCTTGCCGCGGGGAGGGTTCAATTCATCATTATTCGTGCTCGTGGCTGTATGCCGTTGCATCGGGCGCCTCGTCAGTTCCCTGTGTCTTTCAATTGCATTGATCTGTGAGGTACATTGAGAAGGCCCCTTTCCGTTGGATACTTGGCGCTCCTGCCGTCTATCATTGCCATCCTTGCCTCTGCAGCTATTGCCGAAGATCGATCTGAAAAAGAGATTTGGCAGCTATCCCCCGACTATGAGCTCATGAAGCCCAAAGTGATTGCGGTGGTTCCCATGGACAACTTCTCTTTGGAGCCCAACGTTGAGAAGGCCTTGTACCAGGAGGTCTATGAACGATTGAAGGTGAAGGGATACATGAGGATTGCGGCCGAAAAAGTAGATGAGGTCATGAAAGAGCTCGGTATTCAAACGCCTGGTCAACTGGCGGGGATTTCACTCGCCAGGCTTGGGAAAAAACTTAAGTGTGAGGCTGTGTTGATGGGGCAGATCGAGCAGTCTGGCACGATCCATAAAGGGATTTATGACGCTGTAGCAGTCTCTTGTTCTCTTAGGCTGGTGGACTGCGCCACGGGGAGAATGCTCTGGCAAACGGAGCAGTGGAGAGCCGCCCACAGACAGTGGCAGGTGGATCCGATTAATCTATTTATCAATGTTGCCGCCCATGAAAAGGCCTCACGTGAAAAGAGAGTGGCCTGCCTCGTCCATGAGATGCTGAAGACATTGCCCCAGGGCCACGTCGATGTGCAAGTTGGCGACCTTTTAAATCAAGCCCAGGAGATCCCAGCAAACCAACCGTAGAATAGTATGTTGGTACACCCCGCTTTTCGGACCGGTATGATCGGAGGAAAAAGATGAAGGCTTCACTGGCAATCAGGTTCTCTCTATTGATGGTGACGGTCCTAAGTGCATGCTCTGTGGGGCCCCAATATGAACGCCCGAAGCTTGAGGAAAAGAAGGCTTGGGGTGAAACAGAAGCTGCCGAATTAGGGCCCTGCCGAGTCATACAGATGGATTGGTGGACGGGTTTTGGCGATCCTTATCTTAACAAATTGGTCCAAGAGGCTATCTCAGGCAGTTTTGACTTGAAGATTCTGCTCGGACGTATCCAGGAAGCAGGTGCTACGATTAAAGGGGCTCGGGCGCAACTGATGCCTTCTCTAGACTTGTCCACAAAGGCAGAGTTTAGTCGGGCGGAAGTGCCTGACTTCGGTGGCGGTCACACGGTGGCTGACTCTCAACAGGCCACCGGACAGACGAGTTTGAGTTGGGAAATAGACATGTGGGGCAAGAAGAGGAGAGAGTATGCAGCAACCAAAGCTGAATATGAAGCCAGTCAAGCTGACTATCGGGCAGGATATCTAAAGCTGGTTTCGGAGCTGGCAATGGCCTATTTTCAGATCCGCCAGATTGATGAGCAGTCCCGTATGACGGACAGGTCCCATGGACAATACAATCAAATACTGACCATCTACCAAAACCAATACGCTGAAGGCCTTGTTCCTCAGTGGAAAGTGCTGCGGCAAGAGGCAGAAGTGAAAAGGCTGAATCAGGATTTGTTGGAACTTGAAAGGGTGCGAAAGAGGCTTGAAAACAGAATAGCCACTTTGTTGGGCCGGCCTGCAGGGGATTTGAAAATTCCCCGTGCCAACCTGAGACAAAACCTGCGGCCCGTGAAGGTGCCTGTGGGCCTTCCCTCTGACCTTCTGTCCCGACGTCCGGACATTGTGGCAGCCGAATACCGCCTCATTAAGGCAACCCATAACGTAGGTGCGGCCGAAGCCGCCAGGCTCCCATCTTTTGGTCTGACCGGCTCTGGCAGCTTAGTGAGTGAAAGCCTCAAGGGGCTGCTCACGGGCACCTGGGCGCTGTCCATCGCACCAGCCGTGTCCATGCCGCTTTTTGATGGTGGCAGTCGCAAGGCTGACGTTGCTGCAAAACAAGCACGAGCACAAGTAACCCAAGAGGTGTATCGCAAGACAGTAATGACAGCCTTTGAAGAGGTGGAGAACGCTTTGGTAAATCTGGAGAGTCGACAAAAGCAGCAGGCTGTCCTGAAGGAGAAGCTCGACGGGCTGAAACAGGTTCGATCTCAAACCACCGCCAAATTTGAACTTGGCTTGATATCCCAATTACAGGTTCTAGACATCGAGCGGGAGCTTTATGCAGCTGAGAAGTCGCTTCTGCAGATGCATCGTTACCTCTTGGATGATACCGTCTCTCTCTTTAAGGCCCTGGGCGGCGGCTGGGGCAAGGTCACAGTGAAGTAGCGTGAGAAAGTAGAATTTTGACCGGAGACATTTTTCCTATGAAAGTCATCCTGCAGGCCGAGCCAAATACGGGTATCCAAGATATCGTCATCGAGGGCTTGCCTTTTGTGATCGGCCGCGGCGAAGGCAAGTTTTCGCAGTACGAAGAGCAATTCCCGGATCAGCTAAAGAAGCTTTCCAGGCGGCATGCCCGGATCTTCGTCGAGGGGGGCAGACTGTACATAGAGGACCTGGGCAGCACCAACGGCACTTTTTTGGGCGGACAACGGCTTCATGATCAGCCCATGCCTCTTGGAAATGGGGACGCTATAGCCTTTGGCGCTTTCTTTAAATACGTGATTTACATAGATCAACCTGAGACGAAATCGGCGGAAAGCCGGCCCGGCGGGGAAAGCACCATATACGTGTCGGACGCTTCCTCCTTCTTGGGCATGCTAGCCTCGGAGAAGAAAGCAGATCAGGGCCCTTCTTCAGGCGGCCGCCAAGAAACCTCCTCCCAATCCTCTATTCCGTGTGCGGGCACCCATTCGAAACTTAAGGACAAGAAAAGACTTTTTGCCGCCTTTATCGCTGAGTTCTGGGACAAGCCCGGAGACGGCCGGAAACGAAAATGGTACTTGCTGGGTTTGGTCGGGGTCCTCTTGGCTGCAGGGGTTGTTTCAGTGGTCGCCCTCAGTTCGCCCGAACGGAAGTTGAAGAGACTAATGAAGCAACAGCGTTACACTGAGTGTGCTCAGGTGGCTGATGCAATACTGCGGGAGGATCCTCACGATGAACGCGTGTGTGATATCGCAACAGAGGCTCTCATAAAGGGCATTTTGCCTGACTGGATGGACAAATTGAAAAGGGCACGCTTCGCTGAGGCCCGGGAATTCCTAGCCTCAGCGGCATCACGAAACGAACACAATCGTGACGGCTTAAAAGCTATAGAGTTGTTGGTTTGGGTCACAGACCTTGAAGCGTTCTTTGCCGGAAGGAAGGGCGAAACACCTGTAACCATATACCGGGACGAGGAAAAGGTAGAGTCCTTGCTCAGTCGATGGACCAAGGACAAGAACTGCAACTGCTCTCTTCTGGACCAAATGGCAAACCACCATCCTCCATTTGCCATTTACCAGAGACAGATACACAGCGATCTAAATGCACTGAAGACCTTGGAGACGATGCGTGTTGAGCCCACCGAAGAGCTCAAGGCGGCAATAGAAAGTCAATTGGATGCGGACCGGCCTGAGGCTTTGGTTGCAACTGTAGAAAACTTCAGACGAAAGTACCCAGAGATCGGCGGAATAGAGGCATTGCAGAAAGATGTGGCTGCCTATATTGCCCTCTGGAGAGCGGTGGAGTCAAAGGAATTGTTCAGGGTGTCCTCCTTGCTTGAAGAAGACCCTTATCAGACCAAGCCATTTGTGGACAAGGTCGCCCACATTCGTGAAAAGATCCTGCCCTCGCCCGCCGTCGTTGAGGCATACAGAAGGGCCAGAGAGGCCTGGTTGGGGGGGGCTCCCAAAAAAGCCATCGCGATCCTTCAACCCCTCGTCAACGAGAAATGGGGCGAACTGGCAGAGAGGAAACTGAAACACTATCGTCAGGTTCTAAAGGACTTCGCTGCGGTGGAAGGGTCAAGAGACAGATTAGACTACGGTGTCCTCCTGCTCTCTTTTCATAATATCCTTATTCCAAGTGAGGACGAGGTTTTCTTGAAGTTGATAGAAAAGGATTACGAGAAGATTAGAACCGAAGAGTTGAAGAAGAGTCAGGCTTCATTCATGGAGGCGCAAGCAAAATGGGATGACTACCTAAAAGGTGGTGGGATTTCGGGGCTTCTTCGCCTTGACACAAAGGTGTCTGAGGAGTTTCGAAGAAAGGCAGGACTTCTGAGAACGGCCTTTGAGGCTTTTTCGTCAGGTGCCAGCATATATGGTCTTCTAAACAGGGAGTTGCCCGATACGTGGAAGACCCTTGAGAAGACCATTCTTGATGAAGTCCAAATCCAACGACTACGTCTTGATGATCTCAGAAACGTATTGGACCCTGCTGTATCGTCAGAGAAGGTCAAATTGCTACCGAATCCATCAGAGAGGAAAGACTGATGTCCCAAGAAAAACACCCAGAGGTTTTCGTGGACGCCGTGGAAGAGCACAGTGCGGAAGCCCTTGAAGTGCTCATGGAAAGGTCCTCTTTGTTAGCCCGGGGGATTATCTATCTGCTGATAGCCCTCTTAGCGTCGCTGTTTATCTGGTCTTTTTACGGCAAGGCAGATGTGATCATTAAGGCTAAAGGGCAATTGGAGCCGGCGTCTGAGGAAAGACGGGTCTATTCACCCACAAACGGTGAATTGATCGACATCTATGTGGCAGAGGGCATGCCCATATCCAAGAATGACCTCCTGGCTCGCATCAAGGCGCCAGAAGCCATCAAGGCTGCGGCAGGAGCAGTGGAGGCAAAGATGAAACTTCAGGAAGCTGAGCGGCAAAAAGAGGTCTTTCCAGAGAAGAAGAAGATAATGGAAGAAGAGCTTGCCACCATAGCCAAACACATTGAGCAGAAAGAGAAGGAGTACAGTCAACTTAAGACAGAAGGATTGCGGAACCTTTCGGAGAGCCAAAGACATAAACTAGAGGCAACGAGAACCAAGCTGGAAGAAGCAAGAAGCGAAAGAGATCTTGCGAAACGGACGGCGGGTACATACAAGCGCCTCTATGAGACGCCAGGCCATGGCGGCGTCTCCAGACAAGAAACGGAAAAGGCAGAAAGCACATACCTTAAGGCAAATGCCACGTATGAGCGTTTGTTGACGGAGCTACAGAACCTGGAACTTGAGTTCAGCAAACAACATGCGGAAACGGGCAACAAGATTGACAAGACATACATTGAGCTACTGGGTATGCGTGTCAAACATGCAAACAAGAGGCAGGAAATCGCAAACGCGGAAAGCCGGATTGACGTCCAGTATCGCACGGCGCGGGCGAAGTGGGAGGCCGCTTCCCTGGTGAGTTTTGAGGACCTTGATCAAGAAACGCTAGTGATCCGTTCCCCTGTATCCGGGAAGATAACCCGGGTCTCCTTCAAGCAACAAGGAGAAAAGGTGGAAGCAACAAAAGCCCTCGTTTCCATCGCCCCGGCAGATGCCAGGGATATTCTGCGTGTTTCTATCTTGGACAAGGACCGTGGCTTCCTCAAGGTAGGCCAACCGGCAAAACTGAAGTTTGCTGCCTTTCCTTTTCAGCGCTATGGCTTCATACGGGGCAAACTGGAGTATATATCTCCCTCTGCAGAGCTCTCAAAGGACGGACAGCCGCTATACAATGGCCGGGTCAGTTTGGAACGTGACTATTTCATAGTCAACGGTGAGGAGATAAAACTGAGGTATGGCATGACTGCAGATGCGGAGATCATAGTTCAAAAGCGCAGGTTGATAGATCTGGCCTTGGATCCGGTGAGAAGACTCAAAGGCTAGGGGCGGCGTGGACTGAAGGGTCGGGATCTTACACAGTCAGCCCGACATGAATTGATCTGTGCCAGTGACCGCACTTTCACGGTCGTGGGATTCCATGTTAAGAAAGGAGGTGACCGTATTCCCGGGGGGAGGAATTTGACAGGAAAGGTAGCGCGCCTGAGTATTTATGGGTTCTTGAAGGAGGTAAAGATGAGCACAGCGATCAAGATTAACGACGAGGTGGTTTCTGCAGAGCAATTTATCAATATCCTGAAAATGTCAAACGAGTTTCCTTTGCTGGCCGAGAAAGTTATCCGCGACAAGATAACGGTACAGGAGGCCAAAAAGAAAGGCATCAGTGTGTCCACCGAGGAGGTCCAGCAGGAAGCGGACGATTTCAGACGCGTTGCGGCCCTTCATCGGGCAAAGGATACGCAGGAATGGATGGATCAGAGAGGGCTGACGCTGGATGAGTTTGAGATTTTTGTAACGGAGAGAATCTACAAGAAGAAGATGGTTGAAACCATCACGAGCGAGCAGTCCATTGAAGAGTATTTCAAGCTGAACTCGCCCAAGTTCGACAGTGCCGATATCAGGCACATCGTGGTGGACAGTGAGGCCAAGGCAAAAGAACTGATGTCTCTGCTGAGTGAAGACCCAGAGGGTTTTGGCGAGTTGGCCAAGGAGCACTCGCTTGACAATGAGACCAGAAAGACGGGAGGACAGATCGGAGGCTTGCGTCGGGGGGTGCTGCCCGATGAGGTGAGTGCCAAGGTCTTCAATGCATCTGCAGGAGATGTCGTCGGGCCCTTGGAGTTGGGCGATGGGTATTTCTACGAGATTATCCAGGTTACAGCCGTCAATCCTGCCAGCCTGGACGATTCCACCAAGGAAGAGATAGGTGAGTTACTTTACAACGACTGGCTGGAGGCACGTCTGCAAGAGCACAGTGTTACGGTATAGTTCGTTTCTGTCCCTATAAATCGCTCTTATTCCAATGAGCGGCTTTATGCGTGGGTATTGCGCCTGGGGCTTGAAAGGAACGGCTGTGATCCGCCTATGGTGGACTGACTTCGAGACTGAGGTCAGTGCTGATTCATAAGCTGTTTATACATGGGCAGTAGCTGGGTTTCGTGAGAAGAGGAAGGTGGCTGAAACCGTGGTCCTTGCAGGCAAGGGGGAGTTGCCGCTTTTTTTTATTCCGGGGCGCCCCCCTTTTACTTCATAAAGGTTGTGGTCCCCTTACAATAGGTTTCTTTGAGTCCATGGCTTTGACTTGCCGGAGTACATTGGCCGGCCAGATTAAACAGGAGGCCTTTCATTGACAGAGTCATCCATAGTAGACTTCCTTGCTAGCGTTGAGTTCTTCTCTCCTTTTATATATCGAGAACTGGAGCAATTGGCCGGATATGCCGAGTCGTTGCACTTCGAGTTTGGGGACACCATATGCACCTCTGGCGACACGGCCCAAGGCCTCTTCGTCATCAAGGCGGGGCGGGTGAGACTCTTTACCGAAGACAGGGGCAAAGAGAGGAGCATAGGGGTTCGCGAACCTGGGGACACCTTTGGCGAGGTCTCGGTTTTGGAAGAGCCAACGCTCGACTATTCGGCCCGCGCCTCTAGCAAGGTGGAGATCCTTTTCTTGCCTCGCCAGCCGGTCATGGATTTGTTGGCGAAAAACGAGGCAGCAAAGGGTTTTATCGCACGATATGTGGCCTTGAAGGTGAGCGGTGCTGTGGTGACCCAGCTTTTCAACCTTCGCTCCAAGGTGGACCGCGGAGAGATCGAAGAGATTATCAAGGGCATTGGCATTAAGCGCGTGAAGGCAGGAGAGAAGATCCTTGTCCAAGAGGGCGCTGAAGATCGACGGCTGTACATCGTGCGAGAGGGCAAAGTAAGTATTGTAAAGGAGGAAGAGGGTTCGGAGTATTCTTTAATGAGTCTGGGACCAGGGGAAGTGTTCGGAGAAAAGGCCTGCCTCCTTTATTCGACGCAGCCGGCTACGGCCGTTGCAGACACGGACAGTGTCCTGATGGCCGTGCCACAAGAGACCATCCACTTCATTCTGGAGCGTAATCCTGGCCTGCGGGAGGTGTTGGAGGAACGCATCCATTTCGCCGAGAAGGAATTGGAGCGGAGAAGAAAAGTTGCCGAGCGCAGGAAAAAACGTCTTCTCTTTGACATCAAGTCCAAGCCCAAAATGGGGGAGCGCATTATCAAGCGGTTTCCCCTAGTAGAGCAGGCCGAGGAAATGGATTGCGGTGCGGCCTGTCTTGCCATGATCTGCAAGTACTATGACATCCCTGTGACCCTGGGAAAACTGAGGGAGATGGCCAATGTGACCATTGAAGGTGCTACCATGGAAAGCCTGGCACGTGTGGGTGAATCCTTGGGCTTTGCGACAAAGGGCGTCCGATGCACCTACAAATCCATGCTCAGTTTTGAGCTTCCCTTTGTAGCACACTGGGAAGGATATCACTACATTGTGGTGTACGGCATTTCCAAGTCCCATGTTTGGGCTGCTGACCCGGGGGTGGGGTTTAGGAAGATGTCCGTGTCGGAGTTTGAACAGGGGTGGACGGGCAATAACCTGTTGTTTTCCCCCACCGGGGCCCTCGCTCAGATCGCCGTTGAGCAGTCCCCCTGGCTTCGTTTTGTCGGCTATCTCAGTCCCTTTAAGAAGATCCTTCGGGACCTCATTTTTGCGTCCCTTATTGTCCAGTTGCTGGGCCTGGCCCCTCCTGTGATCATACAGAACATCCTGGACAGGGTCGTGGTTCACCAGAACTATCACCTCCTCCATGTCATGATCGTGGGTCTGGCAATCACGATGATATTTAGCCAGGTCACGGGGTATCTCAGCGCTTACCTGTCAAATTTCATGATCCGCAAGATGGATTTCAACATGATGTCCCACTTCTATAAACATGTGCTTTCTCTGCCGACGAGCTTTTTTGCCAAGCGGAAGGTGGGCGACATCATGGCCCGGTTTCAAGAAAATGACACCATCAGGCGGTTCATGACAGAGACCAGTATCAGGACCCTTATAAGCACGCTGATGGTGTTTACCTATTTCATTGTCATGTTCATGTACAATGTAAAACTGACCCTTTTGCTACTCGCCTTTTTGCCGCCCATCATCCTCCTTACCCTCTTGGCCACACCCAAATACAAGGACTACGCCCGGCGCAGTTTCTATGCCGAAGCTGATGCCCAATCCCTTCTCGTAGAAACATTGGGCGGGGCAGAGACAGTGAAAGGGACAGGCATCGAGCGACCAATGCGCCTAAAATGGGAGAAAAAGTATGTCAAGACCCTGGACCTGCGTTATCGTTGCGAAATGTTCACCAGCCTGGTGGGGACTCTGGGCCAAACGTTAAAAGCGGCCACGACGCTTACGCTATTGTGGGTGGGGTCCAGGATGGTTCTGGCCCAGGAGCTTACCATTGGCCAATTGATGGCTTTTAATGCCCTTATCGGCAGCGTGATGACACCCCTCATGGGCCTCGTGGGGGTTTGGGATGAGCTTCAAGAAACGCTCATTTCCATGGAGCGGCTGGGCGACGTGCTGGAGCTAGAGTCTGAGCAGAAGCCAGAAGAGGTCCCCGCCAAAGTGGTGCTTCCTGACCTGAAGGGAGACATACGCTTCGAGAATGTCTATTTTCGGTATGGTGGCAAGGAAACCCCTTATGTGCTGGAAAACATCAACATGGACATTCAGGCCGATACGACAGTGGCCATTGTTGGGCACAGCGGTTCAGGTAAAACCACACTGGCCAAAATGCTGGTGGGTTTCTATCGGCCCAGTGAAGGGAAAATATTCGTTGATGGTTATGATATTGGCATGCTCGATGTAGAGTACTACCGTGCTCAAATTGGCTACGTCATGCAGAGTAATCTCCTCTTTTCGGGAACGGTCTCTGAAAACATTGCCGTGGGTGAGCAGAATCCGGACCCGAGACGCATTGCCGAGGCGGCCAGACTGGCTGATGCCCATGGGTTTATTGGCAACTTGCCTTTGGGTTACGAACAGGTCGTTGGTGAAAGGGGAATAGGCTTGTCCGGTGGGCAGATTCAGCGCATTTGTATTGCCCGTGCCCTTTACCGTGATTCAAGATTGTTGATTTTTGATGAAGCCACATCTGCCTTGGACAGCGAATCTGAAAGTCATATCCAGATGAATATGCGAAAGATCCTCAAGGGCAGGACTGCCATTATCATCGCCCACAGACTGAGCACCGTCATGCATGCTGACAGGATACTGGTCCTCTATGATGGGGCTATTGTGGAGGAAGGAAACCATCAAGAGCTGTTAGAGAGAAAGGGCATGTACTTTCATCTTGTCCAGAAACAGATATCTTCGGGAGAGATTAAGTCATGAAAACGGGCTCTGTGGTATCCTTTGCTCGGCTCTTAGAGCGTATTGAGATTCTCCGTTCGGGCCTCCGCTGGGCCCCCCAGCTTGACCGTACGGGGGTCCAGAGGATCTTAAGGCAGGTGAACAAGTTACGCGAGGACGTCCTACTGCTTTCTGGGGTGGAAAGATACAAAAAGCGTATGCGTGAGAAGGCCCCGCCGAAGCCCAAGGCTGCTAAGAAGAGACTTCAGGCGCTCATGGACCGCAACTTTGTCTTTGAAGGGGTTTTTGGCGAAAACCCAAAGCTGCTGGAAGCCTTGGAAACAGTGGAAAGAGCTGCACGGACAGAGTTGCCCATCTTGATCGAAGGCGAGAGCGGCACAGGCAAAGAATTACTTGCCAAGCTCATCCACGCTGGAAGTGACCGGTCGGAGAAGACCTTTGTCTCCGTTAACTGTGGTGCCATCACCCCCAGTTTGCTGGAATCTGATCTGTTCGGCCACGTCAAAGGGGCTTTCACGGGCTCTGTAAAGGACCGCAAAGGCAAGTTTGAGACCGCCAAAGACGGCATCATTTTTCTGGATGAGATTGGTGAGCTTTCGGCGGAAAGCCAGGTCAAGCTCTTACGGGTGCTGGAAAGTGGCGAGATCCAGAGAGTCGGCTCAGATGAGGTCATTCGGGTAAACACCCGCGTCCTTGCAGCCACAAACCGCAACTTGTACCAGATGACGGCAGACGGGCAGTTCCGAGAGGACTTGTACTACCGTTTGAGCGTCATTTCCGTCACGTTACCCCCTCTTCGCGAGCGTACCGATGAGATCCCCCTGCTTATAGACTACTTCTGTGCCGAGGCATCGGAGAAGTTGAATCGTCCTGCTGTGAGGCTCTCTCCGCGACTCAGAAGATTTCTGCAAAAACACCCTTTTCCAGGAAACATCCGGGAGCTGCGAAACATCATCTACCGTGTAGCCTGTCTGGCCGATGAAGTGGCGGACCTAAGAGATCTGCCGGAGACCATACGCCCTTCGTCAGTGGGGCCCCAAGACGCAGTTGAAGGGCGGGCCCCAAGCCGATTTACTACCCTGGCCGAGGCCAGGAAGGCGGCTACCGACGCAGCGGAAAAAGAGTTTCTGGAAGAACACCTGACACAGACCCATGGAAACGTGACGCAGTTGGCCAAACACCTGGAGATGAATCGTTCCTACCTTCAGACGCTACTAAAGAGCCATGGGCTGCGGGCGAAAGATTTCAAAGGCAAGGCAACGTCTACAAAGAACTCTGAAAGATGAAGGGGCCCACAGGCCCCTTTTTGCTCTTTGTGACAGCTAAGCGCCCCAGCCGCCCCATGGCATGCCCCAGCCGCCCCATGGGTTTCCCCACCAGCCGGTACCCCAGGAGGTGGAGCTGCTGCTTCTGCCGCCGCCGCCCCAGGGGGTCCACCACCAGCTCGAGCTGGAGCGCTGACTCCACCACCAACCGCCTGTCAAGCTCTTCAACGCCTCTTTGTCGAGCTCCATGTTCTTTTCCAGGTCCTTAACTTCAATGTTTGCCATGTTCTATCTCCTTTCTTCTGATGTTTGTTCAACTCGCTCTTTCTTGAGGATCCGTCTCTAGACGTATGCACTGCTCATGCCAGGTCGGGGTCTATCAGGCCATCCATCATGATAACGCTTTATAATTAATAGCTAAATTGATGATGGAATCTGTCTTGCCTTGCAACCTATTGCAGCTAGTCCTTTGTTTTTTTGGTGTCTTTTACCCAACATAATCAACGGGGACTTGGAGGCAAGTGTTGGCTCCATCCTAACAACGTGTTGCCAGGCCCCTTCCCACTGCTTGGCATCATTGCGACCTCCCGAAAAAGAGCGGATTTTCTGCCTGGCCCACGTCCATTCTTTGATTGTTTGCAAAAAAGTAACATTTTGGTTTTCATTTGTTCTTCTAAACACAACACAAACCAGACGTGAAGATTGGTCAAGTCGATCTGAAACGACTTGCCGGGTTCGACATTTAATAGACATGATAACTGCTTATGGAAGAGCATGGGGGGACAGCCCGTAGGTTGGCACGGTAGATGCGATGTAAATGAAACGAAGGAACCCTGAGGGGGCGAGGCGGATCTTCTCTGACTAAAGGTCGCTGCCGGTCTGCATGGCAGAGGCACCTACAGTGGTAGGTGAAAAAAGAGGGCACTGGCGGCATCGGGGGCAGAGCGGAGAGGGGTCCGAATGTTCTTGGCTCCATGAGGGTGTGGCCATTTTTTTGAGGCCAGCCGGCTATTGTTTTTTTGGAATCTTTGGTATATGAGATGACATAGTGAGGGGAAATAGTGGCTCTAGCCAATGAAATCTGCACGTACTACTCTGTGCAGTTTACTCCTCAGATACCGCAGATAGACTGGCCTCTTATGTCCGAAGATGAAACCAAAATTAAGTCAGCTCTTGGTAAGAAGTATGAGATCAAGAGCCTGATCAACAGCGGAGGGATGGGTGCCGTCTACTTGGGCATCCATCGGGCCCTCGATAGGCCCGTGGCTATAAAGATCATCCATCAGGAGTTGAGCAAGGATGAGCAGCTCAGGAGGAGGTTCTGCCAAGAGGCCAAGTTGGCCGCAAGTCTCGATCATCCTGTCATCATTGACGTATACGATTTTGGCAGCAAAGATGATTTTGACTATATCATTATGCCCTATGTTGAGGGTAAAACGCTCCAAGACCGGCTCAAGGAAGCGGGCAAATTCGGAGTGCAGGAATGCTTAAGATTGATGATCAAACTAACAGATGCCCTTTGTTATGCACACAAGAAGAACGTGGTGCATCGGGACATCAAGCCATCAAATGTCATGATAGATAACCATGGACATCTTGTTCTCACTGATTTCGGCATCTCCAAGGACATGGGGGATCTTGGGCTTACTGTTCCCGGGAAAGTGCTCGGATCGCCGAAATACATGAGCCCTGAGCAGATTAGAGGGGAGGATGTGGACGGCAGAAGCGATCTGTACTCCTTGGGCTTGGTTTTCTACGAAATGATTACGGGTAAACATCCTTTTGAGGGCAAGGATGCCACCTCCATTTACTACGCCCAGGCCCACGAGATTCCCCCCAGGCCGGAAGAGTCTGTACTCGAAATCCCCGGTCAAGTGGGGGATATCATCATGAAGCTCCTTGAGAAGTCCCCGGAACAAAGGTACCAAGACAGTGGTCAATTGCTGAGGGATTTGGAGGGCCTTGGCCCTGGTCCTCCCAAGGAGCTAAGGATAGATGTCGATGCAACGTTGGTAGACCCCGAAACAGGACCTGATGGGAGGGGCAAGCCTTCTGCCCAGGACGCGAAGAAAGAAATCTCTCCATTAGGAAGGCCCAATGAAATGGCCGACGGTCTTGCCGAACAAGCACAGCCTTCGGCGAAAGACAGGAAGACTCCCAGATGGATGGTCCCTGCACTGGGAGCGACTCTAGTAGTTGTGGTCGGCATTGTGTGGGTCATGCTCATGCCATCGACAAAAGACCCTGGGCCAAGCCCGACAGACAATCAGTCTCCACAAAGCCTTGAGAAAGAAAATGGGTCAAGCCTCTCTTCAATGGGTGTGGAAGTCCTCAAATCGGAAACGGAGAAGGAGTTGAGCTCTGAGCTGACTCAGGGTCTGGGGGCCAAACCCTCATTCGATTCAGTAGTAGAACGCTTGCTGGTCCTTGCTCAAGACAGAGAGGCCGTCTTTCTTCGGCTGTCAGTAGACAAGCCGAATTTTAAAATCGGCGAATCCATTTCCTACCATTTTCGATCAGACAAGGCCTGCTATTTGGCATTGCTCAGTCTTACCACCGGCGGGGAACTCATTCAGGTTTTTCCCAACAAGTTCAACCCGGACCAATATATAGAGGCGAAAAGGGATTATGCCATTCCTGGAGAGAAGATGGATTTTGAATTGCATATTACAGGGCCGCCAGGGGAAGAAGAGCTTCTGGCCTTCGCAGCCGATGCGCCCTTTGACCTTTTCTCTGCCAGCTTTGAAGCTCAGCCCTTCTTCCAGGTGGACAAGGGTGACCAAAGGATACTGGATAGAATCATTAACAGAATACAAGAAATGGAGAGAATCAACGTCGCACAGAGGCGTGTAAGCTATACAATAAGTGACTAAAAGGAGCTCAGCTACTGATTCTTTTTGATCCCTCTGCCAGGCAGGCTCCTCCGGACCATGAGTCACAATGAGAAAGGAGTACACACATGAGACTAAAACATATACTCAGCCTGTTTTTTGTCGGCTTGTGTTTCCTCTTGTGCTTTCCGGTGGCTGTCCAATGTGGAGAAACCTCTAGGATTCTTATCCTTGTAAGAGGCGACCAGCCGCAGGTGCAATCTGTGAAAACAGAAGGCGGGCCAGAGGTAAAAATCGTTTACGGTGATGAGGAAGGGGGCGCAAAAGCTTCGGAGATGCTCATTGCGAAGCGTTTGCTGGGGGCCAACTATGATGTATTGACATCTGACGACTTAGCTCCCTCTTTATGGCTATCAAGTGAGGATATTCTCGCGGCCAAGAAAGGGAATGTGCCAAAGGGACGAAAGGCCGCTGCCTTTTCTGACGCGAACGTACTTTTCAGTGGTTTTATCAAGGTGGGCACGAGCGCGGAGGAAGTGCTGGATATGGAAATGAATAAAGCGGTGACCACCTTGTCTTACAAACTTGTAAGTACTGCTTCAGGAAAGGTCCTTGATCTAGATAGCAAGCAGTACCGCAGTAGCAGTAGATCTGCGAAAGAGGCTGTGCAGGCCACCTTGGAAACCATGGCCAATGAGGTCGCCCAGATGTTGGCAGAAAAGGTTCCTCTGGAGGTTTCCAAGAAAGATTCAGGATTGTTGGCAAAGTACAAGAAGAAGTTTGAAAAGACCAAAGTGGCAAGGAAACCATCTGTCCCTCCAGAGCCGACGGCCTCAAAGGAAAAAGCGGCACCATCTCCTCAGATCATTATTATTAGCCCCCCGGTGGGACGGGGATTTGAGGTGGTTGAGAAGAAGACCAAAATTACCATAGAGGGGCTTGCCAAAGATCCTGCCGGCATCAAACTGGTGAAGGTGAATGCTGATCCTGCCGACCTGGACACGGAGGGCTTCTTTTCTTACGAATCTACCCTGTCACCAGGAGATAACCGTTTTCTGGTGTTGGCCATGAACAAGGTTGGAAGTACGGCCACCAAGGAACTAGTCGTTAAACACAGGAAGGATGAATCTCCGCCTGAAATTGTCCTCATGAGGCCCCAGGTGACGAGGGGCTTTACAGTGGCGATGAAACAGCCGCTGTCAAAGACCTTTGTCGAAGGCATGGTCAAAGACGACACCGGCATTCTTTATGTGAGAGTGAACGGAGGAGACGCCGCCGTTGACAAAGAAGGGTTTTTTTCTAAGGAGATTCCCGTAAAGGAGACCGATGAGAAGATCGTCATTGAGGCAGCTGACAAGGCGGGGAACCAGACGCGCAAAGAGTTTCAAATTACCAGAACGTACGAAGGCACGAGGACCATGGCCCCTCTAGGGAGCGGGACCGTCAAACCGGTCCTCTGGGGCCTGGCCATAGGCGTTTCTCGATACGACGGCACTACCGCGGATCTCAGATACGCCGATGACGACGCAAAGAGCCTGGCGGAGTCTCTAAAAAAACAGGAGGGTAGGCTCTTCTCTGAAGTTCATTTTGAGACTCTGGTGAATGAGGACGTGACGCGGGACAGTATTATCCAGAGCATGTCAAGGCACTTGGGCAAGGCCGCTCCGGACGATGTTGTTTTCATATTTATTGCAGGTCACGGGGTGAAGCATCGCCAGTCCGGCTCATACTACTTTGTTCCGTACGACGCTGATTTTGATTCCATCCTTACAAAGGGACTCAGAATGTCCGATTTTGATGAAGCCGTTAGCATCCTGTCGAGGAACGTGAACAAGGTCATCCTGGCCATGGATACTTGTCATTCGGGGGCGATGAGACTGGGTGTGAGGGCTGAAGGGAGCGGGGAAAATCTGGCTGAAGCCCTGAGAGAGGCCAGCGGACGCTATGTTCTCGCGGCTTCAAAAGGCGGAGAGGAATCCCTTGAAAACGAGAAGTTCAAGATAGACAAACAAGACTCAGGACACGGGGCATTTACCTACGCGCTACTGGAAGGTATGTCCGGTAAGGCGAACTACGATGGGGACAACTACATTTCTCTGAACGAGCTTTTTCAATATGTGGCCAAGCGGGTCCCTCGGTTAACGGATGGAAAACAGCATCCGTACTTCACCGCAGCAGGAACGGATATGCCTTTGATTGTTTTGAAGGAGTAAGACCGCCCAAGGGCAGGGGCGCTAAACGAGATGTCAGAAAACAGGAGGTCCACGTTGAAAGGAAATTACACTTCAGTAAAAGTCCTGCAGTTAACGGCGCTTTCAATAGTCCTTGCGCTCTTGGGGTGTGCGGGAGCTCCGCCTGCCGCTGATCTGCCGCCAACACCGGAAGAAAAGATGGACTGGTCCACACTGCCCAGTCCGCCACAGAAGAAGCAGCTTGTTGCTGTCGCGGGTTTTGAGAACAAGAGCACCTATTCTGCTGACAAACTCTGGGATACATCCTCCCGCATCCTGGCAAGTTACCTGTTGCGGGCCGGATACTTCCGGGTAGTGGAATGGGAGAAGATGAAGCAGCTCTTTGACTGGGACACCTTGAGTACGGCCAGCCTGGTGAAAACGCCGGAAAATATGAAAAAAGCACAGCGTATATTGTTATGTGAGCAGTTTCTTTCCGGGTCGATCACGTATTTCGACGTGCGACAACATGCAAGTGTGAGCGCTACTTCCAAGAAAAAGGTCATAGACACAACCATCCGGGTCGATCTACTCCTCCAAGATGCTCAGTCTGGGGAGTATGTCTCTGCTGGCATGGGCGAACATACGGTGAGCCAGGTCTATTCAGGGGGGCTCTCAGGTGGCCAGACGGGAAGCTGGGATCCGCGCGCCGCAGATAAAGCGCTGGATATGGCCATTGGCAAGGCATTACTTGAATTGATTTCAAATTTTGACCGGCTTGTGGGACATGGGGCTTCGTAGCGCCTCTTATCTGGGGCCGCAGTGTTGAATTTCCATCAAAGGAACACTGATAACCCTGCGAGCCTTCGTGGGGTGGGACATATCGATGGTCGAACAAGGAGTTTTGACGCACGGGGTTTTCGAACGCTTCCTTTCTAAAATCCTTCAACAGTTGTCAATCCTTGCTCATTATTCGATGTTCAGTCAGTCCTGGAGTGGCGTTCAGCTTCAAGTTTGCTTCCGTGTGTGAAGGGGCACGGGGGTCGTGTCTCGTCATCACGGGATACCTCTTTTTAAATCAACCGTAGTCGAAAATCAGGGGGGAGCAATGAGAAGTAAAATGGAAGGGAAGCGGGAGCCTCCAAGGCCCATTGGCACGGAGCAAGGGGTGGTAGCGTTTAGTAAAATAAAGAGTGGGCTATTTCGTTTGCCAAAGGTGAAAGGAGAGTCAGAATGAGAAGATTCAGGTCAAACACTCTGGCACAGATTCTATGCTTCATTGCTGTTGCCTTTTTCGTTGTACCGAGTCATGTGGCATCCGTCCTTGCCGAGGAGGTCATAAAGGCCACTACAAAGGTCGAACACAAACCCATCAAGTACTTTGTCCCCGAAAAAAGGATCAAGCTTCAGGCAGAGGTCACGGACAAGGAAGGGGTGAATCTCGTCCGGTGCTATTTTCGGGCCGTTGAGCAGGCCGACTATGTGTTTGTGGCCATGAAGCCGGGCAGCAGCCTGTATTCAGGCGTCATTCCTGCGCCGAGCAAAGAGACAGAAATGCTTGAGTATCTGTTTCTGGTTGTGAATGGTGAAAACAAAGTAGTCAAAACACAGACATTTAAGGTCGAGAAAAAGGACGACGACGACACACCGGCATGGCAGGAGGTGAGCTCAAAGGGCGATATCCATGTGAGTACTGAGTTGGCCCAGGCCCCCACAGCGCCGCCGGGTTTTGCAGACTCCATTGCAATAGACGTTGCTGAATCATCTGCCCGTTTTGGTTTTGTGGTGGGGGGTATCTACACAGCGCTTCAGGCTTCAGACTCTGGAGGCACTTCCGGCACTGCCGCAGCAGCAGATAGCGCAGGCACCATTTCCGCCAAAACAGGTGGTCTGTCCACGTTGGCCTATGTTGGCATTGGTGCTGCCCTTGTGGCTGGAGGCGCTGCTGCCGCTGGAGGCGGTGGAGGCGGTGGCGGCGGTGGCGGCGGTAATGGAGGACTCTCAGGCGTTACCGTAGATAGCACCGCTGTCAGTATAGCTTTCTGGGACTGTGGGTCGGCAGATACTGATCCGCCGTGCAACAATGATGGGGACGTCATCGACGCCAGCCTCAATGGGGCACCTATTGCACAGAGCCTTAGGTTGTCTCCAAGTGAAGACGTTCGCCAAGTCAGCTTAAGAGAGGGACAAAACACCCTTAGGATCATGGCACGGCAAGATGGAGAGTGTCCCGGCAACGCGGCATGCCTTCGTATCTCAAACGTAACCTCAGGCGATCCAACTCAGGATTGGCAGCTTTCCGCCGTAGGACATGAGGGTTGGCCCCAAAGTGCTACGATGCCGATAAACGCTCCAACGGACGACACAACCACCACAACGACAAGCACTACGACTACGTCGACCACAACCACAGGGACAACCACAGCGCCTCCGACGACAATACCGACGACGACAATATCAACAACGACAATACCAATGCCTACGTCAACAACAACAGTGGCCGATCCCTGTGCAGGCAACCATCCTCCTCAAGTGGGGGGTGTGAATGTGTACGGGGCTCAGAATACAAGTGCCCTTTGTGTGGGCGACCGTATTGCCTTCACAGCAAGCGGTTATGATGCAGATACCAACTTGGACGTACAAAGTATCTATGTGACGGTGGTAAATAAGACTTACGGCACCCAAGGGGCCCAGACCTTCTATCCCCAACCTTCAGGAGTTGGCAATTCTTTTACGGTGTCGAGAGTAACCAGGTTCAGTGTTGGATATGAGGACGCCCAGTATTGCGTTTACGTCCAGCTACAGGACAAATGCGGAAACCGGAGCAATACCGGAGCCGGCTGTGCTTACAGCAGCGACTGTAGCGGACATCACGATGACGACTATTATGACGATTATTAGAAATTATTAGACAGGCAAAGGATATTCTTTCGTCTTCTCCCCTTGGGGGCATTGATGATTCACCCAAGAGGTTTTTCCCCGTACGGCTGCGATTCATCTGTGCATGGACCGTACATGATAATAGCTTGCTGGTAAGGCCTTTTGGCTTGACAGCTTTTTAGGAGAGGGCCTCCGATCAGTTCCGGCGCATTTTCTTGCGCCTCTTGTGCCAAGAAGGCAATTATTTTTGCCATGGCAGGGGAGCCGTATCATCATTCTAGCATAAGTGAAATGTATGCTGTCCATAGTACTTCATTACTTCCATGGTAGAGGTTTCGTTCTCTCTCGCCTGTGTTGGTGCGGGCTGATCCTATCCATAGTCTGCTATTGGGAAGGTGTCGGCGCTGAAGAGAACGCCACCGGACGAGGAGAGGATGAGAGCGTTATGTCCCTCACTCTGGAAGAGGCCATCAACCTGGCCCTTGAGGCGAACAGGAATCTTCTTATTTCAACCTCCAATTTGGAAAGCCAGACACTATTCTTGACTTCAGCCCAATCGGAATTCGAACTGAAGTTTGCGCCGTCCGTGACCGGAGACGCCAGCGATGATTACAAAAGCATAGGATCAGAGATCTCCCTGGACAAGAAACTTAAGATGGGACCAAGGGCTACATTGACGCCGGGGATTGCAATTTCAGATGTAGGGGACAAGTATTCAGGGAGGACAGCTCTCTCGCTTGAGATGCCACTTCTGAGAGATTTCGGCAGAGAGGTCACCCTGGACAGTGTGCGGTCTTCGGAGTTCTCAGTCAGGACTGCGGAAAGGTCTCTGTATTTCACAAGGGTGAATACGGTTTTGGACACCGTTTTCGGTGTCTACGACATCATCAAACAAAGGGAACTCGTCGAGCTCTATGATTCTCAGGTCAAACGCTTGAACGGACACGCTGAAACGGCAAAGATAAAGGAGAAGGTCGGCCTGGCAACGCCTATAGACATTTATCGTGCAGAGATTCGCCTTAAGGACGCTGAGGACAGCCTAACACAGGCCCGCGAAGCCCTTAGTTCTTCTGAGGATGCGCTGAAGCTGATTCTTGCAATGCCGCTGGACACATCAATCGCGGTGACTGCCCCCGTCGAGTATGATCCAATCAATGTGAATATAGATGATGCGGTTGAAATAGCGCATAATAATAGAGTAGAACTGGAGGGCCAGAGAGATCAAATTCGAGAAGTCGAGAGGAGGTCTCGTGTTTACAAGCATAGACTGCTGCCACAGTTAAACGTCGTCATGAATTACGAAAAGTATGGCACTTCTGATGACTTCAGCGAGAGCACGAGATTGGACGAGGATCGTTGGAGCATTAATCTGGTTAGCACAACCGATTGGGCTCGAACCGCGGAAAAAGCAGCATTCAGGCAAAGCCTCCTTGACATTAAAACAGCCCGGCTGGATCTTGAAGCGAGGCGAGATGAGATAACCCGAGAGGTGCGGCGACAACTGGAAGCACTAAGAAAGTCCAGGGAACGTATTGAAATTAGGAGCGAAAAGATAAAACAGGCTAAGGGAAAACTGGCCCTGGCAAAAATCAAGTTTAATTACGGAATGGCCAACAATTTTGACGTCATTGAGGCAGAGACAGAGCTCCAGCAGGCGCAGGTGGATTTACTTTCCACAGAGGTAGAATACATTGTGGGAACCTACAACCTGAGAGCTGTTTTAGGCACGCTCATTGAAAGAGGGGGAGATCCAGTTTTTAATGCGTCTTAAACCCATACACAAGTATTCCATGCTGGCTATGGGCCTGGTCACGGTTGGACTTCTGTTGGTCCGTTTCGTGACGCCCGGCTCCAGTAATCACGATGTTCAATTGGCAACGGTGTCCGCCAGTAGTTTTGACATACGGGTGAACGCCGTGGGGGTGTTGGATACGGAAAGGTCCCACACGATTTCCTCTGCTATTGGAGGAAACAAGGGGAAAATTGTCTACTTGATAGAAGACGGAACGTGGGTCAAGGAAGGTGATGTGTTGGTGGGGCTCGACGCCACGCCCTTTGAGGAGGCCGTTCGTACCTTGAAGGGATCGGTTGAGGCCCTGGAGGCTGAAGTAAAAGGAGAGGAACAGAAAGTAGAGTGGGAAAAAAACCAGGTTGAACGAGAAATCAAAGCAGCCGAATACGGGCTGAAAGTTACCAAACTGGATTTGAAGAAGGTTGTTGAAGGAGACGGGCCCCTTCAGTTGGCTCAATTCAAGGAGGAGATGGAGAAGGCTAAGGAAGACCATTCCCGCCACCAGTCATATATACGGGACCTGGAAGAGTTGAGCCAAAAAGGGTTCAATAATCCTACAGAAATGGCTTTAGCAAGAGAAAGAATAGCAGAGTTGAAAGAAAGACATGATGCGGCCAGTAAGAAGTATGCCAGTTATAATGAACACGTTCTTCCGTCGCTCGTAGAAGCTGCCAAGGCCAAGGTAGGAAAAGCCGACATGGAACTCGAGCAGATCAAGAAGGGCGCCGTCTTCAAGGTAGCCAGGGCAGTAGCTTCCATGGAAGAGGCTAAGGGCAGACTGAAAGCGACCAGGGCCTCACTCACGCAGGCAAAGAGCGACTTGGGAAAGACAACTATCGGTGCTCCTTTTTCAGGGATAGCTATCTTATTTGAGACATTTCGAGATGGAGAAAAGAGAAAACCAAGAGTGGGGGACCAGGCCTGGCAGAATCAACCTTTGCTGTACCTACCAGACATGTCTTCCATGATAGTCAAAACTCAGATTCGGGAAATTGACCTTCACAAGATTAGACTGGGACAAAAGTGCATGGTGAAGGTTGACGCCTATCCTGACGCTGAGTTCGAAGGCGAAGTGATCTTTATCGGTGTACTGGCCTCTAAGCGCTTTGAGGGAGGGATAGGGGAGAAGTATTTCCAACTCACCCTTTCTCTTAAGAGTGAAGACTCAAGGCTCAGACCGGGCATGACGGCAAGGGTCTCCATATTGACAGACAGCGTTAAAGACGCCCTCTGTGTTCCGTCCCAAGCCGTCTTTGACGAAGGAGGTAAGAAATACTGTTATCAGTATACGGGCCAAAGCTTTCTAAGAGCAGAAGTCTCTTTGGGCAAACAGAATGAGGATTTGGCTGAGATCTTATCAGGGCTGAGAAAGGGGGACAAGGTCAGCTTGGTCAAACCGCCTCGGCAAGAAACAAGATAGGGGGTCGCGGCTGTCCATACCCGCCGGTGAAGGAAAGACGGAAAAGGGTGAAAGACTACGGACATGTCATATCTGATAGAGGCATCGGGAATCACCAAGGAATTTAGCATTGGCGGATCTTTGATTCAAGCTTTAGATAACATTGACCTCCAGGTTGACAAGGGTGAGTTTGTAGCCATCATGGGACCTTCCGGGTCAGGGAAGTCCACTTTGTTGCACGTCCTGGGATGTTTAGAAAGGCCCACCTCGGGGACTTACTTGCTAAATGGCACAGACGTCTTTCAATCTTCGGACAGAGAGCTTTCTCACTTTCGCGCCAACCACATAGGCTTCGTGTTTCAAACTTTCAACCTTCTATCCCAATTGACTGTTTTTGAGAACGTAGAGCTTCCGTTTTTCTATTCCTCCAGTACGAATGGGGAGACAAGTGCCCGAGTGACGAGGGCCATTGAAGAGGTGGGGCTCATTGACAGGCTTGACCACCGGCCGTCAGAGCTTTCCGGAGGTGAGATGCAGCGCGTGGCCATTGCCAGGGCCCTGGCCATTGCACCCACACTCATTCTGGCAGATGAGCCCACGGGCAACCTGGATTCCAGGACCAGCCAGGAGATCCTTGAGCTGTTTGATAGGCTCCACAATGACGGTGCAACCATGCTGATGGTAACCCATGATCGTGAAGTGGCGTCCCGGTCTCAGCGGGTCATGACTTTAAGGGACGGCAAATTCATTGACGGCATTGAGGTTGGAAGGTGAATAGGGCTTCAAAGATTATTGCATTGGCCATTCGGTCTTTGCTGCAACACAAATTGAGGGCGGCCTTGAGCATTCTAGGAGTCATATGCGGGGTCACGGCAGTCCTTGCCATGCTGTCCATAGGGGAGGGCGCCAAGCGAGAAGTCCTGAGCCAGATAGAGCAACTGGGCACAAAGAACATCTATCTTAAGGCAGTGGCTTTGACGGAGAATCAAGAAATAAAGGCAAGAGAGAAACTGTCCCGGGGCTTAAGCACGTACGATAGGGATCGCATTGTTCGGGGTTGTGCAGCAGTGAGAGATGTAGCCTGCTTGATGGAACTGCCTGCGTCGGTCATTGGTATGGCAAGGGAAGTGTCTCCTCAGATTGTAGCCTGTTCCTCCAACTATGGTGAGGTGCACAGAATCCCTCTTTCCTACGGACGGTTTGTTGGCGATCAGGATGTGGAGCGCAAGTATAGAGTCTGCGTGCTGGGTTGGGATGTGTCTGAAAGTCTGGGCTCAGAGGGCCGGCTGGGAAGCCACATAAGAATGGAAGACCACCTATACCAAATCGTGGGTGTTTTGAAGAGACAGGACTTCAAGACCGCCAAATCATCAGTCGTATCTGTCCGAAACCATAATCAGATGATTTTCGTTCCCCTGGGGACGGAAGGGAATCTTGTGCAAGGCCCGCAAAGAAAGGGTAATCGATCGACCGGCGGTTTGACGGAACTGGTCGTTCAGGTGCAAGAGACGGATCAGGTGATTGGAGCGGCAAGGGTCATTAGAAGAATTATGGAAAGATCCCACGGTGGTGCACAGGATTATCAGATGGTTGTCCCTCAAGAGTTATTGAGACAGGCACAAAAGACCCAGAGAACCTTCAATATTGTTTTGGGCAGCATTGCCTGTATCTCTCTGCTAGTGGGCGGCATAGGGATCATGAACATTATGCTTGCCACCGTGTCGGAACGAACAAGAGAGATCGGGATCAGAAGAGCGGTGGGGGCTGCACGTGAACACATCATGATTCAATTTCTTGCTGAATCCGTACTATTGACTTTTTCCGGTGGCATTGTCGGGGTTGCAGGCGGCATAGTGGGCGTGTGGCTTATTACAGCCATGGCTGGATGGAAGACGGCCATAACGATCTGGTCGATTATTCTTTCTTTACTGATGTCCACCGTCGTGGGGATCTTTTTCGGCCTCTACCCTGCCTACCATGCCGCTAAAATGGACCCGATCGCAGCCCTTCGCCACGAGTGAGCGGGGGGCTGAAAAGGTGCCATGACAGTGAAATATGAATGACAGACTCTGAGAAAAAGCATCTATTTCTGGTGTGGTGACACGGCTTAAGGCGCATGGCGTGCGGCGCAAGACATCTGGCCTTGCGTCCTAAGTCTCATGCCTTGCGCCTCGATTTTGTCCCCAAAAGGTTCTTCTACTCAACAGCCACGCAATCGGTTGGCATCATGTCTGTCATCAAGGAGGCTATTAGCGTTGTCTACTGTGTTTTCCGGCCATAACATTTCCGTGGTGATCCCCACTTTGAACGAGGAGGTGACCATCGCGCGGGTCATAGACGGGTGCAGACCCTACGCAGATGAGATCATCGTGGTAGACGGTCATTCCCGCGACAGGACAAGGCAGATTGCCGAGAAACTGGGGGTCAAGGTTGTTCAAGATAACAAGATGGGCAAGGGTGAGGCCCTGCGGCACTCCATCAACTGCGTTACAGGGGACATCATCGTTTTTATCGACGCCGACGGCTCTCACAATCCTGACGACATACCGAAACTGATTCGGCCCATAATGGGAGGCAGGGCCGATCACGTATCGGGATCCAGGCTGATTGGCGGGTCGAGCGAGTTGCACGGAGGTTTTGACGAATGTTTCCGGCTTATGGGAAGCTCCTTTGTCACTGCCTGCATCAATTGGAAGTTCAAGGTGCGCTTGAGTGAGAGTCAGAATGGATTTCGAGCCATAAGGACAGATGTTGTCAAACAGCTGGGCCTAAGAGAAAATATTACCACTATTGAACAGGAGATGATCATCAAGACCTTGAAGAATGGATTTCGAATGACTGAGGTGCCCACGCACGAGAACGAACGCACGGCCGGGTACTCCAAGATTGACCTGAAGAAGGTGTGGTTTAGGTATGTGTACTCCCTGGTGAAATACCTCTTCTGGGGTTAGGCAATATAGTGTTTTGGCGGAAGTCTTTTTGTGGTTTCAATAAATGCGTGCAGTGTGGGATGACATGAACATTTTATTACTCAACCCTCCAACGTTTGACAACAAGGCCTACATCCGAGAGGGCCGCTGCAACCAAGAGCAAGGGGCGTGGACGACCCTGTGGCCCCCCGTCAGCTTGGCCACAGCCGCATCTATGCTCGAGCAAAAGGGGCATAACGTAAAGGTTTTGGATTGTGCGGCCCGGGAGATCCATCTAAGAGCTCTGCTGAAGAAAGTCCGCACAGGGCGTTTTCCGCTCATTATTTGGAGCACCGCAACCCCTTCCATAAAAAGCGACCTGGCCCTGGCCGACCAAATCAAGAAGATGGAGTCAAGAGTAACAACAGCGGTCTTTGGAACACATGTGACAACGCTGGCAAGGGAGTGTTTGGAGGCGACGGAAGGTCTGGATGTGGTCATTCGTCATGAGCCGGAGGCATCTATAGTGGACTTGGCAGACTGCCTTGAAGACAAAGGTCCGCTGGAGGAGGTGGCAGGCATCAGTTACAAGAGCTCTGATGGTGAGATTATTCACAACCCAGAGCGTCCCTTTATCCAGGACCTGGACAGCCTTCCTGCTCCTGCGTGGCACCTCCTGGACTTGGAAAGATACAGGCTTCCCCTTAAAGGAGACAAATTCCTTATCCTTTCTCCTGTTCGGGGATGTCCCTATGCCTGCACCTTCTGCACGGCTCAGACCTACTATGGGAAGAGGCTGCGCAGAAAGTCAGTGTCAAAGGTGATGGAGGAGATAAGATACATTATTGATCGATTCAACATAAGCGAATTCTTCGTCTGGGCCGACACCTTCACTGCAGACAGAGACTACGTGACTGAATTCTGCCAGGCTATTAGCGACAAAGAATGGGCCATTGGCTGGACCTGTAACAGTCGCGTCGATACAGTGGATAGGGCCCTGTTGGCGGCCATGGCAAAGGCAGGATGCTGGATGATTAGCTATGGGATTGAATCAGGCACACAGGAGATCCTGGATACGGCCAGAAAGAGGATAACTCTGGGCCAGTGCCGTGAGGCAGTGCGAATGGCCAAGGCGGCAGGCATTAAAGTGGCCGGGCATTTCGTCTTGGGCCTTCCGGGCGAAACTGAAGCCACCCTCAAAGAAACGCTGGCCTTTGCATTGACCCTGGACCTTGATATGGCGCAGTTTTATTGTGCCGTGCCATTCCCAGGTTCGTCTTTGTTCGAATGGGCTCGAGCTCAGGGCTGGATAGAGGGGAAAGGGTTCGATGAATTTCGCCAAGACAATGCCGTTATGAATCTACCCGGGCTTTCTCCCTCCATTGTCAATGATTATAGAAAAAAAGCTTTTAGCCGCTTTTACCTAAGACCCAGTCGTTTCCTTCAAATGTGGAACATGGCGAAAATGCGGTCCATAGGAGAGACTATTAGGGGTGGGCTTCGGTTCATGAAATGGATGGGCTCATGAGATCAATCTTGGGGATATGGGATGGCCATGATTCTGGCGCAGCCCTCATTGCAGACAACAAGGTCCTCTTTGCCATTAACGAAGAGCGTCTTAGCCGAAGAAAACTTGAGATTGCCTTTCCCGACAGGTCCATAGCGGCCTGCCTTGCATATGCCAGGAGGTCACCAGAGGAGATCTGGGACGTGGCCATTTCCACCTCAGACGTGGCAAAGACGGTGGCCCGAATTATCCCCTCCCTCCGGGAAGAGTATTATCTGATCCGGAGGAGAAAGAAAGAGCCGGGCAAGATTACTTCTTTGAAGAAACAGTTCAAGTACAAACTCACTGAATACCCCCCCCTAGCTCCGACCAGGTGGCTGAGCCGGTATAATGTGCGGCAAAATATGAAAAGGCTCGGTTTTCGGGACTTCCATCTACACCTGGTGGACCACCATCACAGTCACGCCGCCACAGCTGCCTTTTGCAGCGGCTTTGAACGGGGCCTGGTCATCACCTTGGACGGGTTGGGCGATGGGCTTTCAGGCTCTATCTATGCGTTCAGGGACGGCACCTTGGAAAACCTGTCCTCCCTTCCCGCCCGCCATTCTCTGGGGATCTTCTTTGAGCACGTCACCAATCTCATGAATATGCGGGAACTGGAGGATGAAGGAAAGGTGATGGCACTTGCAAACTATGCCTATCCCGTTGGTGATGCCGAGAATCCCATGATGGAGTTGATTCAGGTGAATGGACTTGCCATCGAATGCCGTCACACGTCTCTTGGAATGTTTGAGGAACTACGAAAGATTCTCTGGCATTATCCCTCTGAGCAATTCGCCTATATGGCCCAGAGAAGTCTAGAAGTGAAGATATTAGAATTGGCCCAAAACGCCATAGATGCAACAGGCCTTGATCATCTGAGCCTGGCCGGAGGCGTCTTTTCCAATGTCAAGGTAAACCGCCTCCTGAGGATACTTCCCGGTGTGAAGGAATGCTTTGTCTTCCCGCACATGGGAGATGGCGGTTTGGCACTCGGAGCAGCCCTGGTGGCAAATCACAGGCTGAATGGCACACACCATATGGCGCTGGATAATCTGTTTCTTGGTCCCCAATACTCGGATCAGGAGATAGAAGAAGTTTTGCAGGAAACCAACGTTTCCTATCAAAAGAGCACGGATATTGTCAAAGAGGTGGCAGAGATCATAGGCAGCGGGGAGACAGTGCCTTGGTTCCAGGGACGTATGGAATTAGGGCCTAGGGCCCTTGGGGCCCGTTCTATTCTGTCTCGACCTGATTCAGAGACGATCAAGGACGAGCTCAATCTCAAGCTCAAGAAACGGGTTTGGTACCAGCCCTTTTGTCCCACCATGTTGGAAGAAGATGCTGAAGAGCTGCTAGAAGACTATGACGGTCGGCCCAACACATTTATGACCATGGCTTACATGGTGCGGGAGAGGAAGAGGGATCTCGTTCGCGGCGTGATCAACGTAGACGGCTCCTGCCGTCCTCAGATCCTCCCTCTAGACGACTCTCCTTTTGTACGGCTCCTTAAAGAGATTAAGAAGAAGACGGGCCACGGCATTCTGCTCAACACAAGTTTCAATCTGCATGGAGAACCGCTGGTCTGTTCGCCTGAAGATGCTCTGTCTACATTTGTGAGGACGAGGAGCAAGTACATGGCTATGGGCAGCTTCCTGATAATGAAATGACAAGAGAAGACGGCGGCAAAAAGAGTCTGGCGGAAGGAGAGAAACGAACTGTAGGCTGGATGCTTGTCATTCTCGTCTATGTCAGTATCGTGGCAGCCCTCCTTATGTGGTGCATCTCATTTGATTCTAAGCAGTTGCGGGATCAACTCATCTCAATCATTCCGTGGTTTCTTGAAGTCAACTTGTTGTTGATCATTATTGCCATTGGTCTGAGCTTTGCTGTTGTCAGAAATCAGCTAAAAGACATTTCTTCAAGGCAGTGGTGTCTTGTGTCAGCCATCGTTGTCCTGGGAGTGGTGATGACTGCATTTGTGGCCCCAAGGACCCATAGGCTTTTCTACGACGAGAATATCTACCTGAATATTGGTCAGACCATAGCAGCCGAAAAAAAGGCAGCCATGTGTGCTGAAGGATACAACCGGTACGGCGAGTATCATTGCGCGCAATTGGAGCACAACAAACAGCCCTATGCCTTTCCTCATCTTATCAGTATCGTGTACCGAGTATTTGGCCCAAGTGAGACAGTGGGCTTTGTGTTTAATAATGTCGTTTTTGGCCTTGCCATTCTCCTATCATTCCTCCTTGGCTTCCTTTTGTTTGGCCATTTTGCGGCCGGCATCTACTCTGCTCTTATTTATTGTCTGATTCCAGAGAATGTGATTTGGGCCAATACAACAGCAGTGGAACCCAGCGCGGCCCTTTTTTCAGGCCTGGTGATGGCGGCAGGCTTGATCTATTTGAAGGAAAAAGGTGCGAGAGCCCTTTTCCTTTTGTCTGTACTGCTCCCGTACTCGATGCAGTTTCGCACAGAATCCTTTCTCATTGTTCCCGTCGTCGGTTTTCTTGTTTTACTGCATGAAAGGGAGGCTCTGAGAGATTGGGATACATATATACTACTTGCCATCTCTTTTGTGCTCATAGCTCCCCATATAGTGCAGCTCTACGCAGTAAGAGGAGAAAGTTGGGGGAGTAGCGGCCTAAGGATGAGCTTGGCCTATCTTTTCAACAACTTCAGAGTAAATTCATTATTCTATATCAACAATGTAAAATTCCCGTTTCTTTACACCCTCCTTCTTGGTGTTGGCCTTTTATTGAAAGGAACGGTGAGAAAGAAGCTGTTCTTGGTGACATGGCTTTTCCTGTTTTGGGGAATATTTCTTTTCTTCTATGCTGGGAGCTATGAATTTGGCCAAGATGTGCGGTTTTCTCTTGTTTCATACATGCCATTATCTGTCCTAGCCGGCCTTGGCATCTTTAGATTGGAGAGGCTGTTGGAGCCAAAGGGTTTAACCAAGACATTCAGAATCGTGGTGGTGGCCGTCCTTTGTCTTTCATTCACGAGCTTCTTGCCTCATGTACGGACTATTGGGGAAGAGGCCTGCCAGGCCCGGGCAGATCACAAGTATGCACGAGAGATGGCGAAGCTCTTGCCAGAAGACTCCATGGTGTTGACCCATAACCCCAACATGTTCCTCCTCTGGGGAAAGAATGCTGCACAGGCCTCCATTGCCACGCACAATGCGCCACTCATTGAACACTTTTTCAAAAGATATACAGGTGGGGTGTATTTCCATTTCAACTATTGGTGCAACACGGATAATGCAAGGGAGCGAGCGTTTTGCCAGAATATCCTGGACAAGTATGGTCATGAAGCTGTTGCTAACTATGAGGAAGGAGGGTATACTTTTGCGCTATACCGGCTGAAGGGCAGATCAGTGCCCACACAGGAGAAAGCCGAAGAAAAGGATGTAACAGATGAGTTAGCGACACCAAAGCTGTAATTTCTGCTACTGACCGTATGGAGAAAAATGAAACCCAAGAGATACGTTGTTTTGTTTCTGATTTTGGCCCTGTCATCCGTGGTGACTGGCTGCGCTGCCTTTAGAGAGGGGAGCATTTCCAGGGCCGGGATGCTGACTGAAACCGCCATGAAGAAACACCCATCAATCGGTGTGCAGGTGAGTGGGGCAGTTATCTTGAATGGCAAGATATATCAATCCCACCCAAAAACCACAAAGAACTGGCGTGCCCAGACGATTAGGGCTTACGAAGAATCAGGCCTCTTTTCTCAAGTGGTGGAGAGTGCCGGCGACACAGACCTTCATGCGGAGGTGATGATAGTTGACAGAGGTGATCCGAATCGGTTTTTCTCCTTCATAACGGGTCTGACCTTATACATCATACCCAGCAAGGCGACTGATAAGTTCACTGTGAAGACAGCGATCAGCGATGGGGATGGGAACATCCTTGAAGCATTCGAAAAGTCTGAGACAGTGACCCTTTGGCAGCACTTGTTTATGATTGTTGCTATGCCCTTTAATTGGCCTTCGTCAGTCGCAAAAGAAGCCCTGTATGATTTAAACCGTGCAACCATCAGCGACGCATATGCTCATGGGATATTGTAGGCTGAAAACAGTGCCTCACCTAATGACTGTGCTCGTTATTTCCGACAGACAACTTATATGGTGAATCCCAGGCCATGGCCTCCAGACGCTGGATGCGCTCTGCAAGGGGTGGATGGGAATAATAGAACCATGCATAAAGGGGGTGCGGATAGAGATTTGAAAGATTGTCACTGGCCAACCGCTTCAGGGCACTGATCAGGTCAGCAGGCTGCTTTAACAATTGAGCGGCATAGGAATCAGCCTCTCTTTCAAACCGCCTGGAAATAGCAGCGCCTAAGGGCCCGAAGAATTGGCCCACAGCCTCCCAAAGCACGCCCACAAGAAAAAGCCCTACATAGGAAACGCCGTGATCAAACCCAAATGTCTGGTACAGGGTGGGCCATGTCAGCAGCCTTGAAGCTGTGTAGAACAAAAGGAGTGAGACAAGGCTCACGAAGAACAGGTTTTTATGGAGGTGCCTTTTTTTCCAGTGTCCCACTTCATGGGCAAGAATAGCCACGATCTCATCGTGACTGTGGGAGGTAAGGAGGGTATCAAAGAGCACAATCCGCTTGGCCTTTCCCAAACCGGTGAAGTAGGCATTGGTGTGCCGACTGCGTTTGCCTGCGTCCATCTTAAAGACACCTTCGACTGCCAGGCCACCCCGCTCCATGGTCCGTTTTACCTGCTCTTCCAAGGCTTTGTCCTCCAGGGGAAGAAACTTGTTGAACCAAGGGGCAATGAGGGTCGGATAAAGGACAAGCAACAGGAGTTGAAAGCCGAAGAAGACCAACCAGGCCCAGAGCCACCAGAGGCTTCCGCCATGCTCCACGAGAAGGAGGACGGAGCCCAGCAAAATGCCGCCAATGATGGCGCCTACCACGACAGCCTTCAAAATGTCCGTAACCCATGTCTTGAACGTTGATGTGTTAAAGCCATAGCGTTGTTCAATCACAAAAGTTTTATAGTAATTGAAAGGCAGGGAGAATACCCCTTGGACCACGGCAAGTGTGGCAAAGAAGATCATGGCGGAAGCAAGGACACCAAAGCCAAAGGTCTCCACCAGTTTGACAAACCAGGGAAGGAGACCGGAGAGAATAACAAAAAGAAAAAGGGCGCTGGTGATCCACGAGGTGAATAGATCAAACTGCTCATTGTCAACGGTGTAGTCTGTTATGATCCTCAATTTGTCGCCATCGATGTAGCCCTTGAAAAGATCGGGCACCCTATGGCCATGGTGTTTAAAATGGCCCATATTCATCTTCGTCAAGACGGACTCAGTCGCCACGCCGGTCAAGAAAAGAACAAGATAGACTATGAGAAGTGGACTTATGGAGATCATGTTTCGTTATTCCATACCTGTTTTTTACCTGCCCCTTTTCGGTGGCGTTTCGTGGCAGGGCGCTGGCGCAACAGGATATAGGTGGCCCCCGCACCCCCGTCGCATGCTCTGGCGCTGGTAAAAGCGATGACCCACTTCCGCCATGGGCCCGACGTGAGCCACTCCTTTACCTTGGCCTTTAAGACAGGCTCTTTAGGGGAAGAAAGGCCGCGGCCGTGAACGATCAGAACCGCCCTTTTTCCTGTGAGCAGGGCTTCCTTGAGAAAGCCCTCAAAGGCTTCGAGGGCCTCCTCCACCCCAAGGCCATGGAGGTCAAGGTGTTCCTGGATGGAGAAATCACCTTGATGCAATCGTTTAGCGATTTCAGGGCGTACGCCGTATCCCACGCCTTCCATGTACTCTGCTGTGTCAGAGACAATAAAGCCCTCCCCATCTCTTATCAGATCCTCCAGCAAGGCTAGGGCTTCGGCTTCTGGATCCTTTTCTTCCATCTTCGGACGGGCGGGCTGGAGTTCATGCAGGTGACTGGCCTCATGGACCATGGGTACAACGTCTGCCATGAGCTCTCGAAAAAGCTGTGCTTCCTCATCAGCATTCAACGGACTGTTATCTTCTTCTTTTGTTACAGGCTGTTCCTTGGGCTCAGAAACCACCGGAAAGGACTTTTCCTCAAGGAGGTCCTTGAGATTCTCAAAGGGTCTATAGGTGCCAGAGGCCTTAGAAGATTTCATGGATGCTTGTTCCAGCAAGGGGCCTGTGCCCACCGTCAGACTCCCTTCTCGGGTTGGAAGAGAAGGCCCCTGATGCTTTGACAAGATATCCGAAAGATGCTAGAAAATGCAAGCCCAAGGGTGCAAGAAGAAGTGTTCTATGGTCTTCAGAAGACTTCTCGCTGCCATCAACCCTATGACGGCAAGAGACAAAGATTTGGAGGCAGGAAATGAAAGTCACCTGTGATCAATGCCAGTGCGACATGAAGATAACCTCTTCTTACAGGTACCATTGTCCAGAATGCAAAAACGAGATCGAGATGGCCTACGTTCAAGAGATGAACAAGAAGTACTGGGATGAACACAAAAAGAACATGGAGTGGGTGAAAATCAAGGGCACCGAGATCATCATGGTAGAATAGCCAGCCGTTGGTTGTCCAGGAAGTGCCGATTTAGAGCGTTCTGGAGTGTGTGATTCCGTCTTGGGTCAAGCGTTACAGAGCGGAAAGCTCAAGGCTCAAAGCTGAAAGGCCAGGAAGTTCTTTTAAGAAAACCCCTTGATTGTTTTGCCCTTGAGCCTTCAGCTTGTGCCTTTCAGCTTCCTCTATCGTGTTTTATAGGCGAGAGACCGGAGTTTCTCGTAGCCAAAAAGCTCGTCTCTCACCATAGGGCTTTCCTTTAGTTCCACTTCAAAGGCCTTCTCAAAAGCCCCTATCGCCGTCTCCTTGACCTGATCCCATGGCGGTCTCTTTCCTGTTTCCTGCTCTACAGACGTAAGTGGCTCTACCACTTTGTCCCGCACCTCTGGTGGCACCCATACGATGCGCAAAAAGTCTCTGGTATCCAGGGGGGCCAAGAAGGTCAGGGCATTTACTAGCGCTATACCCTCAACCTCTGAGATGACGAAAGTGGCGATTTTGTCTCCCCGTACCCGAATGCTTCCCCGGTGCTTGTACCAGGCCTCTTTGACACCCAGATCCCTTACGATTTCCAGCAAGACATGTCCGATCTTGTTGTAAGCCCCATCAATGTCATCCACGAGGTCCCCTGGGAGGATCAGTTGGATGAAAGCCGTGCTTTGTGGGTGGCCAAAGACCAGATTGCGCTCCCCAGTCAAGATGACCTGCTCCAAATCGGGTAGCTCCGGTCGAACCTCATTGATCATGGGGGCAAAGTTGGTCAAGGCAACGAGGACTTTAGCACCAGAGTCCTTGAGGATGTGGAGGATCTCTCCGCCCTTGTAAAGGGTGTTGAAGGGCACGGCCACGGCCCCAAGTTTCAGCGTACCTACCAAGGTGTACACAAACTCAGGGATGTTCGGAAGCATGATCGCCACCCTGTCCCCCTTTGCCACCCCCACCCCTTGGAGTCCGTTGGCCACGCGATTGGCCCTAAGGTTCAATTCCCCATAGGTGATGGGCTCTCCTTCAAACTGGAGAGCCACCGAGTCGGGACTGGACGAAGCCCATCTTTCAATGGACTGAACCAATCCTCGATTATTTTCGTTCAATTCTCCGCTCATCCTGATAGTCTTCCGCAAGCTCCTTCTTAAGAACCTTCCCCGTCACACTCATGGGTAAGACCTTCCTAAAACAGATCTCATCGGGCACCTTGAAGCTTGACAGGGCCTCCTTGCAGTGGTCCATGACCTCTTTTGCTGTAAGCTCTCCCTTGGCTGTGACAAAGGCAACGATTTCCTCACGCTCCCCTTTTTTTCTGCCAATGACGGCGGCCTCCTTTATGGCCGGATGGCTCGACAGGACCTCTTCCACCTCCCTGGGGGAAATGTTAAAACCTCCCTTAATGATGATTTCTTTCTTACGATCAGTAACATAGAAGTAGCCATCGTCATCCCGATATCCGATATCGCCGGTGAGAAACCAGCCCTCCCTAAAGGCCTCTTTCGTATCCTCTGGAAGACGGAAGTAGCCCGGCGTGACGCCATCTCCCCTTACTGCAATCTCTCCCTGCTTCCCCGAGGGAAGTCCTTTGCCGTCTGGGTCAAGGATATCCATTTCGAATCCGGGAAGGGGGAGGCCAATGGAGCCAGCCTTGCAGATGCCATCTGGAGGATTGGCGCAGCATGCTGCCACGGTTTCCGTCAAGCCATATCCCTCAAGCAGCTGAGCGCCCGAACAGTCCTCAAAGGTTTGGATCATCTCCTTGGGCAATGGGGCCGCCCCTGACACACAGATTCGGATGCTTCTAGGCAGCTGCACCTTTTTTCGTTCCAGGAGGGTGAGAAGATGGACATACATAGTGGGAATGGCGACCATGAGGGTGGGATGATGATCCATAATAGTCTTCAGCAAGTTGGCGGGACTATACTGTGGAACAAGGATCACAGTGCCCCCGTGAATCAGACCCAGATGGAGCACATTTGAAAGGCCGAAAACATGAAAAAAAGGCAACACGCCGATCACCTTATCCTTGGGCGTGCAATCGAGCACATGTTCCGTAGACTTGCCTTCGGAAACAAAATTCTTGTGGGTCAACTGCACCCCCTTGGGCCGACCCGTTGTACCGGAAGTGTATAGGATGCAGGCCAGATCTTCCGGCTCAGTGGCAACGGAGACGAATGCGTCGTCTTCCTGTAACATCATTTCTTCAAAGTTGATGGTTTCTGCCGGCCGCAAGCTGGCTCTGCCAGACCTGGGTTGAAAGGCCACGTCCACGTCGTGCTCTGATGCGGCCTGGAAATCCACTGCTACGTCCGCCCCTGCCAATATCCCTTTCTTAGAGAGGCCCTGAATGACAAGGGTGCCCCCTGAAGCCATGGATGAAAGGAGGTAGCGTCCGGCGATCTGGCCCTCTACAACAGCGCCTGGCAAGGCCATCACATCTGCTATGTCAGCTTGCGGCTTAAAGATAAGGCGCCACTGCTCTTTACGCTTTTTTCGAGAGAAAATCTTCCACTTCATCAAAAAACACCCGAATCACTTTTTCGCTGGGCCGGCTGGTGAGCAGGCTGATAACCACAAAGAGTATGAGATTCACCAAAATGGTCGGAATGGCAGGCGGCAGGCCAAGCAGCAGCGGCTTGTGGATGAACCCTGCGACCAGATAGACAGATCCCGCAACCGTGCCTGCTAATGCCCCCTTCTTGGTGGCCCTTTTCCAGAGTATCCCCCCGACGAGAGCTGGCCCCCACTGCGCAAAACCAGGTATGGCAAGGTCGAGCAAGTAACGGGCCAGTTCAACAGGGTACCAGAAGGCAATGCCCATGCTCATGAGGAGAATGGCAATGACCGACAGCTTCGTCGTTCTTATAAGGAACTGGTCCCTACCCCTTGGAACGAAGACACCGTGGATAATGTCCCGGGCCACGATGATGCTGGCCGTCATGAGCTGGACTGCAGCCGTGGATATGGCTGCTGCAATGACTCCCATAAGCACAAAGGTTGAAAACCAGGGAGGCAGATAAGAGGTGACAATGGTCTGTACGATATTGTCTGCGGCCTTGCCTGACACCGGTGGCACGAGACTGCCTGGCATATGACTGATGGCTGGGGCTACCACAGCGCCCCAGATAAAAGGGATGGTGTAAAAGAGCATGCCTGCCACAATGAGGGCCAGGGCTGGCATCCACTTGAATATGGTTTTGTCCTGGGCCGTCATGGTGCTGACAACGATGTGGGGCCAGGTAAAAGCCAATATTCCAAGCATGAACACAATACAGGTTACGTGGGGGAGGAATTTTTCCTGGGGGCCTGGTGTGAAGAGAAGGGCAGGTTGTTTTGCCTGAAGAATGGACACGGCTTCTGATAGCCCTCCAGGAAAGACCTTGACGACGACAAAGACCAGAGATCCGAGAAAGGCAAGGGTGTAGAGGAGGCCAAGAATCACATTGACCCACGCCGTGATGCGCATGCCGCCCAGCAAAACGATGAGAATGAGAAGCAAGGAGATATAGAGAATGCCCACAAAAGGAGGAAAGCCCAGCAGGGCTTTCAGTCCAAGGCCTACGCCCAGAGACTGATCAGCGATGTAGGGCACAACAGAACCAAGGAGCACCAGGGATAGAAGAAGTCTTAAGGCAGGAGATTCGTACCTGGCGGAAAGGGCCTCAATGGGGGATAGAAACCGATTTAATCGGCAAACGGCCCAAAGGCGCGGGCCGATAAACATGTATAAAACGACGAACCCTGCCACGCAGCCCCATATAAAATAGACGAACCCAGGCCCATGGCGATAGAGGATGCTGGGATAGGCATAGAAGGTCCACACACTGGATATGGCAAAGAGGGCAAAGAAGAACATGACTGCAATGCCGATACCCCTGCCCGCGAGCATGTAGTCTTCTGCGGTCTTGGCCGAGACCTTGTATCCATAAACGGCCAAGAGCAAGACCAGCAATCCAAAGGCAGCCAAAATGAAGACCGTCATCATACCTCCTCTTTCACCCTGAATCCCTGTCCGTCCTCAGAATCAACGAAAGGGCCAATACTTAAAGAAATAAACCAGATATGCACAAAGCCAAATAAGCAGGAAAACGATGCCCGCTGCAAATGGCAGGCTAATCCACCCCATGACAATGATTGGTTTGGAGAACAAGGGGGTGACTGCTAAAAGCCCTGCGACATCCAGGAATAGAACCAGCAGGAAGATCCGACCTGCCCGGTGTGAAAAGGCCTCTCTCACGTTGCCCTCCTTGACACACGAGATGCATGGGTTAGTTGCCCAAAGGACGTTCGATTACATACTCTGGATGGGGGTCACATATCAAGCTAAAACCGTACACCAATGGGGCCGTGACCGAGCCCTTTTTCAGAGCCTTTGTTGGTAAGGTTTTGGGGCAGATATACTGGCAAAAAACATCTTCATGTCATGCCCCACAAAGAGATTCTTGGTTCGGAAGGTGGGGAAGAAAACAGATACTGACGGGCGTCGAGGGTGTCGGGCGGCGAGATCGCTTCACAGAAGGGCTTTTCAGAAAGCTGTCATTCTTGACGGTTTCTGGATGCCCCCAGCCACGTATGTTTGTACGATGTTAAACAGATCCTTGAGATTGAAGGGCTTGGCCAAAAAAGAGTCCGCACCCAACTCCTTGGCGGACTTTTCATTAGAGGGGTCGGCTGACATGATAATACATATCTTGCGTGGGTACTTCTTCTTTATTTTGGACAAAAGCTCAAATCCATTCATCTTGGGCATGTCTACGTCAGCTACTACAATGTCCGCCCTACCGTGACTGGCCAGATAGTTCCATGCTTCCACGCCATTCTCAAAGGACAAGACATTTCTGTTCACGCAATACATGAACACATTGACCACAAGCTCTCTAATGAGCTTATTGTCCTCAACCACAGCGATGGTGACATTCGGTATGATGGCCCACCTCACGCTACTTTCATGAACTTCATATCGTATGCCTGGCTGTCAAACGTGATGGCTTCACATATATAATTCAGATTATCCTCCAAGGCTTGCCGCCTGAATTCCCCCATGGGGTATCCCTCGGCAAAGGCCTTCGCCATCACGGCAAGTAGCTCGACTCTCAGGTGAAATACATGATCTTGATCCATCTCCTCCTTTGATTCAAGGCCTGCCATGTGCTCTTTAACATATTTGGCCACATGCTCAGCATTTTCAATGACGGCTTCTTTTCTAAACTCGCCAAGAGGGTAGCCTTTCAGGTAACCCTTTGACATGATAATAAGTAGTTGTAATTTTGCCAGGGAAATGTCCTTTTCAGACATCTCCCCCATTTCTGCCGGACTCGACCCAAATCTCAGCATAATATGCCCCTTTGCTTGGAGGTCCTGAGCAAGACCAGCTACTGAGGCCCCATCTCTCAACATAATTGCGACACTATTCCTTAACCTATCGCTATTCACATGTCAACAAGCTATTGGCTCGTGCCTCCAAAAAAATGTATTGAGGCGACATAGTTATGCGACTTTTTCGTGAGCCGGACAAGACCTAACATCGCAACCCCTTGTGTGTGCATGTGCCGGAGGGTCTCATATGGGGTGGAAAAAGCCTCTTGCTTTGCCGAGAGGCATTCTTTGCAGCGGAACGGAGGAGTTCGGTCCAAGGGACCCACTTGAGGGGAAAAAGCCTTCAACGGTTCCATGACGTCCCTTAGGGTCCAAATTTCTCTCTTGGGGGGTTGAAATATCCGAATTTCAGCGTGGGAAAAGCCTTTCGCACCCTTTCCATGACGGTGTGCATCCCCATCAGTTGTGCTTCGGGGCTACCGTCGCCCATAATTTGCCAGTAGCGCACCGGGTCAAAATTCAGGTTCCGCCATTGGATCATCTGGACGGGATGGTTATCCAGAAAAGACAGAAAAGCGGCCATTTCCTCCTTGGAATCGGTGAACCCAGGCAGGTTCAGATAGTTCATGGAAACAAATTTGCCTTTATGTCCGGCCAAATCGATGCTTGCAACCACATCCTCGAAGCTGTAGCCTTTTGGTCGGAAATAGGCTTCATAGAACCGTTTCCTGACGCTGTTCATGCTTACCCGAATGGCGTCTAGGCCTGCCTCAAAGAGTCTCTCCAGCACAGACGGAAGGCTGGCATTGGTATTCATATTGATGGTACCCCGTTGAGTGGCCTGTCGAATAAGCCGAATGGCGGGTTCAATCACCTTTGCGGCCAGTAGAGGCTCCCCCTCACATCCTTGACCGAAACTGACCACAGGTCTTTTGGTATGGCTGATATGATGCATGGCAATCTGTGCAATCTCGTCCGGCGTAGGAGTGAAATCAATCCGCTTTTGGGTACTTGGAATGTCGCTCTCTCGCTGCAGGGAAAGACACCCGTGACATTTGGCATTGCATTTCACCGACGTGGGTAGAGGGCCTTCACAGCGTTCCAGAAAGAAGTTCTTGGCTGCGGGACAGCCGTAAGTGAGGGCGCAGGTCTCAAGATGGGCCCTCAGTCGATTTGAAGGCATGGTACGACGAAGGGAGGCGATTCCCTCGACGATCTTGTCATGGGGCATAAGCCGCAGGTCCTGGCGTCTTTCCCGGTCCACCCGAATGGCTGCCACTCGAAATCTTCCCTTAAGCCAGCCAATAGCACCGTAAGAAAAAAGGGGGAGAGGGGCGGGATCGGGCTGCTCTGCATAGGCGCTTACAAGAGAGATAGTGTAGCCCGGGGCGTTAAAGGCTGCTACGGGATAGACCGGCTCGCCTGGAGCATGGGGATTATCAGTGAGGACTTCGAATGTCTTGGCTGCCATGTTATAGACAATAGGCCTTCTATCCGGCAGGAACAGGTGTTCGCCTCCAAAGGGCATGTTAATAGTGTCCATCTCCGTAAGGGGAACCAATGTGGAACCAGCCATCCCTACGGCAGCGTAGTGATCGAGATCAAAGAATTCTCCTTCCCTGTTTGCTACAAGGGCCTTTATGAACTGTCTCCGTTGTCTAGACATCACATTCCTTCAAGCCTTGACCGTGTTTCTCTGAACAACGAAAAACCGGGTCCTCGACTCCGTCCTTTTACCGCCTTTTCCCCGATTTCCTGGCCTTGGGCCTCAATTCAAGAAGCCTATTTTGAACACGGTCCCCTCCATTACGAACCCATCTGCGGCCACAAACATCATGGTCATCTCCGGTGCACCAAGTGTGGCAAAACGATAGAACCTCAGGAAGGGCTTTGAAGCGGCGGCGGGTGGCCCTATCTCAGAATACCTGCAAAACGATCAGCAATTTCCTTCATGTTTTTTAGATAATCTCTGGCCAACGGATCAATATGCACCACCTTGCCTCCAATGGCACGGGCCACGGTTTCAGCACTGGTTTTGCTGAACTGCTTCTGCACGAATATGATGCCGATGCCCTCTTCCTTCGCCTCTTCAATGATACGAATGAGATCTTTGGCCGTTGGCTCCTTGCCTTCGATTTCGATGGGAATTTGCTCCAGCCCGTAGTCACGGGCAAAGTACCCCCATGCTGGATGAAAAACCATGAATTTACCGGTCTTTGCCTTTTTCAGGGACTGTGCGATTTTCCTGTCTAGCTCGTCAAGATCGCGCTCAAGGGCTTTGAGATTCTCCAGGTAATAAGTCCTGTGAGCAGGATCTTCCGCTGCCAGGGCTTCAAAGACGGTCTGGGCCTGTATCTTGACCAGTCTAAGACTTAACCAGATATGGGGGTCTTTCAGGCCTTCGCCGCGATGACGGTGGGCAGACCCACGTTCTCCATGGCCGTTGTGTCGGTGGTGTTCATCCTGGTCCTTTTCTTGATGACGACCTTGGAGCCCATGTCTTTCTTCATGATGATGGGCTTTCATGGGCAGAAGCTCGATGCCGTGACGGGTGTCAACAACCTTCATGTTCGGGTTGATCTTGCTTATCCGTTCCATCCAGACTTTTTCAAAATCCACGCCAATGCGAAAGTAAAGCTTGGCCTGGCTGAGCTCGTACATCTGTTTTGGCCCGGGTTCGTACGTGTGAGGGCTGTGACCGGGCCCAACCATGACCGAGACGTCTACAAGGTCTCCGCCCACGCGGTCTAAGAAATAGGCTTGGGGGAGAATGCTGACGAAAACCTTCATCTCCGGTTCTAGAGGACCCGATATTTCCGCAGACGATTGGGATCCAATTGGAAGGAGCAATCCGGCGAACACCAGGATAAGGCCAACGATGCACACAGAATGCCTTCTCCTTGTTTCTCGTTGCCTCCCTGCCAAGGATATCCGTTTCATGTGTGTCACTTGTCTTTGCATGGGAATAAGGTGTGGAAAGGGGCCATTGGCCCCAGATGGAAGCCCCGTAGTGTTGTCAAAGTGGCTGGTTCATGCCAATCCAATGATCTTGCCGCCTTGATAGATCAAAAAGGCAACGACCCAGGCCAGAACGGTGCTGTAACCGATGCTGAAGAAGGTCCACTTCCAGGAATTCGTTTCCCGTCTGATGACTGCCACAGTGGCGAGGCAGGGGACATAGATGAGCACAAAGGCCATCATGGCATAGGCGGAAAGGGCCGTCATCCCAGATTTCTTAAGGGCTCCTTTCAAGGCCTCATTTCTCTCGGTCCCATCAGCCCCGACGGCATAGAGAACGCCCATGGTGCTTACCACAATCTCCTTGGCAACAAAACCGGAGATGACTGCCACACTGCCACGCCAGTCCATGCCAATAGGAGCAAAGATCGGGGCCAAGGCTTTTCCTAGATAGCCCATGTAGGATTTTTCCACCTTCTCTCTGGCCTTCTGCGCTTCCACGGCGGAGATGGCTTTATCCCGTTGCCGCATGAGTGCTTCACCGCTATTCCCCTGCAATTGGAGGATCTGAGTCTCATACTTGGCATGGACGGTTGCTATCTCCGATTCGTAGTCCCTTGAGTACTCAATGTCCTGTGGAAAGGCACTCAAGAACCACACAACAACCGACCCGATTAGGATCACGCCTCCCATTTTCTTTAGAAAAATCTTGCTGCGATCCCACATATGGATAAGCAGTCCTTTAAACATGGGGGCCCGATACGGTGGAAGTTCCATGACAAAGGGAGCCACTTTACCTCTGAGTACGGTGGATCGAAACAGACGCCCCACAAGAATCGCCAGCACGATGCCCAAGGCGTAGATGGAAAAAATAGCGTTGCCGGCCTTGACTCCAAAAAAAGTACCGGCCAGAAGGATATACACGGGTAATCTAGCAGAACACGACATCAGGGGATTGATTAGAATCGTCAATATACGATCCTTTTCGCTTTCCAAGGTCCTGGTGGCCATGATGGCTGGGGCATTGCAGCCGAAACCCATGAGCAAGGGGATGAAGGACTTGCCATGGAGCCCGATGAGGTGCATGACCTTGTCCATTAAGAAGGCAGCCCGAGCCATATAGCCGGTATCCTCAAACAGGGCAATGCAGAAGAAAAGGATCAGGATGTTCGGCAAGAATATGATGACACTTCCCACGCCGGCAATGATGCCGTCTACGATCAGATCGTGCAGGAGGCCCTGTGGCAGACGCCCTCCGATGGCTCCGCCCAGCCAGCCCACGCCTGAATCTATCCAGCCCATGGGATAGGTCCCCAGTGAGAAGGTGATCTGGAACATGGCCCAAATGAAGAAGACAAAGATAGGAAGCCCCAGCAGTCGGTTGGTCAAGATCTGGTCTACTTGCCGGGAAATGTCTATACGTCTTCCCGATACTGTCTTTAAGGCCTCTTTCACAATACCGGCGATAAAACCGTACCGGTGGTCTGTCATGACAATCTCGGGTTCCTCATCAAAGAATTGGCGGAGCCTCTCCCGTTTCTGCTCCGCCTCACAGAGGATAGCCTCTCCTTCTGGGCTGGCCGCCTGAAGGGTCCTTTCTTGAACGATCTTGTCCTTTTCAAGGAGCTTCACGGCAATCCAGCGAACACTGTGAGGAAGCCTTTTACCCATTTTGTCCTTTATGAATGTGGACAATTCCCCAATGGTCTTTTCAATGTCTTTGCCGTAATAAACACGGCGGGTGCGAGGAAGCTCTATATCCGTTTCTGCCACGGCGATGATGGCCTTGAGGAGTTGATCTGTGCCTTCGTTCTTGTTGCCGACCGTGAACACCACCGGCACGTCAAGCAGTTCAGACAGCTTCTCGCCGTCGATCTTGATACCGCGCTGGCGGGCCACATCGGCCATGTTCAGGACATAGATGACCTTCGTGTCAAGTTCCCGAAGCTGTGTGGCCAGGTAGAGATTGCGCTCCAAGTTCGAGGCGTCAATGATATCAACGACTACGTCAGGTTTTTCATCCAGGATGAAATCGCGAGCCACGATTTCTTCGATAGAATAGGCGGTAAGGCTGTATGTGCCAGGGAGATCGACAATGGTGAGTTCATACCCGTTGGTGCTAAGATGGCCTTCTTTTTTTTCTACAGTGACGCCAGGCCAGTTTCCTACCTTCTGGCGGGTACCTGTGAGATTATTAAATATCGTGCTCTTGCCCGAGTTGGGATTGCCGGCAAGGGCTACTGTAATGGAGTGGGGGGCCATCTGTTATGTTGCTCCAAGCCTTACGTTTTCGACTTGAACCCAGGCGGCTTCATCCACGCGAAGAGACACATGGTAGCCTTTCAGGATGAGTTCAATAGGGTCTTTCAAGGGGGCGTATTTTTCAACATACACCTCTGTGCCGCGCAAAAACCCCATCTCAAGGAGTCGCCTACGAAAAGAACCTTTACCCGACACCCGAACGACTGTGGCTACCTGACCTTCCTGCAGTTCACTCAGGTTCACGGCAAGTCCCTTCGGTCTCCATTTGGTTTGACCATGATCTTTCTGGCAATCCCTCGGCCCAAGGCCAACCTCGTGGCATTTACTGCCACCACCACTTGTCCCTCACCCCTGTTGGTGATGACTTCCACTTCATCTCCGCTTCGCAGCCCCATGGTAGCCAAGCGCAGTTGTGCGCCAGCACCTCCCATGAACTCTTCTATGATGCCCCGCTCCCCTTCTTGGGCATACGATAGCGGCATCAATTGGACGCGTTCTTTCACACAGTCTGCGCAAAGCCCGTAGATCTCCATCTTGTGCTGGAGCATGTGAAAGCCATGGGTAGCCGCTATTTCCACTTGCAGGTGTTCCATCTGCTGATTTTTGAACTCAACAATCTTCCGGCACTTCGTACATATGAGGTGATCGTGGTGTAACCCAAGGTGACGATGCTCGTAACGGGTGGGCTGACCTTCGAATTTTTCCTTTGAGGCAAACCCATACCGGCACATCAGGTTGAGTGTCTTCTTTACGAAGTCAGGCTCAAAATGAAGGCCTTTTCTTTCTAACAGGTCCATGAGATCTTTGAAGCTTACATGTGCCTCTTGTCCAAGAAAGACGCCGAGGATGGCCATTCGATCCTGAATTTGGTCTATTCCTTCCCTTTCAAAAAGACGTTTGAATTGTCGCTTTTCCTGCTGATGAATCGGGTCCATAAAACAGGCCCCCTATTGCAACTAAATTTCAATAAAGTTAATGCACGACAGCGAGCTTGTCAATCCCTGCTTCGGGGCGTGCTGGTGACTTGACGTATGGTTGCCTAACTTTTGGAATAACCGGGGAACTCTATCGAGGTGCAGGTCCCGGAGGCACATTGCCTGGATTCGACCGTTGGGCGTCGTGCTTCGCCTCCACTCGGGCCTACTGAATAGGTGGTGGTGCTCATGACACGTTCAAAGTCAGAGGATTGACAGTGGGGACACCTCATGTCAAACCCGTCCTCTTCTTTGACCTTGAGGAGCTCGAAGACCTGGTTACACTTCAAACAGCGGAATTCATATATGGGCATGATTATTCTCCTTTCTATATCATGAGTATAACAAAACCCAAAGATGGAGGCAATCATTAAATCTCCCACCGCGGAGACTGATGGGTTGTCCATGATCCCAGCTCGGCGGGAGAGCCTTCCCCTTGACCACCCAATAGGATTATCCTATTTTCTTATAAAAGGCTTAAGAAAAGCTTGCGCTCAGAAGTGGCAGTGAACCTCTTTGGCGGACGGTGATGAAAAGAGGCCCATGGCTGAAGTGGTCCACACTAGAACTTATGAACATTACGACAAAATAATAGGATATGAGCGATACAAACTGGTGTGTCATCAGCGGTGCGCCGTCTTCAGGAAAAACAACGCTGGTGGAGGAGCTTGAAAGGCGCGGCTACCGGGTTATTCATGAAGTGGCCAGGGCCATCATTGAAGCAGGGATGGAGCAGGGCCGAACGCTAGAAGAGATTAGATCAGATGCAGAGTCTTTTGAAAACCTTGTCCTGAACACCAAGATTGCCATAGAGGCAGATCTTCCAAAGGATGAGGTCATTTTTCTTGACAGGGCCGTACCAGACAGCATTGCATATTTTGAGATTGCAGGTTTGAATCCAGAGGAGGCTCTCGCAAAAAGCCCTCGCAATCGTTACAAGAAGGTTTTTTTGCTGGATAGACTTGCCTATCTGAGGGATGATGCCAGAATAGAAGATCAGGAGGAGGCCGCAAGTCTGGATCAAAGCCTGGAGGCCAGCTACTCAGCGCTCGGCTATGAGGTGATCAGAATTGGGGTGATGCCCGTCAAAGAGAGACTAACACGCGTCATAGAGGAAATAGAAAAAGAGTAAGGGTTCATCCTGTTACCCTTGGCGAGTGACAACCACCGGCTGTTGCCACCAGGAAAAGGAGGTGCCTCTATGGAGAGGAAGGTTGGGAATTCAGTAGTTGAGGTGAGCCAGTCCGACTTGACTGAGATGGACACAGATGCCATCGTCAATGCCGCCAACGCGCAGCTTATCCTAGGCGCTGGTGTGGCCGGCGCCATCAAGGCCAAGGGCGGTCCAAAGATCCAACAAGCATGCAATGTCATTGGGGGGACCTTTGTAGGCGGGGCGGTGATAACGACAGGAGGAAATCTAAAAGCCCGTCACGTCATCCATGCAGTAGGGCCTCAGATGGGTGAAGGCGAAGAAGACGAAAAGCTCAAAAACGCCACCCTAAATAGCCTCAAGGTGGCAGATGAAAACAACCTTGCCAGCCTCAGTTTTCCGGCTATCAGTACGGGCATCTTTGGCTTTCCAAAGGACCGCTGCGCCGAGATCATGCTTGGTACTGTCATTGAGTATCTAAAAAAGGGAGAGACCAGACTTCAAAGGGTGGTCTTCTGTCTTCACGGAGCGTCCAGTTTCGAGATTTTCTCAGCAGCCTTGAAACGGCTCCAAGCATAAACATAATCTGAGTGTCACTTACGTCGTGCATCCTGCCAGATGGCGTCCACAGGTGGAAGCCTTAACTTGCCAGGGGCATGATGCGGCGCAACCCGATTCTGTCTGGTCGGAGGAGGCCAGAGGAAGCGGCATGGACTTCTTACAAACCGTCATTGTGGTGGGCATGGCATGGAGTTGTTCACAGGCGAAGGGATCCTACTTGCAGGAACCATAACCTTGGCATTCGCCCTTTGTTCCCAGTCAGTGACATCTTCTTTCTGGAGAAAAAGCGCAGTGTTGCCGTGACAATTGTTGCAGTTTTTGTTTTGTGGCGTCACCCGTTGAAGCGTGTGAGGTGTGTCCAGTTTCCAGGTAGGAAGTCTGTCAAAATCGCTTAGCCCGTCCTTTACATAGAAATCAAAGAGGCCCGGATGTGCAGGGGCATGACGCAACACTACATAGTTATAGGGCCTGTCTTCACTCTTGCCAGGATTGATGCCTATCTTAAAGAGCATCGTGGTTTCCCTAGATTGGTAGTAGGGAAGGCCTTGTTTGTCTGTTCCAACGTGGCACTGGAAGCAGTTTTTGTAGGGCCTGCCGTGGCAGACTTGGCATGCCACCTTGTCCCTGTGAATCCTGTGTGACGCTGTGCTAGGGTTTTCCGATACAGCGTCCCAGTGGCAGTTTTCGCATCGGGGCCTCTCGGGCAGATCAAGTCGACTGGAAACCCCCATGGCATCAGCATGCATCTCCATGCCGGTGTGGCAGTCCATACACGTCATGTTCACTTTGGCATAATGGACGTCTGCTGGATACCCCTCGTTTCCCCCAGTATACTCCTTATAAGTGCGGCCGCTGTGGCAGCCCGCACAGCCAGAGTCCATTGGTGGGCTCTTCTGAAAAACATGTCCGGCCAGGAACCCCCCCTCCGCGTAATCTGGACGGCTGACATGACACTGCCCGCAGCTTGCGTGACAGACACTGCAGTGCTTATCTCTGGCCGACCAGACTTTGTCCATGATTCCCTGGTCCTTCTTGTTGGTCCGGGCCCTGATCGTCCTGCTGAAGGGAGCCAGCGTGTAGTGAAGGCTATTCTTGGCTGTGGACGTGATACCCTGGTGACATGCTCCGCAAGCCTTGTCGGCATCGGGAAAGGTGGGATCTCTCACAAGCCCCTCGTGGGCGGCCTGCCAATTGGATGCCAGTGGGTTGCCTTGATGGCATGTCTGGCAAGGTATTTTCCCATGGCGGGTCTTGAGGAATGACCGGTCAACATAGGTCCTCTCGTGCGGCTCGGACCAAGCCACAGGCTCGGCTCAACATTCGCCAGTGGATTCTGGTGACGGGCCAGGCTTTGGCCTTACCTTTTCCATCTCCCTGGCCAAGGTGACTTGCCTTTCGGCATTGGTGTGGCAACTGACGCATTCACTCTGCGCCAAGTCCTGGTTAGCCACAGAACGCGGTGACACGCCACACGCCGGCAGGGCAAAAGATAAGACTAGAAGTCCAATGGAGATAAAAAATGCTCCCAGCCTATTTGTCCTGTTCCATTTCAGAGAGTCTATCTCGAGCATTTCTCGCATATTCGCTGTCGGGGTAATTAGCCACAATTTCCTGGTACAACTTCTTGGCGTGCTCTTCGTTGTGTTGCAACTCTTCCAGCCGTGCGGTATCAAAAAGCTCTTCAGCCTTATTGCCCGTGCAGCCAGAAAGGGCTAGGGCAGCCCAAAGAAAGAGGAAAGAATATCGTTTCATAGGCCCTCCTTAATTTATTGCTTATCACGAAATGGTGAGGGACATCAAATGGCCCCCCCCTTCTGTGGCGGTGGTTTTTAAGTCTACCAAGTCTCAGGGCGATTTTCCAAATAGATCTTGAGGGGCGGGATCTTTTCTGCCATACTATTAAATAATCGTCAATGATACCAAAGTATTGCAGAAAGCGTCATGGACCAAAGGGAGCGCTGGGGCTCGCTAGGACCACATTTAGTGGTTCTCAACGTTGTTGACGGGATGCAGCAACCAACATTCTGGGAACATGACCGCCTGCAGAGCACAGAGATATGCCGACAGAAGAGGACTACAAGACAGCTCGTGCGCTGGCATTTGAAAAGCTAGCAGAACTCGATGTTGGGGGGTGCTGCAAGAGGGCGGGGCTATCATTTGAAACAGTCTCACCAGACAAGAAGCGTGTCTCGATTCCGTATCTGGGCAAGACATACCATCTGAGTGTGTCGACCGAGAAGACCTCCTTTGATGAAGGTGAAGAGGCTCCCAAGATATCTGATCAGGTTCTCCTGCTCCACTATCTGATCACCGCTACCGGCATTCCTTTTGCGGACGAATGGATTACTTTTCGCGAAGTCCCGTCGGGCTCATTTTACTACCCGTCCTTTGTAAAACGGGCTATTGACCCCCTCGTAAGATCCTTTGGAAAGAGGCCAGAGCTCTTGGAAGGGACAGCCGGGAGGCTCGGTCAATTGATGGTGACCCTCCCGGGCGACAAGGGGGCGAAAATCTTAGCCCTTCCACGGGTGCCTGTAGTCCTTGCCCTGTGGAGGGGAGATGACGAATTCCCGCCAGAGGGGAATGTCTATTTTGACGCCTCTGTTTCTTCCTATCTTTCCACAGAAGACATCGCCTACCTGGCCGGCGCAACGGTATATAGGATCATCAGCATGGCACGTGATGTGGCGGGATTGTGACCGCCTGTGGAGTGTTAGAGTAATGGAATGGCGAGGTGATGGCTTCCAAGAGGCTGGTGCCATGAAAATTACCATACTTGGCTCAGGTACCTGTGTGCCCTCTTTGAAACGGAGCAGCTGTTCGGTACTCATCCAGATCGACAAAAAGTGGCTGCTTTTTGACTCCGGCGCCGGGACCATGAGAAGACTCCTTGAGGCAGGGGTCACCATTGACAGGATTTCGCATCTCTTTTATAGCCACCTTCATCCAGACCACTCTGGAGAGCTGGTCCCCTTCTTGTTTTCAACCAAGTACCCGGAGACCTACAGACGACGCACGCCCTTTACCGTTATCGCCGCCAAAGGATTTGTGGACTTCTATAAAAAGCTGAAGTTGGCTTATGGAGAGTGGATTGAAATGTCACCAGGCCTCATGCGCATCTTAGAACTTGACAATAAGATTGGCGACCATCTCGATTGCGGCCTTTTTGACGTAGACAGCCTGCCCATGAATCATACGGACAAAAGCCTGGCCTATCGAATTACTGCGCCCAACGGCTGCTCTGTTGTCTACTCAGGAGACACAGACGTATGTGAAAACCTGGTGACCCTGGCCAAGGATGCAGATCTGCTGATTTGCGAATCTGCCTTGCCTGATGAGATGAAGGTGCCCGGGCACCTCACGCCATCTCTGGCAGGTCACATTGCCACCCAAGCAGGCGTCAAGAGGCTTGTCTTAACCCACTTTTATCCTGAGTGCGACAGGGTGGATGTGTCCGCACAATGCCGAAAGACCTATCAGGGAGACCTCGTTCTGGCAGAAGATCTTTTGGAAATCCACCTTTCTTAGGTAGTTTCCATCCATAAAGCGTTTAGCTATCAACAGGCACCGGCAGAGTATTGTATGGGACGCCGTCGAGGCGCCTTTACAAGAGGATCGTCAAAAGAAGAGGGTGCCGTTAGAAAGAGGGGAATCAGAAGATAGCCCCCCCGCCCTGGAGGCGGGGGGGGGTGGGGGAGGGGCATTAATGGTCACACACGTTTTCTCCGGTAACCAATGCGTTTGAGAGATATTGCTGTACCAGTTCCTCAGGTACAAGATTAGGCGCCCCTGTCATCACCTTAATGTCGTTTTCTCCAAAAAGGCTGAGGGCCCTCTGTCCCATGCCTCCCGCAATAATCACGCTCACACCCTGTTCGTGGAGCCACTTGGGCAGCACGCCCGGCTCATGGGGTGGGGGGGTCAACATCTCTTTCTTCGTTATTTCCTGGTTTTCCACATGAACAATGGCAAAATCTGCCGCATGGCCAAAATGGGCCGTGAGTTTACCTTCAGCGACAGGGATTGCGATTTTCATAACGCCATCCTCCTTCTTTCCTTTTTCCGTCTGTGATGTCTTGGGAGCAGGTTTAGAAGCAACGGCTCCTGTCTGGTTGTTTTCTATTATTCTTTCAACCACTTCATTGAACGCTTGCGTTGTCTCAGAGTCCGGATATTTTCCCATGTACGATTCCCCTGCATCACCGCACTGTACCAGCTTGGGATCAAAGGGGATCCGACCCAAAAAGGGCACATTCATGGCCAGAGCCGTTTTAAAACCGCCACCTGTTCCGAAGAGCTCCACCGATTGGCCACAATGGGGGCACAAGAATCCGCTCATATTTTCTATTAGTCCCAGGATGGGCATCTTAACGGTCCTGCAAAAACTGATCGATTTCCTGATGTCGGCCAGAGAAATCTCCTGGGGAGTGGTGACGATAATGGCCTTGGCACCAGGGATGGTTTGAGCGATAGAGAGCGGTTCATCCCCTGTGCCAGGCGGCGAGTCGATAATGAGATAATCGAGTCTTTCCCAATGCACGTCAGAGATGAATTGCCGGATAACATGCATCTTCAAGGGACCCCTCCAGATCACGGCTTCGTCCTGATCTTGGGCAAGGGACTCAATGGAGACTACTTTGAGATTGTCGGAGTATGCCTTTGGTACCATTCGGTTATCGGCGCTGATGCCAAGAAGGCCCTTGAGCCCCAGCATTCTCGGTATGTCAGGGCCATGGAGATCAACGTCCATGAGCCCTACCTTGGCCCCCTTTTTTGACAGAGCCACAGCCAGGTTGGCAGAGACACTGCTTTTGCCCACACCACCTTTTCCGCTCATGACCAGAAACTTATGCTTGATAAGACTGAGCGATTCTTGGATGGCCAGGTCTTGTGGGTCCGTCCCTCCACCCTGCTTGGATGGCCCTTGGCCAGATTTCTTAACTTCACTCATCGAGAAACCTCCTGTATTTGCTATTTTAGAATGTGGATGCCCAGTGTAGCAGGAACTATAAGCATTCAAACCCTTGGTGGCAACCCCTAACCCTTCACACCTGGGCCTACTGACTAGACCCAGTGCCCTTCTACATTGGGCCCGTCCACCTGCTCTAACCGGCCGTTTTTGTACTGCATGACGGCATCTATCACGCGTCCTTTGGCACCCGTCACCACCTTGATGTCTGCAGCATTCAAGACATCAAAGGCCTTGGGCCCGCAATTGCCGGAGATCAATACACTCACCTTGTTATCTACAATAGTTTTGGCCGCTTGGATGCCCGCCCCTTGCGGCAAATTCAGATTTTGTACATTCTCCACGGCTTCATATTCCAGTGTCTTGGGGTTTACGACAACAAAATATGTGGCCCTCCCAAAACGGGGATCCATTTCGGAAATAAGCTCGTTCCCAGTAGAACTGACAGCAATTCTCATTCTTGGTTCTGCCTCCTCTTTTTCACTAATTCCCGGCTTGTTTTAGCACCTCCATAAGCTGATCAGCCCTGTTGTATCCTGCCACCTTGATCTCCACCTCCTCAACGCCCTCTGTTTTTTCCACAGCCTTCTGAATGTTGTGGGCCAGTTCAAAGGCCATGGGACAGACTGGAGACGAGGGGTGAAAGGTAAAGCTGACTTTGCCGTGCTGGTCGACAGAGAGTCCTCTGACCAGTCTCATGCGCATGATGTCAAGTTTGGTGCCTGGGTCAATCACTTCTCTTAAAGTATCTTCAACTTTTTTCTTTAGTGTCATCGGTAATCCCTGAGTTGATAGTAGACCTCAGCGTCCTTGTTGACCACCTTGATCTTATCGTCCTTAACCAACAGGTCCATGTATTTTATGACCTCGTTCTTATGCACAGCCAACCCAGAAGAGATGTCATCCAAGGTGCACGGCCGTCTTGCAAGGAGGTTCAACAAGTCTTGTTCAATGTTGGTCTTGGGTTCGTGCTTGTGGCCGTCTTCAAATGGTGCAATCACTTCTGCCTTCTCGCCTAGAATCTTGCAGAACCTCGCCATCTCCTCTTGGGAAACCTTCTGCGCATGAGGTTCTGCTGAAGGGCGGACAGCGGTGTTCACGTGTACCTTCTGCGGATCCACCCTTTCGATCCATTGCCTAAAGCGTGTGGCGTCGGTTTCCGTGGCATTTACATTTTTGAGGATGAAGACCTCAAGCCATATCTCCCCGCTGTATACCTTCCGGAAGTCAACGAGTCCATCGACCATGGCCCTAAAGCTGATCTCGGGATGGGGGCGATTGATTACCTCAAACCCCCTTTGGTCATATGCGTCTAAAGACGGCAGCACGACGTCAGCCTCCATGATAGATTCTTGAACCCTGCCGTCTCCCAAAAGGGAACCGTTGGTTAACACCGCTACCGGAATGTCAGTGTGTTTCTTAATGTCATGAATCAGTGGGCCGATATCACTATTCAATGTGGGTTCCCCAGATCCTGCCAGGGAGATGTAGTCTGCGTCCAGACCCTCTTCCATGGTTTCATAGAACTGATCCAGGATCTTTCTTACCGGTATATAAGGCTTTCTTTCAATGGTCTTGGTCTTGGTTCGCCCAAGTTGGCAATAGATACAGTCATAGGAACAGACCTTATATGGAACCAGATCAAGGCCTAAAGAGCGTCCCAACCTCCGTGAGGGCACAGGCCCGTAAAGAAAGCGTTGCTTCATTGTCTTCCCAGGCAGTCATCAACCCGATGCCAGATATCTTTTATGGCCTCAGACACCTTGCCCTTTGAGAACTCGACAACACTCTGTCCAGCCACCATGGCACGGGTGACCTCGGTGTCGTAGGGGATATGCCCCACCAATTCAATGCCGTTCTTTCCACAATAATCTGCAACCCGCGCAGACATCTCCTCATTGAGGTCGAATTTGTTGATACAGGCCAGGGTAGGTATCTTGAAGTGGGCAGCCAGCCCGCCAACCCGTTCAAGGTCGTGAAGTCCTGACAGGGTGGGTTCGGTCACTATAAGGACCAAACTTGTGCCGGTTATGGAGGCAATGACGGGACATCCAATCCCCGGGGGGCCGTCCACAATAACGGTATCTAGCCCCCTGTCCTCGGCTAGGACTTTGGCCTGATTTCTAACGAGGCTTACCAGCAACCCAGAGTTCTCCTCTGCGATACCCAGGCGGGCATGGACCATGGGGCCAAACCTGCTTTCAGAGACGTACCACTTACCGCAAACACTCTGGGGAAAGTCAATGGCCTCCACTGGGCAGAAATGGACACACACCCCGCATCCCTCGCAATCGATCTTATTGACTACAAACTCTGGACTAATGGCATTGAACTGACATCGATTCAGGCACTCCCCGCATTCCGTGCACCTATCAGGGTCAATGACGGCGATTCGCCCCCCCTTGAAATCTTCCTCATGCCTGATCTCCGGGGCAAGAATCAAGTGAAGATCGGCCGCGTCCACATCGGCATCGGCCATGACCTTTTCTTTAGCAAGGGCCGCGAAAGAGGCTACCACACTGGTCTTACCAGTGCCGCCTTTGCCACTTATGATCGTTATTTCTTTCATGCAGTCAGTTCCCCTATTTTCTCATAAACCGCTCGAAACTGATCCTTCATCTCAGGCCTGACGTCTATCATCATGATGCCACGGGAATAGGCCTCAGCGATCTTTCGGTCATTTGGGATCTCCATCAAGATGGGGATTCCCTCTTTTTTAGCATATGCCACAACGCGATCGTCTCCTACGTCAGATCGGTTGATAACGATCCCGAGGGGGATTTCCAGAATCCTTACAGCCCCCACGGCCAACTTGAGGTCATGTAGTCCAAAGGGAGTGGGTTCGGTCACCAAGAGGGCGAAGTCCGAGCCTTTGAGTGTGACAATGACGGGGCACGATGTCCCTGGTGGCGCATCGATAATGGTCGTCTTTTTCGGATCAATGTATTCCTTAACCTCTTCAATGAGAGGGGGAGACATGGCCTCGCCAATCCGTAAACGGCCATGGATGAATTCAACGGAGCCGCAGTGGCCCTTTTCCAGGACCCCAAGTTCACGGGGCTTCTCTCCTATGGCCTCTCTCGGACAGACCATCATGCACCCTTTACAGCTGTGACAAAGCTCCGGGAAAGTCAGCACCTTCTTGCCAATGACGGCAATGGCACTAAACTGACAGATCTCTCCGCACATTCCGCAGTAATCGCACTTTTCCAAATCAACTTCCGGCACCGGTGTCGTCACCGTCCCCGTATAGTCGATGTCAGGTTTGGTAAAGATGTGGGCGTTTGGTTCTTCCACATCACAGTCCAAGAGCTGAACCCCTCCATCCAATGAAAAAGCCAGGTTGGTAGCGATAGTCGTCTTCCCCGTGCCCCCTTTGCCGCTGGCAATAGAAATAATCATGCCTCTCAGATTCTCCTCAATCTATAATGATGGCCCGTTGCCGTCAGTGTATGGGTGTCGCCGGCATGGCCTGCCCCTCATTTGGCTACCCTCGTGTCATGGCCGCCCCACACTTGGGGCATTTTTCTTCAAAGCAGGGCGTTCCCTGTCGGTGGGGAACCCTTTGGCCACAACTGGGGCAAACACAGTCTCCACCGGGACCTCTGCCAGAACCCGCACCCTGACCTGAGCCTCCGCCGCCTTGCCCCATGCGCCTTCCTGTGCCGGGGCCTTCGCCCCTCGGGCCAGTTCCGTCTCCTCGTGGCATTGTCATCTCCTCCTAATTTCAGTTCTAACCTTGATGGTTTCGAAAAAAGTCTTTTTCAAATCATTGAGTCCGCGGGGGCGGATGAGAAAAGCACTTACTCCTGGGCCCGTATTCGGTGGAGTTCTTCGCATCCACAGGAAGGGCATTTCTGGGGCCGGCCCGTGCCACGAGGTTCTTTCCACTGACTTTTGCAGTGGTCGCAAAGGAAAAGCCGATTTTCTGCCGGGTCTACCCTTTTGTAATTTCCCCCTTCTACATTGATAGCCTTTCCGTAAATGAGTGCTCCTGCAATGGTTTTGCGCGCCTGTTCGACAATGCGCCCAAATGTGGCTCTTGATACCCCCATCTGCTTGCCTGCTTCTTCATGAGACAACCCCAGAAGATCAGCGAGCCTTAGCGCCTCAAGCTCATCCACGGTGAGTTGGACCTGTTCCAAGTCGATCATGGGAACTCCCCGCGGTTTGAAGTAGTTTATCTGCGGGTCAATATTTACAAGTCGGTCTTTTTGCGGACGTACCATGGCGCCACCGTTATGAGTGCGTTATGAGTATATGCTAAAAACTACAGTAAACATCCCCCTGAGCCTTGTCAAGAAATAAAATCATGACCCTGTCAAAGACTCATCAACCTAGCTGACTTGGTCCGTTAGTCGGTGTTCCTCGCTGGGAAAAGCGCGTTGCGTGGCCATGGGAAGGGCCCTCTTTCGGAAACCTGGCACCAATTTACAGGGGAGCCCCTGTTAAGAGGGGGGCAAGCCTTTACGGGCTGTTGCCCAAATCCCTTTTCGCTTGGGCTAAAGCGTTTTTTGACAAATGTGGGGCTCGCTCCAGGCGATGTCAAAACTCTCGGCCGCGGCGGATCAAGCAGTTGACATTGCTAGTCTTCCACTTCGCCAACAGTTGTTGGCAAAAAACGCCTTAATGCCCGCTCAAAGGAATTCTTGTTTGGGCAACAGCCCGTTTAGATAGTGCCCGAATTGCCGCAGGCTCAGAGGGGAAAAGGAATCTAATTCGCTGAACATCTCGAGTCCAGGTATGAAGCTTTTTACCACCGGTATGTCCAAATCGTCTCTGGTGAGATCCACGTAGACCGGGCTATAGCCATTGGAGACCAGAAGCCTTTCCAAGAGCTTTAGATCCTCGTTGACGTCGCCAGACGAATAGTCTGGAAGATCTTTGTAGTCCAGTTCCTTGGGGCCGTGGATCACCGACCCAGGGGCAAACCAGGAGGGGTGATAAGGCACCTCTGTAAGCGCCGAGACAGCGGCCCTCTTTCCATCCAGGTGAGCGGCAGATCCTTTAAGGATTTGTCCATCTGGGCCCTGTATGAAGGCCTTGTAACAGGGGATACCGAATTCTGAAGTGATGTCCAAAAACTGGACGTGGATGCCTTCCTTTCTGCAGCCACCTAAGATCTTCTGCACTGGCAGCTCATTCCATGCCAGGGAAAAACACCTTTCCGGAACATAGGGCATGACCCTTTCTGCATCCCTCTCGATGACCTCCAGCAAGCTGTGCAGTCTAGCCTCCTCAGGCGTGTTTCCGGCAGCCAGACCGGTGGAGGGCAAACCGGTTGATAGGCTTATTTCATCCAGATTGGAGAACAAAAAGACCAACTGGGCTGGCACGTAGACCGGATGTTGGCCCTTTTCATCTACCCTCACGGCAGACACCCAGTATAGGGGCTGGTTTCTGTAAGGGACCTCAAGATGGATCTCGTTAGGGTTTAACACGTCAGGGTATTCTTCTCTCAAGTTCTCATAGGTGCCATGGATCAAGGGGTGGCCGTCTTTGTAGCGCAAGGCCCCTCTTTCATCAAAACTGGCAAAGGATGACACCCTTTCCGCCACCTCCATCCAGCAGGAGGCCCTCGCTTGATCCCTATCGAGTCCCTTGCCATAACTGGTCTGGGGCCCGGCCAATTCCCAATGGTTTCTCCCGACAGACACCGTCACCTTAAGATGCCATGGTATCTTTAGAGCAAAGGGGCTGAGACTGGCCTGGTTTTCTGTCTCTTCTCCCGCCTTTAAATCAATGGCCTTCAGCCTTTCCCTGGCCGTGCATGCGATCTCAGAAGGCGTTGGGACCGGCAGGCCCCCTTTTTGACAGCGCTGGTTCCCTTCTGGAGGCAATAGTCGTGAAATGGGCAAGGTGCTGTTGTACCATGCATCTATCGCTTGCTGATCAAAGGGGATAGGCCGTTCAAAGTCTCCTGCGGCCTTAAGCGGCCGGTGTCTCAGGAGGTTTTCGGAGAAAAGTTCAAGCCAATAGGCCCTGTTGTCCCGATCCGCTTTCAAGGACCAGTTGATATAAATAAGTGGCGTACATTCTGCCAGTCCTTTGATGTCTAAACCCTTAAATTCTGGTATCAAATCGTGCAATCTGTCATTGAGGAGACAGGTCTCGTACATCAATGCTAGCAAACAAGGGTTCCCCTTTTTTCCTTTTTCTATCAATTGGCGAGTCAGGTTTGGCCCGAATTTTCCTGCCAGTCCCAGGAGGTGTTTGTGCATGAAGTCGTCGTAAGGATGATCCTGGATATATTCAAACCCGTGTTCCACATCCAGGTCATCGCTGGGCAGGCACGCAAAGGACCCTGTCCCAAATCGCGTCTCTAGATGCGCCATTTCGTATCTGATAGTACGATGACATGCTGCAAACTCACTGCTTTCATTCATACAATCTCTTCTCTCTTTCAAGAATGATAGAGTCGCAAAAAGTCTTTCGCGAACGACATTGAGCCCGCCGTGGCGGAGGAGGAAAACATTTGAGATGTTCCGGGTTAAGAAATGCTAACTGTTTGATCCGCCGCCGCGGAGCGTTTTAGCATTTTAGCTGAACCTCTCAAGCGCCCCCATCTCTTTTCAAGCCCGCAGGCGCAAATGGTCACGGAGTGAGAAAGTCGACTTTTTACGAATCCATCAAGGATGAAACCAATAGGCGACGTTTTTGCTTATTGCCGATAGAGTAAAAGACCCTCCTTGTCAACAGTGAGATGGACTAGGGCCCCTTTGCCGTGCGCCGTTTTTTCGGTGTCCGGCGGGTGGACGGGCGTGACGCCTTCAGACTTACCCGAAGGACGGTAAAGACTGGTGCCTAGTCCAAGGCACTGATTGGCCGTTGACAGAAGGCTTGAGGCTCTGTTATCAAGTGTCCACCTTATTTTCAGACTGTGAGGACTGAATCATGTTGGATTTTTCAAAGACTTTCGAGAAATACGAGGCCCTGGTTTCTGAGGTTGACAAGATCTTCAAGGCCGTGCAGGAGGCGGAAAAGGGTTGCGTGCGGTGTGAAATCCATTGCTGCGACTGCTGTTACGCCGTGTTTGATCTTACCCTCATTGAGGCCGTTTATGTGAACTATCATTTCAACAGGTCTCTTGCCAGGAAAGAGAGACGCCCCATCATGAGGCGGGCGGAAAAGGCTGATCGCAAGTATTATCAGATTAAACAAAAACTTCAGAAGATGTACATAGACAAGGGAAAGCCTCCCGAGGAGGTCTTCCAGCAGTTGTCCCAAGAGCGGGTACCCTGTCCCTTTCTCAATGATGAGAAGATGTGTGACCTCTATGCCCGCAGACCCATTACGTGTAGAGTCTACGGGATCCCGACTTCCATTGGGGGCATGGCCCACATCTGCGGAAAATCTGGCTTCAAAAAGGGCATTGCCTATCCTACGGTAAACCTGGACAAGATGAATGACCGCCTCTTTGAGCTTTCCGAGGAGCTGCTCAAAGAGATTGGCTCGATCCGTTCAAGGCTTCATATGGGCCTTGTGCCCCTTTCAGCGGCCTTGATGACCGATTATGACGAGAAATACCTCTTGGCCAAGGACGTTGAACAAGCATAGGCTGCCGAAATGGATGTTCGGGGGTGCCCTAGGTGCTGAAGTAGTGCTTGAAGTAGTGCTTTTGATAGTCCTCAATGAAGGAGACATTGATAGATGAGAAAACTATCGCCTGAAGAGGCAGAGAGAAAGAAATTCATTTTTGACAGCATGTCCCCCAGGCGGCAGAAGCACATTCTTAAGAGAGAAGGCTATGACGAGTGGGACCCCTTTATTGAGCCAAAAGAGCCGATCGATATACGGACCGACAAATCAAAACGGACGGCCATTCAACTGGCCAGGGAGTTTTTGGCCAGCTGGAGTCACGAGGACTACAGCAACGCCTTCGGGCAAGGGGCCTGGGAAATCTGCCTTGGGTTGATGAATGATGATGATCGCTTTAAAGGGATGTATGAGTTTTCCTGCTGGTATCGCGACCACCTGAAGAAGGAAGGGCTGGAGTGAGAAGGCAGCAACCTTCAAGGCATTCCAGATTCAAGAAAGGCCTTTCTGGTTCAGTCTTATGTCTGTCAATTTCCTCTTCGTTCACGTCAACTTGTTAGCCCCCATTGAGTCTCCGGACACCATCCCCATATCTGAGGCTACTATTCTGGCCCACCTGAAGGATCACGGGTTCTCTGGTCAGATCTTGGGAGATTTCCTAAATCGTCCCCTGAAACCTCACCTTTTGGGCAGGGCCATCCACACCCACGAGCCCCTTGCCGTGGGCTTTACCGCATATCAGGAGAATATAGAACAGATAAGACTTTGGGCCAGATTTGCCAAGAAGATGTCGCCACATATCAAAATTATCCTTGGAGGACCCCAGGTCACCTTCATGCCTGCTCAGGCCCTAGGGCATATGCCGGAGGTGGATTTTCTTTGCAGGGGCGAAGGCGAGGAGGTGATGTTGGGCCTCGCCCGGGCCCTGAGCCGAGGGACAGACCCTGCTGGGGTGCCTGGGTTGTGCTTTTTTCAGGAAGGGAAGGTGGTGGAGACTGGCCCGGCCCACGGTGCCAAGGACTTGGATACCTATGCCTCCCCTTATCTCACGGACCTCGTCGACCTGGCGCAAAAGGAACGGGTCGTGATGCTCACATCAAGGGGGTGCTCCTACAATTGCGCCTTTTGTTATACCCCGAAAGCCTGCGGCAAGAAAGTGAGATTCTACTCCATAGAGCGGATTATTGATGAGATGCAATATGTCAAATCCAAAGGGGTCAGGGCCTTTTGGTTTGCCGACCCCAATTTTTCTTTTTCCCGCAAGCGCTTGGAGGCACTGTTGGAGGCCATTATCACAAAGGTGCCAGGCATTACTTTCTGGTGTCAGACAAGGTACGACCTTGTTGACCGTGAGCTCTTGTCGCTGCTCAAGCGCGCCGGTGCTGATAATTTGGCATACGGATTGGAGTCGGCAAACCCCGGAGTCCTTGAGCGCATTAACAAAGGCATTGACCTTGAGCGTCTGTCAGAGGTCGTCCGCTTGACCCAAGAGGCCGGCATCCAGGTGGAGCTCTTTAGCATGTTTGGTCTTCCAGGGGAGACCTTTGACCAGGCATTGAACACGCTGTCTTTTGTGAAAGAAAACGGGGTGGCCATAGACGGCAACTCTATATCCCAGCAAGCCCATCTCTTCTTTGGGACGCCCATGAATGACAGCCCCGAGGCCTTTGGACTGCGCCCCTTCCCATGGGCACGCCCTGCCTACCTGAGCGTGTGCAGGGATTATGAGACCGACACCATGTCGGCAGACGAGATTAAACAGATCAGTTTGATCTGGCGACTGAATCGTAGCGACTTTGCGGAAGACGTGCAAAGCGGAAGAAACCTGTTTCACAGGGCATCCTTTGTTACCCAAAATCAGAAGGCCTTGGCTCAGCGGCCTGAAGCTGCTTGCTTGCTTGCTCGGATATATCTCGGCCTTGAAGAATATAGAGCAGCCTTGGATTGCATGGAGAGATTGAACAAGGCTTTTCCTCAGGATCGTGCAACAGAATCGCTCCTGCAAGGGCCTTTCTTGTGCTTCAAGGTGACTCATGAGAGATCACGCCCCGGGTGTAAGGTCATCTACGACTGTCATGGTTCTATTGGTGGCAAGCCCGTGCCTGAAACGTGCGCAAGGTTTCAGGAGGCCATTCTTGGTGAAGGGGCACTTCTGCTGGCCTTTGAAAGGGAGCTTGCGGGGATGGGCCGAGGAGAAGAGAGAGAATTTGACATCACTTTCCCGGAAGGCTACGGACAGCCGCAGCTTGCCGGCGAGGCCGTTACGTTTCGTGTGTATTTGCATCATGTTTTAGAACCAATAACGGTGGAAAGATATGAAGACCTTGACGGAAGGGTGTCGGCCAATGAATATACCTTGGCAGACAGTGAAGGGCTGCAACAATACAACATCAATCTATACTACAAGGTCCTTGGTGGGGCTGTTAGGAGAGGGTGGAAACCTCCCATGGCCGATTGCCTCATGCTCATGAATCTGTTCCTTACGTTGGGGTTCGTGGATCGGGCCGCAGCGCTTATTGAAGACCTTCCTCAAAACCCCGTGGCCCTGTCCCACGGAGCCCACATCTTTGCCGTGAATGGTCAACCTGAGAAGGCCCTGGAGCTTTTGGACAGGGCAGGTAACGATGGGCCTAGGGGGCCTTTGATCCGGGCCCAAGCGTTATTTGATCTAGATAGGTTCGAGGAAGCAGAGGCACTGGTGAAAGACATGAAAAACCTCAACGATATCCAGCTCACAGGCCTTCAAGTGGAGCTTGCCTCCAGGCTATGCCTTCCCATGGAGACGCTGCTTGAGAGAAAAGAGCGTCTCCTCGATGCAAAAATGCAGGCCCTTCTTCAAACGAGGTGATAGGTGCCGCTTAGTCATTTGGAAGGACCCTATGGCCAGCGAAATAGAAGAGAGAGTATACAAAGCGGTCTGTGAATCGAACAGGAAACTCACCCCCCGTGAGGTAGAGCTCGCCTGCGTAAAAGAGATCGGAACTGACAGACAAAGGGTAAAACAGGCCGTTAGGGCGTTGGTGAAGCAGGGGGCCCTGAGCTACACCTATGTCTATGGTACCAGTTTCCTGGAGCCCTCTTTTGACAGGCCTGTGAGGGTTTCCAAGCGGATCGTCCTGAAGCCCCCTCAGAAGCGGTATGAACCACTCCCGGGAGAGGTGGTGATGGACATTGCAGGGGGAGCTGCCTTTGGAAACGGGGCCCATCCGACCACGTGCCTGGCCCTACAGGCTATAGATGGTGCCCTAGACGATGCTTTTTCCTCAACAAGAAAGGGGCCTTTTACTGGGCTGGATCTTGGGACAGGCACAGGGATCTTGGCCATTGCACTGGCAAAACTGGGTGTTGAAAGGGTCCTTGGCCTTGATATCGACCCCTGTGCGGTGTCTGAGGCCAGACACAATGTTTCTTTAAATGGGCTTTCGGAACAGGTTACGGTAGCGAACACTCCCTTGCACAAGGTGGCTTCAAGTTTTTCTGTCATTGCGGCCAATCTGGCCTATCCAACCCTTGCGGGCTTCTGCGCCCGGCTATCAGAGAAGTTGGAGGCAGGGGGCATCCTGGTCCTTTCAGGGTTTAAGGGGGCTGCGGCCAAAGACCTTAAAAGAGCCTATTCAGAACAGGGTTTGAGATTGATTCGAGAAGAGACCGATCGTCAGTGGGTCGGCCTGGTGCTAGGCAAACCAGAAAGGCCTTGAAGCCGGCGCAGGATGTGAGAGAACGACGCACCTCTCATGAAAAAAAGCTCCCCATGATCCTGCTGAATGCCTCTCCCTGCTGGGGGGCCGAGGGTTTCGTCTCCTTTGATATGAGGATGTCTCTTCTCAGGAAGGGCAAAAAGTCTGACACCTTTGGGATGATGACCCTTACGGCTGGAAAAGCCAACACCGGATGGGTATGATCTAGGATGATACATTCAGTGTTAAGCTGTGTGCATATCCTTTTGACTTCTTCAATTTCGCTAAGCATGTCTTTGATCTCAATAGGTTTACAGGTGGTCCTGTCTCCTTGTTCAAGAAAGGAGATGTCCTTCAAGGAAACACCGCATCTCATCAACATATAAAGATCCCTGATGCGGGATCTGTGAACTACTGGTCGATCGAACTGCGGACGCGGTGCTCGGAGTGTCTCTCGGCCTTGAACACCTTCTAAAAGGCATCTTCTCAACCCTTCCCATGAATGGAAAGATGCGCCGGCTATGAGCATTCTATGTTCCAATCGGTCAGGGCGCAGATTGTGGTTGATAAACAGGACGCCTATGCTGGGAAGGAGTCCATTGAAAGAAAGGTCTTTGATCATGATAGCAACATTGCTCTTTTGGTAGAGCTCGATCATATCCTTTATAAGCGGGTCGTCCACCGAGTCCAGTTCTATCGTGGGCACGGTTTTTTCAGGTTTGATGATTTGTATTTGGGCGTGACGTTCAAATATCTCACATGAGGCCTGGATGATGGCCTCTTCAATGGTATTTCCCGCTGCCATCCCATTGGAACCATGGATATAGGCGATGAAATGGACTGGCACTTTTACGATCTTTTCGCTGATGATTGAAAACCCGTCTACCCAGTCCCTGGCCATTCTGCTGTTCTTAATCTCTTCAATGTCTTTCTCTGTCAGGTGACGCTCGGCTGCCAGCAGGTCCTCTATTTTCAAAGGATTCTCCAAATCATCCTGATGGGCATGGACGTATCCCTCCATCCATTCGTAATTCAGAAATCGGTTGGTTTCCTGATTGTAGAGGCCGGGTGCGTTAACCCTCACCTGTTCCTCAAAAACCGGATAGAACAGACCAGCGCTGAAACGTTCTGCCAGTTCGGCGTGTGCACTGGCCTCTGCCAGCTCTGGAGTAGTGCCTTTTCCCTCACAGACGATCCTCATGGAATCAATCCATACACGGCCCCAATGCATATTGTTCGAGATGCCGAAAGGGGAGTATTCCGTGTAGAGCTCCAGTTTCTGTAAACCGTCCTTAATTCTACTAACCGTGTTGGACGGAAGATCACACTTGCCGTATTCATTTCTGATGTCGTTTTGAAACTCCATTCGACCTGTTTCTCCCAAGTTATGATGATAGAGAAGGCATTTTTTGAGGGAAGAATATAAAAAGAGAGGGCCTAGTGTGTCAAGGTTTGGATATCGAGCTGTGGACCCATCTGTTTTCACGGGTGGGCAACCGCTCTTGACAGGGGATGATGGTTTATAATATACGACATTGATGTTTTTAGGGCAGCATGCTGGCGGCGTACACAATAAGTCTTTTTGAACGAAAGGGGGGGTGCGCGTTTCGGTCAGGAAGCATGTCTTAAGAAGGTTCCCACTCGAGGTCAGGGGGGGGTGTTTTTTGGGGGCGGTCTAACCGCACATATCAAGTCAAGAAGCTGTTAGTAACAGGAGGTGTCTAAATGGCGGACTATTACATCAATGTCTTTTTGGATGGGGACAAACTCAAGCAGGTCGAGGATGCTGGATTGGCAGATCAGGTTCAGGAAATAGATGGCAAAAAGGCCGTTCAAGTGGTTGTTAACAGAAAGGAACAAAAGAAACTTGCGAAAGGGTTTCCAGATATGTCCTTTGACGCTTCAAATGCCTGCGTGCTTCCTGAAGAAGCGGAGAAGACCTTGATGGGTTTTATAACGGAAAACAAGTCCTTGGATGTGATGAAGTTTGCGATTCTGAAGCTATACAACCCTCTTGCCGGAAGGGGCATCTCTGGAAGGGGGACGGGGGGGCGCTAGTAATAGACAAGAACGCCCTTTTTCAAACAACATGCCGTTCAGAGAGGGAATGGGCCCGTCTACCCATTCCCTCTCTTATTCCGATGGGTTCTGACCCGGCAAGGGTGTCAAGCGGCCACTTGGATTTCTTGGCACCAAAAACAGAAACGTCGTTAGTGAACGACTGAAGACTCAACGGTTCAAAAAGGAACGTGATGAAAAAGCCGAAGACTACGAGAGAATACATTGAAGACCAGGTGCGGACCTTGGTTAGCACCCCTGAGTGTGGAACGACGCACTACAACCTTGCCGTGGGGCTGATTGCAGAGGGAAGGTGGGATGAGGCCAGGGAGGAACTCCTGGCTGCCGTCAATGAATGCCCCACTTTGGGAGAGGCTTACGTGGCCCTAGGTGGCCTTTCTTTGCGCAAGGGAGATCTGGACGCCTGTATCCACTTTAATCAGCGGGCCATTGCGGTGAGGCCGAAGTTTGCCCAGCCCTATGGAAATCTTGGTTTTGTCTATGTACAAAAGGGTGATCCAGAGACGGCCGTTGATTTCCTGGAAAAAGCGGTCTCCATTAACCCCATGTTCATTCAGGCGTACAGCACCTTGGCCAGTGCCTACTTTATGCTGGGCCGACTGGATGAATCGATTGCAGTCGCCAACAAGGCGTTGGAGCTTGATTCCACCTTTCCCGTTGCTCATAACAACCTGGCCCTGGCTTATTTTGAGAAAAAGGCCTACAAAGAGGCTATCGAGCATTGCGACAAGGCCCTGTCTGGAGGATTTCAGGTTGAGCCGAAGTTCTTAAAGGAGTTGGAGCCTCATCGGCAGTGATGGGCCTTTTGTCCAACGGTTTCCGACTTGATTTCGGATATCCATTATCCACCTCTATGCCCTACTGATAAGGGCATCTTGCAGTCTTTGACTATCGCCCACCAACCCAACATCAAGTACCTGCTCCCTTCCCCTGAAGGATACGTGCCAGCTGATGCGTCTTTGTGCCAGACTCCCATGCGTCTGACCCGTTGTGAGGCCCGCCCGTCCCATGGCCCTGCCTTCACATATGGTGCCTATTTCAAAGCGATTCGAGACGTCATTTCCAAAGATGGCCACAAGCTGCTGGTCCACGCTACAGAGAGGCGACTGGCAAGGAAGGTCCTGCTCTCTGATATGGAAGCGGTCCTCATTTATGGGGAAAAGCACGGGAGTGACTACCATCCGGCCAGGATCGAGGTATGGGCGCAAGGCGCCTGCGTCTCTTTTGTCATGAACGTGGCTGTTTCGGCAAGGGGAAAGGTGCGGCTGTGTCACGAGTATGATGTCTTGCGGCACCTTGACAGGAAATTTGTTTTTTCCTTTTTGCCGCATCCTTATTTTTACGGAGAGGCCTCCTGTCATGGGGGCCACGATGGAGAGACAGATACATTAATGACCATGTTTTTGGCAGACTGGTTTGAGGGGTATCACGAGTTCCACCTTTCCATGGACAAGGCGACTGGTTCCCAAAGGCTGGTGATGTGGGATGCGGACAAGGGCAACCCATCCCTTTCACGCCAACAGGCCTGGGAGCTATACCGTCAGGGGGCCATGATTCTTACCCTCTATTACGACATCGAGACCTTCGAACAGATCTTCCCCTGGCATCATGCCGCCGGAGACTTCGTGGTCAGGGCAGAGGACGATGGCCTTGACATGAAGCTGGTGACGGCAAGGCAATATGGCCCTATGGTGGACCCCTGCCAAGGGGTTTCAGCCTATGAGGCATTACTCCTTTTCTTGTTGAACCTGTCCATGAGGATGCGGCTGGACCGTCTGGATGGTGTGGGCGCTGTGGCTTGGGCAGACAGCGAGTGCGTGGGCGCCATCGTGAAGGGCTTTGTGGATGGACTCAGGATGAAGGAGCAAGAAGGGATGATTCCCAGGGGTTTTGTAAATGCCTTCCTCCGACAATGCGCTTCCTTTGCCAGACGCCACCTATCAGAGAGGTTCCATGCCCTTGTGGATGCCTGTGATCCAGGGGCTCCAGATATGCCTGTTATTAGACGGTGCCTGGGAAGGCATATCCAAGAGTGCCATTTGACCCTTCAAGAAGAATCCAAGAGCCAGTTGGCATAAACGGGTTGCCCCTTGCCAACGCCCTCTCGTGCAAGAAAAAACAACCCGGCCAGGCAAGGTTTTTTTTGTTGACAAAACGCACGAATAAGTCTATAGGCTGGGGCTGCACAAGCGTCTTTTCATCCTTAAGTTTGCGACATTCCTTTAACACACTAACACCCATTTTTCTCTGCGCCGGCGGTTGCGTTGCACAGGGATCATCGGACATGGAGAGGAGGTGAGGAGCGACATCCTTGTAATCGGAAGCGAGCTACAGAGAGATTTCTCAAATAATGAAATGGAGGTGGAATAATGGTTGAGTTCAAACACAAAACTCCCATGATTGATCAGCTGGAAACTGGGCCTTGGACGAGCTTTGTCTCAGACATCAAGCGCGAACACGAGTCCAGGATGAACAACGAAAAAGGGATCGATTACCAGTTTGACCAGGATTGTTGCGATGACCTCTTGGGTGTATTGGAGTTATCCTATGAGCACGGCAGGACCCACTGGAAGCACGGCGGCATCGTGGGCGTGTTCGGATATGGCGGCGGCGTCATCGGCCGGTATTGCGACCAGCCTGAGATGTTTCCAAGTGTGGCCCACTTTCATACCATGCGTGTGAATCAACCCATGGGGCACTACTACACCACGGAGTACTTGGAGCAGCTCATGGACCTGTGGGAAAGACGCGGCAGCGGTATTACCAATATGCACGGTTCCACAGGGGACATCATCTTTCTCGGGACAAGCACGCCCCAGTTGGAAGAGGTCTTCTATGAATTGACCCACAACATCAACCAGGACCTGGGTGGTTCAGGGTCGAACCTGCGGACCCCCTCTGACTGCATGGGTCAGTCCATGTGCGAGTGGGCCTGCTACGACACGCAGGAGATCTGTTATCAGCTTACCATGGAGTATCAGGACGAGCTGCACAGGCCGGCCTTCCCATACAAGTTCAAGTTCAAGTTTGACGGATGCCCCAACTGCTGCGTGGCTTCCATTGCCCGATCTGACCTCTCCTTTATCGGCACCTGGCGCGATGAGATCCGTATCGACCAGGAGGCGGTCAAGGCCTATGTAGGCGGTGATTTAGTGCCTGGCGGCGGTGACCATGCGGGTCGCGATTGGGGCGCCTTTGACATCGAAAAAGAGGTGATCGATATTTGTCCCACTCAGTGTATGCGATGGGACGGCAGCAAGCTTGAGATCAATAACCCTGAGTGCACCCGGTGCATGCACTGCCTCAGCGTCATGCCCAGGGCCCTTCGAATAGGAAATGATAGGGGCTGTTCCATCTTGGCCGGCGCCAAGGCCCCCATCCTGGATGGGGCCCAGATGGCTACACTGATTGTACCGTTTATCAAGGTTGAACCGCCCTATGATGAGATCAAGGAGACAGTCGTCGAGCCCATCTGGGATTGGTGGATGGAAGAGGGCAAGAACCGCGAGCGCCTTGGTGAGTTGATTAAACGGCAAGGGATGCAGAAGCTTTGCGAGGTCACCGGTTTCAAGGCCATCCCCCAGATGGTCCAGGAGCCTCGATCCAATCCGTACGTCTTCTGGAAAGAGGAAGAAGTACCTGGCGGATGGAAGCGCGATATTAACGAATTCAGGAAGTATCATCAGAGATAGGGGGTGAAACCATGGCGTTTATTTCTTCAGGATACAATCCCGACAAACCGATGGAAAACAGGATTACCGATATCGGACCGCGATATTACGAGGAATTCTATCCACCAATCATCAAGAAAAACAAAGGCAAATGGCTCTATCACGAAATCCTAGAGCCGGGCATTGTGGTGCATGTGGCTGAAAGCGGAGACGAACTCTATACGATCCGCTGTGGCGGCTGTCGCTTGATGACTGTGTCGCACATCCGTGAAATCATGGAGATTGCCGATAAGTACTGCGACGGCTATGTCCGGTGGACGACGCGGAATAACGTGGAGTTCATGGTGGATAGCAAGGACAAGGCCATGGCCTTGAGAGACGACGTAATGGCCCGGAAACAGCCTGGCGGGTGTTACAAATTTCCCGTTGGTGGCACGGGCGCTGGCATTACCAATATCGTCCACACCCAGGGCTGGATTCACTGCCACACACCGGCCACGGATGCCTCTGGAACGGTCAAGGCCACGATGGACGAGGTCTTTGACGATTTCACCAGCATGAGGCTTCCGGCCAAGCTCAGGATTTCCATGGCCTGCTGCCTGAACATGTGCGGCGCAGTTCACTGTTCCGATATTGCGATTCTGGGTTACCACCGCAAGCCGCCCATGATTGATGTGGAGTACATTGACAAGATGTGCGAGATTCCCCTGGCCGTTGCAGCCTGCCCCACGGCAGCCATCAAGCCGGCCAAGGTGGAAGTCGATGGCAAAAAGCTCAACAGCGTAAAGGTGAACGAAGAGCGGTGCATGTTCTGCGGCAACTGCTACACCATGTGCCCGTCCATGCCGTTGGCTGACACAGAGGGAGATGGTATCGTTCTGATGGCAGGCGGCAAGATATCAAACAGGGTAGACGCACCGAAGTTTTCCAAGGTTGTCGTCGCCTTCATCCCCAACGAACCGCCTCGCTGGCCCACGATGACCAAAACTATCAAGAAGATGGTTGAGGTGTACTCCGCCGACGCAAACAAGTACGAGCGCTTTGGCCAATGGGCTGAGAGGATCGGCTGGGAGAGATTCTTTGAGAAGACCGGTCTGGAATTTACCCATCATCTCATCGACGATTTCCGTGATCCGGCCTATTACACCTGGCGTCAGACCACGAACTTCAAGTTTACCAAGTAGAAGAGGTAAAAACGAAAACACTAGCCCCTCCCCCCGCGGGGGAGGGGCGACACACACGATACTTTGAATCTCGGAAAAGAGGCAAGCAATGGACGAAGAAGCAGCAAAAAAGACGATCATAGAAGCGCTTGAGAAGAAAAAGGGGAAGTCCAAATTTTATCTGAAGGACTTCTACAAGATGCTTCCTGACGAGAAAAACAGGGCCGTGAAGAACCTGGTGAACAAAATGGTGGGCGAAGGGACCCTCGAGTACTGGTCCAGCGGAAGCACTACCTTGATCGGTCTTAAAGGTGCCGGTAAGCAGCAGCACGGAGAAGGCGAGGATTAGCCGAAGCTCGTTCCTTGAACGGGGTCTCTCGGGCCACTGTTCAGGAAAGCCAGCTTATTGACGGCTGTCAAGAAACCAAACCTATGGCTGTTCCCCGTATCCTGATTACGGCCCTTCGGGGCGGGTCGGGGAAGACGATCGTCTCTCTGGGAGTGATCGCGTCTTTGCGCAAGCGAGGGATGGCCGTTACCCCCTTTAAGAAGGGACCGGATTTTATCGATGCGGGGTGGCTGGCCCTAGCCGCCGGCCACCCCTGTCATAACCTGGACACCTTCTTGATGTCCTCCCGGCAGATCTATCTTTCCTTTTCAACCCACACACTTGAGTCAGACCTGGCCGTGATCGAAGGCAACCGGGGTCTCTACGATGGTATGGACCTTGAAGGCAGTACCAGTACCTCGGAACTGGCCAAGCTCCTGAAGGTCCCTGTGGCCCTTATCATCGATTGTACCAAGACGACCCGCACTGTGGCGGCTCTGGTCTTGGGCTGTGTCCAATTCGACCCCCACGTGAACATCTGCGGCGTAATCCTGAATCGGCTGGCTGGCGCCCGCCATGAATCGATCACCCGCCAGACGGTTGAGCAGCAATGTGGCCTTCCTGTCCTGGGTGCCATCCCCAAGATCAAGGGTGAAGCCTTTCCAGAAAGGCACATGGGCCTCGTGCCAACGCCCGAGCATAACTGGGCTGAGGAATCGATTGCCCAGGCGGCGCAGATGGCGGACAAGTACTTGGATCTGGATGCCATTGTAAAGATCGCCGAAGGGGCACCTGGTTTAGATGATATCCCGCCCACACCATCCCCCCGTGGCCAGGGGAGAGGAGAGAAGGGTCTATCGCCTCGCATTGGGATCATCCGCGATGGGGCCTTTCAATTCTACTATCCTGAAAACCTGGAGGCCCTTGAGGCCGCCGGCGCAACGATTGTTACGTTGAATGCCCTTTCAGATCAAGGCCTTGGCGATCTGCATGGCCTTTACATTGGGGGAGGGTTTCCAGAGACGCAGGCCCAGGCCCTTTCCGCAAACAGAGGCTTTCGGCAGGACCTGCGCCGGTTGGCCGAAGAGGGGCTTCCCATCTATGCCGAGTGCGGCGGCCTCATGTATCTGGGGGAGCGCTTGGTCTTGGACGGCGTAAGTTATCCCATGGTGGGGGTCCTTCCTGTTACCTTCGGGTTCTCAAGACGGCCTCAAGGACACGGCTACACCATTTTTGAGGTAGCAAAGCCCAACCCCTTTTTCAAGGTCGGGGCCCATGTTCGGGGCCATGAGTTTCATTATTCCAACGTGTTGGAATGGCAAGAAGCATCAGAGGATCTGGCCTTTAAGATGATCCGGGGAGAGGGGTTTAACGGCACGGGGGACGGTCTTTGCTACAAGAACACTCTGGCCACCTATTCTCATATCCATGCCCTGGGGAACCCTCTCTGGGGCGAGGCCATGGTCAAGGCGGCGGGGGCATTTCAAAAAGGAAAGCTCACGGCGTAAGGCTTTAGGGTAAGCTTTTCTCCAAAAAAAAAGGGGTAAGCTCCCAAAAGAGAACCTACCCCATTTCTAATCCATCTTTCTCTGCGTTGCTATTTCTTCTTGGGATGGCAATCCTTGCACGCAGTGGGCGGGGTCTTGCCAGCCTTTTTCGCATCCTTGTGGCACCCCACACAGTTTTCATGGATGGCTGAATAGTAGTAGCCCTGTGCAGCCTTCTCCGGCCGCGTCAACTTCTTTTCGCCTTCCTTTGCCTTCGGGGCCTTGGCCTTGTCGTGACATCCTGCTGCGGAACACTTTTTGACCTCGTCGCCTTCCTTCCACACGTTCTTGCCCTCTTTGTACACATGGTGGCAATCCGCGCACGGCGCTTTGTAATCCACGTTGTGCTTCTTGTGGCTCAGCGTAACCAGGGCCTTTTTGTGTTTTGTAAAGACCTTGGATTCCAGGACGATGTTGTCAGGCGCCTGCTGGGTGGCATACACTCCTGCAAAGAGGAAGGCCACGCCCATGGCTACAACAGCCAGTACGATCAACGATTTCTTCATAAGCTCCTTTCACCCCCTTTCCTACAGAGTTTATCATCGGCAATATACCAACCATTTGCACACAAAAATACGTCGTCTTGGCTAACAGATTTTCCTATTGGTGTCAAGAAGAAAACCCCTTATCCAGCACTTTCCTGCGGCTCATTGCTATCTGCCTTTTCCCTCTTTTTTCCAAAGACCCTGGCGCCCACAATGCTCACTTCATAGAGGAGTATCAAGGGGCCTGCCATCAGGATCTGAGTGACAACATCTGGCGGGGTGAGGACGGAGGCGAAGACAAAGAAGAGAAGGATGGCGTATTTGCGCTTGGCCTTTAGAAAGGGGACATCCACGATCCCAAGCTTTGCCAAAAAGGTAATGAAGAGGGGTAGCTCAAAAACCACACCAAAGGCAAAGAGGAGCTTGGTCGAGAAGCTTAGGTATTCTCTCATCGATGGCAAGGGCTTGATGGCGTCTGATGCAAAACCCATAAAAAACTTGAACCCAAAGGGAAAGACAACAAAGTAGCCAAAGAGTGCACCGCCCAGAAAAAAGACCGATGAAAGGAACACAATAGGCACAACCAGACGCTTTTCCTTGTCGTAAAGGCCTGGGGCAATGAACATCCAAAGCTGGTATATGATGACAGGCACGGCGAGAAGAACCCCTGCCAGGAAAGCGACCTTCAAATAGGTGAAAAAGGCCTCGGGAAGTCCTGTGTAGATGAGTTTTTCGTCAGGCGGCATGGCTACCAGCAAGGGATGCATGAGGATATCAAAGAGCTTCTTGGAGAAAAAATAACAGATGACAAAGCCGACACCGACAGCACTGAAGCAAATAATCAGGCGTTTACGAAGCTCTTCAAGGTGTGTGGTGAATGGGAGCTTCTCGTCTTCAGGCATCTTTAGAAGGCTCCTTCTGTGCTTGCTTTTGTGAAGATGTGTCCTCCGTCGGCTTCTCCGGGGCGCCCTTTATGTCCCCATCAAAGGAATGCTCCAGATCTTCTTCTGCCACGGCATCCTCCGTTGACACACTTTTCTTTTTGCCAGAGGCTGTGGGGTCGGTCATAGGTCTCTTGACCGTCTGTTCAATATCCCCCTTGATCTCCTGTATGGTCTCCCGCGCCTCTTTTAGGTCATCATCTACATCAAGGCTTTCCTTGAAGTCCTTGGTGGCCTTCTTGAACTCAGAGATCCCCCTGCCTAAGGCCTTAGCAATCTCCGGAAGTTTTTTGGGGCCAAGGACAATAAGGGCAATGGCCAGGATCAAGATGATTTCCGGCATCCCCATGCCAAACATAGACGGCTCCTTGTAGGTTAAAATTTGGGAATTATGCACAAAATGTTGATGAATTTATAATGGTATCTAGGTTTTCTGTCAAGCCATATCCAAATGGCAACAAAAGACCTGCGGTCGTAGTCCGCAAAGCGGTGTCATTGGCCGGGCAGTCCCATAGGGTCACTTGGAGAAGGCACCTTCAGCAATCTGAGCCCAGGTCACAATAGTGTTGACAAGCCCTCGTCCCTTTTTTAGACTTTTTAGTTATCCCGCCGGAGTGGTGAAACTGGTAGACGCAGAGGACTCAAAATCCTCCGAGCCTTGGGCTCGTGTCGGTTCGATTCCGACCTCCGGCACCAGTGATGTCATAAAACAGGGCCAGCGTGAGCTGGCCCTGTTTCTTTTTGTGCCTTCTCCTTGGTAGAGTACCCCCCCAAGGCTTCTTTTGGATAGTTAAAGAAATTGGATTTGGTGCGAGACCTTGGCGCCTTGAAAAACCCTCTGTTGCAAAGGCCATTGCCTTTACCCTGACAGATGGGAGTCTGGTATCGTGACAAGGCAGAGACAGTGCTATTGAAACTGCCATAAGACAGCCAGTATCCTTTTTTTTCTCTTGGCCTTGCCCTTATTTTTGTCTTGACAAGCCACCCCATTTTGTATATGGGTCGTGGTGTTTGTGCCGCATCCCAAGACAGGTTCCTTCCGGAACTGTGAGGACAGCCCTACTAACTATGGACCTATCAGATCTGCTAATCGAGAAAAAATCTCCAGTCCTTGAAAAGTGGTGTGACCTGATTCTAGAAGCATATCCTGAAGAGGGCCAGAGATTTTTTAAGAAGCAAAAAGATCAATTCGCGAATCCAGTGGGCCTTAGTATTTTTGAAGGCGCTGAATCCATTTATGATGAACTTCTAGGCGAAGCTGACTCTGACAAGATTTCAGTCTTTCTCGACAATATCATCAGGGTGAGGGCGATTCAGGATCTTTTGCCTGCCCAGGCCACAGGCTTCATCTTCGGCCTAAAGAAGATTGTCCGAGAAGAGCTAAGAGACCATCTTCAACAAGAGGGCATCTCCGACCAGTTGGCGGCCTTTGAGTCCAGAATAGACGGCTTGGCCTTGATGTGTTTTAATGTCTATACAGAATGTCGGCAGAGGGTTTTTGATATCCGCGTTAAGGAGTTGAGAAATCAGTCACACAAATTGTTAAAAATGGCAGGTCTGGCCTATGAGCTTCCCGAGAATGAAGGGACTCTCAAAGAGGACAATGGTAACAACGGATAACCTAACACGGAAGCGAGGGAACATTAGATGAACGTTATACTGAGTCTCATACTTTCGGGTGGAGCGGTTTTCGGGCTCGTTGTATTTGCCTTCCTGGGCGTGTGGGGGGCACACCTTGAGTGGCTTTTTGGGGTGGTGATTCCTTACCTGGCGGTCGTTATCTTCTTTGTGGGAATCGTCTACCGGGTGGTAAAATGGGCCAAGTCACCAGTGCCTTTCCGTATCCCGTCCACGTGCGCCCAGCAAAAGACCCTTCCCTGGATCAAGTACAGTTATGCCGATAGAATCGATAACCCGGCTACTACGGGCGGCGTCGTGGTGCGCATGATACTGGAAGTCTTTTGTTTCCGTTCCCTGCTCAGGAACACAAGACTTGAATTTGGCAGTGGCGATGAGATCACCTACAAGTCGGCCAAGTGGCTATGGCTTGCAGCTATCGTCTTTCATTACACTTTCCTCGTAGTCCTCCTTAGACACCTCAGGTTTTTCACTGAGCCCATGCCTTTTTTTGTTACCCTTATCGAAAGGGTGGATGGGTTCTTTCAGGTGACCTTACCGGTCCTTTATCAAAGCGGCTTTCTCCTTGGGGCAGCGTTGACCTTTCTGCTTTTAAGAAGGCTTATTGACAACAAGTTACGGTATATTTCCCTGCCTGCCGATTACTTCCCGTTGCTCCTGATTTTGGCCATCGCCAAGACCGGTATCCTGATGCGCTATGTGTTCAAGGCCGATGTGGTGAGCATCAAGGAACTGACCTTGGGGCTGGTCAGTTTTAGCCCGACCGTTCCCGAGGGGATCAGCGTGCTGTTCTACATTCATGTATTTCTTGTGAGCGTACTCTTTGCCTACTTTCCCTTCAGTAAGCTCGTGCACATGGCAGGAGTATTTCTGAGCCCAACAAGGAATCTATCGAACAACAACCGCGTGGTCAGGCACATTAATCCTTGGAATTACCCGGTCAAGCTTCATACATATCAGGATTATGAAAACGAGTTCAGAGAGAAGATGATAGGCGCCGGATTGCCAGTGGAGAAACAAACCGCATCCACGGAAGAGAAGGAATAAACCTGGAAAAGGAGTCATCATGGCAGATACACCAAAACCCGAAGAGCTATTAGACATTAAGCACAGCAAGGTTTCTATGGGGTTGGAGAAGGGGTGGCTGCGTAGTGCCCCAGATGTGGAGATTAAACCGGGCATGCATTGTTTCGCCTGCGAGCCGCGACGCCTTGAGATCGTGGGGATGCCGAATCCCAGGCAGTGGTCGGCCAGCGATGAAGACTGGAAAGTGCCCAACGACTGGAAAGAGATTGTCCTGGATGGCTTTAAGGACCGCCTGGACAAGTTTCGCAGCCTTCGACTTTTTATGGATATTTGCGTGAGGTGTGGTGCCTGCGCCGACAAGTGCCACTACTTTATCGGGTCGGGAGACCCCAAGAACATGCCGGTGATGAGGGCCGAGCTCTTCCGGTCAATCTATCGGAAGTATTTCACTACCGCAGGAAAGGTATTGGGGCCCATTGCTGGCGCAAGAGAACTTACCTATGACGTACTCAAAGAGTGGTGGTACTATCTGTATCAGTGCAGTGAGTGCCGTCGCTGCTCGGTTTTTTGCCCTTATGGGATCGATACGGCCGAGATCACTATCCTGGGCCGGGAACTGACCAATTTACTGGGTTTGAACATTGACTGGATCGCCGCCCCTGTGGCCTTTTGCTACCGGACGGGAAATCACCTTGGCATTCAGCCCCACGCCTACAAGGGGATGATGGAATTTTTCCAGGATGAGATAGAGGACATCACCGGGGTGCGGGTCGAGCCAAGCTTTAACAGAAAAGGGGCCGAGATCCTGTTCATCACCCCTTCCGGTGACGTATTTGCGGACCCAGGTACCTATACCTGCATGGGATATCTCGCACTGTTCCACCAATTGGGCATTGACGTTACATGGAGCACCTACGCCTCAGAGGGCGGAAACTTCGGGCTCTTTACGTCCCATGAGATGATGAAGCGGCTCAATTCCAAGATGTATGCCGAGGCCAAGCGCCTGGGGGTGAAATGGATCCTGGGCGGAGAGTGTGGCCATATGTGGCGGGTCGTCAATCAGTATATGGGTACCATGAACCTGGACCTCGCAGAGGGGAGTAACCTGGAGAACCCGGTCTCACCCATTACGGGAACCAAATTCGAGAACGCGAATTCTACCAAGATGGTACACATCACGGAGTTTACGGCAGACCTTATTAAGCACGGCAAGCTGAAACTAGATCCCAGCAGAAACGACAACCTGAAAGTGACCTTCCATGACTCCTGTAATCCTGCCCGGGCTATGGGGCTTCTTGAGGAACCACGATACGTGATCAAGAATGTGTGTAATCATTTCTACGAAATGCCGCCAAACACCATCAGGGAACAGACTTTCTGCTGTGGAGGCGGGTCCGGCCTGAACGCAGGTGAAGACATGGAGCTTAGGTTTAGAGGAGGGCTCCCTAGAGCAAATGCAGTAAAGTATGTCCATAAAAAACACGGCGTCAACATGCTTGCCAATGTTTGCGCCATTGACAGGGCCGTTTTCCCAGCACTCATGGAATACTGGATACCAGAGGTAGATGTAACAGGTGTTCATGAGATGGTGGCAAATGCCATGATAATGGACGGAGAAAAGAAGAGGACATTGAATTACCGTGGAGAACCCCTACCAGGAGTAGAGGAGGAATCTGAGGATGTATGACGGAGGTAAAATCATTGCCGGTATTATCATCGGTCTCGTTCTGTTGACATTCCCGATTTGGTATACTCATGGGATGGCCCCCAAGAGGCCAGAAGTCAAGCTTCCTGAGAAGGAAAAGAAGTGTGTAAAAGACGGGCCGTACATGAAGACCAAGCACATGCAGCTGCTAGACCTGTGGAGAGACTCTACTGTGCGCGCACAGAAGAGGATTTTCGTGAGCGAAGACGGTAGAAAGTTTACCATGAGTCTTCAGAATACCTGCATGAGCGCAAACTGTCATGCCAAGAAGTCGGAGTTTTGCGACAGGTGTCACAACTATACGGGGGTGGACCCGTACTGTTGGGATTGCCACATTCCACCAAAGGAAGAACCTAAGGAGAAATCAGAGGAGATGCTGTGATGGGCGTGAACAGAAGAAAATTTTTGAAGATCGCCGGGATTTCCACATTGGGGGTAGCGGCCAAACCTGCCACGGATGCCCTTGCCTTCAACCCCAAGGAGTGGCTGGACGAAAAGCTAGGCGGCTTCACTCCTTCGGAAATACTATTACACTTTGGTCACCAGCCAGAAGGGAGCGTGCCAGGAGAGGCCCTGACGGGAACGCGATGGGCCATGGTCGTCAATGTAAGGAGCCTCGATGAGGAGATAGCAGAGGCCTGCATGGACGCCTGCCACAAGGTGCACAATGTTCCTCATATTGAGAATTCCAAACACGAAATAAAGTGGCTCTGGCATGAGCATTATGAGAACGCCCTGCCGGGGCAGCACCATGAGCACATCGACGACGACATTAAGAAGCTTCCCTTTCTGGTCATGTGCAACCACTGCTACAACCCTCCCTGTGTGAGGGTTTGTCCAACGAAGGCTACGTACAAGAGGAAGAAAGACGGCATCGTCATCATGGATATGCATCGCTGCATCGGGTGCCGGTTTTGTATGGCAGCGTGCCCCTTTGGATCCAGGAGCTTCAACTGGAAAGACCCTAGGAAATACTTCAAGGACGAGGAGTATCCGAATCCCAAGTATCCTACGAGGATGAAAGGGGTCGTAGAAAAATGCAATTTCTGTGCAGAGCGTCTTGCTGAGGGACAGATCCCGGCCTGTGTGGAAGTTGCCCAAAAGCTCTGCGCGGAGAAGGGCAAGGAGCCGGCATTGGTATTCGGAGATCTGGATGATCCAGACTCTGAGGTGAGACAGGTGCTTCGGTCCCACTACAGTGTGCGGCGCAAGCCAGAACTAGGTACCCATCCCAACGTTTACTATATTGTGTGAGGTGAGCCATGCTTGAGAAGGCATTTCTTGGAGGGCGTAAATACTGGACTTGGATGATATGCTTGCTCATTGTCATGGGAGCAGGGTTTGGTGCGTGGCTGTTTCAGCTTCGGGATGGTCTGGGCATCACCGGGATGAGCAGGGATATCTCGTGGGGGGTTTACATCGCCAACTTCACCTTTCTTGTTGGAGTGGCTGCTGCGGCCGTCATGGTGGTTATCCCCTATTACATCCACCACTACAAGGCCTTTGGCCGTATTACTATATTGGCGGAGTTTTTGGGGGTGTCTGCCGTGCTCATGTGCCTCCTATTCATTCTTGCAGACCTGGGTAATCCAGTCCGGGCGCTGAATGTGCTGTTACACCCCACACCCAATTCCATACTTTTCTGGGACATGGTGGTCTTAAATGGCTATCTCTTTTTGAACATCTTTATTGGGTGGAATGTGCTCATGGCAGAGCGCAAAGGGTCACCGCCTCCTGGATGGCTAAAGCCTGTCATTTATCTTTCCATACCATGGGCTGTGAGTATCCACACGGTGACGGCCTTCTTATACGCTGGTTTGCCGGGAAGGCATTTCTGGCTTACGGCCATTATGGCAGCGCGCTTTCTGGCATCGGCATTTGCTGCCGGACCGGCCTTGCTCATCCTTTTCTGTCTCATTATTAGAAAAAACACGAAGTTTGACCCAGGCGAAGAGCAAATCCACACGCTTTCAGGTATTGTCACCTATGCCATGATCCTGAATGTGTTCTTCTTCCTGCTTGAATGCTTCACGGCCTTTTACAGCCAGATCCCGGGCCACATGCACACGATTCAGTATTTGTTTGCAGGCATCCACGGACATACGGGACTGGTGCCTTGGATGTGGACCGCGGTCTTCTTCTGGACAGTCTCACTCGTCCTGTTAATTGTGCCGGCGGCTCGGCGGGCAAATGATGTCTTGGCCGTGGCCTGCGTGACAGTATTCATTGGGTGCTGGATCGATAAGGGTGTGGGCTTGGTCATCGGGGGATTTATCCCCAATCCGCTGGAGCACATCACAGAATACCAGGCCACCGTGCCTGAGGTTCTGATCACGCTGGGGGTTTGGGCCACTGGGTTCTTTGTGCTGAGTTTCCTTTACAAGATCGCCATCACCGTAAAGGAGGAACTGGGGGCCTAGTCCCGGCAAGAGGATTTTCTAAGAATAGACAAAGGAGGCCCATTTCCGAAAGGAAATGGGCCTTTTTTTTGACTGGGCTGGACCCGCCAGGGCCTGCTGGGGCGGTGGCAGCCCCTTTCAGATTGATCAGGCCAGTGCATCAGGGGGAAGGGACACCCTGTAGCTTGATTTGTACAACCTGAGTGGGTCGGTAGGCGGGTGATTCATGTGAATAGCAGAACTGCCTAAAAGACAAGAGGCCATAGAAGACAAAGGGGGGGAAGGAGACAGGAGAAGGGGCCAGTGCTGTTGTAGGGACCACCGCCACGGGGCGGGGTAAACAGAAAAAAGACGGCGCTTAAAGGTGCCGTCTTTGAGTATTGGAGATTGTTGATAGTGGCAGAAGCGAGCTGCCTAGTGTTCGCTGGCCGCAGGTTTGGAGCAGGCCTTGGTCGCGACTTTGATGGCCAAGACAAGGAGCAATGCCTCATAGATCCATACGGCCACGAAGCTGTGAAAGAAACCATAGATAATTCCACCGCCTATGATGGCAGGGACCCCAAAAACTACAAGGATTCCGATCAGTCTCGCAAGTTGCATATTATACTCTCCTCGGCTGTCCCGAATGGGCTTCCAATCAATGATGTTCCTCTTCTTTCCCCTTCTTGCAGATCAAGTCCAGGAAAGCACGAATGCCAGCATAGTGTATTAGGATCACAAGGCCTAACAAAACCGCGTAAAGGGCGCCCATGAAAACATAGCGCGTTGGCTCAACGACCCATTCAAAAGCAAAAGGAAACATAGCCGCTTCTTCCTCCTATGTTGGATTTAACTCCCTCTCTTGGGAAAAGATGGGAAGATATCGGTACGAGAGGGAAATGAAGATCGCCCCTAGCCAAAGCCACATCAGTGTGCTTGCCCACTCCACCCAGTTGGGATGGTAGCCCACAGCCTTGTCAAAGGGCATGACGGGCAGCACCAAGGTCTGCACTGTCATGATCCACCGATTCATGAAGATCCCCGTACAGTTCAAAAGACAGGCCAGGAGCAAGAAGAAGTCATTCTGTCGCCACTCCTTCTTGAGCAAGATGACCAGGGGAATGTATCCAAAAATGCCAATTTCGGCGATCAAGACCCAAATGCCGTATGGGGCAGTGGAATAGAAGCTCTTAAAAGGTGCGCCTACCTTGGCAGCGGTGCTGATCCAGTAGAGGGTGTCAAGGGTTTTCAAGACCAGGTAGACCAGCAACATCCTGCCGGAGATCTTGGCAAGAATATCTATAACATTTCTCTTCACCAGCTGTTTTCTGGCAAATCCTTCCGTAATGCGGGTAATGAGGATGGTGAAGCAAGGGCCGCAGGCCATGGCCGAAAGAATAAAAAGGAAGAAGGTCCAGGGCCAAATCAGCAACCCTTCGCGATAGGCAAAGGGCCTACCGTAAAGGACGCCAGGGACGCCGCCCAGAGAGCCTTGGTGAAAGCAAGAAAGGAAAACGCCGATGGCCGCGATCGTGGGCATGGCGCCATGCAGATGGTGTGCCATGCCGTGAAAGAAACCAAGCTTGTTTATCTGACGATTCTCCAAAAGCAGCGGCAGGTACTCTACACAGAGCACGGAAAAGTAGCAGGTGATACAAAAGGCCACCTCTGTGAGCATAGAGTGGACATTGGCATGCCAGAAGATGAACCAACCCCTCAAGGGCTGCCCGATGTCTACTCCCAAGATACCCTGGGCGGCCAAATAGCAGATGAAGCCGATGACGACGGCAAAATTGACAATATGCTTAAGGTCGTCTATGTCGAGAACATACCGCAAGAAACCGGTGAAGAAAGCACCGCCTCCCAAGGCGATGACGCCCAAGTCTGCCGCGATCCAAAGGCCAAAGGGGAAATTGTTGTTCAGATAGGTCACATTGAGTGCCAAGCCCCAGCACATGAGGTAGCTGAGGACACCTATCATCAGCGGACCATGCAAAAGGGCCATCCAGAAAAGAAACCATTTCAACTGGCACCGTTTCACACCCTCTGGGATCAATGCAGAATCAAATGGGACTGTTGCAGAATCCATAACAGACACTCCTTCTAAGATTAAGGGCTAGCCGGGAAATACGTCCTTTCCTTCTTCACCCATGTAAACATCGGCGGCCTTTCGGACCCAATCCCTTTGGGAAAGATAATAGACCTTGGGATTGGTGCCCAGTTTCTCCAAAAGTCGGAAGGCATAAGGGCTGTCTTTGAGTTTGTGGACCTTGTGCTCTGGGTTCTGTAAATCCCCAAACGTGATGGCCCCTGCAGGACAGGCCTGCGTGCAGGCGGTCTGATACTCATCCTCGCGGAGCTCGCGGCGCCCCTCGGCATAGGCCTTGTTTCTGGCCCGCTGGAAACGATGGAAGCAGAAGCTGCACTTCTCCACCACCCCCCGCATGCGAGGCGACACGTCAGGGTTCAAATATTTTTCCATCCCCTTTGGCCACCGTGCGTCCCACCAATTGAAAACCCGCACGTGGTAGGGGCATGCAGCCATGCAGTACCGGCAGCCAAAACAGCGTGTATAGATCTGGCTTACGATACCCGTTTCCTCACTGTAATCTGTGGCCGTTGCCGGACACACGGACACGCAAGGCGTTGCGGCATGATGGCCGTGCCCCTCGCAGTGTTGGCACGGCCTGGGTATATAGGAGATCTCTGTGTCCGGAAATGGGAGGCCATTGGATATCTTGTAAACCCGCATCCAGAAATTTTGGGTTAATCTGTTGTTCGTGTCCTCTTTCCTGAAGGGTATGTTGTTTTCTGCCATACAGGCCACCATGCAGGCCCCACAACCTGTACATTTGTCCAGATCAATAACCATACCAAACTTGTACTTCGTTCCGTGTCCGTGACCTTCTTCGTGTCCATGTCCTTCGTCGTGATGTGCCTCTTTCATGGTTTCCCCTTCTTAGATGATTAAGCCCTGGTCAGCTTGGCCCGAATGCCCCACGTGGCGCACAGGCCAGAGACGGGATCTTCCACAACACCCATGAGGCTGTTTGCGTTAACACCTTTGCCTGCCAAGTAGTCATCATAGGCCTGATGACCTAACCCCTTGGGAATGCCAACGACTCCTGGCATGATGCCCTCAAAGAGATGGACCAGGACTTGGGCCTTTCCTCTGGGTGTTTCGAGTATGGCAGGCTGACCTTCAGAAAGGCCATGGTCGCCAGCTGTCTTGGGATTGACTTCCACAAACAGCTCATCGCCTTTCAATTCGGTCTCTTCCAGTGTCTTTATGCAAAAGGGCGGATTCCCGACGGCGCCGTCAGCCAACCGCATCAATTCCGTGGGAATCAAGGTTAGCGGATAAGCGGCAGGATCTCCCTCTGGCTCTAACGGCTCATAATGAGGGAGATAATCTTGGTCTTCCTTCATCTTCATGCCCGCCTGGTCAAAGGCCGTGACGTAAAACTCAAACTTGCGAGAGGCCGTCTGGAAAGCCTTTCCCCATGCAGGAGGCTCGTACCCCTTTTCTTCCACATAGCCCGTCTCCTGGAGGGTATCCCATTTGTCTCCCATGGTTTCCTCTAGCAAGGCCTCATAGCTTTCCCAGGCAAAGGCCTCTGACATGGACCCGCCTAGGTCCCTGCCAATTTCCATGATCACATCGCCCACATGCCTTGTGTTAAACTGAGGAGACACTGCCGGTCTGAGCAAGGCCAGCACAGGGTTCCTCAATCCAACAGGGGTGGGACAATCCTCCCATCGCTCCAGATAGTGATGATTAGGAAGGATGAGATCTGCCTGGTTAGCCGTTTCGTCAAAATAAGTGGAAAAACTGACCACAAATGGAATGCGGTCAAAGGCTTCAGCCACCGCTGCACTGTCCAACGTCGTATAGTAAGGATCGGCCTCGTGTACCAAAAGGGCCTCAATAGCACCGCCATTTTGTCCATTAATAATTTGAGGCAGTCGATCCGGGAGATATCTAGTCAACGGGTATTGGCCACTGCCCGCGCCATCCACACGGGGCATTCGATTGCCGGCTATCGCCACGTTATCCTGAGGCACTTCCGGCCATTGTCTGGTCGCTAATTGAGGGCGGGCAGAAACTCCTCCCCGCTTGTTGATGTTGCCTACCAAGGCGTTGAGCGCATGGACAGCCATGCACTCGTAAAGGCTTCCCGACGTGGTTCCCTTGCCCCGTCCCCATACCGCCAAGGGGTGCTTGGCTTTTGCAAAGGCCAAGGCAAGGCTGACGATCTTGGAGCCCGGAATGCCCGTGATCTTGGATACGGCGTCAGGATTGTACTCGTTCAAGACCAACTCCTTGAAACCCATGCACGTTTTGCCAGCAAAAGCACAATTTTCAAACCCAAAGGCGTGTTTCTCTATGAAGTTGGAGTCATAGAGGCTTTCCTTAATGATGACATGGGCCAGCCCCAGAGCCAAGGCCCCCTCTGTTCCGGGATTGATGGCAATCCACTGGTCCGCCTTACCAGCTGTGTTGGAAAGGCGCGGTTCAATCTGAACCACCGTAGCCCTTTCATTGGCATTTCCACTACGCCATATGCTGTGGGCCTGAATCACACGCACGGGCGATCCCCAACCTTCTATAAGACCACAGCCGAAACTCAAGATGAAGTCTGCACCTTCCAGGTCATAGGCCCTTGAAGCAGCTACGCCCTCCATGAGGCCCGTGGCCAATTCGTATGTATCCTCGGAAGACGTCGTGCATATAAAATTGGGAGATCCATAGGAACTTAGAAAACGGTCAAACAGCTGCGCCACCGTTCCCTGGTCCGACCCGAGCACACAAGCAACCTTGTGGGCCTGGCCATTGTTGCGCAAATCGCCGAGCTTTCCGACGACTTCCCCTATGGCAGCTTCCCAGGATATCTTCTCCCACTTCCCTGCACCCCGTTTCCCAACGCGTTTCATGGGAGCCGGCACGCGCCAAGGTCCGTACAGGAGCTGAAGGCCTGCTGTCCCGAGGACACAGATACCGCCGTCGTTGACTGGATACCCCACCCTGCCTTCAATCTTGGTGGCGCGATCTTCAACTTTGCGAACCGTGATACCACAACCCCCGGGGCACAGTTTGCAGATGGTGTCTGCCTGTGTGACTGCTCCCCGATCAGGCACCGGCACCCAAGGCCAGTTCTGGGTCCAGATGGCCATATCATCCATCAATTTCCAGTTAACAGGCGTAGCCATAAAACCGGCCCCGGCCCCGGCCGCGAATCCCACTGCCAGCTCAATAAAAGTTCTTCTGCCCAGTTTCATACGTTTTCCCCTTGTGCGTCTCTGAAAAGGACTCTGTCCTATAACCTACTTGTGGCAAACAAAGCAGGCATCCCTGTAGCCCTTGCCCTTGTGACCCTCGTGGCACTCTGCACAGTCATCCATCTTCATGCGAGCAGGCTCAAGGTCTCCCGCCTCGGCCAAATCATCTCTATTCAATCGCTCCCAGCCGCTCTCGGCCATACCAGCAATATTCCAGCCCCAAATATCACGACTATACTTGGTGAGGCGGTTGTACTGGTAGGGCCGTGTGTGTTTCGAATCCCCCATGGATCCGTGACAAATCAGGCATTCGATTTCTGCCATATTGACGTGGGCCGCATGAGAGAAAAAGACGCAGACAGGCTGGCGGGAATAGATCAACCACGGGATCTCTTTACCGGGTTCAACATATTCCGCAACAAACTTGGCCTCTTCAGGATTCTCTCCCATGGCCTCTTCGTGACACTCGAGACAGTTGTCAAGTTTGGGGACCCCTGAGAAGCTCCCGTCTTCACGGAAATAGTGACAGCCTTCACACTCGCCCAATTCTTCTACGTGAAGTTGATGGTTAAAATCAATGGGCTGTTCTTTCTCAGCATAAAGGAGGACCGGAAGGGCCACCCACCCCACAACAAAGTGCGACACAAACCCGACGAAAAACGCGGCCAGAGGAATGAGAAATCGCCATGTCCCTGGCTCTACAGGTTCGCCCTTTGCCTCACCTTGGGCATGTTCTTCGGCTTGCTCCTCGCTTGCTTCTTCTTGCTCACCCGCGGCTACCGTTTGGTCTTTTTCTTCTTCTGCACTCATGGAGACTCCATATCATTTAGTTTTAGAGCCTGAAAACGGCACGTCCACTCACATGCCAGGCCTTTACATGACGACCGCCAACGCTGCAAGCTACCCCCGTTGCAGTAACACGTGCATTTTGAAATCTTGCCGCTCTGTTGGGGTAAGGACTTGCGCTAAAAAACAGTCAGACGAGACTATAATGGTTGAAAAAATCACGGCTTGTGCCACCGAGACATCGTGTCCCCTTTACCCTGAAGTCCTCATTTTGTCAAGGAAAAATCACGGCAAAACCAGAAAGCTGAAGCCTTTTGCTTCTGACTAAAGGCTGGGGCACAACCAAAGACGGACCACAGGGAATCGACTGGAATTCCTACGGAAGCTTTCGGTTCAGGAAGAGGTAGAGAACCACTTGGATTGACTCTAGGAAAAAACCAAAGGCATAAAGGGCGGCATGCTTGTAGAATACAAATTGCATGGCAAACAAGGCGGCTGCCAGTAGCAAAGATACCTGGAGCACCCTTACATAGAGTCGGGCCTGAAGTGGCCTTCGCGCTGCTGAAAAGGCAAGAAAGGCACGGGTTCCGGGAACGCTTACTGCCAGAGAGTACCAGAACTTCTCGATGGGGAAAAACACCATAGGCCAGTTGAACCGAGCAAAGGCCTTGTTTGCCATGAGAATAGGATAGTCGGGATTTACCACAAAAAGCACGGCCACTGCCACGTAGATCATAGCCATTGTCTCAAGACACCACTGGACCCCTTTCAAAGGAAGCTCATGGGATGACACGGCACCTCTATCCTTTCTTTACCAGGCTCTTGCCCAATGGCGGTGACAGCCCCTATTAAGATTCGGCCATCTTTTCAAGGAGGTCTCTTTTCAGGGCATCAAGGTCTTCCCGGTTAATGCGAGCGCCTTTCATGCCGCCGTTAAGGGCGATTTCAGACAAATAGCTCTCGCCTTTTACAGTGACCAGCAAATCAATGTGGGCGTAAGGGAACTTTCCCCGCTCCATCACCTCACGGCACAGAGCAAGCTGATCTTTTCCCAAGTCGTAGGGCCTGCTCGTCCCACCTGCCGTCAGGTTCATCCTGAAGTTGTGCAGGTTCTCTCGGATGTAGGCGTCCACATAGCCCCCTGCAATAATGGCCCGCACATCCGTGTAGTTTTCCAGAAAGGGCTGTACCACAAAGGGATACAAGATGGCATTGAAGGAGGCTTGGTTGTATACGGCCTCCAGGTTGTCCCACCGGTGTACGCCGAATCCGCAGTGTCGGCTGTCCTCTTTGGTAACCACTGCACCAATACCGTGCTCATTGTAGGCGTTGATACCGTGCATGAGGTCCGCCCGTCTTGTGATGATCAGCGTATGAGGAACCATCCACGGCCGAAAGGCAAGGGCCTGGGCCACCTTTGATCCGGCCAGGCTTTGGGAAAGGGCAGAAGGAAAAAACCGAACCCCTCTTTCTATCAGGTCCACGAAGATACGACGCCTGAGGTGTTTAAAGCCGAGGACGCCTATGAAACAGTCCCCGGCCTTTAGCTCATGGTATCGCTTTTTTAGCTCCATATTTTTTCGAAGGATCATCACCTTAGATGTATCTTCCTAGTTCCGCGTCAATACTCGCCTCTTTTTGCTCCAAATCTGGCCAGGAGCCTCTGGCGGGGCGGGTGTCATGAGGCATACTGGTCTTATCGATGCTGGCAAGAGAACACCAGAGAGATGGCGTCGTAGCCAAGCAAATCCATTAAGCATCTCGCATGGAGTATCCGTTCCAATCGTCGTGATCTTTCAGGATGCATGCCATTTCGTATTCGAACTCAGAGTCATTTGCCGGAACCGTTTTCCCTGCCTTCCAAAGCGAGCTCGATAAGTCGATCCAAAAGCTGGCTGAACGAGATGCCTGCTGCCTTGGCTGCCAATGGGAAGAGGCTTACCGGCGTCATTCCAGGAATGGTGTTTGTTTCCAAGACGTAAATGGTCTCGCCACCAATAATCATGTCGGTCCTGCTATATCCCCGGCAGCACAGGGTCCTGTGGGCCGTGGCAGCATAAGATCGGGCACGCTCAGAGAGGGTATCGCTAATAGGGGCGGGACAGATCTCTCGGGTAGCCCCTTTCTTGTACTTTGCCTCGTAGTCAAAGAATGTATAGTGGGATTCAGGAACAATCTCCACAATGGGGAGCACCTCGAGGTCGTAGTTGCCGAGAACGCTGCCTGTGATCTCCGTACCCTTCAGGTAACGCTCGACGATCACATGGGGCCCCTGTGCAAAGGCCCTGTCAAGGGCCTCGTCCAGCAGTGGCGCACTTTCCACGATACTTGTGCCAATGCTCGATCCTCCATAGCGTGGCTTCACGACCAGGGGATATCCGGGATTCTCTGCCAAGGCTTCTGTGTCATAGGAGTGCCCTTTGGTGAGAACACAAAAGGGTGGTACAGAAAGGCCCGCTTCTTTGTACAACCGCTTGGAGGTCCATTTGTCCATTGCCAGAGCACTTCCCAGTACGCCTGAGCCCTGGTAGGGGATATTGAGCAGATCGAGAAGCCCCTGAACCGTTCCGTCCTCGCCATAAGGGCCATGAAGCACGATGAGGGCTACATCAATGCTGGACGCGTTGGTTACAAGTTCTCCTAGGTCCGTAGCGGGGTCATAACGTGTGATGCCGTACTTGGTGTTGTCTAGGGCGTCGTAAACCTGATCACCACTTTTGATGGAGACTTCGCGCTCAGAGGAGATACCACCTGAAAGGAGGGCCACATTCAGCTTTGTCATTGCCCCATGAGTTCCTTCTTGGCCTCCAAGAATTCGTCTATGGAGATGAGATCTTGCTTAAGGAGACGACCTAAATTGGCGAGCTGCTCAGAACGATTCACACTCGGGGCCTGGAGTTGTTTGGCGCTGTCTGAGTGGCCTTGTCCAATGGCCAGAGGTTCGTTGGTGTTGCCCAGTTTGAGGCTTGCAAATCCTCCCAGGAATGAGACCTCTACAGTCCGTCCTTCGAGAACAGGGTCCTTCAGGATGTCTTTCAGTTTTTTCCCTCGCCGTTTCATATGCTTCCACCACAGATATGCAGACCCGAGGGTCAAAACTCCTCCAGTGGCCAGGATCCAGGGCAAATAGGTAACAACTCCGCCGAACAAGAGCATGACGATCCCCAAGGCCATGATCAAGATAATGTGGAGGAAGAGGACAAAAAAGGCCAACAGGACACTTCTGAAGTGGCTTTCCTTTGGGTTCAGGCTGTTGCGTAGCTTATTCATCATTCCACCCCCTGACAGGACATTCGGAACACTTTGGCTTTCTTTTGCTGCAAAAGGTGTGCCCTAGGTGGACAAGGAGTGCATGGTATTCGTTGAACATGGCAACATCAGGTGCAAGACAGTCCATAAAAAAATCGCGAACCTCATCATAAGACGCCTCTTCGGGCATGAGACGGTGCCTAAAGAGGATCCTTTTCGTGTAGGCGTCCACAACAAAAGTAGGCTTGTTCCCAGCATAAAGGAGAATGCTGTCCGCCGTTTCCGGCCCCACGCCGTTGATGGATAGCAGTTTGCCTCTCAGGGTGTCAAGGTCTCCGGCCAAGAGACGATCAAGATTGCCCCCATCTTCCGTAAAGAGAAAATCTAAGAAGTGCTTCAGACGCCGGGCCTTTATGTTGTAATAACCTGCCGGCCTGATGACGGCTGCCAGATCTTCAACTGGAAGATGCTGAAGGGCCTCTGGGGAAAGGAGGTTTGCCGTTTTCAGGTTCCTGATGGCCTTTTCCACATTTCGCCAGGCCGTGTTCTGTGTCAGGATGGCGCCAATACTGATTTCAAAGGCAGAGTCTCCCGGCCACCAATGGCGCGGGCCAAAGGCCTTGTAAAGCCTGTTGTAGAGATCCAGTAGAGTCCTTTTTCTGTCCAATTTCTGTCCAACATGACGGTATCACAAGAAGCCTATTGTTTTCACCCAACCTCAAGGATCATGGGCCGAAGCGTTCTATCAGCTTCTTCTCATACCGCTGATCCTTTTCAAAGCTGAGATGAGTGCCACGCATGACGTTCAGTTTCATGACAAGGAAGTTGAGTTTCTTGATCTGTCGATACTTGGCCTTTGTGTCTTCCATGTCGGCCAAGAGGTCCTCGGTCTTTGCGATTTCTTTTCTGAGCGAGACCTCAGGGGGGACACAGTTTGCGTTCTTTAACACCTTGTAAGCAACACGAAGATCTTCAGGTATATGAGATTCGTCCTCTAGTTTCAGGGGTTTTCCAGCCCCAGGAAGGTCCTCAAAAACCCCGTCCCGGACGGCTTGCTGGATACGCTTCTCAGCGATTCTCTGAAAACAGATCATGAGTGCCTACAACTTATCGATTCTCTTTAGAAAAGCCACCAATCTGTGACGGGCCCCACATCCCCTATTTCATATATGTTCTCAGCCCATCTTTCAAGGTTTTTTGGGCTGGCCACCTCATGCCAGCCAAGTCCAAAGGTCAAGACCGGCATGCATTGCGGTACGATCTTGATTGTGCTAAAAGGAGGGGCTGTATTGCTCCTCATTGCCACGCCACCACTCACGGAGAGAGCAAAAAACACTTTCTGCGAGACTATCAAGACAGTCTCTCAAGCTCGCGAGGATTGGATCGCCATGATGACAACCCATGCCTTTGGTTACGGTAAACTGGATCAGCCGGAAGTACTGGACTCGCTCTTTCATCCTCGTCAAGAGATTGACGCCACCGCGCCACCGGACGCCATTGACCATGACATGACGGTAGAAGAGGGCGTTTCCATCAGTGCCAGGTTTCATTTGGCTGAGGAGGAAGCACCGAACATTTTGTTTTTTCATGGCAATGGAGAAATCGTTGCTGATTATGACCCCGTGGGTCCCATCTACAATGACCACGGACTGAGCTTCCTCGCCGTGGACTATCGGGGCTACGGGAGGAGCGGCGGGCTGCCCACGGTAACGGCCATGATGAAAGACGCTCATGTGGTTTTTGGGAAGATCCGGGCCTGGCTGAAAGATGAGAATCGTAATGGACCCCTTCTAGTCATGGGGAGATCCCTGGGGAGTGCCTGTGCTGTGGATCTGGCCGCTTCCTACGAGGCAGACGTTGCCGGTCTCATTATTGAGAGTGGATTCGCCCACACCGTGCCTCTGTTGACTTGTCTAGGTATTGACACACAGACTTTGGGCATTACCGAGGTCGATGGATTTAGGAATCTGGAAAAGATTGCACAAGTTGCCACGCCCACGCTGACCATACATGCCCGTTATGACCAGATCATCCCTGCAATGAGTGCGGAGCTTTTGCAGGTGCACTGTGCCGCACGGAGCAAGGAATTCCACATGATCCCTGGCGCTGACCACAACACCATCATGGCCCACGCCGGCAAATTCTACTTTGAGATCATCAAGCGATTTACTAATAAAATCGAGGGAAAACGCCCAAAGCGCTCCTACAAAGAAAGACGCAAGGCATCACTTGAGGAGACCGATTAGATGGACAGGTGCAACTTCTGTTACGTGGCCTTCTCGTTGGAGAGATGTCAGGCGCAGACAGGAAGAAAGAAGATGGTGGCGGTGCAGGGACTCGAACCCCGGACACTGCGGATATGAGCCGCATGCTCTAACCGACTGAGCTACACCGCCACACAGAGGGACCCTTGAGATGTGCAACCTTATATATAATACTAACACCTTTTGACTTTGCCAAGCCAAAAGGTGTGCCTGTTGTGTGAAGCCGAATCTCCTGACGTCAAGTTGGGCCTAGATATCACCTTGCCGTTTATTAGTCAAGGACACTGCTTTTGAATGTTGAGGCTTCACGGTTTAGGCGGTACGCCACGGTTATGCAACTCAATATCCATAAGCCTTGTTAAACCAATCCCCTTAGGGTTTGGAGATTTCTGGAGGCAATGAGCTATTCCTGTTCCGGGGCAATCTTGTCCGGTGGTCTGAATACCCGAATGGGAGGTCAAAACAAGGCCTTTGTTTCAGTTGGAAATCAGCGGATTTTAGATTGCCTTTACAACACGTTCCAGAACCTTTTCCCAGAGCTGCTCCTGGTTACCAATGATCCGCTAGCATACCTATCATGGGACATGATGATCGTAACGGATCTTTTCGCCATTCGCAGTTCCCTTACCGGCATTCATGCCGCCCTTTTTCATTGCTCCCAACCCCATGTCTTTGTCACGGCCTGTGACACCCCCTTCATGAAACGGGAACTCGTCACCGCCCTTTTGGACGAACTCGAGCCAAAGTGGGATGTGATCATGCCTGTCACCGAGGAGGGACATCAGCCCCTGTGCGCTATCTATTCCAAACGTTGCCTTAAGCCCATTGCACATCAGCTTGAGCATGAGGATCCCAGGATCGTGAACTTCTTCTCCAAGGTCAAGGTAAAAGAGGTGCCGGAAGAAAAGCTGAGGGCCGCAGATCCTGATCTCACATCCTTTTTTAACATCAATACCCCGGAAGACCTGGCTACGTCTGAAAAGATATTGGCACAAGGCCTTGAAGAGTTCCGGCATTGACTGCATTCGCCACAAGGCTATAGTGCATCGGGCTCCCTGCTCAGGGCCAACCTAATGCGGGATAACCATTCCACGGGTCTCAAGACTTGTGCCCGCAGATTTCCCCATCCCTAGGCTTCCATTGTATGGAAAAGGCCCAAACCACTGCGTTGCCGTTTTCTGGAAACCTCGCCACGTTTCTAGCTTCTATTTCAAATGGTTGAGATGGGTGCGCCTCTTTTCAAGCCGTGAGGCGCAGACTTGAGTGAAGTTCTAAGGCGGGATGAGTTTGTCAGGAATGTCTGCTCCACGAAATCAGCAAGGCCCTGTACGTCGTCTAACTCAAAGCGGGGCACGCCAAGGTCCAGGGGGGCGTCTGATACCAGGGCCACGAGATGGTCGTCCATGGTGCAAAGGGGTTTGTCATGGACCTGGCTCCGAAAGATCTCTATCTTAGGTTTGTCCTGCCTTTTGTACCCTTCGGTCAAGATAATATCCACGTCTTGAAAATACTTGGAAGCAAGGCCGTCAAGGGTCGCCTCTGTGTCCATATCTCTGATGACCGACACCTTTTTAGGCGATGAGATGACTACAGTGTGGGCCCCGGCCTTCTTGTGACGCCAGCTGTCTTTTCCTTCATGATCAATGTCAAAGCCATGGACATCGTGTTTAATGGTTCCCACACGATAGCCCCTTGTCTTCAATTCCGGTACAAGCTTTTCCAGCAGGGTTGTTTTCCCGGAGTCTGATTTGCCTACAACGGAGACAATGGGGGCCGTGTTGGCCTCCTGTTCGTGGGCTTTCTCCCGTTCAAGGCAAGGGTTTGTGGACAAAGGCCGCTGAAATGGGTGGAGCGGTTGGACCATCACTTGCTCCCCCCTTCGCAAGCTGCTTCTTTCTGGCTCCACAAGGATCAACCCATTGGCCATGGCCATGGCGGAAAAGACTCCAGCATGGGGCCCTGCAAGAGGAAGAACGCGGTAAGCGCTGTCTTCATTTCTTACCAAGCCTTGAACCACATGCTCTATGCCGGGCCTTTTTTCCAGGTCCTGTTCAAGGATCGCCTTTATGGGAACCATTCGATCTGTTTGACCCATTAGTCTTAAGAGGGCCGGCACAACGAGGGTGTAAAAGGCCGCGTAAACGGCACTCGGTGTCCCGGGCAAGCAGAAGACTGGTTTGCCGTGATCCATGCCAAAAGAAGTCCCCTTGCCAGGTATCATGGACAGGCCAGAGAACTTTACGTCCATCCCCATCTTTCCCATGAGATGGCGGGTAAGGTCGGAGCGGGCATTTGAGGTGCCGCCAGTTGTAACAACCATGTCACTCTTGAGACTTTGCACCACATCTTTCTTGATCGTATCTGCGTCGTCTGTGCAGATCATCACCTCTCCAACCACGGCACCGTGCTCCTTGACCATGGCCGAGAGCATGTAGGTGTTGCTGGCCACAATACTGTGGTCAGCAGGTCTGGCATCAAGATCAATCAGTTCGTTCCCAACGGCAATGATGGACACTCGGGGTCTTCTGGTTACAGGGACCTCTCTTATCTGCAGGCTGGCCAGGGTGCCCAGCACAGGTGGTGTGATGGAGCCTCCTCGTTCAACGATGAGACTGTTCTTTTTAATGTCTTTGCCCTTTGTTGAGACATACTGAAAGGGAGATGCCACGGCTGGCACTTCAATCGTATCTGACCTGCAGAGGGTATCTTCTTCTTTCACCACTGCGTCTGCCCCTGGAGGAATGGGGCCCCCGGTCACGATGCGAACGGCTTGTCCCCTTTCAAGAGCAGGCAGTTCTCCAATACGTGGATGTATTTCTCCCACCACGTTCAGCCTTGCTGGGTGTTCTTCTCTGGCATTGACCGTATCTTTGCTGCGAACGGCGTAACCGTCCATTGCAGCACGATTAAAAGGGGGGATGTCATCAGGGGCGTAAAGCCCCCTGCTGGCAACATGGTGCAGGGCCTTTTCCAGAGGAAGGGTGATCGTTTCAAGGGGATCTATGCTTTCCAGGATGGTGTTGAGGGCTTGTTCCCGGGAGACGACCTTCAGGTCAGCCATCTTTCATTCTTCTCCATGAGGGGGGGCGGTGAAAAGGGGGCGTGTGTCCTCCACAGTCAGGACGGTAGGAGCATTTTTCCCTGTTGTCAAGCTAAAATATGTCATGTTAGACTTAATAATTGAGTAGTGACTGTGGCGTAGCGTTGACTTTCTAACTATAGTTATATTAGATGGTTTTGCCTGTAGCTGGCACAAGGGGGAAATCCTGTGAGACTTGGCGACTTGATTGACCGCGTGAAGGCCCACCCGGACTATGCCAAGGTCGGCATGGTGCTTTGCCACGTCGGCGTGGTGCGGGGGACATCAAGGGATGGCCGACCCGTCTCCGGCCTGGACCTTACGGTGGACCGTGCGGCCCTTGAGGCCATCCTTTCTGAACAACGGAAAAGGCCTGGCATTGTGGAGATACTGGTGGAGATCCAGGAAGGGGCGCTCAAGGTGGGTGATGAGGTCATGTTTATTGTGGTGGCGGGTGATTTGCGAGACCATGTGATCCCCGTATTAGCAGATACCTTGAATGCCATAAAAAAAGGTGTCACTCACAAGAGGGAACACTTCTTATAGTAGATTCGAGTTTGCGCCTCACGGCTTGAAAAGAGGCGACCCCGTCGTGTCCACAGATGGTAGGTCTGTCGAGACTTGCAGCCGCCTGAGGCTTCAATGGCACAGAAAAGGCCCAAACCAGCACTCAGCCATTTTTCAAAACGGCAGCACGCTTTTATCGTTATTCCAGACGGTTGATAAGGGCGCGAGAGTTGAGTAATAGAGCTTTATCATAGACAAGTTCATGACCGGGGAGGGAGCCTATGCCTGAATTCACCCATCTCGACGAAGAAGGAAAGGTTCGCATGGTCGATGTGTCAGAAAAGCCGGAAACGGCTCGGGAGGCTGTGGCCCAGGGGGTCGTTACCATGAAGCCTGAGACCTTTGAGCTGATAAGGGACCAGAAGGTGAAAAAGGGAAATGTGCTGGAGGCCGCCCGTATTGCAGGGGTAATGGCTGCAAAAAAGACGGCAGACCTTATTCCCATGTGCCATCCCCTTTCCATTACCTACGTGCAGGTGGACTTTCATCCTGACCCTGAGACCCACAGCATGAGAATAGAATCGGCTGTCCGTGTGCGAGGTCAGACCGGTGTGGAAATGGAGGCCCTTGCGGCAGTCGCTGTAGCGGCCTTGACGATTTACGATATGTGCAAGTCCTACGACCGGGCCATGACGATTACAGATGTCTGCCTGAAGAAGAAATCAGGGGGCAAGAGCGGGACCTTTGTGAGGGAGTCGTTGTGAAGGAGGCCGTGACCTACCATGTGTCTGAATTTGTAGACGACGGCCTTAAAGAAGCTGAGGTGACGGCCATTCAGGAAGTCCCCTTGACCGTTTTTCTCAACAATCACGAGGTCGTCACGCTCCTTTGCACGGGAAAGCACCCCAAATACCTGGCCTTGGGATTCCTGAAGTCTGACGGGCTGATCACGGACCTAAAACAGGTGCAAGAAGTTCTCGTGGATGAAGAGAAGGAAAGGATCAAGGTGTATGTCAAGACATCTCATGAGTCCTTCGAGCTTCCACGCCTGGGCCGGTCCATTACCTCCGGATGTGGAAAGGGGACCAATTTTGAGCAGAACATGGAGACGATTGCTGCCACCAAGGTTACTTCAAAACTGACCATCTCGCCTCGGCAGATCCTGGCATTGGCATCTGAACTCCAGAAGAGATCCACCCTCTACCAGAGGACCAGGGGGTGCCACAATGCCTCCCTTTGCACAGCGCAAGAAATGCTCCTCTTTCGTGAAGATATTGGCAGGCACAACGCCATTGACATGATTTGTGGCCAGTGCTTCTTAGATGGGATTTCTACAGATGACAAACTCATCGTGACGACCGGGCGGATAGCCTCAGAGATCCTGTTAAAGACCTTGCGACTCGGGGTCCCTATCCTTGTGTCTGGTTCGGCTGCCACACGGCTCTCCATCGATCTGGCGAGAAAGACCAACATCACCCTTGTGGGGTTGGTGTGCATGGGACGGATGATTATCTACAACAGCGGCGGCAGAGTAAGAGGACTATGACGGGAAAGGAGTTTTTCAAGGTCGCCTCCCTTGATGCAGTACTGGAACGGATACGTACATTTCCGGCTGTTGACGAAGAGCTGCTGCCTCTGGACCAGTCTGTGGGCCGGATTTTGGCCCAGGATCTGTTCTCCAGCATTGATCTCCCCGAATTTAAGCGTGCCACGATGGACGGCTACGCCATCCAGGCGAAATCCACCTTTGGTGCGTCAGAGAGTATGCCCGCCCTCTTTACCATCATAGGCTCTGTTGGTATGGGAGAAGTGCCCACGGTTTCTGTAGACCCCGGGCAGGCCGTGCACATTGCCACAGGGGGCATGCTCCCTCGTGGGGCAGACAGTGTGGTGATGGTAGAACATACCCAACGCCTAGATGAGCAGACCCTTGAAGTTTTTAAAAGCACGGCCCCCCTGCAGCACGTCATGGAGGTAGGCGAAGACCTCACAAAGGGAGAAAGGATTCTTTCAAAGGGGATTGTCATCCGTCCCCAAGAAATGGGGGTCTTGGCAGCCCTTGGCCAGTCCCAGGTGCCGGTGTACCGGAAGCCTGTTGTGGCCATCGTCTCTTCTGGCGATGAAATTGTGCCCATAGAGCAAGCTCCCGGTTTGTCTCAGTTGCGTGATGTTAATGCCTATACTCTTTCCGGCCTTGTTCGCACCTCAGGGGGGATTCCCTTTTATGTGGGAATTGCCAAGGACCACTTTGCTGAACTGGATCACCTCTGCCGTAAGGCCCTGTCCCGGGCCGATATGGTCCTAATCTCAGGTGGCAGCTCGGTGGGGACCCGTGATTTCACCTTGGAAGTACTTCAGGGGCTTCCAGACGCAGAGATCCTGGTGCACGGCGTCTCCGTGAGCCCCGGAAAACCGACCATCTTGGCTCGAAGCCAAGATAAGCCGGTATGGGGCCTCCCAGGGCAGGTGACCTCTGCCATGATCGTCTTTCACGTCATGGTGCGAGCGGCCCTTGAGAAGATAGGCGGACGCAAGGAAGACGAGCTGGGAAAGCGGCAAGAGGTGCCGGCCATGGTGAGTCGTAATATCGCTTCGGTACAGGGCAGGGAAGACTATGTGCGCGTGAGGCTTGTCCGTGAGGGAGAAAACCTGATTGCTGAACCTATCCTTGGAAAATCCGGGCTCCTTCATACCATGGTCAAGGCCGACGGACTCATCAGGATAGAGAGGGACTCAGAAGGGTTGGACAAGGGAAGCCCGGTAGACGTGATACTCCTCTAGGAGATTCTTCCCCGGTCAACACACTTGACCCCTCGACTGCTTGACTCCCTGAACCCTTGTGATCACAACGATAAGATCACACCATCCAAAGTAACTATTCTTGTTCTTGTTTAGCCTCCTTGCCCCGTTTTTCCAGACGAAGCTTTAGCCCCATGAGTAAATCCCATTCAATGGGGACGATAAAAAGCGTCAGAAAGGTGGCTGTGCAAAGGCCAGTGACAAAGGTGGATGCCATGGCGCCAAAGACAAGGGAATAGCTGGGGATGCCAAGGGCCATGGGTAAGAGACCGAGGGTGGTCGTCAGGGTCGTTAGGAGAATGGGCCGGAGTCGAATGCGGATTCCCTCACGGATGGCCTCACGCCGTGACATGCCGCTTGCGTAACGTTTGTTGATGAAGTCGATAAGGACAAGGGAATCGTTCACTACCACACCGGTGACACCCACCATGGCGATAAAGCTGTTCACCGTGAAGAGTCCCTGGGTGACGAATTTGCCCAAGACTACGCCTACAAGGGAAAAAACCACGGCAGACAAGATAATAAGGGGCTGTAGATAGGAACGGAACTGCGTGGCGAGGATCAGATACATCACGAGCAGGGCCACGAAGAAGGCATAGGTCAATGAGATGTACGATCGCCGAGTGTCTTCGAATTCCCCGGAGAAGTCAATCTCCGCACCTGGATAATCCCCTTTGATTTTTCCATAGTACGTGCCGATGGCATTGACTACTGCCGGTGTGGATGTGGGTGCCCCCGGGTCGACGTTGGCTGTGAGTGTGATGGCGCGGTTATTTTGGAACCGATCCAGCCTGTTGGACTCCATGTAGGATTCATTTCTGGTCAGGTCGCCCAGACGAAGGGGGCCCGATGGGTGTTGCACAAGAGGCACCAAAAGGGCTGATTCGGCCGAACCCAGATAGCTTTTGTCTATTTTGAGTTTAAGATCCACGTCTTCGTCAAAGGCACGGAACTCACCTACAAAACGTCCGTCTAGGACGGAGCCGGCAAGCTGGGCCACAGCAAGGGGTGTGAGGCCGTATTCGGCGGCCCGCTCCTCATCTACATCAAAGCGGTACACCCGATTCGGGCGCCCTTTGTTGTCGTTCAAATCTTCAAGAAAGGGAGAAATCGTCTCATCGTCCCGTAAGAAGGCATAGATGTCTTGTGCAAGGGCCTGGACAGCATCCGGGTTTGGCCCGACTATCCGGACGTTGATATCCTTGCCGGTAGGGGGGCCCCCTTTCTCTGCCCTCACGCGGAGAGTCCACCCGTCTGTCTCGAAAGGGGCCAGTTGTTTGCGCACATACTCTAGATGAAGAACAGGATCGTTTTTATGGTTTTCCGGAAAATCCTGTTCTTCCTTTGAGGGCATTTCCACGATGATGTTGCCATTGTTGCTTCCAAAGACTGGCTGGTAGTCTTCGTTGACGAAAAACCCTGCCATGGCTGTGGCGGATTTGAGCTGGCCTGGTCTGCCCGGCAGAATAAATTCGGTGATCTCCTTGAGTTTTTGGTTTGTGGCTTCGATAGGAGTGGCCACAGGACCTTCTACCTCTATGTAGTAATAGGTATACTCGTCGGGGAAGAACTTTATCTTGATCAAGGGGAGTTTTCCAGACACAGAGACAAGGAGGATGGCCGCAGAAAGGATAAAGGCCAGCAGAACAAGGCCAAGGCTGGTAAACCGGTAGCGGAGGGTGAACTGGACTATCCTGTTGGTTCCTTTGAGCAGCAGGTTCATGAATTGTCCTTGCTTGCCGGTGCCATGGTTGTCCTTGGCTCGCCTTTCCGCAGACTTGGCACCCGGCCAATCTGCGAAGTGGGATGGGAGAATGATGAGACATTCAAAGAGGGATGCTGCAATAGCTGCCGAGATGGCAATGGGGATTTGGGCGAAGAACTCCCCTGTGGAGCCGGACATGATCAGCATGGGGAGAAAGGCTGCCACCGTGGTGGACGTGGCCGCAATCACGGGGCCGGCCACCTCAGACGCGCCGTTCACCACGGCCTCCTTGAGGGGGCTCCCCTCCTGGACGTGGCGATAGATGTTTTCTATGACCACGATGGCGTCGTCCACGATGATACCCGTTACCAGGACAAAGGAGAAAAGCGTGATCTCGTTCAGGGAGTTCTTGGTAAACCACATGAAGATCATGGTCACCAGGAAGGAAAAGGGGATGCCGACTACAGTGAGAACAGCATTGCGCAGACCCATAAAGAAGAAGATAAGGACACTGACAAGGCAGATACCCACGAGCAGGTTTGTCCCAAGGGTTGATATGGAATCGTTTACATTTATGCGCTGGTCCTGGGTGAGCACCACTTCCACCTGTTCCTTGGCGAGAACCGGCTTGAACGCTTCTACCACCTTTTCCACGGCTGGCAGGATGTCCAGAACATTTCCATCCCGAGTTTTGATAACCTTCAGGGTGACGCAGTCCTTGCCGTTTACGGAGGTGATGACATAGGGGTCGCGGTAGGACATGTGGGCGTCATGCATGACTTGGCCGACCTTGACAAAGGAGCCGTCACTGTCCCGACGGATGATGGTGTCGGCCACCTGCTGGCGGGAGCGGTACCGCTCGTCCACCACAATGACGAACTCGCCCGTTCCATTGGTATAGTCACCGGCTGGCACAGAGATGTTGGACTCCAAGAGGGCCGCGGCCACCTCGTCAAAGGTCACCCCGTATTTGTCAAGAAGACGGGGATTCAGATTCACATGGTACTCGCGGGCATATTCTCCATTGAGTTCCACTTCCTTTACACCGGGGATCTGACGGAGGTGGAGTTTCATCTCCTCAGCCATGAGCACGAGGGGTCGGTTCGATCTGTCGCCCACCAAGTTAACGGCCACTGCAGGAAGCCATTGGTCCACGTTGATCTCAGTAAAGGCCGGTGGGTCCACCTCTTTTGGTAGCTCCTTCATGATGCTCAGGACCTTAAGACGCAATTCATCGAAGAGCGTGTCGTAGTCCGTGTCGTCGATAAACTTGACGGTGATGGACGAGCGTTCCCGGTAGGAGGTGGATTGGATGAATTCCACGGACTCAAGGTCGTCCAGGGCCTCTTCGATTTCGTGGGTGACCAGAGCTTCTACTTCTTCGGGCGAGGCACTGGGAAAGATGGTGGTGATTTCCACCTTTCCCATGTGGACGTTGGGATAACGCTCTACTGGAAGGTCAAAGAGAGAAAACAATCCTACTGCCATGGAAAGGAGAAAGAGGAGATTGACCAAGACGCTCTGTTTGAGGACATAACGAAAAAACGGTTTCATGGCTTAGGGCTCCGGCCGGACTTTGAATCTCTCACCCGGTTTGACCTCTGCCGATCGGACCCGGGAGGTGTTCTGTGGCCCATGGTCAAGGAGCACCACGCGGACTTGCTCGCCATCTTCCCGTGTAAGCCACAATGCCTCATAGCGCTCTGATAGGGCTGAAGTGGGCACCAGGACCGTGCCCGAGCCGTCTGGAACCTCCAGGACAAGGACGGCCCGCAAGCCCCCCCGCATATGCGAGAGCCCCTCTTGAACGGAAAGATCCACGCTTATCTTTCGGGTCTCGGGATCAAAGGCCGGGGAGATCCGTTCAAGTTCGGCCTCAAGAAGGGTTCCTTCCTGACCCTCGTCCGGAAAGCGGAGTTTGGCAGGTCCACGCAACCTTCTCACCGCATTGTATTCCTCCGGTGAAAGGGAAAAGGGGACAAGGAGCTTGCGAAAGTCCCCGGCCTTGCCAAGAAGGGCGCCAGCCTGCACCCATTGGCCTGGCTCCACCGTGCGCTCTGTAATGGTCCAGCCCGTGGGGACGCGGATGATATGACGCTCCCTCCGTTCCTTGAGATGGGCTTCTTCTGTCTTGAGGGTTTCTAGCTCAAATCTGGACTGATCCACCCTGTTCTGGAGTTCGTCCAGTTTGGATTGGGCAGCGCTCTCGCGGCCCACGAGCTCCTCAAATCGACGGACCTCCTTGATCTCATAAGTGATCCTGTTTTCCACCCGCTCTTGATCCACCCGATTTTTCTCAATGGAAAGATCCATGAAGGTAGTGTCCAGGACACAGAAGATGCCGCCTTCGCCAATGGTGTCGCCCACATCGGCCGCCACCTTCACACATCGGTCAGATTCCTCGCTCACAATATCCATGACGTGCCTGGCCCGGGTGTAACCGATAAGGGTGACCTGGCGCGCGGCAGGCCTGGCCGCAAAGATACCGCCTTCCACCCAGGACTTTTCCGCTTCGTCGCTTGCCCAAAAGGGCACAGGGACGAGCACGGGAGTCAAAAGGGAGATAAGGCCAATGAGCGTTCCCTTCATAACACCATTCATAACAGATCCTTTCCGCCTCCCCGAAGGGTGAAGGCAAGGGCCTTTTCAACCACCTGGTCCACCCTCTCTTCAGGGAGAAATCGAAACTGCTCTTTGATGAGAAGCAATGAGAGGCCGTGGAGGGAGGCCCACAGGGCAATGGCCAGGGTCTGGGCATCGCTTCCCGAAAAATAGCCTGCATCCAGGCACTGCTGGACGTGTGCCACAAATTTTCCCAGAGACTTCAGGGCCACCGATTCTTCAGCGCCCTCGGGCTGCTTGATGATCTCCTTGGTCCCGAACATGAGTTCATAGAGTTCCGGATTTGCCACTGCAAAGGCCACGTAAAGGCGGCTCCCTCTCTTCACCCGCTCTATCGGGTCCGGGATCTCTTCCAACTCCATTTGCATGGCAAGAAGCCGTTCAAAGCCCTGAAAGCAGAGCTGGAGCATGATATCTTCCTTGTTCTCGAAATACCGGTAGATCGTTCCCGCGCTGTATTCTATCTGACGGGCTATGCGGCGCATGGAGACGGCTTGGTAGCCCCCTTTTGCGAACATGCCCATGGCCGCCTCGAGTATCCGCTGCCGCATCTTCTGCACGTCCCGCTCTTTCCGTTCCTTAATACCCATGACAGGTTATCATAATGAACGCTGTTCAGTTTGTCAACAGCGTTCAGCATGGGGCTTTCCCCTTGACACAGAGCCCTTCATCTCCTATGGTCCAATCCCTCAACTTTTTGCCTTCCCTCAGTAGGAGTACGAGCGCCGCCTTTTGGGTTGGTGGGTTTGTCATTCCGGCGAAAGCCGGAATCCAGGGAGCGCAGTGGTGAATAAACAACCAGCTGTCTATATCCTGGCAAGCAAACGAAATGGTGACGCTATATGTCGGTGTCACTTCAAATCTCGTGAAGAGAATATGGGAACACAAAAACAATATGGTGGAAGGATTCTCCAAACGATACAATGTTCATCGACTAGTCTGGTATGAATTACACGATAGCATGGAATCCGCTATAATCAGGGAGAAGAGGATAAAAGACTGGAAGCGAAAATGGAAATTGGAATTGATTGAGAGTCGTAATCCTGATTGGCAAGATTTGTATTATGTGATTGCTTGACTAGATTCCGGCTTTCGCCGGAATGACGGTGTTGCTAAGAAGACCTTCTCCCACGGCAGGAGGGGAAGGGTGTGGGAACAGAAAGGATTTCAGAGAATATCATGGGCTTGTTGTCTCGCAGTGTCTCCATCACCCGTTATAAGGTTCAGGGAAAACTCAAAGAACCTGTTCTTGAGACCATGGCGTCTTGCCTTAAGAAGCATGCTATTCGAGAAACAGACGAAGATGTCTCAGACAAGACCGTGGGGTGGACCTCATATGACAGGCCTTATGCCCCGGATTTTTCAGGGTCTTCCTTTAATATAGGGACCTATTTTGTCTTTTCCTTAAGGACAGACAAAAGGACCATCCCTCCGAAAATGCTTAAGAAACACTGCGCCATAGAAATGGCAAAGCGCCTGGCGCGCATTGACCGGCCCTATCTGTCGAGCCACGAAAAGGACATGATAAGGGACGACGTTACCAGTTTTCTCAGGCGACGCATCCCGGCCACACCCTATGTCTATGACATCCTATGGAGCTATGAAGAAGCTTTCTTGTGGTTCTTCACCACGCTTAAGTCCGCCAACGAAGACCTGGAAACCCTCTTTCTAAAGTCCTTTGAAATGCCGTTGATCCGGCTCTTTCCCTACACCACGGCCGATCTTGCCATGGGCCTTTCAGCGCGGGACCGAGACGCTCTCCTTACCCTTTCCGCCACCACTTTCACGGGGTGACCCCATGCTTGATGTCTCAATCTCCTATAACCGATACAAATTTTTAGGCCACGAGTTCCTTACCTGGCTATGGTTTGTCATGGAAAAGGACCCGCAAAGGATCAAGGGACTGGACCAGGAGCCTCTGGCTCTTCGTATTGGAAACCGCATGGTCCTTGAAAACAGAAGAGGAGATGCCCTGGAAAGCATCACCATCAAAGGGGATGACGCTGGTCTTGAAGAGGGCCTTCTGGCGTTGAGAAAAGGGGCCGTAGTCACAGAGATGAATCTCCTCTATGAGGCAGGAGACAACCAATGGCAGTTTACGATCAAGGGAGAAAGCCTGCACCTGGTAAGTTTCAGGTGCCCCCAAACAGGTCCTGTGGAGACTGAAGAAGATGTAGAAGGGGCCGTCCTTGAAAAGGCCTATCTCTATGAGAAAGCCATTCAGCTAACCGATAAACTCTACAAGGAATTCATCACCCTGAGGGTCTCAGACCAGTGGACCAAGAAGGTGGTTCCCCGCATGAAAAAGTGGATCCATTCCTGAGGGGTTCAATCTCAGCGCTCTTTGCCTTTCGGCTCCGAGCTCAAGGCCGAGGGGCGTCTTTGCGGTGAGCATATTCCCTTGTCCCCAAAACCGGTCTAACCGTATCATTCTCTTACCCTAGATCCTTCCATTTTCCCCAAGCGGCGAAGGTTAACGCACCGAAGACTCCAACACCTTGACCTTCTGCACGAAATGTAATACTATTACCAGTAATACTCAACACTGGAGGTTTCGTCATGAGAGTAACCACAAAGGGTCAGGTCACGATACCCCAGCAAATCCGCGAAAAATTGGGGATAACCCCGGCAACAGAAGTTGATTTTGTCGAGGAAGAAGGCCGTGTATTCTTGGTGAAACGAAAAGGGAAAAAAGCTGTCAACCATAGATTCGCAAGGCTGCGTGGCGTTGCAACTGTCAAGATGACGACAGATGAGATCATGGCCTTAACGAGGTCTGACAGATGAAGTCCCTGAGACGTCGAACCTCTCCTTTTCCCTAACGGCAGGTGTGTCGAGACTTGCCCCCGGATTCGGCAACAGAGGGATGGTGAAAGGTATTGGAGGCCAAAGAGAAGCGAATTTTCCCATCCCGAGGCTTCCATCGCATAGAAAAGACACAAACCAGCCCACTGCGGTTTTCTAGAAACCTCTGTTTACTTTTTGTTTTTATTTCGTGCCAGAAAACCTGGTCCTTTGGGCCAGGTCAGGGTAAACTGGCTTTGCCAAATATCGTTAATAGTGCCTAAAGTTTTAAGTGCACTAAAGTGCGCTAAAGTTAAGGAATTGTGCCAATTATATAAAAGAATGGAGCGAAGCGACTTCCATCACTTTAGGCACTTTAGCTCACTTCAGGCACTTTGAACTTGTCCAGTATTCAGAAAACAGCCCCTTTCAGGGGCAAATCAACGCCTGGTCCTTCGGGCCAGGATTCTTTACTTCAAATGGTTGTCAGGAAAGGAAAACTTGGTGAAAGGTTTTCTCGTTGACTCAAATGTCATTCTAGACATTTTCCTTGATGATCCCCATTGGGCTGATTGGTCTGAATCGACATTGGCAGACTATGCCGATAAGGGACCGCTCTATATGAACGCCATGGTCTACACCGAAGTCTCTGTTGGTTTTGAAAAGATAGAGGAACTGGAGGTAGCTCTGCAAAAGGGTGGATTCCAGATGCTGGAAATCCCCAAAGAAGCCCTATTTCTGGCCGGCAAAGCCTATCTCAAGTATAGAGGGGGCAGTGGGGTAAAGAGATCTCCATTGCCCGATTTCTACATTGGAGCCCAAGCCGCTGTGCTCGATCTGGACCTCATCACACGAGATGTGACGAGATATGGGACCTATTTTCCAACAGTTCGACTGATCTGCCCCTAGGGGCCTGATGGTTTCGTTTTCAAAAACCCTGTTTTGCCGGAGGTCCTATCTCTCACCCCGGTAAGAGTTCCGCCTTACGGGGCAGGCAGAGGCCACGGAGCCTCAGAGTTGTTGACCCGATCTCCTGCGGGAAAACCGCTCAACCTGCTTGTGCGCGGTCATCCGTCGTCTGTTGTCTGTCATCTGAGACCGCTGATAGCTCTAGCGACCCTGAGCAGACTCGAAGGGGAGCGGGCGAGAGAACCTGAGCCCTCAAATGTGAACTTGGCCCAGAAGAAGCCGAGATGAACCAACGCAATTGGCAAAAAGCCATCTTGCATCTGGATATCGATGCCTTCTATCCCGCTGTGGAGGTGCTGGATCATCCGGATCTGAAGGGCAAGCCCGTCATCGTGGGGGGCACGAGGGAAAGGGGGGTGGTGTCATCGGCCTCCTATGAGGCGCGCACCTTTGGGGTCCACTCGGCCCAGCCCATGGCCACGGCCATGACTCTTTGTCCCAAGGGGGTATTCCTGCCGGTGAGGATGGCCAGGTACAAAGAGGTCTCCAGCCAGGTCTTTGAGATCTTTCATCGCTTCACGCCATTGGTGGAACCCATCTCCATTGATGAGGCCTTTTTGGATGTTACTGGCTCTGCGCGCCTTTTCGGTCAGCCACAAGAGATTGCCGCAACCATTAAGCGGATGGTCCGCGAGGAAACAGGGTTGACCATTTCAGCTGGCCTTGCGCCGTCAAAATTCGTGGCCAAGATCGCCTCAGACCTGGAGAAACCGGACGGTTTGACCATCGTATTGCCAGAGCAAGTACAAGCCTTTCTGGACCCTCTTCCCATCGACAAGATGTGGGGCGTGGGAAAACAGACCCGGAAAAGACTCCACGGCCTGGGCATTCGGACGATCGGGGATCTGGGCCGCTTTTCGGCCAAAGGTCTGGAAAAAAAGTTGGGAAAGCACGGGATCAAGATGCATCAGTTGGCCCTGGGGATAGACGAAAGAGACGTTTGCCCCTTCAGTGAGATAAAGTCTATCGGACACGAAGAGACCTTTTCCCAGGACATCACACAGGAAGAAGCCGCCCGAAAGGAGATCCTTTTCCTTTCCCAAAAGGTGGCCCGCCGGATGCGTCGAAAGGGCGTTTCAGGCAGAACCATCACCTTGAAGGTCAAATACAGCGATTTTGTGCAGGTGACCCGGTCTGCCACGTTGCCTGCCTTTACCTGTGACGGGCACGCGATATTTGCTACAGCCTGTAGGCTGATGGCAAAGACCGATGTTGGGAGAAAACCGGTCCGGCTTTTAGGCGTCTCCGTGTCGCAACTGAGTCATGCCTCGGCATCAACAGAACAGCTCTCTCTTTTTCAGGAAGATGAGGCGTCATCCAAGAGAAAGAACCTGAACACGGCCCTTGATTCCGTGTCCGAAAAGTTCGGCGAGGACGCCCTTCGGCCCGCCACCCTTCTCACCGAAGACGGGAGTCGTTCATAGCCAGGATACCCCGTGGCGCAGGAATAGCAGATGAGTTGTGTAATAGACAAAGAAACGGTGAAACGGAGAGGCGGTGAATGGGAGAACGAATAAACAGCTACAAGGAACTTCGGGTTTTCCAGAATGCTATGGACGCTGCCATGAAGATCTTCGAGGTGACGAAAGGCTTCCCTGCCGAGGAAAGATTCTCCATGGTCGATCAAATGCGGCGTTCTTCTCGTTCGGTTTGTGCCAACATCGGAGAAGCCTGGCGAAAAAGGCGGTATAAGGCTGCGTTCATTGCCAAATTGAGCGACGCGGAAAGCGAGGCCTGTGAGACACAAGCGTTTCTCCGCTCCCTGATCTTCAGTCCGCAGGCCTGTGGCAGAAGAAAGGGAGGAGGGAAAGAATCGGAAGGCTTGACTGAACCATCTCAATCGTATATAAAAAGTATATGATCGTATATAATAAGTACATGGGGGGCTGTTTTGGTCAATATTAGAGCGCTCATACCCTCAAAGACCCGCCTTGAGCTGTTAAAGCTTTTGGCGCTGAACCCGGGGAATACTTTTCACGTCAACGAACTGAGCAGACGAACAGGGTTTTCTCTAAGGGGGGTGGCAAAGGAGCTGGAGAACCTTCTCTCGGGCGGCATCCTGAGTAGGGAGGTGACAGGCAATCAACACCGTTACCAGCTTGATCCTGATTGTCCTATTCACAATGAGATCAAGGGGCTTGTTTTAAAGACCGTGGGGCTTTGCGATCTGGTGAAGCGCGTCTTGGGGCCGGTGGAAAAAGATATTGAGCTGGCTTTGATCTTCGGTTCCTTTGCTTCAGGAGATTATGACAATACCAGTGACGTGGACCTCTTTGTGGTGAGCGACCTTTCTGGTGTCAAACTCTCTGAGCTACTGGGTCCGGTGCAGAATGAGATCGGCCGGGCCATAAATGTGTCTCAGTTCCGTCGGTCTGAGTATAGGCGAAGGAAAACACAAAAGGATCATTTCTTAACCCGGGTCCTTGAAGGCCCCACAATCACTGTCTTTGGTCACCTAGATGATGCTTGAGCTCTGGAAACAGAATGGCTGGCTGCGTGAGTATGAAACCAGCCGCGGCGAGGTCGCGAGCATCCTGGGTTTGGTCAGCCGCGATCTCACCGATGCTGTTCAAGGGGAGATCTAAACAGACTGACGATTTAACATAGCATACAATGCCGGCCTACAGCTTGCTACCCTGGTGCTTTATGCCAGCGGGTATCGGGCCGGCAGAGGGGAGAGTAAACACTACCGCGTCATTCAGGCACTCCCATTGGTGATGGGAGAACGCTTTTCGTCCATTGCTGCCTATCTGGATAACTGCCGGAGAAAGAGGAATGTAAGTGAATATGACGCAGCGGGAACAGTTTCGCAAAAGGAGGTAGAGGATTTACAGCAGACGGCTCAGCACCTCAAGAGGGAAGTGGAGACATGGCTAAAGGAAAATCATCCCGAGCTCTGCGGACAGGGTTGACCCGATTCTTCCTTCTCAAGGAATTGGGTCAAGGAAAGAGGCTCTGTGGCAGAAGGGATAGAGGGAGAGGGCGACAGATTGCCTGATGATTTGATGTTTCGGATTACTTGGGACGAATGGGAGGAGATTCGACGTTTAAGATCGCAAAATGCGACATTATAGGGCGAACAGCACCAGATGTCATTTTCCGTGAAATCGGCAACCTGTTCATCGTTTCTTTCAACCGGCCTTCCCTTTTGGAGCAGGCTGATGAAGGGGAGGCAGCTACCCAAGAAACTACCCAAGAAAAAATCATTACCAGCCTGCGTGCTGAACCCATTTTAACGCGGAAGCTTCTTGCACGACGGTTGGGTATATCTGAAGATGGAGTCAAATATCACCTGAACAAGCTGAAGGCGGCGGGTAGAATCCGGCACGTTGGGCCCACAAAAGCCGGGCGGTGGGAGGTGATCGAGGACCATCTTGATGTATCCGGCGGCGGAGTTGGGGATGATGAATGATTGGCGTCGAGGGAAGTAGGGTGGGCTCAGCCCGCCAATGGTTTTGTGTTTGAGTTCACCAAGAAAGAGTTCGAAGACTTGAGATGCCATTTTGGCACCTCAAGTTGGGGAGGCACAAGATATATGCCTCTGGCATTTACAGAAGAGGGGGGCCCCAGGGCTTGGGCCAAAGTAAATGTGGAAAAGTAAAGGATGTCCCGCTTCTAGTCCGGGGAGTCGAAAGGACTCTGGTGAAAGGTTGACGGCAAACCTGGGGCTACTGAGAATACTGACCGGCTGTCCTGTATCACGACAGAATCAAGCTGATGGGAAGTGCCCACAGCCTTGGGCCGAGATTCACCGCGTCCTCGCCGTTGTGACAGAGAATACCCGCTTTGCAGTGGGGCGTTGCTGCCAGAAAGGCCTTCAGGCCCGCAAGGTCTTTTTCCTGCCACCTGGCCGACGATTTGAGTTCCAAGGCGATGCAGGATCGGCCTACCTCGATCACGAAGTCGACTTCGTGGCGGCCCTGGACAGCCCAAAAATGCAGGACGGCCCTTTGCCAGCTGGCAGCGAGAATGGAGAGAAGATTCTGGGCCACATAGGTTTCAAACATTGCGCCGTAGAGCGGATCGCTCCGGATTGACGATGACACTTCCAGGCCCGCCAGATAGCCTGCCAGACCGGCATCGCTAAGATAGAGTTTCGGCGACTTGATGAGACGGCTCGATCTGTTGCCGAGATAAGGCGCCGTTCTGGTGATAAGGAATGACGCCTCAAACAGGGAGAGATAGCGGGATGTGGTCGCCGCGCTCAGCTTGGCATCACGGCCAAGTTGGCTCGGTGACAGAAGCTGCCCCGAACGCAGTGCGGTGAGGCGAAGCAAGGTCCGAAGGGCCGTTAGATCCTGTACCCGACTTAGTTCCCGAACATCCCTTTCAAGATAGGTCTGCTCGTAACCCCGAAACCATATGAGCGGATCCTTAACCTGCCTGAGGCAGACTGCGGGCATGCTGCCCCTTGCAACATCCTCCGGACGGATGGGATGTTCGGCGTCTCTGGGGCCGATCTCCTGATCCTGAAAGAACCTCTTTATGAAAGGCTCCACCGTTGTTTGTCGACGCACTTCACGTCGGTTGAAGGGATGGAGCGCCATGTAGACCGATCTGCCCGCCAAGCTTTCGGTAATGGCCTTTAAGACTGAAAAGTTGGCGGAACCGGAAAGCAGAAACTGGCCCGGAATCCTCTCTTTATCCACACTGCGCTTGATGGCGCCGAATATCTCCGGGCACTTGTGGGCTTCGTCTATGGTCAGGGGCAGACCGCGGCGGACAAAGCCGTCGGGGTCCGCTTTCGCTGCTTCAAGCTGGGCGAAATCGTCAAAGCTGACATAGCTTCGCTGGCCGAGATCGCCTTCGGAACAGAGAAAGGTGGTTTTACCGGTTTGTCGCATCCCGGTGAGAACCACCACAGGCATATTTTCAAGGCCGACAAGGAGAGCGTCGGTGATATCTCTCGGATGATAGTCTGTCATGATGCGCCATCTTATAGTGTCATAATGCCATTGTCAAATGAAATATTTTGACAGTGCCAGCCGAATGTCTGTGGGGAGGGCGAGGGCGGGTCGGACCAAGACAACTACTTGAAATGTTGAACGAAGGATATGAAAGCTGGTTTGTTCTTGGGGTGTGAATGCCATTTTTGCCAAGGAAATGATCCTTCCGAGAAAAACTCTGCCACTGAGTTGGTGTGCAGTAAGACCTTACGAGGACATTTTGGTGCATGAGGATGACGGTCTAATCACTGAAAATGCCCACTTTATATGTTATAAGTTCTTGAATATCAAACGATCAGCTCGGTGCGACCCGGGGCCGATGAGCTTATGTGCGTCCAGGAGATCTTCCCAAGTCGACGTCGAATGGCTTCTGCTGAATCCAACAATATTTCTTGACATTTCAACCTGATATCGCTATTCTCGCCCAGGCTTGAAGTTCTTATCTATAGGTCCCTTATTGTTGTGGGAGCATTCAGTGCAAATGGGAACACGGCCGGTACTGGTTGGGCTCCATTTCTCTGTAAAGAGAGGTGGAGCTTTTTCGTTTCAGGGACCTGTGGGATGTTCGACCCTGGAGAGTTTCGGCAGGGCCAAACACTATCTCTCACAGAGTACACGGAGCCTCAGAGCCCTTGAGCCGATTTCCCGGGGGAAATCCGCTCGCCTTGCTGTGAGCGGTCATCCGGGATCCATCGTCTGTCACCGGACATCTGTGAATGTGTTTGCGGCAAAGGGCTTAGAGGAAGATTATGACCGGGAATCTTTCAGCCACCTTCAACGAGGCGAACTATGTTCAACTGCTAAATCAGGTCAAGTCCCGCATCCGCCAGGCTCGTGTTCGTGCAGGTTTGGCCGCCAACAAGGAGTTGATTGCTCTTTACTGGGCTGTTGGGAAGTTGATTGTCAAGCGTCAGCGGTCGAAAGGATGGGGATCTGCCGTCATTGAGCGGCCTTCCCGGGATATCCGGAAGGAGTTCCCAGACATTCAGGGCTTCTCACCGCGCAACATCTGCCGCAGCCTGCGGCAGATCTTGATGGTGAATATCTGCCCGAGGGGCACGATACTAATCGTGGCGACAGGTTGCCGCCATGATAGTCTGCGTATGTCGGCGTGCGTCTGTGGCGAAAAATAGAGGAAGCAAGAACTCGAAACCCGTGAACCCTTAACTCGAAACCAGTAATCTATCCAACGGAGACCAAGAATGAAGAAGAGAGCGCTCTTAGTCTTTTTGCTGTTAGCGATGAATGCTGCTGGGGCATGGGGAGAGCAAGACAGCAGACCGCCAAGGGTGGTGAGCACCTTTCCTCAAAATGGAAGTATGGATGTTGATCCTTCTTTGCAGGAGATATCCGTCACCTTTAATGAAGAAATGCAAGATGGCAATTGGTCATGGGTTTATGAAGATAAGGATACGTTTCCTCAAATAGTGGGCCAAGCGTTCTATGCCGAGGATATGAAGACCAATGTGCTTCCGGTAAAGCTGGAGCCCAATAAGGAGTATGTCATTTGGATCAATTCTGAGAAGTTTACCAACTTTAAAGACAAGAGCGGCAACTCGGCCTTTCCATTCAAATTCACGTTTAAGACGAAATAGCATCTGATTATTCGCTGGAGCCAAAAGGGAAAGGGAATCCGTCAACTCCTTCAAATCATGGCAGAAAGTAATAAGAGTTAACCGTAGACTCCAAAGGCGATAATATAGTCCGTTTGAACGAAATGCCCATCTAGAACTGGACGTCTGACAATCGGCTGAAGGGCCGTTTGGGATACCTAGCCATGAAGCTGGATGAAATCGGGGTTTGGTCTGAAATCAAATTGGACATTATAAGAGAGTATGCAGATGCTTTCACGAAGATAATGAGAAAGCAGGATTGGTGTAGAGGATATGCCTACGTCGATGGGTTTGCCGGCGCCGGCATCCATATCTCCAGAAGAACCGGTCAGTTCATTCCTGGGTCTCCCCTGAACGCCCTTGAACTTGAGAATCCTTTCACGGAATATCACTTCATCGATATCGATAAGGTGAAGGCAGAAGCCCTCGAGATTCTCAGCCGGGAAAAACCGAACATAAAGATTTATCCAGAAGACTGCAACTCTGCATTGTCCAAAGAAATCTTTCCATCTCTCCGGTATGAAACCAGAAAGAGGGCCTTATGCATCTTGGACCCATATGGTTTACATCTGAATTGGGAAACCATTATGGATGCAGCTAAGCTGCGGACGACGGAGATCTTCTTGAACTTTCCCGTTATGGACATGAATCGGAATGTCTTGCACAAGGATTTGCTGTCGGCGGACCCTGACCAAATAGAGCGGATGAACCGGTTCTGTGGGAGCGAAGAATGGCAGGACATGCTATATGAAGAAGACAAGCAGCTGGGTCTCTTCGGGGATACGTATCGAATCAAGGTTGTTGACAGTAATATTAAGCTTGGGCTTTGGTTCAGCAGAGAAAGGCTACAGAAGGCAGCAGGATTCAAATTTGTTCCTGAGCCCGTGCTCATGAGAAACAGTAAGGGCGGCCCTCTATTCTTCTTGTTCTTTGCCTCACACAACGAAACAGGCAAAAACATCGTGACTGACATCTTTAACAAATACAGGAAATACTTGTGATGCCTATTCTAAAGGAGTATGCCGCTGAAGAGATGGAACTCGCGGATCGAATACAAGAAGAAAGCGTGGCATACGCTCAACAAGACACGAATGAGCCCCTTGTCAGAGAGTTGCGGGTGAGCCGTGGAACAACGAATGAGGCTCGGGCGAAGAAGATGGCCAAACGTGCCGGATTGCCTTTGATTTGGGTGGACGGAGTCCCAGGGTCCAACGGCGAAAACGGTATAGAGAAGCTTTCTGCTGAGAGGGGCGTCTTGCTGCTAAGGGACAGAAAGAGTCGCTTCATTGAGCAGTTTCAGCATCCCATTGGCCGATGTGCCAAGTTCTACAAATTGACAGCCTACAACAACTGCAATTTCTGGTGCGAATATTGTTATCTTTATTTGACCTTCCGCACCCAGCCTGTCTCCACTCATTTCATAAACTATGAAAAAATGTATGACGAGATCGTGAAATTTGACAAATCTCGCGTACCGAGGGCCTTAAGAGTCCTAAACCTTGGTGAACTCGGTGATCCTTTAGCCGTAGACTACATTACCGGGTTTGCCAAACAAGTTATTCCCTTCGTGCCTAAACACGCCCCACGGACCAAACTTTTGTTTCTGACCAAAAGTGACTGTGTGGATGAGATTTTGGAGCTGAACCATGGGGGGCAATCCATTGTGTCGTTCAGTGTCAATACGGAGAAGGTATTTGAGCAGTTGGAGCACAGAACAGCCTCTCCTGAATCCCGTTTAGCGGCAGCACAAAAGGTCCAAGAAGCGGGCTACGAGGTTCGTTTGAGGATAGACCCGGTTATTCTCTATTCTACCTGGGAGAAGGATTACATATCGCTGGTCGATAGGATTTTTGAATTTGTTGAGCCGACCAGGATAACCATAGGTGAGTATAGACCGTCCAATGGGCTCGCCAACCACATCAGCTCCCGTTTTCCAGATTCTCCTCTGCTTCGGGTCAACAAAAGCCTGGTCAAGGAGGGGGCAAAACTGAGGTACCCTAAAACGCAGAGGATAAAGATGTTCAGGACCATCATTAAAGCCATAAAAAAATATAAAGCCGACATAGATATTGCCCTGTGCAAGGAGCAGCCACACATATGGAAGGCCGTGGGCCTAGATGCGAGGGGTCTGTTCTGTAACTGCGTCGCTTAAATGGCTGGACAGAATCTGTGGTTTGAAGCCTCTCAGAAGACATATAGGAGTGGTATTAGGGTGAAGGAAGCGCGTTTCATGGAAAAGAGGCACGAAGAAGAAAGGGTGAGGCCGCCAGGGTTTGGGCCAAAGTTAATGTGGAAAAGTAAAGGGTGTCCTGAAAGTCTCCCTGTGAAGGGCGTCCCGAAAGTCCTCGCTACACTCGGCGGCCCCTGAACTCCAAAGTTCGGGATCAATAGAAATGAATGGATACGACTACATCTTGTCAAAGCAAACGGCATGGGCGGCCAATTTTGGCCTTACCCTGGTTGGAAGCAAAGGAAGGCGCGGATGCCCTGCTTACACTCGTAAATTGGATCAGAACCTCTTTCAACCACTTTTGCCGGATGTTCGGAAGTCATTTGCCGCTGGGGATGGTGGCGAACTCGGTTCAACGGGGTTTCCCGGCAAGATGCAGGCTGTCCATTCCTCCTCGGCGCTTGGAATCAATGTTTTTCAATACTGGAAATCGATAAACGCAGTCCCGGTAATTGCAGCCCAATGTGGCCTCTGCCGTGTGGGGTCGCAGGTGCCAAGTGACATACATTTTGAGGAGAAGTATCCTGTCAACGACAAATTTGGTTATCACCCGAACATCGACGTAGTGATCCACAACGCACCATCGGCAAAAATCAAGAGGTTCGCAATCGAATGCAAGTTTTCTGAAGCATACGGTGCTCACAATCATGGCGGACTCAAGGCAAAGTACCTCAACCTTGATGATATCTGGGAAGGCATTCCCAATTTGCTGGACTTTGCAAGGCATATATCACCCGATGACCATGAATTTGTTCAGCTGCACCCAGCCCAACTTGTGAAGCATATCCTTGGTCTAAAGCGGCAGTTCGGAAAGGCTGGCTTCCGTCTGCTGTACCTTTGGTACGATGTCCTCGGCGACCAAGGGAAGCGGCATCGGGATGAGGTTTTGAAGTTTGCCGAAGTTACTAAAACCGATGGCATCAAATTTCACTCGCTCACCTATCAGGAATTGATTTCTAATTTGGCAAAAAAATTGAGAACGGAACACCCAGATTATATACGGTATCTTACCGCGCGATACTTGTAAGAAGAATGGTTTGTCTTACCTGGGAATTCACAACCACACCTTGTACTTCACGGCTATCCCGCTGGGGTCCATAGCCGCAAGTGAAGGCCACATTGACTCGACACGATAACGAAAGGAGTGTGCTGTGTTCCTTACGAAACTTCGAGTCGTGAACTTCCGCTCGATTCGGGACACCTCGACCTTACCAGTATCACGGCTTCTATCCCTGATCGGAGAGAATAATTCCGGGAAGTCAAACATCATGGCGGCTGTGCAATTGCTCATGAGTGCCGGCAAAGGCGGCATTGGTAAGGGCGACTTCAATGATCCTGGGGTGCCCATCACTATAACTGGAACCTTCTCCGAGTTGACTAACGGAGAGAAGCAACGCTGGCAGAAGTACCTCGTTGGCGGTGAACTAATCCTTGAGAAAAGGCTGACAATTGAGACAGATTCGAACACAGGCAAAGAAAAGGTGTCTGGAGAGTTTCATGGGTACACTGCAGAGCCTAAAGAGTGGTTTCTATCACCTGCGAAGATAGAAGAGAAGGAGGGCGCTCGACCGAAGTGGGTGGACATCGTGCAAGCCAATGGCTTGCCAGACTACTTCCTGAAAGACGGCAAATGCAACAAGTCACAGTTCATCAGCTCTCTAAAACGATACCTTACAGAGAATTCCGTTGAATACGAGGAGCCAGATCTCAGCGTGACACAGGCTCTCGGACTGGAGAGTAACGTCATTGCCTCTCTGCCTACGGTGCACTTCCTCCGCGCCATCACGGACTACAGCGACGAAATTGATAAGCGATCGTCTACGACTACTTTCCGTCGCCTCATGGGCGATCTCTCGGAGCGGATTCTTAAAAATGATCCGGACTACGGCAAGATTGAGGAGGCACTTCGGCAGATCCGTTCTCTGCTCAATGCCCCTGGAGACGATGCGGGCTCACCACGGCTCAAGGCGCTTTCGACCATTGAGACTAAGATAACCGAATTACTCAAAAAACTGATGCCATCCGTAATGTGCATTTCGATGTCAGTAGATGTCGACGATATAAAGGACATGTTCTCTGGAGGGATTTCTCTCGCGGTCAATGACGGAATTGAGACTGATGTGTTGGCGAAAGGCCACGGTTTGCAGCGATGCATAGTTTTTACGCTTCTCCAGACGCTGATCATGAACGAACGCGAGCAGCTTGTTCCTGGTGCTGAACAGCCACCGGATACATCGAGTATCATATTAGCTATCGAAGAGCCAGAGCTATACATCCATCCACAGCTTGCGAAGCTTTTCTACGATGTCATGAAGGAGTTTTCTGTTTCAGATCAAGTCATCTATGCAACCCATTCGCCTCTTTTTGTTGATGCTTTTGAGCACGACAGTATTGCCATTGTAACAAAACCTTCGATTGAGACGGGAACTGTTGTCACGACGTGCGATTCTACAGCTTTCGATGGCCTGGATGACCGCAAGGTTTTCAAGGGCCTCACCAGACTCAATCCAGCAGTCAACGAGATGTTCTTCGCCAAGCGGGTCCTTCTAGTAGAAGGACCAGAGGACCAAATCGCAGTGAGCGCCTATCTCCTGAACGAAGGAAGGATCCAGAACCGAATCGAGGAACTGGACTGGTCAATCATTGTGGCAGGGGGCAAGGCTGCGATTCCGTTCTTCCAGCGCGTGCTTAACGCGTTTGCCATCCCATACGTAGTGCTCCATGATCTGGACATTAATCCTGATATGAATGCTAACGACGTCGGAACGCACAAGAAGACCAACCAAACCATTGCCCAGCTTGCCGGCGCAAATCGTGTGGTAACGTTTCCGGTCAAACTTGAGAGATCTCTCGGCATAGAGGGCCATCTGCGGGACCAGTATCGGGCACATCAGTTCTTTCAGCCCGCTGAGAATATGACTGAAGAATTCCGCAACGTGGTAGCGTCGGTATTTGAATAACAGGAGGCCAACAAGCCGGATGCAGGCGACGGGAAAAAGCCGCGTCCCTGATTAGAATAGTAGGACATCTTTATTTTCAAACGGTGAAGTGACCATGTTCAAATTCATTCACGCAGCCGATGCGCATTTGGACAGCCCGTTGCGGGGTCTGTCTCGTTATGAATCTGCGCCTGCGGAAGCCATTCGTGATGCGTGCCGCAGGGCTTTCGAGAATCTCGTAGATCTGGCCATTGAAGAGAAAGTCTCGTTTGTCTTGTTGGCCGGGGATCTTTATGACGGTGACTGGAAGGATTACAGTACCGGCATATTCCTTAGCCGGCAGATGGGCCGACTGGGCCGGCACGATATTTCGGTTTTTGCTGTTGCTGGAAACCACGATGCCGCCAATCGCATGACTAAAGCCCTTGATAGTCCCGCCAACATGAAGTTCTTGTCGTCCCGGAAAGTTGAAAAAGTGAGGTTGGATGCGTTGGGCGTAGTGATTCATGGGCGGAGTTTTGGCACACAGCACGTCGAGGAAAACCTCGCGGCAGGCTTTGGTGCCGGCGACAAAGGCATGTTCAACATTGGTCTGTTGCACACCAGCTTGGATGGCCGAGAAGGCCATGAGGTGTATGCTCCTTGTACGGAAGATGATCTGCGTTCAAAAGGCTACCAATACTGGGCGTTGGGGCATGTGCACAAGCAGGAATTTGTTTCCGAAGACCCGTGGATCGTGTTCCCCGGCTGTATTCAGGGCCGTCATATTCGAGAAACCGGTGCCAAAGGGTGTGTACTCGTCACCGTGGAAGACGGTGCTGTGATTGCAGTGGACAGGTGCCCGTTGGATGTGTTGCGTTGGGTTGCGTGCAGTGTGGATCTGACAGATGCCAATGACATGCGAGACGTCCTTGAACGCGCTCGGAAATCGATTGAAAACGAAAGGACATCAGCTGCCGGACGACCCATAGCCATGCGCATCCGCTTTGAAGGGGCTGCGCCCATATCCGATGATCTGGCAGCGTATCCAGAACGATTTGAGCAACAGATCAGGGCGCTTGGCGCGGAAATCGCCGGGGATGATTTGTGGATAGAGAGAGTGGAAAATGCGGCTGTAGGCAAACTCGATTTGGAATCCACGTTGTCCGATGACAGCGCATTCGGAAAGCTCCTGAAGAACATACTGGCCACACCGGAAAATCCAGATGAGATAGAAGGCCTTGAAGACGTGATTGGCGATCTCAGGCAGAAGATGCCGGTAGAGGCCTTTGGGGCGGACTCGGTCCTCAATCTTGATGAACATCAAACTGTCGTGCGTTTGGTTGAAGAGGCCAAGCATATGTTGGTTGGAAGGTTGTTGCGGGCGGGAGGGGCCAAATGAGAATCGACCGCCTTGATTTGATTGCCTACGGCCCCTTCACAAATAAGTCATTGGATCTATCAGAAGGCGCTTCAGGACTTCACTTAATATACGGAGACAATGAAGCGGGGAAGAGTACCTCATTGAGGGCTCTCATCGCATGGTTGTTTGGCATTCCAGCCCGTACCAGCGACAATTTCCTTTTCAAAAATCCGCAACTGCGAATCGGCGGAAAACTCAGGCTTTCAGGCGGCAAAGAAATAGAATTCGTACGCAGGAAGGGAACAAAAGGCACGTTGTTGGACCCTCGCACCGATGCTGCCCTGGACGATTCGGTCTTGTTGCCGTTCTTACCGGGTGGCATCGATGAAAATCTCTTCAAGACATTGTATGGCATAGACCATGGCAGATTGGTAGCCGGCGGCCAGGAGCTGTTGAGCCAATCAGGTGATCTTGGTCAGGCACTCTTCAGCGCAGCGGTAGGGACTGCCGGTCTCCGGGAAATATTGTCCGATTTGCAAAATGGTGCTGAGGAACTTTTCAAGCCCAAGGCTTCTACGAAATTGGTGAACCGGGCCATATCCAGTTTGAAAGAAGCAAAAAAGCGGATCAAGGATGCGACTCTTCCTGTTGCAGAATGGAAAAGACTGCAAAAAGAACTTGCCGATACCATTTCCGCCATTCAACGCGTTGAGGAAGAAATCAATGAGAAAGGCAAAGAAAAGAGCCGATTGGACAGACTCAATCGCGTAAAGGGAGCCTTGGCTGAGCGCCGTGCCGTCATGGCTCGTATTGAACAATTGGGAGACATATTGCTTCTCCCGGAGGACTTTCTCGACAAACGCAAAACCGCCAGTAACACTCTGCAAAGTGCCATGGAAGCCAAGGAAAGAGCTGAAGCCAAGCTCTCCCGCCTAAAAGAAGAATCACAAAATTTGAATGTCCGCAACGAATTGCTGGAAAACGAAGAGGCCATTCTGGCCCTTTACAAAGACCTGGGAGCCGTCGAAAAAGCGACCAAAGATCGGCCACAGCAAGATGGAAAACGGCGCGAGTTGCGCAACGACGCAGAGCGATTGCTGAAAGGGGTCCGTCCCGATGTCGGTATCGATGATTCCGACCAGCTGCGGCTGCTGATCAACAACAAGAAGTGGATTTCCGGTTTGGCCCAGAAGCACAGCCTCCTTAATCAAAAGAAAAAAAAGGCCGAGGCCACACTGCGCGATATCAAAGACGAACGAGCGGCAATCAAGAAGAAACTGGGGGAACAGGCGCAATCGCATCTAGACTTGAACGAACTCAAGGCGGCGGTGACAGCCGCCCGCAAGGCCGGGAACCTGGAGCAGCGATTGGCCGAAGCACAAAAACGCGCCCTAGATGAGAATGGGGCCTATGAGCGTGAGTTTTCCAGGCTTGGAAGATTCTCCGGAACCATGAAAAGGCTTTTGGAAGTTGCCATGCCCGTGTCAGAAACCCTGGACGCATTTGAGAGGCGGTTTGACAAATTGGCCCAAAAAATCAGGGACTTTGGCCGCAGGCAAAAGGAACTGGAAAAAGAGCAGAAACAGACAGAACAGGACTTAAAAGCGCTGTTGTTGACAAGTGATGTGCCCAACATTTCAGAGCTTGAAGAATCGCGCTCGGTTCGAAACTCTGGATGGAACCTTATCAAACAAAAGTACATACAGGAACTGGATGTGGAAGAGGAGATCGAGGCGTTTGTGTCGGATTCCGACCTGCCGACATTATATGAACAAAAAGTCGAGGCTGCAGATCACGTATCGGATCGACTTCGGCTTGCCGCAGACCAGGTAGTGAAACGGGCGGATCTGGAGGCAAAGACTTCAAGCCTGAAATCCCGTCACCACGACATGACCGAAGAAGTCAGAAAAGCGAATGAGGCCAAGGAAGCAAACGAGAAGGGCTGGAGCAGTATTTGGGCGCCATTGGGGATAGACCCCGGAACGCCAAGGGAGATGAAACAATGGCTTCTCAGAGTGGATAAGCTTCTGGCAAACGTTCAGGCAGCCAATACTGTTTCCGGGGATGCAAAGAAACTGACCGAGGATTGTAAGGACCTGAAGGCATCTGTTTCCTTGCAGATATCAAAATTCGATGAATCCATAGACCTCCAAGAGATGAGCCTTGAGGCCATGATTAGCCTTTGCGAGCAGCGAATCGAGCTGGAAGAAGCGGTTCTCGAACGGAAACGCCAATTAGAACATTCGCTGGACAATGCAGAAAAACGTATCCAAAGAGCCCATGAAGAGCTCACCTCCATCGAGAACGATCGCGCCAGCTGGGCCGGAGAATGGCGTCAGGCCATCGAGGGCCTGGGGCTGAAACCTGAAGTCCATCCGGAGCAAGCAACCGAGGCATTTGATCAGCTATTGGCGTTTTTTGACAAATTCGACAAATCAGAAGAGCTGCGCAGGCGCATTTACGGAATGGACCGGGACGCAAAGGAATTTGAGAAAAAAGTGTTCGCATTCGCCGACAGTGTTGGCTTTAAAAGAGACGGCCAGGAGGCGAACACGATTGCAGCTCAATTGAACCGTGACCTCAGTGAATCTCGGGAAGCACGGGCGAGCCTCAAAAAAATAGAGACCCAGAAAAAAGAGATAAAGGAAGAGATCGAAGAGGCTGACATAACGATTCGAACGGCCCTGGACCAGCTTGCTTCATTGCGGGACCAGGCTAATGTGGAAACAGACGATGCGCTGGAATCGGCCGGCGAGAATTCTCGAAAAATGCGTGAACTGAAGCAGAAGATCGAAACACTTGAACAAGAACTTTCACGCAATGGAGATGGTTTGAGTATCCAAGAACTGGAGCAAGAAGCTGGCGAGGCGGATGTGGATGCCATCGAGGGTGAACTGGAAAGGGTTTCCTCCGAACTCAAAGAAATCCAGGAAAAGCGAGACATCCTTCGGGACCAACGCCAAACGCTTCAAAACGAGATACAGACAAAGGATGGCAGTGCCGCGGCCGCTAGCGCATCCGAGGAAGCAGAGCAGCTTCTAGCCACCATGGTTTCCGGCGCAGAGCAGTACCTCCGCCTGAAAATCGCTGCGCTCATCCTTGAACAGCGAATAGAGGACTATCGGAAGAAAAACCAGGCTCCAGTTCTGGCCAGGGCTGGCGAACTATTTTCCAAACTCACCCTGGAGTCTTATGCGAATCTTCGGGATGAATTGGACGACAAAGGGAAACCCGTCCTGCTGGGTGTTCGTCCAAACGATGTCGAAGTGTCCGTTGACGGCATGAGCGATGGAACCCGCGATCAACTCTACCTGTCGCTTCGCCTTGCGACTCTTGAGCAACACCTGAGTAAGGGAGAGCCCATGCCGTTCGTGGTTGACGATATCCTAATCGGCTTTGACGATAATCGTACAAGGGTCTGCCTTGAGGTCCTCACTGAATTGGCGCTCAGTACCCAGGTCTTGCTTTTCACCCACCACAAGAGGGTTGTTGAGCTGGCCGGCAATCTCGAAGCGAGGGCCGGAATTTATGAGCATGAGTTGACCTTATAGTACTCTTGCGGGGAAAAGTGAGGAAAAGTCCGGAGGCCCTGCGGGACAATGGTGAAAGGTTGACATGTTGGGCCGGAGAGAAGTAGGGGCCTTCTGACGGCCCCTACGGGGGGATGACGTTCAAGACTAGACAGAAGGGGAAATGTGGAAAAGTAAAGGATGTGCCCAAAATGATGCCAGGGAAAACGGAAACGCCGCACCGACGTGGATGGAACAAGCCGGGTCGGTATTTGTGACTTTTAAGCCGTCACCACTAATTGAGACCCCGGAAGTCGCCCCGGAAGTCACCCCGGAAGTACGGCTATTAAAAGCGCTAACCACTGACATGAGTCGACAGGAGCTTCAGGCGGCTTTGGGGATGAAAGATAATGAGCACTTCCGCAAGGCCTATCTTTTGCCAATGCTTGAAAGAGGGCTCATCGAGATGACCATCCCGGACAAGCCTAGAAGCAGTAAACAGAAATACCGGCTGACGGACGCCGGGCGTAAGGTTCTGGAACCACGAAACACGCGAACCACACGAAAATGAAAGAGATACTTCACAAGGATAAAGTATATGCCATTAACGGGGCTGGTGGATCCGAAAGCAAGTAAATAAATCTGGCCAGAGGTGAATGGGTTATTTTCTCAAAGACATCCCTACCAAGGATACATTGACTAACTTATATGGCTAGGAACATCCAGAAAGGTCTTGGAAAATGGGTTTGGAATGTAAGGATATCCTCGCTTTCGCGATAGAACGGGCCTCTGCCATCAATACTTACTGGAACATATTCATAGCCGTAGCTACCGCTGTGGTTGGCGTCATGGCCTCTGGAAAGGCATTCACGAATAGCCGGACCCTGAAATTCTTTCTCAGCGGAGCATTCACGGTATTCGCGTACTCGAATCTCAGCGCGATCATTCGACTTGGCACGCTTCGTGAGGCATTGTTGGATATGCTTCCAAATGATTTTTCGAATCGTGAGGCGATAGTTGGAAGTTTAAGTCCAGCGGAGTGGTGGCAATACACCGGGTTCCATTTGTTGTTGGATGTTGCAGTACTGGCCGCCATTTGGCTGGTCCCCTGGCCCAAGTCAGACGACTCAACTTAGAAGTTCCCTTTGGAAGTTTTGGCGCGGGCCATGACCACAACAAGACGGTGAAAGGAGGAGTGCTTATGAAAGCCTTATTTGGCCTTGCAGTGGTGCTGGTAATGACATCCACTGCCCTTGCTGCTGGCAAATCGGTTTCCTACGAGGTAAAGGGGGAACCTTTTGAGGGGTATTTTGTCAGCCCTTCGCCCAATGCCCCTTTGGTGCTGCTTGTCCATGACTGGGACGGCCTGACTGATTATGAGGTGAAGCGTGCCGACATGCTGGCCCATATGGGCTACGCGGTCTTTGCAGCTGACTTGTTTGGAGCCGGGGTCAGGCCCACGGAGTTAAAGGATAAACGCCAGCACACCGGTGAATTGTATAAGGACCGTGAAAGGATGCGTACCCTGTTAAAAGGGGCCCTCAATGCAGCCAAGGCCCAAGACGCCAATGTCGACAATGCGGTGGCCGTGGGATACTGCTTTGGCGGGGCTGCTGTGCTTGAGCTTGCCAGATCGGGGGCGGACCTGAAAGGTTTTGTTACCTTTCATGGGGGATTGGATACGCCACAAGGGCAAGACTATTCCGCTGCCAAGGGCACACTCCTTATCCTCCATGGCACAGCAGACACCAGTATCACCATGGATCAGTTTGCCAAGCTTGCCAACGAATTGGAGGGAAAAGGTATTTCACACGAAATGATCACCTATGGGGGTGCCCCCCATGCCTTCACCGTGTTTGGCTCAGACCGCTATAGAGAAGATGCTGACAAGAAATCATGGAAGCGTTTTGCAGCCTTTCTTGCCGAGACGCTTCACTGATGCACCTCTTTCCATGGCATTGTTCCCATGGTGAAGGGTTGACGTATTTGGCCAAGATAAAAGCAGAAGCGTTGCAGTGTTTGAGGGTTGAAGGAAAGGGAGATGAATCGGGTAAGTTGAGAGCGATGCTGTATGCCCTGGTTGCCCGGATTCCAGTGGGTTGGAAGCGATATTGATGGAGAAGAGGAAGCGCTCATTACCTTGAAAATTCGGTTGACAGAACCGAGATTTCAAGGTGGCTTTTTGTCCTGATAGGGCCCACCGCGAAAGCCGCGGGAGAGCTTTGGGTACAATGGTGAAAGGTTGACGTATTTAGCTTGGAGAGAAGTAGGGGGCTCTATCATGATTGCCCCCGCGTGGGGTGACGTTTGCGGCTGGACAAAGCGACAAGGGCGGCAAATCAGTGACCCGCTCTCAACGGGCAACTCATACTATGGACAGAGATAACATCAGACTGCTGGCAGACATCGCTGGCATCGTGGGCAGTTCCAGAGGCCCTGATGAAACACTGCAGCGGATTGTGGAGCAGGTGGCGGCCCGATTCGGCATGGAGGTCTGTTCCGTGTATCTCTTGAATGAGGAAGAAGAGGAACTGGTTCTGGAGGCCACCGTGGGTTTGAACCCCGATGCAGTGCATGCTGTCCATATGAAGCTCCATGAGGGCCTCACGGGACTGGTGTTGGAGGAGATGGCGCCTGTTTTTGTGGTCGATCCTGCTACCCATGAGAGATACAAGTTTTTTGAAGGGAGTGGTGAGGAGATCTACAAAACCTTTTTGGGCGTTCCCCTTTTATATCTTCAGCATCCTGTGGGCGTACTGGTTGTGCAGACAGTGAAAGAGAGTGCCGTAACAGAGGCCGACATCCCGGTTTTTTCGGCCATCGCCGGGCAGATTGCGGCCACGGTCGCCTATACCGGGCTTGCCGAAGACTTAAGGACGGCCCGGGGCAGGCAGAAACCGATGGAAAGCGCCCCATCTCAGATTGAAAGAAAAAGAAAGACAAAAAAGGGTTTGCTTAGGGGTATTGCCGTCTCGCCCGGCATCGCCGAGGGCAGGGCCCACTATCTTGCCGAAAGCATCGGCTTCGACCAGATACGAGACGAAAAACCAAAGGATGTTTCCCAAGAGGTCGAGAGGCTTCACAAAGCTTTCAAGGGCGCGGAGCAGGAGATTTTGGAACTTACAGGCGGTGCCCGTGAGCTTTCCATGGAGGACCAGGCGATTTTGGAAGCCCACGTCATGTTGCTGCGGGATAAAGCGTTCCAGAAGAAGATCACAACCCACGTCAAGTCAGGCAGTACTGCCGAGTACGCCTTGAAGCTGGTCGTCCAGGAGTATGTGGAACGTTTCCATGATATGGATGATCCCTACTTAAGAGAAAGGGGCGCTGATATTGAAAACATCGGGAGATGGCTGCTTCAGAACCTCTTCGGGATAGGGGGCCAGCAGGCTGGGCAATTTGATAGTGACACGATTATCATTGCCTCCGATATCTCACCCGTGGTCCTGGTGGGTCTCAGACAGGACCATCTCACAGGGATCGTGCTGGCAAGAGGGGGCAAGACCTCTCATTCGGCTATCCTCGCCAAGTCCTTTGAGATCCCCATGGTGGTTGGGGCAAAGGAGATCCTGGAGGTCGTGAAAGAGGATGATTTTCTGATTGTGGATGGCACCTCGGGCCTCGTCTTTGACAACCCTCCACAGGTTATTATTGATGAGTTCGCGCACCTTAAAGAGGAGAAGGCCAAGCAGTGGCGGCGGCTGGACCTGTTGCGGAATGCCAAGGCAGTCACAAAGGACGGGCGGGAGATTAAACTGGGGGCCAACATCGGGCTGTTGTCCGACCTGGCGTTGGTCAAGAAATATGGCGCCGACCATATCGGCCTGTACAGGACGGAGTTTCCATTTCTGGCAAGAAAAGACTTCCCCTCAGAGGACGAGCAATATCTCCTGTATGAAAAGATCGTTCGAGGGGCGGAGCAAAGATCGGTCACTATCCGGACCCTGGATGTAGGGGGAGACAAGTTCCTATCGTATCTGGACAGTCCCAAAGAGGCGAATCCCTACCTGGGGTGGCGTTCTATTCGCGTCTCTTTAAGTCTTGAGGATATCTTCAAGACACAGATCCGGGCCATCCTGAGGGCCTCTGCTATTGGGAAGGTCAGGGTTCTGTTGCCTATGATCACCTCGGTCAGTGAAGTGAGAAAAAGCTTGGACATCGTGGAAAAGGAAAAGGAGTCTCTCTCGGGCCATGGTATTCCCTTTGACAGGGACGTTCCCGTGGGAATCATGGTGGAGGTGCCCGCGGCCATTAGGATCCTGGACCGGTTGTTAGGCTATGTGGATTTCGTGAGCGTTGGAACCAATGACCTTGTCCAATATCTTCTTGCCGTAGACAGAAACAACGAGAGAGTGGCCGACATCTACAATCCTTTGCACCCGGCCGTTGTTGCTGCCATGATGGATATCGTCTCAACCTGTAAGCGATACGACAAAAAGGTAAGCATCTGCGGAGAGGCGGCGTCCAATCCACAGTGCGCCTATCTCTTTCTGGCCATGGAGGTGGATCGGCTGAGCATGGCACCGGCGTCGATTCCAGTCATCAAAGACTTCGTCAGAAAGGTGACGCTGAAGGAAGCCAAGGAGACCCTGGGGCTGGCTCTGGGCATGGAAGACACAGAAGAGATTTCGGCGTTCATGGAGCAGACGGTGGGGGGCGTGCCGGGAGGATCGTGAAGGGATGAGAGGCGAAAAGAATGACGAAGTGTGACCCTATGGCGGATACCAGGGCGTGTAGAAAAGAGAGGGAAGGAGGGTTGTCCTTGAGAGTGACTCCGAACGAGGTGGAGGTGTCTGTTCAAAGGATCGGGAGACATGACGGCATTGCGGCATGGGAGGGAGACAGATGGCGAGGAAGGCAAAAAGAGATGTGGAGAAGGATTATCCGGCAAAGCAGTTTGTGAAGAAGTTGCGAAGGCTCGCGGAGACCATTGAAAAGGGGGAGACCTTCAGGATTCAAATTGCCGGCGAGCGGATTGCTGTTCCAAGGCATGCCGTCATCAATATAGAGCACGAAAGAGGAAAGACCTTTGAAGAAATCGAATTCCAGTTGAAGTGGAAGCTGAAATAGACGAATGCTGGCATGGCCTTTGTCAGCCTTAAAGTCGTGTTGTAGGGACTCCAGTTCTAGACGGCTGCGGCCTATCTCATCTTAATCAATACCATGGGCTTAAAGGGCCTTTCGTCCAAGCAACGATAGAAAGGGTAAGGAAAGACGCAGCAATGGGGTCTGTGATAGAAAGACACACCGTTTGTTAAGGAGGCGACAGGGAGGCCCTTTTCTGCCGACAAAAGGCCTTTGAGGGGTGTTCTTGGCAGAATGTAGGCATACCCATATGATATTGCTACAAATTATTAGTATAATCCCTTTCAGCTCCTTGGCCTCTTACCTTTTTGCGGTGAGTATGATATCTATAACTGACATACTAGATTTCTAGGAGGGATGAAGAATGACCAAGCAGCAGTGGAGCAGCCCGCCTGAGATGCAGATCGATCTGGATAAGACCTATGAAGTAACCATTGAGAGCCCCAGGGGGCGGATCGAACTGGAACTCTACCCGAAACATGCACCAAAGACGGTGAACAACTTTGTGTTCCTGGCCCGGGAGGGGTTCTACGATGGCGTGATCTTCCATAGGGTGATCAATGATTTTATGATTCAAGGAGGAGATCCCACGGGCACGGGTCGAGGTGGCCCTGGGTATACCTTTGAAGATGAGCTGGACGGAAATCCTCTGATACACGAGACCGGGGTCATCTCCATGGCCAATGCCGGCCCTCATACGAATGGGAGTCAGTTCTTCATCACCCATTCCCCGCAACCGCACTTAAATGGCCACCACACCGTGTTCGGAAAGGTGGTCAAGGGGCAGGACGTGGTAAATGCCATTCAGCAGGGCGACAACATGGAGCGGGTGGAGGTGAAAGAAACCCCGTAAGGTCCCTTTCATGCCAGATGCTAAACCTAGAAGCCTTTTGTGGAGGGTGATGTATTGGGCCGTGGCCTCGTTGCTTGTCATCGGTATTTTTAGGGTCTTTGGGGTCTATGTTGTGGGGAAAAACCTCAATGTAGGAAGGAGGCTAGGCCTTGACCTTGTTCGGGGGTAGTGCCCATGGAGACAAACCTCAGATGTTGCCTATCCGACTCCTAACAGGACGTTCCTGATCCTGTTGGGGGTCTAAATTTTCATCCGTCAAAGAATGCCACAGTTCAGAGTGAGACACCCAAAGGGGTGAAAAATAAAGATTTGGAGCGTACCCGTCATCCTGTGGGATGGCATGTGTTCTGCCTTTGTTTCCGAGACAGAGTCGTTTCCTGATACCAGGCGATAGGTGTTCACTTTTATGAAAGCTCTGAAAACCACTTTGGGACTCTGTGTACTCATCTGGTCTCTCATACCATGGGCACCAGCTTATAGCGCTCCGGCTCAGTCCTCTGAAAAGACCCTGCCTTCTTTTCCAGATTCCACGAAACCCTGTGTGTTGGTGCTCCATTCCTACCACTACGGCTTTACCTGGTCCGACAGCATTTCTAGGGGAATCCAGTCTGTTTTCGCAGAGCAGGCCGGTAGGGTGGAATTGTGCTTTGAGTTCATGGACACAAGACACATTTACACGGAAGAGTACTTTGAAAAATTGAAGACACTCTACAGCCTGAAGTTCGCCGAAAGGCCTGTCGATGTTATCATCGCTTCAGATGACCACGCCTTTAGCTTCATGCTCGGCTCGGGACAGGCTGTGTTTCCCAATGTGCCCGTGGTATTCTGCAGCGTCAGCGGGTATGAGCCCTCCATGCGGCAAGGAAGAGAGATCACCGGGCTGGTTGAATCCATCGACATCAAATCCACCCTCGATATTGCTCTAAGGCTTCATCCCAGGACAAGGCAGGTGACCGTTATTACCGACATGACGCGCACCGGGCGAGCACTGAAAGCCAAGGCTGAGAGCATCTTTGAGGGCTACAAGTCCCGCCTTGGATTTCGATATCTTGAAGACCTTACGATAGACGACCTAAAACATGCCGTCTCTGGGCTGTCTGACGACACGATTGTCTTCTTGTTCATCTTTTCCCGCGACAAGGCAGGCCGTGTATTCTCCCATGAGCACAATCTGAGAATCCTCGTCGAACAGTGTAACGTTCCCATCTACAGCGTTTGGAAGTTCTACCTTGGTCATGGCATTGTGGGCGGCATGCTTGCCAGCGGTGAGGCCGAGGGAAAAATGGCCGGTGAAATGGCCCTACGCATCCTAGGGGGAGAAAACGCCTCCGATATTCCTCTTGAAAAGAGCCCCACCCAATATATGTTCGACGATACTCGGCTTGAGCAATTTGGGGTGAAGGAGTCGCTCCTGCCAACAGACTGCCTCATTGTAAATAAAGCGGTCTCCTTCTATGAGGGACACAGAGGTATTGTCTGGACTGCGGCCTCGATCATCGTCCTCCTGGGCGTGGCTGTCGCCATTCTCAGTGGTAACATTTTGCTGCGTATGCGGGCTGAAAAGGAGCTTCGGCAGAGTGAGCAACGGTTCCGTGCAGTCTTTGAAAACGCCGTAGACGGGATTATCATTGCCGACAGGGAGAGGAAGAGATTTCTCGTAGGCAACGAGAAGATGTGTGAGATGCTGGGCTGTGCGTGGGAGGAGATCCCAGAACGTGGTGTCGCCGACATCTGTCCCCGGCAAGACCTGGCACGAGTCGTGAATGCTTTTGAAAAACTGGCCAGCGGGGAGATTATTCTGGCAGAAAACATTCCGGTTGAACGCAAGGATGGCTCGGTCTTTTTTGCCGATGTCAGCGGCGGTCCCGTGACGCTCGGGGATCAGCACTGCATGATCGTGATCTTCCGCGACATCACCGAGCGCAAGCGGTCGGAGGCCTTGGTTCGGGAATCAGAAGAGAAATATCGTCTCTTAGTCGATAATGCCGATGATGCCATATTCATTGCCCAGGACGGGATGATAAGGTTTCCCAACCCGAAGACTGAGGAGGTGGCAGGCTATTCTTCGGAAGAATTGGAAAGCGTGCCTTTTATGAATCTCATTCATCCCGAAGACAGGGACATGGTCCTTGAAAGACACAGGAAGAGACTTGAAGGAGAGGAGGTTCCAAGTGTCTATTCCTTCAGGATCATCAATAGGAAGGGCCAGGAGCTGTGGGTAGAGATCAATGCCATCTTCATCACTTGGGAAGGAAGACCGGCTACCTTGAACTTTGTGCGCGACATCACGCCGCAGAAACGACTGGAAGACCAACTCCGTCAGGCCCAGAAAATGGAGGCTATCGGAACCTTGGCCGGAGGCATTGCCCATGACTTCAACAACGTCCTTGCTGCCATCATCGGTTACACTGAGATGTCCTTGGATGATGCCCCCGAAGGATCGATGTTGCAGGCCAGTTTGAGGGAGGTCCTTAAGGCAGGAGGCCGAGCCAGAGACTTGGTCCAGCAGATTCTTACCTTCAGCCGCCAGTCCGAGCAAGAGTTGAGGCCTCTTCAGTTGAGGCCTGTTTTGAAAGAGGCTCTGAAGTTGCTCCGTGCGTCCCTTCCTACAACTATTGAGATACGTCAAGACATCCAAAGCGAATCGGCTGTCATGGGAGATCCGACGCAGATGCATCAGGTGTTGATGAACCTTTGCACGAATGCCGGTCATGCCATGCAGAGAGGGGGAGGCGTCCTAACGGTGAGCCTTTCGGACGTGGAACTCGATGCCAACTTTGCAGCAGAGCATCACGACGTCAGCCCTGGGCCATACCTTCGTCTGTCTGTCAGCGACACAGGTCATGGGATGAACGCTTCAACGATGGAACGGATTTTTGAACCCTATTTTACGACAAAGGAGAAAGAGGCGGGGACCGGTCTGGGGCTTGCTGTGGTTCATGGTATCGTGCAGAGTCAAGGAGGGACGATCACAGTTGAGAGCGAGCCCGGCCAGGGCACAACTTTCCAAGTGTATCTTCCCGTGATTCCGCGGGCGGATGATCAGGGAATAGAGAGCCCAGCAGACCTGCCCACGGGAAGGGAGCATATCCTTTTTATTGAGGATGAAGAGGCACTGTCAAAACTCGGAAAACAGCTGTTGGAACGCCTCGGCTACAGTGTCGTTGCCAGCACAAGCGGTTCAGAAGCCCTGGAAGCTTTCAGCGCAGGGCCTGACAGATTCGATCTCGTGATCACGGACATGACCATGCCCGGTATGACTGGGGAAAAGCTCGCTTTAGAGATGATGAAGATCCGTCCTGATATTCCTGTGATACTTTGCACGGGATTCAGCCCGGCAATGACGGAAAAGAAAGCCAAGGCATTGGGGATCCGGGCGTTTCTCATGAAGCCCTTGCACAAGGAGGACATCGCCAGAACAGTTAGACAGGTACTAGATGAATAGGTAGGGGATGCCGTTGGCATCCCTACCCTCCAAAGAGTCATTGAATCCCTTATAAGAATCTTCCTTTGAGCCATACCCCCCTATTAACCCGGCAATCAATTACCCTAATGTTGTGATTCCGGCCCCGTATCAAGTACGGGGTAAACTCTAGCCGGGCACGTAGTGCCTCTTTTCAAGCGGCCAGGCGTAACCCTAAGCGCTGTCCAGTAATGTGAAAGAGTTAAAACGCTCCTGGACCCCGGTGCCTGCCCCGGACCCCGATCCGGGGTTCATCGGGCTGACAACTTTTTACGACTCCATCAATAAATAGAATCAATGGCTACCGCCGTCTGGGCTCTGGTTCCGGCTCGCCCAGGAGGTAATAGACCGGCGGCATACCGCTTGGAAGCGTCGTAAAGGTTAAGACGTTTCCGTAAGCCGTGCCTGCATCATTGGTGGCGTAGGCCCTGACAGCATAGTTGGTGTTGGGGTCAAGACCGCTCATGTTGCTCGTAAAGGCAAAAGGAAGTGTCACGGCCCCCACGGCCCCTTCATCGGTGCTGTTGTCGACCAATGTAGGGTCACTCCCTCCGGCAAGATTCCAGACCACGCCGTGGGCTGTGGGCTTGGGTTCCCCAAGGTCTGTGATGGTGCCGTTAACCGTAGCTGAATGGCTTGTTTCGCCCTTCACCGACACTGTGGTGACGTCGGGCAAATCGGCGCCTGTGCCCTGAATGGCAAAGTCATAGGGGTCCTCATCAGTGTCATCATTGGCAATGCTCACGGTTGCCGTTCGCAGCCCTAGTGCGCTGGGGTCAAACTGGACTATAAAGGTCGTGGTTCCTCCACCGGCTCCGACAGGCGTTGTGGGAACCGCGGTCACAGTGAAGTCCCGCGAGTTTGCGCCGCCTACCACCACCAAGGGCGCACCGGTGAGGGCCAGGTCCGCCGCCCCGGTGTTTTCGATGGTAAAGGTGTGGTCAACCGTGCCCGTTGCAGTGTCGGCTGATCCAAAATCCGTATCGTCCGTGTCAGAAGGCGTGGTATCCCCGTCAGCAATGGAAGTGCCCTTTCCTTGGACGTCCACCTCAGAGACGCCGCCTGTGCCCTGAATGGCAAAGTCATAGGGGTCCTCATCAGTGTCATCATTGGCAATGCTAAGGGTTGCCGTTCGCAGGCCCAGTGCGCTGGGGTCAAATTGGACCGTAAAGGTCGTGGTTCCTCCACCGGCCGCAACGGGCGTCGTGGGAGCCACGGTCACGGTAAAGTCGCCCGAATTTGTACCCCCCACCGCCACCAAGGGTGTGCCATCCAGAGACAAGGCCGCAGATCCAGAGTTTTCGATGGTAAAGGTGTGCTCCAACGTGCCACCGTTGATATGGACCGTGCCAAAATCCGTGTCGTCCGTGTCAGAAGGCGTGGTAAGCCCGTCCACAATAGAAGTGCCGTTTCCCTGAACATCTATCTCGGAGACGTCGCCTGTACCCTGTATGGTAAAGTCATAGGGGTTTTCGTCAGCGTCATCATTGGCAATGCTCACCGTGGCCGTGCGGAGCCCCAGTGCACTGGGGTCAAAGGTAATGGTGAAGGTGGTGGTACCTCCTCCAGAGGCCACGGGCGTGGTGGCATCTGTGGTCAGTGTGAAATCAGCCCCATGGGTGCCGCCTATCGTCACCCGCGGCGAACCTCCCGTGAGGTTTAGATCGACTGTGCCGGAATTTTCGATGGTAAAGGTGTGCTCCAAGGCGCCGCCGTTCAGATTAACCGTGCCAAAATCCGTCTCGTCGGCCGTAGCAGGCGTTGTATCCCCGTCAGCAATGGAGACGGCCAGACCGGATACGTCCATCTCAGGCGCAGTGCCTGTGCCCTGGATCGAGAAGTTGTAGGGATTTTCGTCCCCATCGTCGTTTGCGATGCTGACGGTGGCCGTACGTAGGCCGGGAGCACTGGGGTCAAAGGTGATGGTGAAGGTGGTGGTGCCTCCTCCGGAGGCTACGGGCGTAGTGGCATCGGTCGTGAGCGTGAAGTCAGCCCCATGGGTGCCGCTGATGGTCACCCGCGGGGGCCCTCCCGTGAGATTTAAATCGGCGGTGCCGGAATTGGTGATGGTGAAGGTGTTCTCGTTCGTTCCTGCCGCTACCAGGACATTTCCGAAGTCCGTATCATCCGTATCAGAAGGCGTGGCATCCCCGTCAACAATGGAGACGCCCAGGCCGGAGACGTCCAAGTCAGGGGCAGTGCCCGTTCCCTGTATGGAGAAGTTATAGGGATCTTCATCCAAGTCATTATTGTCGATGCTGACGGTAGCCGTACGCAGACCGGGAGCGCTGGGGTCAAAGGTGATGGTGAAGGTGGTGGTGCCTCCTCCGGAGGCCACGGGCGTAGTGGTATGGGTGGTGAGCTCGAAGTCGGCGGCATGGGTGCCGTTGATGGTCACTCGGGGGTCCCCCGTGAGGTTCAAATCGGCGGTGCCGGAATTGGTGATGGTAAAGGTGTTTGGGTTGGTTCCGCTGGCTACCAGGACATTTCCGAAATCCGTGTCATCCGTGGCAACAGGTGTCGCATCCCCGTCAGCAATAGAGACGCCCAGGCCGGAGACGTCCATCTCAGGGGCAGTGCCCGTTCCCTGTATGGAAAAATTGTAGGGATCTTCATCGGAATCATTATTGGCGATGCTGACCGTTGCCGCACGCAGGCCTGCGTCGCTGGGGTCGAAGGTGATGGTAAACGTGGTCGTGTCGCCGCCGGAGGTTACGGGACTTGTGGGGTCAAAGGTTACGGTAAAGTCAGCGGCATGGGTGCCGCTGATGGCCACCAGCGGCGCGCCTGTGAGGTTCAAATCGGCCGATCCCGGATTCCGGATCGTAAAGGTGTGGGCCACGGTGTCGCCGGCCACGTTGAGACTACCGAAATCGGTACCATCTGTCGTTGAAGGCGTCCCATCTCCGTCGGCAATGGATTGACCGTTTCCCTGCACATCGATTTCCGGCGCGACAACGCCCGTCCCCTGGATGCTGAAACTAAAAGGGTCCTCGTCTATGTCGTCATTGTCTATGCTCAGTGATGCACTCCTCAGTCCACTGCCACTGGCGTTAAAGGTGACCTGAAAGGTTGCGCTTCCGCCGGCCGACACAGAAGAAGACGGTTGCGCCGTTACCGTAAAGTCCGCGGCATGGGTGCCGCTTACCTGGACGATGGGTGTTCCTGTCAAATTCAAGTCAATGGCCCCCAGATTATTGATCGTAAAGGTGCGAACAACGGTGCCGCCGGCCACATCCGTGCCCCCGAAGTCGGTGTGATCTGCTGCGGAAGGGGTATCATCATTGTCGGCAATGGAGGTACCGTTTCCCTGAACCTCTATCTCCGGGTCCAGGTTGTACGCGAAATCGTCCATGAGGAAGTTTCCGTTTGCGTCACTGATGATTTCAAGTTTTTCTAAATTATTCATGTCTGTATACGCCTTCTTCTGGTAGCTTGTCGAAATCGAAAACGAATGGGATACCGTTCCTGCACCACTCACATAGCCTGTGAGCGTGATGCTGCTCGCTGCGTTCCAGCAATATTGCTTGAATCTGGCCTCGGCAAAGTTGAATGTGCCTGATAGGGGAGTCACCGTGATCGTTGTGGGATCTCCCGATGCTATGCGAACTTGATTAGGACTGGAGGCGGCGAACCTATTGCATTCCCAACCACTCATCTGGGCATTGCTGACGACGCCGGCGCCCCCTTCCCACGTAAATCCTTTATACCCGGGCGAAGAAGCGGGTAGGGCGCCGGGCGTAAAATCATCGAAATCGATGATCGTATTCGGCGTGCCCGTTCCGTTAAGGGTCAGATCATAGGGGGTCTCGTCACTATCGTTGTTGGCAATGGCGATGGAGGCAGTCTTGGCCCCTGAGGAGGTGGGTGAGAAGCGGATCGTAAAGGTCGTGCTGCCTGAAAGGGCCACGGGCGAAGTAGGCTGGGCCTGAACACTGAACTGGCTGGCGTCTGTCCCGACAATGTCAATGATGGGCGTTCCCGACAAAGTGAGGTCGGCAGTCCCCGGATTCTCGATGGTAAAGATAACGTCAATATCCGTGTTATTGGTCCTTATGCCGAAGTCATAGCTTCCGCCATCAGCGATGTTGGTGGCCCCCTGCTTCAGGTTGATCTCAGGTACGGGCAGCACGCCGGTCCCGTTGAGGGTCAGATTATAGGGATTCTCATTACCGTCATTGTTGGCCATGGCGATCGTGGCGGTTTTGGCCCCCACCGAGTCGGGTGAGAAGCGGATGGTAAAGGTTGTGTTTCCCGAAGGGGCCACAGGCGATGTGGGCTGGCCATCAACACTGAACTGGTCGGCGTCTGCCCCGCCTATGGTAATGATGGGCGAGCCGGACAGGGTCAGGTCCTCCGTTCCCAAATTTTCAATGGTAAAGACAGCATCGGTGTCGCTACCCGTGGGCTGACTGCTAAAGTTGTAACTGCCGCCATCAGCGATGTTGGTAGTCCCCTCCTTGAGGTTGATTTCAGGCCCCCACCTGTGCCGTTGAGGGTCAGGTTATATGGGTTCTCATCGCTGTCATTGTTGGCCATGGCGATCGTGGCGGTTTTGGCCCCCACCGAGTCGGGTGAGAAGCGGATGGTAAAGGTCGTGTCTCCCGAAGGGGCCACCGGCGATGTGGGCTGGATCTCAACACTGAACTGGTCGGCGTCTGTCCCGGTAATGGTAATAATGGGCGAGCCGGACAAAGTGAGGTCGGCGGCCCCTGTGTTCTCGATGGTGAAGACAACATCCGTATAGGTGCCAAGGGCATGGCTGCCAAAGTCGTGGCTACCGCCATCAGGGATATTCGTTGCCCCCTGCTTCAGGTTGATCTCCGCTTCAGCGGTTCCTGTACCCTGTATGGCGAAATCATAGGGATCTTCGTCTGCATCGTTATTGGCAATGCTCAGTGTGGCACTCCTTAGTCCGGCAGCACTGGGGTCAAAGGTCACCTGGAAGGTTCTGCTTCCGCCAGCCGGGACAGGGGTAGACGGGAAAGCAGTCACGGTGAAATCCGATGTGTGGCTGCCGCCGACGGCCACCATGGGAGAGCCGGTGAGATTCAGGGCGCTCGTTCCCAGATTCTTGATCGTGAAGGTACGGACGACCTGCCCACCTCCTACATCGGCACTTCCGAAATCAGTATGGTCGCCTGTGGAAGGCGTATTGTCACCGTCGGCAATGGTAGAGCCGTTTCCCTCAACGGCTATTTCCGGGCCCTCAATCAGAGTGAAATCATCCATGAGCCACGATCCTTTGCCGTTGCCGTCGCCGTTGTCTCCCCTTATCACGATTGACGTCAGGTTTGTCATGTTGGAGCACACTTTCGTCCCGTAACCGCTCCCCAACGGTATGGTGAATGAGTCCGTAACGGTGCCTCCGCCACTCAAATTTCCGGTAAAGGTGACTTTGGTCGCTGTGAACCAACAATATCTGGCAAACTTGGCCCCGCCAAAGTTAAATGTGCCGCCCGAGGCAGGGGTCACCGTGATGGCTTTGGGTTCCTCTCCTGCTACACGGACCTGATACTCACCGGATGGTGAATTCCTTGAGCAGCTATAAGCCGCGAGCTGCGCATCGCTGATGACCCCTGGGGTGTCAGAGCCATATTCCCATAGGAAACCGCCATACCCAGGGGGCGAATCAGGAAGGGACGCCTGAGAATTGGTCGTATAATCATCAAAATTGATCACGACCTCTTCTCCATAGGCTGCAACGGCCATGAAAAGGACGAAAATGAGAGCAGAGACTATCCCGGTCAGTTTTCCTTTCACCGATACTTCCAACATTCGCTTCTCCCTCCTCATATCTCTTCGGATGGGGCAAAGGCCATAGTCGGTATGGTGGCGCCTTGCCCCAATCTTGCTCCTAATTGTATGTGATTCCACCCTTGGACGTGGCCAAAGCAGACATGAGTCGGCTGAAATGGACGTGGGTGGATGTGTGAGATGCTGCCAAGGGTCGTGCCTTGTCATACGGCACAACGCTTTTGCCTGGAGTCTAAATGGGTCGCTTCGCCTGGGCAACACATATATATTACAGGAAAAAGGTAAGGATTGCAAGGATGAAGCCGGGGGCCAACGGCATATTCACAAAGACAGGCCAGAATGCGCCGACTTCAAGTTGGAGGGGAGGAGATCATTTATGATGCCCCGACCTTTGGTCGGGGCGTTTCACTTCACAAATAGCCCGTCAAGATGCGGCTCAACGGTCAGTGCCTGCGGTCCGGCTCGTCCAGCAGGTAATAGACCGGGGCATGCTACTTGCGGAAGTCGTGAAAGCCACGACGTTTCCGTAAGCCGTGCCTGCATCATTTGTGGCATAGGCCCGCACATAGTAGAGGGTATTAGGCTTCAGGCCGGTCATGGAGCCGTCCATGTTTTCGCTGAATTGAACTTGGATGTCGGTGTTGGCCACCGCGTCCACAGCGTTTTGGCCTGGTGCGTGAGAGATGATAGTGGGCTGTACGAAGGATGGTTCAGAGAGCAGACACAGGGCCGGAAAGAACAAAAAAAACGACAGAGATCCGAATTGCTTCACGGCAGGGTGATTTCATGAGAGTCATGCTCCTTTCATCGCTGAGGCTAACAGCTTGCGCCGTAACACCTCAGCGTTCGTTGCCGTTAGCCACCTGCTCCTTGACTACTTACGAGACACAAGAACATCTGCTTCTTCTCAACGGATCTTGGCGAATTCCTCTGTATGTCCCTCACTCCGGCGGACGGGCGTACGCCGGAAGAGGATCAAAAAAACGTGTAGGACAAGACAAACAAGCTTTGGGCAGCAGGAGGACGCTATTCCTTTTGCCCCTTGGCGTAGCCCATGGTTGCCAATGCTTGATCGATCTCTTCCAGGATGGCTGGATCGTCTATGGTGGCTGGCATCTTGTAAGGCTTGTGGTCTGCGATCTTCTGCATGGTGCCACGAAGGATCTTGCCGGACCTGGTTTTGGGCAGACGCTTCACCACTGTGGCCATCTTGAATGCAGCCACAGGGCCGATCCTTTCTCGGACCATCTGAATCACTTCTTTGACAATCTCCTCTTGGTCCCTCTCCACGCCAGCGTTAAGGACCAAAAGACCGATTGGGATCTGTCCTTTTAGCTGGTCTCCCACGCCAAAGACGGCGCATTCTGCCACATCAGGATGGTCTGCCAGCACCTCCTCCATGGCCCCTGTGGACAGACGGTGGCCGGAAACATTAATAATGTCATCGGTCCTGGACATGACATAGACATAGTTTTCATCATCCATGTAGCCTGCGTCCGCCGTCTTATAATAACCGGGAAACTCTTCCAGATAGGCGGAAAGGAAGCCCTGGTCATTGTTCCAAAGGGTGGGAAGGGTTCCTGGAGGCAGGGGAAGCTTGACCACAAGGGCCCCTGTGTCACCGGCCTTCACAGGATTAGCGAAGGGATCGACCACCTGAAGATTCCAGCCTGGGGCTGGTTTTGTGGCCGAACCGTGCTTGACAGGAAAGTGGTGGAGGCCCAGGCAGTTGGCACTGATGGCCCATCCGGTCTCTGTCTGCCACCAGTGGTCAATGACAGGGACGCCCAGATGGCTCTCGGCCCAGTTCAGGGTGTCGGGGTCGGATCGCTCCCCTGCCAGAAACAAGGTCTTAAAGGAAGAAAGATCATACTTCTTCATGAGTTCAGCCTTGGGGTCCTCCCTCTTGATGGCGCGAAAGGCCGTGGGGGCCGTGAACATGCATTTCACTTTGTGATCAGAGATGACCCGCCAAAAGACCCCGGCATCAGGGGTCTTTACGGGTTTTCCCTCAAAGAGGATAGTGGTGCATCCCTGAAAGAGCGGCCCATAGACGATGTAGGAATGCCCTACCACCCAACCAACGTCCGATGCCGCCCAGTAGACATCTCCTGGCTCCACATCATAGATGGCCTTCATGGTCCATTTGAGAGAAACCACGTGGCCGCCGTTGTCCCGAACAACGCCCTTGGGCTGGGCTGTAGTGCCCGAGGTATAAAGGATATAGAGGGGATCTGTGGCAAGGACGGGGACACAGTCATGGGGTTCTGCCCCTGCCATCACATCATTCCAGTCCAGATCGCGGCCATCTATCATGGCAGCCCTCTCCTGGGGGCGCTGAAAGATGATGCAGCGCTCTGGTTTGGCCTCTACCATGTCAATGGCCTCATCCAACATGGGTTTGTAGGCAATGACGCGGGAAAACTCGATGCCGCAGGAGGCAGAGACAATCACCTTAGGTTGCGCGTCTTGTATACGGGTGGCGAGCTCCCTGGGGGCAAATCCGCCGAAGACCAGTGAATGGACCGCACCCAGCCGCGCTGAGGCCAGCATGGCAATCACGGCCTGAGGTATCATGGGCATATAGATGAGGACCCTGTCTCCCTTTTTCACCCCTTGTGCGGCAAGGGCCCCGGCAAAGCGAGCCACCTCGTCTCTCAGCTCTTGGTAGGTAAACTTCTGGACCGTATTGGTGACCGGGCTGTCGTAGATGAGGGCGTCTTGTCCCCCCCTTCCAGTGTCAACATGAACATCCAGGGCGTTGTAACAGGTGTTGATTTCACCCCCTGAGAACCAGCGATAAAAGGGCTTGTTCGAATCATCCAGCACCTTGTCCCATTTCTTGAACCAATGGCACTGCTCAGCCGCTTCGCCCCAAAATTTTTCTGGATCCTCAATGGATATCTTGTATGCTTCTTCATATCCGTTAGCCATGGTCTTCCTCCCTTCCTGCGTCCCTGAATCCCGTGCAGGCTTGTTATCTCAGCAAAAAGCAGCCGAAACCGCCCTTCTACTCTAAGTTTAGAGTTTCGTCAAGGGAAAGCCTGGCTCAGGACAGGGCAGACAGGAGGCCCCATGGTAAGAAATGAATGCCAGAGGCCCAATGGTCCACGGTACATCAATGGGCTGTTGCCCAAACCGGAATTCCTTTCAGCGGTTCATTGAGACATTTCTACAAAACGGCTTGGGATACCAGGTGAGATTTTACACAAAGACCATGGAGGCATTGGAGGCCTTTCGGGAAAGTCCTGACAGAGTTGACTTAGTGCTTACTGATGGGACTATGCCACACATGACAGGGGATGCTTTTGGAGGGCAAAGGATGTCATCACAGTGAACAGGCGATCCTAAGGAACAGACCCCTCCCGGGCTATCCATGGGGGTTGCCGTCGAGTGATGTACGCCATGTGCGGGAGCAGGCTCAGTACACCCATCGACCGATCTCGCGCCAGTGGCCTGCTCCCGCCTTAGGGCATGGCTGCAAACAAAAAGGCAAAAAAGGGCAACTACGATAATGAACAGTGTCGCGGCAAAGTATACTCTTTTAGGTATCGTTGTTTGCACTTGAAAGCCCCATGTATGGCGAATCCGGTGAGCCTCGAAGGCCTTTACACCGTAATTTTAGCAAGAAGCATACCAAGAGGGCCGGCCTCTTTGTTCGCTCCTTGCTTGATCATCATGTCTGCGAGGGCCACATCACCCGGCAGGGTCCTTCTTTTCGTAAGATCCCGGATGGTTGGTCTCATTGAGCATCACCTGGCAGGCTCCGTTCCGTAAAACGACACCAGCAAGGGGGCAGGAATTCCATCCGGAATCGCCATTGCTGTGAAAATGCCCATGTGGGCGTGGCATTTCACCACATGACCTACAGCCTCTGCGATCTCGGGGCCATCTGTTTTTCTGTGCAACTTGTGTGGGCCTGGGGAAAAAATGGGGTTTTTTGTGAACAAAATCTCGGTTTCAGACGTCATAAAGGGTAAAGACTAGAAAGGAGAGACGAACATGGAGAAGATTGCCGTCATCGTTGCCTTGGGAATAGTCACGTCATCGTTCCTGTGCCTTCACACAGCCCTGGCAGGGCAGATCACTGACCGACAGATCAACCAACAGAAAAAGATACACCAGGGCGTGGCCAGCGGTGAGTTGACCCCAGGGGAAGCAGCGGTTCTTGAACGAGAACAACGCCGCATCCGCAGATACAAACAACAGATCTGGAGCGACGGGGAACTCAGCCCTGGTGAAAAGGCCTGTATGCACTATCAACAGGACAAGGCAAGTGCCCATATTTACAGGAAGAAGCACAATAATATCACCAGGTAAACCCTAACGTAGCAAAGAGTGGTGCCCGTCTGCGGGAAAAGACTAAGGGATCAGCCAAAAGAGTTGGCGTGATCCTTGAGCCCTTTTTTCCGACTAAACTGGAGAAGAACCAGATTGACGTACCATGGAGCACTTAGATCAGGCACAATCTCAGCCCCCGTTGGCCGGCAACGGGGTGCAGGTCACATCTCTGGTGAAGCTGGCCAGGGACGGGGATAGGGCAGCATTTGGACGACTTGTGGAGCTGTTCCAGGAGCCCATCTTCCGCATGGTCTATTACCGAACCCGTTCTCGTATGGATGCCGAGGACCTGACACAGGACATTTTTGTCAAAGCCTTTAAGAGCCTGGCCAAATTGAGAGACCTGGAACGGTTCCGCCCCTGGCTTTTCCGCATGGCGGTGAATCGGGTGACGGACTTTTACCGAAAAAAGCGCCTTTTGGCCATCTTCAAGACAAGGGACCATGACAGTGAGGCAGACCCCAAAGATGTGGAAGCGCAACAGGACCCATCGGCCCTGGATGATGTCATCAAAGAGGAGTTCTGGAAGCTCGTCACGTCTTTTTCCAACACCCTTTCACGCAGAGAGAAAGAGGTATTTTTTTTGAGGTTCATGGACCATCTCAGCATCCGAGAGATCGCCCAGGTTTTGGATAAAAGCGAGAGTGCTGTGAAAACGCATCTCTACAGGGGACTAAAGAAGTTTAAGGAGGACGCATCGCTGCTTCAATTGCTGGAGGCATCAAGACCATGACAAAAAAGAAAGAGGCCCATCTAAAGGAAGCCGACCTTCTTCAAGCAGTGGTAGATGAGGCAGATCTGCCGGCTTCTTTGCAGGAACATCTCAAGGCCTGCCGTCTGTGCCGTCATGAAAAGGACCGTTTAGAGCTGGCCCTGGCAGAGCTGGGCGACAGGGCTGAACATTTTGCGCCGTCGCCCATGAAAAGGGTGGCATTGCCCGTTCGTGGATCAACGAGAAGGGCTCTGCCGTGGTACTGGAACTGGCGCAGGACCCTTGTGGCAGGAATGGTCACGGCCGTGGCCGCTGTAATCGTTGTTTACGGTGCCATTTCAGTTAAGAACTTGGAAGAGGCGGAGTTGGCTGCATTGACTCAGGAGATGTGGGAAGATGACCTTTTCATGATAGAGGTTAGCGCCCTTTCTGAGAACGCCCTTCCGCTGTTTTGTTCTGATGTCTCCGGAGAATCCTATCCGGATTTTGACGAAGAGTTTATAGATTTTGTGGTCCCGTCTACAGAGACCGATCTGGTCTCTTGTGGTGGAGGAGGTGTGAAATGTTGAAGAAGGTCTTGGTTGGAACAGTCATGATCGTGTGGCTCTTTGCGCCCCTGGTTTTATTTGCACAGGAGATTCCTCCAGGCAAATGGTGGCGGCTGCCGCAGGTGGCCGAACACCTTCACCTGAACGGTGAAGAGAAGAACCAGTTGGATGGGCTTTTCCTTGAAAGTCGCCGCCGGCTTATTGATCTTAAGAGTGCATTGGAAAAGGAGCGGTTTGAACTGGACAATCTTCTCGAACAGGAAACCCTGAATGAGAAGGCGGTCATGGATCGGTTCAGAAAGCTCGAAAAGGCCCGCTCCCATCTTTCCCAGGAGCGATTTCGGTCCCTGCTGGAGGCGAGAAAGATACTGGGGTTTGAGCGCTATCAGCAACTCAAGATCCTGTTTAGAGAATTCAAAAAAGGAAAACGGCCTGGCGCGAGACAGGGACGTGATGAAGGCGGTTCCCCGTGGCGCTGACACGGAGCGGAGGTAGGTTGGCAATCCCGGTCATTGATCCTGGAACAAGAAAGTGTGTGGTTTGGGCTTGAAGGGAAAGGCCTGCCACAAAGGCTTAGGTATAGGGCTTACATAAGGAGGGCTGAGAGATGAGAACAAAAGCACTAGGTTTTGTCCTTTTGACCCTGATGATGGCGGTAGTCTCCTGTGCTGCCCCCAGACACCGCTACAACACCCAAAAAGGCGCAGCCATGGGCGCGGGCCTTGGGGCTGTGGCGGGCCAGGCCATTGGCAGAAACACGGAAAGTACCTTGTTGGGAGCAGGGATTGGCACGTTGCTAGGTGCCATCATGGGCAATGCCGTGGACCAAAGCCATGAAGCGGCAAGAGAAGCAGCTATGACCAATAAGAGAGTCGTGTACTACGACAACCAGGGCGGCGCTGTGGAGGCCATTCCAGGGCCAGTGGACCAGCACACTGAATGCCGCAAAGTGACAAAGAGGGTCTGGGACAAAGGGACTCTTGTGAGTGAAAAGGTTGAAGAGGTGTGCGAGGGAGAGAAGTATACGAGAAGCTATTAAGTTGGGATAGCGCAATTCGCTTCTCTAAAGCCTCCAATGCCTCAGTAACGTTTAGAGGTTGTGACAGTCTATTTCTGAATAGACAATTTCCGGATAGGGCGAATCGCTTCTCTTCGGTATCCAATGCCTTTGAGTAGCCCACATTAGCGGTGTAGATGGAAATGGCTGTATACCTACGTTCAGCGATCCTCCCTATCCTTTTAACTGCCCGCGAAGAAGGTTTGCCTCAACTTCTGAACGCTACCAATGGCTTTGGTAGCCGTAGGAAGCTGGTAGGAGGCAATGGCTGTAGGCCCCTGTTCAGAGATGTTCAGCGAATCTCCCCATCCCTCTGTTGCCAAGTCCGGGGGGTATAAGTCTTGACAGACCTACTATTAGTAGAAACGAGGCTTGTGTAACGTGAGTTACCAAATGAAGGTTCAGAGGATCTTCATGTTCATGTCCAGCCAGGTAGCATGGTGAATGATGGCGCCCGATGAGATGTAATCTACGCCTGTTTGGGCCACGGCGAGAATATTTTCTGGGGTCATGTTGCCCGAGGCCTCTGTGAGGGCCTTCCCTTTTGCCTGATCCACGGCCTGTCGCAAGGTGGAAAGGTCCATGTTGTCAAGGAGGACCAGGTGTGCGCCGGCGTCCAGGGCCTCTTTCAGCTCTCCAAGATCCTTTACCTCCACCTCTATCCGGGCAGTGAAGGGGATCGCTTTCCTGACGGCTGACACAGCATCTTTAATCGACCCTGCCACCTTGATATGATTGTCCTTGACCATGGCACAATCGTAGAGACCCATTCTATGATTGCAGGCCCCTCCCATGGTCACGGCATACTTTTCTAGGAGACGCAAGCCCGGTGTGGTCTTTCTGGTGTCTACGAGGCGCGTGCCAGTGGACGCAATGAGATCCACCATTTTTCTGGTCGTTGTGGCAATCCCTGAAAGTCTTTGGAGGATATTGAGCGCTGTTCTCTCTGCCCGCAGCAGTGCGAAGGCCGGGCCCGTTACCGTGGCGAGCTCAGTCCCCTTTGCTATGGCAGCCCCGTCCTGTGCTAGGGGTTCTGTCTTTGCCCTAGGGTCCAAGAGGGAAAATGTCTCTGCTGCCACCGGCATTCCAGCCAAGACCCCTTCCTCTTTGGCCCTGATGACGGCGGTGGCCGTCTTTTCCCTTCCCGGCACATGGCAGCTCGTAATATCTCCGTGGCCCAGGTCTTCCAGCAGATAGGCCTTCAGGAGGTCCTTCAGCACAAAAGGGTCGAGTTCTTTCACAATTCCAGCATCCTCCTGATTGCCTGTTCCGCCTTGGCCCGGACGGTTTCTTCCACATCCACCACGTAAATACCTTCTTCAAGCGCCTTGTGGACCCTGTCCAGGGTGATCATCTTCATCTGATCGCAATAGGGGACAGGGTCTGGAAGGAGGAACTCCTTGTCCGGGGCGGTTTTCTTCATCTGATGCAAGATGCCCTCTTCTGTTCCAACGATAAAAGACATTGCATCGGATTTTTCTACAAACCGGAGGAGCTGGGACGTGGAGCCCACGAAGTCCGCCTTTTCCGTCACCTCCGGGGGACACTCTGGGTGCACAATAACCAGGGCATGGGGGTGCTGTGCCTTCACCCTTTCAATGGATTGCGGCGTAATCCCCTGGTGAATGGGGCAGTACCCATTCCAGAGGGTAACGCCTTTGCCTTTCATCGTCCGGACATGAAAGGCTCCCAAGTTGCGGTCAGGAAGAAAGATGATCTTCTCGCCTTCCATCTTCTCCATGACCTTTCGGGCATTTGCCGAGGTGCATATAATGTCTGCCAAGGCCTTTATCTCAGCATAGACGTTGACATAGGCTACCACCTTGGCGTCGGGATTGGCCTTTTTGGCTTCTTCTACCTGCCGGGGGTCTGCCATGTCCGCCAAAAGACACCCTGCAAGGGGATAGGGGGTCAAGACGGTTTTGTCTGGAGAGAGGATCTTGGCCGTCTCTGCCATGAACCTGACGCCACAAAAGAGAATCGTCCCTTGGGGGGCCGACGCTGCTGCACGGCTGAGTTCCAAGGAGTCTCCCACAAAGTCGGCAATGTCCTGGATCTCTGGCCGTTGATAGTAATGGGCAAGGATGACCACATCCTTTTCTTCTTTTTGCCGCCTGATTTCCTCCTGAAGCTCTTGGACTTCCATGTCTGTGTTTCCTTGTTGGTTCTTTCCAAAAGATACGAAAAGGCCTGAAGCGCTGTGCCATGGTCTCGTCACGTCACCTGCTCTACTCATGGATCTGCGTGGCTTGGCCACACTGAAAAACAATACTTCACAGAGAAGTGCAATTCAAGAGGCAAGGAGTCTTTTTAGGGAAGTCTAGGCAAGAAAATTGACAATGCCCCTCCATGGGCCTAGCATGACCGAGGCCACTAGGTTTAGGCTTGGTCCCTTATCTACTGAGGCAGGAGTAGATGCACGTTGCCTGTGGCAACGCCAGGAGGAAACATGAGAATTACACTGATCTATGACAACGATGTTTTCAAAGAGGGTCTTGTGGCTGACTGGGGATTTTCCTGTTTGGTAGAAATAGAAAAGGCCCCTAAGATTCTTTTTGATACGGGAGGAGATGGTTCCATACTCCTTTCCAACATGGAAAAACTAGACATCGATCCGGCCTCTATCGATGTTGTCATGATTTCTCATCCTCACCACGATCATGTGGGCGGGCTCTGGGCTTTCTGTCGTGTGAACAGGGATGCCAAAGTCTATGTTCCTCCTTCACTAAGGGGCCTTGACGGTATAGACCAGGTCATCCCTGTAACTGGACCTTCACAGATCCTTGAGGGGGTCTTTTCCACTGGCGAACTGGCTGGCATCGAACAATCCATGGCCGTAAAGACGGACAAGGGGGTTGTCTTGATTGTGGGATGCTCCCATCCAGGGATGGCCAGCATTTTGAAGGCAGCTTCTGCCTTTGGAAAGGTCTATGCCGTGGTGGGCGGGCTCCACGGATTCAGGGAGTACTGGTTGTTTGAAGGCTTAGAGCTCATCTGTCCTACCCATTGTACACAGCACAAAAGCGAGATAAAGGCCCTGTACCCTGAACAATACGTTGATGGGGGTGTGGGGCAGGTGATCGTGTTGTGAAGAGAAAGGGGAACTGACTGCCTGTCAGGGGGTGTAGAGCACCACCACGCAACGGGTCGGTTCGTCAGAGAGACTTCTGAGCTTGTGGGGCGTCTCGGAATGAAAGTGGATGGACTCGCCCGGCTTGAGGTGGTGGCTCTTGCTGCCCAGGGTAAGTCCAAGATCTCCCTCCATGACGAGGATAAACTCTTCGCCCTCGTGTTTGTAAGCCACGGGTTTGTGGGCCTGTCTGGACTCGATAGTGATCATGAAGGCCCGGAGGTGCTCGTTTTCAGCCCCAGGGGTGAGGGTCTGGTAAGAGTAATTCTGGGTCCGTTTGATAAAGGCCTGTGCCCGTTCGTCACGGATCATGGCCTTTTCTTCGTCCCGAAGGAAGGTGCTGGGGTCCACTTTCAGGGCGCGGGCCAAGGTGAGCAGGAAACTTACTGACGGCGTAAGCTCGTCCTTTTCGATCTGCTCAACAAACTCCGGCGACTGGCCCGTGGCCTTGGCCAAAGCCTCGCGGGACCAGTTCTGGCCTTCCCGGAGCCTGACCACTTTCGCTCCAAAGCTGGTTCCCCTGTCCGTTGCCTTGTCTTGCGTTAAAAGATCGGCAAGCCGGCGCATCACCACCTGTTTGACCTTGGCCGTAAGGGCAGGGACAAAGGTCTTTGCGTCCGTTACAACGCCCAGGTCCGCCACCTGAAAGATGGGTGCCTTTGGGTCCCGGTTGACGGCAACGATGGTCTCTGCCTCCATAATACCTGCTGTGTACTGGACGGCCCCGGAAGTGCCGATGGAAAAGAGCAGTCTTGGGCTTACGGTTTTTCCGGTCTGTCCGATGAGCCGCTCTTCGTCTATCCAGTGCTGGAGCACAGGGGGCCTGGTGGCGGCCACTTCGCCGCCAAGGGCGGCAGCCAGTTCCCGCACCAGGGAAAAGCCTTCTGCATTGCCAAGGCCTGCTCCCCCAACCACGACGGTGTGGGCCTCTTCAAGCCGCCGGTGCTCTTCAGGTTGGGCCGAGGTCGCCAGAAGCTTGAGTCCCGTTCGTTCTCTGGGGGACGCGATTGGGATATGCTCGATAGTACCTGGATCACCTGGGATCTGAACCGCCTGAAAAGGGTAGGGCTGCACCGTGGCGAACCCGGTACGCTCAGCGTCGGCGAAGCCGATCTCGGCCATGATCTCACCGCCCCAGGAGGGACAGGTGGCCACCATCTTGTTCTCGTCGATTCGAAGATCCACGCCATCGGCGACCAAGCCTCCATCGCATATTCTCGCGGTCCGGGCGGCGAGTTCCCTGCCGAAATCGGTCAGGGTAAAGAGGAGATACATGGGGCCGCGGGCTTGAACGGCTTCGGCTAAGACAGGTGCGTAGGTGTCAGCCCTGATGGACGCCAGCCCTGGATCGTTGAGAAGATAGACCAGGTCCGCGCCGTGGTCGATGCATTTTTTTGCCGCAACGTCTAGAGACACACATGCACGAATGCCGGGGGCACCTTCCGGTCCATCCTGGGTAGATGAACCCACAAGCACGGCCGCTGCCTTCCCAGAGACCGTGGTGGCCAGGTCACGAGCCTTGCCCAGGACCTTGATGGAGAAATCGTAAAACCGCTCGTTCCTTAGGTCCACATATACCCAGATTTCGGTTTCTTTTCTGTCTGCCATACCTAAAGTCCGAAGAGCCTTTGGTCCTTCTCCCTTCCCTATCCCATGGCCCCTGACGTTGCCAGTCGCTTCACGAGCTCTTCTGCCTGCTCGCCGGCCGTGCCTGTCAGGAATTCGCATTTCCTCTCCCGCATGGCCTTGGCCCAGGAGACGACCCTGGTTGGTGATCCGGCCCATCCAACCTGGTCAGGGGTGAGGGCCAGGTCTGTAAGGTGCCACTTTTCAATCTTGCCCTCCGAAAAAGCCTGCTCAATCCCTGCCAGTCCCACATGCCGGGGCTGTACGGAAGCCGGATGGATAGTCAACGCCGCAGGGAAAGAAACCTCGAATGTCTCCAAAAATCCGTCGGCCCTGCGCTCCACGTAAAGACCGACGTCTCTTTCCTCCATGGAATGGACCCAGGTCACAAGGGGGATATCAAGGGCCACAGCGGTTTGCGGGCCAACCTGGCCGGTGTCGCTGTCAGCGGTCCTGGTACCGAAAAGGACCAAGTCATAGGGCGCAAGCTTTTTGATGGCTGCCGCCAATGCCGTGGAAGTGGCCAGCGTGTCCGACCCTGCCATGGCCGGGTCGGAAATCAAAACCCCCCGGTCAATGCCCATGGCCATGGCCTCGTGAAGAGAAGAGGCGCAGGCGTCAGGCCCCATGGATAGGGCAGTGACTGTTCCGCCCCGCGCGTCTTTCATCTGTAGCGCCACCTCCAGGGCCGGTCTGTCAAAGGGGTTCAGCTCAAGGGCATCAGGTGAACGGATGAGCCCCTTTTTCGGGGACTTGAGCATGACCGCTTTGATGCATACGATGATGTGAAACGCCATCTCTCCTTCTCCTATCCCAATACTCCCCTGGCAATGACCATACGGTGGATCTCAGAGGTGCCCTCGTAGATCCTTGTTACCCTGGCGTCGCGGTAGTAGCGTTCCACGGGATAGGATTTCGAGTAGCCATAACCACCGTGGATCTGCACTGCCATATCGGTGACCTTGCTCGAAGTCTCTGAGGCGTAAAGCTTTGCCATGGCCGCGGCCTGCGAGAAGGGCTTCCCCTGGTCGCGGAGGACTGCTGCCCGATAGACCAGGAGCCGGGCGGCGTCTACCTGCGTGGCCATGTTTGCAATCATCATCTGAACGGCCTGGTGCTTGGCAATGGGCACACCAAACTGGTGTCGCTCTTTCGCGTACCGAACCCCCTCATCAAGGGCAGCCTGAGCAATGCCCACAGCCTGGGCCGCAACTCCTATCCTGCCCGTATCCAGGGCTGCAAGGCCGATGCGCAGGCCCATGCCTTCCTTGCCCAGGCGATTGGCCACAGGTACCCGGCAGTCATAGAGCCGAATGGAGCTGACGGGATTGGCCCGCATGCCGCAGAGGTCCTCCAGATCCCCGACTACAAAGCCGGCGGTGCCGCGCTCGGCAATAATGACGCTGATCCCCTTGCGACCGGCATTGGGGTCAGTTCTGGCGAAGATCAGGCAGACGTCAGCAACGCCACCATTGGTGACCAAGACCTTGTTGGCGTTCACCACATAATCGTCTTTGTCACGAAGGGCCAGGGCTTGGATGCCGGAGGCGTCAGATCCGGCATTGGGTTCGGTGAGGCAGAAGGCCCCAATCTTCTCCCCTTTGGCAAGAGGGGGAACCAACCTCTGTTTCTGTTCTTCTGAGCCAAAGGCCATGAGGGGATAGACGGCCACGCTATTATGGACCGTTGCGCAGAGTCCGAGGCTGCCGGACGCCCTTGAGATCTCCTCGATCACGATGATATAGCTCACCGTGTCCATGCCGGCGCCCCCCAACTCCTTGGGGACCTGGATACCGAAGTAACCCAGACCGGCCATCTTCTCCACTACCTCCCAGGGAAAGCGGGCTTCCTGGTCGATCTCTTTGGCGATGGGGAAAAGCTCCCGCTCACAAAAGGTCCGGACCGAGCGCCGCACGGCTCTGTGTTTTTCCGATAAGAAGGTTTCCATAGAGAGTCTTTACGCTATCAGAAGTGTCTGTGGACCTATCAGAATTTGAAGGGAAAAGCAAAGTGAGATAGCGCGAAGGTGGCATTCCAGGAGAATGGCATTGTAAACGTGGAGCGTAAGTCGTCCGGTTTGCGCCCAATGAAAGAACAGAGGCCCTCTGCCTTGTCAACTATTTGAACTAACGAATAAAAATTCGCCGAAGCTTCCAGGAAACGGCAGGGCGCTGGTTTGGGCCTCTTTGATGCAAGGGGAACCTCGGGATGGGGAAATCCGCTTCTCTTTGGCCTACAATGCCTCAGTAACGTTTAGGAGTTGTGACAGTCTATTTCTGAATAGACAATTTCCGGATAGGGCGAATCGCTTCTCTTCGGTATCCAATGCCTTTAAGTAGCCCACATTAGCGGTGTAGATGGAAATGGCTGTATACCTACGTTCAGCGATCCTCCCTATCCTTTTAACTGCCCGCTAAGGAGGTTTGCCTCAACTTCTGAACGCTACCAATGGCTTTGGTAGCCGTAGGAAGCTGGTAGGAGGCAATGGCCGTAGGCCATTTTAAGAGATCTTCAGCGAATCTCCCCATCCATCTGTTGCCAAATTCGGGGGATACAGGTTTTGACACACCCATGATTAGTGGAAACGAGGGGTGCGCCTCTTTTGAAGCCGCCGGGCGCAAACTTGAGAGAAGAAGCTTCAGGAAGGGCCACTTTTTGATTTGTCAACCTTCCCAGAGGGCGTCACGGAGTCCAGAGGTGCGCTCAATGCGTCGGGAGACGGCCGTGCGAAAGACAGCCTCCGTGGCCCATATCTCCACGGCCTCTTTGGCGCGGGTAATGCCTGTATAAAGGAGTTCTCGTGTCAGCACTGGGGCGTCCCTGTCCGGCAAAAGAAGCAGGAGCTTGTCAAATTCCGATCCCTGACTCTTATGAACGGTCATGGCGTATACGGTCTCGTGCTCAGGCAGTCTGATGGGATGGATCTTTCTTAGAGTGCCACCCGGTGCCGGGAAAAAAACACGCAGGTCATTGTCCGCTACGGGGTCTGGCAGAGCCAGACCCACATCCCCATTAAACAATGAAAGCGTGTAGTCATTACTCGTAATCAGGACCGGACGACCAGCATACCACTGACCGGCAGGGTCAATGAGTCCTTCGTCTTTGAGGATTCTTTCGGCCAGCACATTCAGAGCCACTACGCCATAGGGGCCTTTTCTAAGGGCGCACAGGATTCGGAACCGATCAAAGCGGTGAAAAACCTCTTCCACGTCTTTGGCCTTCAGGTAATCTCTATATCCGTTTATGACGGCATCCCTGATGGCTGCAGGCAGGACATGGGGCTGGGGAAGGTGCTTCCACCTTACGTCCTGATATTGGCCGGCTATGACAGGGTCTGCCGCGAGGTTCCCATCGCCGGCATTGACTGCAGTGCTCACCCCATGGATACCGCTATGGCTGCCAAAACGGAAACTCCTGTGAAGCTGGACAATGCAGTCAGAGATACCTGGTTTGTCCTTTTCCGTTCTCTCTGTGCCCATGTCATACCCGGTGACCTCTTTAAGATAGCCTTTAAATGGCGTTGAAAAGGTGTGGCCGCCACCTGTGTCGCATATGTCGCCAAGAACGGCCCCCGCTTCTACTGAGGCGAGCTGGTCCTTATCTCCCAACAGGACCAGTCGGGCTTGGGGAGGAAGGGCCTGGACAAGCTTGGACATGAGGGCCAGGTCCACCATGGACGCTTCATCTACCACAACGAGATCAAGGGGCAACAGATTGTCTGCGTGATGACGAAAATAGGGGGAGCCTGGAATCGATCCCAGGAGCCGGTGAATGGTGGACGCCTTTTCGGGGATCTGTTCCTTGATCTTGTCGTGACAGTGAAGCTCCTCTGTGGCACCCACCACTGCTTCCTGTAGTCTGGCAGCAGCCTTTCCCGTAGGAGCCACAAGGGCTATCCGAACCCTTTTTGGGTTGGGTTGTTCCAAGACCAACGCCAGGATCTTTGCGACGGTGGTCGTTTTCCCTGTTCCAGGGCCGCCGGAGATAACGCTGAACTTGTTGACTAGGGAGGTAAAGGCAGCGATCTTCTGCCAGTCCATGGGCTGGGTTCGGCCAGGGGGAGAGGAGGTTGAAGCGTTACCAAAGAGCCTTCCCAGACCCTCTTTCAGACGTGCCGTGTCTATGTCTCCTTCATGTTCACGAACGCGGCCTAAGATCAGGCAGGCAAGTTTTTCTTCATAATCCCAGTAACGGTGAAGGTACAGCCTGGCACTGTCATCGAGGATCAGAGGTTTGAATTCTCCAGGGGTGCCCACGACGATTGTCCCTCTCAGTTTCTCTATCCAGTGACGCAGCGTGGGACAGGCGATGGGGTCTTTTCCGTCTTCTTTTTCCAGCAGTGCATTCCCAGCCAGGCTGGCCAGGTTCAGGCAGATATGCCCCTGCCTGGTGTGGCTGCTTGCCAGGGCCGCTGCCAGGCGGAGCTCGGGCGCTTGAGTGCCGGCAAGCCTTGCCATAAACCTGGCAAAATGGACGTCAAGCTGAGAGAGTATGCCGCCTTCGCAGAGGCGACTGAGAAGTTTTCCTTCCATCGGTCTTCGAGCTTATCAAAGTTGCGATCACGGTTGCAAAGGATATTCTATCCGTTTCCTTCTCGAGGGCCAAGGAGGGATGATTTGGGCGATAGGAAAAAGTGACTTGAAGCCCAATCGCAGTGAGGATGGGAGACGGGTATATGCTAAAGGGGTAGTAAAAGGGCGGTATGACAATGAGACAGTCTCTTAATAGCACATATGGCCCACCTGTTTTTCAATCTCCATTGCACAGGCCACCTGCTTTTCCTCTGGGACGTCTATGCTGAGGGTGTCTGTGGCCAGGTCTATGTCAACGGTTCCCCCGTGTCTCTCCACAATGGACTGAATGATCCATAGCGAAAAAGAACGGAGTTTTGCCTCTTCGCTCGTTGACCAGACATAGTCTTCAGGTCTATAGCCAGCATCGACCGGGTAGCATGCACCTGTTGGGTCCGTGCAGGTTTCGCAGCGTTTTGTTTCTCTTGTTTCTCTCATTGGATTCACCTCGTTTCCTTTTGCTGTGCCTTGTTTGTTTCTCCTTGTTTTGGTTATTCTGCACTCTTTGTGCCAAATTCTAGACAAGCGTGCTCCAGTGCCAATAAGTCTCTATAATTCATAGACAATATCACGGCCAGGAACCCCTGTTCCAAAGTTGCAAATCCGCCATTTTTGTATGATTGTTGTTTTCAGGCCAACATTTGAGTAGGGGTGTTGGTGCTAGGACAAAAGGCTGTTCTGAGGGACGTACGGGGGCTTCTAGGCAGGAGGATGGGTGTGGATAAAGTCTCTGACCTGTTTGCCACAGTGAGTGGGCAGATACCCCCTCATAAGGCCCTGCACCGTGAGGGGTGAGGTATAGGGCAGATAGCCGTATCTGCTTTTCTGCCCTACTATTTGTCAAATGCACCGGGTGCACGGGGCTTAGGAGGCGGCCACATGGGAGGACCATCCTTTTCTGGTGGGCCATGCATTCCTGGTGGGCCGTGCATTCCTGGTGGGCCATGCATTCCTGGTGGGCCATGCATTCCTGGTGGGCCGTGCATTCCTGGTGGGCCGTGCCTCATCGGAGGGCGATGTTGGGCGTTGAATTCGCGGTAAGCGGCCATTTGATCAGGAGTCAAAATGGTGCTGAGCTGTTCTTCAACCGACTGCTGGTGTGCGTCCACTTCTTCCATGAACGAGTGGAAACTCTGTTGAAGATCCTCACGATGTTGCTCCAGCATGTTGTGCCGCTCGTCAAAGCTACTCTCTATAATAGGACGAGCCTCTTTTTGCTGCTCTGCCGTCAGATTCAGGCGCCTGCTCATATCCGAAAAAACCTCTTCACGACGCTCTTTCTTGAACATGCCACGGGGTCCAGGCAGCATTCGCCCGTGGTCTTTGAAGGTTTTATAGAATTCGTCCAACCTCTGTCTCTGGGTGCTGTCCAGTTCTTCTTTTATCTGGGTGATGGCATTGTCAAGAAGCGTTTCGAACTCAGAATGATGTTCTTGCAAGAATTGCCTAAACCGTAATTCTGATTGGTTCAGTATGGTTTCAATCTCCTCCCGCTGAGATTCCGAGAGGTCAAGTTCGGGCAGGAAATCTTTCAGGACGATTGTCAACGGCGGTTTCATTCCTCGCACAAAGCTGGCGATCCTTCCCTCAACATAAAGCCTTGTTGCCAGCGCGCCTGCAAGGGCTCCCAGGGCAAGAAGAATCAGTATGGCCACACCTAATTTTAGTCTATTCATTCCTGTTTTCATCACGGTGTAAGGAACGCCAGAAGGCTGAGTCGTGTCGGCTCCTCCATAAACACTCGCGCAATCTCATATTCTGGATTGAATTCTCCTCTGATCGAGGCCGCGGTCAATATAAGTATCAAGAGGCAGGTCGTAAAAGCAAATCGCCACACATATCGCTCAAAGACCTGAAGAGAGACGCCTTGAGAATGAATGGGACCGAGGCGTCGAATATGACTCATCACGCTCGTCTCCCATTTCGCATCAACCTGGACCTTCTCCTTTTCACGATAGGCGGCAACGAGTGCTTCCGTCAATCTTGTGTGGGCGTTCCCGGCCGGTCTCATCTTTCCTCCTGTCCCTTCATAACACTGGCGAGTACCTTCTGAAGCTTTTTTCGAGCCCGAAATGATCGGATTTTCACATTGGCAACACTCCACCCAAGAAGTTCAGCGGCCTCTCGGCCTGACAGACCTTCCAGGTAGACCAATTCCAAAACCATCCTTTCTTCAGGTGACAAGGCATCCAAAGCCCAATCCAGAAACTCCCTGGCCTCTCTTCTGGAGGCATCTTCATAAAAGGACTTGGCTGATTCCTCTGCCATGACCTTTTCCAGCCAATCTTCTTGGCGCTCAGAGAGGCCGCCAATGGGCACCTCTCGCGTCTTATAATGTTGTCTCCAATAATCATAACAGGTTCTGACCGCTATTTTAGATAACCATTGTACGAAATGACCCTTCCCCTTGAACGTGCCTAATGACTGATATGCCTTTATGAACACGAGATGGGCAGTCTCTTGCACCTCATGATAAGGCACATGTCTTCCCACCACTTTCAGGACCTGGTCCTTATGCCTTGTCAATAGCAGCTCAAATCTGTCCACACTGCCATCAAGAACCTGGCGAACAACTTCAGCATCACTGGGCTTCGGAAAATTGTCATCTTGCATGTCTGACGGTCAGCGGCCTGGCCTGCTAGAGGCACCATAACACAGTATCCACGATCATAGGAAGTAGCGTCCACTCTGTCAAATCTACCCTCGGCAGATCGGGTCGGGCTAGACACGGGGCCTTTGCCTAATCATCATGAATCTAGCATTTGTCTGCCTTGGTTGCAGCTCCTTGTCATGTCTTCTCAGCCAGCCCGGACCCTGCATCGCGCGGACCTTCTTCGGAGTTCCAAGTCTGCTCCGTTTGAATCTCGACATCGTACTCAGGGAACAGTGTAGTGATAAGTCTGGCCAATGGCTCGAACTTTCTAGAATCATTCGTTAGAATTATGATCTTGTCCATTGGCCAGGCGTTCCTAAGGCTGTGGATCAGTGCTATTCACTGTAACTCTCAAGCCACTCATCTAACCTAGACATCTCGAATTCTGTCCGGTCTTTCATCTTTTCAATCCTTCCAAGCTCCCGCTTTTCTAAGCGTTCTATCTGTTCAGAAGAGAGCACCTCTGTACGCACTTCGGTCGTGATTTCTGCTCTCAAAAGAGCCAATTCTCCCCTAATTGAACTCAAGTGTTGAATGGCGTTGAGAAGATTGTCTTCGTTGAATTCCTGGGCAAGGATGGCTGCCGACAGACCCTCATGGGCCGCTCCAAGACTCTGAAGCGTGCTCATCAAGTTGTCGTAATGTTCCCTCAGGATGGCTGCAATTTGTGTCTTTTGTTCATCCGAAAGATCGAGCCCCATAATGGGCCCGAGCAGTGGGACGGGCTCACCATGCGAAGGAGCCCCATTCGGAAAAGGTTCACCGTGATTTGGGCCAAATCCCCGTGCTGTCACCATGGCTGCACCGCAAAGCACGATTGTGACCACCAGCGCTACACCCAATACCTGATTCCATTTCATCTTCATCTTTCTTCCCTCCTTGTTTTTTTGTTACCAATGAGGTCATTGATATCTGGACATAAACTCACCGCCCGCTTCCCTTCGACATTGCTCAGGGTCGCTCGAGACGCGAAGGGCGCCAAGAAAAACCTTTTTTTGCTTTTCGCTGAGACGCCGAAAAGGAAAAACTAACTTGCCCTTCGGGCAGCACTAATCAGCATCGGCGCCCTTTCAGTTTAACTATTTTGAAATAACCATAAACCTCAGTCTTGCTATTCGTTTCTGTTCGCCACCGGCGATAGCTTTTTATGTTTTCCGGCGTCTCAGCGGAAAACATAAAGAAAAAATGGACTCTGCGGTCTTTGCGGCTTTGCGGTGAATATCTATTTCTAAAACTGAGATACTATGTCTAAATACTTTTTGCCCCATTAGTATTGTTGTCATCAACGCCATTCACGTCACACAGGCGGAGATGGCATCATGCAGCTCTGTGACCGAAAAAGGTTTATGAATCACATGTTCACAATCACAAACGCATAGATCCTGAGGCTCTGATGCCAGACCGATAAATGGCGTGGGGGCTCCGACCAAATAACGGATCTTTTCGATAAGGCCGTCGCCGTTTCTTCCATTCATCTTCAGATCCATGATGACCAGATCAAAGTCGCTGGTGCGGCATTTTTCTATGGCCTCTATGCCGTCTGCCGCGGTTTCAAGGGAGTGTCCACAAATGGTCGTCACAAATATTCGAATAAGTTCTAGTAATGTTCTGTCTTTTACGATCAGTAGGATTCTCGTCATGCTTATCTTCCTTCCATTTCAACCTCTCAGAACGTCCGGGTGTGGCACTTAGGTCCCGGAAGCTCGCCATTCCGCCAACGATCTTGCCGGCTTCGTCTTTGAGGAGACAAATATCCACAGCAATAGAAATACGCTCTCCGTCTCCACGGATGATTGTTGTGGGCACATTACAGACAGGGCCGCCGCTGATCATGGTGTGAGCCAGCAAGCAAACTGTCCCACAGGTACCCGCCCTCAAGATTTCATCACAGTGGCGCCCGAGGGCCTCCTGAGGATGTATACCCACGATCGCTGCTGCTCTCTGTTAAAGAATGTGATGCGCCGGTTTGTATCGACAGTGAAAACTCCTGCCGTGGTGTTCTCCATCATGGCGTCAGGCTCTTTCATGGCTATCAATAGATCCCTCATTTCTATTCGGCTTGTTCCAGATGTGGCCTCCATCTCTAACGTCGCTGGCCACAACCAAAAGGTTACAAATCACAGACAAATCCCGGCCAAATAGGCTCGACAACCAACCACCATGAAGCAGCCCTGTTCTGTTTTTTGTAACCTTTTCCCAAACCAGTTCGACTAAGCATTACAGGCAGGAGGACACCAGTTACCCAAAAGGGGGTGAAATCGTTAGGGTGAAAAAGGCAGGACGCAAGCGGAGGCGACAAGCCATGAAGCTTGCAGGATTTTGTAGTCATTAACAGAATGTCTAGAAGTTAGAAAAGGAGGAAAAATAGTGAAAGCAAAAACAGTTGTCTTATGTGTATTGATGACATGTGTGGGCCTTGTCGGCAGTGTGACCACAGCCATTGCTCAGGGAAACCGTCTGGACCAGATGAAATCAACGCTTAACCTGACTCCCAGTCAAGTAGAACAGCTGGAGCAGCTGGGACCGCCGGATAGGACCGCCGGCCCTGAGGCGATGAAAGCACAGCTCGAATCCATCCTGACTCCAGATCAAATGTCCCAAATGGACCAAATGCGGCAGCAGGGGATGGAGAACCACAAGAGAGAGATGCAGTCAGCTCTTAATCTCACTTCCGATCAAATAGCACAGCTCGAACAACTGGGGCGGCCTGGGCCGAACACGGACCCTGAGCAGTTCAGGGGCCAGCTCGAATCGATCCTCACTCCTGATCAAATGTCCCAAATGGACCAAATGCATCAGCAGAGGATGGATCAGATGGGTGCGGGTGAGTTCCCCGGTGGTTGTCCAGATGGGGAGTTTCCAGGGGGTCGTCCAGAAGGCCCTCCTCCATGGGCTGCTGAGTAAACGGCAACACACGGAGGTCATTGAGAAATAGATCCAGAGGCGGGGGGGGGCCAGGGGGCGGGCCGGACCGGTGTGAGGAAGGGGGGGGGAACTCACCC
>JAXHVD010000050.1:0-5477 GCA_034189385.1 Thermodesulfobacteriota bacterium
TGCTGCCTGCTGGGGAACTCCGGTCGCCCTATGGGCTCCCTACGTTCCCCAGCCGAGCTCATCATACCATGTAGTGTAATTCATTCCCACTTTTGGGACACAAACTCGGAAACGGGGGGGATGTTTATTTCAACGAGATCCCTATAAATATCCTGATGCTTTCAAAACGATCACTTAAAAAAGGAGAAATGGTTTATAGCAATGATATAGCGGATATTAAGGAGCTTGTTTTTGACAATATTAAAATAAAAGAAACTGACAAGATAATATACTGCTTCAAAGTTGGATGGAAATTCGGATTATATTTTGATCTTCATAGAGAAAATAATCCTCTCATTTTGAAGAATGTACAATTGGAACTAGGTTCTATGTTTAGATACCTCAGTTTCCAATATGTTTATGATACTATTGACTCGGAATTGAACTTCGATGCCCTTGTAAATGATGGTTGGTTTCCATTTATTGAGCTATTGGGTTCTGAATTCAAAGAAATCAGTGAAGCCTATAAAAGTGCTCCTCCATCACTTGAACGTGCAAATAATATTATTGATAAATTTGATAAAGAGAGGATTGATAAAGTCTCAGTAAAGTGGTGGAAGAATCCATTATTTTTTGAAAAAAAATTATTATTGGAGACTGCTTTAAATGCTTATATACAGAACACAAATGAAGGTTTTATCTCATGTATAAAAATTGTCCTAACTGAACTGGAGGGCATATTAAGGCATAATCTATTTGATGAAACAGGACATGGTAAAGATGTTCATGTAAAGGATCTTTTAAAACATATTGTATATAAGGGGAAAGATAAAACTGGATCAGAAATATCGCTTTTTTTGCCTCGCTACTTTCTCAAATATTTAGAAAAATCAGTCTTCGCTCAATTTGATATAGAAACTGGCAATCTGCCTTTATCAAGGCATACGTCGAGCCATGGGATGGCAAAGGCAGAGGACTATACAAAATGTAGAGCATTGCAAATGATCCTAATTTTGGATCAAATATATTTCTATCTATAAACTCTTATTAAAAAATATTCAGTCAACAAAGGGTTCAACCGGAAATGCTGACGAGACGTCGCATTTCCGGTTAACCCTAGCATTATGTGAGAGGTGATATGAGTGAAAAAGTGATTATCGGAATTGTGGCTGGCCTTGCTGCTCTTTTGGGCGCTTTGATAACATCCCTCGCCTCCGCGTATTCCTCACGCCAAAAAATTAAAGAGATTGAAATCCAGTATCAACAAAAGTTGCTTGATACCTATCTCACAAATGCCCGTAATTATACCAATACTCTATATGTTCCTTTGATTCTGCTTTTGGGAAAACTAGGTGACGCCTATCAGCAATTCCGCAAAGACCTTGATATTGATACCGAGGCGGTCAGTCAAGATTCTAAGACAGCATTCGAAAATGCATGTAGAGAATTTGATAAAAAATTACAGGACCTTTTTGAAAAAGGAGCAGATGCTTTTTTGACCACTCAACTCGAAGAACGACTTAGATCATTTCGCTTGTTCATAATAAACTCTTTAGAGGCAAATGAGCCTGTTGGGGGTTTTGCGGGACGCTGGTGAAAGGTTGAAAAGTTGTCACCCATTCTTAATAAATCCTCTTCTGCTACGCCGGGCCATGGATGGAGCCGAATACCTCATCTCGAATCGCCTTGACAAGATCATCCGTGCGGCCACGGGCCGCCAATTTGCTTACGGCTGATGCAGACAGGTTTAACTCGCGAGAAACCTCGCGGCCACTTATCATCAACTGGTCAACAGCCAGACAACAGATGATTGCCCGCGCCCGCGCCACGGTCCTTTGTCGACTTGAACTTGTGAGCGTAGCTCGGTCCAATTTGAAATGCTTTAACACGACTGCCATCACCGCTTCCAGGTCCAGTCCTTTTGCCAGGGCAAGGGTCTGTTTTTCGTATGTCTCGTTGGCTTGACGTATTACCGATTCAACGAAATCACTATTGCCCAAGATCCTTTCGTCGCCCATGATGCGCAAACCAGATGACCGAATGGCCTTAAGGGCCGACCATCCTCCAGCCGATCTTATGAGCCCTCCGCCAACAAGATCCGGTCTTCGGCCCTGGCCGGCGCCCTTATTGACAAATGCCGCATATGCGCGCCTCGCCGAGCCAACGGTCTTTCCAAAAAGACCCAGTACGTAATCGGTATCCTGCCATTCACACACCCTTTTGCCCATGAGCGCACTATGGCCGCACTTCCAATGGGAGGCCAACTGTTTGGTGTCTTTGACCTGGCCGGCACGCAAGGGGTTTAAATGAATATAGCGCACAAGTTCAAGAAGGTAGGCTTGCTCCTCGCACAAGAAAGACTTGTAACGATTCTGAAACAAGTGACCGTGGCGTCTGTGGCGTCTGTTAAACTGCTGCGCATAGCCGGTGAGCAACCTGCGCATGATGGTACTAATGGGCACCAGCCCTGTCCTTAGAAGCAGGTGAACATGGTTTGTCATCAGTGCCCAGGCATAACAGGACGTTTCCGTTTCGCCCACGATCTTTCCCAGCCTTGTGAGAAAGTCGCTATAGTCCTTATGATGTTTGAAAATCGGCTGGCGCTCAATTCCCCGAATAATGATGTGATGCAAAGCACCTGGAGCATCTATGCGTGACTTGCGCGGCATTAAGACTCCACTACCACCATAAACCAAATATGTCAACCTTTCACCAGCGTCCCCTATAGTCTACGAATAATGATGTGATGCAAAGCACCTGGAGCATCTATGCGTGACTTGCGCGGCATTAAGACTCCACTACCACCATAAACCAAATATGTCAACCTTTCACCAGCGTCCCCTATAGTCTACGAATAATGATGTGATGCAAAGCACCTGGAGCATCTATGCGTGACTTGCGCGGCATTAAGACTCCACTACCACCATAAACCAAATATGTCAACCTTTCACCAGCGTCCCCTATAGTCTTTATAGTCTTATAGTCTAAAACCGCGCATCTGACTAGTGACGTTCGGCTTATAAATGAGGCCAGTGAACTTCTCATCAGACTGAAAAGAATAGGGAGCGAATATAATGGATAAAACATTTAAAGCTAGAGATATCCAGATAGGTTTTCATCCTGAGGGCTATCGTATAGACAAAACAGCCTCGCCAATACAGTTTTATACAAAATGGCAAATTACGCCGGAAGGCAAATGGATAAACCCGAAGCCGACATCCTTTCATTCAATGCCGCAGGAAGGTTGGTGTAAAGAGGTACGAGAATGACTACAACTCTATGACCCGGTGGGATGCCTTGAACATTAACGAATTGAGAAGTGAAAGGAATTGAAATGGATTCAAAGACAAGGATTGGAATAGTTGTCTGCGATCGCTACCGGCACTAACTTCCTCAGCTAAGCTCAGGCGTTCGGCTAATGGGATTCATAGTTTAAAATAGGTGTTAGCATGCCTGAGGAAACAAAAAATGATAACCAATCTGGTGTGGACAGGGGGTTAGTGGCAATGTTCCTGAGGATGTTGCCCGAGGAGCGATTGCAGGCCAACGACAACGCCTTTCGTAGAATTCTAGAGTTGAGAGATACCTACAGTCGGCAGAAAACCAAAGAGTCCAAGCCTGAGTGATATCCTATATACGCCGGTCCTGATAAAATACGGGCTTTCTCCCCAAGAAATACAGTCTTTCCCCCATTGCGTTTTCTGACCTCGCCACGTAAATACCCAAAAAAGGAAAGAGGAAATGCCGTGAACGGACTGAAATCAATTACAATAATCGCTGTTATTATGAGTTTAGTTCTTAGTTTGGATCTACAGCGTTAGCCCAGAGCAAGGGCAAAATCAACCTTACTCCCTGGCGAGATCCGAATAGTCCTAAGGCCCTCATCGTGGATGACGACTCTCAAGTCTTCAACATTCGCCGGGATCGATCCAAAGACCCGAAGGGCGAACCCGGACCGATCACTCTGCAGCGTTATGAGGTCCATCCGACCCTCGTACAGTTTCCAACCTAGATGGGTGTGCCCGTTGCCTTGACCCCGGAGGATCTGAAAGCCGGAAAAATGGATGTCGCCATTGTTGGTCTACCCAAGGACGCTAATGCCATGGCCGGCGCCAGCTTTGCCGCCAGCCAGAGGCGCATTCGTTACGACTGCGGTACCGGGAACAAAGGCCACGATCCCTACCTGATCAATAGTCAAGCACTTACAATAAATGCAGGGCACCAAAAAGCATTTAAACCACTTAGAAGGGATTACATGATGAAATATCTTACTCTATGTCTGTTTTTGGCATTACCCATTTTTACCGCTTCCAGCCAACCGGCGTTTGCAGAGCCGCAAGTCGCGGTTCTCAGTGAATTGCAGCAGCGCCCCGGCAACCCCGCTATTGGGGTGGATGGCACCGTCTATTTCACCATGCATCCCTTTGATAACCCCGAATTTAAAGTGATGCGTTTGGAAAATGGTAAAGCTGTGCCATACCCCAACGAAGAAATCTCTAAAAGCCTTGCCGCTGTTATCGGTATTCAAGCCACCAAAGACGGCACCTTGTGGTGGCTGGATATGGGAAATGAAACGATTTCTCCCAAGCTCGTTGGCTGGGATACGAAGGCGAATCGACTGAAGGCCGTGCATGTCATCCCACGTGAGGCCAGCGTTGCCAATTCTTTCCATCAGGATTTTGCCATTGATGAGCGCCGCAACAAAGCCTTTATCGCTGACATGTCACGTGGTGGCATGATTGATGAAAGCGAGCCCGCTATTGTGGTGATGGACCTGAACACCGGTCAGGTAAGGCGTGTGTTGCAAGGGCATAAGGTGTTTCAGCCGGGTGATACGCCCATCATTGCCGAAGGTAAGGCCATGGGCATGAAAGATGAAAAGGGTAGTGTCCATGACATTAAACTTGGTCTAAATCCGATTGCCATCGATCCGGGGAATGAATGGGTCTATTTCGCGTCCATGACTCCCGGTAAGCTCTACCGCGTTCCTGCGCGCATCCTTGGTGATTTTTCCAAACCTGAATCAGCGATAGAAAAAGCGATAGAAGCATATGCCGACAAGCCCTCCTGCGATGGGATCGCTGCCGGTGAAAACGGGGCTGTCTATATCACCAATGTGGACGAAAACGCCATCAGCATTGCCGATAAATCCGGCACAAAAATATGGGTAAAAGACGACCGCTTTGTCTGGCCGGACGGCCTGTATATTGCGCCCGATGGGAGCGTGGTTGTGACCGTCAACCAGCTTAACAGTGCCCCTGCGTTTAACGACGGAGAGTCCTTTGCGAAAAAACCGTATTTGATCATGAGAGTGATTGATAAATAAACCAGTTATCAAGGCCAGAAAAATGTGGCTTTGATTTTAAACAATGACAAGTATTAACCCGGCAAGAAAATAGATGAGTTGTTTGTGATAATATGTTATAGAGTCGTGCATGAAAAAGACAGATGCACGCAAACTTTCTACTGAGGCCCAACAGCAACTGCGCCACCAAGCG
>JAXHVD010000051.1:0-4502 GCA_034189385.1 Thermodesulfobacteriota bacterium
GAGTGGAAGCAGAAAAATATCTTTGATCTCTTTCTGAAACAGCGCTCCTACAGCAGTTCTCTCTCACCGCCGCTCAACGCCTCAAAGCCGGCCACAAGATCGAACAGTTCCGCATCGATGGCGCTCTGTCGTTGTTGGTGAAATTGAGTGGTCAATTCCTGCAGCCTATTCTCGATATTTCTCTCAGCGGCTTGCATGGATGCCAGCCGGCTGGCATTTTCTCCTGCCAGCGATTCAGCAAAGGAACGGTATACAGACACGAAAAGGTATTCGCGAATCAACAAGGAAAAGAGTGTCTGCCAATCTATGGTGAAAAAGGGGACGGCGCGACCGGGCCACGCCTTGTGTTCTAAATCCTGAAACCACTTCAAGTCAACAGGGAGCAGCTGAGTGGTGTGAGGAGTATAAGACGCGCCAGACAGGGGTCTATTGAAAAAAAGAAGCACTTCATCCACGCCTCGCTCGGACCGCCACACTTCTACTTTGCGTACGACGCTGTGGACAACGGGTGTAATGGCTGCTGCCGAACCCGGCAGGCCAATAAGATCCTCAACACCTTGTCCTGCTTCCTGAAGTCGGGCCGAAACCCGCGCACCAGCCGCAAGGATGTGAATATTCCTGGACCGGCTTTTTTTCTTTTCCAACTCGCCGGCTGCGTATCTTGCTATGACTTCGTTGAATTGTCCAACCATGCCCTGATCGGAACCGAACACAATCGCGACTAAGTGTCCATTCACCACTGGTTTGGCCAGCTTGATGCCCGGTGGCTTCTGTTTCAAGATAACCTGAAATCCCATTTCGACGGCCCGGTTATATTCAGCCAGAGATTCCACGGCCTTCTCGTACTGCCGGATGCTTACAGCAGCAAGGGCTTTCATCGTCCGCACAACAGAATGCAAATCCTCAGCGCTCTTAATCCGGCGGATCAGGGATTCAATGGTTTCCATAACGGATCAACTGGACTCACCAGCCCCCTGAATTGGATCTGATTCCACCTGCTGCTCTTCTTTCATGACTTCTCTGGGAATGGCTTCCCGAGCAATGTCCAGAACACGGCCGCGATCCTCTTCGCTCAGCTCAGCCCCGGATTCTATTTGCCCATAAAGGGATGCCAATTCGGCCGTTACCCTTTCCCGTATATGCTTTTCTGCCGCAGCCACTTTGCCCGGCAAAAGGGCATCAAATACTCCCTCTGCTGCTGCCCAAAGAATAGCCACCTGTTCAGGGGCAGACATAGGCCCATATTGAGGCTGTTTTAGAATTTCGCGGACACGACGGCCATGCTCTAAGGTTTTTCGAGTATTCTCATCTAGACGTGTTCCAAAGCGCGCAAACGTCTCCAGTTCTTCAAACTGAGAATAGGAAAGCCGCAGATGGCCGGCGATCTTGCGATAGGCGGGCAGCTGAGTCTTACCCCCTACGCGAGACACGGACTTTCCCACATCGACAGCAGGCAAGATACCTTTCTGAAACAGATCCGGCGAAAGATAGATCTGCCCGTCTGTGATAGAAATGATATTTGTCGGAATATATGCTGACATGTTCTGGGATTCTGTTTCTACGATGGGCACGGCGGTGAGAGAGCCGCCCCCCAATTCCTCTCGAAGATGGGTAGACCGTTCAAGGAGTCGGGAGTGAATGTAGAAGATGTCACCCGGAAAAGCTTCTCTGCCAGGAGGCCGACGCAACAGAAGAGACAGTTCCCGGTAAGCCTGTGCATGGCGGGTCAAGTCATCGTATACGATCAAGACATCCCGCCCTTGTTCCATGAAGTACTCAGCCATAGTGGTCGCTGCATAGGGTGCCGCAAACTGCAACCCCGGTGGATCTTCCCCCCCAGCCACGACAACAATGCAGTAGGCCATGGCCTCGTGCTTCCGCAAGTCATCAATCAGTTTGGCTACCGAAGAACTTCGCTGGCCAATGGCGCAGTAGACACAAAGCACATCTTTATCTCGCTGGTTAATAATCGTGTCGAGCGCAATGGCCGTCTTTCCCGTTTGTCGGTCACCGAGAATAAGTTCTCGCTGGCCACGACCAATGGGGACCAACGCGTCTACCACCTTAAGACCTGTCTGAAGCGGTACCGTAACCGGTGCACGATCCATGATTTCCGGGGCTTCCCGTTCGATAGGGCGTCGTTCTGAAGGCCTGATAGGGCCAAAATCGTCCATTGGACGCCCCATAGGGTCCACGAGGCGCCCAATCAGCGAATCGCCTACAGGCACCTCCAGTACCCTCCCAGACCTCCTGACCTCTGATCCAGCCCTCAATGTGGGGCTTTCACCCAATAAAACGACACCGACTTCCGACACATCCACATTAAACACCATCCCTAACACATTGTCTGAAAACAGGATAAGCTCTTCAGCTCTCACGTGGGGCAGACCTTGAACACGGGCGATGCCTTGCCCAACAAAACTCACGACGCCGACCTCACGTCCCTTTAGCTTCGGCCTATAATTCTCTAATGCATCATCAAGGGCGCCGAACGTCTCGTCCACAAAGGATGTCAGTGTTTCACTCATTTGAAAAAACCAATCACTCCTCTACTTCTTTGGCCTGTTGATGCGGGCCCTCTCCTCGCTTTTCGGAGGCATCCTGGGTGCTTGCCTTTCCCTTATCCAATGTCAGGACGTCTGCCAGTGTGGTTTCCAGCGCCTCGAGATAGTCGCCTAAGCTCCAGGCAATCTTACGTCCCTGTGCTGTGAGTTCGATCCCGCATATGACGTCCGAAGAAGCTTCAAACTGTACGTCAAGGGGACCCGAGGCATAGGCCTGGAGCACGTTAACGATTAGCGATGACATGTCTTCAGGAATCTCAAATGCACTCCTCACTGTAATGCGCGCCTTTGACTGCTGAACGGACTCTTTTAGTTTAGCTTGCTCTTCATCACTGAGACTGCGAAGACGATCGACAAAAACGTTAACGATGTGCTGTTCCAGATCGACATTGGCCAAGTCTCTAAGGGCACGGCGAGCTATATCAAATGTCTGCTTACTTGTACGTTCGCGCAGATTCTGAAGAAAGGCGTGCTTTTCCCGCTTAACGGCCTCGTACCAATTGGCCCGAATCGCATCGACCTGGCTGCGTGCCTGGCTGACCAACTCCTTACGCTCAACTTCCACCTCTTCCTTCATTTGCCTTAGAAGAACCTCACGCTGGCTATCAAGCTCTCTGTTTTTCTCCTGGTAGCGCTCCGCCTCCTGGTGAGCTTCTTCTTTTTTCTCTTCCGCCTCTTCCATGCGAGCAGCAATTCGTCTCTCACGCTCATCCATGGCCTTGATGATAGGGCCATAGAGAAAGCGCTTCAGCAGGTAAACAAGCACCAGAAAATTAAGGATCTGGGCAATGACTGTGAACCAATCGATCAGCACGGATTATCCTCCAGCTTTGGACACAACGTGTTCCCAGAACGGATTGGCAAAAATGAGAATCATCGCTACCACAAAGCAGTAAATGGCCGTCGATTCCACCATCGCCAAGCCCACAAAGAGCGTGCGTGTGATGGTGTTGGCTTCGTCCGGCTGTTGTGCAATAGAGCCCAACGCCTGGGCCAAGGCCCGGCCTTCTCCTAAAGCAGGGCCAACCGAACCTATTGCGATCGTTAACCCGGACGCAATAATAGAAATGGTGCCAATGAGACCAACGTTATCCATCTGGCAAATCTCCTTTCTCGCCTTCCTGACCAGCCTGGCCTTCTCGCTGGCGGGCCCGTGTCGCGGCAGCGATGTACACCATAGCCAGGATGGCAAAAATATATGCTTGTATCAATCCGGTAAGGAGGCCTAGGGCTTGCATTACGATTGGAAAAATGAGTGGGGTAACGGCAAGCAGGATAGCAACAATCATGGTCCCGCTCATAACGTTTCCAAAGAGTCGCACCGCCAGGGCCAGAGTGCGGGACAATTCCCCCATGACATTAAAGGGGAGCATGAATATGGAAGGCTTGATGTACTGTCCAAAATAGGAACCTCCTTTGTGGGCTATGCCATACAATGGAACCGCCACAAACACACATAGGGCCAGTGCCGCGGTGGTCGAAAGCGAGCCCGTAGGCGCCTCGTAGCCGGGGATGATGCTCAAAAGATTGCACACTGCGATGAACAAAAACAGCGTGCCCGCAAAGGGCAAATACTGCCCCGGATCTTGACCGCTGATTTCGCGGATTTGATCCCTGATTCCGGTGACAAGGACCTCCAGAAGGTTCTGCCACCGAGAAAACCGGGTCTCTGACGTGAGCTTGCGTGTCACTAGTATGGACCCGAGAACCATGAAGACCATCACAGCCCAGGTAAACATAATGGTTGCATTTACGACAATCGGTCCCCACCTGAAGAGAACCAGGTCATCAGGGCTAATACGCATATTTTATGACCTCGCTTGCCGATCTTCTGAATCCATCGCCTTTCGAGCCACTTCCGATGACGATTCATCGGCAATTGCTGTGTCCAAAGCCTATATTTGACGGTTCCCTGAAAAATCCTTGAATCGTCATGCC
>JAXHVD010000052.1:0-3956 GCA_034189385.1 Thermodesulfobacteriota bacterium
TTACAATGTGATAACGGATTTTGTATACGCTGTGTGATGTCTTTCCTAATTCCATAAGACGGCTATATAACACCGCCTTTTACCCCGCCGCAAGCAGCGGGGTATTGAAAACAGTAATAAACAAGCGAGCATCGCCTTTTGAGAAAAGTGAGTTGAACCTTACGGGGAATGCGCTCGCTTGTTCCGTTCACCTTCTCCATCTGCCATGGCCATTTGCTCTTAGGATTTTTTCATAAACATCAATATTCCCTTCAACCATAGCCTCAACCGTAAACTCCCGCCGCACATCCATCTGGCCTTGGCTGGCCATTCGTTTTGCTTTGTCAGGGTTACTGAGCAATTCGATAATCCCTTCCGCCAACGCAGCTGGATCAGCTGGCGGCACCAGCCTGCCCGTTTCGCCATCTCGGATGATTTCTGGGATTCCTCCAACGTTGGTAGCGACTAACGGCTTACCCATAGCCAGGGCGTCCATCACCGCAGTGCCCAAGCCTTCTCCAACGCTGCTCATAACGAAAAGGTCAGCAATTTGGTAGAAGGCCCCTACGTCATGGCGAAATCCTGTGAAAACCAGCGATTCCTTCAGTCCGAGGGAATTGGCAAGGGCCTGGACCTCTCTCATTAATTCGCCACCACCCACAATAAAAAACCGGGCAGTGGGGATCTTGGCGAGAACCATGGGGATGGCCTGGACCAGGTGTTTCTGGCCCTTGACTGGTGAAAGATGGGCCACGTTGACAACCACATGCTCATCCCCCTTAAGGTTGAACTCTGAGATAAGATGATCCTTCGTGGCACCCTCAAACCGTGTAGGATCGATGCCGCTGTGTACCACAAAGATTCGCTCTGGCGAAATGCCGTCTCCTACCATAATATCTTTGATTTTGTGAGAAATGGCGATGTAATAATCAGCCATGAGCCGATACTTGATACCACTTAACTGGAGGAAGCTGTGACGGAAGATAGAATAATCAACCCGCCGAGTAACCAAACGCCTCACCTTCTTCCCCAAGGATCCGAAAAAGGCAAGGGTATGGGCATGAGATGTGTGTGAGTGGATAATGTCGTAACTGCATCTACGGATGAGCCTCCTGATGCGGTAACCAGCCAGAAGGTCCGCCTCTCCATGTATGGCCATGGGAAAAACATCTATTCCTGCTTCTCTCGCCTTTTCTGCCATGGGAGAACCCTCTTGGCAGACCAAGTGAGAAGTAATGTTTCGGCCTTGGAGCCACTGGATAAGATAGAGCGTTTGCTGCTCGCCCCCTCGCCAGGTTCTCTCAGAATTTATGTGTAGAATCTTCATCCACCAAGGTTTCAAGTTCCACATCGCTAAGTAGACGTGGCATCGGATCATTCACCTTCAAGCCAGTGAGAAAGATCCCGACCGGTCATTTCTGAAAACCGTAGAATTTGGTCTTTGTAAAATCTCACCAACATCTTGCGGGTCGCAAACGGTATCGGCTCGTATTGCCCTTTGTTCACCCAACGGGTCGTTTTGGGCCTGAAAGTATGGTCAACTCCAACAAACTGATAGACCGCCCGTGACAGACTGATGGGATCCTCTCTTATGTCGTCAAAAAAAAATACGCCAAAGTCGGGAAATACCTCGCGCCAATGGGCAAGATAGTATGCATAGTGGCCACGGGAGCGAATCCACCGTCCGTCATCGTCCCACATTCTCTCAAAAGGGACCAATCGTTTGCCCAGTTTCTCCCTACGGCGTCTCCAATACCAATAGGCAGACCATGCTCGATCCACAGGATTACGAAAAATGGCGAATGCACGGATTCCCGGATAATGGGCATTGAGTTCGTCTCGTGCTGAAGGTTGCTTGCGCCAAAAAAGAAGGGCACGACGGGGATTCCACTTTGGATAGAACTCCTTGTGAGACGAGTCAGGTCTTGGTGACATAATATACGTAGGGGTAAACTCACCGGCCATCCGGCCGTTCTTGTTTCGGAACCAGGTATGGTACCAAGTATATCCCTTGTGAAAACGGTGAATAAAGAAGTTAATCTCTTTCTTTCTTATGAGGACCCCAGGGTGCTGGGCGAGGAGGTCAGCAAGGTAGCTCGATCCGCACCTTTGTACGCCCACCCCTACAAAGTCAGGCCCCTCTACTCTTGGAGACATAGCCATATCCTCCTATGTCCTGAAGTCAATGCGAAAGGATGAGAGTATGATACTCGAACATGACCGGACGTCCAGAATCATCCGCAGACCCGATCCCGTTGGTGTAAGGGTGTGAGAAGGACTCCAAGCACAGACAAATAGTCCTTCCAGAATGCAGTCTGACAAAGACTATGACAATATGATTCCAGAAGATTCATTTTGCATCATTGTCTCGGGTGGCTTTTGCGCGACTACGATAAGCTTCCGCCCAAAGAGAACGGCACCGCTTAAAACTTCTCCCAGAATCACTCGTTGCAGGTCAGTTGGAACATTGGATCGCTTTTTGCGAATGAGCCTTCCAGTCGCCCAGCTAATCGGAATGTACAAGAGCGGTGCGAGAAGCAATGATCTCCATGAGTATCTCGTCGTGTCCACGCTCAGAATGTCAAAGCCTGCGTGTGTGAGGTAGTAACGTAGCTGAAAAATGTTGATGAGAAACGCATGGCCGAAGTAAACGCCCTCAACTATCGACGAATGCTGGGTTGGTTCTGATGTATTTGGTCGAGTTGGGTACAACAAGGCACGTCTTTGACGAGCCTGACCGGTAAGCAGCAGGCCGATGCGTCCCTCCAGGGCAAGCACATTGGGTGTGGTTACAATGAGGATGCCCCCCGGTTTCAGGACTCTGTAGAACTCATCAAGCATAGCGATCTGGTTGTCGATGTGTTCAATGCCCTCGGAATGCAGAAGGCCCTCAAAGGAAGCGCCTTCATAGGGAAGAGGTTTTGTCATATCGACACGTTCGCAGGGAAACCCTCCCTTCTGACAATGCTCTGGGAAGAGGTCCGCTGCCCGCACTTTATAACCGGCCGCAGCAAGCCGCCAGCTGTTGACACCATCACCAGAGGGTAGGTCAAGAATCTGGCCAGATGGCAAATAAGATCCAAACCGGTCAGCAATGTCATCATGGACATGTGGACTTCGCCTGAGTTTCTGAATCAATCCCATCCCTTCTCTATGTCACCCCCTAATCAAATGGGCCCTTTCAAACAGCGAAGGGCCTTCTGTTACCTTCAAAGCTTGAGTTTAGTGAGATCTAACCCAAAAAGCGCGGTGTTCTTGCCCAGGCTGATATCCCAGATTCTTTCGTATATGGCTCGCCGTTTGTCCCGTAAAGCAGTTTCTGCTTTACTATAGTAGAAGAAGAAACGCAATCGGTCCTTGATGGTTATGGCATTGCTCAAAGACGCATTTAACTGCGCTAAATTGAGTATCTTTTTCTCATAAGGAAGGTGACGACAGATTCTTACGCCATCCAAGTCCACCATTATGTAAGCTTTCTTTTTGCATAGGATGTTGCTCGATTTGAAGTCCCGCTGCCAGATGTTGCGATCATGAATGCTTCTTAACCATAAGGCTAGGTTCTTGAGCGACTCCCTTTTTTGCCGCTCGAGTTCTAGGGACGACAAGTATTCATTTAAGGGTTGGCTGTCGACTAGAAACTCGGCCAGGAAATAGCTTCTTTCGCCGATGCGGAAATAACCAAGCGCCCGCGGCACCGGGATCCCCCTCACCTCTAGGGCCCTGGACATCTTCCAACTCCTTAGACACCTGTCGGAGTGCAGAAATCTCCTCCTGTGCCCCTTGATGCAAACGCCTTTAAAGGTGATCACCTTACCCGGTTTCAAGGTCGTCCCATTTTTCAGACCCTTCCACAGTGCTTCGAGATCCCAGGGAAAATCTCTTCTCTTATAACCGCTAAAGCCTTTTTCTTTGATAACCGTAAACTCAGTGCTATTCTTACAGCACCGCTTGGCGCGAGAATAGTAGTGCCGCTGTTG
>JAXHVD010000053.1:0-3771 GCA_034189385.1 Thermodesulfobacteriota bacterium
GACAAGGAAGAAGGATTACTGCCGACGGGCAGTAGTCGGTCTCTTCATCGAAAAGTTTTTTCAGCCCCTTTGAGGGGCTACAAAGCTCTCAAGCCTCCGGCTCTGCCGGAGGTATCTGACTATGGAAACTACGAATGAAGAAATCAAAGAACAGATAATACAAGTAATAAACAAAACAATATTTACGGAGAAAAAAAAGATATTTAAATTCAAAGAGGTCTCCTTGTATCCCTCTGAGGTTCATCTGATGCTGGTGATAAAAAACAAAATTGACACCAATGCCACAGAAATTGCCAAGCAACTCGGCCTGACAAAAGGGGCGATATCTCAAACACTTACGCGTCTTGAAAAGAAAGGCATTATACTGAAATCAAAAGATCCATATAATAAAAACGAATTGACCTTGTCTTTAACAACCCTTGGTAAAAAGGCTTGTAAGTTATGTGAGTCAACCCAAGCGTCCTTCATCGAGGCCCACGAAGACTATCTCGCAAAAATTAATTCTAAAGAAAAGGAGGTGATATTCCGTTTTCTTCAACACATGGAGAAGGCAATTGACGGTTTAGAGCTGTCATAATTTTTTTTGCTTAACGTGTTTAGCATCTAAACACATAAATCAATAACAATTTAACAAAAGGACAATACAATGAATACAGAGAGATCAAAAAATAAATCAATAGAATTCCTGAAAAAAGGGAGAAACCTGAAAAGAAAAATACAGAAATATGAAAAAACGTTCAACTTCCCCGCGGAAAAGGTTTTCTTCCAGTTCTGCCCATCCAGGGAACTGGACTGGATAGAGGGCTGGGACTGTGACCTTGTTTACACCTCCACCGGGTATGTTGAAGATGACTGCATATTTACCACCCCCGAAACAAACGTGCTCGGACCTGGGCTTTGGATACTTACTCGGCACGAGCCAAGCCAAAAGCTGGAGCTTGTGAGAATAATCGGGGAATCGCTTGTAATTCATTTCAGAATCAACCTATTTGATAACAACGACGGCACCTCCACAGGATTATGGAACCTGACGTTCACAGCTTTGAATGAAGCGGGTAATGCAATGGTGGATTCATTACCGGATAATAATCCTGAGATTCAGAGAGCAATAGACGGGCTGGAATATTTTCTTGAGACAGGAGAAATGATGACGGCCTAAGAAGAATAGTGGGTGGTGTCCAATCTTCGTTTTAGAGTTATTCCTGAAGAACGTGGAGCACCACTCAGTAGCAACAGTTAGTATAGGGCGCTGGTGGGGGTCCGTCAGAAAGCAACTCACGCATCATCAACTTTATTTACGGACGCTATTCTCTCTCCTCTTCTCTCTCAAAACCGGCATTATTTGTCAGACGCCATGATATGTGATATGGGGACAAAACCGCAAGATGAGGAGGTAGGATCATGGGTCTGAAGATGGGGATTGTTTCTTTCGTGGCTGTGGGGTTTTTGGTGTTCTCCGGACTTGCCATGGCCAGCCCACCGGTGCCGCCGCCGGTGGAGGGTTTCAACATTGCCGCAAACGTAGATGTTGAGATGTCGGCAGGAGACTGCACAGAGGTGGAGGCCTTTACCTGGACTTGGGTCTACCATGATCCCAATAGCATGAGAGGCCCCGTGATTAGCACCCTTGCCTACCCGGGGATGGATCAGTACCTGGCTACCTTTGGCCGGGCGGCCCAGGTTCGTTACACAGAGGAGTTGGCCTCTACGGACACCTCCTTTTTTCAGTTTAAGAAGAGTTTTGCCGCTGATTCTCACGGTGTAGACACGGCGGACAACAACCTGAGCGTTGAGAAGAACTACGGTTACGTGGCCTCAGAAGCCAGCCTCATAGCCAATGCTGAGGACAAAGAGAGAGTGGGCTTGAGCATTGTGGCCAATGGGGATGGTGCACTCTTCGATGATATACCTTCTCTCTGTCCGTGGGTAGCCCGGAGCAGGATACCGGCCACCAATGAGTTCATCGCCGCCGGAAGCGATACGAGCACCACCAGCCTCATGGTCGCTGACACGGAGACAGGGGTGGCAGCAACCAGGGCACCGGAGTTGAACCAAACGGTTTCAGCGACGGGCATGGGCAATGCAACGGCCCTGATGAAGGTGGCGTTGATGGAAGGTGGTAACTGGTATCAGCCTGATGGAGGAAACGCTCCAGTGCCTGACCTCGTGAGCAAGACTTCTTATAGGGAAAGAAGTTCAGCTACTGGAACCATTGACAGATTCGTGAAGGCCATGCATTATCATTCGACCATCCCTGTCTTTCAGATGCCAGAGCCCTGGTATCAGCTGCAGTAATCTGTAAACCTTTTCAAGCATTAAGAGGGGGCCGCAACCTTGGCCCCCTTTTTGTTTGTAGTGTGAAGTGCAGACCTCTTGCCAAATACCCCACACATGGGAAAAGCGAAGATTTGTGGGGCATATGACAGGCCATGCCCAGCCATCTCGAAAATGGTTCTCTGCCTTGTGTTCAACTCCCCATGGGCCTCGCAGGACGGGGATGGGGTACGCCCGGCACAGGCGTGAACCTTTCGGCCCTGAGCTCAAGGCCGAAGGGCTTATGGGGTGTGCCGTTTCCGCCGTAATGTAGGCGGGGAGGGGAAGTCCCCTGTATGCCTGTCCTGTGGCGAGGGCATTGTGTCATCTGTGCCAAAGACGCTATTTTAAAACAGATCTACGGTCTGTGTGATGAAGCGACATGAAAAGCGTATCGGGATGAACCCTGTAATGTCGTGAGACATGACAGAAATACTAACCGACGGCAAGGGCGTTCCCGCGAGGTGCCGTCTGAAGTGCAGGAGCTTTGCGACCGGTTTGCCAGCAGGCAAAAGCGAACACAGTGAGCGTCCAACCCTGAGTGCAAAGCTGTGAGCTAAGCCTGCCCCGGACTTGATCCAGGGAACAGAAACGTCATAAAAGGCCCAGTCCCCGGGTAAGTTACCACAAGATAACGAAGCCCCGGGTTCGGGAGACTTGCCTGCCTGTGGAAGGTCGGGTAGTCGCCAGAGGCGACCAAGAATGACGCGGTTGTGCAGCGACAGTTCACGTTCTTATCCGGGGAGATCTGCCCGAGACGCGGCAGATCCTGCCATGGGAGTCGGACTGAGGCCCAGGCCGAAAGACCTGGACTGGCCACCGGACCCTAAAGCAGGGGGGACAGCCCCTCTGGGAGCAATCCCAGCGGTGATCGGGCAGAGCCGAGCGTAGCGAGACGACTGCCCTATGGCAGCCCGAAGGGTGGCGCACAGCGTTATCAACTCAGCAGCGGCCATAGTAGGTGTGGACATCGTCAGAGGCGGTCCGACGACTGGAAACGAGCCGTGACCCGCAGATGCGGAGGACATCACGGAGGTCTCACCCCACTGAAGGGCCAAACGTGAAGAACAGCAGCACGACCCATGAGCTCTGGAGTGCAATGAACCCGAATGGGGGAGCATCAGACCAGGCGCATCGTGGTAAACCGTGCCCCTGATGATTGAAGACAGTTGCCGCCAGTTTTTCAAAGAACTGTTTTATTCAAACGCCCGGCTACGGCCCGGAATCTTCACGAACCGCCCGGTGCGCTTGTCCGCCTCAGGAGGGGCCCCGCATGCCGGGTGGTGTGGGGGCTGGGGGGATAAAACCCCCCGGCTACCCGATTCGCTTCAGCGATGAATATCTTTTCGGTGACCGACCTTCACAACCCAAACAGTCAGTTCATTGTCTTGGATTGAGTAGACAATTCGATATCGCCCCTGTCGGAGGCGATACCTGTCTTGTCCAGTCAACTTTTCG
>JAXHVD010000054.1:0-2741 GCA_034189385.1 Thermodesulfobacteriota bacterium
TTTTTTGCTTGCTTCGTGGGCTCTATGGGCAGCATTCTCAGCCCAATAATTGCACTCCGGCTCCTAATATAATGGCAACTTGCTAGTTCACCGCTGATATTTATGGGCCTTTTTGATTAAGTACACTTTTTCAGGAAACCCTACGTAAAGCAGGTCATCTACCGCTACCTGGACTGCGGTATCCTCCATAATGGCTTCGCAAGGGTCAAATGTGGAGAATGTGTGCGCTTGGGGACGCTGGTGCGCTTGGGGACGCTGTGGTGCGCTTGGGGACGCTGGTAAAACAGTAAATTACTGCTCTATCAACCGCACCCGTTTCACCTGAATACCCACGACTGCGGGGTTTCGCCCCAGACGTCCGGCGAGTTCTCTGAGAACATGCCAAACTCGTTTATCATCCAAAGGCAAAAACGCCCGCTCCTTTGACAACTTAGTTTTTTACCAGCGTCCCCTGTCCCATCCCCTGTCCCACTGTCCCACCCAAGACTGCTTGCTTAAGGGCGAATGGGAATTTGAAGGGAACTCTATCAGAGGTCTGTTTTACGAGTGTGGATGTCCACATGTTCGCTCCGGCATGATCAAACTCTGCCCCGCTCAATGTGATTGTTCCCAGGAAATGATGAATATTCTTTTTTCACAGGTGACAAAAGGACAGGTTAAGGTTGATAGAAAACGATCAATTGGCAGAGGGGATGATGTGTGTGAATTCGTAGTAACATTGTGAGACTTGCGCTACCCCCGCATAAACTAAACAAGATCCTGATCCCCACCTTTGTGATAAATCGGGCCAGGATACTGTTACACCTATAGAGCATGGACTCGCCACCGCAGACGCCATTGAAGGGGCCAGACTCCACATCGTAGAAGGTCTTGGCTTTCCTATCCCGGGCTTTGGGATGACATTGTGGATGTTATTACGGCCCACACGGCCCGCATAGACCAAGATCCTTTAAATTGACTGAGAAACAAACAGGAATTCTACGGGAATGAAAGGCCCTGGATGACAATCACAGGCCCTGTAGGCGCGGATCTTCCATCAACCAAAAACATAGAGGAAAAAAGCGGTTTCAGCTTCTGTAAGGAGCTTAGTTGACACCCAATATCAAAGCAAGTATATTTACCGCTATCAAAAATAACTCGCCCGTATTTTATGATGGAGGTAAATACAATGGCTTATTTGTCGAGGTATTTGGAGAAGCATGTTTCAGACGATGTAACACGTAAAATGGTGTTCATAGGAGGACCGAGGCAGTCAGGAAAAACAACAATGGCAAAGAAACTCTGTCATGATGCGGGCTTTGATATTGAACAGCGGTATCTCAACTGGGATGCGGCAGAGGACAGGGAGAATATTATGATGGAAAGATTCCCAGCAGGCCCTGGATATCTGGTCCTTGATGAAATTCACAAATATTCCCGCTGGCGGCAAGTAGTCAAAGGCCTTTATGACAAACGAGGCGATGAACTAGAAATTTTTGTTACTGGCAGCGCCAGGCTCGATCATTATCGCCGCGGTGGCGATTCTCTACAAGGGAGGTACCATTTTTTTCGTCTCTTTCCATTCACCTATGCTGAACTCCAAAGACCGGAACCGGGAGCAGTTCAGGACCTTCTCGTTTATGGAGGGTTTCCTGAACCCTTTACGCTCCAGTCAGAGACACAGACAAAAAGATGGAGCCGGGAATACCGTACGCGAATTGTCAGAGAAGATCTTGCTGATCTGGAAAATGTAAAGGATCTGAGTATTATTGAAAAAATGGCCTTACATCTTCCCGACCTGGTCGGTTCTCCCCTATCACTCAATGCCCTTAGAGAAGATTTACAGGTCTCTCATCAATCCGTATCACGCTGGATTGTCATGCTTGAGAATCTCTACATGATTTTTCGGATTTATCCATTCGGTTCACCGATTATACGGGCTGTTAAAAAGGAGGCGAAGCATTATCATCTTGACTGGACGGTCGTTAAGGATATTGGGAAACGATTCGAAAACCTTGTTGCCTGTCATCTCCTAAAATGGTGCTTCTTTCTTCAGGACACGGAAGGAAGGGATATAGAGGTTCGCTATTTCAGGGATGTAGATAGACGAGAAGTCGATTTTGTCATTGTTGAAGATGGAAATCCCGTACATTTTATAGAATGTAAAAAGTCCGGAAGGAAGATCAGCAAGAGTCTCCTCTATTTAAAGACGCGTTTCCCCGGTGTCCAGGCAACACAAGTATCTTTGGAAGACAAGACAGATGTGATCACAAAAGAAGACATCCGGCTTTGCGGAGCAGATATTTTTCTCTCGGATTTCGTATAAGGGCATTGTCGGACGGCCTCTCTTTGGACATTGATACTTGGGAGACAAGGGCGCTGGACGACTTGGTCTATTAGAGACTATTACAAACATGTCCTTCGACGCTCAAGAGAAGAATTATTGCATGGCCCAATTTAAGAATGCTATGGAAATATTTACATTGCTCGATAAATCAAATCGCGGCAAATGCAACGAAAAAACATGCCTTGCATTTGCCGGTTCGGTCTTTCTGGGGAAAAGACAGCTCAACGAGTGTCCCCACTTGAGTGAGGAGGTTATTGCAGAGTAAAGCTGGCCGACATTGACCTCGCTGAGGCCGCCCGTAGACTTGGGACGAAATATCATGATAATAAACTGACTATCAAGGTCCTCGGCAAGGACTTCATCGTAAATCCCGGGAGGACTTTGCATCAGATATTTATATCCGCTCATGGATTTC
>JAXHVD010000055.1:0-2507 GCA_034189385.1 Thermodesulfobacteriota bacterium
AACGCTAAAGATTGTATGCTGAGTTGGGTTCAGTCCGGTTCGCTTTTCAATGTTGCTGGGCAAAGCCCAATTCGGCATACAATTATGTTGGACGAAGCCGCGTGACAGATGCTATGGGGATTCTATCATGGGGCTTTTCGTCGTTAGATATGTTGATTTCAGCATTGATGTTTGCACTCGACGATTCAATTGCGTTTTTGGACAACATTCCAGCTTAAGAGGCAACATGTCAGCAGTGTAAATAGTTTTTCCTTTGTAAAGGGAGCGGGGATCTCCTTTTGGCCAGTCGGACGGCCCCTTGAACTTGCTGGTTGCTATAACACCAATTCCATCCGTCATGGAGGAGCCCCTGTTGGCACCAGAGTTTCTTTGAGCACCATTTTTCCCTTTCCACAGTGAGGGCAAACCGTGGGATCAATTCCGGTCAGCTTGAAAAGTAGTTCCTGCCAGCTCGGTTTTGCCTGCTTTTCATTTCCCTCATCCTGTGCGACTCCCAGAAGTTGCCTGCACCGGGCAAGCTTCGTCTTGCGACTTCGGTTGCTCAGTATGCCGTAGTGCCTGATCTTCATGAACCCGTCCGGCAACACGTGAAGCAAAAAGCGACGAATGAACTCAGAGGCGTTTAAGGTCATCAACTTTGTCTTGTTGTTGTCTGACGAGTCGCGATATCTAAACGTGACCCGCTCACCGTCAAACTTGACGATGCGATCATTGGAAAGGGCCACCCTGTGTGTGTATCGGCCAAGGTAGTCAACAACGTCCTCGGGATTTTTAAAGGGCGGCTTGCAGTAAACGATCCAGTTTTTCCCATAAAGACTGCTCAAGAGTTTCTGGAAAGAAAAGCCCTCTTTTAGGTGGGCAATCTTGCCGGGAAATTTGAGTTCGTCCAGTTCGTATGCCTTCTTCAGATTATCAAGGAACTTACCTCTAAACATGGCCGACAGGACCTTTACGGGAATAAAGAACTCCTGCTCAGCGCCAATCCATCGCTTTTCATCAACAGACAGCCCTCCGCCTGGAACAATGCAATGAATATGAGGGTGGTCCAACAAAACCTGGGACCATGTGTGCAAAACAGCAATAAATCCGATCTGGGCGCCAAGGTGCTTCGGGTCTTTGCACAGTGTCTTGAGCGTCTCGGCTGCCGAATTGAACAAGATGTTGTAAAACCTTCTCTGATTCCGTAGAGCCAATGGTCTCAAAACATCCGGTACAGTAAATACCACATGGAAGTAATGGGTGGGCAAAACGTCGTTCTTTCTGGCTTCAACCCATCGCTCCTTGTCCAGACACTGACACTTGGGACAGTGCCTGTTGCGGCAAGAGTTATACGATATCATCAACGCCCCGCAATGTTCACACACATCCACATGACCTCCCAGCTCCGCGGTGCGGCAAAGCTCAATGGCCCGCATGACGCGCAGATGCCTTACTGGCAGACTGGTGCTGTGAGCATCTCGATATGTTTGTCCGTGGACCCTGAAAATGTGGGCCACCTCCAAAGACCTTTTCATGGGAACCTGCCTTACAGCGGAGGTTCCTCAGGATCTTGCAGAAGGTCAATGGGGCTAACAATACGAGCCAGATCCTTGCGGGCCACATGCAAATAAACCGCCGTGGTCTTTGCCGTGGTGTGGCCCAACAGACGCTGAATATAGTAAAGATCCGTTCCAGCTTCCAGGAGATGGGTGGCAAAGCTGTGTCTTAGGGTGTGAACAGAGGCCTGCTTCTTGATTTTTGATTTGTGAAGAGCCCCCTTGAAGGCTCTTTGCACACTTGAGTGGGAGATAGGCTGATCCAGTCGTCTTGACGCAAAGAGCCACTCTACAGGGTGGTAGGTCTTCCAATAGATCCGCAGAATCTCCAGGGTGCGTCTGCCTAGAAGCGTGTAACGGTCCTTGTTGCCCTTACCCTGGCGTACCCTGATGGTCATCCGCTCACTGTCTATATCAGACACCCTCAGATGGGTCGCCTCGCCCAGCCTAAGCCCACCCGAATAGATGGTCATCAGTATGGCACGGTGCTTCAGGTTGCCCGTGACGGAAAAAAGACGTTCAATCTCGTTCCCGGACAAAACCACAGGAAGCCTTTTTCTCATCTTGCATCTGGGGATCTTAAACGTATCCCACTGCCTACGAAGTGTGGTCTGGTACAAGAACTTCAACGCACTGTAGGCCTGGTTCACCGCCGACTGAGACGCTTTCTTGTCTTTGAGCAAGTAATATAGGTAATCGCGGATCTCATTATGGCCCATCTCGTCCGGTGGCTTGCCATAGTGAGTAGCAAAACCTCTCACACAGCCAAGGTACGTCTCCATGGTTCTTAGGCTCAAGTTCTTCAACTCCATATCCATCTTCATCTCATCGTGTAACCTTCCCATGACCTGCCTCCTTTCTTTTTGTAGAGCGTTAACGATGTCTATAATCCTACAAAAAGAAGCTCCGTCTTGGGAGGCCCATGGCAGATAAAATGGACATGCCCCACACAACACAAGCCACAGCCCCAAA
>JAXHVD010000056.1:0-2495 GCA_034189385.1 Thermodesulfobacteriota bacterium
GTTAAATTGAGAGTCAGGATTGGATGACGTGCAGGGATGCCTCAAGACTTAGAAACGACAATATGAAATGAATATCCGAAAAATGCAGGTCTTTCAAAAGGTTACCTTGCATAGCAAGATCGCCAATCGGCGGGATCAAACAAGTGGTGTAGATAGACAGAGGAGACTTCGCATTTCAGAGGGTCTTGGAAATTGAGGACAGTCGGGCAAAATCTACAAAGTGTTCAAAATCAAGATCGATAGGCAATATTGAGCTTTCTGAGATGTTCAGACCGCCTTTGATATGGGCATTCCGACTGAACCAGCATCCTCAGATGCTGTCCTACGTCAACGCGATCTGATTTGTGGCTCCCATCTTGGGCCGATTGACCTCAATACTAAAAGAATCCACCAAATTCACTGGCGGTATGGTGCTGACAATGTGAAGTCCCGAATTCCTGCTATTGACTACCTGAGCGCTTGTGGTATCGGCATGCTTTGTGGCAACGAGAATATATAATGTCATGGCCAGCCCGGCTGGGTGTAGGACTCAGTCTGGATATAGTGAAGCATACCTAAGACGATGAACCCCTTCCATTGTGAGAGAAAAGGGAAGAGGGACCTTGAATCGTTTCGACATGACGTCTATGGCTGTCTTGTGAAATAGGAACGTCCCGGGCTGGAGGGTCGCCATGAGTTCGTCTGTCTTGTAGAGAAGTCTTACTTGTCTGTCAGGGTCTTCTTCATCAATGGCTTTCGTGATGAGCCGGCTCACTTCAGGGTGTTGAAAACAGCCGGCCTCGGCCGCATTCACGCCATCGGAGCACCATTGCTGCTTTAGGATCTCGGGAGTACCATAGGCCCCTTTGATCTCCGTAAGCACGGCTTGAAAGTCCCTATTCCTGAGGAATCTTCTAGTGAGATCATCACTTGGAAGAAGCAGCAAGTTGGCCTTTATACCGAGATCGTTGAGGCAGAGCCTTATGTATCGGGCGATTTTCTTTTCGATCTGGCTTTCTTCAAAGACAAGAATGGTGAACGCAAAAGGTTTTCCGTCTTTGACAAGCTGGCAGCCTGTCTTATCATAAGACCAACCCGCCGCTTCAAGAAGATTCACCCCCTTTTTCGGGTCATAGGGTGGGGGCTTGACCTCAGGGTTGTGAAAGGGGGAATTCACACCCATGGGGCCGACTCCAACCACTCCAAAGCCCCCCAGAATCTTTTCTACAATATATTGCCTGTCAATGGCATGGGTGAGGGCCTGCCGAACTCTTATATCGGAAAAGAGAGGATCGGTTGTGTTGTATAGAATGACACTGGACCACCCGAGAGTGTAAAGATCGAAATAGAACCTCCTTTCGTACTCCCTTATGATCTCATAGTTTTTTAGAGAGATCTCATGGCCCACGTCGGTCTCACCTGAAAGAAGCCTTGTCCAGGTCTTCTCCTTATCCGGCAGAAAATGGAAGACCACCCTATCCAATGCAGGGCGGCCTTGGAAGTAGTCCTCATTGGCCACAAGGCCGACTTCCTTCTCGCCTTTTCTGTATTCAAACCGGAAGGGGCCTGAACCCACGGGATGGTTGTAATTGTCTGTCTCGCCCCCACCCGGCCTCGGAACGATGTCCATGTTCCATATCTTCGCGAGAAATCGACTGTCGTTTTTCTTAAGACGTATGCTTATTGCCTCAGGAGACAAAAGGGAGATATGGTCGATGAGACTGTGAAGCGCAGGGTATGTTTGCTTGAGGACCTCATTGAGCGAATATTTCACATCCGCGGAGGTGACAGGCGCTTTGTCATGGAACAGGGCTTCTTCTCGAAGAGAGATGGTCCACGTGAAGTTCTTCGCATCATAGCTCCATTTCCGTGCCAGAACCGGTTCAAGTTCTCCCTGTGCATTCGGAACAACAAGATAGTCATACAGCAACGGAAAGATCATGATGGAACCAGAGGAATAGACCTCTATTGGATTCAAGGAAGTAAAAGGAAAGTTCACATCATAATGGAGTATATTCTCGTTCCGGGGTCTTTCGGATGCAGTAAGAACACCCGTTTTTTCACAGGATAGAATAGAAGCGGCAAGGAAAATAGGGATCAGAACCGAAATGACGAACCTTGGCATCTGTGACAGGAATAACTCAGAGGGTTTGCACATGGACTGCTTTGCCTTTTCCATTATCACAACCGACGTCACGGATAACGCCAGTGATGATTTCTCGCCAATACCACAGCGAAAACGGTCCGCCAAAATTCAAAGATATTTCGACGATTATGGCAGCCCTGGACAGAACACAGGTTTGCCTCCCAGAGAACAGCCCGGAAACGGTCCAGGCCGATGTGTGATTACCTGCCAAGTCTGGGTGTAATCAAGCAAATGATTTTATTGCAGATTTGTACACAATACTGTAAGCTTTGTCAAGGTATTGGCCCAAATCTTATCAACCCAAGAATCAGGAGGTGCAGCATGAAAGTGTCACAGGCCGTCAACTATTGTCTGGAGTACCACGGGGCGC
>JAXHVD010000057.1:0-2322 GCA_034189385.1 Thermodesulfobacteriota bacterium
AGTCTTTTAAAAAATCTACACTCTGCAAAAAATTGCATTTTTTTTCCAGCATGACAAGATCAATTGTATTGTAATTTTTCTCACAGTGAAAGCATCGGGCTAAATTTGTTTTTGGATTCACTTTCGTTTGCGTTTTGTAGGCCTATTTTTCGACTTTTTCGTCAGTATCCTCAATAAAATCAGCAAAAATTTCTTTCCTGAGCTCAAAATGTGTAGGCACACGACTTGTTGTTTTTCTATTGACATAGTTAGAAATACACGCTATCAGTGTAAGCATGTATTTACGATCAACAAAACGGACGAACAAAGACGGCACCGTCATCGAATATTACCAGCTGGCGCATAACAAGCGGCATCCTGTTACTCGAAAACCGGTTGCTGAAATCATTCATAATTTTGGTCGTGCTGACAAGCTGGACAGGGCGGAACTTGTCCGGCTTTGCCAATCTATCGCCCGTGTTTGTGGCCTTGATATCACAGACCCTTTTGCTGAAGGTAGTGGGGTAGAAAGTCGGCGAAACGACTTTACCGATGACATCAGGATTATCAGGACCTTATCTCTCGGATGCCCCTTTGTCATTGAAGCACTTTGGGATCGCTTGGGCCTGAAAAAGACACTGTCTGACATCGTGGCAGCAAAAGGTCTTCGAATACCTTATGAACGTGCGCTTCTGGCCATGACGGCAAACCGGCTTTGCGAACCGACATCCAAGCTGGGTGTCTGGGAACGATGGCTTTCCACTGTTTATCTACCGTCCTGCAACGGTTTGAAGCTCAAAAATATGTACGAGGCCATGGACCTTCTCCATGAACATGCCGATGAAATCGAAAAAGCGGTTTTCTTCGAAGTTGCCGACCTGTTCAATCTGGATGTGGATCTTATCTTTTACGACACCACAACAGCATCCTTCCACATCGACTATGAAGATGATCCCGACGATAACTCCAATGCCACGATCCGTCAATTTGGTCATGGTAAAGAAGGATTCTGGGCTCCACAGGTGGTCATCGCCCTTGCGGTGACCCGGGAAGGCATTCCGGTGAGAAGCTGGGTATTCCCCGGCAACACAGCTGATGTGACGACCGTTGAAAAAATCCGGTCCGATTTAAGAGGTTGGAAGCTTGGCCGTGCCCTTTTTGTGGCCGATTCCGGCATGAACTCCGAAGGCAACAGGAAGGAACTGGCCAAAGCTTGCGGCAAATATCTTCTGGCTTGCCGAATGGCGAACATATCAGATATCAAACGTAAAGTCCTCGGGAAACGCGGACGATACAGTGTCTTTGCTGATAATTTACAAGCCAAAGAGGTCATTGTAGGTGATGGCGAAAGGCGAGTACGGTACATCCTTTGCTATAACCCCAAAGAAGCCGAACGGCAACGACGACACCGTGAGGGAATCGTTGAACTTCTTACGGAAGAGTTGACGCGTCACAAAGACATGAGTGCCACAAATCAGTGGGCCATTGAGCTTTTAGCGTCAAGACGCTTTAAACGCTACCTGAGTATCACCAAAGCAGGAAACGTACGCCTTGATAAGGCCAAAATCAAAGAGGCTGAAAAATATGATGGCAAATGGGTCATTGAAACCAATGACGATACCATCAGCCTGGAAGATGCGGCCCGTGGCTACAAAGGCCTCATGGTTATTGAACGATGCTTCCGGTCCCTGAAACGGACACAAATCAAAATGACTCCGATGTACCATTGGGCAACACGGCGTATCGAATCCCATGTGAAAATTTGCGTGTTGGCTCTCATGATTGAACGCATTGCTGAACTCAAATGCGACATGCCCTGGCACAAAATTCGGCAGTCTTTGAATGAGATGCAGATTACAGAATTTTTTCAATTAAATCATCATGTGCTTATGCGCAACGAGCTGACGCCTAAAAACAAAAACATCCTTAAATCATTGGGAATTACTCCGCCAAAACGCGTCATAAACCTCCAAAATACCCCCTGAAAACGCCCTAATTTTGTAGTAACACGACTGTTTTTACGAAATCGCCGAATGCCTTGCTATGCCTGCGTTTACGCGATTTTGTGTATTTACAAAAATCAAACGCAAGTATCACTCTCTATGCATTTTTCACATGAAAGCGCATTTTTTCTGTGAAAGTCTGTACAAATTCTCCGCCACCTTGAACCGATAATGATAACTCCTTCAAGATCAATAATAGCGGCAGCGATCCCGACATATAAGATGGCAGCCATAGGCGAAATGGGAGCCGGCCTTGCCCATGAAATCAAGAATCCTCTTGCCTCTCTGGCAGGCTCCATTCAGCTTCTCAAAAATGATATTAATCGTAATCCTGATCAGG
>JAXHVD010000058.1:0-2114 GCA_034189385.1 Thermodesulfobacteriota bacterium
GGTTTATTTCTCAAGGCTATCTTCAGTCAGATGACAACAATTATCTGGCCAACGACACGGAAGACGGAACGTTTCAGTTCAATGAGTTCGGGATAAACTTTGCCACCCAGCTCACCGATGACCTGCGTTTGGGGTTGCAGCTATTTGCCCGTGATCTGGGAGATGTGGGAAACGATGAAATCGAGTTGGATTGGGCCTTTGCGGATTATCGGTGGAGAGACTGGGCCGGCCTTAGAGTGGGCAAAATCAAGATGCCCGTTGGTTTGTACAACGAATCGAGGGACATTGATGCATTGCGTACAAGTATTTTACTTCCACAAAGCGTTTACCCGGAGTCGCTGAGAGACGCCTTCATGGCCCTTGAGGGTGCTGGCATCTATGGCCACATACCGTGTGATTCTATGGGCCGTCTTGCCTACCAGGTCCAGTGCGGCACCAGTAACATTGATAACGAGGGCGGTGTGGCAAAAATGGTCGAAGGCTTCGGAGGGGGTGCTGTTGAAGTGAAGGGTTTCGACGTGGATGACATATATGTGGGCAGTCTGCAATGGTATACGCCCCTTCCAGGATTTCGGGTAGGCGGTAGCCTCATAAATCGGAGCCACGAATGTCGTGCTACGATGAAAAGAGCTCTTGGGCCTATGCCGCCAGGCACCGTTCTGACTGTCGACACAGAAGATCTTACGATCTATGCCCTATCTGCAGAATATGCGCTGGGAGACCTGCTGGTTGCTGTCGAGTATTCTCGCACGGACCTAGATCAGGACATACCTAGTATCCCCGAGGAAATGATGCCCATAAAACTCTCTAGGGAATCGGAGGGATATTACGCGAGCGCTTCCTACCGGTTTACGGACTGGTTCAAGCTGGGGGCGTACTACTCGATCTATTATGCTGACGTGGACGATAGAGACGGGGATAGCCTGGAGCTGTTGGGTCTGCCCGATCATGGGGCCTGGCTCAAGGACCTTGCCTTGACCACGCGCTTTGACATGAACGACTACTGGATCTTAAAACTGGAGGGGCATTTAATGGATGGAACCGCCACGGTGTCCATGCCGGAAAATCCGAACGATGGAGAAGAAGATTGGTTCCTTTTTGCCGCCAAGCTGAGTTTCACATTCTAGGCAGCGACAAAGTGGCGCCTCTATCCGGACTTATGAGCCTGAGAAATGCTTTTAACATGTAACAAGTCAAACGGGGGTGAATAAATGAAAGCCAGAACAATAATAGTAGCTGCGTGGGGGATAATGTTGTTCTCCCTGATGGCTGGCGCACCAGTGCTGGCCGATGAGGTGGTGGTTATTGCAAACCAGAGTGTAGTAGCAGACAGCGTGACCCAGGGCACGGTTTCAGATATATACACGGGGAGCAAGACAAGATGGGAGGACGGTGAAACCATACGCGTGGCAATGCTCAAGGAAGGTCGGACCCATGAGACCTTCGTGCAAGACCTGTTGGGATCAACGCCCGATCGGTTGAAGAACTTCTGGGTAAAGGCCGTCTTCACGGGTATAGGCACGCCTCCGAAGGTATTCAAGACCGAGGCTGATCTGGTCAAATACGTTGCCGGCACCAGGGGGGCTATCGGTTATGTAGGCTCTTCTATACCTCATGAAGGAGTAAAGGCGCTTGCCGTAAGGTAGATGCCTAAGAGCCTTTGCTCCTTAGCTTGTGCCCATCCACGAGTGCCTATGAAAAAGATGGGCAGTGGCGTCAGTGTTCTATTCAGTCCGCCATAGGCGGATTTGACGAGCAAGGCGGCACAAGGGTTTGCGGCGAGGTCCGCCTGAGGCGGATCGCAGCCGTGAAACCCGCCGACAACGCCGCTCATCGAAAAGAAGCCATTTATGGAGACACTAGCTTGCCGGTTGGGACTAAGGGTCAGAAAGGAGGGGTTATGAATCTGAGGGACATGAAGATCGGTGTGACAGGGCTGTTTTTTGGGGCGATCTTCTTTGTCGTTGCGGTGATACTGTTCTTCACCACGTTCTCCCTCAACAAAGTGCGTGACAATTCAGAGCTTGTTCGGGATGAAAGTTTGCCTTATGCTATTCTTGCCGACAACATGTCCTTTGAAACCTTAGAGGTGTTGGCGGTCTTGCTGTACGCCT
>JAXHVD010000059.1:0-2099 GCA_034189385.1 Thermodesulfobacteriota bacterium
TGATCATATCGCGAGTCCTCGGATCGCAAAATCTCCTGCTGCACAGCGATTTGCATGATCTCTGCATCCTTAACCTCAAGCTTGCGCATCGTACTACCTCCTTTCTGCTACAGACAATATACCTGAAAAGGATATTATGCGCACGGATTTATGACCGTGTGTATAAAATACAAATCAGGAGGACGATGCCATGGGAAAATTGATTGATGATCTAAAGCATCTATCTGCGGATATTCAGCATATCCACGATGATGTCGAGCATATATCCAAAGATCTCGAAACGCTGGCCGAAAAGAACGGTCTTGATCAAAACGAAATGCCGGGTCTTACCGACCTAAGAGACCATCTGAAAGACCTTGATGCCCACGCACACGATGTTTTGAGCCACGTGGCCCATGTCGAGACCGAGACCACCCAGTAAGCCGCGGTAAGCCAAGTAAACGAAGCATCAGAGGTGCTTGTATTCTGAAACGAAACCGCATTTTCTAACCTTGCCCGCCGATCTTGGGAGCGGTGTCCTTGGAGTCGGAATTGGTCCGGCTCCAAGGAAAAAACACCGCTTCGAATTGTCCTTCCATACGTTTTGCTTTCCGGTTGCCGTTACCCGCCTTATATGGACCGCCCTCCCTTGAATATTTTTTGACCAACAGGTGAAACCCTGCTATATTATTATGTTTTAGTAAATAACTAAGATGGCAGGATAGCGATGATCAAGGGCCATTTTTCCATAAATATCACTCGAACTTGCCATTGGGTTTTGGTTTGTTGTGCCCTACTGGGTTTTGATCTAATCCGGTTACCCCGGGCGATTGCCCATCCCCATGTTTTTATCGTGCAACGTCTGGACGTGGTGTTTGACGAAAAAGGGCTTGCCGGCATTAAGGTCCGCTGGGAATTTGACGACATGTTTGCCGGCATGATTGCCGAGGATCACGACCTCAACCGGAACGGAAAATTTGAAACCGTTGAAGTCCAGGAAGTAAAAGAAAAGGCCTTCTCTTTTATTTCAAAGCACAGTTATTTTATTTTCATTAAAATCGACAACGTGCCTTTTCAAGTTAAGTTTATCAGGGATTTCAACGCGATTTTGGAAGACCGGAAACTGGTGTATGAATTCCTTATTCCCTGCCATGTGACAGCAACGGCTCAGGTTAAAAAGGTAACCGTGGCAAGCTACGATCCTTCATATTACACGGCCATCTACTTTACTCAGAAAGAACCGGTTAAGCTCACCGCTGCCGATGGATTTGATGTAAAAACGTCCCTCAAAAAAGATCCTGACACAACTATTTATTTCGGTATGATCCATCCGTGGACACTGTTTATGGAGTTCCGGCAAAAATCATGAAGCGTATACTCTTATTCGTAGTTCTTTTGGGACTCTTGTGCTCCTGGATCGGCCCCGCGTGGTCGAACAATCCATTCAGTTCCAAACCAGAAACCCAGCACAAAACGCCCGAGCCACTATTTAAGAGCCGGCTTTTTGTCAAAATCATTCTCTGGCAGCATCAGCTGAAACAAAAAATATCGGAACTCATCCGAGTGACGCAAAGCGAAAAAAGTGTCAAACCGCTTGTTGTTCTCATAGGGCTCGCCTTTTTGTATGGCGTAATTCATGCGGCCGGGCCGGGTCATGGCAAGGTCGTTGCCATTTCATACGTATTATCCCATCGGGCCACGATATTGGGCGGTATGCTTTTTGGCCTGTGCTTTGCCCTCATCCACGCTTTATCAGGTGCCGTTGGAGTTGTCGGCTTGCGCTACATCATTCAGCGCAGTGTCAGTGAAACGCTTGCATCGGTTACAACTACAACTCAAATTGTCAGCTTCGGGCTGATCACCCTCCTAGGTTTATCAATATTGATTAAACATGGTTATGCCTTTGTAAATCCAGAAGCATCAAATAAGGAGAGACGTTCTGACAAAGCGAGTAGCAAAGGAATGCTCGCCTGGGCCGTGACTGTCGGATTGGTGCCTTGCCCCGCTGTGGTTATGGTAATGCTGTTTTGCCTGTCTATGGATGCCATGATTCTCGGATTGTTGTTGGCAGCCTTTATTTCAATAGGTATGGCGACAACCCTCTCTTTTGTTGTGATAAC
>JAXHVD010000006.1:0-176299 GCA_034189385.1 Thermodesulfobacteriota bacterium
CCTTTGGATATGGTTTTTCTTCGCAGACGAACTCATACCCTTGGAGATACCGGATGTCCATTCTGTTTGATCTCACAGCATTTTTCCCTTATTAGCTACAACTAAATCGGAGAAGAGCCATATTTTTTAATCTTGCGCCACTCAGAATAATCTTACTTGGTTTTACCAAGTGCTTTATCTCTTTTAGTACATCATAAAGTATCTTGGATCGTTGCTCAGATTCATCAGCAACACGTTCAATATTTTGAATTTCATCTACAACAAGAATATCTAATCCTGTGAAGGGGTTTTCGTGATTGAAGGCTGAAATAGCACGCTCTTGAGTGAGTACGTAAATAACATTTTTAGTCCTTTTTTCTTGATAAGAATTGAAAACCTCTATGTCATGCAGGTTGTACTCTCTTTTTAGGTTCGTTAAGTCCTTTGTAACTTGTGAAACCAGGCTGAGAGTCGGAACAATATAAAGAACATAGTCTAAACCCTTAAGGGTTTCTCTAATAATTGACAAAGTATAGGCATTCTGGCACCTAGTTGATAACAGCGTTTTGAATTGCATTATCAAATGATCGAGACAAGGAGCCAAGATGCAAACAGGACTTTTTGACTGGCAATTTCGCTTTGAGAAACTCGAAAAGAATGGAGATCCTCTTCGCCAGCTTAACGAAGTTGTCAATTGGGAGAGCTTTCGCCCCACCCTGAGTGTTGTTCACGACAAGGAACGCAAGAGCAATGCGGGAGCCAAGCCGTACGACGTTGTGATGATGTTTAAAATCCTGGTTATTCAATCGTTGTACAATCTTTCCGACGACGCGGTTGAGTATCAGATACTGGACCGGATTTCCTTTATGCGATTTCTCGGTTTGAGTCTTGGCGATAGGGTTCCAGATGCCAAGACGAGCTGGTTGTTTCGCGAGCAATTGACGAAGGCAAAACTGATCAAGAAATTGTTCAGACAATTTGACCAGTTCCTTCGAAATAGCGGTTTTGCAGCCAAGAAGGGGCAGATTGTTGACGCCAGTATCGTATCGACGCCAAAACAACGCAACAGCCGTGATGAGAACAAAAGAATCAAGAAAGGCAAAATACCCGAGGACTGGAACCAAGCAAAGCGTAGGCAAAAAGACACGGATGCTCGGTGGGTCAAGAAGATGGGTAAAAACCATTACGGTTATAAGAACCATATCAACATTGATGTGAAGAACAAATTGATCCGTGACTATGCTGTCACGGATGCTGCGACCCATGATAGCCAGGTGTTTGACGATCTGTTGGATGATGCCAATACGAGCCGAGATGTGTTTGCGGATTCGGCATACTGGTCCAAAGACAGACTGCAGAGGCTGTCTCAGCGCGGATTTCGAGAGCGCGTTCAAAGAAAAGGATGCCGTCATCAAAAACTGACAGAACGAGAAAAGCGTGGCAACCATACAAGATCGAAAACGCGATGCCGAATTGAACATGTTTTCGGTGTTCAAGCAATGATAGCCGGAGATCTGATCCTGCGAACCATCGGCATAGTTCGAGCCAGAGCCAAAATCGGACTGAGGAACCTGGCCTATAACATCTTGCGATACAAAACGTTGCTCGCTACAGGGTAAGGATTGCCCCAAAGCGAATAAAGGTGCCTTAAGGAACTGAAAATTCGCTACGTAATCCGTGAAAATGAAGATTAACATGGTTGAAATGCGATCTCGAATACAAGAAAGAAGTAATTTTTTCTAGGCACCGAAATTTCTATTCAAAAAAGCGATTTTTAGAGGTGGCCTTAAGTATTAAATCGACAATTTTCAGGTAGATTATAAAGGATTTTCCCGCAGAAGTAGGGGCAGATATCCCCAAGATCTTTTGTTCTTCGATTTTATCCCATAACTTTTTTTGAAATTCTGTCAGGAGGTAGCTTTTGCCACCTAACACAATTTCATTTTCTAATTGATTGATCAGTATCGATAATTCGCTAAAATAGCTATTTGTTGCTGAATATCTATTATGTAGTTTGTAATTATCATCCAATACAATTGAAGACGGCGCCACACCTATTCTTGATAAAACAACCGTAAAGATTTCCCTGAAAGAATTCCTGAAATTTACATTTGAATATTCCCATATTAGTGAAACCAAAAGAACAACCAACCTTTTTGCAAACGCATTGTTTTCTTTAGATAACTTGTCAATTGTCGAAAGTGCTTTAATCAACAGATTAAAATCAATGGCTTTTTCATCTCCATTGACCAATCCCATTTTCTTTGCGAAATTCCAGTGCTCTATTTTAAGCAACTGTGCTGCAATTGCTCTGTCTGACATAGACAAGCCCCGCAAAGTATTTAACTGGCAAAACTATTGAGAATGGTATCAAAGTTCCAAAAAGGGAAAATTATATAGTGGAATCTTTCTACAATATTATTATCAATTCTTTGGAAAATGTTTGGATCAACATCCCTGCACCGATCAAGAATCACTCTTCGAATGTTTTCTTTGATTATCGGCTCATTTGCCCCGTTTATTGATTTACTCTCATTGTATGAGATGAGACAAACTAGTTCTATTTTTGTGTTCTCCAAAATACCTTCTTTGAAATGTTCTGCAATAATCTGTAACTCAACGTCAACGAATTCATCATAAATATAGAGAAGCAGCTCATCTTGCAGGCCTTCGTATGTTTTGATTATGCTAGACACAGCCTCCCTAAATGCCGTGTTAAACTGATACTTTGATGTGTATGCCTTGGCTTCGCCCAAATAGAAAACGTTATCTTTTCCATTTGGTTTGTAATGTATAGCATCTGCACCATATCTTTCCATCCCCGAGCTTGTAGTTATTGGCATTTTTCTTAATAATGGCGGTGCACGAAAAAAGTATTGTAAAAAATTGAAAAGTAGTAACTCTCCAAACTGCCCCTGATGCGCATCACGCCTAAATTTCTTTTTAGCTAATGATTCAATATGAGAGGCCGCATTTTGTGGGTCAAGACCGCGTTTTTCCAGTTCTTTATCAAAAAGTTCACTGTATCGAGCTTTGCTATAAACCCAATTGCAAATGGTGTTTCTCAGTTCCCTCAAAAAGTCATCTTTTCTTTCTTGGATATCCACATAGTTGATGGCAGTACCATAGTGGCCTTTACCTGGAGGGTTTGGCAACTCTTCGCTAAACCAAAACACATGACTAATGAACGAATCAGTGTTTGATAGAAGATTTTTAATTCCCTCTTCATTTAGGGACATAGTCATCCCTTAGCCCATTGTTCCCATACGTTTTCTTCTGAATATTCTGTTTCAACCCACCCGGTAATCAAGATTTACGATGCAACCTCTGTCTTCCTACGAATCGCCTGTACAATGTGGCCTGGGTTGGGTTGTCTCTGCGTCCGCAAGAAAACAACTAACTCACCGACCACCATAGTCTCCGCTTTGCGGGACGTCCATGATTTTATCCTTTGCTTAGAATCTCCCTCTTTTTCTAACATGACAATCGCCCTGAGCTGATTTGATGCACGCCCTTCACATTTCCACATCCGCCTCGGCCCGCAGCTACAAAAAGAGAAAGCCCCGCCTCTCTTTTAGGAGAAACGGGGCTTTCGCATTTCGTGCATGGCACCCTCTTTGTCCAGGTTAACGATTTAAAGGAACAAACGAAAATTCGTTACCACAAACGGGTCTTTTTGTCAAGGATTCTAAATGGTAACAAATCGTAGAACTGCCTATTTCTGGCGCAAAAACTACGATAAGCTACATCGTAAAACTGCGAGAATCTCTCACAGAGCTCACGGAGGCGCAGAGACTTTGATCTGAATCGCTGAGGAGGGCGATTCAGATCAACAGGCAACGCTACGCGTAACCACTTGATGTCTTAAGCTTTGCAAGTTTTCTTTGGCCTGTTGAACTGGAAACTGAGTCTTCTGGTCACAGGAGGAAAGAAGGGCTAGTATCTCACTTTTACCCATTTTAGCTCAAGGTCGTAGACCCGCCGTCCGTTTGGAGGGCTGTTTTGGGTAAAAAAAGTCCCTTCATCTGCCCTTTCTCCTTGAGCCCTTTCCATAAGAAACGTGACCCTCTTTCACCTCAAAGCCAATCTTGAACTGCCTATATCCGCCACAGACCCACGCCGACCTACACAGACCTATATGTGGCCTACCTAGCTGAATATGCGACGCATCTGGCGCCTCTCGCCCGCTCCCCTTCGACTCCGCTCAGGGTCGCTAGAGCACGCAGAGAGCGCGGAGATTCGTTCATGGCTCTGGCAATATTGTCTTTGCGAAAAGCCTCGTTTCCCTTTGTCAAAAGCCCGAGGTGGCAGTTTGAGCGCGTTTTCCCTTAAGGAAACCGGCTCAGCCCCTCTGAGCCTCCATGCGTTTCGAGAGAGCTCAAGCCTAGCCTAGTGCCAACGCCGTGGCGAGTCAAGATGTTGTGACTTTTTAGGGGGTTATATAGGCAAATCTTCCCCGATCTGGCCGAAAAAGGGGGGCTGGGTGTAACAAAATGTGACACTTGGAAGGGTTTGGGGGCTGATTTGGTGTAACATTTTTACACACCTTAAAAAGGGGGAAAATGGGGAAGGCTTGGGGGCCGGTTTTTTGAGATGATGGGTTGCGCGTTGCGAGTTCAAGGTTCTGAGTTTGGGTCGCTGGCCGCTTCGTGATCATTAGCCACAGACAGGCTGGGAGACGGAGATAGGATGAATCGGGGAATCGGAGATCACTGGCGATAGATGGCAGACGGCAGGTGACAGGGAAAGGAGCCAAAAGGTATCTCCCCTGTGCCGGCTTTCCTTTGCATTTGGATCGCTCATGGGGTATTGACAGGCACCGAATGTGCAATTGTCATGGACCGTGTCACAGATCCGCCTGAGCATGCCATGGAACGCTCCTTCTTCTCACTAGCCCGCCCGCAACTGATCATCACGATCACGCTCCTCCTCTTTCTTCTTGTGGGCTGCCGTCTGTCCGGACAAGGAAAAGAGCCCGACAATCTCCAGCTCTACGATTATCGCGATACCAAACGGTTGGTGCGCCTCCTGGCTGACGCGGCCTTAGTGCTGGCTGAAGAGGGAAAAGAGGGCTTTGCCCAGTTTCGGCGGGACCGAGAACGTTGGACCTATGAGGATGCCTATCTCTATGCCTACGACGTGACAGGGAGATGCGTGTTCCATGGGGGGATGCCGGAATTGGAAGGCAAGGAGCTCATGGATGTGGAGGATGCCCAGGGCAGAAAGAGCCTGCGCATGGCCTTTGCCGCCGTGCAGGATCCGGACAATCCCCATGGCTGGGTCCATTACTGGTGGAACATCCCCAACCGTCTCTATCCGGTCTGGAAATCCTCATGCCACAGACTGGTCACGTTTCCCGACGGCAAGACCCTCCTTCTGGGAGCCGGCATGGCCAATCTCGCGCAGGAACGGGCCTTTGTTAAAATCATCGTAGACGGTGCGGCCCGCCAACTGGCCGAAGAAGGGGCTGGTGCACTGGACGACATCAAAGATCCTCTGTCAAAATACAATCTGCCCGGCGCCTCGATCTTCGTGGTGTCGGAAAGGGGCGACACCCTCATGGCCCCGGCCTTCCGTTTCAGCGCCTCCAGGAATATCTTAGACTATGAAGATGATGCCGGCCATACCCCGTTGCGGGAAGCGATCGTGCGTCTTCAAGGGGCAACAGAGACCTGGGTGGTGATCCTGGCGCGCAACCCCCAGTCCATGAGCCTGACCAAGAAGGGATTGTATGTCCGCAAGATCGCCATGGATGGCGAGAGGATCTATGTGGGCGCCACCGCCGATCTACCCAAACCGTCATGGATGAAATAGCCGATGCCACCGCAAAGCAACCTGGTCTATAAACTGGACGACATCCCTCCCTTGGGACCGCTGCTCATGCTGAGTGTCCAGCAGATGATGCTCATGTTCACGGCCGCCACCTTTCCCGCCCTGATTGTCCGCGAAGTCGGCGGCAGCATGGAGACGGCCAGCACCATCGTCTCCATTACCATGATCGCCGCCGGCCTCGGTTCTATTCTCCAGGCCCTGCGCAACCGCTGGATCGGCTCTGGTTATCTGTGCCCTAATGTGTGCGGCCCCTCGTACTTGACCGTTTCTCTCCAGGCTGCCTGGATGGGCGGCTTCCCCCTGATGCGCGGCATGATCATCTTTGCCGGGGTCCTGGAGATGCTCTTTGCCAATGCCGTTCGCAGGCTCCGCTTTCTCTTCCCCCCGGTGGTCGTGGGACTGGTGGTGGCTTTCGTCGGTATCAACGTGATCTCTGTTTCAATCACCAATTTCTTCGGGCAGGTCTATGCCGGCGACAGTCTCCGCTGGCAGGAAATGCTCATCGCCGCCATCTCCCTGTTCACCATGGTGGGTTGCAGCCTCTGGGGAAGCCCGGCCCTTAAGCTTTACTGTCTTCTCTGCGGCATCGCCGCAGGTTGGCTGGCTGCGGCCTTGCTCACGCCCGAAATACTCAGCACCTTGGAACAGGTCCATGCGCAGCCCTTTTTTAGCATCCCCTTCCTCGACGTGAACCTTCTGGACCTTGCTTTCAGTTGGGAAATGGTGCTGCCCTTTTTCATCATTTCCATCTGCAGCACCCTCAAATCATTCGGCAACATCCTGGCGGCGCAAAAGATCTCCGAGCCGGAACGGGACGGGGTCGATATGGTCCCCATTGCCAAGGGATTGCTGGCCGATGGCCTGACAACCCTGGCTGCCGGGGCCATGGGCGGATTGGCCGTGGACACCTCGGCAAGCAACGTGGGGCTCGCCGCCGCGACCCGGTCTGTGAGCCGCTGGATCGCCATTACCGCTGGCATCATCTTCACCGTACTGGGGTTTTTCCCAAAACTATCGACCATGATCGCCACGATCCCCAGGCCGGTGGTGGGGGCGTCTCTGGTATTCGCCGTGAGTCTGATGATCTCAGCGGGGCTTAAAGAGATGTTCTCAGAACCGCTTGATCAACGAAAATCGTTCGTCCTCGGCCTTTCCTGCATCTTCGGCTTGAGTACCGAGTTCGTGCCCACCCTCTTTGCCCATCTCCCCACATTCATCCAGCCGCTCTTTGGTTCACCCTTGGCCACGACCACGGTATTTGCCATTTTGCTCTATCAGCTTTTCCACCTGGATCAGATTCTTGGAAAGACAAAAGGCCCGTGACCAGGGAAGGGTTACCCGTTCAAGGTTTTCCTAATGAGGTCATTGATATTTAGACATCAACTCACCGCCCGCTTCCCTTCGACTTTGCTCAGGGTCGCTTGAGACGCTAAGGACGCAAAGAAAGGCGTTTTTTGCTTTTCGCTGAGACGCCGAAAAGCAAAAAGCAACTTGCCCTTCTGCCAGGACTAATCAGCATCGGTGATCTTTCAGTTCAAGTGTTTTGAAATAAGGTTGTTCTCCCAATTAGTTGGTAAAATGCCGTATTGCTGGGCACGCAATACCATGTGATATCAACTTATTGCGGTTTTGAAAGAACCTGATGCATCTTGACATAACGCGCACTGCCCGGCTGCGGCGGTCCATTTCCGACGAGCTCAGAATAGTGGCCCATTCTCTGCGCACCGCCGGTCCGGAAAATGCGCTCATCGGTTTTGAGAGCTAAATTACACCAACTAAATTGGAGAAGACCCTGAAATAATTATAAACCTTAGACTTGCCATCCCTTTCTGTTGGCCATAGGCGATAGCTTCTCATGTTTTCCGGCGTCTCAGCGGAAAACATAAAGAAAACTAGACTTGGCGCTTTGCGGTGAATGTTTATTTCTACAAGGGTCTTGACTAGAACAGGGCTGAAAATATAGCCTAAGCTCCAGTCATGACAGCAAAAAACCGATATGTAAAACGCGCAAAAATTTCAGAAGCAAAATTTAGGGCTCTAATCCAGCATTTTATTCATGATTTAGACGCCCAAACGATTGCTTCATTGATCGGCCTAAACAGGAATACCGTCAATCGGTATTTGGCTCTTATCCGAAACCGTATCGCTGACTTTTGTGATAAACAATCCCCGTTCAAAGGAGAAATTGAAGTAGATGAATCCTATTTCGGTGCAAAACGCATCAAAGGAAAACGGGGACGAGGGGCCTACAAGAAAACGCCTGTTTTTGGCATTCTCAAAAGAGGCGGTAAAGTATACACTGAAATCGTCCCTGATTGCGCCAAAGCCACTCTACAAGGCATTATCCGGGGGCGTGTTGACCCTGATAGCATTATCCACTCCGATGGCTGGCGTGGCTATAATGGGCTTGTAGATCTGGGTTACAAAAAACATTATCGAGTTAGTCATGGAACTGATCAGTTTGTTAAAGGCAAAAGTCACATCAACGGCATTGAATCCTTCTGGGCATACGCTAAAACAAGACTTATGAAATTTCATGGCATCCCAGATTCTACGTTTTACTTACACTTAAAAGAATGCGAATTCCGGTTTAACTACCGAAATCAAAACCTATACAAAATATTACTAAAAATGTTCAGGGAAAGGCCCCTGTTCTAGTCAAGACCCTTCTACAATTGAGAGACGATGTCTAACTGTTTTTTGCCGCATTAGTGACTTCGGGTCGCTGGCCCGCTTCGTGATCATTAGCCAGTAGACCCACCCCGGTTGAAGAGTCAGAGATTTAACCCCAGTACGATAGGGCCTACCTACGGGGCAAGGCGGGGCAGGCGCAGATAATACCTGGAGCCTGATCACAGGATGAATTCTAGGTAGTTTTCCCGGTGCACCACCTGGAAGCTGGCCTCGGGATAGCCAGCTTGCCAGGCCTTCGGCGCCTTCTTTGGGCTCTTGTTCCATTTCATCTCGTAGCCGAAGAGACGTCCCTCACGCTCTTCCACCAGGTCTATTTCTTGTCTGTCGTAGGTCCTCCAGAAATAGGCATTACTCGCCCGACGCTGATACTCCCTCTTCTTGACGCGCTCTGCCATGACATAGTTCTCCCACAACTCCCCCAGATCATTCCGGAGGGACAGGGGATTAAAATTCTGAATCAGGGCGTTACGAATACCGTTGTCAAAGAAGTAGAATCGGTGACTCTTGGTGACCTCTTTGCGCAGATTCCTGCTGAAACCGGAAAGCCGGTAGATGACGAAAACCTTCTCCAGCAAGTCCAGATACCTCTCAACCGTGTTCTTGCTAATGGCCAGCTGTGTTCCAAGTTCATTCAAGGAGACCTCTTTGCCGATTTGAAAGGCCAGAAGTTGGAGTAGCCTGACCAGCTTGTTGGCGTAACGGATGCCTTCCAGGGCCAATATGTCCTTGAACAGATAGGAGCTGACGATCTCCCGGAGGTATTCTTGGCGTGCCCGATTGTCTCGGCGGGTCACGACCTCGGGGTAGGAGCCGTAAATGAGCCGCGATTCACGATTCGCCTTGGTCTCATGTCGATCCTCCATGGTGGAGATCTCCATCTGGGCCAAGGGAAAAAGTGTGAGCACGAACTTCCTGCCTGTAAGCGGCTCGCCTACATCTTTTGCCAGCTCAAAAGAGGATGACCCGGTGGCGATGACCTTCACGTCGGGGATATGGTCAATGATGAGCTTAAGGTTCAGTCCGATCTTATCCACATGTTGGGCCTCGTCCACGACCAACAGGGAATGATCCCCCACAAAGTCCCGGAGTTTTTGGATGGATCGGCTCTCAAGATACTCCTTTACAACGATATCGTCCCCGTCCACAAAAAGGAGCCTCTCTTCCACATCTCTCACGTACCTCTTCACCAGGGTCGTCTTGCCCACCTGTCGCGGACCGTATATAACGACCACTTTGCCGGGCGCGACCAGCTTTTGGAGATTGGCCAGGTGTTGTTGGGGGACATAGGACATTGACTTATGCTAAATTGGGCTATTTAATTGACTTAATTTAGCTAAAATAGGTCAATTTGTCAAGAACAACGGGCACCCAAAGGGACTTTCCCCCTATTCTTCTTCCACAGACCGGATGGGAGACGGGGACAGGATGAATCGGGGAACCTAAGATCACTGGCGACAGATGACAGACGACAGACGACAAAAGACAGAGGGCAATATCTCTGAGTCGCCACGTGCTCTGCCTCCCCTGGGATCCTCGGCCCCTTGACCCCTGGAATCCTTAGGATCACACCGACACCGTGGAAGATCATCTTCAAGCTCACGTGACCCTCGTGGGGGTATATTGCTTGACAGGGCACGCCTGATTGGTCGGGCAGGTGGCACACCCCCTGGGATGGGTCTGGCAGCCGGAAGATAGGGCATAGGAGGCGGTAAGCCAGGCCGGGGCAGAGCAATACTTCTCCTTGATCTTCTCTGAAGGTGCCATGACCCTTCCTGAAAGTCCGGTGTGGCCCGCCCAGTGGGCGTTTTTAAGACCGGACGCCTCGGCAAGGGCAAGGCATCTTTCCATGAGGGCCCCAGTCGCCCCCTGGTGAGAGTCCAGGACAAAGTTGGGTCTGAAGGCCAGAAAACAGGTGGGCAAAGAAGGATCGATCTTTGCGATGAACTCTGTAAGAGGTCTGATCTCGTCTTCGTTGATCTGTGGGATGACCAGGATCCTGAACTCCCAGAGCTTCTTTTTTGCCTTTTTTCCAATATAGGCCGCGTTTCTTAAAACCGGTTTGGAAGACGCCCCGGTGAGAGCCAGGTGCACCTCGTCATCATAGGCCTTGAGGTCATAGGTAATGGATGTGGCAAAAGCAAGGATCCGGTCCAGGCTCTTTTCGGTCATGTAGCCGTTGGTATCAAAGTTGACCTTGATCTCTGGTTTTTCCCTTCTTGCCCCTTCAACGACCTTTTCGATGTAGGGAAGATGAATCGTGGACTCCCCTCCTGAAAAGAAGATCCGGTCCGCCCCCATGCGTGTGGCTGAAAGAGAGGTGAGTTGGGTCACACACTCTTCGGCCAGTGCCTCTGGATCTTCATAGCCCCTCTGCCCATAGCCATTATCCGGATACTGGCTGATGGTCCAGTTCTGGCAGTTGAGGCACTTGAAGTTGCACCCCGCCATAAAGACCGTATAGCTTTCAGGCGGGGCCGGGTGGAGCGTGGCAGAGGCCACAGAGGGTGTAGTCATACGGCAGACCCCGGTCTCGCCCTTTAGCCGGTTTACTCCGCACCGGTGTTCGCAGAGTTCACATCTTTCAAGGTCTCTCAGAAATGGCAGGTCGGTCCTATCAGACATGGTCGTAAAAGGCTCGGGGCGCAAGCTCCCGGTAATTAGTCTCTTCCTGGAAAACGAGATGGCGCCTTACATCCAGACAGAGGTCGCACTTGGACAGGTAGGTCTCGGCAGGCTCGAATCCGTACTCACGGCAGCCCAGGTCAAAGAGGCCGTTGATGCCCTTGTAGAAGAGCGTGTAAAGAAGCGGATATCTTTCCTCAGTGATTTCCTCTCCCACATCATCGCCATGAATGGCCAGGCCGGAACAAAGCCCAGGGATGTAGTTTTCAAAAAGATCAACGTGGAAGTGATTCACATTTAAGAGCTCAAAGCATCCGCCTTTGTTGTAGGAGAGGATCTCTTGATAGGGCCTGGTCCCTAGGACAGGGGCAAAGGTCTTTAAGGCCCTTCCGCCAAAGTGTATCCAGTACCGGGCCGGGAGATTTTTTAAGTAATTGGCGCCGTATCGGTTTTCATATTCTTCCAAGGCGTGGCGGCTCCTGTCGTCAAAGGCGTCGATTTCGCTATAAAAATCCGATATCCAAGGAAAAACCTTCATCTTCACGGCCTTGCAGGCTTCGATCACCCCTTTGACCTTGTAAAAGGGGATATGCTCGTTGTGAAAGGGGCTGATCGACACAAGCACCATGGGAACCCCCTTGGCCTTAAGGGATGAAAGGACCAGACAGGCAGCGTCCTTGCCCCTGTACCACGAGGAATTGGTTTCCACGTACTCAATGGCCACACCAAGGGAGGTAGCTGTTTCAGCCACCATTTGAAGGCCCTTCACGTTCAAAAAAGGCTCACCGCCTCCTATATGGATAGCGTGGCATCCCAGGGCCTTGATCCTGGCCAGGGTCTTCTCTGTGGTTTCAGCGTCGATGTACTGCCTTTCCCACGACGGGCTGCATGCATAGAGGCAGTGTCTGCACCTCGAAGTACAGTAGTAATTGGTCATGAGCCCCCCGGAATTTAAAGGAGGGATGACAAAGGGTCTTTTTAGTCCTGTCATGGGGTCACCCTTACTCCTGTTGTGGCATAAGTGAAACTGATGAGATCGTCAGGGTTCAAGGGGTCAAGGGTTCCAGGGTTCGAGTGAAAAGATGTCTATTCTTATCCTCCTTCAGATGAAACGGAAGCTCTTTGCCCTGTGCTTAGAGTCTGGTCGTTCGGCAAGACCACCATGCCCGGGCAAAGAGACCCTTGGCCCCTAGACCCCTTGGTTCCTTGAACCCTTTCTTCTAAAGAAGTCCTGCCCCGTGATCGTTGAACCACCTGCCGGGCCCCGGACAGGATCACAAATCAACAGGCTCAGCCCCAGTCACCCTTAAGATGTCCGAGGGGTTCATGATCACCATGAGCCCCCGCTTGCCGCCATTGACGGCCACCCTGTCAAAGGCCAGCAAGGAGGCGTCCATGGCCGTGGGCAGGTGCTTTGTCATGGCAAAGGGGCTAATGCCTCCCACAAGGTAGCCGCTTAGACGCTCGGCCGTGGTCTCATTGGCCATAAAGGCCCTCTTGGCGCCCTGAATCTGTGCGAGTTTCTTAAAGGGGATCTTCTTGGTCCCTGGCATGAGCACCACGAGATGGGCCTTGGGCGTAAACTCCACCATGAGGGTCTTGATGGTTTTTTCAAGGGGCACGCCAATGGCTTGAGAGGCAAAAACGGCGCCCTTTTCATTGTGGTCGTATTCTGAAGTCTCAAAGGAAATATCCTGACTCTTTAACAATTGAATGGCACGCGTCAATCCCGGCCTCCCTTAACTGGCTGGCAACGTTCAAAAGTTGAGGCAAACCCTCTTAGCAGGCAGTTAGAAGGACAGGGAGGATTGCTGAACGTAGGCATACAGCCATTTCCCTCCACACGATGATATGGGCTACTTAAAGGCATTGGATGCCGAAGAGAAGCGATTCGCCCTGTCCGAAAGTTATCTATTCAGAAATAGACGGTGCTAAAACCTCTGAACGTTACCAGCTGGCTTTTATCTTTTCCAAGGCCTCCTGGGCCGCTTCTTTTACTTCAACGTGAAAAGACCCCTGTAAAATCATCTCTAGCGCCGGCATCAATGAGGCATTGCCAGACTCTCCCAAGACATAGAGGATGTCTCCCTGGGCCCGGTCCCCTGCTTCATCAAAGCGTTCTAAAAGGGGATCAACCACCTGGGCGGCCAAGGCCCGATTCCGTTCCACGATCTCTTCCATGACGACCATGGCACCCAGGCGGACAAACATCTTCTCATGGGCCAGAAGATCTATAAAGGCAGGAAAGATCATCTCTCTTTCAAGCATCATGGAAGCCACCTGAGAGGCGTCGCCCTCTTTGAGCATCCCTTCTAAGGATGAGGCGCTAAGGTCTGCGGGATCACGGTTTGTCATCACCTCTACGAGTTCTTTTAATTCCACCGTCCCTGTCCAACGAAACTGCTCGTCCAGCACCACGGTGGGCACAGACCGGATATGGTGGGATTGGGCGATTTCCGGAAAGAGCACACCATCTATCACACGAAGGCGTATGGCCTCGCTGGCTGAAGCAAGGGGGAGGAGTTGCCGTGCCGTCACAGGACAATGGGGACATTGGGGTGCCACAAAAAGGCTCAACGCCGCAGGCACCGTGATCTGCTCAAGGCCCCTTAAAAGAGTGGGCGAGAGCCTGGAGCCTGACTTGTCCGAATCAGAAACCGCTTCTAAAAAGGGCCCCAATTCCGTACCAAGGGGAACGGCATGATACCTGAGCCCCGGCCCGATCCCAATGGCCGGTGTCTCCATATGCTCCTCTTCTTTTTGGACCATCTGCACCTTGGGAGCCAGAAGGACCAGGTCTTTGCAGAAGTCCTCTAGCTGGGACGTCCTTTTATCCTCTGTAAAAAGAAGATGGATCTCTCTCGCGCCAGCAAGTCCGCTGTTCCATGTGGTAATCTGCTTTTCTTCTTCTGGTGTGATCATGGCCTCAGGCGTTCATCCTTTAGAATACTAGGCGTTGCGCGTCCCCTTACAGTCCGGGTAGTTCATGCAGGACCAAAATTCTCCAAACCTCCCCTTTTTAAGCTGCATGGGCCCCTTGCATTGGGGGCAGGTGGGCAAAGGGGCCTCGTTCCCCCCACCTTCTTTACGCGCTACAAACCCGCCGGTTCGGGCGCGGTATTTGCACCAATTACACGTATCCGGCTCTGGTGGCGGCAAGGGTCCATCTAAAAGACGGACCACCTCGGAGAGAAAAGTTAAGAAGGCGTCATCATGACGCGCCACCTCTATGCACTGCATCTCGCCCTCAAGGCTCTGCCTGGTCAAAGAACCCTGCTGGCACCCATCTGGAGTAAAATAGAGCAATCCCAGTTTGGATACAGGACTCAGCTCAAGGGCATTTCGTGCCGGCCGTTCCAGGGCTATGGCATAGGCGTGCAATTGTCTGGCATACATCTTGGTTTTGTCATCGTTCGGTTTTCCGGTCTTAAAATCCAACACCCCATAGGAGCCATCATCTAGCTCTGCCACTATGTCAAAGCGCCCCTTGATGAAGCAGGTACTCTCTGAGCCCGGCAAGACCAGAGATTGGGAGCGGACCCAACATTCTCCGTATTTCACCACCCCGGGAGGGATACAAGGACAAAAATCCTCGGTGCGCTTTTCTGAGTAGTAATCCTTTTGAAGGGCTGCAATGGCCGAAAAGACCCCTGGAAGGGGGATGGAGGGCTGGGCGATCCCGTGTTTGACCTTCAGGACAAAACAGTGTTTGCATCCTTCGTAAAGAAAGGTCAAGTCAGAAGGGCTTAGTTTATAGTCCATTCTATTTCCTCTTAATGAGCCGGTTTTCTATCTCCGCTTTTGCCCATTCTTTTTCATTCTTCTCTTTGCCTTTCAGATAGGTCTCCATAATGAATGCGGCCTGTTTCCTGGCCCTATGGTGGCCATGGGATACGGCTTGTTCGATGACTTGCCAGTTCCCTGTTTCAGTGAATTCCTGAAAGGCGACCCGCAGCTCGGGAAAGTTTTCCTTTGCCAGGCCGTCAATGAAGGCGACGTAGAAACCGAGGGAGGCTTCCTTGCCTTCCCTGATAATGTGTGCCAGTGCCCCGGCGTCGTTGGTGTCTGCCAGCAGGTCCTTCACGGCCCGGGCAAGGAGTTCCACAGGGGTGTGGGGATAGGCGGCAATCACTTCGCGCCATAGGTCTCTATCAAAGACCGTATCTCGCAGTTCCCCTATCTCGTGGTAGATGTACGTCTCCCGTTGGGCATCAAAAATGGTGGCCAGGCCCTGTTGCAGTTCCTTGGGATCGCCTTCCTTGAGTCCGCAGTTTTCCATGGCAAATCTCAGGGCATGGCGTCCCGATTCTTTGATATAGATGATCTGGTCCCACAAAAAGAGCGTGGCCGATTGTCTTCGCACAATGACACAATCATCCTGGGTCAGGGCCGGGATGGTAAAGAGATCGCGGGCCAGCTCCCGGCCCAGGGTATAGACCGGGTGTCCGTCTACTTGTTGCTTGTCATCTATGTGGGCAAGAAAGAAGGTGGGCTTAAGGCTCCGGGCATATCCGGCCCCATAGAGCAATCCTTCGGGTTCCAGGACCGAGTTGATGCCGCTGGTGTCAAAGGGGTCATATTCCTGTCCAAGGAGGGACAAGGGGATGAAATCCTTTTCCGTGAGTCCGTCCCACAGCTCTTCTTTATCTCCGATCCATGCAAGGATCTCGGCGGCCTCCTTTTCTTCCCAAGGCGGCAACCCCTTTGTCCACTTGTAAAGATCCCGAAGGCGCAGGGCCAACCCGCAGACAGAATAGACGCCGGCGTGTTCGGAGTCTGAAATGTCGCAGTTCTTGAGCACCTGGCCCGTCAAGGCATCGAGTTCTATCACGGTGTCGTCCTTATTTTCTTTCCAGAATCTCCTCTATCTCCTTTTGCAGTCCCTCCAAGGACCTTATGTTCCGATCAATCCAGTGGTCCTTGCCGCCAATGAACAAGATGAGCTGCGGCACGAACTGGACCTTGAGCCTTTCAAAGAGCTGATCATCCTCAGACTTGTACACCCTTATCCGCTCGCCTTCTCCATAGGCCTGTGCCAGTTTGGCAATCGTGGGCCACAGTTTCTGGCAGGGCAGACACACCTCGCGATGAAAATCGACGAGCACCGGAAGATCCGAATGGAGGACCTTCTCTTCAAAGTCTTGGGCCGTTACATTTTCTATTTGAGAAGTCATCATGGGCCGTCGCAATCATCTCCTTTTCCCATGGAGACTACCCAAGAGAGGCCATGGCCGTCAAGTTTGACGGCTTCGTAAAAAGTTCAACTTCTGCGTTGCGCTACATCCTTCGTCCCTGCGACGTACTATAAGTACGCCTCATTCCTCAGGGTTTGCGCGCCTTGAATTTGGAGCTTTTTACTTTGCCGTCTCATGGGGACTTATGACGATTCCATCAGGTTTGCAGTTCCACCACATCTTCATCGTGGAGGACATAGTCACGCTGGACCATCTGACCGTCATAGACCGAGGTGCCCCAAACCCTGGCAGCCTTAAAGGTTTCTAAGAAATCCTTGTGGATCTTTCCTGCAAAATCTACAATGGTACTGCCCCTTCTCAGTACAAAGGGGGAGCTGAAATCCGGCTTCTTGCCTGGTGATTTGGAATAGACGCGGATAATGTCCAGCCCCTCCACAAGGGCCTGTTTCAGCCGGGTCAGATGGCGAGCCAAAGTCACAGAGCAAGATACCAGGGTCCATTCGGTTCCAGCCAGTTCGACAAAGATGTCAAAAGTCTCTTGTGAATCTTCATCGTCGTTCTTGTTTGCCAGCACCACAAAAGGGACAAAGGTGAACCCGGTTTGTTCGGCATCGTCCTGTTTCAGATGGTGCGGCACGATGTGGTGCTCTTCCAGCAGGGCAACGGAATCCTCCCATTGCTTCAGGGGACCGTTCTTCAAATCAACCATCAAGAGAACAAGGTCTGCCCTGCGAATGAGATCCATGAATGCCGGCTCTACGTAATCTCTTCCCAGTGGCGGGGTATCAATGAGCTGGATCTGGATGTTTTCCACCGGCATCATGCCCGGCATGGGTTTCCAGGTCGTGTAAGGAAAAGGGGCCACCTCGGGGTTGGCATTGGTCAGCGTTGCCACCAGGGAAGACTTGCCCACATTGGCGGGCCCCACGATGACCACCTGGCCGGCCCCTTCGCGGTCCATGGAGAAGGCCGATTCCCTCTTGCTGGGGCCCTTTTTCGCCTGAGTAGCTGACTTGAGCTTGGAGCTCCGTTTGCGGAGATCGGCTCTTAGCTTGTCCGTGCCCTTGTGCTTGGGCACAATGGCGAGCATCTCGTCCAGACAGGCCAACTTGTCCGCAGGGGTTTTGGCTTCGCGGAAGCGCTTTTCCGCTTCAAAATAGGCCGGGGGAAGGTTGGCAGGCATCTTGTGCGTAACAGGCTTTCGGCCACATAATGGCCAATGAGGGTGGCTTCTCGTTCACGACACTAGAATAGGCCGTAAGGAAAGTCAATCCATCCCCTGGAGGCCGGGTTTGGCCTGGCCCTTCTCCGGTGCCATGTTTTGTCTTGCAGGGACATCTCCTTTACACTACCTTTATGGGGGAAAGACCACTGGGAAAGGAAGAACAGGGAAAAAGCCCATGAAAAACGACATCTACGAGAAGCTCGCCCGCCATTTGGACAACCTTCCGGGGGGATTCCCGGCCACGAAAAGCGGCGTGGAGATGAGGATTCTGCGTCGACTCTTTGCCCCTGAAGAGGCTGAAGTGGCCATCCACCTCACCCTTATGCCCAAGAAGGCTGGGGCTATTGCCCGGCGCACGGGTCTTTCCCTGGAGGAGGTTTCTGCGCGTTTGGAAGGGATGGCAAAAAAGGGGCTCATCTTCACGATGGAAAAAGAAGGCAAGCCGGCCCTGTATGGAGCGGCGCAGTATGTCATCGGCATCTGGGAGTATCAGGTAAACAAACTGAACCCAGAGCTTATCGAGGAGATGAATGAATACATCCCCACCTTATTCAACCTTGAGACCTGGAAGAAGGCCCCGCAACTCAGGACCATCCCCGTGGGCCGCAGCCTTGCCGTGGAACATGAGGTCCTGCCCCACGAAGAGGCCGAGGCCCTTGTGCGGGCCCAGGAGAAGTTCCTGGTGGCTCCCTGCATCTGCCGGCGAGAGCACACCATGATGGGAAAGGGTTGCGGCAAGCCGGAAGAGACCTGTCTGGTGTTTGGAATAGGCGCTGACTATTACGAGCGAAACGGCATGGGCAGGATCATAGACTTAGAAGAAGCCCTGGAGATATTGAAAAAGGCAGATGAAGCCGGACTGGTGCTTCAGCCCAGCAACGCCAAGGACGTGGTCAATATCTGTTGCTGTTGCGGCTGTTGCTGCCAGGTCCTTAAGACCATCAAGCGCCACCCCCAGCCGGCAAGCGTGGTCTCCACGCCCTACGTGGTCAAAGCCGACCCTGATAGCTGTGAGGGCTGTGGCACCTGCGTGGACCGCTGTCAAATGGAGGCCCTGAGCCTGGAAGGGGACAAGGTAGTTCTCCAGGCAGACCGCTGCATCGGTTGCGGGCTCTGTGTCACGACCTGCCCCTCAGGGGCCCTTTGTCTAATCCGCAAACCCAAGCAGGAACAACGGTACGTGCCCAAGAACATGATAAAGACCCTTTTCCATCTTAAGAAGGTACGGCACCAACTGGGGGCTGAGCGTCCATAGCGAGAGTTCAGCGGGGCCCTTGTTTTCTTTGGAAATAGTGATATAGAAAACGGCTTCATCCCAGGTGAGGACATCGTAAAAGGTCAAAAAACCGGCTTTTCCGTCATACCGCCCCCGTATCAAGGACGGGGTAAAGGGCAGGCGGTATCGAGCCTTTCAATGTGTTCTGGACTCCGGCTTTTTTCGGCGTGAGGGGTTGGGAACTTTTTGCGAAAGCATAAGCGTTTGGGAAACAGATGATCACACTGTTGGATTACGGCGCAGGCAATGTGAGGAGCGTCATCAACGCTATTGAGCGTCTGGGCGAGAGCGTGGAGATCGTCTCATCAGGCGAAGACATCCTGTCTGCCGAAAAACTGGTCTTTCCGGGAGTGGGCGCCTTCGGCAGCATGATGCAGATCCTGCATCAGAAAGAATATGTGGAACCCCTGAAGACCTATCTCCTTTCGGGGCGGCCCTTTCTGGGAATCTGTCTGGGATTGCAGGCCCTCTTCGACAGAAGCGAGGAGGCCCCGGACGTCATGGGCCTTGGCCTCATCCCGGGCTCGGTAAGAAGGTTTACCGTCGACCTTTCCGTTCCCCATATTGGATGGAACGGCCTGAACATTAAAAAGGCCTCCACGATCTTCCACGGTCTGTCTGGTGATGAGAAGTTCTATTTTGTCCATTCATACCATGTGGCCCCCCAGGACGACGCCGCGGTCCTTACGACGACTCATTATGGATATCCATTTGTAAGCGCCGTTCAAACAGGAAACATCATCGCCACCCAGTTTCACCCTGAAAAGAGCGGGGCTGCCGGCTTGCAGATACTCAACAACTTCCTTGAGTGGGGCGATGACAAAGTCCTGCCCCCCAATATGTTGTCAGAGACCCGGCTGGCAAAACGGATCATCGCTTGCCTGGATGTGCGTTCAAACGACCAGGGAGACCTGGTGGTGACCAAAGGCAACCGATACGATGTGCGGGAAAACGGTGCCGTGAGGAACCTGGGCGAGCCAGTGGACCTTGCCAGAAGGTACTATGAAGAAGGGGCTGACGAGATCACTTTCCTTAACATTACGGGATTTAGGGATTTTCCTCTGGAAGACATGCCCATGCTGGAAGTGCTGAGGAAGACCTCTGAAAATGTGTTTGTGCCGCTCACCATCGGCGGAGGGATAAGGGACTACACGGATAAGGACGGCCGCACCTACACGGCCCTGGAAGTGGCTTCAGAGTATTTCAGGTCCGGGGCTGACAAGGTTTCCATTGGAAGTGACGCCGTCGTGATGGTGGAACAATACCTGAAGACGGGCCGCAAGAGCGGTCATGGCGCCATCGAAGAAATATCCCGCCTGTACGGCAATCAGGCGGTAGTCATTTCCATTGACCCGAGAAGGGTCTACGTTCCATCCCCCCATGGGATGCCCCATCGGGTCATCGAAACCCAATTCCCAGGTCCCAACAACGAGCACTATTGCTGGTATCAATGTACCGTCAAGGGGGGGCGTGAGGGAAGGGACCTGGACGCAGTGACCCTGGCACAGGTGTGCGAGACCTTGGGGGCAGGAGAAATCCTTCTCAACTGCATCGACAAAGACGGGGCCAATTCCGGCTTTGATATGGAGCTGATCAACGCGGTGAAAGAGGCTGTTTCCATTCCCGTCATTGCGTCGAGCGGAGCCGGTTGCGTGGAGCATTTTTACGAAGTCTTCACCCAGACCCAGGCGGAATCTGCCCTGGCCGCCGGCATCTTCCACAGAGAAGAAGTTCTCATAGGAGATGTGAAGCGTTATCTGAAAGGCAGAATAGAGATCCGGGAGTAAAGGCCCCCATGGGTTCTGGCGCCTATCCAAAGGCGCCTGTGAGGGCCAGATGGCAGGGATGTCCGGTGAGATTCTTAAAGAGGCGACGTAGGAAATCAGGAAACCTCGCTGAAACTGAGGCGGCTGACCACCAGAGAAAAGGGGGAAAGGATCATGAGAAAGGGATTCTTGGCAGGCCTGTTGGTGTTGGTGTTTCATCTGGGCGCAGCCTATGGCGCCGATGATGTCCAAAAGGGCCTAGCATCGCCTGCCAAAGGCGGCACGGTGGTGACAACGGAAAAACTGACCATAGCAGATGTGAAAGGCCATTTGGCGCGCGGCGATTGGCTGACCCTGGAAGAAGTCTATGGGATACACCAAGAAGGAAACACGGCTACTGTCTATTACAAGGGGAAAGAACCTGTCCCGCCCTTCATTGCAGCAGAGGGATTCCAAGTGACTGAGGCGACCTTAGAGTTGGTGCGGTTTAATTCGGGCAAGTGGTTCGTCAAAGATGGGGCGACCTTTTTGAAACGATAGTCCCCGAATCCTGCCCTTTTTTAGACCGGTGCCGCCGTCGACACTTGTCATGAGCGCTCTAGATAAAGATTGGGGATGTAGCCCATCAGGCCGTGGACGGGTCCAGAAGCTCGGTGCCACACCGCTAGCGATGCCCATCAACCGGTATGAGGATGGTAAAGGTCGTTCCCCTGCTTACCGTGCTCTCCACGTCAATCGCGCCTTTATGCTTCTTGATAATGCTATGGACCACGTTCAGGCCCAGGCCGGTCCCTTGGCCCACCGCCTTGCTGGTGAAGAAGGGGTCGAATATCCTGGAAAGACTTTCCTCTGGAATTCCTTCGCCGGTGTCACTTATCTTAATCTCAACAGATCCGTTTAAGGCCCGCGTGGCAATGCGGATCTCTCCCATCTCCTTCATCGCCTGGACGGAGTTCACCAGCAGGTTGACAAATACCTGATTCAACTGCTGTGGATAGCACAATACTAAAGGCAATTCTTCGTAGTCCTTTGTGACCCTTGCCTTGTACTTGACCTCGTTCCAGACAACGTTCACGGTGGAATCAAGGTTCTTGTTGATATCGGCATATTTGAGCTCCTGCTCACCAGGGTGGGCAAAGTCCTTTAGATCACGCACGATCTCTTTAATTCGCTCCGTTCCCTCATTGCTTTCTTTCATGAGTGCGGGGATGTCTTCCAGGATGAAATCGATGTCTACATTGGATTCACGTTCTTCCACATGCCGGATCTGCTCCGCAATCGATGGCGGGACACCGTTTTCTGACATCTGTTCTTTCAAATCCGATATCAACTTCCTGTATGCCACTAGAAGTCCCCCCACATCATTCTGATAATCTGCCAATACGGTCAAATTGCTACTTACAAAACCGATGGGGTTGTTGATTTCATGAGCGACGCCTGCGGCAAGCTGTCCAATGGATGCCATTTTTCCAGACTGTATCATCTGGGCCTGTGTGTTTTTTAAGGTAGTCAGTGTTTCTTCTAATTTGTCATGGCTTTCCTGAAGCGCCTGCTCTGCCCTTTGGCGCTCTCTTATTTCCTTCCTTAATTGCTCGTTTGTCCTGGTTAGTTCAGCAGTGCGTTCTGTAACCCGTTGTTCAAGCCCGTCGCGGGCTTCTTGCAGTTGCCCCCCTGCCTCCTTGAGTTGTTCAACGCTCACTTGGAGTGCGAGATTCTTGAGGGTCAGCTTTTGCTGTGTCTCTTCTCTAGTCTTCTCAAAGGCATAAGATAATCCAAGTACAACCAGAAAGGACGGGATAAACCTGATTTTGAAATCTTCTGCGTAAGTAGCGAGACATGGTGAAGAGATGTCTACCGTGAATAGCACAAGAACAGGCAGCAACAGGATAAACGTTGCAAGGGCTCCTCTTTTGGAGCCGAGGAGAAATGAAGCAAAGAGAGGAAAAGTATAGTACCACAAGTGCCCGGTATGGTTCTGACCTCCTGTTAAAAAGAGAAAAATAAGTAAAAGACCCGTTGAAGCGATTCCAAAATAACTGGCAATACGAAACTGTCTGCTTCTTCTCAAATACAGGATGTTGCCAATGAGCATGATGGCTAAAACAAGATCGCAATATCCAAGGGGAAGATTCCCTTGTACGAGGGCAAGAATCCCAAGGGGAATGAGGTTGGCAATGGCAATAACACTCACAAGGTTGATGATCATCACCTTGCGGGTAAGCTCCACGTCACCGTCCTCATGGATCCCGCTGGTCATGAAGTCCCTTGCCAATCGTTTCATCATACTCATGCTCGTGCCTCATCGTCTGCGTGGGAAAGGACACATCAGAAAGAGGCTGGGATATGCGCAGGGTCTCTTCAAAAAGAATATCTCCTGCTGTTATGGTTTCAGGACGCGATGAACGGTCTCGGCTAACTCACGCTTATCAACAGGCTTCATGACCAACGCCCGGATTCCCACAGCCTTCATCTGCGCTTCATTCATCCTCACACCATGGCCGGTGCAAAGGATGACGGGGATGTCGGGACGTATGGCCATGACTTCTCTGGCAAACCTGTCACCGGTGATGCCAGGCATGGTCATATCCGTAATCACCAGATCGAATCCGTCGGGTTGCGCTCGGAACGCCTTTAAGGCCTCCAGGCTCCCCGTGCTGGCGACCACCGTGTAACCCAAACGTTCCAGCACCTGTTTTCCTGTCTTTATCAAGGCGCTCTCATCGTCGATGAGGAGAATGCGCTCGCTGCCTGTGGGTAGCGCTTCTCCGCGCCTTGGTTGGTCCGGTGCTACCGCCTCACTGGCTGGGAGAAAGACGTCGAATGTGGTGCCCTTTCCAGGTTCGCTATCCACCGTGATGGCACCACCATGGCTTTTGACTATCTCCAGGACCACAGAAAGCCCCAATCCCGTGCCCTCACCTACCCCCTTTGTGGTAAAATAGGGGGCAAAGATGCGGTCCATCACTGCACGGTCCATCCCGCATCCAGTGTCAGTGACGGTCAACCTGACGTAATTTCCTGGGGTGAGATTCGGATACCCCATTGGGAATTCCACAAGCTCAATGGCAGATGGGGTTTCATCGCCTTGCACAGCCCATCTTTGCATCCCCAATGCCACGTTCCGAAGGCTTACCTCCAACGTGCCTCCCTCTTTTGCCATGGCATGGGCCGCATTGCCGCAAAGGTTCAGCAACACTTGGACCATCTGTGTCGGATCAGCCAGTACCGTATCTGATTCGCACGAGAAGTTGCGGCGAATATCGACAGTCGTCGGAATCGATGCCCTCAATAGCTTCAGTGCCTCTTCTAAGAGGGGGGTCATGTTGACAGGCTTCAACTCCTGCCCTGTCTGGCGGCCAAAACTCAGAATCTGCGATACCAGATCCTTTGCTCGCAAGCACGCGTCGTGCAATTCCTTCAGGCACTCTTGGGCAGGGTTTTTCTCTGGCACGTCATCCATGGCCAATTCCGCGTTGCCGAGAATGATGCTCAGCAGGTTGTTGAAGTCATGGGCAATGCCTCCGGCGAGGGTCCCGATGGTTTGCATTTTCTGCGCCTGTTGGAGACGAGCCGGGATTTCTCTTTTTTCAACGGTCTTTTCCCCAACCCCGGGGGCCTCTGCCACACTTCCTCCTCGGTCCATCGTTGGAAATGCCGAAATCTTCTGATGAGACTCAAGATCCGCCTTTGCTTTTACGGCCATTGTCGGAATGGGGGAACAACGTGGAGGGAGTGGCTTCTTCTCCGATGAGTGGAAGCACTTCTGGGAAACCGGCCTATTCAAAGGCTTTCTGCGGAGTCTTCCTCTTGGTGCCTCTGTCATGTCTATGCTGTGATCTCTATCCGGGTTCGTTCAAACATGAATACTTGACAGTTTCGCAAAAAGTCCTTTGCCAAAGACATTCAGCATGTTGGGGAAAAAGTACTTGGTGTTCGGCGTCAAAAAAATGCTAACGGTTTGATCCGCAGCAGCGGAGAGTCTTCACATCTTCGCCGAACATTCTAAGTGCGCCCAAATTTTTTCAAGCCCCCAGGCGCGAATGCTCACGGAGAAAGCAAAATGGACTTCCTACGACTTCATCAATACTTGCACCAAGAAACAGATAACGATCGTTGCTTTTGCCAAGCACGCCATCTGCGAAGGATGCGCATCACAAAGGCTCTTTCTGGCAGGAAACGTGCCAAAGTGGCCGCGGCACAGTCTGATAATCTTTTCAGTTGGTTACAGGTGTTTTCGAGCCCCGGGTGGGTGAAGGGGTGGGCAGAGGGGATCTAAAATGCCGCCAAGCGTCAAGATTTTGACCCTGTCAGTTCACGTGCCAAGCGACTTGAACGTGTCACTTCGTCACATTGGGGGAGGGATGGGAAGAGAAGAGACTAGAAAAAAAGGGAGATCCGCTTGCTTATGACAACTTGTTGCCGTTGCCGCGGGCATACTCCTCAAGGGCCTTTTGCAGGGCCTTTATGGACAGACGAATGCAGTGCTGTTTCTGATCTGGGACTTCCTCAAGAACACGGTAGATGTCGCGGTCCTTAATGGCGTGCGCCTCTTCAATCGTCTTGCCCTTGGCGAGCTCCATGGCCACCATGGCCGATGCCACCGCTCCCGGACAACCGAGGACCTGGACCTTGGCATCTTCAATGCGTCCCTGACCTACTTTCAGATAGACTTTCATGGTGTCTCCACAGGGGCCAGTCAGCTCAGACACCTGGTCGGCGTCAGAAAGTGTTCCCAAATTGGGCCGATTCAGGTAGTAGGAAATCGCCTTGTCAGAGTATCCCGACCCAGAAAGGATCTCCTTTACAGCAGCCGTGTCTTGTATGTCTAACGCATGATCATCACTCATATTTTCTCTCCTATTAGGGGATGCTCACCCTGCCTGCCGTCTCTGGCGTAGGTTTGGTTGAGCGGGCACTCGAAAATAGGGCCAAATTTTTTTTTATATAAAACATAGGCCTCTTTGTCAAGGAAACCTTCTCCCAAATGCTTGTGCCTGGCAGGCAAGGCCTGTCTGGTTTGCATCCCATGGGCCTATCCTTCGCTATTTCTGGCCCTTACTTGCGACCTGCCGTCGTCTCAAAAAGGCACAGAGATGCCTGGGGGCACCGCACCTCTTGGGCATACCAGACTGAAGCCGCCTTCTTTGACAAAAACGTCAAGGTTGGAAGGAACGTTCAAGGCGCTCCTGTCTTTTGTGAGCATGATGGCACAGGGAAGATGCCGCTGTTCTATGAGTTCCAAGCCATGTGCCAGGATCTCTTTTCGTGTTGCTCCCTGCAGCCGTTCGGGCGGCGTCAAGAGAAAGACCGCCTCCCCGTATCCTCCAGCCCCTATGGCGCAGGGGACAAAGGAAAGGTCCACTTCAGTGCCTCCGGCCCCGAGTTGCTTCAGCATCACAAAAGCATGGAGTATGCTATGATAGGCAAGATTTGTGTCTTTGGCTGCATAAACAGTTCTCAGGTCGAAATAATATATCTTCCTGGCAAGGGAGAGCCTGAGATCCAAAGGAAAGGAAAGCTTCCATTTCCTGTCCCTTAAGGAGACCCTTTTTTCTAAGGTCTCTGAGAGGTGCGTACTCTTCGATGACAGCACCTTTTCAATGAGTCTGAATGTGTTGCTCCGAGAGGCTGTCCGAGCGTTCAGGTCGTTGCCCACGGCGCGATAAGTTTGATAGCTCCTGCTCTCTTTTTCCAGGACCTGGCAGTCCAACACCAACCCTTTTCCCTCCAATTCGTTGAAGATGTCCATAAGGTTGCTAGAGGGTATTTCCCCATCCACCCCCGGTGCCGCCACAGCCAGATAACAGTCAATGGGCGGCCCCATGCCCCCCAGAAGACTCAGGCAGGAAAAATCCACCATAGGCGTAAGAAGCCAAGGGTATTCCCCCCTTCGTGCAAGGATGTCTCCACCTACATCTAAGGCAATGAGCACATCATAAGCATTCTCTTTTATCAGCTTTTCAATCTCGCCCTTCAACTTGGCCGTGCCGTATTGGAGAGAGAAAAGATAGAAACGGCCCACCCCTAAGGCAAGATCCCTGTTCAAATCGACCAATTCCGGCTCGAAGTACGAATCAAGGGAGACCTCTTCTTCGGAAAGGATGAATTTTCTACTCTTCTGGCCTCTTAACTCATTGATGGGCCTTTCGAGTTCTCCATCAAAGCGGTGCAGGGCCCATGGCGTCAAGAAACCAGCCAGATCCACGGCGGTCCCCCCTTGGCGAAGGGTCTCCGACACCAGGACACAACTGGCCATATCGCGGCCGCTTCCGGCTCCCACGACCAGTGCCCTCTCGTAATGCCTGCGGCTAAAGATCTCCATCGTCTATGAACCCCATCTTGATGTGAGGCTGTCGCAGCATGCGTTTGTCCTTGCTTCTTTCGTATCTTCTGAGCATCGTGTCAACAAAGGCCTTTTCTACTTCAAATTCATTGACGATCTCTTCTTTGTCCCGCCGCTTCTCAAAAAGCAAGAACGCCAGCGCATCTTGTTCCTCCCAGGTAGCCCCCAGCTCCCTTTCGTGGGTCTGTCCGGGAAAGTAGCCTGTAGATGGAACCCTCGCAGTAATCTCCCTGGGCACATGCAGGACTTTGGCAAGCTCATAGATGTCGATCTTGTACAGCTCGTCCAAGACACCAAAGTCAAAAGAAATGGGAGTTCCATATTTAGCTGCATAGCCCTGGACAAACTCGGCACGGTTGCCAGTGCCAAGGACCCTGCCATTTACTCTTCTTGCCATATCGTAAAGCATGGCAATCCTTGCCCGTGACGAGAAATTGCCTATGCGCATCCGGTCCATGTCCGTCTGGTCTTGGCTTGCTGTGCAGATGGACATCCCTTTCCATCTGAGGCTGTTTACTACTTCTATTTCCTTTCTGACTATTTCGAAAATGGAAATCACGTACTGGACTGAAGGATCAGCCATCTTCAGCCTTTCTCTCACGAGGTTCGAGAAACGGACACTTTCGTCATCTTCCCTTGCGGGCATGGTAACGGCAATGACGTTTTCAACGCCCACAGCCTTTGTGGCCAGATATACGACAACAGAGGAATCCACACCCCCAGACAGGCCAACGAGGAGTTTCGCTCTTACCCTTTGGCCCGATTCGTTGGTCTGTTGCCGTATCTTCTCATAGTACCCCCTGATCTCCTGACAGAGTCTTGCCTTGACGCCCTCGTAGTCATGGTGGATACGGGCCGTGATTGCCCTAAGCACCTTAAAGAGGCTTTCTTCGTCCTTGAAATGGCTGTACTTTTTCTTCTCCATGGACATCATTCCAGAAATGCGACACTTGGAAAGAGGCCCAGAACCCCAGGTCTCATTTTTCAGATATCCTGGCAAAGATCCTATCTAGTTCGGCAATGGTACAGGATTCAAGGGGCACGGGCTCTTTCAAGAAACCAGTTAGGGGGAAGAATCTACTTATTCCAGCCAGAAAATGGCCGTAGTCTGAAAAGTCAACTTTCTTGTAGGTGAGCATTCTCTTTAGTTTCCCCTTGCGAGGAAAACTGAAATAAGCGTAGCTGCGCTCGTCCTCTATGAATCCTGTATACCCGTTCACATAGGGCCTCAGGCTGATGAGTCTCATGTCCGGATCATCTCAAAAAGCGTTGGCGTGATCCTGCATCCTTGAACCCCTTTTCTACTCGTGCTCTTTGGGAACGGCGCAAATGAGGATGAGGGGTTTTTCTCCTGTATTCTTGTAGCGGTGTTTTTCGTCAGGAAGGACCAAGGCAAAATGGCCCTTTTCTATTTTTTGCTCCTTACCCCCTTCGGTGACCAGGACCCCACGCCCCTCTATGACATAGTTCAAATGCTCAAAAGGGTGGGCATGAAAAGGGGTGCAACCGTTTTGCCCAATCGTAAAGACCCGAACGGAGAAGGTAGGGCTGCCGTCATCTTTCGATATGGGAATTTGCTTCCACACGTCCACTGCCCCCTCCATTTGTAGCCGTGTCTTTTCGACCTCATCGAGACTAGTAATTTTCATCCAACAACCTCCCTGGTACCAACAGAATCATTGCCTCATAGGCATTCAGTTTTTCTCCGCCTCTAACTTGCTGCGAATCTCCTGCCAATCCTTCACCTTCTCAGCCCCATCCACCCTATCAAAGCTGAAACTCAACGGCCTATGCCCCTTCCATGTTTCTATCACCTTGGGACCTGCAATGAGGGCCTTGATCTTGAGCTCCTTTTCGGCCGCCTCGTCAAATACGGCCCCTTGTCTCCACGCCAGCACAGGTGATGGCGCGAATGCATGCTCAGCCAGCCACGCCCTGACAACCCTTAGCCCGACGAAACTTGTTTGGAGGAACACCACCGGAAAATACTCGCAGATGCTTCCTATGGCCTCCCGGCTCCCCTGCTGTGCTTTCATGGGCAGGGGTCCCTCAAAGAGGGTGCCTTCAACGTCAACAAAGACAATGGCAGACCCTCTGTCCAAGCAAAGAAGCCGACCCCTGTCCTCCTCTCCATGGAATGTCACACGAATCTGGTGGATCCCCGTGCTTTCCGGCACAAAGGACTTAAAGGCGATGCCGTCTCCGCCCGAAAGGTTCTTGCCAATGGACTTTCCATCAACAAAGAAGGCGACAAGCTCACCACCTCTTGGCAAGAGCCGCCCTCTTGTCTCGGCCCTTAAGAGGCACTTTCGGCCTTTCACCGCCACCATATCATAGACGAAGACACGTGACAGGGCCCTGGGCGGAAACACGGCAAAAAGGACAAAGGCCGCCAAGAGGCTGATGAAGCACCCTTTCATATGATCCTTTACGCCTTGTTTTGACGGGCTGTTGCCAAAACCGACGTTCCTTCAAGGGGCCATGGTACCTGTTTGCCCATCCATGCTGGCGAATCCTGCCCTCTAAGCGGGACTGGAACCAGCCGTAGAGGCGTTAAGATTGGCCCAGAGCCAAGGAAGAAGACATCTGGCAACGGCCCGTAAAAATGGGGCTATTCGTAAATCTCAGGGTTAAGACATGTCGGGGGCTGCCTTCCCTGCACCATGGCCAGCAGATTTCTGGCCGCCAGGAGTGCCATATTGGTTCGGGAGGAAACAGTGGCCGACCCGGTGTGGGCTGTTGTCACCACGTTGTTCAGGGCCGCAAGGCCTTTGGCCATCTTGGGTTCGAATTCGTAGACATCAAGACCCGCCCCTGCGATTTCGCCTCTTGTGAGGGCCTCCACGAGGTCGGCTTCATGAATCACAGGACCTCTGGCCGTATTGATCAGGAAGGCTGTCTTTTTCATCTTTTTGAAAGCACCGGCACTAAAAAGATGGCCTGTCTGGGCGTTGAGGGGGACATGGATACTGATATAGTCAGACCTTTTCAGAAGCTCTTCAAAGTTTACTCTTTTGGCTCCAAGCTCCTTTTCTAAAACCGGGCTGGTTTCTTCGGGAGATGCACCGGTGTATAGCACCTTCATCTTGAATCCCTTGGACATGAGGGCCATGGCCGTGCCTATCCGTCCGGGGCCCACAATTCCCAGGGTCTTGCCGGTGACGTCGCCGCCGATGAACTGAAGGGGACCCCATCCGCTCCATTTGCCGGAGCGCATGACCCGATCGGATTCCACCACGCGGCGCGTTGCTGCAAGGAGAAGGGCCCAGGCCATTTCTGCCGTGGCATCTGTGAGGACATCTGGCGTGTTGCTCACGGGGACCTTGCGCTTGGTCGCCTCTTGAAGATCGATATTATCAAATCCCACGGCATAATTGGCATACCCTTTGATTGCGTTGGCAGCGTCGAAGAACTCGGCGTCGATCTTGTCGGTCAGAAGCCCCATCACCCCCTCCCGGTCCTGGACATTCTCAAGGAGCTCTTCACGTGTCAGGGGGCGGTCCTCAGGATTCACTTCAACGTGGCAGGTCTCCCTGAGCAAGTCGATGCCTGGCTGAGGGATCTGTCGCGTCACGTAGACTCTATGCTTGGCCATGGTCTCCTCCTCTGGCCATATCTTTCATCTATGAGATCCTTCGACAGTTGAACCGATTAAGCGAGCGCATTCTCCACAGGAGAGCTGCCGCAGCCCCCCGTAGGTTCTTCAATCTGTTCATCAACAGGCCCTTTCTCAAAGGCTTCGCTCTTTCCTGATTCTTTCGTAAGCCTCCTGGATCTCTCGAAAGCGCTTTGCGGCAAATGCAGTGAATTCTTCAGGAAGACCCTTGGACACAATGGTGTCAGGATGAAAATCCTTGACCAGCTTCTTATAGTTCCCCTTGATTTCTTCATCAGAGCTTTCCGGTGTACAGTTCAACACCTTGTAAGACCTGTCCACCTCTCCGAAATAGGTGGCTCTCATATTGTTGAACTGCTCGTCGCCAATGTGAAAAATAGTTTTGATTCTCATCAACGCAGCTTCTTCATCTGGATGCAAGGTCTTGTCTGCTGCGGCGATCCGGAAAAGAACGTCCAGGAATGAAAGGAGCACTGTGGGCTGCCCTCCGCTAATTCCGTAGAACTCAATGGCAAAATCATCAATGGAATACTGGGAGTTTTTTGCCTCATTAAAGACCTGTTCGGCGAACTGTTTTTCACTGTCGGTCATGTTGAGGTTGGCGATGAAGTGTTCCACCACAGCGATTTCAGCCCTCGTAACGGCCCCGTCTATCTTTGCCAGTTTCCCCAAAATCGAAAAAATAGTGATGAAATAAGCAGCCTGGCTCTGTTCTGTGTGGACAAGTCTTGGGCCAGCATATCTATGGTCTTCTTTCTTATCGACCAGATGGTGTCCCAGAGCTGCCCCGGCAATGGCGCCTAAGGGCCCACCCATGAGCATCCCCATGGACCCAAACGTGAGTTTCCCGAACCATCCCATGGTTTCCATCCTCCTCAGTGTAATGGCACACGCGGAAATCCCTTTTCTTCCAGCCTTCGTATAGCAAATAGGCGCCTTGGCGTCAAAGTGGAACTGGAAGCCCTGTCGGTTTTTCGGCCCCAATACCGTGATCCAAAAGAGGCCACCCCCTGGTGGCTGAAATGTGTCTAAATCCGATGACCCTGAAAAAGTGGGGAGGGCGTCAATGCCAGGTTTCGGCTTCAAAACAATGAAATTGACACCGTCCTCGTCAACTGGTATTTGGCCTTTGAAACCAAGATCGGGTTTTTGAGCCCCAGAAAGGGAAACCAGTGTGAGAAGAAGCCTTCCCAACACCTGTGTGGCGCCGTCAGGTGAATTTGTATACGGTGTTCACAAATCGCAGTTCACTGCCTGTAACCTGCGAAAAAACGACGCGGTTGTGGCGTTGGGACGCACCAAGGACCGAACAAAGATCTATAATGTCCAGAACTTTCCCAAGACCGATGTCCACGTGGCCCCTTCCACTTGGGTCTTTGAAATCCCTAATGCCTTTCCCTTCATGGGGGCCACTTTCATTGTCAAGCCTTGTGCCGACAACTCTACAGAAAATGCGAATCCCTTCAGGCCGGAAGGAGAAGATATTGGCAAGCCCCAGTCAACAGCGGAACAGCGTGAGGATATCGATGATGCGGTTTTGGAGCGTCTGCCTCGGACATTGCTCCTGGCCCTGGCCGGGACATCGAAAGACCCTCAAGTGCTCATAACACTGGCCAACAGGTCCTGTCGCTTCGCCTTTGACAAAAAAGCTAAAGTGCCTTGCGGTATGGTTTACGAAAAGACGAAAGAGGGCCAGTGGGCCCCTGTTATTTTGGATAGACCCCTCTTTGAACTCGTCTCCAACAACCCCTCTTTGCCCGACCCATATAAGGAGCACATGGTTCTCGTTCCGGGAACCCAGGGAGACAGTGCCATTGTTGGCGAATATGCTCAAGGAGGGGCACACATTTGGGAATACTTGCGGGAGAACAGCTACATCCCATGGGGCCATTTTGCAGCAAACATGGCCCAAGACGCCATTCGATATGACATAGGCGCTCTCACACAGGAGGATGTCTTGGGCCTCAGGCACCTTTATTACCAGAGGACCTACGTCCAGCTTGCTTCAAAGTTGGGCATGGCGCTGCCTGCTGTAAGACGGTCCCTGAGGGAAAATGAATTGGAAGATCTGCGACTGGCACTGCTTCGTGAAATAGGACGATATCGCGAGCGTAGGGCTCCCCTGCCCTTTAATGCTACCATTTGGGGCCAGAACTTCGGTTTTGATCTCTCCCCTGCAGGCTACCGACTCAATGCCTCACACCAACAGGTACACCAGCAGTTCGCCCTTGTCCCCTCCAGTGTGCCTGTTGCCAACGGAAACCAAGAATCTTCTGAGGCGACCATGAGCACCTACACGCAAGGAGACCTGGTAGCCCAGTTTGTGAGGGACTTCAAGGAAAAGACGGATCGGGATTTTTTTGATGCCTACCTCAAGGCCATCCAAGACAATAGGAGAATGGATGGCAAGAAAGACAAAAATAGGGGCTTGATCTTTTTTGAAGATAACAACGTCATCGCCTTCGTCCCAAAGGCGCAACGGTCCCAGGGAGAAATCCAGATCATGACAAAGGTGGCCTGTGGGAATATCGTTGAAACAGACAGCAAGGTCCGCCAATCCCTTGATAGGGCCATATGGCTTGCCCTGAAGGTATTAGCGAATTTGGGAGTAGAGATGATGACTGCCCTGGAACTGTCCAAGAGGTTTGACCATCTCGACTCTCATCAGCGCCTCCTGTATTGTTTTCTCCCAAAGCATCCCCAGTCTCCCGGTGGCTTCAGCGAATATCAACAGCGTTGGATCACCGGCCATTATCCAGAGGACTTCGCTCAGGTTTGTCGCTCAGAGGCGAAAGAGATTGTGGCCCAGCAGTGAGACTGAACAGAATGCCCCTAGCCCCGTGGGGCCCATGACAACCCCTTCAGCTCCTTTTTTAGCCTTTCAACGAATCGGCTTCTGGCCCTGACGTCTTTCTTGATGTGCTCTTTTACGGCCGCCCAGGTGGGGGAACAATTCTTGTACTCCACGCCCACCACTCGGTGGATGACGCTGTCTACCTCCTTTTTGTTCTTTTCGGTGATCTCCACCCCGACCTCTTCAAAAATCTCCCTCATGTGCCGAAAGTAGCAGGACATGTCACGCCTCCTTGGTCTCTTTCAAATGAACGACCCAGCAGCAAGCGCAGGGGGTATCATATGTCATGCCGGAACGAATCCAGCAGGCACCACCCCTCGACCCTTCATCCAGGCCTCGCTCAAAGATGGATCTTCAAGGCACCTTTTCATGGCTCTCGCCATCAATAGGGTGTCCACTTGGCACCCCCTATCCTTGCAGACTTGCTCCACGCCTGCCTTTACAGTCATGAAAATGTCATACCTGTGAGCATATCCCTCTACCTCCACTAGACGACTGTTGGATTCCAATGCTTTCTTGCATGCATCACCACTAAGCGAGTGCAAGGCCCGGCAGACAAAGGGCCTCACAGGGTACACAGAGCATCGTCCCTTGGCGAGAAAAATACAAGGGGTCTCGCGCCGCGTCAAAGCCCGCTCTTCCAGACTCTTTCCCTCTGTCCGCTCAAGAGTCTTTTCGATTCTATCCATGAAGTCCAGCTTCTCCTGCCTGGAGTAAGTCTTGTCTACATGATGAAAAATGAGAAAGGCCTCAAGGGGTGTCAAATAGACCTGATAAAAACAACAGTAGCAACACCCTGCTTTGCACGCCAATGGTTCAGAGAGAGGTTCTCTTGACTCAAAGTCCTCTATGACACGATCTGCGAATCGAAGGGCCCTTGCAGCCAACTCCAAGGCGCCCTCTTTTGTCCTGCCTTGCTCGAATATCTCAATGGCCATCTCCCTTGCCATCACAAAGAGATGATCCTCTTGGACTTCGTCTCTTTCAGGCCCTGAGGCCTGCTCCTTCTTGCCGCTTTCCACAGCCATGGTGATTAACCCTTTGACGCTTCAGGATCCTGCGCCACTGACCTCAAGGGGTCATGCTTTTTAAAAACAGTCGAAGCTGGAGATCTCTCGTTCACTTGCCCCTGCCCATGGAGGTGTCAAAAGAATCTAACAGGAGCCCTTTCAACGCTTCCTCCTTTCCAAGATAGAAGTGGTCTGCTCCTGGGATTACTTCTATGAGTCTTTCAGCTCTGCGGTTAGAAATTTTGGCGGCCACCTGGCGAGGGGGCGCGATGTCGTCATGTTCGCCCAATATGATCTTCCTCACCACAGGAAGTTCCAAAGACAGATCGTCAGGCAATATAAAGGGAGGGGGAGAGATTAGCAAAAGGTGGTCCACGCCATGTTTCTCCCTGTGGCAGTAGGCCAAAGCGACGCACGCACCAAAGGAGTAACCCACAACAACGTTGGTCTTGGGGCAATAACGCCTCTCCATAAAATGTAGAGCAGAGCCCATATCGTCTTGCTCACCGGCGCCGTCATCGTAGCGTCCCTGACTGCCGCCCACACCGCGGAAATTGAAGCGCAATGTGGTGAGATCGCCCAATTGCCCTGCCAGAACCACGGTCTCTACGACATTATTATCCATGCTTCCCCCGTAGAGGGGGTGGGGATGAAGCACGATAAGTGCCCCCTCTTTGGGGGAGGTCTCATTGGAAACACGCCCTTTAATGACACCGCTGGGCCCAGGGAAGGCCACCGGTCTTTCTGCCCCCAGGTCAAGGCGCACCATACCCTCCTCCATGCTTCTTGCTGCGGCGAAACAGATTCACCTCTATCACAATATCTACCATCAGTCTAGGCGTCTCCCATCTCCGGTATTCCCTTGACCATTAGATGTCACTCCGTTATAGATAGACGCTAGCCTGTGCCCGCAGGAACCCGAGGGCCCCTTCACTTAGAACCTCGAGTCCTGTCTTTGGCCGGGCCCCAACGAAGGCACCATGCTGGAAGATGCCAAACAATCAACCTTCTTCCTGCCGCCCGTTTTCACGGGGGCAACGACTACTTGCAAAAAGCAGCGAAGCTGATTGGCCACACCCCCTTTGATGGCCGTTCAAAAAGCTTCCACATGGGCAGCCGTGGCCCTTGGGGCAATGAAGGGTTTCACTGCAATCATGATTGCAGTTTAAGAAAGCAAAAGAGGAAAGTGGAAATGAACATCACGGAAGCGAAAAAGATCTTGGGTAAAAAATTCAGTTTTACAGCAGATTTCACCAATAAGGTGATTCAAGATCTCAAGTTGCCGCAAGAGGCAGAGGTTTTGGATGTGGGCACCGGGCCAGGGAACATGGCAATAGCCCTTGCATTAAATGGCTATAAGGTATTAACAGGAGAACCCGAAGACGATCATTCCAGATATGCCAAAGAAAATTGGCACAACAGTGCCAAAAAAGTGAAGGTTGATCATTTGATTCAGTTTAAGGCTTTTGACGCCAAGAAGATGCCATTTGACGGTCATACCTTTGATGCGATTTTCTTCTTGGGCTCCCTCCACCATATCGACAACGATCATCGGCACGATGTATTGAAGGAATGCTTCCGTGTTTGCAAATCTTACGGGATTATTTGTTTTTTCGAACCAAATCAAAAAATGATTAAGATCATCAAGGAGAATGATGCGTCACATCCTAATGCTGCAAATCCGGAAGCATATACCCAAGGACTTTCTTTGACATCAAAGAAAGTGGAGGGGGAATTCTTTGATGCCTTTGTCCTTCAAAAACAGTAAGCACACCTGGCCCGGCACTGCCACAACCGTGATAGGGCGTTGTTCATGCCAATGATTTCTCATAGGCTCATAACCATCAAGACGAAGAAAATCCCATGTCGATTCATCTAAGAAGCATTACACTCGTGCCTGAGAAATACCCTACCCGTGAGCACTATCCCTTTACTTTGCCTATCTTTTGTCAAACCAAATATCTAGCCTTTGATACGCCAGTGACTTTCTTCGTGGGCGAGAATGGCACTGGCAAGTCTACGCTTCTAGAAGCAATGGCCCAGGCATGTGGTACCCACATCTGGCGTGCCCCCGGGGGCACCCGATACCAAGTGAACCCTTTCGAAGGTCTACTGCACCATTGTCTTGGCCTCGAATGGTCTAATGGATGGGTTCCCGGGGCCTTCTTCGGCTCGGAGATCTTCAAAGATTTCACTTATCTTGTGGACGAGTGGGCGGCATCAGATCCTGGTCAACTGAAATACTATGGCGGCAAATCCTTGGTGACGCTCTCCCATGGTCAATCTCTCATGTCGTACTTCCGTAGCCGGTACCAGATCAAAGGCATTTATTTTCTCGATGAACCGGAGACAGCCCTTTCTCCACGCAGTCAGCTTGAGTTACTCGAGATTCTGGGCACCAATAGCCAGGCTGGTCACGCCCAGTTCCTTATTGCTACCCATTCCCCGATTCTGCTAGCCTGCGCGGGAGCCAAAATCTACAGCTTCGACCACGTGCCCCCCTGTCCTATAGCGTACGAAGAGACTGAGCACTACCGGATATACAAGGATTTCCTCATGGATCGAAAAAGTCGTCCCTAGTTCATATTTTCTCCTAGTGTATGGACAAGCGGTGCCCCCATGTCACCCCAGAACAGGCATCTCCAGGGAGAATCCCCTTATCGACTTCCCTCCATGATAATGTCTTAAGGTACCGTCAAGAAACTTTGGCACTTTTCTGAACCGAATAAGCGAGCGCATTCCCCGTGGCTTGCCACGGGCAGGGTTCAATCCGGCCTCTGTTGCCTATGAATGAAAGAAGTAGTAACTTGCTTCTTGTGTCGAAAGGGATTGGATGGTCAAACGTTAAAGCGTATTTCGACAATGGTGTTTTCCGGAATGGCATAGTCGCGACCAACGAGCCTGGCCAACCCCTTGGAGCGAGCGTCATTCATGTTGTGGGCCCTCATCATGTCGTTATAGCCTACAAGCTCTGCCTTGATAAATCCCTGGGCTAGATCAGAATGGATTTTACCGGCACACGTGACAGCATCTGCGCCTTTCTCCACGAACCATGCGTGAACTTCCTGCCTGCCCACCGTGTAGAAGAACATCATCCCCGCTTTCTCCATGATGGCACCACACACAGCATTAGCATCCGCTGAGGCATCCTCAAAGACCACCGTGGGCTTGAAGCTCAGCAGGCCCAGTCCGTTCACCATAACCCGTTGGCTGCCGTCCATGGGCAAATCACAGATCGGCTTCTGATCCTCGAGATGGGCCAGGCACTTCTCAAGCACCCCCTTCTCCACCGGGTCCTTTGCCCTGGAAAGTCGGACTTCGATCTTCTCCATATCAAGGATGAGAAGGTCCAGGACACGGTCATCTGCTATGGCAATGGCGTCAGCCCCCACGTAGTCATCCAACATGAACTCGAAGTAGTACGGAGATGACTTTTCAGGCTGAAATTTCATGGCAAGATCCACAAAGATCCGGTCATCGTATTTCATCTTGCCTTCGGGTAGGTCCAGCCCTGTAAATGCTATTTTCATTTTTCAAGCAAACCTTTCGTATGAAGGCGCATCCAGGGACGGCCCTGAATGCCCATGAGTTACAAATGGGCTCATCACCTGCAGGCGTATTCGCCTCTGGTGAATGAGATGGTTATCCTGTCATCTTAAAGGCCCATGGGCCTCAAGATCCAGCCTATCACCGGGTTTAAAAAATGCTTAAGACTTGAACTTTTTCTTCAGGAGTTCAATTGAAGACGGCGATTTGGTCAGGTTGAAAACGGTGACACCATTATTTTGACATTACTGAGTCACTCGTGAATACGCTCAGTAACGGTTGCGGCATGTCACTTAGCTCCCCTAACATTGTTAGGTCTATTCATCCAAATCCGACGCACCTTCCTCATTTTTCCCATATCTAAAAAAATCATACCACGATATCAGGTGCCTCTCCTGGCGCGATCTTTCAGCCCTCCCCGGCATAAGCCACGGGCTCGACATCTGTAAACTCCATGGCTAATTGGGCGGTGCGCTGGGCCACGTTTTCACAAAAGTCCCTCTGTGTCGATGGAGATACCTTGCCCAGGATATGGAGACAATCAGCGCTGCCAAATGCTGATACGAATCTCTCGTAGAGCTTTCCCACACGCAAGCTGGCCCTGAAAGATGGGTGAAGATCTTCCTGGTGAAAGACCCTGCTCCCTTCTTTCATTGCCACCAGTCCTGCCCTAAAGAGCTGGCTGTGATGTCTTTCCCGCAGATCCCTTCCGTATAACACGCCCAGTGCCAAGACTGCTCCCATGAGAGCCCCGCATATGTCTCCCTGCAATGCGATACCCCCAGAAAATCCGCGGCTTATTTCTTTAATGGAACTCAAGTCGACGTTGAGCTGAGACTCCATTCGTTTCAGCACGACATCGGCACAGGGGAACGGCCTATGGAAGGGAGGTCTTCTTTGATATCTGCCTTCTGAAGGAAGTCTTATAGCACCCTTTTCAACAATATCAAAAACAGATTCTATAGAAGTGTAAACCACTGTCAAGCATTTCATTCCCTTCAGGAAAAAACGCCTGATGTCATATCCGGCCTTAAAGCTCACGCCGGTGATATCCCTGCACTTACTGCTACCAAAACGCCTTTTGAATCTGTGGTAATACTCCATACAGTGGGGGTACAGGCAGTCACAGACATGATCCCGGTGGTACAGGCCCAAAGATAAGATTCCTCCGGTGAGGGCGCCGCAGGTATCTCCCTCGTGGCCAATGCCACCCCCCAGACCAGCAGCTGCCCTTAGTATCTTCCTGTCTTCCAAACCCAGAAGCCACTGGGTTGCCATCAGAACGGCCTGGGCTCAGGTAGCTCCACCAAAGACGTATTTGATGGCCTCAGAAAAGGCCTTTTGTGTTCTTGACCTTGCCATCACCTAGAATGTGGCGCTCCAGCCGGCACAGGCAAATGCGAACCGGTCCTTAAATCTATTGCAGCATGCAGCAGCCGCGTGCTGTCCGGTGCAGTGAGAAACGGCAACGAGGCCCACTTGATAGTCGTCAAAGGCATCCATAGACTTTTCCAGTTGCTCAGCACTGTTCAGATAACCCAGATGGGTACCTCCTATGACAGCACGAAACACCTTGTGGCCGCTATGTGACGAAAAATGGTTCATCACGTTGACGACCCCTGCATGGGCGCATCCGAGCAAGATGACGGGCCCTTGATCTGTTTCGATCAAGAGGCTGACGTCGTCCCGTAAGGGATCATTGCTCATCTTTTCACCGTGTGCCACCTTGAGTCGGTTGTCTGGATGCTCAAAAACGGTCTTCCTCGGGACCTCTCCGGAAAAGAAGAGGCCCGGTGCAATCTCGGAAAACCCCTCTATGAACTTAAATCGAGCCCCCAGTGCCCCTTCCAGATAATCGCGGGAATACCTGATGCCGATGAAAATACGCTCTTTGCCATCAGACGTCTTCAGCTCCGCATACTTCTTAGTGAAAACGTCTGGATGGGCCATGACCGTCACCCCCCGCCGAGGGTCCAGCACGGCAGGAAGTCCACCTGTGTGATCGTAGTGGCCGTGACTGAGGACCACCGTCTTTACCTCTGCCAGGTTGACCCCCAAGGCCTTTGCATTGCCAGCCAGGGACATCCCTTGGCCCGTGTCAAAAAGGATCTTCTCTTGGCCCCTTTCAATAAGGGCGGAGAATCCATGCTCTCCTGTGATTCCCATTGCCTTGCCGGCAGTATTCTCGCAAAGAACGGTTATTTTTGTCTGGCCCATAAATCCCTCCGTAATGAAAATGTAGCCTGGCGAGTCTCCTTCGCCAGTTCATAATGGGGTTTTCACTTTGATCTCTTAAGGGTGCCTGGCAGCCCTCTTTTTGAAAGAGCCTCTCCACACTGGTTGTCATGGTCACGAAGCGAACAAAAACAACCTGGGATGAAGTCGCAACGGGGCGTATCACAGCAGGATCTTATAGTCCAGGATATTCACCACAGCCCCTTTCATCATCCCTTCCTCTGGTCCCGTTAAGCCTCAAGGGGCCCACTGATCAGGTAAGATGGATCCACATGCCAGGATCGGCCCTTTTCAGCCCAGGGACCTTTGCCATGGCAGCCAACTGGAATCTGTTGACACAGGGGCGATTTTATGGCCTTTTAGGCAGCCATTGGGATACTGCTAAAAAGCGGATCGGCGCGATTTCGCCAGAAAAGGGATCGGGCCGAGGAAGGAGTGGTTGTGGGGTTTCTCAGCAAACTCCTTGGAGGGACTAATCCCCCCAAGGAGACGCCCAAACTGGGGCGAAATGACCTGTGTTGGTGTGGAAGTGGAAAGAAATACAAGAAATGCCATTTAGAGTCAGATCTGCGCAAGAAGCGCCATAGGGCCGGGGCCTCCAACTGCACCGCCTCTTCTTGATCCATATAGAAAGGCGCCGTGAGCGCCTGTGTGTGCCGAAATGGAGTAAGACACTCCGTGAACAGCATCTCCAGAGGTCCTAGACGTGACGGGCCATGCCATGTCCAAGTATGGGAGAGACCACCGTCACTTTATCAAAAAATGAGAAAGAGAAGATAGGCAGGGTGAGCGTCCTATGTCGGTGAAGGATGACTTTCTGGTTGACCTGGAAGAAGAGATCCTCTCAGAGGCAGCCCAGAACCTTTTTTCAAGACGGCTTCGACTTGAAAGAGAGATTGACGCCTTTTTGCAGGCAGCGGCCAACGTTCGGAAGCAAATGGACAAGACACTTACCGCGGCAAGTAAGCTGCATCAGGTGGTCATCGAACCGAAGAAGCTTTACACAGCATTGGGTATTGAACCAAAGGGGCTTTTAAAGGCACAGAGACCCAAAATGCCTTTGGTTCCACTGGAGGTCCCCTTTCGCCTTACCATGAAAGGACGTTACCTGGCCCTTGTGGAGTCGTTGTATGCCAAGCTGGCAGCAGAGACAGAAAAATACAATCACGGAGAGCCTTACAGAAATCCTGAAACCGATTTGATGACGCGAACGGCCCATTACGAAGAATTGAGGAGATGGCATGAGGAGGTGAATAACCACATAGTCACAGAGAACAAAAATCGCCCAAGCTACTCGCTGCAGCTTGCCAAGGCGTTTCACACTGATTTGTGCCAGAAAGAGAAGACCCTGGAGCCCTGCACATGGAGCAGCAATGGCTGCGACCTTGACGAGAGGCTTGCATTTAAGGGCGTCCCTTTTTCGTGTACGGGTTTGGTTGAAATACCGGTGCTCCCACCGGCCCGTGATATAAGAACAAGGCTTCGCCGCTTCCTCGAAGAAATCTATGACCGTCATTATGGAGAGATTTATCCGTTACTCGTCTGAAGAGGTTAAGCACAGCATTTCTAAAAGCCATGGGTCCCTTTAGAGGACTCCTTCCCAGCCTCCTAGGGCTGAAAAACGTCGGAGATAGATCGAATCTGACGGCATAGCAGCTCAAACTGTTCAGGATAAAGGGACTGAGGGCCGTCACTCAAGGCCTCTTCAGGGGCGTGATGGACTTCGACCATGAGTCCATGGGCACCCACAGCCACAGATGCGCGACTTAAAGGGATGACCTGATCGCGACGTCCGGCTGCATGGCTCGGGTCCACAATGACAGGAAGATGGCTTTCCTTTAGGATGACAGAAACCGCAGAGAGGTCCAGGGTGTTCCGACTGTGATGGGCAAAGGTGCGAACCCCTCGTTCACAGAGAATCACCTGGGTGTTTCCCGCCTCCAGGATGTATTCCGCTGCCATAAGCCATTCCTCAATGGTAGCAGCCATACCACGCTTTAAGACAACGGGCTTTGGGGATCGCCCAGCCCTTCGCAGAAGACTGTAGTTTTGCATATTCCTTGTTCCGATTTGAACGATGTCTGCGTATGCCTCCACCAGATCGAAAACTTCATGATCCAGGGCCTCGGTCACCACGGGAAGCCCAGTCTCTTCCCTGACCTTTGCAAGGATCTGAAGCCCCTTTTCCCCGAGACCCTGAAAGGAATAGGGCGATGTCCTCGGCTTGAATGCCCCACCTCTAAAAATCTGGCCGCCCGCCTTTTTGACCAGCCGCGCGATGGTCAAGGCCTGCTCCTCACTTTCTACGGCGCAGGGTCCTGCAACAAGGGTAAGGTATCCGTTTCCAATGGCCACGTCGCCAACTTTGATGACGGTCCCTTCAGGTTGGAATTCACGACTCACCAATTTGTACGGCCGGGTGACAGGGATGGCGTCCTTGACGCCGGGCATGGCCAGAAAATAGGAAGGATCCATGGCCCCCTTATTGCGCAGTATCCCTATAGCAGTCCGTTCTCCGCCAGGAATAGGACGGGCCACGCACCCTTTGGCTTCAATGGCAGCGATGACCGCATCAATCTCCTCTTGCGTCGCATGTTGATTCATGACTACGAGCATAGGTCTTTTCTCCTTGTCTTATCAGCCTTTTTGCTGGCACAAAAAAGGGTGTTGCTGACTTCGCCTACAGTCCCCTGCAAATAAAAAGGCCGCGCCCCTTTGGGGCCCGGCCTTTTGATGCTTACTGTAAAATCGTCAGACGCCCTTGGCTCACTCCCGGGAAATAGTGTTCCTCCACCAGCACCAGAAACGCCATTGCATTGTTACCAATTCCTTCATGCCTAATTCCGCCAAATTCATAAGAAGAACCATACAGGAGGACCGTTGCCTTGTCAAGACATGTTCAAATGGACACATTAAGACCTTTCCACGACCCTTGGCAGCGGCTTGATGCCGGAGCAGATTAGGCTTTGCTCTGGTTTGAAAAAGGAGTGGACAGGCATTGGCCCATGACGATGCTACCATCGACGCTGGTGAGCCTCACTGGAACCAATTGATGGAACAGGTGGTCACCCCCTTCTACATGGACGGGGATGTAGTTGCCTGTAAAACCCTTGAGGCACCCCGTGGACCTGTCCCGCTTTGCCTCAATCAAGACCTCCTGGGTGGTACCGATGAATCTGTCGTAGAAGGCCATGCGCTTTGCCTGTCCCATGTCACGCAGTTGCCGGCATCGGTTCTTTATCGTTTCCGGCGACACCCGATCTCTCAGGCCCTCAGCCCGTGTCCCCACCTGAGGAGAAAAGGGAAACACATGAAGATAGGCCAAAGGGAGTTCTTCAATCAAACGGCAGGTGTTGTCAAAGGCCTTTTCCGTCTCACCTGGAAACCCTACCAGGACATCGGCCCCTATGGCCACGTCAGGCAACACCTGGGCAAGGTGAAGAATCAAGTCCCGATACAACTTCGCCCCATAAGGTCGGCGCATCCGCTTGAGCACCTCGTCGTCTCCACTCTGGAGCGGTATATGGAGGTGGTGACAGAGGTGCTCAGAGATAGCCATCTGGTCAATGATCCCTTCTGATACTTCTCCAGGTTCAATGGAACTGATGCGCAATCGTTGGACCCCTTGGGGTCCCTCTAGAAAACGCAAAAGGTCTGCGAGTGAAGATGCCGGCGTGAGATCTTGACCATACTGTCCAACATGAATCCCGCACAGCACCACCTCAGAGTACCCTGACGCCTGAAGGGCTCCTATCCTCTCAACGACTAACTCGGGCTTCAGGGAACGGCTCCGGCCCCGTGCATAGGGAATGATGCAATACGAGCAGAAGCTGTTACAACCGTCTTGGATCTTGAGAAACGGACGGGTGCGATCTCCAAACCTCGTCAGGGGAAGGTCCTGAAAAGGACGGGGACTTGAAAGATCTTCCACAAGAGGTGTGGGCGCTAAAGCGTATGTGGCGGAATCGGCAAGCAGTGGGATCCGGTCTTTAAGGGATGTGCCCACCACATAGTGGACGCCCGCCATGGAAAGGAAAACCTCTGGAGCCACCTGGGCATAGCACCCGGTCACCACCACGAGGGCCCCGGGATGATCCCGAATAAGCCTTCTTGTGGCCTGTCTCGACTGGGTCCCTGCCTTTCCGGTCACCGTGCATGTGTTCACAATGCAAAGATCTGCCGCAGCACCTTTGCTTGCAAGATGCCATCCCCGGTCTATGAGCTGCTCTGAAATCGCTTCCGATTCATAGCGGTTGACCTTACATCCCAACGTGGTGACAACAAACGACTTCATGTGCCATGAGCCAAGTGCTCAGCCCCTTTCCCTGTCCTTGGCGCTGCCAGTGTCGATCCAGCCGCCACCCAGAACCCGTTCTCCTTGATAAAAAACAGCCGCCTGGCCGGGCGTAATGGCAAACTGGGGTTTGGAAAAAACAACCTTGGCCCTGTAACTGTCAAGGGGCGTCATGACCGACGCTGCCTGTCGGTGGCGGTATCGGATACGGGTATGAACGGACATAGGCTCGTCTGGGACCCTTCCATTGATCCAGTTGATATCCACGACGACACACGCCTTGCGGGCCAGCTCGGATTCAGTGCCAACGATCAGACGGTTTTGTTCGTTGTCGAGTCGAACCACATAATAGGGTTCTGGCCCAGGGATGCCGATCCCCCTGCGCTGCCCTATAGTGTAAGCATGGAGCCCCTGGTGAGTTCCCAGCACATCGCCCTGGGAATTGACGATGGCCCCTGGCTTGCGCACAAATCCCGCCAGGTTACAGAGGAATGCCTGATAGCTTGGCTGCCGGATGAAGCACAGCTCTTGGCTTTCTCCTTCCACAAAGGCCGTCAAGCCTTGGACCCTGGCCATTTCCCTGACTTGGTCTTTTGTGTAGGAACCCAAAGGGAGGATGGCTTCACTGAGCTGCCTTTGGGTAAGGCGGGCAAGGAAGTAGGACTGGTCTTTTCCATGATCCATGCCCCTTAGGAGGGAAAGTTCGCCTCCCTCTTCCCGGCCTATCCTGGCGTAGTGGCCTGTAACAAGGGCTGAAGCACCAAGGGCTTTGGCATGTTCTAGGACAAAGCCAAACTTGATACGCTCATTGCACACCACACAAGGGTTTGGCGTCTGCCCTGACCGGTAAGTGTCGACAAAATAGTCCACCACCTCTCTCCTGAAAGGCTGGCGACAATCCAGTACTTCAAGAGGGATGCCGATCTGATGGGCAGCCCTTTGGGCCTTGGCTTGGACAAGGGCTGGTGGCCTGGGCGGAAAAGGAGCTTCGAAGGGACCTTCATAACCGGTTAGGAAATGAACACCAATCACTTTGTAGCCTTGCTCTTTGAGCAGGGCGGCTGCAATGGCGGAGTCAAGGCCGCCGCTCAAGGCAACGGCCACGGTCTTCTTCATGCTGGCAGCGGGCTTCCTACGGTGTGAATCTCCATTGCCCTGGGCGGGCAGGCAGGCACACAGAGCCCGCATACACTGCATTTTCTCTTGTTGAACTGAACGCTCATTTCGGGTCGCTTGATCCACAAGGCCCCTGTGGGACACACTGCCGTGCAGGCACCGCAGTGCGTGCACTTTGTCCTGTTGCGGTCGACCTTCTGGCCCACTGGATGGACCTGTACGCCGCACCCCTTCAGGTATTTAACGCCTTTGTTGTAATCTTTCCTGGTCCCGGACAGCTCCAAGACCATCACGCCCTCCTTGCGGGGCAATATGGCGGCCTTTAAGATATTGAACTTCAGGTTGTAGTCCTTGGCCAGGAAACACACGATAGGCTTTTCCACTTCTGTCTTTGGGAACTGGAGCACAAGCATTCTAGAATACATCTTCACACCTCACATTCATATCAAAGCAGTCACAGCACCTGCGGCCTGTTTCTCACTAAAACAGAACCATCCAGCTTTGTCAACGGGCGCCTCTGGGCTTAATGTGGGCGCCAAGGGCCCTTCAGTCATCTCGCCCTTCATGATCAAGGCCCAGAGAAGGCCTCAGCAGGGCACTCTCGGGTCTATTGTCTCGGTCATGGGAACATCCATTTCCCTGCTGGAGGACACCCAGTCATCTGGCGCCTTTTCAGGACGCACGGCCAAGGGCCGGGGTTCACTCAGGCAATTACTCGTGGAATGAGTGCCTATAGACGTGAAACATCCTCTGCAAGGCAGTAAAATTGGCCAGAAAGGCAAGGACCACCAGACCGATGAGGAGCTGCTCCGTGAGAAGTGTAAAGGTTAGCACGATGAAGCGTTCCAATCGCGTAAAAACCCCCACCCTGCATGAAATCTTCAGTGCACCCGCTCTAGCACGGGCGTAACTTACCATCAACGAGCCAAACATGGTCAAAAAGCACAGCAGTACGATGATGTGTTCACCACGGAAAGTGGCCCACCACACGATGCCGAACAAGACGGCTGCATCAGAATATCGATCCAGAAAGGAGTCGAGAAAGGCTCCAAACCTCGACTCACGGCCTGTTGTCCGGGCCAGGGCCCCGTCTAGGGCATCAAAAGGACCGGACAGAAGCCACAACCACCCACCGATAGAAACATAACCTGCTGCCACCACCGCACCAGCAGAAGCTGCGGCAAAAAAACCAATCATGGAAAGGAGATTGGGCTGCACTCCTATCTTTGCCAATAGGCGGGAAAGAGGATTTAGTATGACCCCTGACCGCTCTTTGGCCCAAGCCGTAAGTGTCCAGTACTCACGGTGCGGCTTTGAGGCCACATGATCCATCACTCTGTTTTTTGACCTGCCCAAACCACATCCCCTTGGTCATGCGCAGTAGACGCTTTCTGTATGCCCAGCCCTCATCGTGAGCAGCAGGCCTCAAAGAAAAGGGCCTTCTCCAATTCATTTGGGATAAAGGGGTCAAGGATTCAGGATCACCCCATCTTTTTTGGAGATGATCCCCAAAAAGACTGCTCATTCTCATGGAGCTTCCAGGCGTTTTTACATGTGATGGCCTGTGGCGATTGTGACAGCAGGCCACCTTCCGCATTTCGGGAAGCTGTCCAAGAATAGTTAACGTATTGGCATTTTTAGCACAAAATGGAAAAGACATCAACGGGCTGTTGCCCAAACCAAAAACCCTTTGAGCTGTTCATTGAAGTGTTTTCTTTCAATCCATCTTGGTGAGGCAGGAAACAGGTGATTTCAATTGGTTGATCTGCCGTGGCGGTGAGTCCTGGCAACGGTGGGCCCCTTTTCAAGCCGCCACACGCAACGGGCAACGCTCATCCCTGGAGGAGGCCTCAGACATCATAAAATGATTCAGAACAAAGCAACAGGGATTTGTCATCGCCAAGATTGAATCCTCCCCGTGGCAAGCTCTTGACCGAGCGCCCTACCACAGGATGCCACGGACCGTCTCTGCCCACCCCCTGGGGCCCTGTTTTCCGGAATAGATGACGGGCCCCGGGGCCGGGACGTACTCCCACCTGCCCGGCTTCTTTCGGATCACAACAGGGATGTCCACACACAAAAGCATAGGGATATCGTTGGCACTATCTCCCAACCCCACTGTCTGAAGCCGTGCGTCGGGATCTGTCTCCTCGTAAAGCCTCTTTAGAATCTGGACTGCCTTTCCCTTGTCATTCTGGCCTATGATGTGGTAAAAACGGCCTCCCCTAGTAACCCTCAGCCCCTCTTCCTGTAAGCCCCCTTCAAGGAGTCTCATGCGATCGGGTGTGTCAGAAAAGACAAATGGTTCTGTGTACTCACGCATGGCGGCTAGCCGTGCTTCTTCAAGGGGAAGCGCAGTAAGGGCACCAATCTCCTGGAGGGTCATTTCCGAAAATCCTCTCATACGCAAGTCATTCGTATTCTTGATTCTATCCCAGGCATCACAGATCACAGCGTAAGGTGTTCCCAACTCCACCACCTGATAGGGTCCCTTGTCAACAAAGCCTTGGCTCTTCATGTTCAGCATCCCGCGGGGGACAAAGATGGCTGCGCCGTTCTCTACAACAAAGGGCGCCTTGAGACCCATCCTTTGTTGACATGTTTCTATTTCAGCCCGTGTCTTGCTACTGCAAATGATCACCGGAATAGATCTCTTGTTGAGACCCTCCAAAATATCTCGTGCATCCTCAAAGGCGTAGGTGTCATGATCCATGAGGGTACCGTCCAGGTCGGTGAAAACGATGGTCTTTTTCATGTTCCTACGAGCGGTGTGGCACAAACAAGTCTAGTTTCCATCCAAGACCTTTGCGCAACCCCTTCTGAATTGGAAACTGACGCAAGCCCCACCTCTTTCTTGGGCGTTCGTGGATGGGCACCAGCCCAATGCCTATGGCCGACAATTTTTGCAGGGAGACGTTGACCTATGCCCTTATATATAATATACATATATATCTGAGAACACCATGGTTTTTTGATCTCCAGGGCGCCCTTCTGCCGGAAAGGGACCCGAGGCAACTAGGGGGAGGATGATGGACCTAATAGAAAATCCGCACGATGTTCAAGCCGCTGACCTCATTGTGGGCATACCCTCGTACAACGAAGCTAGTCTCATCTCTTATCCTACCCAGAAGGCCAGTGAGGGCCTCATCAAATACTTCGGGAACAAGAACAGCGTCATCATCAACTGTGACAATAATTCACCCGACGGCACCCGTGAGGCCTTCATGAACACAAAGACAGAAGTGCCGAAAATCTACCTGTCAACACCGCCGGGCGTGAGAGGAAAGGGCAACAATTTCAAGAATCTGTTCAAAACGATTTGTGACCTGAGAGCCCAGGCCGTGATTGTCGTAGATGCAGATCTCAAGAGCATCACCCCTCGCTGGATCAAGAACCTTGGCGAACCGCTATTCGAGGACTTCGGCTTTGTGGCGCCCCTTTACGTACGACACAAGTTTGACGGTACCATCACCAACAACATTGCCTATCCCATGACCCGATGTGTTTACGGCCGCAGGGTGCGCCAGCCCATCGGGGGTGACTTTGGATTCTCAGGTAAACTGGCTGAAGTGTATCTCCGGCAGGGGGACTGGACCCCAGCAGTAGAGGAATTTGGCATCGACATCTGGATGACCACCACGGCCATGTGTCACGGCATGCCCATTTGTCAGTCCTATATGGGCCGGCCCAAAGTCCACAAGCCCAAAGACCCTGGGGAGTCCTTGGGCCCTATGTTCACACAGGTGGTAGGAACGATCTTTGATATGATGATCAAACACGCCGATTTCTGGAAGGACGTCCGGTGGAGCAAGCCTACGGCCATATTTGGCTTCGGATTGGGGGAGATGGAAATGCCTCCGCCGGTGGACGTGGATATTCGGCGACTCTATGATAAATTTCAGACAGGCTTTGGCGTTCATGAGGCCCTCCTGAAGGAAACCCTTTCAGCCAATCTTATGAAGAAGCTCTCAGAGGTGAAAGAACATCCTTTAGACGGTTTTGAATTCCCGGGCAACTTGTGGGCTGAAATACTGGTCGATTTTGCAGTGACTTATAGAAACTTGGCAAAGAACAAGGGAAAACTCATGGAGGCCCTCATCCCCCTCTATTTTGGCCGGACCTGTTCCTTTGTGATTGAGTCAGAGCCCATGACGATCCAACAGGCGGAAGACCTCATAGAAGACCAGTGTGGTGTGTTTGAAACCAGCAAGTCTTACTTGCTGAAGAGATGGTTTGATACAGAATAAGGCTTGGCACCCATAAGTGGCAATGGAGGTCCTATGAAAAAAATTCTTATTGTAGATGATGAAGAAGTTATCCGTATGCTCTATGCCGAGGAGTTGGAGGAGGAAGGGTATAAGGTGATAACAGCAGGAAGTGGTCACGGCCTGATCGCAATGATCGACAACGAGAAGCCAGACCTTGTGATACTGGATATCAAGATGGCCGAGCATGACGGGTTAGATCTGCTCCAGGACGTCAGGAGGGAATTCTACAACATTCCCGTGATACTTTGCTCGGCCTATTCCTCCTTTAAGGGCGACCTGAAGTCTATTGCAGCAGACTACTATGTCGTAAAGAGCGCCGATCTGAGCGAGCTGAAGCAAAAGATCAAGATGGCCCTGGAAGGACAAATGCCAGCCCCCTATTCTCCTAAGGAGGTATAGGGCCTGCTGCTTCTCTTAGGGCTTATCTTTCACATAAGATCGATCTGTTTCTTTTGATTTAGGAAAGACCTAAGAAAGGGCAATGGGGCTTGATGGGTAGCTACATGTTTCAGAAACGGAGGGTTTTAAGATCACTACGTCGTGAGGAATTGGACTCCTGAATGGGATGGCTGCAGGCTATTCTCCTCGGCATTGTGCAGGGGCTCACGGAGTTCCTCCCCGTCAGCAGTTCAGGGCATTTGGTGCTTCTGCAATCTCTCTTTGGATTACAGGAACCAGAGCTCTTCTTTGATGTCTCGGTCCACGTTGGCACCTTGCTGGCTGTGTGTGTGGTTTTCTTTCGGGACCTCAGAGACATGGCATTGGCCTTTTTTTCCAGGTCTACTTGGTCTGCCGGCAACATCGGTCGTCTGCAGCAATGGCGCCAGGTGCCGGAAATAAGACTACTCACCCTCATTTTCATCGGATCTCTACCTACGGCCGTTCTTGGGCTGGCCTTTCGACCCTTGGCCGCGATCCTCTTTTCCTCCATACGAGTGGTTGGTATCATGTTATTGGTCACGGGCTTCTTACTCTGGTTCACGCGGCCCATGAAGAAAAAGGGGAGGACTGAGCTTACCGCTTGGGATGCTATCTGCGTTGGTATGATGCAAGGGTTGGCTATATTGCCTGGAATATCTCGGTCTGGGAGCACCATCGCTATGGGCTTGTTCAAAGGCCTGGATCGAGAAACAGCAGCTCGCTACTCCTTTCTGCTATCCATCCCCGCAATCGTGGGGGCCATGGCCCTGGAATTAGCTCAGGCCAAAATCTCCGGCATGCCCCCCCTTGGACCTGCCGCGGTGGGGGCCTGTGTGGCCGGAGCTGTAGGATATGTGGCTCTTAAGACCTTAATAGGCCTGGTGAAGAAAGGAGCACTTCATACCTTTGCATACTACTGCTGGCCTCTTGGGGGCATCGTCATCTTCTGCTCGTTGTGAAACTCAAAAATGATGGATGGCCTGTCGGGTGAAAAGCGGAGCAAATAGCCAGCATTTTTAACCCTGAACACCTTCAGTGCCTATTCCCTCCGCCAGGGCGGACTCAATGTCGCCTACAAAAGACTTTCTATGAAAACACCAAGCGTATTTATCAAGGAGGCACCATGCACCCGGGGATCTTTAGAAAATATGACATTCGTGGAATTGTGGACAAGGATATCAGTGAACAAGACGTCGTTTTGATTGGAAAGGGGTTTGGAACGTACCTGCAGACTGAACAACGATCACGTATCATTGTGGGGCGGGACTGCCGCTTGAGTTCCGACAGCTACAGAGACCTCTTGGTGGCAGGGCTCCTTGCCACAGGATGTGATGTCTTAGACATAGGGATATGTCCCACGCCAGTCTTCTATTTTTCCATCAGACATTTTCAAAAGCAGGGGGGAGTCATCATCACCGCCAGTCATAATCCTGGTGAGTATAATGGCTTCAAGCTATGCAGTGGGTACGATACTCTCTATGGGAAGCAGATACAAAAGGTTTTACAGATCATCGAAAAGGGGGATTTTGCCGAGGGTAGAGGGAAACTGGAAACGGCTGAGGTCGTGAGACCTTATACGGAGTTCTTGAAAAACAATATTAACCTCACAAAACCCATGAGGGTCGGTGTTGATGCAGGTAACGGCACTGCTGGTGTGGTGGCAGTGCCTATCTTAAGGGAACTGGGCTGTGATGTCTTTGATCTCTATTGTGATTTGGACGGCACTTTTCCCAACCACGAGGCGGATCCCACAGTGGCAGACAACATGCAGGACCTCATCGCCTTGGTTCTGGACAAGAAACTCGACATTGGCGTAGGTTATGACGGTGATGGAGACCGTATCGGCGTCATTGACGAAAAGGGCAACATCATTTGGGGCGACCAACTCATGATCGTGTTCGCCAGAGAGATTCTCTCCCGCAAGCCAGGGGCGACGTTTATTTCAGAGGTGAAGTGCTCTCAAACCCTTTACGACGATATTGAAAGACACGGCGGTAAGGCCATCATGTGGAAGACAGGCCACTCTCTTATCAAACAGAAGATGAAAGAGGTGAAGGCCGAACTGGCCGGTGAGATGAGCGGACACGTCTTCTTTGCCGACAGATACTTCGGCTATGATGATGCCATCTATGCCTCTTGTCGCCTCTTGGAGATCTTGGGCACTACAGGTAAGACCATTTCCGACTTGTTGAGTGATGTCCCAAAAACATATAACACGCCAGAAATCCGTGTCCCCTGTCCAGATGACAAGAAATTCCAACTAGTAGAAGAAATTACCGAGTATTACCGACGGCGTCAGGACATCATTGACATAGACGGCGTGCGTGTTCTTTTTGACGACGGCTGGGGACTGGTGAGGGCTTCGAATACGCAGCCGGTGCTGGTGTTGCGGTTTGAGGCCTTTTCATTGGAGCGGCTTTCAGAGATCCGTTCACAGGTCGAATCGGTTCTGGCCGACATACAAAACAGCCATGGGGGGCCGTGGAAGGCCCTATGAAGCATCTTAAGCCCAGGCCTTCAAGAAATCTTACTTGACTTATCAAAGTCTTATTCAGTATTAGTAGTATGTATGGTCCTTGGGAAATGAGTTCAACACTGGGCAGATGGAGGCGTTATGAACAAGTCAGGTCTTGTAGATGCGTTGCAACACGAAGTGGACATTAGCAAGGCAAAGGCCGAGGCCGTCATTGACATCTTTTTTGATGCCATGTCTAGTGCCCTTGCAGAAGGCGATAGGGTTGAAATTCGCGGTTTTTGCAGCATTTTTGTGAGAGAATACAAGGGGTATGTGGGAAGGAATCCAAAAACGGGTGGGGCAGTTGAAATACCGCCCAAGAAGCTTCCTTTTTTCAGGTGTGGAAAAGAACTAAAAGAGCGGGTCGATTATTGAACAAGCCACCATCAAAAGCATGGCCCTTTCACGCAAGAAGCATCACAGCCCCTCCTTGCTATCCCCCTTCGAGCACCATCTCCTCAAAATAGCTCGAACAAATCATGCAACGGCCCTCTCTTTCTTGCTCAGGTAGACCCGCCCTAAGACCCATCCAGGGACACCATTCATCGCACAAAGCCATGTGAACGAGACACAACCCTAAGAGCGCAGAGACGAATGCTCGGTGCCGCTGAGCAGACGCCTAACGTTGTCGGCGTGACGAGCGAAAACAAAAAACGCCATCACCAAGGTGCAACCAGTCATGAGCACAGAGTGCGTGGCAAGCCACATAGCCCCTGGGAGGACAGCCGCCCCTGCCAGGGATCCGGCTGAGGAATAGCCCGAACTGCACAGCACCAGCACATAGACAAGCACGCATATGACGAAGACGAGAGGAGACATGATCAGCAAACACCCGGCAGCAGTGGCCACGCCTTTACCTCCCTTAAAGCCCAAAAATACAGAAAAGAGGTGCCCTGCAAAGGCTGCAAGGGCTATCAGACACATCACCATCTCACCTGTCCAGCCAGAGAGGCCTACCCAGGACACGGCCATGAGTACAGGCACAGCGCCCTTTAAGAGGTCTCCAACAAGTGTCAAAATCCCTAGTCTTTTTCCGGCAACACGATAGACATTGTAGGCGCCGATATTGCCACTTCCGGCCTCACGGATATCTCCATGGCCAAACACACGGGTTAAAATCACCCCCCATGGCACAGAACCCATCACATAAGCAAAGGGAAGCAAGATGATGGCCTTGGAAATCATAGGGTTTCCACACGCAGACGCTATTGGGGCTCGCTGGCAGGGTTTCGGATTTTGGCTTGGCAGAAAGCGATGTACTGAAGGGCCTCGTAGTGAACGCCTAGGTCCGGATAAGAGGTGAGAACCATCTTAAAACGTTCCAGAGCGGCCTTATAGTGTTTGGTTCTATAGTAGAACCTTCCCACGTGGAACGAATGCTCGGCCAGATTCTTTTGACAAGTCCTGATGTGTGCCTTGGCCTTCTTGGCCTGGGGGCTTTCAGGATAACTCCGGATCAGCCTTTCAAAGGTCTGGACGGCTTCCCGGGCCGTCGTCTGGTCGCGGTCAACGGCCTGCAGCTGGTCAAAATAGCACCGACCTATCTGATACACCACGTACGGAACGGCCTCATTTTTTGGATGAAGGTTTGCAAATGCCTCGTAGGCCACAATGGCTTCGTTGAACTGCCTGAGGTAATAATGGGCATCACCGAGTTTGAGTTCAGCAAGAATTGCATATTTACTAAAGGGATACCAGTCCCTCAGCTTTTCGAACACTTCAACGCTTCGGCTATAGTTCTCGCGCCTGAATGCGTCCATGCCCTCGTGGGCCAGTTCTTGGGCAGTACTCTCCGCTTTTGGCTGAAGCCAGGCACAGCCGAACACCTGGAGGGCCAGCCAGAGGATGACTGCAATATAGAATACTCCCTTCACATTCACGAAAAGTATATCCTCGTATAGACTAGAAGCTGAAACCCCTAAGCCATAAAAAAAAGGCTGACATTTCTATTTCGTTGACCCTTCAGCCTTGACCTCTGAGCTTTTCCCGCATGTTTCGGTCAGGAATCGCCAAGTTTTTTGGCATATAAGGCGGCCTCTATCCCCGCCACACAACCCTCTCCTACGGCCTTAGCCATTTGCCAGGGCTGGCCAGTAATATCTCCAGCGGCATATAGACCCGGGATGTTCGTCTCCTGCTTCTTGTTCGTCTCGATAAAACTAAAGGTCTCGGAATCAAACACTACGCCCAGGTTAGCTGCCAACTCCATGGCGCCCTTTGCTCCAAGTTCAATGAAGATGCCGCTTAGCTTTATGCGCTCTTCATTGGTCAGCAACACTTCTTCCACTTCATTGTCTCCCAGAATCTCCTTCACCCATGTACCATGCAGGGTAATGACATCGCTCTTCTCGAGCCGATCGTAAAGCGACTCGTTGACCGCGAGCTTTCGACACACCAGATAGACTTTGTTGGCATAACCTAAAAGGGTCAGGGCACCGGTGACGGCTGCGCTTTCATTGCCCACCACGGCCACGTCCATGCCCCTGTAAAAGTTGGCATCGCAATCGACACAATAGCTCACACCGCGGCCCAGAAAGCCCTTTTCATTTTTCACGCCGAGCCTTTTTCGGGAGATGCCCATGCTAAGGATAAGCGTCTTGGAATAAAAGGTCTCGTTGTTTTCCGTCACCACAATGAATCTTCCATGCTCGTTCTTGGTTTCAATGATGTCCTGTCCCATAAACTCGGCATCAAAGCCCTGGGCCTGCTTCCTGCCAGCCTCTAGGATATCCTTGCCACTCACGACCTTCTCGTAGCAGCAGTAGTTGGCTACATGGGCCTTGTAGAGACTACTTTTCTCAGGTCTTCCAAAAACAATGACCCTTGCCCTCTTTCCAGCGGCATGGATGGCCGCCTGGAGGCCAGCTGGACCACAGCCGATGATGGCCACATCGTAAAAATCTTCAGCCACTTAAAGGACCTTTTTCACGCATTCTTCGAGGTGAGATTTCGGTACGGCACCAACAATCTGGTCGACCACCTTGCCATCTCGAAACAGGATAACGGTGGGAATCGCCCGTATGCCATACTGACCTGGGGTGTTTGGGCTCTGATCCACGTTGCACCTTGCAAAGATGATGCTCTCGCCGTAGGTTTCGGCCAGTTCGTCCATGACTGGAGCGATGGCCTTGCACGGACCGCACCAGGGTGCCCAAAAATCCACTAGAGCAGGCTTTTCGGCCTTTAATATGTCTGATTCAAAGTTACTGTCACTAACCTCTAGAACATCTTGTTCTGCCATAATGTGACTCCTTCTTTCCTGATCAAGCAGGTCGGGGGTTTTTGCGGGCCATTTATAAGCACAGTGCCTAGGCTTTGTCAACTTCAAGTAGGCCCAGCCTACAGGGCAAATAAAACCATATTGGAGACGGGGTCTTAGGCCTTGACACCTTGGTCATATGGTATTAATAGTACGCCTTAGCCGGGCCGTTAACTCAGTCGGTAGAGTATCTGCCTTTTAAGCAGAGAGTCGCGCGTTCGAGCCGCGCACGGCCCACCAGAAGCTGCGTCCCCATCGTCTAGTCTGGTCCAGGACACCGGCCTTTCACGCCGGCAACACCGGTTCAAATCCGGTTGGGGACGCCAACTCGATAACAAGCATCCTGTAAAAGGGTGCTTTTCTTTTGCCACAGTGAAAGAAGCCTTTCACGTCCCGATAACATCGGGATTCAAATCCGGTTGGGGACGCCATGCAATCTCAAAGGGTTAGCCGCTTTAGTGGTTAACCCTTTTCTTGTTTGGGGTATGGCTGTGGGGAATTTCTGTCGTGGAAAGCAGATTGAGGGTCTCTCTTGGATCATCTTTGAGCGTCTTCATGTAGGGTTCCGTTGTGGCCAAGGTTTTTGTGCTCTGGCACCAGCTCGTACGTCTAGGATAGTCAGCCTATTTGAAAATGGCGGCGCCTGAAGTTTTTGATCGTTTGGTAACGTTCAAAAGTTGAGGCAAACTCTCTTGGCAGGCAGCTAAAAGGATAGGGAGGCGCTGAACGTAGGCATACAGCCATTTCGATCCACACCCATGGTATGGGCTACTTAAAGGCATTGGATGCCGAAGCGAAGCGATTCGCCCTATCTGGAATGTCTATTCAGAAATAGACTGTCACAACTTCTGAACGTCACTAATCGTTCACAGCAATGCCACCGGGAGTGAATCCAGTGTTCGGATATTGAGAGTGTATCGCCCTTTATCGCTGAGCGTCAGGAGGTCTTCATCAAGCAGCTTTTTTAAATCCCTCCGGGCGGTTCTTTCACTCACGTTTCTGTACAAAACGGCGAATGGGGCATGTTGAAACAGGTCGTTCAGGGTAACCGCGGACCCGCTTTCCAGTAACATAATCAACAAGTCATGCTGTCGGTGGGTTAGATCTCTTCGGTCTCTTAAGTACGCATAGAAATCTCGGAGTGAAAATTTGCGAATGTAGGACGTAATTCTGTCTTTGAGTTGATTTAACGAGTCTACGACACCACTCAGAACGAATTGCAGAAAGGTTGTCACATCCTTGTTTTTGTCCTTTCTAGTAATGGAAAACGCTGAAAAATAATCATCGATATTCCTATAGTAGAAATTAGATAGCATGATGGGAATGTATTTGATTCCTGCGGAACGCATCACCAAAGCCTCAACCAATCTGGCTGTTCTCCCATTTCCATCGCCGAAAGGGTGTATGAGGGCTAAATGATAGTGAGATAGTGCACCACGTATCAGCGGGTGTAGTTCCACAGTCTCCTTTCTGTTCATCCAGCTTACGTATTCTTCCATTACAATCTTTATGTCGGGGAAACATTTTGGCGGTGTGTAGACACCACCATGTTCCCTGTCGCCCACTTTGACGAGATGGCTTCGGTATTTCCCAGGGGCGTTATGTTGGTACGGAATCTGAGTTGTGATAATTCTATGGATTTCTTTTATCAGTTTTTCATCAAACTCAAGTGGGGTATTTGAAACCGGTTGCTTGGCAACAAAATCGTACGCTACTTTGAGATTATCTATTTCCTGTTCGGCCTGTTGACTCTGCTTCACAAGGGCAGACTGGGATATGATTTCCCCCACTTCCTCTTCCGTCAAAGGATTGCCTTCCAACGCCGCTGTGCCAAAAATGGATCGACGTATGATCTCCTCTTCCAGCTTTGTTGATAGAGTCGGTAAGATAGGTAGATCACTGACGGTTCTGTAAAGCACTCTGGCCTCAAGGAAAAGCTCCGAGAGCCCCTTCTGAGAGAATCTCCTACTGAACACAAACTTACCAGATTTGAGGGTCAGAACCTTTCTTACCTGATTCTTGTCCATCATTTTGTCCATGGTTTTGTCACAACAAAAATAGCTATTTACAATTAGTTATATATATTTATTGCTCGATTTTGTCAATGTTTTTGTCCGGCCTGCATGCTTTTGAAAAATATAGCCCGCTTTTTCACCCTAATCCACCGCCGTTGCTAAGATAGAACTGCCACGAGTCTTGTAGTTGAACCGCTTGACTTTTTGTGCGGGTGAACATAACGGCTGTATAGCAACTTGTTATAATGGATGCATTCTGCAATCGGATGTTGAAAGAGGGCAGAATGTACCTGGGATGAAACCACCACTTGGGGAAGAATGAAAAAGTCAGACCTGAAAACCATCATCGCCAAAGGAGAAGACAGCCGTCTCCAATTTCAGTTTCTTATGTTGCAAAGGGGTTGCTCCCTTATCGAGGGCTCGGATCAGGCATCACACGGGCCTTGGAAGCCTGGCCCGAGATGGACTTTGTCGACGATCGAGACGGTTGCCTCTTTACAGCAACAGTTCGCCGAAAAATGGGGAAAATGTCGGGGAAAATTTTGGCCGCGTTGAAAGAGAATGGGCATTTGACTATTCCTGAACTGGCCTCATTGATTGGTGTGACCGAACGTTCCATCGAAAGGAACATAAGAAAACTACAAAAGGAGGGGCTTCTGCGTCGTATCGGCCCGGCCAAAGGCGGCCATTGGGAGGTTCACAGTAACATACAACGAAGCCGAAACCCGTTTCTACCTTATTGAGCCAGTCCTTCGTGAAAAGGGCCACGGCGATCATCAATGGTTGAAGCTGAAAACGCCCGCACCTCTAATCTGCTTTGACGCGATGAGTGTCAAGACAATTTGCGTAATTTTTCTGTTTTTTAAAATAGCCGCTTGACATCGAAGATATTTTTTGCCAGATACTATACAAATGTATAGTACCCGAGTTCTCACGGACAGACAGGCACAAATTTTAGACTTTCTTCAAGATTTCAAGAATCAGAAGGGAGTGGCACCCACCTATAGGGAGATTTCAGGCCATTTTGGTTTTAGAAGTACCAAAGCAGCCTCTGACCATGTGCGTGCCTTAGAGAAAAAAGGCTACGTGCGCCTTCACGGGAACCGCTCCCGCAGCATAGAAATAATATCGCTAAAAACTGATTCAATCGGCCAGGTCGTTTCAATACCAATATTGGGAGCAATCCCAGCTGGAAGGCCCGAGAGAAAAGAAGAAGTTCTGTCGAGTGCCATCTCTGTCGACGAACGAATTCTTGGCAATCGCAAAGGGCATCGGCTATTTGCGCTGAAAGTTACAGGCCAATCTATGACGGGACGCAGCGTCTTTGACGGGGATTGGGTTATCGTAGATGCGGATGCGTCTGCCAAAGACGGCGATATGGTTGTAGGCTTGATCGACGGCGATACCACACTTAAAACCCTTGCCAAGAAGAACAGACGCTTTTATCTGAAGTCGGAAAATCCAGACTATACGGATTGGGTCCCCATGGAAGAGATGGCCGTTCAAGGGATTGTGAAGGCCCTTATCAGACGGATATAGAAGCCATGCCCACAGCAACTGCAAAAAAGTCTGATCTCATTCAAGCGCACTCGTCTACACCGCCAGGGATGATCTTTTATCCTTCCCTCGAAGCTGCCACGCAAGACCCTGACCTGCTTGGGTATATTTCAGTCATTAAACGGGCGTGGTGGGAAATGAAACTGGACGGTGTGTTGTGCCTGGACGGACGCCCCATCTTGTACCTGAAGGAATATTCCCGTCCTTTTCCCACCCGGGAAAGACTCTTGCAGCAACGGCTTTTCTGGAATCAAGGCGTGGCCAATGTCCTTGTCCTGGCAGACCCAACGTCCGTTCACATTTATTCCGGATTGGCAAGGCCAGCCAAAGACCATACAGATCAATCAGCGTTGGAAAATATGCTGGTACAACCCCCCCTGGCCCTGACCGATTATGTTCACCTCCTTCAATCCCTGCATCACGCGTTGGCCACAGGTCACTACTATGAAACCCATCAAAACCACTTCGACCCACGCCAGGCCGTGGATGCAAGCCTTTTGGATAGTCTCCGGGATTTACGCAACGCATTGATTCAGGGCGATGACAGAATAGATGACACCCAGAGGGCTCATGCCTTTGTCGGACGTGTGCTCTTCCTCTGTTACCTCCTTGATCGGGAAATCTATTCAATCGGCAAATCAAATGGCAACCGCACAGGAACAACGCGCTTTACAGAGTTATTGGAGAAACAACCGGAGCATAAACGAATCGACTTTCTTTATAAGGTTTTCTCCGATCTTAAAGAACGATTCAACGGCAATATGTTCGACCAGGATCTGGTTGCCGAGAGGGGTTTGATCAAGCCCTCCCATGTAAATAAGCTGCTTCTTTTTCTCGGCGGTCACGATGTGAAAAGCGGTCAAGTCTCCTTTTGGCCCTATGACTTTCGAATGATCCCCGTGGAAACCATCAGCGCAGTATATCAGGATTTCCTAAAAACCGAAGACCCTGAAAAACAGCGCAAGCGCGGCGCATTTTATACACCACGTTTTCTGGCGGAAATGGTAGTGGACACGGCCGTCCGTGAGGACCCAGATGCCCTCGACCGCTCATTTCTCGATCCTGCCTGCGGGTCCGGCATCTTTCTAGTAATTCTGTTTAACCGGATAGCCAATCGATGGCTGTTGCAAAACAGCCGGGCCCATTACAATACAAAGGTAAATGCATTTCAGGAAATCCTTTCACGTCAAATCCATGGTGTCGATTGGGAGGAGACAGCATGTCGTATTGCCTGTTTCAGTCTATATCTGGCTTACCTGGACTTTTTCGATCCACCGCATATCCAGAAATATATCGAGAGAACCGGCCAGCCCCTGCCGAAACTGTTAGACTACGGCAATACACTTGATAGACCGGCCGCGGATATCGCCGTTATTTACCAGGCCGATTTTCTTGCCGACGAAACCCTTGCGGAGGATAAATTCGATTTTATTGTCGGCAACCCTCCATGGGAGGGCCGCGGAACCAAACAATTGGCCCAAAAATTTATGGAAAAAGCTCCTCAGATGCTTCGAGACGGCGGCATGGGCTGTTTACTGCTGCCCACTAAAATTCTTCAAAACCAGACGGATGCGTTTCAGGCCCAATGGTTGACCCTGGTAACCCTTGAAGAAGTGCTACAATTGGCGGATTACAGCTTTTTGCTTTTCCAGAACGCCTTATGCCCAGCGTTTATTTGTCGCTTCAAGAATGCCTTGCCAAATCGCAACCATCATGTAGTGAAATTTAGCGCGCCGAAATTCAATCGTGACGGACTCCGCCGGGGAGTTATCAAAATCGATCCATCATCCCGCAAATGGATTCCATTGGCTGACCTTCTCGCTGCCACTCAACATGAAACCGCTCCTGTCGTGTGGAAACGTCGGCTATGGGGGACGCCACGGGATCAGAAGTTGCTCGATTTGCTTCAAGAGCTACCGTCGTTAAAGGAACATGTTGATGTGCTCAGTGAGTTGCGAAGGAGAAGACAACCTCAGACCAAAAGATGGGGTATCGGACAGGGACTTAAGCCTTGGCCCAGATCAAAAACAGAATCGGATCGTGAACCAAAGCCAATGTCTTGGCCTCTCGACACGGCCTTTCTTGATGCGAAGTCATGGAGCAGCGATCTGCTCGTTTTGAGTGATGAGACAATTCTTTTGAAAGACCATTTGGAAAAGAAGGAATATCGTACTGATATTTTGTACAGCAATCCCCCGGCAACTTTGTTTACATCGCCAGTGATATTGGTAAATCAAGGTTTCAGTAAGGTTGCCTTCTGCAATTTCGATGTACTTTTTCAACATTCCCTTCAATCAATTTCTGGTCCTAAGAAGGATGCCAGGCTCTTGAAGTTCCTGACAGCCTACTTGAGATCAAGGTTAGCCCGATACTTCCTGTTTCATACGTCGGCGAATTGGGGAAGCGAAAGGGATAAAGTGCATCTAAACGAGTTGCTTAGAGTTCCCTTTCCTTTGCCCGGAAGCGAATTTGTCTCAACGGAGGCGGATCACATCGTGGCCCATGTGGCAAAAAGATTCGGAGAGATGGAAACCTCTTTAAAGAGCAGTCTAAATGCATTGAAGAAGAAAATTGATAAGAACGCATTGTTTGACCAAGCTGAAGAGGAGGCATTAAGAACCTGGCATCGGAAAAGGAAAACGCTTGTCGATAATCTTCAATCTGAGTTTGAGCCACTGATCTATCAATATTTTGGTTTGACCGATCAGGAGATTGCCCTGGTTGAAGATACGATTGATATCTTTATCCCCAGTGCCACACCAACAACCTGGCGGTCCTCCCGATTGATTACGCTTGATCCATTGGAAAAATCCACGACGTCGCCTTATGCAGAGAAAGGCCTGGGCGCATACGCAGATACCTTGGCGACAACGTTGAACTCCTGGGCCAAAACAGAAGGATCGCGCCACCGCGTCCGCACCGAGGGCGGCACTGACGACGATACGGGCTTGGCCATGGTTACGGTCCACATTACAAAAAAAGAAGTACCATTTAGATACAAGGCTTTGTCCTCAGATCTATCCAAGGTTTTGAAGGCCTTACGGGATCGCGTATCACAAGGACAAGGCACTTTGAGATATGAACGCGACATTCTTTTTTTCCAAGGTGAGACAATACATATAGTGCGTCCAAACATCCTCTTGAACTGGACGCGCACGGCTGCTTTAAATGATGCGGCCAGGATATATGGCGAAATCGCGATAGCAAGAAGGGAATCGCGATGACGCGTCACCCGGCAGACAAATTCATCCGGCTTTTCCCGAGGGAAGATATTCCTGATGTCTTAAGTTCCTTGCTCGAAGCCAGCAAAAGTCTTCAAAAGAAGACCGCCCATGACCATGAGAACTGGATTTCAAGGCGTCTTTATGGGCGAGTGAAAAGGCTTTTTCCTTTTCGAAACGGCCCTCTTGATATCTGGCTGCAACCCGAGATTGTTGGAACTGATTTGGATGAGGACAAAGCATCCGGACAGATTGATTTTCTTGTGTCCCGTGGCCTTGGTGCCGAAGTCTACTTTGCCATTGAAGCGAAGCGTTTGAGAGTCCGTCTAACCAGTGGAAAGCTGGATGCTGGTAACGACGACTATGTCAATGAAGGCATGATGCGGTTTATTACCGCGCAGTATGCACCTTTCATGAATACGGGGGCCATGCTCGGGTATGTTTATGACGGAAACCTACAAAAAGCTCGTTCCGGAGTAGCCGGCTATATCGAGAGGGAGGCCGCCGCACTTAGTCTTATAGGCCGGTTTGTTCGCTCCTCCATTCTCCCCAAGAAGCCCATTGACGAAACACAACATGCCCTGAAGAATCGTCCTTTCACTATCTATCATCTTTTTCTGGCCGTTTAACGAACGGAAGGTATGGCTCCCGTTCAGATGAACCAGACGCTTCTGACCGTCATCCGCAGCCTGATCTTCTCGGCCCGCCGCCAGGTGTCACAAGCGGTCAATGCCGGACTCACTATGCTTTACTGGGAAATTGGACGTCGCATCCATAAGGATATCATCGAAGAAAAACGGGCGGCCTGCGGCAAGGAGATTGTCCCCGCACCGTGGCAACAATTGAATCGGACCCACTTTAAGTCCATGATTCCCATTGGAGATTGCTTCTTGAGACAATCTTACGACAAAACTTGCGACATTGAGTTGTTGCCATTTTTTCGATACGAGAACACCAGATAAAGTAAATCAATGCCGAAAAAGAAAACAGGACTGGATCGGTTTTCCGATCTGACTTGGAACGACATCGAAGAATGGGCCGGCGGGAAAATTGTCTCCAGGGGCAAGAGTTATCAGCGCCAGGGGCGTGTCTCCGAGCTGGCTGCAACGGACGACGGTGCCCTGATCGCCTGGGTGAAAGGCACGGAGCGCTATGCCACCAGGGTGATCATGGACGAAGACGGCCTGCCGGATTCGATCTGCACGTGCCCTTACGAATTCGACTGCAAGCACGGGGTGGCCGTGGTGATCGAGTACCTCAAGCGGGTCGAAAACAACCGGCGCGTTTCCAAAGCAAATCAGGATGACCGTCGCCTGGAATTGCTGGAAAGTGAAGACTGGGGCGATGAACCGAATGATGACGAAGACGTCGCGCCCGAGGATATACGACAGGATGTCGACGGTTTTCTTAAGGGCAAGACCAAAACCCAGCTCATCGACCTAATACATGAGCTTGCAGAGCAGTACCCGGAAATGGCAAGGGACCTCACCGACCGAAGACTCTTTGCGTCTGGCGATACAAAGGCGCTGGTGGCACGCTTGCGCGAAGAAATTGACGAGATCACCGAAGAACCCGGCTGGCAGAACTATTGGAAAGGCGATGGCTACACGCCCGACTATTCCGGGATCCGTAAAAAGCTCGAGACGCTGCTCAAGGCGGGGCACGCCGACGAGGTGCTGACCCTGGGCCGGGAGCTGATGACGACCGGCACCCGTCAAATCGAAGAAAGTCATGACGAAGGGGAAACGGCCATGGAAGTTGCCGGCTGTATGCCCATCATCGTCGACGCCTTGGGCCGGTCTTCCCTCCCTGGGGCCGACAGGCTGAACTGGGCGCTGGATGCCGTGCTCGAAGATCAATTTGAGGTGTGCGAGGCCTTTGAAGAATATCTCCAACGGCGGCACCCCAAGTCAGCCTGGCACACGCTTTCAGACAGACTGTTGGCGCGTTTGAATAAGTCTAAAGGGGCCAAGGGCGACACGTTCGGTCGCAACTACGAGCGTGACCGGATCAGCGACTGGGCCATCCACACCCTGGAACGAGCCGGCCGAAAGGAGGAGATCATTCCCTTATGCGAGGCTGAGGCCCGCCAGACATGCAGCTATGATCGTGTAGTCAAACGCCTGGTTGAGGCGCGGCGCTATGAAGACGCCGAATATTGGATTCAGGAGGGAATTGCCGCCACAAAAGAAAAATGGCCCGGCATCGCCGCCGGCCTGCGGGATAGACTGCGGGAAATCCGGACCTCTCAAAAGAACTGGCCTGCCGTGGCGGCGATGCATGTTGAAAAATTCGTGCGCCACCCCTCACAGCAGGCTTTTACAGAATGCAAGAAGGCCGCCGGCGAGGTCAAGGCCTGGCCCAAGGTGCGCGAAGCCCTATTGCGCTACCTCGAAAAGGGTGAGCTGCCCTGGGAACAAAAGGGCTGGCCCCTTCCGGAGTCCGACTTGGACCGGCCTGATGCGGATCAGCGCAAGCGGTTTCCCCTGGTTGACGATCTAATCAACATCGCTATCCTTGAAAAAAAGCCCGACCAGGTGCTGAGATGGTACGATCAGCGTCCTAAAGACCGTTTTGCGTGGTACGGAATGGATGAGGACAGAATCGCCACTGCCGTCCAAGGCCACGCGCCAGATCGGGCCGTCCAAATGTGGCAAAACACAGCCGAACGCCTAATCGCCCAGGTCAAACCCAGCGCCTACCAGGAGGCGGCCAAGTACCTGCGCAAGGCCGCCAAGGTCATGGGTCAGGAAAAGAAGCTGCCAGAGTGGGAAAGCTATTTGAAAGCGCTGAGAGAGCAACACCTACGCAAACGCCGTCTGATGGAAATCTTGGATGGCCTGGACGGAAAACCGATCGTGAAAAAAAGGCGCTGACAATCATGTCTTCCGGTACCAAACACACATGGACCTTTCGCGCCCGTTTCAGGCGGCATGCCTTTGGGTGGCGCTCGCAAGCACCGATCAAGCGTATCAAGGAGGCTGTTTCGGAAATCAAGAAGGCGGCCCGCAAAGACCCCGTCCTAGGGGCCGAGGGGGCCGTGCTGTTCCTGGAAAAGATCTCGCCCGCCATTGAGCAGGTGGACAGCTCCTCCGGTGCCATTGGTACGGCCGTCAACAATGCCATCGAGGCACTGGTACCGATCATTGCCGATGCACCGGCCGAGGGCAAGGTGCGCGAAAAATGGCTGAAACGTCTCTGGCAGGCAGTGGAAGCCGATGATATCCCCTACATCGAGATGGTTCCTGATCATTGGGGTACGCTGTGTGTGACTCCCGAACGGGCCTCGCGTTGGGCTGACGAGTTCATTGATGGGGTGCGGATGACGTGGGGGCCGGATCCGGAACTGCGCGGGTACTACAAGGGGACCGCGGCCTGTCTGAGCACCCTGCTCAAGGCCGGACGAAATGCCGAAATCATGGAACTGCTCGAAGGTGCCCCCTACAAGTTCTGGCATGATCGGAAATGGGGGGTGAAAGCCCTTCTGGCCATGGGCAAGAAGGCCGAAGCGCTTCGTTTTGCCGAAGATTCCCGGGGGCTGAATCAACCGGATTCTATAATCAGCAAAGCCTGTGAAGAAATCCTGCTCGAAAGCGGCATGTTAGAGGAGGCCTTCAGTCGCTATGCCATGGGGGCCAATCAGAAAACCACCTACCTGGCAACCTTTCTCGCCATTATCAAAAAGTATCCGAACAAGAAGCCTGTGGATGTTTTGAAAGATCTTGTTGTCAGCACACCCGGCCTCGAGGGCAAGTGGTTTGCGGCGGCCAAATCGGAAGGGCTGTATAATGAAGCGATTGAGCTGGCCAATCGCAGCCCCTGCGACCCCAGGACGCTTACCCGGGCTGCCCGGGACATGGCTGAAACGGAACCACGATTTGCCGTTGAGGCCGGCATGGCGTCACTGCGGTGGCTGGTTGAGGGCTACGGTTACGAGATCACCGGCGCGGACGTTTGGGCGGCCTATGACTACACCATGAAAGCTGCCGAGAACGGGGGATTCAGATCTGAGACCTTCGAACGGATCCGCAAATTGGTTGCGGCAGAGAAGACTGGTGAAGGTTTCGTCACCAGGGTTTTAGGCTGCGAACTCGGGTTGATATAGGTCAGAAGAGGGAACCAACGTCAGGTTACCAACTAGAGCAAATACGGTCCACACGTTGCACCAGCCTCATGATTGTGAAGAACTCACAGGCTGAAACAGCTCTTACCCTTCAGAATTCTTGACAAAACACCTGTTCCCTACTAGGGTCCTGGGCATGCCCTTTTCACCCGAAAATCCAAACAGCAAGGAAGGCCCCGGCCTTGAATAAGAGGCACGCCTAACATAAGAAACAGCGGCCTCTTTTGGTTTCTGGGGCAGGCCGGCCCACTCTTGGCTCGCACCTCTTTCACGGAAAGGCAGAAAAGATGATGAAAAGACTGGCTGTTGTATTCTTGGTCTCCTTCCTCACACTGTTCTCATCGGCCGTCTTGGCCCAGGACAGCAATCAAGGCAAAAACAACTATCTTACTGTCACACTTGGACAGGTCTTTCCGAAGGACCTGGATTCCGATGAGAGGTATCCGGACCGGGTCTCCTTATCTGATGTAAAGCTGGAAAACGGCTTTATCGTTGGTGTCAAGGCAGGCCACATTCCCAAGAGGCTCACCCATGTGGAGCCGCTGGCAATAGCATTAGAACTTGAGGCCTTTGCGATTTCCGGAACGGACATCGAGGGAGAGTCTTACTACTTTCACCCTTTTGGTACAGACGTGGATCTTCATGCAGATGTTTCCATCATGGCGCTCATGTTCAATCTGCTTCTGCGAGACCCTTATGGTCAGGTCCATCCATACGGGGGCTTTGGAATGGGCTGGACCTGGCTTGACATGGAAGATGTGAAATTGGCCATGGAACCGGGATTTGAGTGGTCCGACGTGCCAACGAATATCAATAAGCAAGGAGACTTAGATGACGACTCTTTTGCGTTTCAAATCCTCCTTGGTGTCAATATAGACCTTACTCAGGCACTTTCGGCGGACTTAGGTTATCGATATCTTCGCATAGAGCCAGAAATTGAGTTCACAAAAGGGGGGGTCGATCTTGATACGAAGATGACCTTCACCACCCACATGATCACGGTCGGCTTAACCTACGCGTTCTAGTGGACGGACTGGTAAGAAAGGGGCAAGGGCTGCCGTGAGCCCCCCGATAAGAGTGGTAGGCACGGCGGGATTTGAACCCGCGACTTCTACCGTGTCAGGGTAGCGCTCTCCCCCTGAGCTACGTGCCTAGAACAGGACATTTCGCTAACAAGTATTGCTGATCGTGTCAAGAAAAATGCAAGGGGCCATGGCCACAAGCAGGGGTCACGAAACCGTGTTTGGGGTCTCCTCTTGGAGAATGCTGAGCCCCCTATAGATGTATTGTAATCCCGAGACCACTGTCATGGCAGCCGTGAACCAAAACAAAGTCGATTGTATTGAAATCATTTTCGGCACCTGGAACCCAACCAGGACAGAGCAGACCGTTGCCAGCTGGGCAACAGTGGTAATCTTGCTCAAAATGGAAGGCCTCGCCTCAAAATCCCGATCCATGATGTTCAAAAGGGCCACCCCAAATAGTATCACCATATCTCGTGTCATGACGATCACTGCAAGCCAGCTCGGGATGAAGCCTTGAACGGCCAGCGTGATAAATGCTGTCAACAATAGGAATTTGTCGGCCACAGGGTCAAGGTAGGTCCCCAGCATTGTCTTCTGTCGATAGACACGGGCCACAAATCCGTCAAGCCCATCTGTAATCGCCGCTATGGCAAAAACCAGCAGGGCGGCCACCCACAGGTGCCTAATCAGGCAGATGGCAAAAAGTGGGGTCAGTAGAATCCTCAGGAGGGTCAAGGAATTGGGGATATTTATGGGAATAGCTCGTCTCACCATGACAGGATCGGTTCTTGCCCCCGAGTCTATCTCAACCAGCCGTCTTCGAGACCCCAGGCCCTGGTGCGTAAACTCTAGCCCCTTGATGGCCAGTTTTCCACTCGTTATCAATAGCCAGCAGGGGCGTAGGTTTTAAGATCATCAGAATGATACGTCTCCCAGTCGTCCTCTGGCCTTTTCCACCCTTTCCAGACATCTTGTTTCCGTATGATCTCCAGCCTTATCCGACTCCGATCCACCTCGAAAATATTGACTCCAAAGCCCTCAAAGCGCTTCAACATTAACTCGTCTGCCAGCATCCGGCTGTTTCCCTTTATGTCCACGTCCATCTTGGCCTCCCCGGCCTTGATAGCTTTTAGATGAACATCCTTGACGCTGTGAATCTCATCTCTGAGAATGGTCCGGAATTTGACAAAATCACCATATTCCTCAATACCGCCCACCGTTAACTCCACGAGGAGGGGTTGACCTGCCTCCTTGCTCCAGTTTGCCACGAGTTGTTTACTCAGATCTTCGGCCACGTCTGATGCAGCAAGCGCGAGTGCTTCAGTGCCAGCAACCATTTCATCTGCATGAACAGAAGCCCTGGTCCTCTCAAACGCGCCAATCGCCCTGCCGTTGTCGACCCGGATGGCGCGGACGGATAGCACCCCTTCAACGTTCTTCACACCCATACCTGAAACGTTCCCGCCGATGCGAGCGGAGCCTTGCCCCACAATCACCACCTCAGCATTCAACTTCCTTGCGAGCCTGATGGCGACATCATCGCTTAATTCGCGCCCCTGGGATTCAGGGTCCAAGTGAATCCCCAGTGTAGAGGCTCTTGTCTTGTCGATGACAAAAAAACCCTTCTCGCGCATGTACCGTGATAGGGTCTTCTCAATGGTCAACTCGGAATCACTGAAGGGGCCTCGATCCCCGGAATAGCGAGGCAAGACCTGGCCTATGTTTTGCTCCCATAACAAGAACACGACACTCGGCATCCCTTTGTCCGTCGTAAGGATGCCCACGTCCTGCAACATCCCCTGAAGGACCTCACGGAACATGGTAACCCGCACCACCAACCGGTAATATGGACCAGATTGGGACTCTGTAAGCACCTTGTAATCATGTATAACCTCATCGGCTTTGGGATAGATTTCATCGCTCAATCGCTGAAAGCTCTCCACCACTGACGCCGACGGGACCAAAAGACCTACTCCTTGTTCAACAGCGTTTCGCAGGCCATCGGCAATAGCCTCGTCCCTGGCCTTGGCCACGTTGTCACGGTAGATCCTCCCTCTACCGATGACCTCCAAGATCTCCGTTTCTTCCGTCTGCTGGCCCCATGCCACAGGGCGAACCCCGCAGATATAGGCACACAAGAAAACTACCATCGAAACCCACACGTTGCTGAATCTTCTCACGTCCCGTCCCCTACATGCAATCAGGACCTTTATAACAGACCCTTCAGTGGCTGGCTTCTCCCTTGGCCCCTGGAAGGACAGATTCTAATTCCCACCAATACATGGATCTCCCGCTGGCCGCAGAAGATCTGTGCTCTATATACTCACGGGTGTGACATTTATCAATTGCAAAATCAAGGCGTGGGGGGTCGGCAGTGCTAGCGCACCTTACAAGACAGCTCGCTTGTCCATTTTCTCGGCCTCCACATCGTGCTGCAACAAGAATTGAATCCGGTTGATGGCCTCCACATAGGCCTTGGCACTTGCCTTTAGGATGTCGGTGCTGGACCCCCTGCCCAAAGCACGATGCCCCTCGCGGGAAACCCGCACCGTAGATATCCCCATCGCCTCTTTTGTCTCAGTAACGGCCTTCACATGCCAGTCCTCCAACTTGTGGAACGCCCCTACAATCTTGTCAATGGCCTTGAAGATGGCATCGATGGGGCCGTCCCCTTCAGAACTTGCCTCCAGCGTGACTTCTTCCCTCCGGAGCCTCACCCGGGCTTCAGGGGCATCACCATTACCCGTAGTGACCTTGTATGATTCAAGCACGAAAAGCTGGCTCCCTGCCAGCTGGGCAAAGATCACATCCTGCACAATGACATCCACATCCTCATCATAGACCCGTTTCTTCTTGTCGGCCACCTCCAGAAAGTGGTCATACACCCTTTCAAATTCCTCTTCATTAAGATGGTAGCCCATTTTTGAAATCTTGTCCTTTAGCGCATGTCTGCCCGATCTCGCCGTAAGGACCATCTCGTGCTCCGTAATCCCCAAGTCCTCGGGGCGGATAACTTCATAGGTGGAGCGATCTTTGAGTATGCCATCCTGGTGGACACCGGAAGAGTGGGCAAAGGCATTGGAGCCAACAATGGCCTTGTTGGCCTGAACCGGTATGCCCATAAGGCGGCTCACCAGCTTACTGGTACGCATGATCTCTTTCGTGTTCACCGAAGTCTGAAAGTTGAAATAGTCCTTCCGTGTCCTAAGAGCCATGACCAGTTCCTCTAAAGAGGCATTACCTGCCCTTTCTCCAAGGCCGTTCATGGTACACTCGACCTGTCTCGCCCCATTGACGATGGCAGCCAGACTGTTTGCCGTAGCTAGGCCCAAATCATTATGGCAATGAACACTGAGAACCACCTTATCGATATTGGACACCCTTTCTTTGAGATAGGCGATGAGATCTCCAAACTGCTTCGGCACAGCGTAGCCAACCGTATCTGGGATATTGACCACAGTAGCCCCGGCCTCAATCACCTTCTCTACCACCTTGGCCAGATAGTCCGGTGCTGTGCGCGAAGCGTCCTCGGTGGAGTACTCCACGTTGGGGCATAGAGATTTGGCAAGCTTTAAGGCCTCAAGGCCCCGCTCTAATGCCTTTTCTCGGTCGAGGCCAAATTTTTTCTGGATGTGGACATCTGAGGTGCCAAGAAAGACATGAATGCGGGGACGTTCTGCCTTTTTGATGGCATCCCAGGCTGTTTCTATGTCTTTTTGAACGGCCCGGGCAAGGGCCACAATGGTGGGGCCCTTCACATTTTCAGCGATCCCTTCTACGGCCTGAAAGTCCCCTGGAGATGAGATAGGAAAGCCGGCCTCAATGCAGTCTACCTGCAATCTTGCAAGTTGCAGGGCAATTTCCAGCTTTTCTCTCGGATTTAAACACGCCCCCGGAATCTGTTCTCCGTCTCTCAATGTCGTGTCAAAAACAGCTATTTTTTCCATCTCTTCTTCCCCCCTGGCTATGCAGTTTGTCTGAATCGGGATGAGAAATCCCCCCTCAAGGGCCCTCCCATGCCCCCCGAGAGAGGGGGCGCCATGAAGCTTTCTGAGAGGGCTCCTTCCAACCAAAGAAAACAAAAAAGCCACAGATCCTGCAAGCCCCCTGTGGCCTCCAAAAAGAAGGGCCGCAGGTTTTGCTGCCTGCGGCCCGTGATTGCTAAGACGGTGCGTTTGACTACCGCAAGCAGCCTCCTCCCCGAAGGAGCCCCAAAAGAAGCAAAAGCGCTAGCGACAGTGAACGCATACCAAGTTCCTTTCAATTCAATGATAATAATCAGCAGACCATGCTGTTTTCCAAATGTCAAGCCATTTTTCTATACTATCGGCAAAAAGACAAAACCCTTGACTTGGATTCTGTCGGTTGCTAACAATCCCCCCGATTAACGATGCTCTTGGTCAACCTTTACGGCCAATTTCTCTGGGGCGAAGTTGGCCTTCTTATTTGAGGGGGAACTTGTCAAAAATTCAGGGCGACAGGTCGTTTAATTCGAAAATGGTTGAGTGTGTGAGCAAGTTTCAGACCTTTACGAATTCAATTACCTGTCGGCCGAGTAAATTTTAGGAGTTTTGCCAGGACTTATTTAGAACGAACATAGAGGTGGAATTATGAAACTTGACGAACACATCATCACCAAGGCTATCGTCCAGCGTTTCACTGAAAAGTGGCTGGACCATCTCCATTTGGACGTGGCCATCGTAGGGGGAGGCCCCTCAGGACTGGTAGCAGCCTACTATCTGGCAAAAAGCGGAAGGAAAGTGGCCCTCTTTGAACGCAAACTGAGCATCGGAGGCGGCGTGTGGGGCGGCGGAATGATGTTCAACGAAATCGTGGTTCAAGAAGAAGGCAAGAAGATTCTCGATGAAGTGGGCGTTTCTACGGAGCCTTTTGAGACCGGATACCATACTGCTGACGCCGTGGAAACGGCCAGTACCCTGACTTCCAAGGCATGCCAGGCAGGCACAAAGGTGTTCAACCTCATGACCGTGGAGGATGTGATGATCCGCCAGTCAGAGGGTCCGGAATCGGTGCGAGTCGTTGGACTGGTGCTCAACTGGACAGCCGTGGAAAAGGCTGCACTACATGTAGACCCCCTGACGGTCCGGGCCCGCTACACGATTGATGCCACCGGTCATGCCACTGAATTGATGCACCTTATCGTCAGGAAATCAGGAGCAAGGCTGCTGACGCCAACGGGAGACGTGGTGGGCGAAAAGTCGCTTTGGGCGGAGGTAGCAGAACAGTCTACCCTTGAAAATACGCGGGAGGCTTTCCCCGGTGTCTATGTCACAGGGATGGCGGCCAATGCCACGTTTGGGTCTTTCCGCATGGGCCCCATATTCGGCGGGATGCTCCTTTCTGGGAAAAAGGCCGCGGAGTTGATTCTCCAGCGATTGGAGACCGACACATAGGGTCGGCCACCCCCCTTGCCGGGGATCTCTCAAACACGCATCTCCCCAGGGCAATGACTACTCCATCTGGGTATACAACCCTTGGGGCCTGTCGGTCTGTCCCCCTTGACAAATGGGAGCCACTCCGAATGTAAGGCCATGGGCCTGAAGGACTGCGACAGGCTCGCTTTCGTTTACTGTCTCCATTCTGCTTCCTACAGTAGGCCTTGATGCAAGAAGCCCGTTCCAATCCTTTCTTCTGGAACCCTTTGTTGCGAATCGACGGGCTGACGTGGCGGCGGAAACTGCCACGCCCAGAGAGTCTCCAGGCATGCGCCATCTACCTACATCATGTCCACCGGGTCGACATCCACGATCATGTTCACGGCACCCTTGCCCATCTCCCGTTCGGCCCTAGCCTTAAGGACCCTGGTCAATCCATGTAACGGTGCCACCTTCAGTCCCTTCAGCAGGAGCTGCCATCGGTAGCGTTTTTTGAGTCTGGCCAAGGGGGCTGGCACAGGGCCCAATAGCCGCACTTCTTTCTTATAGGTCTTGTTCTCCCGTTGCAGCGCCCGACAGATTTCTCCCAGCCTTTGGGCATACCGGGCCGTCTGATCTCTGTCCCTTCCTGTTACCACAACCTGTACAAGGCGAGAATAGGGAGGATAGTAAAGCTCCCTGCGGTAGCCAATTTCACGCTCATAAAAGGCCGCGTAATCTTGATGACTTGCCGTGACGATACAGAAGTGCTCAGGATTAAAGGTTTGAAGTATCACACGCCCTTGTCGATCCCCCCGGCCTGCACGGCCTGCCACTTGGGCCAAGAGCTGAAAGGTGCGCTCTCCTGCCCGAAAATCAGGAAAGTTCAGGGAAAGGTCGGCACAAAGGATTCCCACCAGCGTGATTTTCGGGTAGTGATGTCCCTTTGCCACCATCTGGGTCCCCACCAGGATGTCGATGGCGCCTTCCCTTAAAGCCTTTAAGATCTTTACCAATGCCCCTTTTCGGACTGTCGTGTCCCGGTCTATTCGAGCCACTTCGGCTTTAGGGAAGACGGCCTTGACTTCGGCCTCCACCCTTTCTGTGCCAAGTCCAAGGAGTTTGATCTTGGAGCTGCCGCAGACCTGACAGCCCACTGTCTGAGCACAAGTGTAGCCGCAGTAGTGGCACCTGAAGGCATTGGCCTCCCGGTGGAGTGTCATGGTAATATCGCAATTCTTGCACCGAACAGGAACTCCGCAGCAACTGCACGTCGGGCAATTGGCAAAACCGCGGCGGTTTAGAAAAAGGAGAACCTGTTCCCTCCGGCCCAGGGTCTCGGAAATGGCGTCCTTGAGTTCTTGCGTTATAAAGGGCTTTGTCCGATGGGAGCCTTCTGTCTGGCGAAGATCTACAACGTGCACCTCTGGTAGGACCTGGTCTTCTATCCGTTTCCAGAGATGGAGGCCTTGAAACTTCTTCTCTTGCACATTGTAGTATGACTGCACCGATGGCGTTGCTGATCCAAGAAGGGCAACGGCTCCTTCCAGCTTGGCCCGAACCACAGCTAGATCCCGTGCGTGATAGCGCAGTCCCCCTGAGGCGGATTTATACGAGTCGTCGTGTTCCTCATCTACGATGACAAGACCCAAGTGATCAAAGGGCGAAAAGATGGCAGAGCGGGCCCCAATAGCCACCTTGGCCTCCTTGCGCACGATGCGCATCCACTGGTCAAAGCGTTCACCTTCGCTCAGCCCACTGTGGAGCAAGGCGATACAATCGCCGAAACGGGCTCGAAAGAGCCGTTCCGTCTGAGATATCAAGGCGATCTCCGGAACCAGCACCAGGGCTTCGTACCCTTTATCCAAGGCTGCCGCCACGGCTGCCATGTAGACCTCTGTCTTGCCACTTCCCGTAATACCGTCAAGCAGATAGGCCTGAAAACCCTTGTCAAGCCCTTCCACCACCGTGGTGACCACTCTATCCTGCTCCTTGGTGAGGACCGGTGCGTTGGAGCTCGGTTCAATGGCCTCACCAAAGGGATCTCGATATACCTGCCGTTCAAAGAGATCCAGAAAACCGTCGGCAGCCATCTTCTTGACCAGACGTCCGGCCGACGGGACCTGGACTTTGAGGTCCCTTATGGAGATCTCGCCGAAATCGTCAATGATCCCCAGAATCTTACGCCGAGCCTGTGAAAGGGACCCGGCATACGGACCGTCTGCCACCGCTTTTAGATATCGTTCTTTCTTTGGCCGAACTCTCCCTGGCTGCACCCTCCGCTCCCTCATAATCCAGCCTGCCCGTTCCAGGCTACGAAGAGCTGTGTAAGGCACTTCTCTGTCCAGTGCCCTGGAGAGTCTGGATCGCCCCATAGGTCCTCGATTCAATAGGGTTTCAAGCAATTGCCGATCATGGCGCTCCATGGGAGAATCGACCAAAGCAGACTTACCTTGTTCGGTAATCCGCAGCCTCGTTACTTGGGTCATGTTAAGCCCACCAGGTAGGGCTGCCTTCACCACTTCCCCAATGGGATAGAGATAGTAGTTTGCTATCCAACGAAAGAACCGTATCATGGAGGACGGAAAAAGAGGCTGGTCGTCCAGGATATCTGAGATGGATTTCACCCCTTCCTGGTCCGTGGTCTCAAGGAGGTCCAGGATGTAGCCCGTCACTTGGCGCACCCTGAAAGGGACTGTCACCCGCTTGCCCACCGCCGTCACGGCCCGAAAGGCTTCTGGTACCTCATAGGTGAAGGTTTTGGAAACAGGCAAAGCTACCGCCACTTCCACATATGGCTTGTCAGAACCGTGCAATTGGCCCTATTCCTTTTTTCTTGATCTGAAACCTTGAATTTAATATCAATGTGACCAGCATATTGCCATACAAAAAATGGCGGCGTGCAAGGAATGGCGAGTTGCTTGAAAGGGCCTGGCTAATGGAAAAGACCCCAGCCACCAGAGTGAAAGGAGGGAAACCTGCATGGAAGACGACCTGTGGCTGGGCCAGCAGGTCGCTGTAAGGACAATTGAAGATATGGGCAAGCAAGACGGGACATGCCGTCCTGTGAACAGTCACTGAGGAATCAGATCGGAGCTAAGAGGAGGTTCCAATGCAAGAGTACACCATCCACCCCCTAGTCGTAGGGGCCAATGAGACTGACCAAGGGATTATGACGTATCTTCGGGATTATGGGCAAAGGATCTGGATTCCCATTTATGTCTTCTACGTAGAAGGGGGGGACAAGACCATCCTGGTGGATACGGGGCTCGAGCAGTTTGTGGTGCCCGATGAGGTAGGAGAGACTTACGGTTTCAAGGTCCTTGAGTTTGAAGATGCCCTTGCCTCGGTGGGGCTCAAACCTGAAGACGTTGATGTCATCGTTCATACTCACCTTCACAACGATCACTGCGAAAACGATTACAAGTGCTCCAATGCCAAGGTCTACGTTCAGAAGGCTGAAATGGATTTCTTCAGGAACCCCCATCCCATTGATCATAGGTATTACCCAGACGTATTAGATGGAGTCGATGTGGTAGAGGTGGAAGGGGATGCCAACATCTTGGACGGAATCGACGTGATCTTCAGCCCGGGACATACCGTTGGTGGGCAATCGGTGGCTGTGAATACTTCCAAAGGCAAGGCCATTATCACCGGCTTCTGCTGCAACGACAAGAATTTCCCTGCCTCCGGGCCCGCTATCGCGCCAGGGGTACATATCGACGTGAGGGAGGCCTACGACAGCATTCAGAAGATCAAGGAGATGGCCGATATCCTGATCCCACTTCACGATCTTTCCGTGGGGCGGATGGAAACCATCCCCTAAGGGGCGTTGCACGGAAAAAAAGAATCTTACTTATCATGGCTGTCTTCTGCCCCATTTCCGTATCATCTTGAGTGCCGGAAACAGGCGACAGTGCATCAACTCATGGGGTGGTCCTGGCTACCTGCGTTTTTAGATAAGTCCCCTTCTATAGTGGTCCACCTCTTGACCTTTTCTAGCAGCTCTGCGGGCTCTATAGGCTTGGGTGTATAGTCATCCATGCCGGCCTCAAGGCAGCGCTCTTTGTCTCCTTTCATGGCATGGGCGGTCACGGCCACGATGGGAACTCCGTGATTGCGGACTGCGGATTGCGGATTGCGGATTCGAGCGGTAGCCTCCAGGCCGTCCATCTCCGGCATCTGAACATCCATCAGCACAAGGTCATAAGGAGCCGTTTCAAGCGCCTTAATTGCTTCATGGCCGTTGGCCACTGCATCGGCTCGGTAGCCAAAATTCTTCAGCATATGAAGTGCCACCTTCTGGTTGACCATATTGTCCTCGGCAACCAGTATTCGAATCTTGCGCTTCCGGTCTTCAGCAATAGAATGCCTGGTGACGAGGGTCTCTCTGGACATGTCTTTTCCTACTGCTTTTCTGCCGACCACTGTTGTAAGGCAGTCAAACAGCTCTGACCCCTTAACAGGCTTGGTAAGGTAGGCAGCAAAACCGATCTCCTTTGTCCGGGCTGCACCACCAGGCTCAGCAACAGAGGTCAGCATGACGAGAATAGTACCTTCAAGATCAGGATCTTCCTTTATCTTACGTCCCAGCGTCTCACCGTCCATCTCCGGCATTTGCACATCCAGGATAGCGATGTCAAAAGGCCCCCCCTCTGCCACCGCCTGGCGGAGCTTGTCCAGGGCCACTGCCCCCCCTTGAGCCTCATCAGAATGGCAATACCAAGACCTGAGTTGCTCTCTCAGAACGAGACGGTTCGTAGCATTGTCATCCACCACCAGAATCCGTTTTCCTCGAATCTCCTCGGGAACCACCTTCACCTCACGGCCTTGCCCCTGTTTTTCCAGGGTCGCCGTGAACCAGAACGCAGACCCTTTGCCTTCCTCGCTTTTCACGCCAATGTGACCGCCCAACATCTGGGTGAGATCCTTAGAGATGACCAACCCTAGACCTGTCCCGCCATACTTGCGTGTAGTAGAACCGTCCACCTGCGTAAATGGCTGAAAAAGACGGCCCAATCGATTCACGGGTATCCCAATGCCTGTATCGGAGACTTCAAAGCGAATGGTTGCCTCTTTGTCGTCCTCCTCATCGACCGTAACCCGTATCACCACCTCGCCCTTTTCCGTAAACTTAATGGCGTTATTGACAAGATTCATGAGGACCTGGCGCAATCTTCCGGGGTCACCCTTTACCAGGGCAGGCACATCATGTTGGATGAGGAGAACAAGTTCGAGGCCTTTTTTGACAGCTCCCAGAGCCAGAACACCCATCACATCTTCAACCGTCATCCTCAGGTCAAAGTCCATGATTTCAAGGTCTAGTTTTCCGGCCTCGATCTTTGAGTAATCCAGGATGTCGTTGATCACCGTAAGGAGAGAATCGGCGCTGGCGCTTATTGCCTCGGCATACTGACGCTGTCCAGAAGTCAATTCGGTATCCAGTAATAGGCCACTCATGCCGATGACACCGTTTATTGGCGTACGAATCTCGTGGCTCATGTTGGCAAGGAACTCGGTTTTGGCGTCATTGGCAGCCTCGGCTTTACTGGCCATCTCTTCGGCTTGGATAATAGCATCCTTAAGCTGCCTGTTTGTTGCCATCAATTCTCGGTTGGTGGCCTCCCCTTGCTCATTGGCCTTTTTAAGGGCCTCTGTCATCCGTCTGTTCTCAAGTGCCAGGTTGAAATGATCAAAGGCCCTGGCAATGGTTCCTCTTACCCCTTCAGATGACCAAGGCTTGGTGAGATAGCCGAAGATTTGGAGACGGTTGATGGCAGCCATAGCGTTCTCCAGGCTCCCGTAGGCGGTGAGGATGATCCGGACCACATCAGGTTTGCGTTCCCTAACGCCTTCGAGAAAGGTGATCCCATCCATCTTCGGCATCCGTTGGTCCGCCAGGACTACGCCAATGTCATGGGTTTCAAGCACTTCAAGACCAGCGTTTCCTGAATATGCGCTGAAGATGTTGTACCCTTGGGATTGCAGGTCCCGCCTCAAGCTGCTGACAGTGTTGGGTTCATCATCTACGATGAGTAGATTCCTGTTTTTTGCCCGATCATGATTAGACATCTCCACCTCCTGGTCACGTTCTATCCCGCTACTTGGAAGACCGATGGAGCCCACTGACAGAGCCTGGATCTTCTCTCTACGCCTGGACACCCAAGTACAGGCACAACTCTAATGGATGAATTGGACAACATCAAAAAGGGAGATTAAAAGAGCAAAGAGCATGCCAACGAGACCACCTTTGGCGGCAAGACACAACCACCTAGAATCGTTCTAAATTAGTGAAGAGGCCCCTGCCCATCCATCTCAAGGTGACAAAACGTTACAATATTGCCGCTGGTGGTGTCATTTTGCCGACACGGTTTTAGATACAAAAAAACCCTGGCACAACTCTCCCTAACGTTCATTGTGGACTTTTTGGGGTACCCCTTCCCGACTCCGTCGGAATGAGCGGGTCGCCCTGGCGAATCAAAAAGTCTACAAAACCAAGTAAGAAGGGATGGCACAGCTCCAAAGGCAAGAGGTTGGCGCACCGATCATGAATGGAGTAAGTGTTGCCGGGCAGAAAATGATCCCTGGCACGGGACAATCAAGTGCCGGGACCCCTCCGAGCTGCATGGTGGCTCCTGCGAGAGAAGAAGCTTATCGTGGAATGTCCTGATCAACAGCTTAGGTGAAACCCTGCTACAACCTTCTTGCCCTCTTTAGAAAGCCGATTGTAAGAGTGACAGGCCGCTTCTGTTTTCTCCACCAGGACACGGATACCACGCCTCTTGAGGGCAGAGGTCACTGCCTCAGATACCCTGAGAGCGCCATAGGCCCCGGTGCCGAAGATGCAGACCTTTGCATCACTACTGAGCAGATCCTTCACATCTTCCAGCCCCACATGGTGGCCCTTTGAACGCCACCAATCGGGTATGACACTGTTACCAATCAGCTTGACGTCGTTTCGGTATGCCTTGCCGTCGATCTGGATATGACCAAAGCGGTAGGATTGGATCTCCATGAGAAATCCTTCGAGTCTCAGTGGCTCTCACCTGCTGAATGGGCCCACTGAATAATACCGGCCCTTCCAGATACCTCTCGAAGCCTCATATTCCACATCATGATATCATACTGCTTTCAAGCTGGCAACTGCACGCCTGCACCCTGTGGCATGATCAAGATTGGAAGTTGAACGGGTTAGAATAGTTGCGGCAAAAGGGTATGTTAAAAAATGTAAGATCGGGACTTGCCCCTGCTTGAAGTCTCGGCCTTTGAATATTTGATGTTGTGGCGGCCTGCCATGCTTGAGGCTGCACCAACCCCTACATCTTGTAGAGCCTCTCGTCATAAAGATTGATCCAGTTCTCCTTCAAGACCCTGGCGGCCTCCCCTGTCTTGTCAACCTCTAAGATCAACACCGTAGCTTCCATTTGGATGCAAGGATAGACGTGGTGAATATTGATCTTTTCCAACGCAAGGATTCTCAAAATGGTGTTCAATCCACCTGGGTGGCTAGGAACCTGGGCAGCGATAACATCCACGGTCTCCGCCTTGAGACCAAGGCCGGTCAATGCGGAGACCGCCCCATCGGGGTCACTTGTAATGAGGCGCAGGGTCGCCTTTTTCTTTTCAGCCCCAACCCAAAAGCCGTGGACTTTCACGTCATTTTCGTGGAGATGACCGATAATTGCCGCAAGCTCCCCAGTCCTGTTCTGGACCTTCATTACAAGTTCTTTAATCGTCATGACAAACCTGCCCTCTTGTGTCACCTTCCCACGTGGACCTTTCGCCCTCATTCGTTGCCTTGCCTTTCCATAAAGGCAGCCCCTTCCTTAAGGGCCAAGGTGTTCATTTTGTGTATTTTTGATCCCTTTGCGGCAAAAATATCTTTTACGCTTTTCAAGATAGACTTCAATGAAACCACCCCGGTCTTCTGGGCAAAGGCCCCGATCATCACCATGTTGGCACCACGGAGATTGCCCAATTCGCTGGCAATCGTATTGACCGGTATAGACACAAATTCCACATCCGCCCTTTTCGGCTTCAGATCTACGAGATCCTTGTTCAAGAAAACCGTCCCCCCTGGCTTCACCCTTCCTTCAAACCTGACAAGAGAAGGCGTGTTCATGAGCACCGCAAAATTCGGAAAAGAGGCCACAGGAGAGGCAATGGGCTCGTCGCTCACTGTAATGGTGCAGTTTGCTGTTCCCCCTCTCACTTCCGCTCCGTAGGAAGGCAGATAGGTCACATGCTTGTCTTCATGCATGCCTGCTGAAGCGAGAACGTACCCCATCATGAGGACCCCTTGTCCTCCAAAGCCTGAGAATATGGTCCTGTTCATAGCCATTGTCTAAGAAAATCTCCCACGACTCTTTTTCTTGGTCCGCCTTTTCTTTTTTCGTCCATTCAATTTGCGGTCTGAGTCATATCCTTGATCACTTTAAGAGGGTAGTTTTTGACAACCTCTTCCTCCACCCTTTTACAGGCATCAACCGATGAAAGCTTCCAGTTTGTGGGACAGGGAGACAAGACCTCCACCAGGGCAAAGCCCAGATCGTCTATCTGCACCTGAAATGCCTTCTTCAGAGCCTTTTTGGTCCTGATGACATTTTTGGGTGACGTCACGGAGGTCCTCTCTATGTAAACGCTTCCCGCCGCCACAGCCAACATCTGACTCAGGTCCAAGGGATATCCATCGCGAAGGGCGATTCTCCCGCCTGGTGTGGTCGTGGTGGTTTGCCCCAGCACCGTCGTAGGCGCCATCTGCCCCCCAGTCATGCCGTAGCACCCGTTGTTGACAAAAATAACGGTTAAACGCTCACCCCGGTTGGCCGCATGTATGGTTTCAGCCGTACCAATGGCAGCAATATCCCCATCGCCCTGATAGGTAAAGACCACAAGATCAGGACGGGCACGTTTTATTCCTGTGGCCACGGCAACGGCCCGTCCGTGAGGGGCCTCTCCCATGTCGACGCGAAGATAATCATAGGCCAGGACGGCACATCCGGCAGGCGGGACGCCCACGGTACTTTCGCGAATTCCCAATTCGTCGATGACCTCAGCCACAAGCCGATGAATGATACTGTGCCCGCATCCCGGACAATAATGAAAGACCTTGTCCCCCAGCGCCTCTGGTCTTTTAAATACCTGTTTAGCCATGGAGATTATTCTCCTCTTCTCCCATCTATAGATTAAGACCGGCGCCTTACGCCATTGTCTAGGGCTTCACACGCTGCACACAGGGCCCAGTAGCCCTTTGGTCTTTATCTTCCATCCAACCCATACCTATACATGAGCCTGGTGATGGCATCTGCTATCTCGCGGGGTGTAGATATGATGCCCCCCGGCCTGCCGTAAAAGTGAACCGTAGCCTGCTCCCCCACGCTCATTCTAACGTCTTCCACCATTTGACCGGCATTCATCTCAAAGACCAGGACATGCTTGATCCTTTCGGTTAAGGTCCTGAGTTCCTTCTCAGGAAAGGGCCACAGGCTGATGGGTCGAAAAACGCCCGCCTTTAAACCCGCCTCACGCAGACGATTGACAGCCCCCTTTGCGATACGGGCTGCCGTACCAAAGGCCACCACAGCCAGCTCCGCATCGTCGAGAAGATAGGGTTCATGCTCGGTCTCGCGCTCACAGATGGCGGCGTACTTCCTGGCCAGCTTCCAGTTGTGTTGCTCCATCTTGACCGGGTCTAGTCTCAACGAGGCAATCAGCCGGCTCTCCCTTCCTTTTGCGCCATCCAGACGCCAATCCTTCTGAGGAAGAGTAGCCGGGTCAATGGGATCAGGAAATATCACAGGCTCCATCATCTGGCCCATGAGACCATCCCCCAAAAGGATCACCGGCATGCGGTAGCGGTCGGCCAAATCAAAGGCCTTCATCGTGAGCGTCACCAACTCCTGCCCCGAGTGTGGGGCCAAGACAATGGTGCGATACCCTCCATGCCCACCGGCCCTGGTGGCCTGGAAATAGTCCTGTTGGCCTGGGGCAATGTTGCCAAGGCCGGGACCACCGCGCATGACATTTACAATCACCGCCGGCAGTTCCATGCCCGCAATATAGGAGATCCCTTCTTGCTTCAGGCTGATCCCTGGACTGGACGACGATGTCATGGCCCGCGTACCGGTCATGCTGGCCCCCATGACCATATTGATGGCAGCCAACTCGCTTTCGGCTTGGATGAAGGTGGCGTCCTCCATCTTGGCAAACCGCCCGGATACGTATTCGGGAACCTCGTTTTGCGGTGTGATGGGATACCCCGCATAGAAACGGCATCCGGCCACAATGGCTGCCTCTCCGATCACGTGACTGCCACGCATGAGTCGCTTCTTTTGTTTAGCCACGGAACACCTCTATGGCAACTTCAGGGCACATAATGGCACAAAGCGCACATCCTGTGCATTTGCGCTTCTTACTCTTTTCACTCTCCGTGTATTCGGCAGGATGATACCCTTTGACATTCAGCCCATTGCTTATCTTGATAGATCCCTTGGGGCACGCCTCGATGCAAAGACCGCATCCCTTACACAGATCTCTGTTGATCCTGATAAAGCCCTTCTTCAACTCCACATCCCCTCTGAGAGTCATCAATAAAAATGGAACCATAAGACCCAGTTGCCCTATGTGTCAAGGGAAATTCCGGTAAACAAGAACAAATGTACCGGCTGCTATAGACAGTAGCATGGAGATACGTAGTTCAAGGCATCAGGCTTGACTATTTGGATGAAAATTCGATTCTCGATTTCCAAGGCGAGATTGAACCCTCCCCGCGGCAAGCCACGGGGAATCTTCACCGCAAGGATGTTGTCATTTTAACTATACACTCGCTAACCCCGCCGCAAGCAGCGGGGAATGCGCTCGCTTATTCGGTTCAAACACTTCTTGGCAGGAAATTCGTTGACAACCCGTGCCGGACATTGTACCTAGACGGCATATAGGCTCAGGTGCTCGTCTGGAGCTTAAAAGGAAACCCCGTGTGAGTCGGGGGCGGGCCCGCCGCTGTGATCGGGGACGAAAGCCGCACAATGCCACTGATCTGTCCTTGAGCGGATCGGGAAGGCGTGGCAAGTAGGATGATCCGATAGTCAGAAGACCTGCCTGGCCCAAAGGGTGCCCTTCGCGGATTGAGGCAGGCCCATAGGTTTCGAGGATCAAACAGGGATATCCCCGGATCGATTTATTCGGTCCGGGTTTTTTTTGGGGTGCCGTGTAAAGATCTGGAAAATAATGTCGACTCTGGGCTGCCCCTTGCACATTTACTTTGAACATTTTAAGAAATTAATATGAAACCCCTTGAAATCATCCGCTCGCGCATTTTCTTCTTCTGCCGCAGCAACTCTGTGCTTGCCTTCCTTGTGTCGTGTTTCTTCATGGCAGTCTTTGTTCCCGGCTCAGGCGTCGTGCTTGCAGAAGAACTGGGGCAAGCGGAAAGGGAAACCAGCAACACAGAAGCATATCCGCGGTTTGAGCTGGACGAGGTCGTGGTGACTTCCACCCCCATCCAAGAGCCGGTCAAAGCGATCCCGCGACATGTGACCGTGATAACAAGTGAGGACATTGAACAAGCGCCGAGCAATAACGTGGTTGAACTTCTTGCGAGAGAGGCAAACGTCAATCTGAAAAGTTTTTTTGGTCATGACAAGCAAGCCGGTATTGATATTCGCGGGATGGGAGAAACCAGCGTGAGCAACGTCATTGTTATGGTCGATGGCTTCAGGCTGAACCCCCCTGACCTCGCAGGTGTTGATTTTGCGTCCGTATCCTTGGAACAAATTGAGCGAATCGAGATCGTTCGCGGGGCCGCATCTGTGGTCTACGGTGATGGCGCTGTTGGAGGAGTCGTTAATATTATTATGAAGAAAGGGAAAAGAGAGCCTGAGGCCCGTCTGTACAGCGCTTATGGCACTGACGAAACCTTTGACGAGAGAGCATCGTACGGGGGACAGGTAGAAGATTTTGACTTCAACATTAATGGTACTTACTACGACTCTGACGGATATCGAGACAATGGGTTTCTGGAAAAGAAGGATGCCGCCGCTCGGTTTGGCTACGATTTGAACGATTACGTCAGGGCGTCATTATCTGCTTCATATCATCATGATGAGTATGGTCTACCGGGCAACGTCCCGATTGAGGACATAGACTCAAGAAGCCGCCGAAAGGAAACCGACAGGCCTGATGATTTTGGAGAAACCGTCGACAGACGGGTCATGGGCAGCCTTGATACAGACCTGGTTGAATGGGGCTTCTTCAAAATCAACGGTGCATATCGTCAACGGGACAACGATTTCATTCTCGGGTACACCCCCTTGAAGAGCAAGAGTAATCAAACAAGCAAGATTGACGAAGAGACGAAGAGTCTGGATGTAAAGTATGTGAAGGAATATGGTCTTTGGGGTTTGGAACATGACTTCCAGGCAGGCCTGGATTACTACCAGACAGATTATATCAGTGCAAGAATAGATCAGAAAAGAAGACATAACAGCGATGTTTACAGCCTGGGCTGCTTCTTCACAAACAGGCTGTCACTTTCAGAGGATTTGACGGCCCATGTAGGATATCGATATAATATCTACGAGGGCACGTTCCGTGTGGACGATCTGGAGAGATTTGGCTCTGTGGATAGATGGGTGAATGGAGATGAATTTGACGAGAATTGGCACAATAGTGCCTATGACATTGGCGCTGTCTATTCTCTGACCCATGACACCTCCTTTTTTGCCAGCTGCGCCATGAGCTTCCGAATTCCAAACGTGGATGAACTGGCCCTCCCAGGTGATAATTTAGAGCCTCAAGAGGGAAGGCACATAGACGTTGGCATACGCCACAGGATAGAGGCCTTGGCCGAGGTTTCCCTAACGCTCTTCCACATAGAGATTGAAGACGAGATCTTCTTTGACGCAGACAAGAATGTAAATCGGAGCTTTGACGAAAAAACAAAGCGGCAAGGCATTGAAGTAGACGTGAAGGCCTACCCAACAGATGCCCTTTATCTCTGGGGCAATTATACCTACATGACAGCAAGGTTCGACGAAAGCGACAGTTTTGTTCCACTTGTGCCCAGATACCAGGCGTCCGTGGGCGTCGAATGGCAAGTCTTTGACCCTCTGTTGCTTGCCGTTACAGGGACCTTTGTGGGGTCGCGATACGACGGCAATGATTTGGACAATGATACCTTTGCGAAAATAGATGCTTATGAAGTCTTTGACGTCAAGCTAACATACACACACAACGGCCTGAAATTCTTTGCCGGAGCGAATAATATCTTTGACGAGTTATACGAAACCCTTGCCTTTAGCGAAAGCTACTTCACCATGCCGACGCGCAGCTTTTATGGTGGTATAGAATGGGTCTTTTGACGCACCAAGACATTGTGTCTGAAAGCTTCACGACGCGCGCCTTTCTCTTTGTTGCTTTCCTGCAAATAGCCTTGCCGGCTTCGGTCTTATCCGGGCCCTATCCCCCTGCCGCAGGGGAACCTGGTTCCGCGGCTGTAAGCAAAGGCGATCCCGCCATCATAGCGTGGGCCACGGGATGGGAGAACTATCTCGTGGGAGAGGAGGTAAGTGAGACGTGGCAGAATCCGCACAAGGCCCTTGGCCCTGCCGAGGGGACATTTTTTGACATCGTGAGCCTGGGGCGGGGCGGAGAGATCATGCTCACTTTTGATTGGCCTATAAGAAATGGTGAAGGTTGGGATCTTGCCGTATTCGAGAATTCCTTCAATGATACGTTTTTGGAGTTAGCTTATGTGGAAGTGTCATCAGATGGGACGCATTTTTTGCGCTTTGACAATGATTCCCTCACTGCCGATCCTGTTGGGGGGTTTGGCGCAATTGACCCAACCGATGTCTATGGCCTGGCAGGGAAGTACAGGCAGGGATTTGGAACGCCGTTCGACCTTCGGGATCTGGCGACGAAGGAAGCGGTTTTGAATGGCACGGTCAACCTCAGTCGCATTACTCACTTAAGAATCGTGGATATTGTTGGCGACGGAAGCTGCGTCGATACCAGTGGTGATGTCATCTTCGATCCATATCCGACGGTGCAGAGTGCCGGGTTTGATCTGGATGCCGTTGGAATCCGTTACGAAAACACCACACCACAGAATAGTGCACCTGATCCACCTGTATTGTCTGCCCCCCCGAATGAAGCCACGGATGTTTCACTGACGCCCACTCTTGAGACAGAGCCCTTTTCTGATCCTGATGAAGATGACGTGCACCTGATGACCACATGGCAAATCAGCAAGGCCTCAGATTTTTCGAATCTCCTATTTGAAGCAACAAGTAGTGCACTACTGACTGAGTTGACAATACCGCGGTTATTGTTGAAGGCAGGCGAGACGTATTACTGGCATGCCAAATTCTACGATGGAGCGGCACTTGATTCCGACTGGTCAGAACTTCATATGTTTCAGACAGTCGACCTGTTTGATGATGAAAATGCAAATGGGATTCCTGACGATCAAGAACTAGGGGTTGGCAGCACGGTGGATCTGAACAATGACGGCATGGATGACGTGTCCCAGATTGATGATCAATTCAAAGTCTTTAATACGGTGATGGGAGAAGGACAGATCGCTGTTGAGGCGCCAGCAGGTGTCATCATCGAGAGGGTTGAGTCAATGGATCCAGACGGCATTGCTGATATCACTTCTAAACCGGATTCGATACCGTTGGGGCTGGTAGGCTTGATATTGAAGGTCCCTAATCCTGGCAACAAGGTTACTGTTATAGTCTATCTCTCTGAAGCATCACAGGAGAATGCGAGATGGCACCGACATGATTCGATCCGCGGGTGGAGCGAGTATCCAAATGCTACCTTTAGCCAAGATAGGCGGTCAGTGACCTTAGAATTCCAGGATGGCGCCCACGGGGACGCAGATGGCGCAGAAAACACATGGATAGTGGACGCTTCAGGCGTTGGCTCCTTTGTGTCGCCAGAGCCACCAGAAAGCGGAAAGGGTGGTGTAAGTGGTAACGGCTGCTTTGTTTCCACACTGCTATGTCAATAGTCATGCCGAAAAGCCCTAGCCCTTGTGTCTCAGTAGGATTCTAATAAAGACAGGGCCTCCTACAATGGCCGTGATGATGCCTACGGGCATCTCTGTGGGAGCCACGACCGTGCGGGCCACGAGGTCACACAGGGTTAGGAAGGCGCCCCCCAGGCAGAAACAGGCTGGGAGCACCAGCCGATGGTCCGCGCCGGACAGGCGCCGCACCCCATGGGGGATGATCAGGCCCACGAACCCGATGGGACCGGAAAGAGATACGGCCGCCGCTGTGATGAGCCCCATTCCGATAATGACCTTCTTCTGCACAGCGGCTACTTGTACGCCGTGGCCTGCCGCCATGTCCCCTCCAAAGGCGAGCAGGTTCAGGGCATGCCCCTGAAAGAGGAGCAAACCCAGGCCCGGAATCATGAGGGGTGCCAGGGTGAGCAACTCCCCGTAGCCTACCACGTCGAGCCCGCCCATGATCCATCGATCCATGGTAACGAGAAGATGGGGGCTTGCCAGATACCGGATAAGCAGAATGGCGGCCCCGCAAAGGATGTTGACGGTCACTCCGGCCAGGAGGATCGTGGCCATGGACACGCCTGCTGTCCTTGACGCCACACGATAAATCACCAAAATGGCGGCAAGACAACCGGCCAGGCTGAAGACCTGGACTGTGGACAGGGGGCCAAGGCGAAAGAAAAGGCCGGGGACCGAGATAGCCAGCACAGCGCCCACAGCCCCACTGCCCGACACGCCAAGGATAAACGGCTCGGCCAAGGGATTGCGAAGGGCGACCTGAAGGGCGCCCCCGGCCACGGCCAAGGTCCCGCCGACGGCAAAAGCCAGCATCACGCGAGGGATGCGGTGGTAGAAGAAGATATCGAAGTCCACGTTGGGTGCAGAAGAGAAGAGCCCGGCCAGGATTCGGGAGACCGACACGTGTTCTGTCCCCACAAGGGGAGCCACGGCCAGGACCGCCAGGGCGAGCAGCCCGTAGCCCACCAGGGCCGTTATGAGTCGCCGAGGGGTCATGACAGAGGTCACGGCGCGGTCTCCCCCTCTTTTTTATTCCCCGTTGCCGGGAGCACGACCGGCCTGTTGGTTGTGGGATGGCGTGATACAACGATTTCCTCGCCATAGACTTCGTAGAGGATGTCTGGGGTCAAGAGGTCGCCGGGAGGACCCTTGTGGGTGATGGCGCCTCCGCTTACAAGGAGGAGGCGATGACTGAAGAGCCCTGCCAGGTTCAGCTCGTGGGTAACCACCACCACACCCACACCCGAGGCCACCAGATCGGACAGAAGATTGAAGAACCGAACCTGGTGATGGATGTCCAGGGCGCCCGTGGGTTCATCTAGAAGGAGCACTTCCGGCTCCTGGGCGATAACCGAGGCGAGGAGCACACGCTGCATCTCTCCGCCGGAAAGATGAGACAGCGGGCGGGTCCGTAAGGCTTCGGTCCGGGTCTGAAGAAGGGCGCGATCCACTGCTTTCATGTCTTGAGCCGTGAGAAAACCGAACCCCTTGGCATGAGGAAAACGGCCCATGGCCACCACGTCTTCCACGGCGTAGTCGAAAAAGGTCTCCACCTGCTGGGGAAGGTAGGCCACATGGCATGCCATCTTCCTTCGGGTCATCTCTGCCGTCGGCCTTCCTTTCAAGCGAACGGCGCCGGCCTGAGGGGTGAGGACGCCTGCGGTTAGCTTAAGAAGGGTGGTCTTGCCCGAGCCGTTAGGGCCGATGATGCCCAGGATCTCCCCCTCTTGAACAGAAAAAGAACAGGGGCCCAGACGCCAGTCACTGCCGGCGTAACCATAGGTGACATCTTCCACGGTCAGAAGATCACTGGGCATTATTCATCTCCGTCCATCTCTGGATGGAGCGCTTGAGCGATGGCCCTGACGGCAAGGCCCATGCGGGGACCGGGTACGAGAAGAAAGTCGTCGGTGAGGATATGGATTCTGCCGGACTGGACAGCCGGGACGGTCCGAAGCACCTGCCAGTCTGAGATGAGGGCCCTTTTCTGCTCATGCGACACCTCCTCGCCCGGTCTTAGCTCCAGAATTATTTCTGGTTTGCGCTTGATCAGGCTCTCCTTGGAGACCTCAGGGTAGGGGACGGCAACGTCCTCAAAGATGCTCCCTCCTCCCGCCGCTTCCAGGAGTTCTCCCACGTAGCTTCCTTTTCCTGCCGTTCCAAGGCCGGAGAGCCCTGCGGAAGATCGCCACAAACAGACAAAGACCCTGGGCCGCTGGTAGACGGATACCTTCTTGCGAAGGGCCCCCAGATCCTCGCCGATGTTTCTACAAAGGCGAGCGGCCCGTTGCGGGCACTGAAAGACCTCGCCAAGCTGGGTGATGGCACTAAAGACCGAAGAGAGGCTCTCCATGGCCACGTGGACCACCCGGATCCCTTTGTCTCTGCAAAAGGTGTCCACCTTTTCATGTTTGCCATGGAGGAGAATCAGATCCGGACGGAGGGCCAGGAGCCTTTCTAGGTTTGGATTCACGTATCCGCCCACCCTGGGCAGTGCTCTTGCTTCCGAAGGGAAGTTATCAAAGTCACTGACGCCCACGAGACAGTGTCCCTGCCCCAAGGCGAAGATCGTTTCTGTGATATTTGGCCCAAGGGAAACGGCCCGAAGAATAGGTTCGGGGCACGCTTCCTGGGCGTCCAAGGCGTCACCTTGGCACGACGTGAGCAATGCAAGGCAAACCACCAGGCCAAGGATGGCGGCCAAAGCACCGATCGTCCGTTTTCTGAAAACGCCCATGGTGCACATCTCCCTAAGATGAAAAAACCCCAGACTGGCGGCCAGCCTGGGGATGTCCCTTTTTTATCCTCACACTGTTTGAGCGTCTGCAGCCCCACCCCGAAGCCGCTTATACCAAGTCGCATTCAAATCCTAGCTGCGTTGGCCTCGTCGGTTCTGTCCTCGACGTATTGCATATACGCCTGCGGGAAAACCTCCTTGTCGGCTTGCTATCTTTTTGAATGCAACTTGGTATTACACACGTTCTCTTTGTGGCAGGTCTTCTGGCTTCCCCTCCCTTTCAGCGGCCTTCCCATTCCGATGTAGTTGAAACAGTGGTCAAAGAATGCCGAAAGGGTTCCCTCTTAAGCAAAGGAGGGAGAGGTAACAGCGGCGGGCCCGCTCCCGAGTTTCACGGGATTCCCTATTAAGCCCTAGGAGGCACCACGTTGCTTTTGTTATGCCAGCCCTTCTTTTCTGTCAATAGAAAACAGGTGTTCCTCTGAATCCGTAATCGAATGACTTACCTGAAGACTGCGGATGGGTCTTTCACTCTGGTTCAAAGAGGTCCACGAATTCGAACCGCTGCCCGTCAAAGAGCCCTTTGTCGCTTAGTTTGAGTTCCGGAATGACCAAGAGGGCCATAAAGGAAAGGGTCATAAACGGGGCCTTCAATGTTGCGCCAAGCGCTTTTGCACGCCCATCCAGGTGGGCATATGCCTTGGCCACTTCAAAGCCGTCTTTGTTGGACATGAGCCCGGCGACGGGTAGGGCAAGGGTCTCCACAAGATCATCGTGAACGACCGCAAGGCCCCCTTTGTTCTCAATCACCCTATTGACGGCGCGGCAAATATCTTCATCAGAGACCCCAACGGCCACGACATTGTGAGAATCATGGGCCACCGATGCGGAAATGGCCCCTTTTTTCAGGCCGAAGTTCTTTACAAAGCCGATGGCAGGAGGCACGTCTTGGTAACGGTTTACTACGGCAAGCTTCAGGATATCTCTTTCGGGGTCAGAAACCGCAAAGCCGTTTTCCACCCGCGGCTTCTGCCGGTTTCTCCCTGTCATCACCTGCCCGTCAATGGCCTCTATCACGTTGATGATCTCTCCGGTCGTTTGAACCTTAAAGTCTGACGTCTGCTTTTCCCGTGCACGAAAGTCATTAACAACCCTTGATGGAACCCTTGGAAGCAGCGTTTTCCCTCTTTCAGCCACCTTCACTCCATTGATATAGGTGGCCAGGATGTTGAAATCCTCAAAATTGTCTATGACCAGAAAGTCGGCCCAATCTCCTTTTTGAAGAAGACCCACGTCCAAGCCGTAGTGGCGGACGGGATTCACACACGCACACTTCAACACCTTCATCTTGTCGAAACCCAATGCCAAGGCCCTTTTTGCCAGTGCATTGATTTGCCCCATAACCAGATCATCAGGGTGCTTGTCATCGCTGCAAAGCATGGACATGTCATTGTACTCATCAATGGCAAAGCTCAAGGTATCGAAGTTCTTGGCTGCCGAGCCCTCGCGAATATGAAGCTTCATCCCCAGTTTCAGCTTCTGCAAGGCCTCGTCTTTTTCGATGGTTTCATGATCTGTCTCTATCCCGGCCTTCACGTATTTCTCAAGCATCTCCCCCTTCACCCCAGGGGCGTGGCCGTCGATGCGCTTTTTGTATTTCTTGGCCAAGGCGATCTTGGCCAACACCTCCGGATCTTGATAGACTACGCCAGGATAATTCATCACTTCGCTCAGGAATTTGATCTCGTCTCTTTTCAAAAGCATTTCTACGGCTTCCGGTCCCAGCTCGGCCCCTGCCGTCTCAAAGTTGGTGGCAGGCACACAAGAAGGTGCACCAAAGTAAAATTTCAACGGCACCTTCTGCCCATCCTCAATCATGTAATCCACCCCATCGATTCCCAACACGTTGGCAATCTCGTGAGGATCAGAAACCGTTGCCACCGTTCCGTGAATAACTGCTAGCCTGGCAAATTCAGAAGGAGTAAGCATGGAGCTCTCGATATGCACATGGGCATCAATGAGGCCAGGTATAATGAAGATATCGTAATGACTACGGTCTCGTGTGATGTCTACTATTTTGCCATTGGAAACCTTTAACGTCCCCGGATAGGTCTCCGAGTTCAAGGCATCCACAATATTGCCTGAAATCGTTTTCATGTCCTCTTCCATCCTGCGAACAAATGAACTACCCAGCACCACACTGCGGGCATCATGCCATGCCCAGCACCATACATATTTATAACGATTATGGGATGTTGTCAACAATGGCGCCTGCGAGAGGAGAGAATGAGGGCTTGGCAAGATTCGTGTAGGAATGTGTTAGGAAAGGCAGGAATCCTAGTTGCTAAACATCTTTTTCAACTTGCTGGAAAGCTTCTTTGATTCGAGGGCGGCAAACTCTTTGAGGAGGGCTTCTTGTTTTTTGGTGATACCTGTAGGGGTCTTGACCATCACCTGAATGATCTGATCCCCCCTGCCGTAGCCCCTCAAGGACGGAATCCCTTCGCCTCTAAAACGAAAGACCTCTCCCGGCTGGGTTCCCTTGGGGATGTGAAGCTCCTTGTCTCCGTTTAGGGTGGGCACAGTAATGTCGTCACCAAGCGTGGCCTGGACAAAAGAGATTGGGATCTGGCAGATCACATCATTGTTGTTTCGTTTGAAGAACTCATGGGGTTCAACGTGGACATAGATGTAGAGGTCCCCGGGCGGGCCGCCGCGGGTACCGCTTTCCCCTTCACCGGTCAGTCTCAGCCTTGAGCCCGTGTCCACCCCGGCCGGCATTTTGACAGAGACCTTTTTCTTGCGCTCAACCTGTCCTGTCCCACGGCATTCTTTGCAGGGATGTGTTATTTTCCGGCCTTCACCCCGACAATAGGGGCAGGTGGTTCGGATGCTGAAAAAGCCCTGACTGCGACTGATTTGGCCGCTTCCGCCGCAATGGTGACAATTCTCCGGCGAGGTCCCAGGCTCACAGCCCGTGCCCTCACAAGCCTCACAGCTTTCCAGCTTTTCGATCTCAATCTCCGTCTCCACCCCAAAGGCTGCGTCCATGAAGCTCACGGAAAGATCGTATCTGAGATCTGCCCCTCGCCGTGCTGCCGTCCGATTACGCCTGCCGGTGCCAAATCCAAAAAAATCCTCAAAGATGTCGCCGAAGCTGGAAAATATGTCCTCAAATCCTCTGAACCCGGAAAATCCGGTCCCTTGAAGGCCTTCATGGCCATACTGGTCGTAGATACTTCTCTTTTGGGAGTCTCTTAAGACCTCGTAGGCCTCGGCGGCTTCCTTGAAGTTTTCTTCAGCTTCCTTGTCACCGGGATTGCGGTCTGGATGGTACTTCAGGGCCAATTTTCGATAATTGGACTTGATCTGGTCATCATCGGCGTCTCGACTAACACCGAGGACCTCGTAATAATCCCGCTTATTGGTCATCATTCTTTCTATGCCGTACATGCGACAGGGGGGCAGTTGTATTAACCCATAAAAATAATGCAGAAATCCGGTTTGTCAACACATGGCCGCCCCATCTTCAACATCTAGACATTGAAGCGAAAATAGATCACGTCTCCATCTTGCACCACATAGTCCTTCCCCTCCAGGTGGACCTTGGCCTCCTTCTTGGCCTCCTGGTAGCTGCCTGCGGTGATCAAATCATCAAAGGCCAAGACCTCGGCACGGATAAAGCCCTTTTTCATGTCAGAGTGGATCACCCCGGCCCCATCTAATGCCGTTGTCCCCCTGGGAATCATCCAACAGCGCACCTCGTCATGAACCACGGTGAAAAATGAGATAAGACCCAGCAAATCACAGGACTGTCGGACAACCCTATCGGCGGCCAGTCCCTTGACATGATAGGCTTCCAAGAACTCTTCTGCCTCTTCAGGCGAGAGCTCGGCAAGCTCTGTTTCAAGCTTTCCCCGAACCACAACGGCCTTGGTCAGGGCCGAGGAATCATACCCAGGAGGGTAGTCTTCGTCTTCATCGTCGTTGTTATAGACGATCAGGGCTGGTTTTGCCGAAAGAAAAGTATATCCCCTGAGAAGGGGGGCTGCGGCCAGTTCAGGATCATCCCGAAGGGGCCTTTCATCCTCCAGGACCTTTCGGCATCTCTCCAGAAGCCCGCGCTCCTCATGGTTGATCTCCTTGCCCCGTTTTCTGTCCAGGTCCATGCGTTCCATGCGCTTTTCCACGACCACAAGATCAGCAAAGACCATGTCGCTCTCAAGGCTGAGAAGGTCCTCCTGCGGGTGCGGGGCATCGGCCCCTGGCAAAGAAAAATTGCGCACCACATGGACCAGGGCATCACAGGGACGCACCTCGCTCCAGAGGCCTTCACTTTCCTTCCTATCTTGGGTCTGAGTCGCGGCCCCCCACGGGAGGATGTATTCCAAATGGACATAGACGGTTTTCTTGGGTTTGAAGAGTTTGGTCAGGGCTTCAACACGCTCATCGGGGACACAGACGGTGCCGATCAGGGGCGCCTTTTTCCCCCATTCTTCGGGCTTGCTCCCTGTAAGGGCCTGGAAGACCGTGGATCTGCCTGATCCTGGAAGACCTATCATCCCGAGTCTCATGGTCTAGACCTAGTCCTTGGTGAGCTTTCACAACCGTTGTGGCATTGAAAAGACAGGGGCAACCGCCAGATCATCTATGGGTTTTTCCTTTACAAATCCTCTCTGATATAGTTGATATCAAGCAACCTGGCAAGGTTTTGTGGAAGCCAGGCTTATTGCCCATGAACCGATGGCCTATACAAATGAGACACATTACAAATCTCACCGTCTTTCTGTTTCTGACTCTCATCGCACCAGCCCTGGCCCTCGGGGCAGAGGAATTCCCCAAGCCAAAGGGCCTCGTCAACGACTTTGCCAATGTCCTCTCCGCCGATGTCGAACAGCGGCTCCTTGGGATTACCGGAGAGCTTCTGAAAAAGACCCAGGTGCCTATCATCGTTGTGACCATGCCGGAGATCGGCGGTGAAGATTACAACGAATATGCCAACCGCCTTTATGAGGCATGGGGAATCGGGAAAAAAGGAGAGGATCAAGGCGTCCTTCTGTTTGTCACCATCAAAGAGCGGAAGATGCGCATCGAAATCGGCTACGGCCTAGAAGGGCTCATCCCCGATGGCCTGGCCGGCCAGATCCGCGACCAGTATATGATCCCCTATTTGAGGCAAAACCAATTCGGCAAAGGGCTCTTAAACGGCACCCTTGCCATTGCCCAAATCATTGCCAAGGATGAAGGTGTACGCCTCACAGGCCAAGCTGCCGTGAGGCCGCCTCCTGAAAGAGGCTTCAGTTTTAAAAAAGTCTTTCTTCTGTTCGTCTTTCTTGGGCTTCTCTTATCCATGGGACGGAGACGAGGCGGAATCTGGCCCCTCTTGTTGCTCATGGGCATGGGCCGGGGCGGCTATTCCGGAGGATATGGCCGGGGCGGTTTTGGCGGGAGCTTTGGCAGCTTTGGTGGTGGTTTTGGCGGTTTTGGCGGCGGCATGAGCGGGGGCGGCGGCGCTGGCGGGGGGTTTTGAGATGAGTTGTGAAGTTGAGAGTTCAGCGTTCCGAGTTCAAAGACTCCGGCCGAAAGGGAAGACCCTAACAGGGAATCCGGAACAATCTTCCAGGAGCGAATATCATGTCCAAGATACCCAAAGAACCTCGTGAGGTTTTTTCCGACATCACTAGCGATTACAAGGCACTCTTTGCTGATGATCTGGTTTCCATTATACTTTACGGCAGTGCGGCCAGCGGAGAGTACATGGCCGGCAAGTCAGATATCAACTTCATGATAGTGCTTTCTGATAATGGCATCGATTCTCTTGAACGGACCTTTGAAGTGATCAAGAAATGGAAGAAACGAAAAGTGGCAACGCCCCTATTTCTAACGGAAGACTATATTCGCACATCACTCGATGCCTTTCCCATCGAGTACCTAAATTTTCAGAACTGCCACCAGCTGGTATACGGCAAAGATATCTTAAAAGATCTCACCTTTGACCGCGATTATGTAAGGCTTCAGTGTGAAAGGGATATCAAGGGGAAACTCTTACTTCTAAGGGAGGCCTTTCTGGAAACTGGAGGCAAGGGAAAAGACCTTCAGGAACTGGTTGCACATTCTGTTCATGCCTTTGTTGCCGTCTTTAATGGGCTCCTTTACCTGAAAGGAAAAGAGGTTCCTCGCCGTAAACGGGACGCCGTGGCACAGGTCTGTGACACCTTTGACCTGGAAAAGGCCCTATTTGAAAAGCTTCTCGACATTAGGGAAAAGAAGATCACGCTATCGGCTACAGAGATGGCCGGCGTGTTTCAAGCGTACCTGAAACAAGTGAGGAATATGTGGAAACAGTTGGATAGACTGGACACAGAATAAGGGCTTCTCACAATTGCCCTAAAATGATGTTTTTTCAAGGGAGGTAGTTCAATGACAGGAGGACAAAAAACTGCGCTCATCGTCATAGGGGTTATCGTACTTCTTGTGCTCATTCCCTTTTCCTATCTGAAGGGGACCTACAATAGCCTCGTCAGTATGGACGAGGGGATCAAAGGGGCCTGGGCCCAGGTGGAAAACCAGCTTCAGCGCCGCTACGACTTGATCCCCAATCTTGTGGAGACCGTGAAGGGATACGCCAAGCACGAAAAAGAAGTGCTAATGGGTGTCACTCAGGCTCGTTCCAAGGTTGCCGGCGCAGGGAACATTAACGAAAAGATTGCGGCAAACAATCAACTCTCCTCAGCCCTGGCCCGCCTTTTAGTAGTCGTGGAGCGGTATCCTGATCTAAAAGCCAATACGAATTTCATTCGCCTTCAAGACGAATTGGCAGGAACAGAGAACAGGATTGCCGTAGAACGTCGCCGTTTCAATGAGGCAGTGAAGGCCTTTAACGCCAGGATCAGGACCTTTCCCACGAACCTGATTGCCGGGATGTTTAGTTTTGAAAAGGGCACCTACTTCGAAGTACCTGAAGAAAAACAAGAGGCCCCTAAAGTAAAGTTTTAGAATGGAGTATATTGCTGATCTTCATATCCATTCCTACCTTTCAAGGGCAACAGCCAAGAACCTGAACCTCGAATATCTGAACTTGTGGGCCCAGCTAAAGGGAATCACTGTGCTTGCCACTGGTGACTTCACCCACCCCCAATGGTTTTCAGAGCTTTCTGAAAAGCTTGAGCCAAAAGAAGATGGTCTCTTTGCCCTAAGGCCGGCCTTTGCCGCAGAGACGGCCCCCATGGTGCCACCGACCTGTCAAGGGCCAGTCCGGTTCATGTTGTGTGTGGAGATCAGCAGTATCTATAAGAAGGATGGCAAGACCCGCAAGGTCCACAATCTCATCTTTGCCCCCACCCTTGAGGCAGCGAAAAAGATCAACCAGAGACTGGAACGGATCGGCAACATTGCCTCTGATGGAAGGCCTATCTTGGGCCTTGATTCCAAGACGCTCCTTGAAATCGTCCTTGAGACATCAGAAGATGCCTTTCTCATACCAGCCCACATCTGGACACCATGGTTTTCCGTACTCGGTTCAAAATCAGGTTTTGACTCCATTGAGGAATGTTTTGAGGACCTCACTTGTCACATCTTTGCCTTAGAGACAGGCCTTTCAGCAGACCCTGCCATGAACTGGCGGCTCTCCGCCTTGGACAGGTTTACGCTGGTTTCCAATTCTGACGCCCATTCGCCCGCAAACCTTGGCCGGGAAGCTAACCTATTTGACACAGAACCTTCTTATTTTGCTATCAGAGATGCGCTGAAGACGGGCGACCCGAAGCGCTTTTTGGGGACATTGGAGTATTTTGCCGAAGAGGGGAAGTATCATTTCGACGGCCACCGAAAATGCAAGCAGAGACTTTCCCCCCTTGAGACCCTCCAGAATAAAGGACTGTGCCCTGTCTGCGGCAGGCCCGTTACCGTTGGTGTCATGTATCGCGTGGAAGAGTTGGCCGATCGCAAGCCAGGGGCAAAACCAGCAGGGGCACATCCTTACACGAGCCTCCTTCCTTTGACCGATGTACTATCAGAGGTCCTCCAGGTAGGACCAAAAAGCAAGAAGGTAACGACAGCCTATGGCGCCCTGGTCGAAAGGCTCGGATCGGAATTTGAGATCCTAAGGAAGACACCTATAGACGCCCTTGAGCGTCATGGCCCGCCCCTCCTTTCAGAAGCGATTCATCGCATGAGAAACAATCAGGTCACTATTGCCCCAGGATACGACGGGGAGTTCGGAACGGTCTCCCTCTTTACAGACGACGAGCGACACCTCCTCCTCGGACAAAAGAGACTGCTAGGAATACCAGCTGGAAGGAGGACTACGTGCCGGGCCCAAAACTCTCAACCGTTCTTGTTTGATCAAGCAACAGAAGCAGCCAAGAAGGAACCGCTCGTGGCTGAGACAAGAGCCTCTTTCATACAACCAGAAGCAAACGGAGCAATGGAGGGCTCTGGCACCTGTGAGGGTCTTCTGAAAAACCTGAACGAGGCCCAGCAGGAGGCAGTGCAATATAAAGGAGGCCCCCTGCTGATCGTGGCAGGGCCAGGCACCGGAAAGACCCGAACGCTGACCCATCGCATAGGTCATCTGCTTCAGGAGGGAATTGCCAAGCCGGAACAGGTACTGGCCGTCACCTTTAGTAATAAGGCCGCCCAAGAAATGGCTGAGAGATTGGCAAGGATCGTCCGGGATCAAGAGTCACTGGACAAAACCACCGTTAAGACCTTCCACGCCCTCTGTCTTCACATCATATCTGAAGAGAGAGATGCCTTGGGAGTTGGGCACCCGATCTGCGTATTGAATGAATTCGACCGCAGAGATCTTGTCAAAATGGCCATGGAGCAGGCAGGAAGGACCCTTTCGCCTTCGACAGGAAGCCCAGAAAAACTTCTCCATTTCATTTCTTTGGCCAAGCAACGTCTGCTTTCTCCAGAAGATGATCTCAGCGGCACTCTCCCTGAGGCCCTCCTGGACCAGTTTCCGACCCTCTATAAGGCCTATGAACACCTTCTTCGGACCAGCCATCTTCTCGACTTTGACGACCTTATCTTTCAAACAGTCAGGCTTTTTGAAACCAATGCATCAGCTTGCAAGCAATACCAAGACCGATTTCGTTTCATATCCATAGACGAATACCAGGATATCAATCATGCTCAATACAGACTGATTCGGCTTCTGGCGCGGCCCAGCCATGACATCTGCGTGATCGGAGACCCGAATCAGGCAATCTATGGATTCAGGGGAGCTGACGTACAGTATTTCCACTGTTTCTGTGCGGATTATCCAGGGGCGAAAACGATTCACTTGAACCAGAACTATCGGTCCACAGAAACCATTCTCCGAGCATCTGGACAGGTCATGGGGGCCTGTGGCGGGAAAGGGGATGAAAATGGGGTTTGGTCTGGCATTTACGGAGCCAAGGTCCTCACCGTTGCCCGACTTCCCACAGAAAGGGCCGAGGCCGAATATATCATTAAGACGATCGATCAGGAGATTGGCGGCATCAGCCATTTCTCCATGGATAGCGGTCGCACCGACCCCGCTCACGGGAAGAGGGAACGCAGTTTCTCCGATTTCGCCGTGCTCTTCAGGGTAAAGGATCAGGCAAAGGACCTGAGAAAGGCCTTTGAACGTTCGGGCATGCCCTTTCAGATGGTTGGAGATGAAAAGCTCGAAGCCCGAAAAGGGATCAGGGAGTTGATTTCTTATCTGAAGGTAGGACTGTCAGTTAGCACCGATTTTGACCTTCAGCGGATCATCAATTTCCCTCCAAGGGGGATCGGCAGAGGCACTGTTGAGGCACTGACCACATGGTCCCAAACCACAGCAAAGCCCTTTGCAACTGCTCTTGATCACGGGGCCGAGATCCCCGGCCTGAAACGGCCGGCCAGAGATAGACTCGCGGGCTTTTCAGAAGACCTGAAGAGACTGACAAAGCGCATCCATGGGCAAAAGGTACATGAACAACTTCAACGGATACTAGATCAGTTCAACATCAGAAAGGCCATGTCCAGCGACGAAGGCTTCCAGGAAGACCTGGCAACCCTTTTGGCCATATCTCGGGCCTTTGAAGATAGGAGTACAGCATTTCTAACCACCCTTTCCCTTGAAAAAGGGCAAGATCTGTACGATCCTGCTGCGGAGAGAGTGACCCTGATGACCATGCACGCATCCAAGGGCCTTGAGTTTCCGATCCTCTTTATTGCAGGTTGCGAAGACGGCTTGATCCCTTTTCGGAAAAAGGACAATGAGGGAGATCTTTCGGAAGAACAAAGACTATTTTATGTCGCCCTTACTCGGGCCCAGGACAAGGTCTTTCTCACCCACACCAACCAGAGGCTATGGTTGGGGAGGAAGAACAAGCAGCGCATCTCCCCCTATGTTGAGGCGATACAAGAAGATCTCAAACAATACCGGAGCCCCTTTTCGGGAAGCCCGGCCCAAGGAAAAAGGGATCACCAGCTAAGCCTTTTTTAGTGATGAAACCTGAAGAGAAAAATCATCTGCGATTCGTTATTTAGCAAATCAGGAAGGGACCATGGAAGAGAAGCTAATAGAGATGATAAAACTTGAAAATGGCCTGACTCTTGAGTTCTACGATGCTTCTAGGCCTCTAGCTGGAGACAGATGGATTGTCTCAATGGTGGCTTCCATAGAAGTGGGCCTCACGCCGGAATACTTCAAAGGCCAAAATTCAGCAGAGATGCTCCTAGAAGATATTGGGGCGGCAATAGGTGATAAAACCGTATACCGCTATGAAAAGATACGCAATTTCATTCCCGAGACCGAAAAGGACAAGGTGTTCAATGGACTTAAAGAACGCTTCTTGGACGCCAATCTCAGATACCTCTCTAGCCAGGAGTTCCCCCGGAAGCTGATCCTGAAGAAGTATCAAGAAGCTCATGGACGATCTATAAGATGGAAGGGCTAACAGGTCTGCGATCCTCTTCCCACCGGCTTGTGTTTTGACGTGACTGCGGGCAGTGGAGGAAACCAGAAACAGAGCGTTTCATGAATCCCCTTCATAGGAGCCGACAATGATCTCCTCTATGGAACGCTTTGGCACGTGGTGCACGCCTTCCCTATCACGCCAATACTTGATGTCTCCATCAGGTCCCACTCTGTCGACCTGAACCGCTTCTTTCGGCTTCCCCAGGGCTACGACAATGAGGATTTCGTAGTGAGGGGGAATCTCTAAGGCCCCGCAAAGTTGCTTTCTCCTCACGGAGCCGACGATACACCCCCCCAAACCCATTTCCGTGGCGCCCAACAGAATGCTTTGCGCGGCTATGCCGTGATCACATCCGAAGGAGTGACTGACCTCCTTGTCTCCCAAGACGATGATATATGCCGATGGCCTCTCTCCTTCTGAGGGGCCGGGCCAGTCTTTGAGATAGGCGGCCCATGCAAGGTGAGAGAATATCACCGCGTTCTTTTCAGTACCGCAAGAAAGTATGTACTTTAAGGGCTGCAGATTAGCTGCTGATGCAGAGAGTCTAGCCAAGTCCACCAGCTCTCTCAGGGTGGCCATGTCAATGGAAATATCTTCATAAAAACGCCGATAGCTCCTGTTTCTTAAGACTAACCCTCTCACCATCTTAGAATCCCCCCTGAAGACCTGCATATATCTATGAGACATCTCCCAGTTCCAGCTCGAATTTCTGCTCAAGGACCTTGGTTCCCCACTGTGTGCCCTCTCGTTGTTCTGTCAGACGAAACCCGGACTTCTCATAAAGATGGCGCGCTGCATCAAGGCCTTCAAAGGTCCAAAGATACACTTTTTTGTAGCTTCTGTTCCTGCAAAAAGAGATGGCCTCCTCCATGAGTCTCTTGCCCATATCTTGTCCACGTATCTGCTCGGAAAGAATGAACCATCTCAGATGTGCCCCCTCTCTAACTGCATGGACCCCGTCAATAGCTATGGACCCCTCAACCCTATGGCTCAGACAGACGGTCCAAAATCCGTCACGCCTATTGTCGAAGCGGCAAAGAAAGTCTGACAGTTCTGTGGCAACTTTCGCCTCGAAGAACAGCCCGAAACTCCAGTTTTGGTAGTAATAGCTTGCGTGCAACTCCACTATTCTACCAATGGCACCTGGAACATAGCCACACAGTTCCCCACGGATCATCACCCACTCCTGAAAGACATGATACTGGCGTCCCTTTTTCCAAGGGGCGGCCCATAACCACCCCAAAACGGCCTTGGAAGCGTCGTCAGGCTATCCGTCAGTCCTTTTATTGAGGACGTCGATGACGGTCTTTAACAATAGAAAGAGAAGGCCCGTGTCTTCATCAGTGAGATTGACAGGATCTTCCTCTTCAGGGGCCTCAAAGAGGGTATCCACCACGTACTTGATAACATATGGCTGAGTGCAGATCTGGACACTGGCGATCCTTTCATAAAATTTATCATGGGCCTTCTCCAGGCCCTCCATAAGCCTTTCGTTGGCCTCGTAACACGCGATGATCTCCTCAGCGGAAACGCCCTTGAGCCCTTTGCCGTAACCCTTTTCAAACATCCGATAGACGACCAAGAACATATAAATTGCAAGCTCGGCGACTTGCTGATTAAGGTCTTTGCTAAATTCCATCACGAAAGAGAGAAGGTCCGGCTGCTTCTTGCCCGCCATCTTCATCTCTTTCCTGGCGCGAGAGGGGCCAAAAAGAGCAGTCTCTTCCCAGGTTTCTTCAACGAGCTTCTGTGATAAGGACTCCATCATGCCTCTCCAGAACTCCAATGTCTTGTTCTGCGACGCGATTGAATGCTGATAATGCTCCTGTTCGTCCCCAGGTCATCTTGCTGAAAAATAGATGTCTCCGTAAAACGCAGTCACCTCTCCGTTGCCGTTGTCTGTATCTGTCATCAACGCAACAGCATCAATGGTTTGAATCTCCTCACCGAATAGCTTTTTGAAATCAGCCACTATGTTACGTTTCTCGAACTGCCATGTAGCTATCTCATCTTCTGCTGACCGCAGCGCCATCATCATCGCTTTTTTGCCTGCAAAGACATTGGGCCAAATATGTCCTTTCGGCGAAGTGTTCGCCCAGACGTAATTGATGGCCTTAGTCTTCCAGAAGAGCCATCCACCAGAGACCACAACATAGATTCGCGCGGCGTAGTCATCACCTGATTTGCTTTGCTCGTTGAGTTCGCCCAACCGGTTTTCAATTCGCCAGCTCCAATTCAAGAAAGGATATTGCCTCAGATCAACACGAGTGTTTTTCACAAGCCCCGAGGCACGGGCGTGGCTGTCCGCCCGCAGTGCCTGTATCTGGTCAATGGGAGTGAGCATATAACGGGTTTCTCCCATAAATACTCTCGGTTTCCAACCGTCCAAATGGCCTGAAGAGAAGGCACCCATCATCATTTGGTCTGCCTCTCCAGCACTGACCAAGGAGCTTAAGACCATACATATCAATAGAAGCGGCTGTTGTTTCACAGGTCATGCCACAGGGCTTCTATCCCTCAATCCGGGATCAACGGCAGCGCTTAGCCCATCCTCCACCTTGAGGGTCGGGCCCGTTATTCCTTTTCCTTTGGCAAATAGTCCTCTCTTACAGGCGAAAACACTTCAATGGCAAGCGAGTCCTCTATAATATGCGCGCCATGTTCAACGCCACCGGGAATACACCAGCTGTCACCTGGCTGCGCCTCAAAGGTCTCCGTTCCGATGGAGAGACGAATCCGACCTTTCACAAGGTAGCCGGTCTGCTCATGGGGATGGGCATGTTTCGGCAAGGTGCTCCCCTTTTTCAATAAGAATTCTGTCATCAGGGTTTTATCCCCGTGCACCAAGGTCTTTTGCTCTATTCCTTCAAGGGCCGAGTTATAGCCGCTTTCGCCGTGTTTGTTGTACATGCCTGACTCCTTTAACGACCCCGACGACTCTTTTCTGCATCCGACAGCAGAGACCGGCTCATGGGATACCCCTCCCCTTGAACCGTTTGTTCTAACACTCAGAGGTCCTGATATTCCGACATCACAGGAAAAACCCGCATGACATCGCCCGGAATGGCCCGAGGACGCCCTGTACCACCGTCCACGAAAACCCATTCCGTCTCACCTTTGGCAAGGACGGTGTTGTCCGTTATTCTCACGAATTTGTACCTCCGCAAAGACCTCACCCGACGGAAGTTGACCACCCAGGTAAAGGCTTCCACCTGATCGCCGGCAAAGGCGGGGCGCAGGTATTCAACTCTGTGAGAGCGCACCACCCAGGTTCCCCCGGCTGCCTCCATGGCTCGGGTGCCTCCCACAATATCTGAATGGAGCAGGGCAACGTCCTGCATCCATTGAACGTACACCACGTTGTTGACATGACCGTTTTGGTCCACCACGTCATCCGGAACGGTAAACCCATACCGATAGACGGGCCGGTTCTTATGGTCTATCTTGCTCATGGTATGTCAGGCACCATGGACGGCAGGCAACCCACTGAAATAGCCAGCCGCGTCCAAGTCCTTATGGGGCTTTTCATATGTCGCCAAACACGTGGAGGCCGAACCCACACGACATTACTCGGCAGCCTTCCTCGCCACGAAGCCCTGGGTGTTTAGGCCTGTCGATGAGGGTGTCCCTGCCTTGCGTGCCAGAAAGGCCGGACCCAGCTTTTCGATATGGCCGTTTATACTGTCAAAGTAGTTGAAATGCTCTTGCTCTTCGTCGATAACCACCTCAAGAAGCTTCGTGCTGATGCTGTCGCCCTTTTCTTGGCATACCAACAAGAACTGGCTGTAGGCGGCAATGGCATTGTCTTCTTCTTTTGCGTCGAAAGCGAAAATAGACTCGACCTCCTGTCCTTTTTCAACCTTTCCGGCAAGCTCTGTTGTCGGCTCCCCCCCAAGTTCCTTTATTCTCTCGGCAAACATTTCCGCATGACGCATCTCGTCGATGGCGATCAGTTTGACCTGGGCCGCCATTTCTCCGTAGTCTGAGTCATCGAGATTGTAGTGGTGGTTCATATACTGGTGAATGGCCTGCAACTCCATAGCCCGTGCCTTGTTGAGCACTTCAATAACTGCTTGCCTCTTCTCCTCTCTCGTGTCTCTCGTCATGATCTACCTCCTTGGTTTTATTATCTTAACTAACCGCCGGCTTTACCGGCAGCATAGGGACGGCCCCACGGTTACTTAGGGATCTTGGGAATCAGTATGGACGAACGGCGCCTTCAATAACCGCCAGATCCTCCTTATGGTGCATCAACAAGGTTCCGGTAATGGCCCCTCTGGAAAAGTCAGGACGTGCCCACCAGTGTGACTTCCAACCGCCTCTGGCGGGCACGATTGTCGTGATTGATGACCACCACCTGCTGCCAGGTCCCCAGGGCTAAGGCACCGTCCCGCACGGCAATGGCAATGGATGGCCCCAACAGGGCAGCTTGGACATGACTGTGGCCGTTTCCGTCGTGCCATGCCTTTTCGTGTTCGTACTCTATGTCCGGTGGTGCGATTCGCGAAATAGCCCTTTTCAAGTCCTCCACCACTCCCGGCTCGTACTCTATGGTGGTAATAGATCCTGTGGACCCCACGATAGATGCATGCAGGCTCCCGTCCTTGATGCCGGCCCTTTGTACCATAGCCGTGAGCTTGCCGGTAACATCCATCATATCAGGTCCAGTCTTCAAAGAGACTTGCAGACTGTCACAATATAGAACTGGGGGGCTCATGATGCATTTTCCTCCAATGGACTTTTCTGAACCAAGAGGCGTTGCCTCTATGGTAGTCATTTACCTTCAAAGGATATCACGTACCAATGGGTTTACCTCTGCCGTTTCAGATGAAGTTTTCAACGGCCATCTGTTCTCTTAGGCGGCGTAGCTCCTTTTGAAAGGTGTAGCTTTGTTTTTCCAGGTTTTTCCAAAACTCCCTGATGCCGGCCAGCTTCTCTTGAAGAGGAGATTCCTTTAGTTTCACTTTCATTTTCCCCCTCTTTCCGGAGCGAATAATGATGACTTCTATGTCATCTCTCGGTTCATAATCCTGCAATATGTCCCGGACCTCTGCCGAGGATCCCACTTGTTCATCTTCTATTTTCGTCAAAATATCCCCCGGCCTCAACCCTGCTTCCTCTGCCGGGCCGCCTTCTTGCACATCGGCAATGAGAACGCCCCCACGGGGAGCTACACCGAAGTAGCTGGCCAGGTCCTGATTCAGATCCTGGGGACGGATTCCCATGTGCGGCCTGTCATACCCGGTAAGCCAAAATGGTTGGGGCCATTGCAAGAAAGACTCCGGGCCTTCTTGACCTCCTTCCCGCGAGCCCAATGAGACCCTCAATCTTTTTTCTTTGCCATCGTGAATGACTTCCAGCCAAACCGTGTCGCCTGGATTCATTCTTCTCAACATTCTACGGAAATGCCCAGGGCTCTTAACACGTGTTCCTCCAAGGAAGAGCATGATATCTCCTGCTTCCAGGTCCACCATATCGGCTGGGGAATCATCTACGACGGCGGTGATCAATACCCCTTGGCCGGGCTGGATACTAAACCGCTCTCGATCCATAGCGCCAATTTCTTCCACCAAGACCCCGAGCCAGGCGGATGTGTTATCTTTGCCTACTCCGGCCTGGGCCCACTGTGGTTCCAGACCCCAGCCCACGACCAAGAAAAGGATTCCTATCTCTAACAAGACACCACCCCTTCTTACCTTCATCAATGGCTCCTTTTTTCTAAGCTTCCTCATCAATGGCCTGCACATAGACCCGTGCAGTCCCTTTGTCGTAGAAGCCGAGTTTGCGGGCAGCGCCGGCGCTGAGGTCGATGATGCGACCTTTGACAAAGGGTCCGCGGTCGTTTACCCGCACAATGATGGAACGGCCGTTTTCCAGGTTTCTCACGCGAACGTATGTAGGCAAAGGAAGATACTTGTGGGCGGCACTGAGACCCTTTGGATCGAACCGCTCACCGTTCGCAGTCATACGGCCGCCTTTCTTATTAAGGGTCTCATACCCATACCAAGAGGCTGTCCCTTTTTCTTGATATGTCTTTGCCTCCTGCACAGACATGGGGACATAACGCCTGCCATAGACCACATAAGGAGCATTCTTCACTCGGCCCTTCTCAATGGCTTCCTTTGGGGAGAGACCGTCGATGGATTCGATTTCTTCATGGGTCAGGGGCCAGACAAGAGGCGCCATGGCCACACGGCAGCCGAATTTGCCAACCTTATAAGCGATCTTCCCGGTCCCCACGGTGGCCTTCGTGGCCCCCTTTGTCACGGCATAGGATGTCTTTACCGTCCCTTTGGCCAGCCGGTAGGTCGTTAAAGGGATGCCGCAACCAGGAACAGACCAGGCCAGGAAGACCATGACAATGATTGCGAGACCTTCTCGCCCGTGGAGCACGTGACAACCCTTGACTTGCATATTCTGTTGTTCCCAGCTTGTTTTTGCCTACCATGTCCTATACCTGGAATTCTGCAAGCCTTCAATATTGATGACGTGTAAAAAGTCCATTTTGCGCTCTCCGTGAGCATGTTGGGCACCCTTAGAATGCTAGGCTAAAAAGCTAAGACTCCGGCTAACATCCTTTAACAGTTAGCATTCTCCCGCGCAGAACATCCCAAGTGCTTTTCTTCTAACATGCTCAATATCCTTCGCACAGGACTTTTTATGAAACTATCAATGCGATCACACCCTATGGTCATGCAGCACTTCACAGTCTTCCACAGGCAGCGCCGGTGTGAGGGGTCCGGCAAGGTGTTGCCATGAACCTGCGGTTCTTGTTATAGAAGGCCCAAATATGTTGGTCGCCAGTCATTCTCGACACGGGGCAAGGGACCAAGGAGAGAGGAAACAGATCATGAAGGCGCCTTTTGAGCCTGTGACCACCAACCTGGCCTATGAAGAGGCCGCAGCCCTATTTGATGATCATGTGAAAGACCCAGGGATCCGCATGCATTGCAGAGCGTCTGAACAGATCATGAGGGGGCTGGCACGGCACTTCGGCCAAGACGAAGGGCAGTGGGGCATCCTGGGGCTCCTCCACGATATTGATTTTGACAAGACAAAAGATGATCCGGTGAATCACTGTGTCCTTGCCCGAAAAATATGGCAGGATGCGGGCGTTTCGCATGAGGCCATAGAAATCATGGGCTCCCATGCTTGGGGAACAGGGTGCGGTGGAGGAAAGGTAGAGGAGAAAAAGAGAACTAGGGCCATTGAACACGCCCTGGTGGCGTCAGAAACCATTACCGGTCTCATACATGCAGCGGCTCTCATGAACCCTGAGAAGAAACTTGCCAACGTAAAGGTGAAATCTATCAAGAAAAAATACAAGAGCAAGGCCTTTGCCCGAAATTGCAATCGCGAATTCATTGCAGAAATTGAAAACGTGGGGCTCCCGTTGGAGGAGTTCTTTGGTATTGCTATCAAGGCCATGCAAGAAATAAGTGACGAATTGGGACTGTAGCCGGAGGCCCGCCAATACGCCATCGCCCCAAGATGAACCAAGATCTGACCGTTTGCCCCCTGCCTTTGCTCTCTTCTGTGAACCATTTTGGGTTTTTGGTGAGGCTGTTCTTTAATAGGGGGCGGCGCAGCCCTGTCCGTGTGCGAAATCTCCTTCACAAAGCACGGGCTCTTCGAGCCCTAAAGGGCAACTGCAATGAAAGGAGTTCAGAGATGATGAAAAGCTATCGAAAGGAGCTATGGTTTGAGGTGCCCACCCGCCGTGCCTTCATCAACATTACTCCCCAGGTGGAGGCCTGTCTTCAAGACAGCGGGATACAAGAAGGGCTTGTGCTGGTAAATGCCATGCACATCACGGCTTCTGTCTTCATCAACGATGACGAATCCGGGCTTCATCACGACTATGACCTGTGGTTAGAAAGATTGGCGCCCCATGAACCGGTCTCTCAATACCGTCACAATGTGGGAGAGGACAATGCTGACGCCCACATGAAGCGACAGATCATGGGCCGCGAGGTGATTGTCGCGGTGACAGGAGGAAGGCTTGATTTCGGCACTTGGGAACGGATCTTCTATGGTGAGTTCGACGGTCGAAGAAAAAAGCGGGTGTTGGTCAAGATGATTGGAGAGTGAAAAAGGCAAGTTTTCATGATGCTTGACAGAGCCAGATCTTCCTGATATGGAGCCGCCTTGTTATGTCGAGGCCTTGGGATTTAGAGCAGCATTCTGCTCCTCCACCATGCCGACAGGTGGCAAAGAAGGCCTTGTGAGAATCGGTCACAGGCATTGCTGGGCAGGCATCGGTTGAATACAGAAGGGCTATCCATGAACCGTTTCGCAAAGGGGAATCGACGTATGAAACCTGCTCTCTTTACGTCTATTGCAGCCATCGCTTTGTGTTTATCAGTGTTTGCCTGTTCCACGACGCGCAAGCTGAACGACCTGACCATTGGGATGACCACAACGGAAGTGACTGCACTCATGGGCGAACCGGGCATTGCCCGTGAGCCCATGACCAACCAATACGGTCAGGTCATTGAACTATGGCACTATGAAATGTACAACAACCGAGTGGACGCCTACCAAGCGTATTTTCTCTATTTCTATGAAGACAAACTGGCTAAATGGGGTGAAGCAAACCATTTGCCGCGCGCGAAGGTCTATGAAATGAAGTTTGAAAGCCAGAGGTGACAATCGACAATTATGGCATGAATGCCACAATTGGGGTGGTGATGCCATACCATCGGCGCCACAAAATTGCCTCGCCCAAGGGCGATCTAATTCGTGATTTATTGAAATTTCAACATGATAAAGGATGGGTTCTTTTGGCACAATAAGTGCAGATACAACACCATGTACGCGGGAGAATTCTGGGGCCGGTGGCAACATAGAGTCTCACCGCAACCATAATAGGATTTAGGATGAGACACCGACCCCGGCTCCGGAGCTGCCGCTCATTTCTCTGATTCCCAGCCATATTTTTGACAATCCGTCAACACACCGACTCTACAGACAACCTTTTCCGCACCCCCATGGCTTGCATTTAACCGACAGAAACAGTCTTTGGGGCATGTATTCTTTCCTAAAACGCCTCGATCCATTGCAGTGGGCACAGATCGTGCAGAGGCCCTGGGGAAGAGGTTTCCCATTTCCTGAAGGTAACCAGCCAGCAGCTCTCTCTTGGCATGGCGTCATGGCGGGAGAAACAGGTGGTGATCAATGCGTATTCTCGTTGTTGAAGATGATGAGCCGACCCTGCTTCTCATGAAAGAATGGCTCGAGGGTTGGGGCCACACCGTTTATCCAGCGGAAAGCGGATTGGAGGGATGGACAAAGCTCAAGTCTGTTCCTGTGGACATCGTCGTGACCGACTGGATAACGCCGGAGATGAACGGGCTGGAGCTTTGCGAGCGTCTACGGAAGGCCGAATTCGGACGTTACATCTATCTCATTCTGGTCACTGCCCAAGACTCACAACAAAACATCGTCCGTGGTCTCGAAGCAGGGGTAGACGATTACATTACAAAACCGCTCAACTTCGAGCAGGTGCGTGCACGCCTTGATATTAGTGCTAGGATCTTAAAACTGAAAAGTGAGCTCACTCGCAGGGACAACGTCATAAGGGACAACTATTTTCAGGCGATTCATATGCTCATCAACCTGATAGCAGCCTTTAATGAGGACCTAGGCAACCACTGTAGAAGGGTGGCTACGTTATCTGTCAGGTTGGCAAAGCGCCTCCCCGACGTCTCGGACTACGACCTGTCCATTGTTGAGGCCACCGGCCTTCTTCATGACATCGGCATGGTAGGCATGCCGCCTAGCGTCCTGACAAAACGAACGACAGAAATGAACGGTGAGGAAAAGGATTCTTACAAGTGCCACCCCGCTTACGGAGAAACTATTTTAAATAAAGTTAAAATGTTACAGCCTGTAGCTGCGTTGGTCAGGGCCCATCATGAACAGTTTAACGGTCGGGGCTTCCCTGACGGCCTGAAAGACAACGAAATCCCTCTTTTGGCGAAGATCGTCTCAGCGGCAGATGCTTATGACAAGGCTTTCTACAACTGGAAGATACCATTGGAAGAGATCCCCGACTGTCTGCAACGGCAGCGGGGGTATCAATTGGCGCCTCCCTTAGTGGATCACCTTATGGAAATCAACTTGGAGGACATAGAGGAAGAACGAAGAAAGGACTTCTTTGAAGTCCTTTTGGATGACGTGCAGGAAGGCATGACGCTATCTCGCAGTGTGAGAATGAAAAATGGGACACTCGTCATGCCGGCCAACACGGAGCTGACCAGCTACGGCATTGAAAAGCTAAAGGAATATGTAGAGCTGAAACGTATCGGCAACAGACTCTATGTCTACAAGCATTAGGGGAGAGTCAAATGGACATTGCACCGGTCATCGGCCTTAAGGGGGGCTGCACCGAGGTGGCCAGTTTTCTTGATGGCAGTGGTTTATGTTTGTCAATTCCCCTAGCTTCGTGCTTCATCAAATTCTCCAGGAGAAATGTGATTCATTCCATCAAATTAGTCTGAAGGGCGTTCATGTGTAAAATGGGGCCAACAAATAAGTCCATAAAAAAGTGGCGTTTTTGCTAAAACCGTCAAGAAAGAGGCGTTGCTTGCCTCTTTCTAACGGGTTGCGCCAGCGCCTGGCGGACCATTCCAACATCTGACTATCCCGGGCTTCTCAAGAGTGCCTCATTGGCCATTTCCCAGAAACGAATCGTCTTTCAATGCCCTGCACTGGTCCGTTCTTTCCTGTGATTACTATCGTCATCTTTAGTGGCCATGATGATGCCTTTTGCCTTGCACCGAATAAGCGAGCGCATTCCCCTTAGCTTGCTACGGGGTTAGCGAGCGTATAGTTAAACAGATAACAACCTTACGGTGCTGCGGAGCTCTCCCGTCAGGGAGAACATTCCCAGTGGCTTGCCACGGGGAGGGTTCAATTACCCTAAAGTCTTTTTTAAAACTGCCGATCTTTAGCAGTGAAAGGCGGTCGGAATGGATTCTCAAACAAAGGCCAATGGTCCCAGGCCCTAAGGCATGGGGCCGAGAGGAAGGGTGATGGGTTGGGCCTTTCGCAAAAAGCGACTGGGACATGCTGTGGAAGGACCCTTTGCGAGACGATGAAGCCCAGGAGTATAACTCAAACCATCGTGCGATACGCCTTGATAACAGTGGCTTTTTTGATCGGCTGCTCCTATCAGCGCCACGTCACGCTTCCACTCCCTGATTTACCCGAGGGCGTTCACGCCATCCCAAAAGAGAACATTTACGGGTCTTCCAGGGTGGCGGTCTTTGCATTTGCAGAGCCCTCTTACGCCCCTGGAACGGGAAGGCTTGCTGCGCAAACGATCGGTCATGCCTTGTTGAAAGAAGGCGTGTTTTCAGACGTGGTGGATGAATCTCAGCGGGTGTTCTTCGGCACAGCAAACCCCATGGATCTGGCCCGATCCGAAGCCTACGACCTGATCATCACCGGAGAGGTCCTCTACCACTTTGATGGCAGTGCATTACAAGCATCAAGGGTCACGGAGCGGATCCGCGTCAGGCACGTGGCCACCAAGAGGCTCCTCTGGCACGCCACTGCGGCAAGTGCGGGGAGGGCTGCCCCTTCTTTTGACTACATCCTGGTCAAGGGCATGGGATGTCCTGCGCTGCCCACCTCTGCCTTATTGCGGAGAAACGCGGAAAAGTTCTGTAACATGCTTCTCAGGCAGCCGCCTCAAGCCGCTCCCGCTGAAGAGAGTAGAGAGCTGCTGCTGATATCCCAGCAGTCGGCCTTGGAAGGGCTCCAAGAAAAGGTTAATGACCTGCTGGCACACAATGACGTGCTGGAAGAACAGCTTTGGGAAGAAATCCAGAAAAGCGAGGGGCTCCTCAAAGAGGTGGATAACCTTTCCGCACAGGCCGATCAAATGGAACAAGCGCTCAAAGAAGAGATCGAGAGGGGAGAGATCGCGCTGAAACGATATACTACTAAGACCGTCGTAAACCTGGACAACAGTATCTGTTTTGACTCCGGCTCAGCAAAACTGAAAAAGGAAGTGAAAAAATCCCTGGCCAAACTCTCTAAGACCTTAAAGGACTTCCCAGATAACCATATCCAGATAGAAGGGCACACGGATGACCTTCCCACTCATGGCTATGATTTCTCTTCCAACTGGGAGCTTTCCTCAGCCCGTGCGGTGGCTGTCCTGCAATTCTTGGTGGGAAAAGGAGACATAGACTCCAAAAGGCTCTCTGCCGTGGGACACGGCGAAAACCGCCCCACCGTCCCGAACGATTCGCCTGAACACAGACGGATGAACCGCAGGGTAGACATTGTGGTTCTGCCGCCAAAGGCCCATTGACCTGAAAAAGCGGTTAAAATAACCTGTGAAAGGTCAACGATTTGACGCATGGTCGGGGACGTCACCATGCCATCAACCTTATGTTGAATTACCCCCTCCGTAAGCCCCCATATACTGTAGTCTTCAGGCCCATATCTTGGACGAACACGTTGGCATGATTCCTGCCTAAAAGGGGTTGGACTTGGTTCTCCCGTACCTTCCGTGAAGTTGGCGGTGGTGGAGACATCCGGTACATCCAACAGGTTGAGAGGCAGGCTTCATGATGCCACTTCAGAAAGACGCTGCCGGGATCGGCCCGGGCAAAAAGGCGCCTCCGGCAGATCCTTCCAAAGACTTCGGTGAAATCGTACCCCTGCTCTTGCAGGAAGGGTATATAACGGAGAAGCAGGTCCGTTATGCCCAGAGGGTCCGGTCAAAGCTCGAAACGTCTGCCCCTTTGCTGGGAGTTGTAAAGGAACTCCAATATGTTACCGATAAACAGATCGAGAAGGTGCTCAGGGCGAATTTGGGTATCATACGAACAGGAAGCCTCCTGGTTGAGCTGGGACATATCAGCGAAGCAGACCTAGAGGCCAGTCTTGAGATCCAGAAAAGGGAAAACCCTAAAAAGAAGCTGGGCGAAATCCTTGTTGCCCACAATTTCATCAATGAACGGACCATACTGGAAACCCTTTCTTTGCAGCTCGGTTTTCCTATTGTGGAGCCAGAGTTTGTGGAAATTGATGAAAAACTTGCATCCAAAGGAAGAACTGAGTTGTATGTGACCCGGGGCTTTCTTCCCCTTCGCAGGGAAGGTCAGGGCGTCTTTATAGCCTTTGTAGATCCCACGGACAGTCGTGATGTGGAGGCGGCCAAGAAGCTCTTTGGCAATGACATTACTGTAGCCATAGCCACCAAGGACTCTATCATCCGGGGAATCAAACGGATTCAGCCCGATGCCAAGACGACCTTGTCTGTGGGGATGGATGACAGCTCAATCGTGGAAACCGCAGATGCCATTATTCTTGCAGCTATTGAAGAAGATGCCAGCGATATCCACATCGAGCCCATGCATGACCGGATTCGTGTCCGCTTCCGCCAAGACGGCGTTCTGGTCCATTACAAGGATTTTCCCCTGGAAATCATTCCATCCCTTACCAGTCGCATCAAAATCATGTGCGAAGCGGACATTGCTGAGAAGCGCAGGCACCAGGGCGGCCGCATTCTCTTTCAGCACAAAGGCGGAGAACTGGACTTGCGGGTCTCCTTTTACGTCACTGTCCATGGCGAAAAGATCGTGTTGCGCCTGTTGAACCGCCAGAACCAACTCTTCGACCTCGAAGACATAGGCATGTCGCGCAGGATGCTGGAAAGGTTTAAGGAAGACGCTATTGATCGACCAAGTGGCGTGGTCATCATTACGGGGCCCACTGGGTCAGGAAAGACCACCACGGTCTATAGCTCCATCAACTACCTCAATGATCCCCAGACAAGCATTATCACTGCTGAAGAGCCTGTCGAATACGTTATCCCCGGCATATCCCAGTGTTCTATCGATCCCAAGATCAACCTCACCTTTGATGAGACATTGCGCCACATTGTACGCCAGGACCCGGACATCGTGGTCATCGGTGAAATCCGTGATACCTATTCAGCCGGAGTTGCCGTGCAAGCAGCACTGACAGGGCACAAAGTCCTCACCACCTTTCACACGGAGGACAGCATCGGAGGGCTCATCCGGCTGCTGAATATGGACATTGATGCCTTTCTGATCTCCTCCACGGTCGTGTGTGTGGTGGCCCAGCGGCTTTTGCGAAGGGTGTGTAAGTCCTGCGAAATGCCCCATCAGCTAAGCCCCGTGGAACTCCGTCGCCTCCATTACGGCCCCCAGGATGTCCTTGGGGTGGAGTTTCGAAAGGGTCGAGGATGTCCTGAGTGTCGATATTCAGGGTACAAGGGGCGGGTGGCCATATTTGAGCTCCTTGTTCTTGAAGAGCCGGTTCGCGACGCCATCTTGGCCCGTAAGACCAGTCATCAGATCCGCAGCATCAGCATAGAGAGCACGGGACTGGTGACCCTTTTGGAAGACGGCATCGTCAAGGCTGCTGCTGGTATTACCACTGTTGAAGAAGTGCTCAAGTGTCTTCCGCGGCTGCAAAGACCTAGGCCTCTGGCAGAGTTACAGCACCTTCTGGGAGGAGCATGATGGGGAAAAGATCTTTCGCAGACCTCCTGGATGAACACATCAAAAGCGAGAAGACCGTGCTTCCGCCATTTAACAAGACCGCTCTGCGTGTCCGGCGAGAAGTGGTTAAGGAGGAGCCGGACACCCGAGTGATAGAGGAACTCATTTCCCGTGACCAGTCTCTTGCAAGTCAGGTATTGAGGACCGCCAATTCCGCCTTTTGCGGTGGTCTCGTGAAAGTGATCACCGTGCACGATGCTGTCGTTCGTCTGGGAGTAAAAGAGGTTTCCAATATCGTCATCCTGGTCACACAGCGGAACCACTTTCGCTCCAAAGACCCCTTTGTCAATGAGATCATGGAAAGACTCTGGCAACATTCCGTGCAATGCGCGATAGGGGCTCAGTGGCTTGCCAGGTATTGCGGCTTTCAGTCCCTTGCAGATCAAGCCTTCATTGCAGGTTTGCTCCACGACGTTGGAAAACTGTTCCTTCTCATGGTCATCGAAGATATTTGCAGCTCCGGAAAGATGACCTCGCGACCCTCCCATGCCATGGTAAATGAAATCATGAACAGCTTGCACGCAGAACAGGGGTATTTTCTTCTGAAGAATTGGAACCTTCCGGAGACCTATTGCGTTATCGCCCGCGACCACCACACAGAGGAATTTGACTCCAAGGACCACTTGCTGGCAGTCATCCGACTGGTGAATAAGGCCTGCCACAAAATGGGCATTGGCTTGAAGACAGACACAGACATTGTCCTGGCGGCAAGTCCCGAAGCCGAGTTGCTGAACCTGTCTGAGGTCTCCCTGGCAGAGCTGGAGATCACGTTGGAAGACTCCCTGGCCCTGGCACCCTGAAGGCGAGATCCTGAAAAACCCCAAGACACCTCATGGCGTGATGGCCTTTTCCTTGACACAGGTTGATTTGTCCCTGTATTTGTGAATATAGGGGTATGTGTGTCCCGCTACGGATCCCACGCTGCATGTTGGCAGCAATGCCTCTTGTGAGTGCTAGGCAATAGACCCTCTGAAAGCCCCTGGGCTTTCCGACAACCGCCGTACGGACAAAAGGGTTACCCGTGGGGTTCAAAGGAGCCGTCCAAGTTCGCCCCGGAAGAGAGGAATTTGATGGAAACAAAAATACTGATCGTTGATGACGACGTACATATCCGCAGCCTCCTTGCAAGCTTTATGGAGAAAAAGGGATACCACTTTGACCTAGCCGAGAACGTGAACAGTGCCCTGGAATTCATGGAGAAAAACGAATATGATATTGTCTTAACGGACAAGAATATGCCTGATCAAGAGGGTAACCTTGAGGGAGGCATGACAGTATTGAGGTATGCTAAAGACCATGCGCCGGCCACGGAAGTGATCATGATTACAGGGTACGCCACCATAGAAACGGCTGTTGAAGCCATGAAACTCGGTGCCTTTGACTATGTCATGAAGCCCATTTCGCTCAATGAATTGGAAGAGAAAATCGAAAGAGTGTTGGAATATAGACGGTTCGTTAATTCGGAAGATACGATCAAGACTTACAGAACCCTGCACAATCAATTGCTGAAGGTCCTAGAAAACAGAGAGGATCTTCCAGAGGATCGACTTCGCCAAATTATAAAGACCCTGGGGGCAAGGATCGACAATGTGTTCGGTATGCAAAAGGATTATGAAACGATCATCCAGTCACAGGCCGATGCCTTAGAGCGAATTGAAGGGTACATAGCGGGCCTGGAGGAGACCATCCCCAAGGACAGTCCCTATTATGCCTTGATTGACAAAATTCGGGGGGAGTGCAAAAAACGAATATAAACGACGCCACATATTGTGAGGCCCTTTTTCTTGACACATCACCCGTTCTTTCCTATACTCCTTTATCGTAATAAGCGAATCCTCTTCAGTTGTTCCCCCTGAACTTTCCTCACCAAAAGGCGAGTCCTTGTCAATCAGCGACATGGCACCATTTGGTCCCGAGGTGGAGACGTTGGCTATTCCCGTGACTGTGGGGCATGTTGTCCCCAAGTCGAATATATCAAGAATGTCGTATCACTGAAAGACATGGTTCAAACACCGGGTTGGCCCCTATGATCAAGAGGAGGCCTTCAAGGCAGGGGCCTTGAAACGTTTGGATTTCCGTCTTGTGTGATACAGGGTTGCATCTCAGGATTCGAGAAAGCAATGGGCCACACAAGGTTTCTCGTCCGTCTTTTTGACAAAACGGTTTAAGCCAAAGCGCCTTTGCGCGTTTTTTCAAACAACTTGGCGTTGCTCTTGGCCAGGCGTGTCCTTGGGCGGAAAATAGCCCATGGAGGTATCCGTGCCTCACGTTCCAAAGATTCTGGTTGTTGATGATGAGCCCCGTATCTGCGACAGCCTCAAAATAATATTGGGCCATGGCGGCTACGAGATACTGACCAGCTGCAGTGGCAAAGAGGCCTTGGCTTGTATGGCCCAACACCACATTGATCTTGTCATCTTGGACATGGTCATGCCTGAGACAGACGGCTGGGCGGTGCTGGACAGCATGGCTGGCCAGGAGGTACACACAAAGGTCATTGCCATGAGCGGCAATGCCTCCGTAGAGTCTGCAGTGGCAGTACTAAAGAGCGGCGCTTGTGATTATCTCAAGAAGCCCTTTGGGCATGACGAGCTCCTAGGACGGGTTCGAAGTGCCCTATCAAAGGACAGTGAAGAAAAAAGGAAGACTATCAGTCAACACCTGGAGCGGTCAGAGAGGCGATATCGATTCCTAGTCCAGGCTTCTCCTGACATCATCTATACACTCGACCGGGAAGGGCGGTTCACCTTTGTCAATGATGCTGTTCATCACTTGCTTGGTTTCACCCGACAGGAGTTGATAGGCTCACCCTATACGACTGTTATCTATGAGAAAGATTTGAACAGGGCCAACTACCTTTTCAATGAAAGACGAACGGGAGACCGTGCGGCAGCAGGGGTGGAACTGCGATTGAGGATCGCTCAAAACGACAATGGGACTGAGCAACATGAGACCAGCTTTCTTCCCATAGAACTCAAAGCCACGGGCGTCTACGAATCACTGCGCCCTCAGGGTAGCCAGAAGAGATATTTGGGGACCTACGGTGTTGCCAGAGATACAAGCAATCGAAAACGGGCAGAGGAGGCATTGCAGAGAAGCGAGGAACGTTATCGGGCATTATTCGAAAATAGCCCTATCGACACAGTCATCGTGGACCATGAGGCAAGAGTGACAGATTTCAATCTTGCAAAGAGACGGTCAAGCGATAGGCTGCCCAAGGTTGGAGATGTGATGTACAAAGACTATGCCGGCAAGCACGGGACTGGCATGCTGGGTAAATTGAGAGAGTGCATGAGGACAGGGCTGCCTGAGGAGTTCCCGGAGCAAAGGTACGGTGATAGGTTCCTGCACATAAGGATGTCTCCCTTCTCCGAGGGCGCCATCATCACATCCATAGACATCACGGCCCAGAAGAGGATCGAAGCGCAGTTCCAACAAGCTCAGAAGATCGAGGCCATTGGAACACTGGCTGGTGGCATTGCCCATGATTTTAATAACCTGCTTATGGCAGTGTTGGGAAATACCTCCTTGATACTCCACGACGTGGGTCCCGATCATCCCCACTATGAACGGCTAAAAAACATTGAAGAACACGTCAGAAGCGGAGCTGCACTCACCAGGCAGCTTCTCGGATATGCTAGGCAGAGACAGTATGAACTCCAGCGTATTGACTTAAATGCCTTGGTCAAAGAGACTGCCTATGCCTTTGGGAGAACAAGAAAGGACACTGTGCTTTACCAGGAATTGGCAGAAGGCCTGTATGAAATAGACGGTGACAAAGGCCAAATGGAGCAGGTTCTGTTGAATCTATACGTAAACGCCGCAGAGGCCATGCCTGGGGGCGGGAGCCTCTTTTTGAAAACCGTGAACCGATCCCGTGAAGAGGTCAGGGGCAAGCTCCATGATCCCCAACCTGGCAACTATGTCTTGTTGACAGTTACCGATACGGGTATTGGGATGGATCGAGAAACTCGAGAGCGCGTATTTGATCCATTTTTTACCACAAAGGAACTGGGCCGAGGCACGGGGCTTGGGCTTGCTTCAGCCTATAGTGTCGTCAAGAGCCATGGTGGACACATTGAGGTGGCCTCAAAGAAGGGCAAGGGGACCACTTTCAGCATATATCTTCCTGCGACAAAAAAAAGGGAGGAGACCGCCATCGCGGCATCTGAACAAAGTGCGATCAAGGGCAGAACCATCCTGTTGGTAGATGACGAAAAGATGATTCTGGATATAGGGGGTAAGGTGCTAAACCGCTCAGGTTACCATGTCCTGAAAGCGGCAGGGGGCAAAGAGGCGTTGCAGGTCTATAAAAGGCACAAAGATAAGATTGATCTGGTGATTCTGGATATGAGAATGCCTGACATGGGCGGCAGTGAGGTCTATAACCAAATCAAGGAGATAGACCCTGGCGTGAAAGTTCTCCTTGCCAGCGGTTACAGCATAGATAGCCAGGTGAGAGGACTTTTGGACCGTGGTTGTAACGGTTTTATTGAAAAGCCCTATAGAAGAGAAGAATTGACTGAGACCATAACGGAAATTTTGGACAAGCCATAGGGCTTTTGCCTCTGCTTGGGCCGGCCACTTTCGCGTAAAGAAAAGAAAGGACAGCTAAGGATTCTTACTTGTACCAAGGGTCTGGAGGACGGTCTCGATCACTTCAGATGCCTCAGGGCTTTTTACCACGACTGCATCCGCACCGGCTTCCAGGGCGCGCTTTCGCGTTTCAGCCCGATGGTCGGCAGTAAATAGGACCAGTTTCGTATCCTTGCAGGTATCTACTGCACGCACTCGCCGACACACCTCTATGCCAGTTAGAGTGGGCAGCGTGAAATCGATCACTGCTGCCACTGGTTTTTCCCGAATGATCAGATCCAGCCCGTCTCCTCCATTGGTTGCGGTCATTGGATGAAATCCGACCTTCTGAAAAAGACGGGCATAGAGTCTCAATATTACCGGATTGTCGTCCACGATGACCAGCTTATTAGGTTCCAGTGGCGTCAGGGTGGGGCGGCTCTCGTCATCCTCCTCATAGTCAATCACCAAGAGCATGTCAGCCCCTTCCAGGACGGTCTCTCGGTCCGGGAAGATAAAATCTCGGCCGTTCTTGCGAAGCCCCATGATCTCCCGGCCCATCACCATGGAAACGGAGCGTATCGTTTCGCCCAACATGCTGGACCCCTCTTGGACACTTACCCATTGGGGGACTGCCTTGTGGCGGCGAGTCTCGTGCAATGTCGCCCGCTTCCGCGTAGCCGAAAGCACTTGCTCCGCGATCTGTTTGCCTGCAGTGGCAAAAGGTGAAATGACGTTATTCGCTCCACCGCGCAGTATCTTTTTCTCCGATGATGGATTCTCCGCCCGTGCGATGATGTGCAGCATAGGATTTAGATCCCGGGCAGTGAGGGCAGTAAAAAGATTGTCAGGGTCTGAATTGAGGAGGGCAAGAAGACCAGCGGCAGATTTTATTCCAGCCCCTAGCAATGTGGCTTCCCTCGTAGCGTCTCCTTCAACAATGAGATAGCCCTTCTCTCGAATCTTATGGGTCTGTGCTGCATTAGCCTCGATGATGACAAAATCAGCGCCTGTTTCTCTGAAATACTCCGCAGCGGCCATCCCAACCCTTCCATAGCCACAAACAACATAGTGGGACTTCAGGCCAGAGATCTTCTTTCTCATTTTCCTTATCCCCGATTTACCACTCCAGACCTTTTCAAGGAGCGATTCAACTATGGCATGTCCAACAAATGCAAGGCCTCCAACGCCAACAAGGATAAGCACGGTGGTGAATCCCCGCCCTATCTCCGATAGCGGTTTTACTTCCCCGAAGCCTACGGTCGTGATGGTAATGACGGACATGTAGAGGGCTTCAAAGAATGTGTAATCCTCAATGAGGATATAGCCTGAGGTCCCAATGGCAATAATACTCAGGCACAGCGTCAAAGCCATCGTGATGCGTCGACGCGAAGACATGACAAGGGCTTTCTACCTTCGTTGACAAAAACAAGACGGATTTTTTCCAGACCGTTGCCTCCATCCTCTTTCTCTCGGCGAAAGCCACTTCGCAATTCTGCAAGAGGCGGAATCAAGGCCTGATCCAGGCCATTCCAACAAGCCACGGTAAGCTGCAATTTCTGTGCCCCAGGGTCATTGGAGATAGCAGACAAGCCCACGGAGCTATTTCACCGTTTCCTCAGCAAGATGTCGGCCCCAGTATATGGGGACTGTAGCTTCTATGAACCCGTAGGGCAGATCCCTAGTTCTTTTGGGCCACTGCTGCGCTGTTTCAGGCGGTTTCCTTATAAAAGCCACGTCACAACTCCCACCCTCAGTGTCAAACAATTGGCACAAAATCATCGTGCACCCGTTGGATAATTCTTTCAGGACTTGCCTGGATTTAGTCACCGGCTCGTTTCATGTTCCGTATTCTACGAGAAGTACAGACATTATTCTGCCTCTTACCTACAAGGCAACTGGCCTGTTTTGTCTGGCACAATTCTGGCAGGAAACTAGGAAAAGAAGAGAAAGGGATAAGCGTTTACGAGGAATGAATCCATGAACACAAGACAGAGGCTTAGGAAGTTTGTATCCACTGGGGAGATCGCGGAAATGTTGGAGGTCAGCCCACGAACTATTAGAAACTGGATCAACAAAGGTGACATCAAGGCATACAAGATTGGCCAGAATCTGAAGATCCCCGCGGCAGAAGTCGTTCAGATGCTTCAGCGCTATGATCAACCCATCCCCGAGTGGCTGAAAGGTGGGGATGCGTAACCTCCAACTCATGCCACATGGAAAAGCTAACACGGTTTTTCTGCTCATCGGCGAAGTCGGCATATCCACTTTCTAGGCGGTGGTCCCCATTGCCGACAAAGCAGAGGTCTCCTTCCTGGCTTGCCGATGCAAAGGGCTCGAAGATCGATACAGATGACCTTGGCGAAAAGTACCGGGCTGGTCACTCGATGATCGTGCTCTCTTTCAAGTAGATTCTGGCTCGTGGCATAGTCACTCTGGCCCTTGCAGCGGGTGTCCATATCTTAGGTTCTATAACCAAGCCTATCAGGGATCAAAAACGGGGTGAGTAAAGGGGTTGATTCCGGAACCCCTGCATCGGGGCAGGTGCCATCTTCCGGCCAAGATGTGGCTAGGGGGGCATCTTCATAGGCGCATCTTCATAGGCGCATCTTCATAGGCGGCATATCTGGAGGAGATGTCCTCTATGACTAGGCACAACGCTGACAAGGCTCATCAGGTCGACAAATCAATGGATCACCATGGGTGACATATCCAAGGCAAGGGAGGAGGCTTCTAAGATCATCAAGACTATCGATAAGAGCCTCTCAGACGAATCTTTTGGCCCTCAACGCTGCCATTGAGGCAGCCAGGGCAAGAGAGGCCGGCAGGAAGACCGGTAGGTGCGCAAAGAGGGCCCAGCGAAAAGGACCGAGGCCTATGACATCATGGCCAGCATGTAGGGAATGGAAATCCTAATCAGGCCGTTCCCAGGTAATGATGGTTTCAAGGATTTCCGATGAAGAGGAGGAACAAGACAAATGGCAGAATCGGCAAAAGCAATGGACCAAACAGGAGAGGCAATGGCAGAGAGGGAGGGAAAGTATCTTACTTTTTCTTTGGACAACGAGGAATACGGGATAGGCATCCTAAAGATCAAGGAAATCATCGGGATGATGCCCATCACCACCGTTCCCCATACACCGGACTATGTAAAAGGCGTGATCAACCTACGGGGCAAGGTGATCCCAGTGGTAGACCTGCGGCTTAGGTTTGGCATAGAGCCCGCCAACTACACGGATAGAACCTGCATCATTGTGGTTGAGATCTTAAGTCAATCCGGTACCGTCCTGATGGGAATCGTGGTGGATTCGGTTTCGGAGGTATTGAATATGAAGGCGGGAGAGATTGAGGAAACCCCCACGTTTGGAATCAAGCTGGATACTGAATACATCCTCGGGATGGCCAAGATGGAAGGCGGCGTGAAGATTCTGCTCGATATTGATCGAGTCCTTAACGCGGAAGAGATAGCGGCCATGGGAAAGGCGGCATAACAATGACGGCATTGTCCCGTTCCGCACCTGCCTCAGATGAGAAAAAAGGACGGCAACATGACTGACATCAAGGAGACTAAAGCATGTATAAGGATTTGAGTGTAGACAAGAAGATTACATTGGGATTCGGCTTTCTTATTCTGTTGGCTGCTGGAAGCGGGGGAATATGTGCGTGGAAAATCTGGTCAGCGGACATGGCCCTTGGCACCCTCATGGGGACCATGAGTGTAATCATCCTGGTCTTTGGTTCGTTACTGGCATTCTACATTGTGCGCAGTGCCACCAAACCCATGAGCCTGATCATTGAAGGTTTGAATGAAGCGGCAGACCTGGTAGCATCTGCCTCTGGACAGGTATCCTTAGCCAGTCAAGAGTTGGCTAAAGGGGCATCCTCCCAGGCCGCATCTCTTGAAGAGACGTCTTCGTCTCTTGAGGAGATGTCGTCCATGACGAAGCAGAATGCCGACAACGCAAACCAGGCAGATGGTTTGATGAAAGAGGCCAATAAGGTAGTGGAGCAAGCAGATGCTTCCATGGACAAACTCATCGTATCTATGGGGGAGATCTCCAAGGCAAGTGAAGAGACCTCCAAGATTATCAAAACCATTGACGAGATAGCCTTTCAGACCAATCTGTTGGCCTTAAACGCTGCTGTGGAGGCTGCCAGGGCCGCCGAGGCCGGTGCCGGGTTTGCGGTCGTCGCCGATGAGGTTCGGAACTTGGCCATGCGCGCGGCCACGGCAGCCAAAGATACGTCAGAACTGATTGTGGACACGGGAAAAAAGGTGGCTGCTGGATCAGAGCTCATGACCAGCACCAATGATGCCTTCCAAGACGTGGCCCGAAGCGCTGCCAAGGTAGGGGAGTTGGTTGCAGAGATTGCTGCCGCCTCCCAAGAGCAGGCGCAGGGAATTGAGCAGGTAAACAAGGCCGTGGCCGACATGGACCGAGTGGTTCAACAAAATGCCACCAATGCAGAGGAGTCTGCTTCTGCCTCTAAGGAGATGAACACTCAAACCGAAGAGATCAAGGCAGGCATAGGACACTTGGTATCTATCGTTGGCAGTGGGGCTACCAATGAAGCAAAGGGTGAACCGCCACCTGGCCTGGAGGGCGGTACTGGACAGGAAAAGACTTTAGCAGCCGATTCTGTGAAAGAGGTGGAAGCGACACAGGGACTTGCCCTTGGAGGTGAAGAAGACACTCCTGAAGAGGTCATCCCCCTAGATGATGATGACAGTTTCAAAGATTTCTAGTGGATCACCTGCGCCGACACCGTGGATCAATTCTTGCCTTCCGGTAAAGAGAGTGGAGATAAAGGGAATGTGGGTTCAGGGAAAAGCCTTGGTCACGTTAAGGTCTCAACTGAAAAAAGGTAGGAGAGGTGATTCCTCATGTGGGGCTAAATGCCCCCCGGCTAGTGAATGGTGATTTTCCCCTGAGCTGTTCTCCTCGCCAACTCCAAGGTCCCTTTCATGATGTCCTTCGTCTTTTCAGCGGTTTTTCTCAATCGCCTGAGATTTGTCTCAAAATTCTCAAGGGCCTCTTGGGCAGCCTTCATGTGGCCCCTTCTTTCAGTCCGCATGCTATCTATTTTGAGGAAGTCCTTATAGGCATCAAGAATCTTCCTGTTCATGGGCGAGAGCTCGCCTATTTCCATCTCCAGCACATAATAATTCGATCTGTGATGGCTCACAAATCTGCAACCAGTAATCGTTCCGGTGAGCGAAAAAGACCTCAGGAGGATGCCTTCAGGTAATCTTACTTCAAGCTCTGTCTTCGTTCCCACTTTACTCGGTGCATCCGCATAAAAGGTCACTGTTCCCTCTGTGAATTCGATCAATTCGTCCATCATCATGTGACTCTCAACCCTTTCTCCGGAATGGACCCACCGGTGCCATAGTTGTTTGCAACCACAATGCCAGTCCCGGGCTTTTGCAGTTATGACACATTTATTCAAATAGTTATGTCAACTTAAGAGGTGCTTTCACGTCATTGTGTCAGGTCGCGCTAGCCTTATTTTGAGAGAATAGGCGGTCCCTTCCCTCATTATGATTGACAAAAACCATGGAAGTCGGCTTGCGGTTGCCGGCACACGGAAAAGGAGAGCTGGTGTGTCAACGAAAAGCGCAACAGAGTGCGCCGCGGTCTAGGCAACGTAACCATTTGCGATTATAAAAAGCTCCGCTTCAAGACCTCTAGGGGGACCACTGTCATAAACAAGCTGTCACCTGCCCTTTGACCTTAAGAATGGCGCACTAGTTGCTGATAAGATGTGTAAACGGTAGCAAGGCCTTTTCGGTTTGTTGCTTCTTACCCACCCTTGAACCCTGTTAGGCTTTCACTCGCTTAACAGGGTTTTTCTTTGTCCCAAAATTCTATCGTGATTTAGTAAGATTATCCGTTAATTAGCAGGTTATAGCGCCAATTCCCTTTACAAGCCCGAGGAAAAAGCGTCACCTCGCCTTTACCACATCTTTCCTGGGGCTCTGATTTCAAGAGATACTGACTAGTTTCTGTCTACCACGCAGGCACTCTCACCTCTTGGGTCAAGCTTACAGCAGCGCCATGGTTGTCAGCCGCAGTGAGTTTTACTACAAAAATGCCCGGGACTTTGTATGTATGCGTGACGGTTTCCCCTGAACCAGTGGTGCCGTCGCCAAAATCCCAGCCGTAGTGTGCGATATATCCATCTGGGTCTGTGGCACTTCCTGTAAATGACAGGGCAAAGGGGCTGCCACCTACGGGAGAGGCAAAGATTGCGACCTGGCGGGGCGGTTTGTTCGAGGCTTCTTCGGAAATTTTGGTTCGTGTCTTCAATTCATAGGAAACTTCAGGAACCTGCATGGGCCTTATCTCCTCTATTCCACCTCTCCTGCAGGCCCAACCCCCCAACTCTATCCCAACAACCACCGCATAGTTGCTATCGTCTTCCATGTACCCGCTGTTATAACTGGCTAGAAGAAACGCGTTCGTACCTGCTACAAAGGGGTAGGCCACTTTAAGGTGGCCCGTGCCCTCGTCATCGTCTGCTCGGACGACTCCCAAGTCCCCGTCCACCAACAGGCCGTTTTCAAAGGCATAATCAAAATGGAGTCCATACTTGTCCCGAACCTTCAGGTAGGTGTCTGTAACAAGAAGATCTGAGGCTACGTAGCGCTCCGTGGAGGATATGTTGTCGTCAGAGTCTAGCGCTTCTGTCATAAAGGCTCCAACACTCCCCCAGTCAAACAGATAGGCTCCCACAAGGCTCAACTGGCTCAGACTTGCTGTGTCGTCATAGTCATCAAGGTCTGCAAATTTCAGTGACCCGAACAGGCCAACTTGAAACCGCTTGTGTTTGCCGACCATGCCTGCGTCCACCTGATATTCTCTCAGGGTGTCGTTGATGTTGGCCCTTACCCCGCCTTGAAAGGCACCCTTTTCGTGAAAGGGGAAAAAGAGCCTTCCGTCCAAGGTGCCTGTGAGATCTCCATCATCAGACCCAATACCTACGGAAAGACCAGCCTTGTGGTTACCTAGCCGCAGCACCTTTGTTTTTTCTAGAACCCTTTCGCCTGAAGGCTGGATGGAAGGCCCGGCAACTGCAAGGGGTTTCACAAGCACGTTGTCTTTGTAAAAGAAAACCTTCTTTCCATGGTCTATCTTATAGATGCTGAACACGGCGCGCCTGTTTTGGAAACGGCCCGCCTTGGTTTCGTTACCGGCCTTTGGTAAGGCCTCTCCGTAAGCCTCAACACGGATTCTCTCCGGGGCAACCCCTTGGTCTATGAGCCTCTTCTTCACGGCCAAGGCCCTTTCAGAAGAAAGCCCGCGGTTGTATTCGTCTGGACCCAAGGTGTCTGAATGCCCCCCTATCTCCACAAAGAGATCGGGATCGCTGTCAAGTATCTTCGCAATTCTTGAAAACTGTTTTAGATCATCCACTACTATACTGGAATCAAAAGCAAAATTGATGTCCTCAAGGCCAGGTTCTTCAGCCCCTATGCCGGCCGGAAAAAGGAACACCAAGGCCACACAAATTGCCATTTTCTTTACTGACATCATGACCTCCTTTTGAAAAAAGGCGACTATCTGCGCAGAATTTCAAAAAAATGTGTCTCCTCAACGCGTAGAAACAAAGACCAAAGGCCCCCTATAGTAAGGTTAAAATGAACTTTCAAGCAAAATTATGATAAGATGGAAAACAGTGACAGACTCATCCTCCCTGAAATGGACAGGAGAGACATGACCGACAATCACAGAGGGAAAGCCGTGGACGACAGAGAACGAGACGTGTGGAGGGTCTTGGGAAATGTCCTCTTGGTGTTAGGTGTGGGCGTGTGGGGCCTTTACGCCGTTCTTCGCTTCGGGGCCGGCTGGAATGTAACGGCAGGGCAATTCTTACCTTTTCACCTGGCAGGCGTGGTACCCGGTGCAATACTCCGGCGCCATCGGTTTTTTAGCAAAATGGTGCGCCGTCTGCGATCCTGAACCCTCATATGGAGTGGCTTTCTTCCTCACACTATCCTGGGGAGAACATGTGCCTCGAGGTACGCTATGCATTCTTCCATCTGCTGGAGACATTGATCGCGCCACCGGCTTCTGAACTCAGCGTCTCTGAGCTCATGCCTTTGGAGCGTTCCTTCTGACAGGGACCTCACCGTGGCATCGGGCAGATCATCAGGCAAGTCTACCCCATTCATCATGGCCCAGGCCAAGGTCCAGGCCCGGGCCACGTTGGGCAAACTGTACCCTCCTCCCCCTAGCGCCACCCACGCTGGCGCCTGCTCTGCCAGGTAAGAGACCACCTTGCAAAAGCCATTTGTAGTCAGTTCAAGGCCTGCCAGGGGATCATCTTGGAAGGTGTCCACTCCCAACTGAGAGACAACCACATCCGGTTTAAACCCTCCCATCAGCCTCGGGACCAGGCACTCGAAGCCCTTCCAGAAGACATAATCATCCGAACCAGGAAGCATGGGCACGTTGACAGCATACCCCTTGCCCTCGCCACTGCCTATTTCGTTAACTTGCCCTGTGCCCGGGAAAAGGGAGCGTCCATCCTGATGAAAGGACACGGTAAGGACCCTGGGATCTTCATAGAAGGCCCATTGCACCCCGTCGCCGTGGTGGGCGTCCACGTCCAGATACATGACCCGTTTCTCCTGATCCAGGAACCTCAAAATGGCCAAGACCGGATCATTCACGTAACAGAAGCCTGAGGCCCGGCTGGGGTGGGCATGATGGAGTCCGCCAGCGATGTTGAAAGCAATCCTTGCCTTTCCCTCAGAGACCATTTGGGCACATTGAAGCGAGGCTCCCGCATGTAGCCGGGACCATTCCCAAAGGCCTGAGAAAACAGGGTTATCCCCCGGTCCTATGGCGTGTGAAGGGGAACTGTGGATCTCTCCTGCGCCGGCCTGTTTTAAGACCTGCAAATAGTCCGGTGTGTGAAAGCGGAGGATGTCTGATTCAGAGGCGGCTTCCGTCTCAATCAGATCCCCATGAGGCAGCTCAAAAAGCCCATAGGCCTCACAAAGATCATAGGTCAGGCGAAGGCGTTCAATCTTGAGGGGATGATGTGCCCCGTAGTCATAGGCAAAGTATTCATCGGTGTAAAGAAAGGCAGTTCGGGATTTCAGCGTTTCACCTCCTTACAAAGCTCTTCGCCCCATGTGGCCCACCCCTTCGGCTGCCAGGTCTCTACCTGACAAAACGGTTGATGATGATGCCGTGGGCTTTGCCGAATTTCACGATCTTGCCTGGATCAAAGCCACCGGAGAGGTAGATCTCTCTAAACCCTGGATGCTCGAGGAGATGAAGGACGTAGCTTAGGTGTCCAGAATAACCGGTGTCATCTAGTTGCTGCAGGTCTCTGACGGCCCTTTTGGCCAATGCCATTGCCTGTCGATGGACTGTGGGGCCACGGCCGCGGCATTCGCGTATGGAGTAAAGCTGCCTGCAACTAAAGGGGCGGATGTCATAGATCAGACAGGTTTTGTCTCCTTTTAAGAAGGGGCACCGGGCAATAGGATGCTTTTCCTTCTCACGTTTGTTCTTGGCCAGTTTTCTTTTGATCTGACGCTTAAGGGATGGCGGAAAGCTCCCAATCCTTTTCCAGATGATCAGCCCCTCCAATGTATTGGTATCGATATTGCCCACATCTGTGCAGCAATAGGTGCAGCCTATCTTACAGATAGCCTGTCTCTTGAACTCCTCCGCATCCCTTTCAAAGCGTTCATAGACCTCTATCAACTTCTCCTTCTTTGCATCCCACTTCATGGGCTTTTTTGTCTCTGGCAGCGCCTTTCTTGATAAACATGTGCCCCCCGCATTCTTTCGCTCATTGATGAGGGCACCACTATTTCCTTGTTCACCGGGCCGTGTCCAGTGCCCCCTGAAGGCTGCGCGCGGTTGCCCGAACACAGTCGTAGCCGAGTCGCCGGCGCCTGCTTTACCTCTCATTTATCGGCACTATTTCCAGTGGCCCGGTATCCAATGGCCTCCCCGCCCATAGTGTCCTGGCACCCAATGGGCATTGGGGTTAGGACGGGCCAGCTTTCTCCAGTGTCCTGGCACCCAGTTGCCATTCCGGTCATTGTGCCCTGGTACCCAGATTTTTCCCCTCTTTTGAGGCCCTGTATATTTCCAATGGCCGGGCACAACATTCCCCTGTGGGCTCACGTGAGGTTCCACCCAGAGGAAATGTGGCCCTGGCTTGGGAGGTTTGGCATGGCAAGATGACGAAAAAACAAAGGGCAAGATGATGATGAAGACCAACACAACGTAGTTTATTCGTTTTGGCATGGTATTCTCCTAGACGAGTCTAATCACAATTTGGTGCAACCGGCCCTATTCTGAATGACGTCCCGTCATTGGTCACAACTCAACCGTTACTGTCTTCTTCTATGAGAGTATCGTCTCTAGTAAGAGCCAAATTCCTCAATTTCTTCCTTCGCAATCTGGGTAACCCACAAATCGCCAAGATTGGCTACGCGGCGAATCTTTTCTTCCTCTGTATTGCCTTCATCAAGGCTGTTAAAAAAGCCTACGCGCAGCCTCATCCATTCCTTGCCTTTTATCTCAACGCGGGCGATATAAACCTTATACCCATTTTCGATCAGCCTAATGGCCACAGGGACCATCCTCTTCTCGTCCGTGGTAGACAGGACATTCACCACCCATTTCTTTTTCAGCTGGCTTTCCAGATTGGCCTTTTTCTCATCAGGAGAGAGAACCTTGAGCCGAAATCCCTCGGGAACCTTCTTGTTCAAAACGTCATCTCCCAGATTCAACGCCCCGAGCATCTCCTTGTTGAGGCGATAGAGGATAGGCCATTTTTGAGGGTCTCCAAATACATCCTCCTTGGCTGCTATGGCAGGCAGTGCTTCAGCCTTCCAAACAAAAAAGAACCCGGCCATTTTCTCCGTTTCTTCTACTTGTTTGCTGATATCAACGGCCGGGGTCTTTAGCCCCTTTTCTTCAAGGACGGAAACTTTCTCGCCCATTGCTTCCTTGATCTCTTCTGGGGTTTCTGGTCCTTTACCTGTAGGTGGAATCTTGGTGGGTGCTGAAGTCGGTTTTGGCTCATGGTGACGAACTATATCTTGCACTGTCCTATTTTCCTCTCCAGGAGTAGGTCCGAGGGCCTTCAGTGCTTCTTCTAGACTGGCGATTTCTGCCTCTATCGTCTCGGGCGCTCTATCACCTGACTTTGCCTCTTTGCCGGGCAACGCCCCTCCTCTCTGTTCAGGAATGGCCTTCCTTACGGGCTTTACCACCTTAGCGCTCTTGGCTTGAGGTGGGGGCGGTTCTTCCCTTGAACACCCCAGAAAACACAAAAAAAGTGCCAGGCAGATAAGCATTGCAGTTGCTGAAATCCTCATGATGCCCTCCTTTGGCAGTTCAAAGAAGATAAAACTGCAGAAAGTCTCTTCCCGGTCCATCAAACAAGACTGTGACCAAACCATCAACCTTGATTCTGTAAAAAATCTACATACCCCTTTACGGAATTACTCATGAAGAGCCTTTCCCTTTTCTGGATATCAGGGGACATAACCTGAAAGGCTTTCAAATCGGGGTCCTTTTCCAGAAGGGCCTCCACACATCTCGTGATGAGATCATCATGACCGCCCAACATCTCCTTTTCAATAACCTCCTTCCACCTAAAGATCTGAGCCCGAAACCGCTCCAGCATTTCATGAGAACTGGGGGCACCCCCACAATGGGCATAGCAAATATGCTGGTCTTCCAGGGCTTTCAGTTTATCCAGACTCCCCAAAAAGACTTCCAGAAAAAATCTTGGAGGAGTGGCTGGCCGCAAGTAATCTGTGTCCATAATAGAATAATAGTTGCCAGCGGCCTCACCAGAAAAGAGCATCTCGCCATAACTGAAGCTGAGGTGGTGCGCGGCGTGTCCTGGCGTCTCAATCACGCGAAGCTCCTTGATATTGGCCTCTTTGTGGGCAAGGCACCTTTCTTCTTGCACCGGCCCAGGACGACCATAGGCCAGGGCAACCTCTCCGAGCATCTTTCGGCTACCCTCCCATAGCTTGGAGGGTTCCACAATGTGCCTTTTGCCCTTTTCGTGACACACTGCCTGGGCCATGGGGAAATGCTCCAGGAATTTGGCCAGCCCGCCCCCATGGTCGAGATGTATATGGGTGATCAGCACATAATCCACCCTGTCTATACCCATCTTTGCAAGGGTTTCAATCAAATTGTTCACGGAACTCGCCGGACCCACATCTACTACAAAAGTGATATTGCCCCTGTACACCCAGGATCCAATGAAATGATCAAAACCGGGCATGGCCTGCTTGATCTTTATGAGCGTGCAATTGTGTGCTTCCAAAAGATCCGCCTTGTGAATATGCTACCCGACCCTATGGAACTCGGTAAGTGCTCAGACAAGCAACATGCAACGGCCAACGCTATGTCAAACTGTAGAATATCAAACCGTAAGTGTGGAAGCGCAGAACCATGGTTTACGTTTTTCCGGTGAGTTAGGCCAGGCCTCCTCATCTGAGCGTCCATTCGCTCAGGGACCCATCCGAGGTTCTAAGAGGGCGAGTCCGCTCTCTTTGTCCTTCAAGCGAGTGGCCCGTGCCTCAAGGATTTCATACAAGATGACTTCGCCTACCAACCATGTAGAAACTCCTGGCCTCAGGCATCCCGTCATGGTTTGTCCCGACCGACCCAGACAAGCGTGTATGTGCAGCACGGACTTGCCATCCTGCCCAGGAGCCAGGAGGCCTACCCCGAGCACCTCATGGGCGCCGTCTACGGGCAGCAGCATCGGGTCCGGGGGCCTTTCGTTAGAAAGCCGTGGTCCAACCACCACCTGTCCCCCTCCGACGCCCCCCAGTAAAACCACGTGGCCCATGGAAACGCCATGGACCTTGGCAAAATCTTCAATGCACAGCGGAATCGCATCCCCATCTTCCAGGCGGATGACAAAAACCCGGCCCATTCGTCCTTCACTTGCCTTCACGATCAGGTTCCTTACCTTCCAATCCACTGTTTAACGTTTAGAAGTTGAGGCAACCCTCTCTCATGGGGAGCCAAACAGCCATTTCCATCTAAACCGACAGCATGACTCAACGCCTTTGGATGCCAAAGAGAGGCGCTTGTCCCTGTCCTGAGTGTTTGCCCAAGAATACAAGATACGATTTTCCAATCTTATGTATGCATTCCAAGGCCCTTATGAAGGCCTCAGGAGCCCGGGGCCACCATACACCAAGAAGCATCTCATTTCAATCTGCCTGTCATTATATTCTTCTGCCGTTTTAACAGCTTATCCTAAAGCCTTTACGATTAAAGGAATGGCCACAAAGGTCCCCGCGGAACTTCCTATGTTGGTAAACACCACGACAAGCAATATCCGCGTAATTTTATTCCTCCAGAACCCCTTCACCGACGAAATATCTTCGGGCAGGTTCTCGAAGTCCTTGACCTTTGGTTTTCCCAAAAAGACTTCAACCAAGCCAGAAACCCAGCCTGCCGCAATCATGGGATTGAGAGATGTGAGGGGAGAGGCAACAATGGCGGAGAGCACGGTGAGGGGGTGGGCTAGTGCAATCGCGGCTCCAAGGCCTGCCAAGACGGCATTTGCCAGAACCCACCATTTGATCATCGCCGCACCTGCTGCAGCGCCTGCAGTGAAGAAGCCCAGGATAATGAGCCCCACGATGAGCGCTGGAATGGCCCACTTCAGCACGCCAAACAGCTTGCCCCTTGGAGGTATTTGCTCCAGTAGGTCCATATCCACAGCCTCTTGCCAATGTCTTTGAATGCCCGGCACGTGTCCCGCGCCAACGACAGCGACAATCTTTTTCCCTGGCGCGGTTCTGATCTTGTGGGCAAGATAGAGGTCTCGTTCGTCAATGACGACCCGTCTTAATTCAGGCAAGGCCTCCCCAATCTCTGAAAGAAGCATTTCAAGGACGTCCTTCTTTTTCAACTCCTCAACATCTTCCTCTTCAATGTCACTCCATTCCCCTGATGAGACCAGGAGCTGGGCAAAGAGCTTCGTCTTTGTCCACAGGCCCATAAGGCGCCAGGTTCTTGAAAGGGTGGTGCGTATCTCCCTGTCCGCCAATTCAATGTGAGCCCCGGCCGTCTCGGCCGCCTGAATGGCCCTGATCATTTCCTCTCCCGGCTTGATGCCGAGCTTTTGGCCAATTCTCTTTTGAAAATGGGCCAACATGAGATTCAGCAGGAGGAGGAAAGCCCTTTTTTCCTTAATCACCTTCAGGAGGTCTGTGTTTTGCCATCGGTTCTTCTGGGTAATGGACTGAAATCGTGATTTGCAGAGTTCAACGCACACCGTATCCGGTTCTTCTTCTTTGATGACCTGGTCCACCAGATCAGCACTTTCCCTGGACACATGGGCTGTCCCCACGAGGATGATCTCTTTGTCTTCATATGTCAGTCTATGGATGTCACCGGTTGTGGTCATGAGTTAAGTAGTCAGACTCCTTTCGGAACAGTGCATGTGAAAGATTTTTGCTTGTAGCCCAAATTCATTCGCCCTTGTCCAAGGTCCGTCATGAGTGGAAACTGAAAGAGGATGGTACAATACTGGTTTGGACGTGAGAATTCAAGCGGCAACTGGGCGGTCTTATAATGATGTGTCAAAGATCCCGAGCTCTTTGCCCCAGGAAGGTGTCCCCATGCAGTCCTGTACTGCGACTGGTATTGCCTGAGAGACTATGTAGATGCCTTTTCGTGGCAAAAGGGAGCCGTCTGGTTTCACGTGGCAAGCGCGGAAGCCACTGCGCTGAGGACCTTCGGTAGTGATGTGTGGTCTGAGCACTTGATTGAAAAAGGGGGGCGCTGCCACCAGCCATCTCCTTTTTGTCTCACGCCTCTTCCTGCTGCAACATGGCTAGCTCTTGTTCCCCTATGGTCTCGATGATCAGGTGGCCCAGGATTATTGCCGTGCTGCGGAGAACCTCCGCGCAGTCTTCCCTCCTGCCGTCAACTTTGAAGGCCTTCACATCTTCCGGATCAAGCCAGTTTGTCTTTGACGCCCCGCTGCAAATGACGGTGCCTCGAGACGCCTCCATCATTTCCCTAAAGCGCTTGTACATGATCCGTGCTGTGGGCCCGACACGGCCATCTTCGATCTCCTCTGGATTGGCACGGCCGAAAAGATCGCCTATGACGGCCAGTGCCCCCACAAGGCAGCTGCACGTGTCTCCACAAAACCCAAGGCCCGCCGCATAGCCTCCTGCTGCGCGGATCGCGCTATTGGGATCCATTTCACCTATGAATTCCAGCCCTGCTGTCACAATAGCCTGGCTGCAGAGCATCTTCTGTTTGTTGAAGATCTCCACAGCTTTTTCTGCCATCTGTTCTGGTGTCATCGTCAATCTCCTTTACGTGAAAGGTATGGTCCATATACTGTTATTCCTTTGGGAGCAATCGCTTTTTATGCCAAAAGGCCCATCAAGCATGCCTCTGTAAATAGAGGGCGCACGTAAGCCTAGCTTTCCCAAGGATCTTCTGATATGTTTCACGTCTTTATGCCAGGTCGAGTGTGGGCATTCATTACTGTGTCTTTTGGAATAGGCCCGAGAACAAGGTGGCTTCTGTCACCATGGGCCTTTACACTTTCATTTCGTTTGAATTTTGAATAAGGAGGGCTGCCATGCATCCCCTGTTGACGCCTGAGATTGGGAAGAGACTTCTCCTGTTGGGAAACGAGGCCATCGTCAGAGGCGCCCTTGAGGCCGGCCTGGGGTTTGCCACGTGCTATCCCGGCACACCATCCTCTGAGATAGGAGACAACTTTTTTCGCATAGCTGCTGAATCAGACCTCTACTTCGAATATTCCACCAACGAGAAGGTGGCCCTGGAGACGGCTGCGGGAGCGGCTGTCTCTGGAATTCGGACCATGTGCAGCATGAAACACGTGGGCCTCAACGTTGCCGCCGATCCCCTCATGACTCTGGCCTATGTGGGCGTGCGGGCAGGTATGGTGGTCATCACTGCCGATGACCCTTCCATGTTCTCGAGCCAAAACGAGCAGGACAATCGCCTCTATGCAAGGCTGTCGGGTCTTCCAATGCTGGAACCCACCTCAGCCCAAGAGGCCAAAGACATGACCAAAGCGGCCTTTGAGATCTCCGAGGCCTTGGAGCTGCCCGTGCTTCTTAGGACTACCACCCGTTTGAGCCATTATCGCGGCATGGTGACCATGGAAGAGCTTAGACCTTCAAAGACAAGGGGGGCCTTTGAAAAGGACAGCGCCCGATTTGTCACTGTCCCTGCCAACGCCAGGGTGCGCCACAAGGTGCTTGTGGATCAGGGGGAAAAGGCGCGGGAGATGGCCTGTCAATCTCCCTTCAATACTATCACTGGAGAAGGCCCAGGGGGTATTGTAACCAGTGCTATGGCTTACGACTACGTGGCCGATGCAGTGATGGATCTCGGCCTGGCCGACAAGGTGAAGATGCTGAAGCTAGGTTTCACACATCCCTTTCCCCAAGACCTGGCACTGGGCTTCATAAGATCCGTGGAAAGGATCCTGGTGGTAGAAGAACTTGAGCCTATCCTGGAAGAAAGCTTGAAGGTAGTCGCCCAGACCCATGGCCTATCTACACCGATCGCCGGTAAAGGGGCCGACCTGTTTTCACGCCTTTATGAATACAATCCCGGCATGGTCCGCGCGACGATAGCAAAGTACTTCGGCGTAGACTACACCCCGCCGAAGGCCATTGACATAAGAGAGGCCGAGGAACCGATTCAGCTACCACTTCGGCCGCCCAATCTGTGTGCTGGCTGTCCCCATCGTGCCTCCTATTATGCAGTCAACAGTGTGTTAAAGGAAACGGGCACAGAAGCGGTCTTCCCTTCTGATATTGGATGTTACACTCTTGGCATTTTGCCTCCCCTGCAAACGGCTGATTTCCTCGTATGCATGGGGTCCAGTGTCACTTCGGCTGCGGGCATTTCCAGGGCAACAGGGAAAAAGGTTATCGCCTTCATCGGTGATTCAACGTTTTTCCACTCTGGAATCACCGGCCTGGTCAATGCCGTGCACAACCAGCACAATTTCATCCTTGTCATACTCGACAACGGCACGACGGCCATGACAGGTCATCAACCCCATCCAGGCGTGGAAATAGCCCCCCAGGGATGGGAGAAACCCTCTATCTCTATCGAGGCCATTGTCAGGGCCTGCGGCGTTGAGCAGGTGAGCGTAGTGAATCCTATCAACCTGACAAAGATGAAGAATGCGGTCAAGGAAGCCCTGGCCTCTGACAGGCTTTCCGTGATTGTGGCCAAGGCCCCCTGCCCTCTTTACGAGCGGAAGGTCAAGGGCACAAAGAAAAAACGGGCCTTTGAGGTGGGCCCTGAATGTAATACCGACTGCACGGAATGCGTGGACACCTTTGGATGCCCTGCCCTTTTTAAGAACCCGGCGGCAGATGCCAAAACCACGATGATCATTGACGAGCGTTTGTGTATCGGCTGCGGGGTGTGTATCCAAATCTGCAAGAAGATACGACCAAAAAAAGTGTAGCTTGGCCCGGGATCGGGCATCTATTATCTAATGGCGGGGACAAAGGCCTTAGGTCTCTCGCCCAACTTGGATTGACCTAGAAAGGAAGTCTTCTATGAGCGACCACCGTATATGCTTCATAGGGGTTGGCGGACAAGGAACCCTCTTGGCCACCATGGTCCTGGCCGAGGCGGCCATTTCGGCCGGTCACAACGTTCTGGCCAGTGAGGTCCACGGCATGGCCCAGCGGGGTGGCGTCGTGGAATCCTCGGTGATGATGGGCAACATTAAAAGCCCTATTATTTCAGATGGGGAAGCAGACGTGCTTCTTGGGTTTGAACCGGTGGAAACCTACAGGGCCATGGGCAAGTGTTCCCATGATTCCATCGTTGTTTCCAATACGGTTCCGGTCATGCCCTTTAGCGTGGCCATTGGTAAAGGCGCGTACCCCGACATTGACAAGCTATTTTCCTTCATTCAGCCCCGCGTGAAAACACTCATCACCTTGGACGCCCGTGCCCTGGCCGAGGAGGCAGGTGCTGCCCTCTCAGCCAACGTGGTCATGGTGGGCGCCCTGGCCGGCAGCGGTGCGCTGCCCATTCCCAAAGAGGCCTTTGAGGAAACCATTCGCACGAAGACAAAGGCCCAGTTTGCCGAGGTGAATCTAAAGGCCTTCCAGCTGGGCTTCGGAGCACTGTGAAACATATTCGAAACTTCAGCATTATTGCCCACATCAACCATGGCAAATCGACCCTTTCTGATCGTCTCATCCAGGCGACGGGCATCATTGCGGACCGGGATTTCAAAGAGCAGATCCTCGACACCATGGACATCGAGCGGGAGAGAGGCATTACCATCAAGAGTCAGGCCGTTTCTCTGCCCTACAGGGGTGACGATGGCCGCAGCTACACCCTAAATCTCATCGACACCCCTGGCCATGTGGACTTCACCTACGAGGTCTCAAGGTCTTTGGCCTCTTGTGAAGGGGTCCTTCTCCTTGTGGATGCCAGCCAGGGAGTGGAGGCCCAAACCGTGGCGAACCTTTACATGGCCATGGATCACGATCTTGAAATCATTCCTGTGATCAACAAGATCGATCTTCCCGCGGCTGACGTGGGACGGGTCCGTGAGGAGATTGAAGAAGACCTGGGACTCGACCCGGAGGGGGCCATTCTTGCGTCTGCCAAAGAAGGCACGGGAATTGCCGAGGTCCTGGAGGCCATTGTTATAAGGCTCCCCCAGCCTCTGGGGGACCCTGCAAGCCCTCTAGAGGCCTTAATATTTGACTCCCATTACGACTCCTATCGGGGCACCATTATCCACTGCCGCGTCTTTCAAGGGACCGTGAAAGCTGGAGATACCATACGTTTCATGTCCAATAAGGCGGCCTACCGGGTGGAAGAGGTGGGGGTTTTTCAGATCAAAAGGATGCCAAGAGAGGCCCTTTCTGCCGGCGAGGTGGGTTACATCATTGCCGGGGTTAAGACCGTCAGCGATACTAGATGCGGTGACACCATCACGCATGACGATACCCCGTGCCCAGTCCCCCTTCCAGGTTTCAGGGAAATAAAGCCGGTGGTCTTTTCTTCCATCTATCCGGTAGCCTCTGACGGATATGAAGACCTGGTCACGGCCATGGATAAGTTGAAGCTAAACGATGCCTCCCTAATCTACGAGAAAGACACCTCCGTGGCACTGGGCTTTGGGTTCAGGTGCGGATTTTTGGGACTCCTCCACCTGGAAATCGTTCAGGAGCGTCTGGAGCGTGAATTTAACCTTTCACTCATTATAACGTCCCCGTCAGTGAAGTATGAATTTGTCATGACAGACGGGACCACACAGATCATAGACAACCCCGTCCTTTATCCTGATCCTGCCAAGATCGCCACGACCCGGGAGCCCTATATCCGGGCCGCTATCATGATGCCTGACAAATATCTGGGTGCCGTGATCAAGCTGTGCCTTGAGCGCCGAGGGGTTCATGCCAAACATCAATACTTGGGAAGGCGAAGGATCGAGTTGACCTGCGAGCTTCCTCTGGCTGAAGTGATCTACGATTTCTATGACAGGCTTAAGACCGTTACCCAGGGTTATGGTTCCTTTGATTATGAGCTTCTTGACTATCGGGACAGCTCTCTGGTTAAACTCGACATATTGATCAACGGCGAGAAGGTGGATGCCCTGTCACAGTTGGTCCATCAGAACGGTGCCTATGGACGGGCAAGATACGCTTGTGAGAAGTTAAAGGACGAGATTCCCAGGCAGATGTTTAAGATCGCCATCCAGGGGGCTATAGGGACAAAAATCATTGCCAGGGAGACGATATCTGCTTTTCGCAAGGACGTGACTGCCAAGTGTTACGGCGGAGACATTACCCGGAAGCGTAAGCTCCTTGAGAAACAAAAGAAGGGGAAGAAGCGGATGAAAATGGTGGGATCTGTCATGATTCCCCAATCTGCTTTTCTTGCTGTGCTGAAGCGGGACACCGACTAAATGAAGGCTGATGGATTTGTGAAGAGTCGCCACTCCGGTGAAACCCGCATCGGGGTCTGGGCCAGGCACCAGAGTCCAGAGCTATTAATACTGGTTGAATGGACAAGGTGGCCGCCATGAGGCCGTCTGCTCCAAGGCATTCCCGTTAAAGCCTCCAGTACAAGAAGCCCATCCTGTCGGCTTCCTCTTTAGAATACAAGGACTTTACATCTGCAAGGACTGGCTTACCTGTCCCACTTATCTCCGTGATTCTCTCCAGGCTCAGCTCCTCAACGTATTGCCGATGTTGCACGGCCAGTACAACGGCATCATAGGGCTTACGGTCTCCTATGTCGTTGATGAGGCCAATATTGTATTCTTGCATGGCCTCGTCCTTGTACGCATACGGGTCATGAACATAGACATCCACTTCATAATCCTTCAATTCATGGTAGATATCGATGACCCGAGTATTTCGCATATCGCTGATGTTCTCCTTAAACGTAAGCCCCAGGATCAAGACCTTGCTCCCTTTGACGGCCTTTCCTGCTTTTATGAGCATCTTTAACGTGTTCTCTGCCACGTATTTGCCCATGTTATCGTTGATCCTGCGACCAGCCAAGATAATCTGGGGATGATACCCGATGCTTTCGGCCTTAAAGGTCAGGTAATAGGGGTCCACCCCGATGCAATGGCCGCCGACGAGACCGGGTTCAAACCTCAAGAAATTCCACTTGGTGCCCGCTGCCTCCAAGACCTCTTTGGTCCCGATGCCCAGTTTGTTGAAGATAAGAGAAAGCTCATTCATAAGGGCAATATTCAAGTCCCTCTGGGTGTTCTCAATAACCTTGGCAGCCTCTGCGGTTCTGATGTCAGGGGCTAGATGGACGCCGGCAGAGATGACAGAGCTGTAAATCTCAGCCAGTAAGCGGGCCACTTCCTCTGTGTCACCGGCCACCACTTTGATGATCTTGTCAATGGTGTGCTCCTTGTCACCGGGATTGACCCTTTCAGGGGAATAGCCCACGTGAAAACCCTTTTTCCACAAAAGCCCGCTCTCCCTTTCCAAGATAGGCACACAGATTTCCTCGGTGACGCCCGGGTACACCGTGGACTCGTAGATCACCAGAGACCCCTCACTCATATGCTCTCCGATCAACCAGGTAGCCCTTTGAACTGGCCCGAGATCGGGGATCCTGTACTCATCAATAGGGGTGGGGACCGTGACGATGATGAGTTTACACTCGGAGATCTTCTCGGGATTACCCGTGAACTCAATGTTAGAGCCCCTGAGGGTCTCCGAATCTACTTCCTTTGTTCTGTCCATGTGATTTATGAGTTCGTTGATCCTTGTCAAATTCACATCAAAGCCGATGATCTGGTATTTCGTGGCCATCAACGCAGCCAATGGAAGACCCACATAGCCCAGACCCACTATGCAAATATTCTGATTCCCGCTTTCGAAATCCGTTTGCTTGAACATCTTGACTCCTCTCCTGGGAGGCAACGGTTAGCTCAGAAAACCTTCCTCGATCTCAATCTCGCTCTTCTGCCGAAGCTGGTCAAACCATCCATCCAGAAGCTTCTGACGTTTCTGAAAAAACAGGCTGCGCTTGGTCTCTTCTTTTTGGGCCTCAAATTCCTTGGAATCAGCCTCTCTTCGCTCTTTTAGCCGTATCACGTAGAAGTCTTTCTTGCCTTTGATCACACGCTCTGCCAGAGGGGCTGAAAGGTCTAAGGAAAAAGCAGTGTCCGTGATTTCCTCTTCGGCACCGATTTCCGGAATGGATCCGAACCGCTTAAAAAGCTCTGTGCTCTTTGACTCCAGGCCGCGGCTCCCTGCCTCTTTTTCAAAGGCGGCCCCCTGCTTAAGGGCATCTAGGAATGCCTCTGCCGCTTTGTTCGCAAGTTCGTCCTGCTTGATCACAATGAGGTCTTTTCGCACCTCTTCCTCAACAGTCTTCAACGCTGGGATTTCAGCCGGCTTTCTCCCTGTCACTTCAAGAATGTAGTATCCCTCCGCTAACTCCAGGACCTCGCTTACCTCGTCGTCTGCCAGGTCAAAGGCTGTTTCCGTGAATTTACCCCTGTCCTTAATCCCCTCAACCCGGTCACCCCGGGCAAAAAAGCCGGTCTCATGGATTTGCAGTTCCTGGGCCCTGGCCTCATCGGCGATGTGGCCAGGCCCATAGCAAGCGTCATACATCTCTTCTGCCCGATCATATGCAAGCGTTCTGGCCCCATCTTTCACCAGCTTTTCGCGGATCTCCTCTTTGACCGTGGTGTCCAATGCCGGCTCTTTGGCCTCTTGAACCTCTTCGACCTTGATTACGTGCCAGCCAAAGGGGGACCTTACGGGGTCACTGATCTCGTCTGGCTTCATGGAAAAGGCCGCATCAGAAAAGGGCTTGACCATCTTGTCTTCTGCAAAAAATCCCAAATCGCCCCCCTTGGTCTTACTGCCGGGATCATCAGAATGCTTCTTGGCCAACTCGACGAAGTCGGCCCCAGCCTTTGCCTCTTTCGAAACAGAAAGGGCCTTCTTGCGGACCCTTTCAATCGCATCTGCGTCTGCCTCGCCTTCTACCTTAAAGAGGATGTGGCGGGCCCGAACCTTTTTGGGCGCACCATAGCTGTCCCTGTTTAGATCGAAGTACTCGTTTATCTCTTCCTCCGAAACATTGACTTCCGGCTCCAAGTCTTTAAAGGCAAAACGCACATAGCTCACATTGATTTGGGGGGGTATCTCATAGCCTTTTTTGTGTTCACTGTAATATGTCTCAAGCTCCTCAGAGCTCACGCCAACCCCTTCATACGACGTGGGGCTAAAGACCACATAGTCCAGGCTCACCTTTTCTTCCCGCCACTTGAAGTTCTCCAGGGCCTCAGCATCCGACACCTTAATACTCCCCACCACAATCCCTTCCATCTTTTCCACGAGAAGGTCTTCCTTCACGCTCTCTTCAAATATCTCAGGAGTCATTCCGCTGCGAGACAGCACACGTTTGTATCGCATTGGATCAAACTGCCCGTTGTATTGAAAAGCAGGGATCTTCTGGATGGCGCCGGCCAGTGCCTCGTTGGTTACACGCAGACCAAGGCCCTCTGCCTGTTGGAGAGAGAGTCTCCGCTCGATCAAACGGTCTAGGGTCTGTCTCCTCAGATTAAGGGTCTTGAGAAGTTTCTGATCCAGGGCATCGCCGAACTGTCTTCGGTATTGCTCCAGCATCCGATCGTAAACATTTCGGTACTCGTCCAGGGAAATGATAGAACCATTGACTACTGCCACACGGTTTCTTTGTCGGGCCCGACGGCTGCCCACCCCCCAGAAGACAAATACGACCACAATGACCCCTAAAATCACTTTGATCATCCAGGAGCCAGCATGTTTCCTCATCAAATTCAGCATAACAACCTCACATTATAGGGACTACAGGCTTCATAGTCTAAAATGATTTAAACGTCCACCTGCAACCACAATATTCCTTTCTCTCTCATCCAGTGCGATGTCCACATCAAACCCATAGTCCTGTGTCGCGTTCCAGACATGAAGGGATCTTTCCCCTCCCTTCAGTGAGCCTGCAGCACCCTCCGCCACCACTTGGTCTCCAGGCTGGATACGGCCAATATCCTGGAGCCTGGAAAAAGTCATGGGCAGAATTCCGAAATTGATCAGATTGGCACGGTGGATACGGGCAAAGGAATGGGCTATCACTCCCCTGATCCCCAAATACATGGGTCCAAGGGCTGCGTGTTCCCGACTTGATCCTTGTCCGTAGTTCCTGCCTGCCACGACAAAGCCGCCGCCCTTTTCCATAGCCCTTTTTGCAAACCCAGGGTCACGTTGTGAGAAGACGTATTTTGAGATCTCAGGGATGTTGGACCGCAAAGAAAGGATATGGGGTCCGGCAGGCAAGATGTCGTCCGTGGTAATGTCATCCCCCAGACAAATCAGCACTTCTCCCCTTAAGGTCTCTTCCATGGCAAGACCCTTTGGAAGGGGTTGGATGTTGGGGCCTCTCACCACCTCCACAGCCTCAGGATCGTCGGAGGGTTGCAAGAACAGATGATCCATATGAGGCAAAACTTGGGGTACGGCTACCTGAATGGGCTCACCAAAGGTCCTGGGATCGGTGAGTTCCCCTTTCACGGCCGATACAGCAGCCACCTCCGCACTGGAGAGATAGATCCTGGCATCCATGGTTCCGCTACGACCCTTGAAGTTTCGATTAAAGGTCCTTAGCGTCACCCCGCCAGTCGGAGGAGATTGTCCAATGCCGATACATGGCCCACAAGCCGATTCCAGGACGCGGGCCCCGGCCTCTATGATGTCTGTCAAGGCCCCTGTTCGGGCCAGTGCTGACAGCACCTGCCTGGAACCAGGCGATATAACTAGGCTTGTCTCTGGATGGACAGAGCGCCCTTTCAACACACCAGCCACAGTAGCCAAGTCCTTGTACGAGGAGTTGGTGCAACTGCCGATAGCCACCTGATCCAATTTTAGTCCCTGGATCTCTTTGACCGGACAGACCTCATCGGGCATATGGGGCTGGGCCACCATGGGTTCTAGTTGAGACAGATCTATGGTGATGACCTCATGGTAGGAGCCGTCCGGGTCTGCCGAAAGGGGCGCAAAGTCCTCTTCTCTTTTCTGAGATTTCAAAAATGCCAACGTACCCTCATCGCTAGGAAAGACAGAAGTCGTCGCACCGGTCTCTGCCCCCATGTTTGTAATCGTGGCCCGCTCTGTTACAGAAAGGGCCTTGACCCCGGGCCCGCCGTATTCAAAGACCCGGCCGACGCCCCCTTTCACGGAAACGCGGCGGAGCAATTCCAGAACGATATCCTTGGCCGACACCCAAGGTGACAATGCCCCCTCCAGTCTGACCAGGACCACTTCTGGGCATGTTAGCCGGAAGGGTTCCCCAGCCATGGCCATGGCCACGTCCAGGCCGCCGCTTCCAATGGCAAGCATCCCCAAACCGCCTCCTGTAGAGGTATGACTGTCTGAGCCAAGGAGGGTCTGGCCAGGTACCCCGAATCGCTCCAGGTGGACCTGGTGACAGATGCCATTGCCAGGCCCCGAAAAGATGATGCCGTATTTTGAAGCAACGGACCGAAGAAATCGGTGATCATCGCTGTTTTGAAAACCGGCCTGAAAGGTATTGTGGTCCACATAGCTTACCGAGAGCCTGGTCCGCACGCGAGGTATCCCAAGGGCCTCAAACTGCAAACAAGCCATGGTCCCTGTGGCATCCTGCGTGAGGGTCTGATCAATGGGGATCGCTACAGGTTCTCCCGGCAGGGGGATGGGGCTTATCCCGTGGGCTTCTAAAATTTTTTCAACAAGGTTCTTGCCCGGCATTATTTTCCCCTGCTTGCATCCACCCAGCGTAGTGTCTTCACGATGGCTTTACAATTTCCGTCATGCCGGACTTTCTTGATCCGGCATCCAGATCTTCTTCTGGATTCCCCGGTCAAGCCGGGGAATGACCACTTTCGGCTTTTTCTTGTCAGGTTCACATTATTGTCAAGAAATCACAGAACACAGCACTGTGTGAGGGGCGCATAACTCGCGCCGACGGGCCAGCTTTCAACAGATGCTGGCCAGTATGAAGCTCTTGTCCTAAGATAAATGAGCCCATCTGATCCAACGATGGGCCACCGTTTCCTACCACCAAAGCACAGCGTCGTCAATCGCGACCTGCCACCCTGTTCAGTACGTGGTCCTTTGAAACTGGGCCAATTCTTCGAGTACCTCTTCTTCCGTCACATCGTACCAGTACTCGTAGGCCTCGGCCACTGCGAAGCTAAAGCCTGTACGGATATTGGCACAATACATCCGGTCCACCTTTCCTGCAACACCCTCCACTGATTGGCTGTGGCCTGTAGGCACGGCAACCACAACCTGGGATGGAGACACCTTGTAGAGGGCCTCTACTGCCACAGACATGGTAAAGCCTGAGGCTAGCCCGTCGTCTATGAGAATGACAGTCCTGTCTGAAAGGGAGGGCAGTGGCTTGTCGCCCCGAAAGAGGGTAACCCGTCGCTCGACCTTGGTGCGGGTCTGGGCGATGCCTTCTTCTATCTCCTCTTTCTTCAGCCCAAGTCGGGCCACGAGGTGATCGTTGAGCTTCAAGGTATCGTCAAAGGCCAGGGCCCCGTACCCTGCCTCTGTGTTCCAAGGTAACGTGATCTTGCTCACCACGGCCACGTCCAGGGGAAGGCCCAGTTGCCTGGCAATCTCGGCCCCTACGGGCACCCCTCCGGCAGGGATGGCAAGCACGATGGCAGTCGCCCCCTGAAACCTTTCCATCATCTGCGCCAGGGCCAGGCCAGCCTCTTGGCGATCCCGAAAGACCCGAGTTCTATTGTGCAGGTCAGGCCTTTCTATAATGTTTGAGCGATCCATGTACGCTATACCATCTAAAAAAAAGAGCTTGAAAACACCGCACCTTCACGTAGTCAAGACCTCTCTATTCCTTTGAGACAGATACTGGACACTCGGCGCTGGATCATGGCTTCGGGTGGACCGTTTTATTCAGAATCCAGAGACTAGAATCCTGTATCAGTGCTTAGGGGCACAGCACTATCTCCAAGAAAGTCTGATATGGTTCACCCAACACCTGGTCTTAGAATCTTCAGTACTCCTCGCCCAACATATGCACGTTTCCTATGTGAACCCTCGTCAGGCCGGCTCTTTGTGCCACCTTTTGGCAGCGCAGGGCATGGGCCCGAGAAGTCCTGGGCAGATCCTTGAGATAGAAATGGGGCCAGAAGCCCAAAAGGCTGTACGGAATGTCAGGATCCAAAACTTTTATGAACCGCGCAATGCCGTCCACCTCGTGCTCATCCACATAGCCCGGTACCAGAAGGGTGCTCGCAATCAAAAATGGAGGATCTGGTCGCTCCGAGATGAGCTTGCTCAGTGCTTGGAAATTATCTAGCGTCTTTCCATTTGTCACGCCGCACAGGGCCTTATGAAGGCCTTGGTCCCAGGCCTTTAGGTCACACTTGACGCACCCCCCTGATTGAAGAGACACCTGAGCCATCATATTCAGGTAGGGCTGGTTCAAAGACCCATTTGTCTCCCAGCAGATCCTCAATATTTTATTTCCTTTTCTCTTCATGGCCAGGCTGGCAGCCTTCAACGCATGGAGTATCTGGGGGCCCGGGTCACCGCCGAAGTAGCAGATGCAATTGGTGATCTCATCGGCCGCTCTTGCAAGATCCCTTGCATGAAACTTATCCGGGGAAAAGGTCTTCTCCTTGAAGTGGTAGTTCTGGCAATAGAGGCAGTTGAAGGCACAGGCATGGTAGAATGCGGCGAGATTTTGGTATCCCCTTTCAGGCCCCTTGGCACGGGCATAGCGGGGATAGCCACACCCTGTACCCGCTGGACAGACAACGCTAGCTACGCAATTGGTAGGCAGGGGATCATAGTATAAGGAGAGCTTTCCCTCATGGGGCCGTCCTCCCTTTAGCTTTCCATCCCGTACTTGCCGAAGCCCGCAAAAACCGTACTCGCCTTCCGGAATCCGGCACCTGTTAAAACATATGTGGCAAGAGATGCCCTCAGGATCCCGAGGCGGCTCTGTGGGAAGGCCATAGGCCTTGCGACTTCTGGCATGAATCTTGGAGATCTCCGGCCAGACTTCAGAGAAATGTGTGCGGATGCAATCTGCACAAAACCCGATGACATCGGAAATGGTCTTGCCAGACCTTTCACAGAAACGACACCTACCCATGGAGTCTCACCGTCAACGCGCCAAGAAGGGCGATTGTCCAACCCATGCCCCCTTTACACGTTTACATGGAAGGTTTTACGCCAAGCCGGTAGGAGGCTCAGCCTAGCCATTCTTTTTGGCAAACTCTCCCATGAAATCCACCAGGGCCTGGACCGCCTCCAGGGAGATTGAATTATAGATGGAGGCCCGACACCCGCCCACGGATCGGTGCCCCTTGAGTCCCCCCATGCCGTTGTCCAAGGCCTGCTGCACGAACTTCTTTTCCAGTTCCTCACTGGGGAGCCGAAAGGTCACATTCATAAAAGACCGACTATCCTTTTCAGCCGTTCCGCTGTAAAAAGCTGTCTCGTCAATTGCCCTGTAGAGGAGATCTGCTTTTTGCCGGTTAAGCCTGTCCATCTCCTCTAGCCCCCCCATGGTCTCTTCGAGCCATTTCAGTACCAGTTGAATCGTGTATATGGCAAAACATGGCGGCGTGTTGAACATGGAGTTCTTTTCCACAAAGGTCGTATACTTGAGCATGGTGGGAAGCTGTTCAGGAACGCGCTCTAACAAGTCTTGGCGCACGATGACCAGAGTGGCTCCTGCAGGCCCTAGATTCTTCTGGGCCCCGGCATAGATCAAACCGAAAGGGGAAGGATCAAATGGCCTGCTCATGATGTCAGAAGACATATCACTGATGAGCGGGGCCCCCCCGGTATCAGGGAAAGACGCCCATTGGGTCCCCTTGATGGTGTTGTTTGAAGTGATATGAACATAGGCTGCAGTAGAACTGAAGGAAATGCCTTTTGGAATGTAAGAAAAACCCTTGTCTTCAGATGAGGCAACCACCTGGACTGTTTTTCCTTGAATCTGGGCCTCCTTGATCGCTTTTGTGGCCCACGTGCCGGTGTTCACATAGTCGGCGGACATCCCATCGGGCAACAGGTTCATGGGAATCATGCAAAACTGCAAGCTTGCCCCTCCCTGGAGAAAGGCCACGTGGAAGCTATCATCAAGCTGTAAGAGACGTCTTACACGCACAATGGCGTCTTCAATGACGTCATCAAACCACTTGGATCGATGGCTCACCTCGGTGATAGACATGCCTGACCCTTTAAAATTCAGAAACTCTGCCTGGATCTCCTCCAACACTGCCGACGGCAAAGCTGCCGGCCCTGGGTTGAAGTTATAGATTCTTCCTTTCATTTCAACCTCCTGAGTTTTTTGCGACGCTACAAAGAAAAAGCTCCCGGTGTCAAGGAGAAAACCAGGCCCTCGAGCAGAGACTTGACAACCTATCTGTTCTGGGAGTAGAAGGACACAGTCAAGATACTCAACAATCCGCTGAAGGAGAAGAAAAATTGAAAGTCCTGGTGAGTGATAAGCTGGCAGATGTGGGCGTCAGGATGTTTGAAGAAGCCGAGGGTATTGACGTTGACGTAAAAATAGGCCTTCCACCGGAAGAGTTGAAGGCCATCATCAAAGACTACCATGGATTGGCCATAAGGAGCGCCACAAAGGTGACAGAGGAGATCCTAGAGGCGGCCATTCAGTTGAAGGTCATAGGCCGGGCCGGTATAGGGCTGGACAATGTGGATATTTCTGGAGCTACCAAGAGAGGCATCGTGGTCATGAATACGCCGGAAGGGAATGTAGTGACCACTGCTGAGCACGCCGTTTCCATGTTGCTTTCCCTCTCACGGAACATCCCCCAGGGGACCTCAACCCTGAAAGCCGGTAAGTGGGAAAAGAAGAATTTGCAGGGCCGTGAAATCTTCAACAAGACGTTGGGAGTTCTGGGCTACGGTCGGATCGGCAGAATCGTTGCTGACCGGACCAGAGGACTGAAGATGAACGTCATCGTTCATGACCCCTACGTGAACAAGGATTTGGTCGAACAGGAGGGCTTTGAAGCAGTCTCCCTGGAAGAGCTTTACAAGCGGTCCGATTATATCACGGTCCATGTCCCGAAGCTAAAGGACACCATTGATTTCATCAACAAAGAGGCATTCCACCAGATGAAAGACGGGGTCATGATCGTCAACTGTGCCCGGGGGGGGATTGTAAATGAAGCCGACTTGGTGGAGGCCTTAAAGGCTGGAAAGGTGGGAGGTGCAGCCTTGGACGTTTTTGAGACTGAGCCGCCCGGCCTCATCCCGCTTTTGGAATTTGAAAACGTTATCTGTACTCCCCACCTAGGCGCCTCTACGGCAGAAGCGCAAAGCAATGTGGCTGTGGCTGTGGCCGAACAGATTATTAGTTACCTGCAGACCGGCACTGTTATCAACTCCGTGAATGTCCCCTCGGTGACTGGAGAACTGCTGACCAAACTCCAACCCTATCTAACCCTGGCCGACCGTATGGGATGTCTTCAAGCCCAACTGGCACAAGGACCAATTAAGACTGTTACCGTGAAGTACTCTGGAGATTTCGTGGGCCTAGACATGAGCCCAGTCACCACGGCTGCCCTCAAGGGCTTGCTGACGCCCTTTCTCAAAGACGACGTCAATTTTGTAAATGCCCCGATAATTGCCAAAGAACGGGGAATTAAGGTAACCGAGTCTCGCAGTGTGGAAACCGAAGATTTTGTGAACCTTGTCACCATTGAGGTATCATGGACCGAAGGGTCTAACACGGTCTCCGGAACCATTTTCGGCAAGCACGAACCTCGCATTGTCCGGGTCAACGCCTCAAGGCTAGAAGCCGTTCCCGAGGGCCACATGCTGCTTATACACAACATGGACAAACCCGGTGCCATCGGCAGCATCGGAACGGTCCTTGGCAAGCACAATGTCAATATCGCCAGGATGAATGTGGGTCAAGAAAAGGATGGCGGCCGCAATGTGATCTTCCTAGATACAGACACCCCGGCGCCACCCGAGGCAGTGGAGGAACTGAAGGCCCTTCCTCTTGTAAAATCAGTGACTCCCATGGAGCTGTAGGTCCTGTACCAGGTATCTATTGCGAAAACATAGGGACCAGAGAGCAGCCAGCTCTGCCCAGCCCTCCCATTAATACCCCGAAAAGAGACACGGTAGCGCTGATGCACCCCTTACAGCCCTTTGGCTGGAAAGGGATTGAGGAGCATTTTCATACCGTGGCATCGTATCACCTTAATCGGACTGCCAACGGGAAGCCAACTTCTTGACAAGGTCTTTTTCAGTACGTATAAATGTGCAGCTTGGCGATCCTTTCTAGTCCCTATCCCGAGGGAACTATCCTAAAGCAGAATCAAGGAGGCAGGCATGGCAGAAGAAGAAAAGGGGTTTGTCATAAAGGACAAACGTGCGTTTTCATCAGAGACAGGAGAGCCCACGCCAGAGGCTTCAACAGAGGCAGAAGAGGAGAAGGAGGCTGAAGACACGGAGGAAGGGTCCGGCGAGGCAGCGTCAGCCGCTGAGGAGGGGTTCCAGCTTCCCGAGGTCAATTTTGCCACCTTTGTCTTCTCCCTTAGCTCTTCAGCCATACTCCATTTTGGTGAAATACCAGACCCCGCCACTGGCGCCAAGAACACCAATCTTCCCATGGCCAAACATACCATTGATATTTTGGGAATGCTGGAAGAAAAAACCAAGGGAAATCTCACAGAGGATGAATCCCAGCTTCTTAAGAACATCCTTTACGACCTCAGGATGCGGTACGTAAAGGCGACTACCTGAGAACCTTGGGGTATTTGGATTCTATTTGGAAGGAGAAACATACATGAATACAAAAAAGCCGACTGGTAACTACAGGTGGCGCATAGGGATTGCTGCAACTGCTCTCATTTGTGTGGCAGTAGGTTTCTTTTTAGCGACTGGCCTTGATCTTACCAACAATACATCTGCATCCGCCCCCGCTTCGACGGTCATGGTGCCGAGCAGCTTTTCGGAAGTGGCAAAAGCGGTGAGTCCCGCTGTGGTAAACATTCGGGCCGAAAAGGTTGTAAAAGGAGGAGGATCTGTTTTTAGGCATTTCCAAAGCCCCCATGGAGAGGGCGACCCCTTTCATGATTTCTTTGAAAGGTTTTTCGGGGACATCCCTCGGCGAGAATTTAAGGAGCGAAGCCTAGGCTCGGGGTTCTTTATTGATTCAGAGGGCCACATCGTCACCAACAACCATGTCATAGAAAATGCCGACAAGATCAAGGTAAAACTCAATAACGGCAAGGAGTTCGATGCGGAGATCGTTGGCCGGGACCCGAAAACCGATATCGCCTTGGTAAAAGCAAAAGGACTAACGGATTTTCATGCCGTTGAGCTGGGGGACTCTGATGCCTTGGAGGTAGGTGAGTGGGTGGTGGCCGTGGGCAGCCCCTTTGGACTGGAACACACCGTTACCGCAGGGATAGTCAGTGCCAAGGGGCGTGTGATCGGCTCCGGCCCTTATGACGACTTTATTCAGACTGATGCCTCCATCAATCCCGGAAATAGTGGTGGGCCCCTTGTGAATATGAAAGGAAAAGTAGTCGGCATCAATACAGCCATTGTCTCTAGAAGCGGCGGCAATGTGGGAATCGGTTTTGCCATCCCGACGAGCTTGGCCGAGGATATCATTGAACAATTAAAGGAGTCGGGATCTGTCACAAGAGGCTGGCTTGGAGTGAGCATTCAGGATCTGACACCAGAGCTTGCCGAATACTATGGCGTCAAGGATGGTCAAGGCGCCCTTGTGGGGGAGGTTTTTGAGGGAGACCCTGCCGACAAGGCAGGAATGGAAGCAAAAGATGTCATTGTAGAGGTAGATGGCAAAAAAATTGAAGATAGCAGGGACTTATCGAGAACCATCGCACAGGTTCCGGTGGACAAGAAAGTGACTATCAAGGCGCTCAGAAACGGAAAAGAGCGTACCTTTCGTGTGAAAATCGTCAAACGCACCGATGAAAAAGAGCCCCTGGCCACAAAAGGCCCTAGCGAGAAGACTAACCTGGGGATGAGTGTTTCTCCCCTCACGCCTGAGCTGGCCAGGCAATTTGGTGTCACTGAAACCAAAGGCGTTGTGGTTGTAGCCATTGAAGAGGACAGCCCGGCACAAGAGGCCGAGGTCCAAGAAGGAGATCTCATCCTGGAAATCGACCATAAGCCCATAAAAAGCCTTGAAGACTACGAGGAACAGATCGAAAAAGTGAAAGAAGGAGAGACGGTATCCTTCCTGGTAAGGAGAAAGACAGGTTTTCTTATTCTAAACCTCACCAAATAGGCCAACCGGTTCACCCCGTCCAGCTGGTTTGGCCCGCCAAGACAGAAGGCGTCACAGAAGCCCGATCCTGTGACGCCATGACCGTGATGGATGCGCTTGCGTCATGTTCGCAGGGGGTCAAATGCGCCTTCTGGGCGAAGATGGCGTTACGCAGTACAGGCGGCCGGTGCTATACCCTTCCCAGCCGACGCTTTGTTGTGACGAAAGTGAGCTTACGGCAGAATAAGCCCAATAGGACATATGAAACCGCTGGCCATACGATCCCCCGCCAAGATTAACCTCTTCCTGAAGGTGCTGAGCAAGCGGACCGATGGCTACCATGAGATCGTTTCGCTTATGTGTCGTGTCAGCTTGTTTGACACCGTAACCTTGTCTTTTGGTCAACCTTCCATTAGTGTCCATTGCGCCCATCCTGAGGTCCCCGATGGAAAATCCAACTTGGCTTACAAGGCCGCTGCCCATTTCTTTGAAGCCCTGTCAAGACAGGATGGGGTCGCTATATCGATAGACAAGGTCATCCCTGTAGCTGCGGGCCTAGGAGGTGGAAGCAGCAATGCAGCTGCCGTCTTCATGGGACTCAACGAGCACTATGGGCATCCTTTCACCAAGGAGAAACTCATGGATATGGCCTTGAAGGTAGGAGCAGATGTCCCTTTCTTTGTCTTCCAACATTGTGCCGTGGCACGAGGCATTGGGGAACAATTGGAGCGGTTTTGCGGGCTACCGTCATGGTCGGTGGTGCTGGTCTGTCCAAAGTGTCAAATATCCACTGCGTGGGCTTACAAACACTTCACTTTACGATTGACAAATTGTGAAGAAAATTCTAAAGTGCTGCCGTTTACGGAGGACCTATCCAAGACCGAGAGCCTTTTGTACAATGATTTAGAGCAGGTAGCCGTCGACAAGTTTCCAGAGATAGATGCCATCAAAACGGCCCTCCTTGATCTCGGTGCTGAACAGGCATTGATGTCAGGAAGCGGAGCCGCTGTCTTTGGGCTCTTTCAGGATCCGCAACAAGCCTCTCTGGCACTTCAAAGGATCAAACAAGAACGACGCTGGGAAACATATGTGGTGAACTTGTTGCTCCCTTGATGACCGTGCTGGGGTGTCGTCAAGTGGTAAGACACAGGATTTTGGTTCCTGCATCGGAGGTTCGAATCCTCCCACCCCAGCCAGCCTGAAGATAGGTTCTGAAAAAGGGGGAAGCAACGAGATGAGTTGTTGGCGTAGTTTATTGGTTTTGTCACGGGCTGTTGGCAATGCATAGCCTTGTCCTGTTTGCTGGCAACTCGAATCCAAAACTGGCCAAGGACATTTGCCGTCATATAGGCATCAGATTGGGAGAGGCCCAGGTAAAGAGATTCAGTGACGGCGAAATCCAGATAGAGATAGGGGAAAATGTGCGAGGCAAGGACGTGTTTGTCTTGCAGTCCACGTGCGCCCCAGTAAATGAGCATCTGGTAGAACTGCTGCTGATGCTTGATGCCTTCAAGCGCTCATCGGCAAAGCGGATCACGGCAGTGGTTCCATATTATGGCTATGCCCGGCAGGACAAAAAGGTGGCACCGCGGGTTCCCATCAGTGCGAAACTGGTGGCCGACCTCCTGACAACAGCCGGTGCCGACCGTGTCATCACCATGGACCTTCATGCCGGTCAAATACAGGGCTTTTTCGATGTTCCAGTGGACAACCTCTTTGCAGCGCCAGTTCTCCTTGAACATATAAGGCAGAAGTTTCAAAACGATACGGTCATCGTGTCTCCGGACGCAGGGGGTGCCGAAAGGGCCCGGGCCTTTGCCAAACGCCTTCATACGCAGCTGGCCATTGTTGACAAACGACGCCTCGCGCCTAACGTGGCCGAGGCCATGCACGTGGTGGGCTCTGTTGAAGGAAAAATAGGGATCATCTTGGATGACATGGTGGACACTGCGGGGACCCTTACACAAGCCGCCTCTGCCTTAAAAGGCCACGGGGCTGTAGAGGTCCATGCCTGCTGTTCCCATCCAGTGCTTTCAGGTCCGGCTGTTGACCGTATTGTAGCATCGGAAATCGAAACCCTTGTGGTCACCGACAGCATCCCCCTGGGTAAGAGCGCCCAGGAAAGCGGAAAGTTTCAGGTGCTGTCCGTGTCAAAGCTGTTGGCAGAGGGGATTCACCGGTCCCATACGGGCAGTTCGGTGAGTTCGCTCTTCGTATAAAAAACCAAATATAAGGAGGAAATGTTCCTTGGAAATATTCGATCTTAGCGCAACGGAACGAAAAAGCACCGGAAAGGGCCACGCCCGATCACTGAGGCGCCAGGGCCTGGTTCCGGCGGTGCTCTACGGCCCAGAAACCGCGTCCATACCGTTGACCATATCTACGCTAGATCTGGAGACGATATACCAGGAAAGTGCGACAGAGCATGTCATCTTAAATCTTATCATCAAGAACGGCGGCACGTTGAACAAGACTGCTATGGTGAAAGAGATGCAGCTTTCACCGCTAACCAACCAGTGTCTTCACGTCGATTTCTATGAAATATCCATGGAAAAGGAAATCACGGTAAAGATTCCGGTTGAACTCACCGGAAAGTCCAAGGGAGTTGAGAGTGGCGGTTTGTTGCAGCTGATTCGCTATGAATTAGAAGTGACCTGTCTGCCAGAAAACATCCCAGGTAAGATTGAGGTGGATGTCTCAGACATGGATGTTGGCGATTCCATTCATGTGGAAGACATCGCCGTAGGTGAGAATGTCACATTGGTATATGACAACAACTTTACAGTGGCCACGGTGGTTGCACCGACACTGGTAGAGGAAGAGGTCCCAGAAGAGGAATTTGAGGAAGGTGAAGAGGCCCCGGCCGAGGCCGAAGCACCAGCAGAAGAAGAACCATCAGACTAGTAGAATCTAAATGTCGGAGGATCGGTTTCGCCTGATTGTGGGGTTGGGCAACCCAGGAAAGAAATATCAACATACCCGCCACAATATGGGATTCATGGTGGTGGAGCGGCTGGCACATACACACGGAATCCTACTAGAGAGACGTAAGTTTAACGTCCTTTTTGGCCGCGGGAAAGTGGGAAGCCAGCCAGTCATCCTGGCCAAGCCCATGACCTACATGAATAGGAGTGGGCCAGCAGCCAGAGACTTGGCCTTCTTTTTTAAGATAGGGACGCAAGATACCCTAGTCATTCACGATGACATAGATCTTGTCTTTGGCCAAATCAAAATTAAGGAGAAAGGAGGGAATGGAGGACATAATGGCGTGAAGTCCCTGATCGAGGCATTGGGGACTGGGCAGTTTACTCGCCTCCGTGTTGGTATTGGACGTCCTGAAACCCGCCAGAAAGTTAGAGCCTATGTGCTGGCCGGATTTGACGCCCAACAGGAGACACTCTTGGAGGATGTTGTCTCCACCGCACAAGATGCGACGGAGACCATACTCTTCAAAGGGGTACCAGAGGCGATGAATCGATTTCATGGTAAGACAATTTCAGAACGCAACGTTGGGAGGAGACTATGAGTGGAGTACTGAGTAATGTAGAGCTTTATTGTACACTGGTAGGTGCGGTAGGTGTCGTCTTCGCGCTGCTTCTGGCAAGCGCGGTGAAAAGCGCCCCTGCCGGGGACGAGAAGATGAACGAGATCGCTGACGCGGTCAAGGAAGGCGCTATTGCCTATTTGAACCGCCAGCTAAAGACCGTTTTTATCGCGGCTGCTGTGATCGTCGTCATCATTGGGGCGACCCTTGGCATAACGACCGCCGTTGGCTTCATCCTCGGCGCCGCAGCCTCTTACTGTGCAGGATATATCGGCATGCGCGTATCGGTTATTGCAAACGTGCGCACCGCAGAGGCCTCCAAGAAAGGCCTTGCAGCCGGTCTTTCCATGGCCTTTAGGGGCGGCACGGTCACAGGGATGATCGTGGCTGGGCTTGCTCTGACATCGGTGGCTGGCTACTTTACCCTCACCCATGACATCAAGGCCCTGATAGCCCTCGGGTTCGGCGGGAGCTTGATCTCTATCTTTGCCCGCCTTGGCGGCGGTATCTTCACCAAGGGTGCAGACGTAGGTGCCGACCTGGTGGGTAAAGTGGAAGCCGGTATCCCTGAAGATGATCCCAGAAACCCCGCAACCATTGCCGACAACGTGGGCGACAATGTGGGCGACTGCGCAGGCATGGCCGCAGACCTCTTTGAGACCTATGCAGTCACAGCCGTGGCTGCCATGCTCCTTGGCCACCTCATTTTTCCGGAGTCCAAGGTGGGGCCGGACGTCTATCATATGGTAGTAACCTTCCCGCTCGCCCTGGGCGCTGTCTCCATTATCGCGTCCATCGTTGCAAGCTTCTTTGTGAAACTCGGTGGCGGTGATTACATCATGGGCGCCCTGTACAAAGGCATGTTTGGTTCAGCCATTATTGCTGGTGTCGCCTTTTACCCTCTGACCAAGCAAATGATGGGGGGATTGGATGTTCCCTTCATGGACCTTTATCTTTGCACACTCATCGGTCTGGTACTGACCGTGGGCATCGTCATCGTGACCGAATACTACACAGGGGTCAGAGGACCCGTTAAGGGCATCGCCCAGGCCTCTACCACGGGCCATGGCACGAACATCATCGCCGGTCTTGCGATCAGCATGCAGTCCACAGCTATTCCGGTTATTTTGATTTGTGCTGCCATCTATGCCTCTTTTCATTTGGCGAACCTTTTTGGAATTGCCCTGGCGGCCATGAGCATGCTCTCTATGACCGGTATGGTCATCGCCATTGACGCCTACGGCCCGATCACAGATAACGCCGGTGGCATTGCAGAGATGGCGGAGATGGATGAAAGTGTCCGCGCAGTGACAGATCCCCTGGATGCCGTTGGAAACACCACCAAGGCCGTCACCAAGGGGTATGCCATCGGTTCGGCCGGTCTGGCAGCCCTGGTCCTCTTTGCCGCCTATATCCAGGATCTCAAGGATCTTTCCCCTGAGGGCACGGTATTGAGCTTTGATCTTGGCCACGTGGATGTCATCATCGGCCTTTTTATCGGCGGGCTCCTACCCTACCTCTTTGCCTCCATCGCCATGATGGCCGTTGGAAAAGCCGGTGGCCAGGTGGTCGTTGAAGTGAGACGGCAGTTTAGGGAAATCCCTGGGATCATGGAAGGCAAGGCAAAACCGGACTATGCTGCCTGCGTCGATATTGTGACCCGTTTTGCCCTTAAAGAGATGATTGTGCCGGCCCTCATCCCGGTGGTTGTGCCGGTTATTGTCGGGTTCTTCCTTGGCAAGATCGCCCTTGGCGCCCTCTTAATCGGTAGTATCATCACAGGCGTCTTTGTGGCCATCTCCATGACCACAGGAGGAGCCGCTTGGGATAATGCCAAGAAGTATATCGAAGACGGTCACCTTGGTGGTAAGGGAAGCGAATCCCACAAGGCTGCCGTCACGGGTGATACGGTTGGCGATCCGTACAAGGATACTGCCGGCCCTGCCGTCAACCCCATGATCAAGATCTTAAACGTGGTGGCCCTGCTGATGGTGCCGTTCCTCGTCTAGGCGCGGGACCCTATATCTACTCATAACAAAAGGATTGGTGTGGGAAACCACACCAATCCTTTTTTTCGTCACAAAGAACCTGCACAACAGGTCGGTAAGACAAAGCTATCTCTCTTCTCAAATGCTAACAGGAATGTCAGAAGGAAACCTTTTTAGAAAACTATCTCGTCTCTATTCCGAAATGGAGGAGGCCTACAACCGGACCGCCGTGGAGATAGGCCTCACCTGTAAGGGATGTTCAGACAATTGCTGCACCAGCTATTTCCAACACCACACCTATATAGAATGGGCCTATCTCTGGGAAGGAATCATGTCCTGTCCTGAAGAAATGCAACGCAAGATCCTAGCCAGGGCCGGAGAGTATGTAAAGGAGAGTCAGATGCTGCTGGCCCAGGGCATCAGGCCGCGCGTCATGTGCCCTCTAAACGATGACGGACTTTGCCAGCTATACGAATACAGGCTCATGATCTGCCGCATGCACGGGGTGCCAAACAGCCTTGTTATGCCAGATGGTGAACGGATGACTTTCCCGGGCTGTTCCAGATGCCAAGGGCTTTATTCGGATCTGAGAGAGGTCCCCGTTCTGGACAGAACCGGTTTTTACAAAGATCTTGCCTCCTTAGAAATGGCCTTCATGGGGGAAAAGATCAGGGCTTTTCCAAAGGTGAATCTCACCTTGGCAGAGATGCTGGTCCACGGTCCCCCCAACATCTAGCTCCTTGCAAGGGGTTTTCAGACTAGGACCCTCTAAGGGACTCCTTGTACTGTCTTACGTATACCCATCCTGACCACACCGTGGCAGCTAGTATCACCGACATGATGAGGTTGGCAATGGGAGGAAGCCTCAGGCTCACTGCGGGGCTGTAATCGCCAGACGGGATCATGAAGAGAAGGATGCTGCCCCCTATCATTTGCACCAGTGTCTTGATTTTTCCCCATCGGTTAGCCGGTATGACCGTGCCCGCTTGCTGAGATATGATGGCCCTCAACCCTGTAATGGCGACCTCTCTGCCCACGATGATGATCGCCATCCACGCAGCAACGATCTGATACTTCACCATCACGATGAAGGCGCTCATGGTGAGCAGTTTGTCAGCCAGGGGGTCAAGAAACGTCCCCAAGACGCTCACCTCGCTGCGGCTTCTGGCGAAGTATCCATCCAAAGGATCTGTGGCACAGGCTAGCACGAAAATGGACGCAGCCACGAATCTAGCCCATGTGGCATCTGGGATGGTAAAACCGATAAAAATGGGGACAAGGATAAGTCGCAACACAGTGATTTTGTTAGCTAGAGTCATCGTTGCTGCCTTTCCAGGGCTGGGAACTAAGATTTCAGACAGGGCGTCTCCCCTACGAAAAAACCGGGGGATCTCTTCTTGATTCTCGCCCACGTACCGTTGGAGCCTCGCCAAGCAGAACCGATGAACTTCAAACTTTCGGTTCTTTCCCACAGGCTCCCGAGGAATGAAACGAACACTATCCTATACCATCGTTAGCCAATGTCAATTCAAGACATGGGCTTGCGCAGCCTCAATCCCTTTGACCATCCACCTAAACTTCTTTATTAATTCTGAGCGTTAGGCCAAAAAGCCCCCAACCTCCATCTCTGGAAAGACTCGAAAGCCTTTGCTTTGACCGTGGAAAAGGTCAAGGGAGAGCTCTCAAGGGGATTTGTGGGCCATGGCCGGACCATGGCCTCGCAGCACTGTGAAACTGTTTTCGGTTGCTTCCTATTACCAAAAATGGTATCTCTTATCTTTTAGCAATTAAAGCGATACGTTCTCGACGGAACGGATTGGAGTTTGTGGCATGTTCAAAGTAGGAGACTTGGCTGTATATCCGGCCCATGGTGTGGGGCGCATTGAGTCCATCGAGTCACGAGAGATTTCGGGCGAGAAACAAGATTTCTACATCATGAAGATCCTCGATAATAATATGATCATTATGATCCCTGTACGTAACGTGGCATCTGTAGGGTTGCGCGATGTCATCGATAAGAAAGAGGTCCCAAGGGTCTATGAAATTATGAAAAAGCGTGACATACCAGCGGATAATCAGACCTGGAACCGACGATACCGTGAATACACAGAAAAGATCAAGACAGGATCCGTCTATGACGTGGCCGAGGTCCTCCGTGATCTCTACCTGCTCAAAGGAGACAAAGACCTTTCCTTTGGGGAACGAAAGATGCTGGACACGGCTCAGAGCCTACTGCTCAAGGAGCTCTCAATCGCAAAGAAGACTGACGAACGGGCCATCATGGGAGACATAAAGACCATCTTTGACCTGGAGTAGACAAATCCACATAGCGAATGGCCCGGCCTTGCCACCAATTTGCTCCTCGTGCCACGCACCGAGTTTCGCTACAAATAATGATTGAGAAGAGGTCTGGTCTCAGTTTTTCGGCAACCGTTGTAGAAGCAGGACGCCGGCTGGACACGGTGATAGCTGGGCGCGTCCCCGCACTCTCTCGCTCGTACGCAGGTCGACTGATTCGGGCAGGGTGTGTCTCGGTCAATCACCTGCCGAGAAAGCCTGGGTATGCCATCAAATGTGGGGACATTGTCCAGGCTGAGATTCCACCTCCAGAACCTATCGACTGTACACCTGAACCGATTCCTCTATCTGTCCTTCACGAAGACGGCCATATCATCGTCCTGAATAAACCCTCTGGCCTCGTCGTACACCCTGGCCCAGGGCATCGCACCGGAACCCTGGTAAACGCCCTTCTCTACCATTGCCGCGACTTGGCGGGCATAGGGGGGGAGCTTCGGCCAGGTATCGTCCATCGATTAGACAAAAACACCTCTGGGACCATCGTGGTGGCAAAAAGCGATATGGCCCACGAAAGCCTCTGTAGCCAGTTCAAGAATCGCCAAGTGCAAAAGCGATACCTTGCCCTTGTGTACGGAAAGATGAAGGCGTCGGCAGGGGTTATCGACTTGCCGATAGGTCGCCATCCCCTTGATCGCAAAAAGATGTCCACAAGGAGTCGCCGGACCCGGTCTACCGAGACCCGGTGGAGAATAAAGGAGACATTTCATGGGGCCACCCTTATTGATGTCGATCTAAAAACTGGACGAACGCACCAAATCCGTGTCCACTCCGCTGCCTTGGGTCATCCCGTGGTAGGAGACGCCACCTACGGTGGGAAAAGGAGATGGAAGGAGGTTCATTCAAGGGATGTCCAGCACATCCTTTGCTCTGTCAAGAGACAGATGCTCCACGCTTGGCAAATTGCCTTCCAACATCCCGATACACAGCAGCCAGTATGCTTCGAATCACCCGTACCTGAAGACATGGCCTCGGTGATAGAGTCCCTGCGTGGCCTTAGTTCTTAAATATCTCTATAGGTTTCCACGCTTTTTTCCTTCTTTGCATCCCGTGCTTGCCGTTTGTTTTGACCTACCCATTTCGTGGGTCTTGGACCTAGACTGAATGGTCCCAAGTACTATCGTCATCCAACTCTCCCGGGAAAGACCCTTGGGAAGGAGCCGCCTTGAACTTTCTGAGGGTATTCGGAAAAAGGCCAGAAAGTGATGAACTTAGTGTTGAATGAAAAGGCCAGATCCAATATCATAAAGAAATACAGCTTAAACAATGTGACTCGTAGTATCGGCCAACGTAGCCACCATGCATGAAGCCTCTGTTGCCTGGAGTTTCTTAAGCATTCTCCAGGATGAGTGATTGCTGATAAGACCATCGCCGAGGGGGCCGCACTTGGCATCCAAATTGTAAGATAAACTTAAATAAACAGAGTCTCCTTTCTCTGCCCTGAATGCAGGGGCATGCCCAGTGAGATCGTCTCCAGTCGCGGCAGAGGGGGGAGAGGAAAAGGCTTGACGGATGAACAGAGACAAAATCCTTCTTGATCATGGAAGTGGGGGAAAAGCCACCCATCATCTGGTTTCCGATCTTTTTCTCCCGGCCTTCGAAAACCCGATCCTTGCAGAACTCAACGACAGTGCCATCCTTGACGCAGAGGAGAAACGACTGGCCCTGTCCACCGACACCTATGTGGTGGACCCTCTTTTTTTTCCAGGCGGAAACATTGGGGAGCTTGCCATCAACGGCACCGTCAATGACCTTGCTATGTGCGGGGCAACGCCTCTCTATCTTAGCGTAGGGATGATTATTGAAGAAGGCTTCTCCATGGCGGAGTTGCAAAGGATACTTGAGGCCATGAAGGGAGCGGCCGACAAGGCCCATGTCCTAGTTGTCACTGGAGATACCAAGGTGGTACCGCGGGGAACAGCCGACAAGGTGTTCATCAACACCTCTGGCATTGGATTCATCCCGAAAGGGATAGACATCTCCGGCCATAACGCCCACCCTGGAGACAAAGTGATCCTTAGCGGAACCATTGCTGACCACGGTATTACGGTGCTGACTCAACGAGAGGGCATGACCTTTCAATCCCAAATCCAAAGCGATACAGCGCCGTTAAACCACATGGTACGAGAGATGATGGCAAAGAGTCGCCAAATCCATGCCTTGCGGGATCCCACGCGGGGCGGCGTCGGGACATCACTAAACGAGATCGCCGTCCAGTCGGGGGTGGGAATCAAGATCTATGAAGACGCCATACCCATCCGGGAGCAGGTGTCAGGCGTTTGCGAGCTCTTGGGGTTTGACCCTCTCTACATCGCCAATGAGGGAAAGCTCCTTGCCTTTGTAGGAGCGGGGGCAGCAGATAAGATCTTGGAAACAATGAGGGCCAATGAATACGGTGTGGACGCCGTTATCATAGGAGAAGTCGTTTCCGATTCACCCGGCAAGGTCTTCATGAGAACCCAAATTGGGGGAACACGCATTGTGGACATGCTCACAGGAGAACAGCTGCCCCGCATTTGCTGATCTTATTCCCTCATAGGCCCTCTTGCAGGGGTCTCAGTCCTCATGAGAAGCACTGGCCAAACGTTGTGCGGGCTGTCGCCCAAACAGAACTTCCTTTGAGCGATTCACTGAAACGTTTTTTGCTCACACCTCTTGGCGAAAGAAAAGATCGGCAATTCCAACTAGTTGAGTGCGATGGGCGGGTTCTGGAATCGCCTGGAGCAAGCCCTGGCTTTGTCAAGAGACGTTTCAGAAAAAGCGAGAAGGCATTTGGGAACAGTCCGTTGTAGATGAAACCAGCACACGGAGCTCGCCGGCTTCACCTATCGGCCAGGAGTGCAGCTGTAACCCGACAGGATTCTCTCTCACAGGGGGAGCCTTATGGAGCCCTTCTTTCGGCTTGTCATTCGAAGAGCTTACCTTATCCTGGCCGCTATCCTTAGCATTACCCTTTTTTTCTCCTTTCACCTGCACAAGCTTCATGTGGACACATCCCCCACACGGATGCTCGTTGAAGACCTCCCTGCCAAACGCGAGTACGACAGGTTCAGGGAATGGTTTGGAAAAGCTTCAGACGACATCCTTGTAGTTGTCAAGGCCGACAACGTATTCTCACAAACCACCTTCGAGAAAATCGAACGGCTTACCAAGACATTGGAGTCTATTGAAGGGGTCAAGCGGGTCGTGAGCCTGAGTACCCTGAAAAACGATATGGACATTCTCAATGAGTGGTCCCTGGAAGATCTAAAGCGACATTTGGGCATGGCCGACATCTTCTTAGACAACATGGTGTCGGCCGACGGAAAAGTCACGGCCGTTGCCGTTGTCTTGGAGGAAACCTATGTTCTTGGCCCATTGAGCGAGTCCGTTGAAAGATGTCTTCAGGCCATTCGAGATCCAGAGAAGCCCTTTCAAGTCTATCAAATTGGCAATCCCATCGTAGGCCATACACTTACCAAGTACACGGAAAAGGACCTCAGAAGACTCCCCTTGTTCACCATGTCTATCATGCTAATCGTCCTGTGGTTCTGTTTCAGGAACCTGCGAGGGGCTGTAGTCCCATTGGCGGCCGTTTCCCTGGCCTTGGTGTGGACTCTCGGACTCATGGGCCTTGTAAACGTCTCCCTTTCAATTGCCACCATGATTATCCCCACCCTCCTTATTGCAGTGGGAAGTGCCTATGCCATGCATATCATGGCCGCCTATTTTGACGAGGCGCACAGACAGGATAATCACCAAAGGGCGATCACTGTGGCCCTTACACGGGTCGGACTGCCGTCCATTTTTGTATGCGTCACGACGATCGTTGGTCTTGCCTCTCTGTTGTTGAATAAGATTGTCGTCGTCAAGGAATTTGCCATATTTTCATGCATTGGCCTTTTTTTCCTTCTCCTTATTCACCTGACCTTCATACCAGCCACCCTCTCATGCCTTCAGATGCCGAGACCAAAGGGACGCCTTTCGTCCCGGGAGACCCCATGGATCGACCTATTTCTGAAAACAGTCGTTCAGACCATCAAGAGACAGCCCGCAAGGATTGTGACCATTGCCCTGGCCTTAACCCTTGTGTCCGCCCTCGGAATTATCAGGATAAAGGTTGAGACAGCCCCGATAGAATTCTTCAAGCCCACCGCCCCAGTAAGAATGGCATTTGAGGATGCCCATAACAACCTTGCTGGCATATACCCCATCAATGTGATTCTAGAAACCGACAAAGAGGGGTATTTTTCTTCTCCCAAGGCCCTTCAACGGGTAGGAAATTTTCAGAAATCGCTGGGCGCCATGGAAGGCGTTGATCTTACTATTTCTGTGGTCGATCTACTGAAGCTGGAAAACCTCCTCACTAGGGGATTTAGAGACAAGGAAAGATACTATGTCTTGCCAGACGACCCCTTTGTCGTAAAGGAAGCCATCAAAAACTACCGGATCTTTCAAGGCGATGAGATGGTTAACCATTTTATTTCAAAAGATTTCTCGAAGATCAATATTGTCTGCCGTACCCACATCGTTTCAACGGCCGGTTTTCTCCAGGCCGAAAAGGCGATCATCTCCAACCTGAAGAATCAATTTTCACAGGATGTTCAATTCCATGTCACCGGTCTGTGCATGGTGGGCTCTCATTCTTCAGAAGCCTTGACTTTGGGGCAGATCAAGAGCCTTGGTCTGGCCATGGCCTGCATTTTTGTCTTGCTTTCTATTCTCTTCTTCTCTGCCAAGGTTGGTTTCTGTGCCATGGTGCCTAATTTTTTTCCCGTTTTGGTCAATTTTGGGGTCATGGGTTGGGCAGGTATGCACCTTACTGTAGCTACCAGCTTGATTGCCAGTATTGCCATCGGCATTGCAGTTGACGACACCATTCATTACATGTTCCGCTTCAATCAGCAGTTTCACAAAGATTTTAGCCGGCGGCACGCAAACAAACGGACTATTACCGATGTGGGCAAACCCATCGTGTTCACTTCCCTTGCTATCGGTCTTGGCTTCTCTGTGTTTCTCTTCTCCAGCTTTGTACCGACTGCGGTCTTCGGTCTGCTCATGCTAATAACGATGGCTTCGGCCCTATACGGTGACCTCCTTCTTCTCCCCCTGATCATGCAAACCACCCCTTGGCTCTTCGGCGTCATTGAAAAAGGGATAGGCCTCTATAGCAACGTGTCACTCTTCAGAAACCTGTCCCCTTCTGAGGCCAGATCGGTCGTGTTGGCTGGTACCAGAGCCCAGTTTCCACCAGGTACCATGGTATACCGAAAAGGGGATCTGGGAAATGGCCTCTATCTCATCTTAGAGGGCACGGTGAGGCTTAGCAATACAGCAAGGGGGCACCCTGGCCACTTGAAAACGGATCTGGGACGTGGTGAGATCTTTGGCGTCATGGGGATCACTGGACCAGTGACAAGGGAGACTTCAGCCACCACCCTCGGAAACAGCATCCTTCTGCGAATCGACGAAGGAGCCTTGCGTCATTTGGAAAAGCGCTCTCCCAGGGTCGCCTTTGGACTCTATTCAAACCTTGCCAGAATCGTTGAAAACAGGTAGGGGGTTACGATTGGCGGGAAGAAGGGTCGGCTTTTGAACAGGGCGTTTGGACCTCTTTCAATACCATCTCAATAACCTTCGGGAGTTTCTCTTCCACTTCAGATGAGAGTTCTAGCCCCATGGCTAGAGATTTGGGCTCAACCCCTATAATCGTGGTCTTTGGAATACGGCCAACCAGCTCTGAGAGATGGATCACCTCCAGAATGCCCACCTGGTGAGCTGACGTCTTAAATGCTGCAGGGTATGAAGGCGCATCCTTGATGTCAAATCGATAGATAGAACCAGGAGACGCCCCGCCTTTCACGGCATCGACCACCACCAGACGATCTGCTTCGGTCACAATGTTCATGAGCCGGAACCCATGGGTACCCCCCTCAATCACTTCCACCCCAGGAGGCAGTTTCATCTCCATAAGCCGGTTGGCTACATGGACGCCAACGCCCTCGTCTGACAGGAGTACATTGCCTACCCCTAGGATCACGATGCGTTTGGGGGGGGCATTGCCGCCCCCCCCAAAAGGTTCTGAATAGTCTGTTGGTTTCAGTGCCGTCATTCAACAAGGAATTTCTTCATCTCGTTGGTCTTGGGGTGAATGAGATGAACGGCACAGGCAAGGCAGGGATCAAAGGAGCGGATGACCCGCACCACATTGATGGGATTGTCCGGATCAGGCACGGGGGCCCCGATGAGGGATTCTTCGTATTGCCCCCTAAATTTCTTCTCACACCTGGGCGATGCATTCCAAGTGGAAGGAACAACTGCCTGGTAGTTCTCTATCTTCTTGTCCTTGACCTTGACCCAGTGTCCCAGGGCCCCGCGGGGGGCTTCATAGAACCCTGCACCCATCCCCGACTTGGGCGGTTCGTAGTGGGCGGTGTCGTGGATCTTAAATCCAGGCTTGGTCATTTCACTCAGGAGTTGGTCCAGCCAGGTGTAACAGGCATCTACCACCAGTTTCGTCTCAATAGCACGGGCCGCATGGCGGGCCACTGCACCCGGTTTGACGCCCTTTTCAACCAATCCCAGCAGGGTGGGATTCTTGTCTACGAGCATCCTGGCCAGCGGGCCTACCTCCATGGGAGTGCCCTCATATCGCGGGGCCTTGATGAAACTGTAGGCGTCCTTCTTGTCAAGGTCGAAGACCTGGCTTCCCTTGTACGGGTGTTGCGGTTTGTCCTCTTTGTACCAGCCGTACTTCACAGACTCCGTGACCTTTCTCTGGTCAAACCCGTCGATCTTGATGTTGGCAGGATCCAAGGAGGTGATCACCCCGGGTCCGAACACCCGGTTCTTGCCCCCTTCATCCAGGTCAAAGGCCCCATAGGACAAATAGTTGTAGTGGCCCCCACCGACGCCAGCCTTGGCCAGCGGAAACAATGGACCCGTACCAAAAGCAAGGACATCTGGGATATAGACCTCGTTCACAAACTTCGCCTGCTCATCCAGCATGGCCCGAAACTTCGCCACTTGATTCACATCAGGAAGCTGCGTGAACCCTCCCACCACGATGCTCTGGTAGTGAGGCTGCCTGCCCCCAAAGATGGCCCCCATGTTTCGGGCCTTGGCCTGAATGGAAAGGGCATCTATGTAATGCTTCACCGCAGAGAGAGCCATGTCCGGGTCGGCCACAGAGAACTCGTCCGGCTTATACCGCGGTGTGAGCGGGAAGGTATCCTTGGCCTGGACGAGATGGACCACTTTGTCCTTAACGGCATTCAGGTCTTTATCCTTGCCCTTGTAGGCCGCCACGGCCATGATGTCGATGTAGTCAAGGGCACTCAGGTGGTAAAAATGGAGGATGTGGTCATAAATGTACTCGGCGCCCATGGCCAGGTTTCTGAGCAGCGTGCCGCCCCATGGCACTTTGGCCCCAAAGGCCTCATCCAGGGCCAGACAGCTCGCCATTTGATGAACACTGTAACAGACGCCGCAAAAACGGCTGGTTACAAAGGGCGCATCCCTTGGGTCTTTGCCTTCAAGCAGGGCTTCAAACCCTCTGGCCATGGTGCCGCTGCTCCAGGCGTCTTTTACCACACCGTTTTCGACTTCTACCGTTATTTTAAGGTGTCCCTCAATCCTTGTCACCGGATCAATAACAATTTTCTTTCCCATTTCTTACCACCCCCTTTCATACCTTGTCTTCTTTAAGCGGCGGGATCAAGCCCGCCTTCTTTCGGGCCATAATGTCGCGGGACCGTTCGCCCTCTGCCGTGTACAGGGGGCTCATGCCGGCATAGAACTCCGGTTCAGCACACCCCATGCAGCCAGCGCCGCAATCGATGCAGAAATTGAGCCCATCGTTCCACCGACGGACAGGGCAGTCGGAATAGGTATCTGGGCCCTTACACCCCTTCTCGTAAAGACACCAGTTCTTCTGGGCAGGATCATTCCAGTCGGTTAGGAACATCTCGTTGTCAAAATAATAGCGGCGCCGGCAGTTGTCATGAATGAGTTCGCCGAAATACATCTTGGGCCGGCCTATCTTGTCAAGCGGCGGCACCTTGCCCGTGGTAAGGTAGTACAGGACCGTGCCAATCAAGTGGTCGCAGTGGACTGGACACATAGGAAGATTGATGATCGTTTTGTTCTTGACAATTTCGCCGACCCCTACAGCACCGGTGGGGCCAGCTGCCGGGATGCCCCCATAGGTAGCACAGGAGCCGACTGCGATGATCACCGCGGCCTTTTCAGCTGCTTCTAGAACCGTCTCTCTCACCGGACGCCCACCCGACATGCAGAAGCGATCGTCCTTGGTGGGAATGGAGCCTTCCACACACAGCACGTAACCGCCTGCTTTCATGGTTTCGTGCAGTGCGGCCTCTGCCACGTGGCCTGACGCCGCCATGATCGCTTCATGATAGCGCAGTGACACCCGCTCCAACAGCATTTCCGCAATGGGCGGATTCAGGGCCCCGGCAAAGGAAATCGAGCACCCAGCGCAATCCTGGCCTGAAAGCCAAATGACGGGAGGCTTTGAGGCGGCACCGGCCAGCACCTCAGAGACCTTCGTAGCAAACTCAAGCTCTGAAAGGCCGAGGACTGCTGCCGTGGTGGCGCAGTATTTCATGAAGTCCCTGCGCGATATGCTGCCAAATGGCAATTCCATCATGAATCTCCTTTCCTTCTACGATTTCAGGATTCAACTACCCCCGCAGACCGTTGGTCAACATCACCCCCTTTCAGGGTTCATTCCAATAGTCTCTTTAAAGCCTCAATCAAGGCTTATCCCACGCCTTTTTCAAAACAATAAGATCACAACAATGAACAAAGTCAACAAAAAAAGGCCCTGCTCGCCAAACAGATGGTTGGCAAACAGAGCCTTTGGACCCCAAAATAGGCAGTCGGCTGTTCAGCCTCTTCCTAGGTATCCTTATTGTAACATGTTAAGCAGCACCGCATGCACCGATTCGCCTCCCTAACGGCGTCTTCCTCCGTAACGGTGAGGTCCACCTCAGCATAGGTGTGGTTCCTTTCGTAAGACCCTGCTTCAAGCTCGGGCTGGCCGATCCGCCCCTTCTTCTCGATCCCCTCGATGCTATCAAAGATCGTACCAGGGATGTGCCCCTTCATGCGCCTTGAATCCACCCGGAGTCTGGTCTCGGGCATGGCCATGTCTTCTCCCATGAGGTACTTGTGAATGCCTCGCGCAGCCCGTCTGCCCCCGCCGATGGCAGCAACGAGAAGCCCGGGAGGACCTGCACAATCGCCGCTAGAAAACACATAGGGCACGGCCGTCTGGTGGGTATCAGGGTTGACCACAATGGAGCCCTTGAAGGTCTCAATATTGGACGCCGCGCCCTCCTCTTTGTCTGCAAAGGCAGAATCCGTGGTCTGTCCGATGGCCAGCACGAAATTATCAATGGGTAGGACTGTTTCAGAACCTTTGATGGCCACAGGTTTGCGCCGGCCGCTGGCATCGGGTTCGCCTAATTCATTCTTCAGGTACTCAACGCCTGTGAGATTGCCCTCATCATCGGTGACGAACTTGGTCGGTGTGGTCAAGGGCATAAACTTGACCCCCTCGTGGTGGCAGGCCTCGATTTCCACCTTGTTGGCAGGCATGTCCTTGACTTCGCGGCGATAGAGGCAGTAAACATTGTCAGCCCCTCTGCGGATACTGGACCGAAGGCAATCCATGGCCACATTTCCACCGCCGATGACCGCCACGTTCTTGCCCATGGGATAGGGATCTCCCACGCCAGGCTCTGTCTGGGCCCTTAGATAGATAGTTGCAGGAACGACCCCCTTGACCTTGTCTTCATCAGGGATGCGGGCAGAAGCGTGGTTCCAGGCCCCAATGGAAAAGAGTACAGCGTCAAATCCGCCGCCCACAAGGGACTCCAGGTCAAAATCCACACCAAACTTCACCCCAGTCTTCACCTCAACCCCAAGATCCAGGATCCGTTTGATGTCTCTGTCCAAAATGGCCTTGGGGAGGCGGTATTCCGGGATTCCATAGCGGATCATGCCCGCCAGCCTCGGCATCCACTCAAAAATCTTTACGTGGTGGCCTAGGCGTCTCAGAAAATAGGCCGCTGAAAGCCCACTGGGCCCGCCGCCCACAATCGCCACCTTATACCCCGTGTCAGGGGCCACGGGAATCTTCACCGGCATGGCATGATCAAAGACCCAGTCTGAGCAGAACCGCTTCAACTGGTTGATCGATACGGGATCATCGGCCAGCTGCCTCCGGCAGGCATCCTCGCACGGATGGGGGCACACACGACCGATAGAAAGGGGCATGGGATTCCGTTCCATGATGGTAAGATACGCCTTGTCGTATTCCCCGTTCTTGATATGGTTGATATATTTCGGAATATTGATCTCAGCCGGGCAGGTCTGGCGACAGGGGGCCAGACGGTCGGTCACGAGATTCATATGCAAAATTCGCTGGGAAGGGGTTCGAACCTGCATGATCCCCTTGGGACAGGCCTTTTCGCAGGCCCCGCAGCCCACACACTTTTCAACGTCAACGACTGGATAACCCTCAGGCCCCAATTTGAGGGCGTCGAACTGGCAGGCCCGCACGCAGGACCCGAACCCGAGGCACCCCACAGCACATTCTTTGGCCCCAGCGTAGAGTAGGGCTGCTGCCCGGCAATCCGGGACACCCATGTAGTAGAATTTCTCAGGGGCCCGAAACCCCCCTGTACAGGTGTTCTCAGAGGTCAGGGGCTCAGCCGCACCAACCTCCATGCCCATCACCGCGGCCACCTTTTGGGCAGAGGCTGCACCCCCAACGATGCAGGCGTTCGCCGGCGCCCGGCCCTCGACTATGGCTGCTGCAGCGGCAGCACATCCGGTGTAGCCGCAACCGCCACAATTGGCGCCAGCCAAACAGTTCTCCACTTCTGCAATGCGTGGGTCCTCCCAGACATAGAATACTTTGGAGGCGATTCCCAGGAGGACGCCAGCAACGCCTCCGATAGCCAACACAAGGCCTAATGATGGAAGAAATAGTTCCATTTTACTCTATCTCCTAGTGCCTATTCGGTTAAGGATATCCTATTATCATTACCGGGCTAGATCATGCCTTTGAAGCCCAGAAAGGACAGGGACATAAATCCAGCGGTTACCAAGGCGATGGACACGTCCTGCAAGGGCGTGGGAACCCTGCCGATAATGATCCGCTCACGCAATCCTGCGAAAAGAATCAGGGCCAGGCCAAAGCCGGCCGGGTAAGCCAGGGAAGAGATAATCATCTCGATGAAGTTGTACTCTTCTTTAATATTTATCAAACATACGCCCATGACTGCACAGTTGGTCGTGATCAGGGGAAGAAAAATCCCGAGGCCTGCATAAAGCGCCGGGATGCTCTTCTTCAGGAAAAGTTCTACAAACTGCACTAGTGCTGCAATGACAAGGATGAAGACAATAGTCGTAATATACCTGAGGCCGAAGGGCTCCAAGATAAAGTAGTCCAAGAGCCACGTTACCAATCCCGCCATGAAAAGCACGAAGACCACGGCCATGGCCATACCCACGGCATTGTCCATACTCTTGGAGGTGCCAAGAAAAGGACAGTTACCCAGGTACTGGATAAGCAAGATATTGTTAACCAGGATGGCGCCTACGGCGAGTAAAATCAAGTCTCCCATCTGAATGTCTCCTTTGTCTCTGTTACTTCTTTCCAATCAGATTCATGACGGCAAGCATCAGGCCCAGGCATACAAAGGCACCAGGGGCTTCAACCATGAATGTAAAAGGCTTAAAACTCGGCCCAAAAAGGTTTAGGACCGTTTCCGAAAAGGGGATGGAAATAGTCCCCGCACCAAAGGCTTCACGAATAGCGGCCAAGGCCCCTAATGCAAGGGTAAATCCCAGGCCAATACCGAGGCCATCGGCGGCCGAAGCGGCTATGCCGTTTTTCTGTGCAAAGGCCTCTGCCCGGCCAAGAATGATACAGTTCACGACAATGAGAGGGATGAAGATGCCGAGTTGGAGAAAAAGCGGGTAGGCCACCGCCTGCATCACCAGTTCTACGATAACCACAAAGGTGGCGATGATGATGATAAAGCAGGGCACCCTCACCTTGCTGGGGATGATGGAGCGAAGGGCAGAGACCAAAATATTGGAAAACACAAGCACAAAGGTGGCTGCCACGCCCATCCCGATGCCATTTGCCACACTCTTGGTCACTGCCAAGGTGGGACACAGCCCCAGAACCAGCCTAAAAGGTGGGATCTCCTCCCACAAACCCTTGGTAAATTCCTGAACAATCGTTTTGGCCATTATTCCTCTCCCTATTTGGCGAACGCCTTGGCTTGCTCAATCAGTTGCGGCTTCAGTTTCTGGTAAAACCCAGCGCTACCCGTCATTCCCGCGCACACACCCCTTGACGTGATCGTGGCGCCTCCTACGGCATCGACCTGACCACCGTCCGTCTTCACCTTGAAGGGTTCGTTGATGGACATCCCCTTGAACTGTGCTGCAAATGACGGATCGTCTTTAGCCCTGGATCCCAGCCCCGGTGTCTCAGAATGGGTGGTCACACCCATACCCAGCAATTCGTCCGTCTCAAGGTTCACACCCACCATGATACCCACGTCTCCTCCAAAGCCTTTGCCCGAGGTCTCATAGGCCACACCATTGGCTTTGCCATTAAATACGCCCACGTAAAAGCTTCTCTCCACTTCGCCATCCTTGATTTTGAAGCGATCGACGATCGGATCGTTGCTGCATCCTTCCATGATCGCCTTAATGGCGGGGCCTTTTACGAATTTCAGCTGTTGGTATTCGATTTGGGCCGCTGTTCCAGACTTGACCAATGCTAGCAAGCCACCGGATGCAGCGCCCAAAAAGGAAAGGACCACGACCATCCCGATGATATCACGCATTGTTTACCACCTTTCCAATCGCTTTGGGTCTTATTTTGTCGATAAGGGGATTGGCAAGATTCAAAAGAAGGATGGAAAAAGGCACACCATCTACATAGGCTCCAATGTTCCTTACCAGCACGGTCATGACGCCTGCCAGGGCCCCAAAGACAAGCATGGGAACAAAATTGGCCGGAGAGGATGAGTCCTCACCAACCAGGAAAAAGGCAGCAATGAGGGTGTAGCCGGTAAGAAGGTGGAACATGGGACCGGCGTACTTCGCCGAATCCCCAAGGGTATTAAACGCCCAGGCAGTGATGATGACACCGGCCAGAAAGGAGAGTGAAATCTCCCATCGCATGTATCCTCTTATTAGAAGGTAAACCCCGCCTACAAGAAGTCCCAGGCCGAACGTGGAGCCCACGGCCCCCGCCTGTTTTCCCATGAGGAGATCGCCAGTGCTAAATTTTGCAATGGCGGCCGGGCCAAAGGCCTTGAGATCAGCCAAAGGGTAGGTCATGGCAAAGCCCAAATCGTAGTTCAAAAGGGCCTCGTTGAAGTCAAAGATCCCCTTGAAGGAGATGACCAGCATGGCCAGGGCGAGCAAGGGAGGATTTAGCGGGTTAAACCCGATGCCGCCAAAGATCTGTTTGCCCACGATAATGGCAATAAGCGTCCCCAAGGCAACGACCCACCAAGGGGCAGTGGCTGGCATGAGCATCCCTAACAGCAGCCCTGTCACCGCGGCGCTGCCATCGCCAATGGTCGTGGGTTTTCCCGTAATCACGTTCCAAAGGAACTCCCAGATCATGGCACAGGCCATGGAAAAGGCAATCACCCCAAGGGCCGGCGCGCCATACTGACTGATCCCCATCAACACGGCAGGAAGGGCGGCAATCATGATGTTGTAGTTCTTCGTCGATATCTTGCTGCCGTCGTGCCAAAATGGGGCGTGAGCAACGACCAATTTGTTTTCACTACTCATTTGCTGCCTCCGCAGTTTCAATCAGACCAAGTTCGTATTTTCCCAGCTTGATGTATTGAAATATGGGAATCCTTGATACGCACACGTAGGAACAGAGCCCACATTCAATGCAGCAATGCAAATCATACAATGCTGCGGCCTCCTCATAAAGCCGGGCCTCCAGGAATCGAACCAGCATGTTCACGGGGATCTTCATGGGGCAGATCCGGACACACTCGCCGCAGTTGATGCACGGATAATCCGTTACCTGGGCACTCTCCGCATCTGCCTGCACCACAACACCGTCAGTGCCAGACTCCACAGGAAGGACTTCGGAATAGGTGGCGGCCCCCCTCATGGGCCCTCCTAGAATAAGGCGGTCCCGATCGTTGAGCGTCACATTGCAGGTTTGGAGCAGATCCCCTATGGGCGTCCCGATCCGTGCCTTCACATTGGTGGTCTTTCCATCCTTTCCCACCACTGTCACCACTTTCGTCACAGGAAGGCGGCCCGTACTAAAGGCTGACCCTATGGCTGC
>JAXHVD010000060.1:0-1821 GCA_034189385.1 Thermodesulfobacteriota bacterium
ACTGCCATGTCATGAGGGTTCCGGCACCGGAGCGGAAGGGAGTCACCAAGTCTGCCAAGCAGAAGGAGCGGGAAGAGAAGTTCGGTCCCCCCACTCTCCTCGTGGTGTCCGACATCAACACCCTCCCGTGGGAGAAAAAAGACACCAAAAAGAAGGCACCCGGAAAGCCCTCCGGCACCGCTGGCAAGAAAAAGGCGACCAAAAAGACCAATGAGGACGAGGCCGATTCGGGAGACGTAGAGACCAAGGCCACTGAGGTTATCCTGGACCTGATCGAGGAATACGGGACCCTGAAGAAAAAGGACCTCCCAACCAAGATTTTTCAGGCTATGAAAAACGACCCGGCCCGGAATGCGGTGGTAAAAATCGTGTTCGACGACGAATTTCTGGGGAACGGTCCCTGGGAATATGAAGATGGGGTGATCAGCGAGTAGTTATGTCCAGAAGTACATGAAGACGGGCGGATAAATACAGCACCATGAAGGTGGCTCAACGCTGGTAGCCGGATAAGCCTGACTCCGGCACTCTTTTCAAGGGAGAACGATATGGGCAAAGTATCAGAATCAATTTATTCATCGGTGCGGAATAGGGAGGATGTGATGGACTTATCAAAAGAACTAATTAGAATTGCCAAGCAAACAGAAAACGATACAGATAGAACGGTGTTATTGTCTGCTGCTGTGCGCTTGGGTGAATATCCAAAACCTGAACTTGAAAAGACGGTAAGCATACCCGGCTACGGCTATATAAATTTAAAAAAATATTGACTCAACCTGTGCCGGGGCTTGATCCGGTGCGGAATAGGGAGGATGTGATGGGGTGCAATATATGTGGAGGAGATTGGGATCAGTATTGTGAGCATTGTATGCCCAGAAAGATTCCTGATCTACAACAAAGAGTTCCAGATAAACTTGACCATCAAATGGACAAGATTTTGGAAGTGTTAGCAGATGAAGAGCCAAATGGGGCTATCCTAATACTTGAAGATGTTATAGACTATTTAAGGAGGAGGTAACTGATGGCACACGAAGACCTGAAGAAGCAGTACGAAGCCGATGCCCTATGGCACCCAAGGCCGTGGGAGTTGTGGGAGTGGCGGCACAAAGATAGTGAGGTCTGGTATCCTGCTGTTAATCCACCATTTTGGTATGATAACCTGATCTATCGCCGCAGGCCGGACGACCAAGCACCAACTGTATAGCGTGTAAACGGCTGCCCGGCTGCTACCATAGAAAGTGCCCTCTGACTCAGAAGGAAGAAGCCTACGACATGCTCACAGCTGCCCGTGATCTGCTGGAATGGCTGGAAGGCTTTGATCTGATGCGTGGCGTTGAGAAGGTGAAGGCACTCAGGGAGGCCGTTGAAGCGGCAAAAAAGTAGAATCAGTATAATCTATGTTATACAGCATTGGTTAAAGCGGACAAACATCGGGATAGACGTATCTCGGACCACTTGCGACCAGCTCCGACGACAAGTACGGTGAAGAGCCGGAAAAATGCGATAAGGTCGATGCTGCATAACAATTCAACTCTGCGGATGGCCATGGCCGCCGCAGGTTTCAGGCGTTATGCAGAAAAGGAGGACACATGATGGAAATCAAATATGAAGATGTACCCTGGCCCAAGACCTTGTTTGAGGATGATGAACCCCGAAAAGAGGGAATCCATCTTTCCGAAGTAATCAAGGGGATCATGAACGATTCCGGGCTTGGGTACAAGGGAAAGGGGTTCAGTGACATGGAACTCACCGCAGAGATAGGACTTTTGTGGGAACGGGTCCTGTCCAAGGTTATGAGGGAAAAATATGCTGTCAGACCCCCCC
>JAXHVD010000061.1:0-1732 GCA_034189385.1 Thermodesulfobacteriota bacterium
GGAGAGGGAACCGTTTACGAGGACAGGTGGCAGAAACAAAGGGTTAAAGGAAAGGTGAATTTAAAATTATCAAATTTAACCCTACAACGATACTTACTGTTCTTTGAAAAGTTTACGAATACGTTTCCGCCTATGCGACAAATATGCTCGGTGGTTCCGTTCCTGAATCCAAATTATCTGCTCAATGAGCGATTCAAATGTATGGCGCTTCATCGGCAGAACGACTCGGAGAAGGACCCTAAGCTGCGATAGCGTAATAGCAGGTGCTTTTTTTCCCCAACCTGATTTTCAGGTGCCAAAGGAAAAAATGAGCCAGCATACACGTTAGCATGTGGTGATGCCAGCCTGTAAATTTACGGACCTCATAATGGTCCATACCTAATTCAGTTTTGGTTTCCTCAAAGCACTGTTCAATTGCCCATCTGAGCCCGCTGAGCCATATAAGCGTTTTCAACTTTGTGCTGGCTGATGCGTTGCTGATGAAAAAGCTGTATTTCGGCTCTTCATCTAAAGTTCGCCGAATTAGCAGCCAAACGGTTTTCTGTGGAAGACCGGCTGCAGATAAAATAATCCTGCGTCGTGTATACTCATAGACGATCGGGCCCTTGGTGCCTTCGGATACTTTCCGGCGGTACCAGAAATAATCGTTTATATTTTTCGCGAGCTCCTCCACAGAGAACGGTTTGCTGTTTGGGTCAACTAAAACGGTCTTGGTTCTGGTTTTTCCGCCCCAAACATACTCTCGGGTAATAGTCATAGGACGTTTTAACCAGCACAGTGTATCCATGGGAACCGATACGAAATATGTTTTACCTGTTAAGGCTTCCACAGCACCGATAAACTCTGGGCTGATCCCATATAATGAGTCGGCAAGCACATATTTGAAGGGCAATACATTTTCTTTAACAATGGCATCAAGCATGTGCACGGCCAATTGCGGTTTTGTACGGAATACAGTATCTTCGGGCAGTTTGCATTTTTTCCGGCGATGACGATAGTCATCGGTAAACCACTTTTTAGGAATAAAAAGCTGTTTATCGATTAAAGAATATCCATTGGCGGACACGTAGGCAGCAAAAACGCCGACCTGGCAGTTATCAACCTTTCCGATGGTGCCGCAGTATTGTCTGCCAACACCGATAGAATCTTGACCTTTTTTAACAAAGCCGCTTTCATCGAATATTAGGGCACCATCAGGGCTGCCAAGGTCGTCATTAACATGACTACGATATGTATAAATCATTTTGGCATCGTCCCATGGCGCATCGCTGACAAAACGTTGCATGGCTCTTACATTGCCATCTTTGACAGCCAGAGCAATGGGCTCAATGGACTTGCGTTCTATCGGGCTGAACTGCCCGGACATATAGTTGAAAAAGTGTTCCCTGGATTCACTACGCTGAAAGCAATCGGCAAATTGTTCATGGAATCCTCTGAGTTCATTCATAAAGTTTTTAATATTGTCTTTGCCAAGATCAAATTTTGGGACCGAGTAAAGGTGTTCGTCGCATCTTGTAACTGGTAGCATGGCCTGCCTCCTTTTTTTGAGGGTTGTTTCGTAGTATGGCAGACCTTGTTAATAATATCAAGAATAAAATGTCATAACTATCGTTGTAGGGTTATATTGTAGGTCTTTCCATGCTCGATAGGGACGAGGGTAGTCTAAGCTGCGTAGCCCAATGCCTTTGCGAAGCGATGCTACCTCTCCAACAACGGCTGTCTTGTCTTCAAG
>JAXHVD010000062.1:0-1651 GCA_034189385.1 Thermodesulfobacteriota bacterium
CAGGTGCCCTTTGGGCCAAGGGCAACATCGCCATAGATGTCAAGACGGTCCTGGCATCTCAGGAATCGGAATATCGCGATCCCAAGTTGTCGTCCTTGATAAAGGAGCTCCAGTCTGTCTTCCGGTATTCTTCATACAGGCTTCTGAGTGAGCATGATGTAGGCCTGACCATGAAAGAGACCGGCACAGTATCTCTGCCTGGCAATCGGATCCTAAGAATTACGCCCAAGCAGATCGTAGAAGACAGAATCGAACTCAAACTGGTCATCCTGAAAAAGAAGGAACAGGTATTCGAAACCCTCATCAGACTTCTCAACCACAGAAGCCTCACTGTGGGAGGACCCAAGTACCAAGACGGTGTTCTTCTCTTTAACATCTCGGCCTCTTTCTAGCCGCCTGCCAAGGGGCGACGCAGACCGAAGAGCACCCGACGCCTTGAGCGAAAGACAGAAACCCTATCAAGTGAAGATGATCTGCCATTCTTCCGACCAATCCACTGCAAAACGTCGTCCAGACACCATGGGCGCGCGCAAATCCCTTCAACACCGTACATATATTTCTTTTTCAAGTGCGTTTCTCAAGTTTCGCACCCTTATCAACCATAACGGCTAAAAGTGTACTGACCTTGCTAGAAAAGGGAACAACCCTGGTTGGAAGCTTTTTCATGTCATGGGGGTCTCGGGAGAGGGAAAGCCGCTTCTCTTCGGCCTCCAATGCCTTTAGTAGCTGTCCGACGATTCTGGGTTGAAATGGCTGTAGGCCTGCGTTCACCGATTTTCCCACTCCCTCTGTTGCAGATTCCGGGGGGGTACAAGTCTTGACAGTCCCACTATTAGTGGAAACGGGGGGTGAGCCTCTTTTTGAGCCGTGCGGCGCAAACTTGAGTGAGTTTTTTTGAAAGACCGGTGTCTAAAAAGATAGAAAGCCACATCCGAGAGGCAAATGGATGCTTATGAACCGGAATATCTGCGATGAGGAGTTGTTGAACTGTCTATTTGATCAAGAATTGGGGCCGCAGGAGTCTGTCCATATCAGGGAACATGTAAGACATTGCCCCTCCTGTAAAAAAAGCCTTCATAACAATCAGGCCCTCTCGGTTGCGTTCATTGCCGGTTTGAATCAAAAGCTTTCTGGTGCCGATCTTGCACACATTGAAGAAAACATCATTGCTGTGATCCGCGCAGAGAGGATTCGGTCGTGGACGGCACTAAGGGATCTGTTCTTTTCCAAAAGATTCTTTGTCCCAGCCACAGCCATGGCGGCGATGCTCGTCTTTTTCACGTTGTGGAAACCTCCGGGGCCTGTATCGGGGCCCAGCGCCATCGTGAGCTCTTTTGAGGGCGATGTGTCATCTGTCATGATCTTGGAGACACCAGAATCGCACCAGACCATTCTCTGGATTAACGAAAGAGTACCTTCAAATGGTGGTGATAATGGTAATGGAGAGCCAGATTACTCGTTGATCTTCATCCCACAAGGCCGTTCAAGCTGCCTCATGGGATGAAGTGGTGTGACGAGGGATAAATGACTCAAGGAGATCTCTGGAAAGGAGGTAAGAAAAGCTTATGAAAAAAAGAGCAGTGTTAGTGTTGATCATTTCAGCCTTGGGGGTAGCCTTTGTGTGCGCAGGTGTCTATGCGACGCAGCCGCT
>JAXHVD010000063.1:0-1633 GCA_034189385.1 Thermodesulfobacteriota bacterium
CCTTTGGATATGGTTTTTCTTCGCAGACGAACTCATACCCTTGGAGATACCGGATGTCCATTCTGTTTGATCTCACAGCATTTTTCCCTTATTAGCTACAACTAAATCGGAGAAGAGCCACAAATGTTAACTCACTCTATATATTAGGGAATAATTTGAAACCCAATAAATTTCCAGGTATCAAGCATATCACCAAGCAAGCAGGGGCTTTTCGGCCCGACTGCAGAACACCAAAAGCAAAAAGAAGAGTGGAGGTGCCAAATGAGAAAATTGGATTTCAAGGATTATTTAGGATGTCTGGTGGTGTCGATCGTACTTCTTGGAATGATGGCAACCCAAGCAAGTGCACTTGATCTCACTGGTACGTGGGTGGGCAAACAGCACTGGCATGGATTCAATGGCCAGACCTTCAGCGACCTCAAGAAAGACGTCACTCTCGCCATAACCCAAGTGGGAAACTATCTAAGTCTGGATGTAAATGGCACTCATTGGAATGGGTTAGTTATCGAAGACGCCCGAAAGCCCGAAAGAAAGGGAGAAATCCTCTTCATTGACTGTGACACTACCACAGACCTAATTGCCGACCGTGAAAATCAGATATGGAACGCAATGGGTCGTGCAAAAGTCAGAATCAATAAACAGACTGCAATGATCGAAACGACTTCAATTATTGGTGGTGAGGATGTCGCCGGATTTAACTGGGTGGTAACCATCGACTCGAAATACACGCGTGTCGATACGCAGGACCCAGGGGTGCCGCCTTGTCCATAACGTAATCAAATTGCACTCAGAGAAACTTGTGCCGTTCTGTTCTCTGCCAGTTAAAGCAGAGACTGGCTTGATGGTACTTCTTCAGCAGTGGCTGCTCAGTGCAGACTGTTGTTGTGGCAAGGCCGTGTTGCATGATTTTATCCATCGAGCGGAGCGCCCTGGAAGTGGAGATGGCCGAGTCCACATAGTCAGCATTACCGCGACATATGGCTCTGGAAATCATACTACGGCAGATGTGGAGATCATCGTGCCGTACGATGAAGGGAATAAATAGTCCAATCACCCAAAAAGATTGAGCACTCCTGAGAGGCGGGGTCAGTCTGGCCCTGCCTTTTCCACTAAAGGACATCACATCTCGTGGTGACACCTCCCAGTTGAACACTTTCTGAGCGTCAACTCTGCTCTGCAGATCACATCTGCCGTATGGTTTCGGTGGATGTTGAATAACCCGGTGTTATTCTCAGTCGGTTCGCAAAGGCCCGCAGTAAACGTTTTGCTATAGTAGGCAACCATTTGAAACCCCATAAATTTTAGGTATTCATCTCAAATTTAGAAACATGTTGACTGACTGTTGAGCGGGGGCTGGGACAAGCCGTCCAACCTGACCCGTGAAGTCCTCTCCGCCTAGGTATGGCAAGAATGCTTCAACTAGACGTCACGCTAGCCAAGCCCACAATATGTTGAAGTCCCTCACCTGACACCTGGTGGCCCTCGACATCCCTTCTATCGATCCGTTACCCATTCCCCCCGTTTCCGAGTTTGTGTCCCAAAAGTGGGAATGAATTACACTACATGGTATGATGAGCTCGGCTGGGGAACGTAGGGAGCCCATAGGGCGACCGGAGTTCCCCAGCAGGCAGCA
>JAXHVD010000064.1:0-1531 GCA_034189385.1 Thermodesulfobacteriota bacterium
TTTTTGATCAACACGTGGAACTCGTCTTCCGTCACGTCTTTTTCGGTTCGCACCCGCCATTGATGGACGAGCTCTTTGCCCTCGTAGACCCCAATAACACTGTTCGTATTTCCTACGTCCATAACCAGAAGCATAGTGGCCTATATCCTATTGGGGGCGTTCAGCTCACAGGGCTCGTTGTCGGGTCTTTGATGGCATCCACCAGTCTGAGGGTCTGTTTGGCACGCGCCACATCGTGAACCCTTATGATATCAGCCCCTTGGAGTGCAGCAGCAGCCACCGCAGCCTGGGTTCCGATCTCACGACATTGATCGCCCGAGCCCAGTATCTTGGTGATAAAGGATTTCCGTGAGGGGCCTATGAGGATCGGAACCCCAAGGGCTCGAAAGGCTGAGAGGTGTTTGATGAGAAGCAGATTGTGTGTCACTGTCTTTCCAAAACCAATACCGGGATCTACCACGATATTACTACGCTCAATGCCTGCCTTTTCGGCCCTTTCCATAGCTTGTGCCAAAAACCGCTTCACTTCCCCGACAACATCTTCATAACGGGGATTGATCTGCATGGCCCTGGGCGTGCCCTTCATGTGCATCAATACAACGGGGACCCCTGCTTCAGCAACTACACCAGCCATGTGCGGATCCAGCCTGAGGGCCCCTATGTCGTTAACCATACAGGCGCCCGCGTCAATGGCATGTCTTGCTACTTCGGACTTGTTCGTGTCAATGGACAGGGCAATGGAAAGGCGGCTGGCAAGTTCTTCAATAACAGGGACAACCCGTCGGAGCTCCTCTGGTGCCGGCACCGACTCTGAAAAGGGCCGTGTCGATTCTCCTCCCACGTCGATGATATCGGCTCCTTGTGCTGCCAGAGCCTCTCCGTGTGCTACGGCAGCTTCCTTGTCGAAGAACAGACCGCCATCTGAGAAGGAATCGGGTGTCACGTTCACGATGCCCATCACAAGCGTGGCTCTGCCCAGAGCCAGCCCGAACGGGCCGCATTGAAGACTCATGACGGAGGGGCTGTTCATTGAACTTAGCTGGGAAGTGGTCGGAGCTGTGGGGTTGCCTGACCCTTGCCTTCGCCCTGGGCTTCAGGTTCAGCCTTTTCTTCTGTAGACTCAGAGGCCGCATGGACATTTCCTGCTATGATAGCATCGATGTCCTTTTCTGTCAGGGTTTCCTTCTCGAGCAGGGCCTGTGCCAAGGCATGGAGGGTGTCCATGTTTTCTTCCAGGATCTTTCTCGCCCTTTGGTGGGCTCCGGAAACCAAGTTACTGATCTCCTTATCAATGACCACCGCTGTCTTCTCACTGTAGTCCCGGTGTTGCGCAAACTCCCTGCCCAAAAAGATCTGCTCCTCTTTCTGGCCAAAACTCAGGGGCCCCAGTTCTTCACTCATGCCCCATTCACAGACCATCTTGCGGGCCGTTTCCGTGGCCCGATCAATATCATTGCCTGCCCCGGTGGTCAATTCGTCTAACACCAGCTCTTCAGCTGCCCGTCCCCCCATGAGCACCGCAAGATTGTCA
>JAXHVD010000007.1:0-165518 GCA_034189385.1 Thermodesulfobacteriota bacterium
TGGATACGAAGAAGGTGAAGGATCTGGTGATTCCCTTGAGCGAATACCCTCACATGCCCTACTGGGGGACCCTGAGAGAGGCCATTGCCCAACTCAATGTGGCCTTTGAAACCGGACATCATACGGTCCTTGTTTTTGACGAGGCTTACAAGCTTGTGGGCATGCTCCTGGAAAAGGATATCTTAAAGGGACTGGAGCCCCGTTTTGCCGAGCATTTTAAGGAGGGCGTGCCCATATTGTGGGACCAGCTGCTCAAGAGCGGTGTGGAAAAACAGCTGGACCGGCCCATCAAGGAGTTTATGTCAGAAGCCAAGGCCACGGTGGAGGTGGAGGACAAGATCTTAAAGGCCTCCCACCTCATGGTACATGAGAAGCTCTATCTCTTGCCTGTCATGGAAGAAGATCGGCTCATTGGCGTGGTGCGGATGGGGGACATACTCCATGCTATAACGAATGCAGTGCTGGAGTTATAGCTAGTGCCCATCTGAATGTGGTCTATGCTATCGTGGCGGAGGCCGGCACTCCCGTGTCGGCCTCCCCTTACGGGCATAGGCGCTTGCCTCGTCATTTATGTCATTCCGGCCAAGACCGGAATCGAGTCAGGCAGGCATTATCCGAGTAAAGGCTGATGTCGCCTACTGGAATCGCAGTAGCGCTGTCCTAGCGCCCCCTGACTCTGCGGCCTCGGTTTCTGCCGCGGCCCCTTGAGCCGCCTCTTCCGAACCCCTGGCCTAGGGGCGTGCCATCGTCTTGCCTTGCCCCTCGGCCGGGGCCACCGTCAGATCTCTGGGTGCCACTGCGATTGCCGCACCTGCCTAATCCTCGACCTGTCCGCGGGCCTTCGCCCAATGGACCTGATCTATCATAACCTGGCATAAAAACACCTCCTTTCAATCTTTTCTCTCACAAAACAACCCTTCCGCGACGGCCACGACGTCCCCGTCCCCTTGGCTGACCTTGCCACCTTCCACCGGGACCGGCCAAGGTGTAGGCGCCCCCTTGAATCCTAATCATTTTTCCCATGACAAGGGCTTCTGAGACCCGTCCCCTTGCTTCAGCCAGGACCCTGCCAAAAGTTTGGCGTGAAACGTTCATTCGAGCCGCCGCTGTTTCCTGATCCAGTTTGTCAAGGTCACACAAACGAAGGGCCTCAAGACCCTCAACAGGAAGAACCACCTCTTGTAGGTTTCTAGCCGGGATTCCCAAAGGCTTGAACACATTGGCCATGGGTCCCCCTTGGACCAAACGGGCTTTTCTGGGCCTTGGCATGATACCTCCCTTATCGTTATGAGCTTGTGCTCAAAATATATGCTTGCGAGGATATTTGTCAAGATGTTTTTTGGGCCTGCGCCCATAATTCTGTTTTCGGGTGTTCAAGAACTGCTGATCATGGGAAAGTGAGGGAGCTGAGCTGCTCGAAGATATTCTGGTTCTGGCAAGGCCCTTTGAGACGTAGGGGCGTTCTCAGGGCAGGAAAACATTTTGGCGGTAATATCTGAGTTCGCCAATAGACTCCTTTATGTCATTTAGCGCCAGGTGGTTTTTTTTCTTCTTGAAGACGGGTAGGGCAGGATACCACCTCTTCACCAGTTCCTTAATCGAACTCACATCAACATTTCGATAATGGAAGAATGCATTGAGAAGAGGCATCTGCTTTGCCAAGAAACGCCGGTCCTGCCAAACAGAGTTTCCGCATAGGGGAGAGCACCCCTTCTTGGAGTGAAGAGCCAGAAAGGCCAAGGTCATATCTTCAGCCCCCTTGCAGTCATGGGGAGATGATCGGACTCTGTCCAAAAGGCCCGACGCGTCATGATGGGCCCTGCTCCACTGTTCCATGGTGGCCAAAACCTCTGGTGGATGGTGTATGGCAATGTTTGGGCCTTCGGCCACGATCTCCAAGTCATCATCTGTCACCAGAGTGGCAATCTCTAGGATCACGTGCTCCTCTGGACCGAGGCCAGTCATTTCTAGATCAAGCCAAATCATATGGTTGTTCAATATCTCAGCCTCCACGCCCTCCCAAAGAGATAATCACCGTCTCCCAAGGAGAGCTCACCATGTCTCTCTAAAAAGGATAACGCAATACACTTATCTCTGGCAAGGGAGATACAGACAGCAAAAAGGTGGGTCGATTCCAACCACAAAACACCTGGGACCGGCAAGGGGCAAATGCCAGGCCCTTCAGTCCTCTCGCAATGACCTAACCAGACCCAGATGGGCTCGAAGTTCTTCTTCAACGGCATCAGGATCAGGGGAATTATACCGCACAATGTTTTGAAGATGAAAAAAGCTGTCAAGATCCACACCGGTGAACTTGACGGCCACCTCACCGGCACAGCAACGGACCACCTGTGCGTCGATCTCTATGTGTAATTCGCTGCTCGTTCCACTCAACTGGATTCTCACGTGACACGCAGTCCCTACGTCCAATGGTGCGGCCACCGGCAAGAGGCATCCCCCAACGCTAAGATTCTTGATCTCTTCCGTGTAGTACGAGGATTCGTCAACCGTGATCTCAGCCTGAACTCTAAAGGGGACGCGGGTGAACCGCCTTTTGTCGTCCGACATGGGTAGACTCCTTTTTTCAAAAACGGCTGTGTGGTGAGACACCCCTCTTCTACTCCGAAGAGAACGGGATTACTAAGGAAAGTATAGGGCATAGGCCATCACCCGTCAACCGGAAAGCGTTGCTCAAGGTGTACAGAGGCCATGGCAAGGCCTTCCCACATGGGTAGAGCTCCAGGTCCCTGGAAACGTCTCCTTTGATCAAAGGTCAAGGAAGGGCAGATAGCGTTTCAGATTTTTCCTTGATTTTCAAACTGTTGTTTAATATCCTATAAATATTATTTATGTGCCCATTGAGGGATCAATCCAAATGGCAGAACAATCCTTCTTAGAGGGGATTCATCCGGAAGACCTGGAAAGACTTGTCAGGGTAGAACACCCTGACCCGCACCGCATTCTTGGGGCCCACCCTTATTCAACGAAAGGCGAAAAGGGGATCGTCATCAGGGCCTTTCATCCTGACGCCACAAAGGCCGCGCTGCTTATGGAGGGGAAAAAGCCCCTTGCCATGACAAGGTGTCACACTGGCGGTCTCTTCGCTGTCAAGATCCCTCATCGTCCCCTCCCGTTCCCCTACAGACTTCGTTTCACCTTTGCCAACGGAGATTACTGGGAGAGTGATGCCCCCTACCGTTTCTTGCCGACCTTGGGGGATGTGGACCTCTATCTGGCAGGAGAAGGAAGCCATCACCGTCTTTACGAAAAGCTCGGCGCCCACCTGTGTGAGATGGATGGCGCGGCCGGCGTTTCCTTTGCCCTTTGGGCACCCAGCGCCAAACGGGTGAGTGTTGTGGGTGATTTTAACAATTGGGATGGAAGGCTTTTTCCCATGAGAGCCATGGGCTCGTCAGGGATCTGGGAAATTTTTGTCCCCGGCCTTGGGCCCGGGGCGCTCTACAAGTATGAAATCAAGACCCAGGCTGGAGACCTGAGGCTAAAGACCGATCCCTATGCCTTTGCCACAGAGCTAAGACCCGGCACGGCCTCCATTGTGTGGGACCAGGGGGCCTTCAAATGGAGTGATAGCGAATGGCTGGCCATGCGCAGTCAAAGAGATCTCCGTCACGAACCCATGGCCATCTATGAAGTCCACCTGGGATCGTGGATGCGCGTAACAGAGGAAGAAAACAGGTGGCTCACCTATCGGGAGTTGGCCCCCACACTCATTGAACACGTGAAGCAATTCGGCTTTACCCATGTGGAGCTCCTGCCTGTGGCCGAGCATCCCTTTGACGCCTCCTGGGGATACCAGGTGACCGGCTATTACGCCCCCACGAGCCGATTCGGCACCCCCGACGATTTCAAGTACTTCGTCGACACGTGCCATGAACACGGCATCGGGGTCATCGTGGATTGGGTGCCTGCCCATTTCCCGAAAGATGATTGGAGCCTGAGGCTTTTTGATGGCACAGCCCTATACGAGCATCTTGACCCGCGGGAGGGAGAGCATGCAGAGTGGGGAACGCTGATCTTTAACTTCGGCCGCCACGAGGTCCGCAACTTCCTCATCGCAAATGCCCTGTTCTGGCTGGATCAGTACCATATTGATGGCCTCAGGGTCGATGCCGTGGCCTCCATGCTCTATCTGGATTATGGGAAAAAAGAGGGGGGGTGGATTCCCAATCGCTACGGTGGAAACGAGAATCTAGAGGCCATCGACTTTTTCCGAAAGCTGAACGAAGCGGTGTACGGCATTTTTCCTGGGTGCTTCACCGTGGCAGAAGAGTCCACTGCCTGGTCAGGGGTCACGTCACCGGCCTACTTGGGTGGTCTTGGTTTCGGCTTCAAGTGGGACATGGGATGGATGCACGACACCTTGCTCTATTTTAGCAAGAATGCTGTTCATCGAAAATACCACCACAACAACCTCACCTTTTCCATGATGTATGCCTACAGTGAAAATTTCATCCTTCCCTTTTCCCACGATGAAGTAGTCTATGGCAAGGGCTCCCTTCTCAGAAAGATGCCGGGTGACGAATGGCAGAAATTTGCCAATTTAAGACTCCTTCTGGGGTACATGTATACCCATCCCGGCAAAAAGCTGCTCTTCATGGGCACGGAAATCGCCCCCTGGGACGAGTGGTACCATGAAAAGAGCCTTGACTGGCACCTGCAATCTGACCCCATGCGTCAGGGCTTCCAACGGTTTATGAAGGACCTTGGTAGTCTGTATTTGGAAAATGCTGCCCTCTGGGAACTAGATCCCATACCTGAGGGTTTCTCTTGGATCGACTGCAATGACTCAGACACCAGCGTGATCTCCTATGTCCGTTTTGCCAAGAAAAATCACCTGGTCTGCGTGCTGAACCTCACCCCTGTTGTCAGGCACGGCTACCGAATCGGTGTGCCGGGGCAGCACGGTTATGGCGAGCGCATCAACAGCGACTCCGTCTACTACGGCGGAAGCAACGTCGGCAATAAGGCCCATGTTAAGGTCGAAGCCACCCCCTTTCACGGTTTCCCCCAATCCATTTCCCTAACCTTGCCCCCCCTGGCCTGCCTGATTCTGGAGCCCGTAGAGAAAGAAAAAGAGGCTGTCCCTGAAGGTCGCAAAGAAAGCGCTGTAACTGCAAAAGAAGACTCCCGGCAGACATGACAGCTCCCGAAGGGTCTCAGATTCCCCCCGGACAAGCCGTTCGGATATGCTTTGCAAACCTTTGCGTTTTCTATAAGTTACGTCTTGGCAAGCAATCAAACATCGGCCCAGACCGTTTCCGAGGTGTTCTCTGGGCAGGATATATGTTTTTGACTGTGAAGCCCTCCCAGGCTAGGTAATGGGTGAATATCATAACACATCAATCTGATTTCTGTCCAAGGCCACATCCGGGGACCTTTCTGATCACAAATCACACTGCCCCCTCCCATTTGGACCACGCAGTTTCCGCATGAAGAAAGGCAGGGCCGTGACGACCCTGCCTTTGTTCGATAATGACTCTTATGGCTTGTATGCTTTGATGCTTCCTGTTTCTTCACCGCTGAATGATCATGGGCAACCAGAGCCCCAGCAATTGCTGCCGGGAGGTTTGGCTGGCTGTGGCTGGCCGCTTCCCCATTCCCACTCGTCACCCAAGGGACGCAGTTCGTGCATCATCCAAGGGTCGATCCCGCTGATGCAGCAAGTAGGACCGGGAGAAGCTCCGCACGCATAGACCCCGCTTCTTTCATCGTCTCCGTATCCTCCACCAGTTCCTACGTAGAGCCTTCCTCCGCGACTCAAGAACGAAGAAACAACTTCGGTCCTGGAATCTACGACAGGAGCCCCAGGCACCGGGCTCCATTGGGTCCCGTTTGTTGAGGCGTATACCAAGGGCGTTCCCAGGTCGGAGCCAGCCAAACCGGAGGGAGCATGAAAGGTTCTAACTCCGAGGTAAAGCTTGCCATTGTGTTCCTCCAATCGAAAAACATCCTGACCTTGAGTAATAGGAGATAGATCTTCCCAACTGTTGGCCGTTCCGTCCGTCCGGAAAACTCCGTTACCATGGTACTGTCCTACATAGAGGTGGCCCTTAAAGGCCTTTAAGGCATGTATATGGCCCGGTGTAAGACCTATTGAAATCCCACCGGGTGGAGGAAGCTCTTCCTTAAACTTCTCCCACCACTTCCCGTCGGCCGACCTCCAGAGCTGGATTCCGTTGGCGTTGTCCCTGCCTACGCCGGCATAGAGAAAGCCGTTGAAAACCTCCAGGGAGGATATGTCGTTATTACTGGGGTCACCGAATCCATAGGAATAAAACGCAGGCACGGGACCGACCATCGGTTCCCATGAGGTGCCATCTTGCGTCCGCCAGATCGTCGCACTATATCCACCGCATACGTAGAGGTGCCCTTTGAACTCAGCCATGTCAAAAACCGGCCCCAATGTGCCTGGGGGGGCTGCGACACTCCAGTAGAAACCGTCTTGGGTCCGAAAGACCTCGCCGCAGTCGGTGCCCACATAAAGATAGCCATCAAAAACAGCCATTGACATCACCTTTTCCGAACACGGATCCCAAGGAATGTCCACCGCTTCCCATATCTTGCACCCCTCATCTACCATGCGGTACACGGCAGCCGACCTAACCGAGGCTGTCCAGCTCCCCGTCCCTACGTATATGGTCTCTCCGAATTCGACCATGGCAGTGGTCTCTCTGGCGTCGTAGTTGAAAATCTGAGACCAAGTGTCCGGACCTCTATCCACGATCACGTAACCAACGACCTCCATGACGTGAGCTGTTTCGCTGTCTTTGGACTGCTCTTCCGCAATCTTCACATCCACACCATGGGCGTCTTTGTTGTCCCAGCGGATATTGGCCGTATCACCTCCGTTTTGCGTCTGCATGTCGGCAACAAACACAGGGGCGTTCTCAAAAGCCATATTGTAAGCCATCCTATGCCAGTCGTGCCGAACCTCATTACCGGTCCTGTTCACCTCAAAGACCAGGCCGTCCACTATCACCGATGAGGGCTCCCACGCGATGTAAGAGATGGTCTCATAGGCATGGACCTGTTGGTTCAACTGCTGCTCCTGCATGCGAATCTCAAAGCCCGTGGTGCTGACATTTCGCACCCTGGTGGTCACGGCATCTACTTCATTGTCACTGCAGACGGCCGTTATCACAACGGGCGGCACCTGAAAGGTCTGGCTGAAAGGAACCTGCTCAAAACCTGTCCGCTTCGTTTCGAATTGACCGGCTTCCACCCGGGTTCCGTCTGGCAAGGTGTGAACACCCTGCTCCATGACAATGTAGCCTGTGGTCTCCAGGGCGGTGGACCCATCCAAGTAATCCCATTCTTGGAGACGAATCTCGAAGCCGGCCTGATCCACACTGCGAATCCTCACCACGGCAGGACCGGTTGCCGTGTAGCTGGAGGACTTGGCCACCACAACAGGGGCCTGAAACGTCTTGTTAAAGGAGGCCCGCTTCCAAGAGCTGCCCACGCTGACATCACCAACCTCCACCCATGCCTGAGCCGTGGCCGCAGTGAACACCACCATGCAGATCACGAGAAGCAAGGCCCTAAAGACAGGCACACCTGTTAAACAACTGAGTCTTGGATAAACAAACCCTTTCTTGATTCTCATCTTTGCTTTCATAGCTTTTCTCCTTTCTGTTTTTTAGATATTTGCCGTCAGTTGCTGTCGGATTTACCCTACTAATTGGCAATCATCGTGCCAAAGGAGCAAAGACGATACGTTTTGCCACAACTACTTGAAATCAAGGCATAATTGAATCTGAAACCAGGTTCGTCTATTGTCCTGCGCCCTTTTTGTGGTGGCTATATTTAACCAGGCTAGTGATATCTCAATGGCCAGGTGAAATATCCCGACTGTTTGTATGGTGCGGGGGTAGGCAGGCACTTGGAAAGATAAGAGGGAAGCGTTAGGCCGAATAACGGCCAAGAGCCGGTTCCTTTGACAGCCTCCTGACAAGCCACAAAGAAAGCCAGGAGAATCAGAAATGATTCCCCTGGTTCAGAAGTTAGAAGCGTTTATGGGATTTCTCAAATCAATCGAGATAATCACCCTCCAGGGTCACACCGTCAAAGGTATCATAGGCGTGAATCATGACGTGCCACGTCCCTGGCATTGGAAATGGAATATGCACCATTTCAGCATTGCCCCACTGATAGGGCCGATAATCCCACTCATCGAGGGTAGGAACTGCATCATATCTCACGTAAAGATCCCCATCACCCATACCTCCGTACATGTCAAAGGCCAGTTCTGAAGCGCCCTCAGGCACGTCAATGGCAAAGTAAAGGGCATCTCCTAGTTCAGCCCAGAGATCAGGGGCTGACAACCCTCTGAAATAGGCCCCAAGGGTCACATCATCAAAACCCTCATAGGCATGAATCATGACATGCCATGTCCCTGGAATTGGTGATGCAATCTTTACAATTTCGTCATTACCCACTGAATAAGGGCGGTAATCCCATTCGTCGAGGGTAGGGACCGCGCCATATCGAACGTGGACATCCCCGTCGCCTATGCCTCCGGAACTCTCGAGGGCAAGCTCAGAAACACTTGCCGGCACATCAATGGTGAAGTAGAGAGCATCTCCCTGTTCAGCCCAAAGATCAGTCACAGGCCTGCCATGTTCCATTTCCACCAAATCGGCCGGGCCCTGATCCAGGGCCTGGGAGAAGGCCATGTAGCCAACAACCTCCCGGCAATGAAATGTTTCGCTGTCTTTGGACTGCTCTTCTGTAATCTTCACATCCACGCCATAGGCGTCTTTGTTGTTCCAGCGGACATTGGCCGGATCACCTCCGTTAGTCGTCTGCATGTCGGCAACAAACACAGGGACCTTTCCATAGGTCTCACCCAAAGCAATAGTATGCCAGTTGTGTCTTACCTTATTAGCGGTCCTGTTCACCTCAAAGGCCACTCCGTCAATTGTCCCTGACGAGGGCTCCCAGGCGATGTAAGAAATCGTCTCATGGGCATGTTCCCGTTGGTTCAGCTGCTGCTCCTGCATGCGAACCTCAAAGCCCGTGGTGCTGATATTTCGCATCCTGGTAGTCACGGCATCTGCTTCATTGTCACTACAGACTGCCGTTATCACCACGGGCGGCACTTCAAAATCCTGGCTGAAAAAAACCCTTTCAAAGGAGCTTGTCCGGTTCGTATCGAACCGACCGGCTTCCACCCTGGTTCCGTCGGGCAAGGTGTGAGCACCCTGCTCCATGACAATGTAGCCTGTGGTCTCCGGAGAATGGACGCCATCCTGATAATCCCACTCTTGGACACGAATCTCGAAACCGGTATCATCCACGTTTCGAATCCTCACCATACCAACATCCTCATCGCGGGAGCTCAACGACTTGGCCACCACAACCGGGTGGGAAAAGGCCTTGCCAAAGGGAATACGCTCCCAATCCCGAGGCAGATGGACATCGCCAATCTCTGCGTGCTCAGCTGGTCTATATGGCTGGCCGACGACGTCATGTAAGCCTATGCGGTAACTGCCCCAAGCGTCATTTGGGCCGGGAATGTTTAGATTAGTGCCTATTGTCTTTTCTATTACGGTCACTCTATAGCAAAAGGTCCATTTCACTGTATTGTTGCCGTCGTATTCAGCCGATTCGTGTGAGTTTTCGAACGGCACTGTTGCGTAGGCATACGGTATTTCGAGGATATACTTGTATGCATCGCCCTCTGTTTTCAAGTACCGGCTCCCCTTGGTCTGCGCCTTAATTACCCTGTTACTCGGTTGAGAAAAGACCCATTTGAATGTCATCTCTTGTCCACCGGAGGGAATGCCGGGACCAAACACCATGAGCTTTAGGTCAGAAACCAGGGGCGTACCATATTGCCAGGTGTTGTGGCGCTTATCAGGCCCCGCATAATGAATGAGCTTGAACCACAAATTTGGAAGGAGCGGTTTCACAGAGAAGCCTCTATCAATGGATACCTTTGGTGGATAAGGGTGGGGGCCTTGAGTATAAGGCCAATGGGGATTGTCATAGGTGCGCATAAACTCCCGGTGATCGTCCCAATAGTGGTAATCGGCATTGAACTGAAAAGACTTGGAGCTTTGGGGGCACTCCTGGCAAATAGCTTCTTGCTGCAACCATTCCTGTCTTGTGGTTGTGAGATTTACAGTAGTTACAAAGCGGTTATTGTCTCTTTGTGCGTCAGCATAGACCCTGTCGGGATCCGCCTCGATGCTTACCTGGTATGTTCCGTCGGGCAAATACATCGTGTGGTCTAGCCTCATCGACTGTTGCACCCTCAGTTTGTTCACTGTGAAAGAAACGGGCTCTATCTTTCCGGTCGCACTCAGGTAGTTAGACTGGTCAATCATCAACCTGCCAGGCGAGATCTCTACCTTGAAGGGCTGGCCCGCATCCTGAGAGCCTATGTTCCTTACTGTAAATGAGAAGGTTACAAAGAAGTTACCCTGTTTGTGGGCGGGTTTTCTAAACACGTCGAAGCCCTCAATGGCCAGATCTACAGCCAATGCTTCACCGTTCACAGGGAAGACCATCAACACAACAATCAATAAGATGGCTGTCACCAAACTTCGTCCCGCGAACCAGCAGAGTCTTGGATAAACAAACCCTTTCTTGGTTCTCATCTTTGCTTTCATGGCCTTTCTCCTTTCGCTTCTCTGGATGTTTGCCTTTTGTTGCTGTCGGGTTTTCCTCTACTAATTGGCAACGATCGTGCCAAGGCAGCAGGGGCGACACATTTTGCCACAACCGACTGAAATCAGGACATAATTCAACCTAAAGGCAGGTTCGCCTGTTGTCCAGGGACGCTCTTAGCCTCACCATATTCAACCAGGTTAGTGATATCTCGCTGGTCAGGTGAAATATCCCGACTGTCAGTGTGGCGGGAGGGTGGAGACACATGGAAAGAGAAAAGAAAGGGCGTAGAGTGGGTGACGGGCAAGAGCCAGCTGATTTGACAGCTTCCTGACAATCCCCAAAAAAAGCCAGGAGAATCAGAACGGATTTCTGAGGCTACCGTTAAAGTTAACCCCCTATATTACGAGTCGTCGCAACAGGTTTGAGGACTTGGAGGATCACATTTCCAATCGACGAAAACGTGTCTGATAACGATCTCCACTCACTTCTCCACAAACCTCAGTCTTGCACTACGTCTTCCTTGATGAACCTACGTCGTGGTTTTACTCTCTTTTCGAACAGCTCTATCCAGCCCGCCACTCGACTTTGGCCGTAGGCCTTCTCCCATGCCACCACAATTCGCCCAACAGGAATATCGGCGTAGCTGCCATGGAAGGCCACGTACTCCATGAACTTCTTCTTTTCCAAGTTGTAGGACTGAAAAATAGAATCCTCACGACCGTTGAACTCTAGGGGCTCAACGTTATGCCTTTTACAAATTTCGGCGTTGAAGGCTGGGGTTGCCTTTACCCATTTCCCGTCCAGGAAGAACTCGTTAAACCCGTGGTACACGAATAGATCCGACCCCAAAAAATTCAAGAGTTGGCGTGTCGCTAGGTGATTACGGACCGTAGCGAATCCAACCCGCGATGGGATACCGCAAGCCCTGCTCAGAGCGCACAAAAGGGATGTCTTGGACACACAGTAGCCCCGGCCGTCTCGGAGGACATTGCTCGCCCGATAGTGTTCGGGCCGGTAGAAGGGATAGTAGGGGTCGTATCGAATTCCGTCTCGTACAGCGTAATAGAGGTTAACGGCCTGTTCGAACGGGTTGTTGGCCTTATCGACTACTTCCCTTGCATATTCAATGATCGGTTTGCTGTCACTGTCTATGATGTCCGTGGGCGCAAGATAGATTTGGTCCATAAGAAACTCCTTTTTATTCGTTGAATTTTCCAAAAACCAAACAACCGTTTGTGCCACCGAAACCAAACGAATTGGAAACAGCAATATTGATTATGGACTCGTGCGCCTGATTCCTAACATAATGGAGCCCCAGGCAATCCTCACTTGGATCATCAAGGTTAAGTGTGGGGGGCACAACGTCTCTCTTTACAGACAGCACGGTAAGCACCGCTTCAACCGCGCCAGCAGCTCCCAGGGCATGACCAATTTGCGATTTGTTTGCCGTAATCATCGGCGACCCATTGTCTTTCCCAAAAACACTCATGATCGCCATAGCTTCGTTGGCATCCCCTTTAGGAGTAGAGGTCGCGTGACAATTGATCAAGTCAACTTCCTCAGGAGAAATCCCCGCATCCTTAAGCGCAAGTGTCATGCAATTGCGAGCACCATCGCCGTTGGGTTCTGTAATGTGGTAAGCATCAGCCGTCTCGCTGTAGCCCAGGACTTCTGCATATATTCTGGCATTACGTTCCTGGGCGCTCTTGAGGGTTTCCAAAACAAATATTCCCGCCCCTTCAGACATCACAAAACCTCTGCGATTGTTGTCGAATGGTCGAGAAGCTTTTGTTGGTGCACCATTGGCAGGTGCAACGGCATTGAGAGAATAGAAACCGTAGAGACTCAAAGGTGTTACCGCTGCCTCACTACCCCCAGCAATGACAATCTCACTGTAGCCGGCTTGCACTGCCCGGAACGCTTGACCTATGGCGTGAGCACCTGCTGCACATGCGGTAGTGATACATAAGTTCATACCCTGAGCGCCCAACAGAATGCTAACATTGCTACTGGCTAGATTTGCCAGGGTCCGTGGAATTAAGAAAGGGGATAGTTTTTTTCCGGCCAGCATTCTACGGTGTTGTTCCTCCCATGTTTGAGTCCCACCTCGCCCAGAGCCGATAATCACCCCGACCTTTTCTTCATCTACAAGCGGTAGAGCAATCCCTGAATCGGCAACTGCTTCCAAACTAGCCGCGCAAGCATATTCGATGAAGGGATCCATCTGTTTGATTCGTTTTAAGTCTGTTCTATCACAGTTCGATTTTCGCTCTTTCAGTATCTCTCTGATGTCAAAATCTTCGATCTCACCGGCCATGAAGGGAAAATCTGACGGTAAATTATAGAGATTCTTCATCTCATCCAGGTCACCCCATTTTCGAATCTGGCCAATGCCTGATTTACCTTCAAGAAGATTTTGCCAGGTTGTGGCCACCTCATTACCCAAAGGCGTAACCAGCCCCAATCCTGATATGACAACCCTGTTCTTCTCTTTTCCTCTTGTCATTGCGTAGATAGACTCCCTTTTTCTTACGGTTTCCTGTTCTATATCCATTTTGGCCCCACCGAAGGTGCCAGGTGACCGGCATTGCTAGCGCGAGACAGAGCCCTTAGATCCGTAGTGTCATACCGTGCCTCTTTCTTGCGCGCCGTGATGAAAACAGTTTTCCGCGGTAGAGACTCAGTCACTGTCTCTTCAATGCTCCGGACGAACATTTCCCGCTGGGCACATGCCGGAATATCAGCAGCCATCATCGAATCTGCCATGCCGGGCACCTGCACAAAGGCCAGCACAGCCTCCTTTGATAAGGTGAAAACCTTCTCTTCCATCCTGACGTCGATGAATCCTGCTTGTTCCACGATCGTGAAGTAGTAGTCCGGGGTGTGCTTTAACATCTTCTTCCGCGTACCCATGGTCTCAGGAAATTTCTCCTTTGCCAATCTGTGAGCACCTAGAATCGCCTTCCAATAGACTCTCCGAGCCTCTCGTGGAATAGCACCCTCGTACACTGTCGAACTGAAAGCAAGTATCCCACCGTCCGGTAGTTTCTCGTACCATTCCCGCATCGCCCCTAACAAGTCCTCTAAGAGATGCACCAAGTTAAAAGCGACAATTGCATGAATCGGATCTTCTTCGACTACGGTGGCAATCCGATTAGCATCTCCGACCCGAAACTCAATCGGCAGACCATTCGAGACTTTCTCTCGGGCATAGCGAACCATGGATTCAGAGTAATCGACGCCAATAACGCGACCTTTGGTTTCAAGGATTTCTTTTATTAAAAGCAGGCTATTCACACCAGTTCCACTTCCAGCGTCCACTACTGTCTGTCCGGAGTGGAGCCCTCTTTCCTTCAAAAGAGAGACGAGATGCTTATTGGCATTCCAATATCCGGGATCTTGGGCCAAGCAATCATAAAGATTTGCCGCCTCTGACTCGTTCCAACAAATGTTTGTAAGCGTAGTTTCCATGTTTTCTCTCCTTTCCTGTTCTTTTGGGTCTTCACACTTGCCTCGTACAAAGTCTTGAGGTGCTTAGTTCCTGGCATACATGAAGCTGTAGATAGCCGTGTTCTCCCAGATCAGAACGATTTCCCTGGCCATGCCTCCCGGCATGATTCTGGACAGCCTGCAGTAGACATGCAGGCTGTTTAGGTTGTGGTGCAGCCAGTTTCTGATCTCCCCTGCTCCTTGCATCCTTTTCCCCTCCGTTCTCGTTCTCTCAATATTCACTTTCTTGTCGTCGGGTTTTACCCTACTAATTGGCAACGATCGTGCCAAAGGAGCGAGGACACGCCACTTGGCCGCAACCGACTGAGATCAAAATATAATTGGATCTGAAGCCAGATTCGCCCATTGTCCTGCTCCTCCTTTGGGGTAGCTATATTTAACCGCGCTAGTGATATCTCAACGGCCAGGTGAAATATCCCGACTGTTTATGTGGTGCGGGGGAATCCGAGTTCATGGAATGAGAGAAAGGAAGGGGTAGGCGAATGAGTGCCACGAGCCGGGTTCTTTGACAGCCTCCTGACAAGCCACAAAAAAGCCAGGAGAATCAGCATGGATTCCCCTGGCTCAGAAGTTAGAGGCATTTTTGGAATTTCTCAAATCAATCGAGATAACAACCTTCCAGCGTCACACCATCAAAGGCCTCATAGGCATGAATCATGACATGCCACGTCCCTGCCGCCTTGAGTTAACCCGTCCATACGGGTTGTCTTCTTCAGGGGGAGCAACGATTTCCACAGTTTCTTCTAGTTCCTCTTCTTCAAGAGAATGCCAACTTCCTCCCGCTTGTTCAGTTTCCGCCATTTCAGGCGGCAGAGGAATGCCCTCAGCTTTCATAGCATTGGCAATATACTCAAATTGCGCTGGAGGTAAATGTTTCATAACTTCCCCAATGTCAAGTGGACTAGCATTCCTTATAGCTTCCTCCATGGCTTCCATTACTTTAGGTAGAGGCCCAAACACTGCTGTTTCCTCCATAGATTCTATTACTTCAGGCGGAGGCTCAAATTCTGCCGCTTGCTCCATGGCTTCTAGTACCTCAAACGGAGCTGTGATGTCCGTACCAATGTGATGCTGTAAGTCCCTCTCCTGATAGATTTGTTGAAAAGAACTTCCGTTGGCTTTACTGGTGGCGGAAACAGTGATAATTTTCTCAAGATTGCCGTTGATGTCAAAAATACAAGCGTAATTAACTCCACGTAGTATTCTTTTAACTGCTTCGTTTAGAGGCAAAGACTGAAACCTAACAGATATGGGATGTTCTAGCAGATTTTCCTGAATAATAAATGCCAACTTAGTCTTTTCGTGGAGCTTCTGCACAAGAGTTCCCAGGGGCGTGCCTTCAGAGTTAAGAGATAGTCTACCATTATCCGAAAACTCCAAGGAGAAAGCTGAACTGCTCTTTGAGGCCTGGACCTGTGAACTTAGTAAAATGATGCCCAAGAAAAATACTGAAAGCGATAAGAAGCACCATCGCATGAGGATGTTGACAGGTCTGAACTTGAAATTCTTTAAAGAATTATTGGACTTGTTAATAAGTGTCATTTCAATACCCTCCCATTATAGAATTGGATCACGTTACTGATGGTCATCATCCTTATGCTGCCTGTGAGTAAACAGAATGTGCAATTGTTCTTTGAAAAAGATCTTTGTGCCAACAATCAGTTAAGAAATCATGTGTGACGGGTAGCAAAAAACAGTTCGCAGAAGTCGAAACGCCGTTGTGTGGCGCTCGCCACTATGGCGAGCGCCACAGAAGAAAGCATTTATCGAGGAACAAGGTCCTCTCTCAAAAACCAATTTTCCATGCTTCTGCCCACAAGTTCTACACAAAACATAGGCGTAGTAAGGTCAACCTTGTATACGTAGACGTCGACTTTCATCCAATTCGCATTGGCTGTATTGGCTGCTGTCGCTGAATCCAGATGACCATAACTCCACGGCGTAATAGTCCACCATTCATAGTATCCGGGAAGAAACCCAGTGTTGGTATACCCTGCTAAATGCTTGACAACACCGTAAAGAAAATCACCTATTCCTATATTTTTAGCAACGAGGTGGCTCGGCCAATAACGGGACATGCCATCGTACCGACCGTCTGATCGCTTCCACGCACGAAATTTTGAGAAATGTTGATTGAATGCCCAGCCATTTTGCCAATAAGGATATGACTTATGAATTTTCAAATAAGGATCAGGTTCAATAGGGTTCACAGGAATTGTTACATCGATAACAGAATCGGACGTCGAGGAGATTTGGATATCACCGAAATTCGTCACGTAGTTCGAATATTTATCCGGATTCCGGGGACTTTTCTTCTCCCAAAACTCGTAATTGGTTCCTGCTGATGCGAGTGTAGGAAGACCCCCCAACACGACTCCTGCCAACAAGGCTATTATCGCTAACATTCCAAGATTACTTCTGACCTTAGTCATACAGTTTTTTTTCATTTTCCTGTCCTCCTTTGTCCTTTTTTTGGTCTTCATTCTTATCTCGTAGAGAGAGTTGAGGAGATCAGTTCCTGGCATACATGAAGCTGTAGATAGCCGTGTTCTCCCAGAACAGAACGATTTCCCTGGCCATGCCTCCCGGCATGATTCTGGACAGCCTGCAGTAGACATGCAGGCTGTTTAGGTTGTGGTGCAGCCAGTTTCTGATCTCCCCTGCTCCCTGCATTGTTTTCACTTTCTTTCTCCTTGGCCATTAGCGGCACATGGCGCCAACCTGCTCTTCAATCTCTAGAGCGCAGGCAGCCTGCTCCGCAACCGGCACGTCTATATTGATGGTGTCAGTTGCCAGGTCTATGTCGACGGTTCCCCCGTGCCTCTGAACAACCGACCGAATGATCCATAACGAGAAGGCACGAAACCTTGCCTGTTCGCTGGTTGACCAGACGTAGTCTTCAGGTCTGTCCCGGGCGTCCAGGGCATATGATGGCTCTGTTCTGTTTCTCTCCTCTTCCCAGTTCTCGAATTCTCTCAGCCTTCTCATTGTCATTCCCTCCTCTCTGTGGGGTTTTGCCCTACTAATTGGCAACGATCGTGCCAAGGAGTTGAAAAGCGGGACGCATTGCTTCAACCACCTGAAATTAAATACACTCAGGGCGTTGCCCCAAGGTCGCTTCTTTCACGAAACGCCTTTTCAGGCGACTATATTTGAACATGTTGGCGATATGTCGCTACGTTGTTTAAATATCCCTGAATTTCGTGCCAGAGGCGGGATAGCAGCCCGGGTTTGGGCAAAAGTTCGGAGAAGATGTGGAGGCGCCAAAGGTGCGTTAAAAGAGGCTTCTCTTGCCTTTGTGTGGATATTGCGATATGTGGTGATATTCAGACACATGGTTACCAAAACCCTCACTTGACCGGAGGGCGCCTGAACAGGCCGTCTGTCACGGGCCTTCCCTGAGAAGGGGAAGATCAGGTCAAGGATGAGGCCATGGCAGTACAGGAGGGATTACCTGTGAGTGAACTAGACATTGATTTTTACAAAGCCCTCTTTGAAGACCTGAATCCTGAGAAGCTCCAGAAACGTTTCCTCCAACTACTCTTGAGGATCCAGAACGTGGAGCGTGGGTCCATTTGGGTCAGACGAAAAAACAGGTATGTATGTATCGAGGCCTTGGGAGGCCCCGAGGACACAGACATTGTAAAGGGCACGAGTATTAGCGTGGATCAACCAAGCGTTGTGGGCTGGGTGATAGAAAACGGTGAAATGACGATTGCAGAGCCTGGCAAGGACTCACGCCACCGCAGCGAGGTTGAGGCGGACCTGGAAATAAAGAGCAAGCTCATTCTCTCTTTTCCTCTCATTCTTAAAGACGGGGATGTCTACGGAGCTGTCAACATCATTGACACAAGCAGCGGTGGCAACCGCATGAACCTTGACAAAACACTCTTAAAGCTCCTCCAGAACATCGTGGACATGGGCTCCATTGCCCTGAGCAACGCCCTTTACTATGCTGAACAGCAGAAGGAAAACCTGGAGCTTCAGCATGCCCTGAAAGAGATCCGGAGAGACGTTGAAATCATCGGTCAAAGCCCTGTTTTCCTGGATGTCATGAAAAACGTCCGTGACTATGCACGAACGGATTTTCCTGTGTTGATAACCGGGGAAAGCGGAACAGGCAAAGACCTTGTGGCCAGAGCATTGCACAACCTCAGTTCTCGGAAGAGCAAACCCTTTGTTGTTCAGAATTGCAGCGCCATCCCGGATACCCTGCTGGAAAGCGAACTCTTTGGATACAAGAAGGGGGCCTTTACCGGGGCTACAGAGGACAAAACAGGACTCTTAAAAACTGCGGAAGGGGGCACGGTCTTTCTTGATGAAATCGGAGACATGTCTCTGCACCTTCAGTCTCGGATATTGAGAGTCATCCAAAATAATGAGATCAAGCGCCTTGGTGAGGCCAAGACCACGAAGATCAACGTAAGGATTATTTCAGCCACCAACAAAGATCTCAACCAGGCCATTGCCAAGAAGGAGTTCCGGGAAGATCTGTTGTATCGCATCAACGTCCTCCCTCTCCATCTTCCGCCCTTGCGGGATCGAAAAAGAGACATTCCACTGCTATTGGGTTATTTTTTGAAGAGGGAATCGCTCAGACTGGAGATCCCTCAGAAGGTGATCTCAAAAGAAGCATTGCAGTATCTTCAAGGCTACCCTTGGGAAGGAAATATTCGGGAACTTGAGAATTTCGTAAAGTACATTCTTAGCACCATTGATAATCCTGTCATTGATCTGAACGAGATACCTGACCATTTCATGCAGAAGGATATCCCCAAGAGGAACGCTGTGAGCACGCCTCCTCTTCAGGAGGAGCCCACGCTTTCAGACAATGGTCTTACGCCAAAAGTGTCTGAGTCGCCATTTGCAGGCTATTCTTGGGAAGAGCTTGAAAAGGACTATGTCATGTATCTGCTTGAGAAGAACAAACTGAATGTCACGCAAGCTGCAAATGATGCAAAAATGAACAGGTCCACTTTTTGTTCAAGAATGAAAAAACTTGGCATTACAAGAGGATAAGCCGCCTACCACCCATTAGAGTGCGTTGTTCCGGCACAATACCCGTTCCCATCCAGGCCCACCCATCTAGCTGACCCGGTAGATTCCGCATGAAAAAAAGGAGGGCTGCGATCAGGGTCCAAACGGCAACAGGTTCGGAGAGTATTTCACACCGGGCAACCTCAAAGGGCCCTGTGAAGCTCCCGAGCTACCTCACCCCAAGCATCTCTTTGCAATCCCTCCCGTCAAGGCCGAACACTCCATCTGGATCACACTCTGCGAAAGATCAAAAATGCAATCTTTTGAACTAATTCCTTGAATTTGCAACATAAGGGTGCTATCTAGGTGCGTGTCGGGATGTATTACCGGGTGACTGCCATTTCCAGTTCTGGCTGGCAACGCTTCTGATCTCTTCCTCATGTGCAGACGACCCGGTATTTTATTGTTGGCGTGTTCCGGACACCTACCGCAAGACACAGTCATTTACAGGAGGGGCGATGCTGAGACGGCAATCATGGCGGGCGATCCCCTGGCTCACGATCCTGGGGTTATCTCTGTCATGTCTCGCACCAGACCCTTCTGTTGCAGGCGGGCCGGTTCACGGTACAAAGGCTGCCAGCATGGGGGCGGCTTTTGTGGCTGTAGCCGACGACCCGTCTGCCATCATGCACAACACGGCAGGCCTTACCCAGTTGCCGGGCACCCATCTCTACACGGGAGCCACTGCTGTCATTCCGTCCAGCGAGTACCTCAGCCCTGACGGAGAATCGGAGAAGACAGACTTTCAAGTCTTTTTCCCGCCCCATCTTTATGTCTCCTCGGACTTTGGCATGGAAGATGTTGCCCTGGGTCTTGGGATATACTCTCCCTTTGGCATAGGAGGCAGAAAGTGGGACGACAAGGGCCTCACCCGATATGCCTCTGTAGAAAGCATGATCACCACCATGTCTGTAAACCCTACCGTGGCCTGGCGTCTCTTGCCCAACGTGTCCGTAGGCCTTGGTGTGGACTACATGTGGTCCTTTAACGAGGCCGAGAGGATGCTTGATCAGTCTTCCGCGGGAGCCGGAGACGGAAAGCTCAGTCTGGACGCTGACGGCGGTGGGTGGGGATACAATCTGGGTGTTCTTCTTTTTCCTGAAGGCAAATTCAGTGTAGGCGCGGCCTATCGCAGCGAGATAGAAATCGACCAGAGCGGGTCTATTACCCTAAAGAACATTGCCGAGGCCCTTCAACCGGCCTTTGGCGGGTCTCGTTTTAAGACAGATATGGATACCACTCTGGACTTTCCGCAAATGGTGAATTTCGCCGTAGCCTATCGACCAACGACAAGATTCACCCTCGGGCTGGAGCTTGAGTGGACCGGCTGGTCCAGCTTTGACAAGCAGGTTGTGGATATAAAGGATGAAGTGCCGGAGGCCGGCTTTTCAGACAGCACAACACCTTTGGACTGGAAAGATATGTGGCGTGTGGGTGTTGGGATGGAGTACAAGGCAAATGAGAACCTTGCCTTAAGAGGGGGATATACATTCATGGAAAATCAAGTCCCCGAGCATACCCTGGGTCCGGCCAGTCCGGAGTCAGATCAGCACGTCTTCAGCATCGGATTCGGCTACAAGATGAACAAGACCACTCTGGATGCCTTTTACATGGTTTCCTTCTATGAGGATCGAAAGGTGGACAATGCCATCTTGAGCGGTGAGTATGAAAACTTCGCCCATTACATCGGTTTTAGCTGGGGCTACAGTTTCTGAAGCTCCCGCTGGCGGCGCCGTACCGTCCATCCCATGTAGGCTACCTCAAATTTGCGGGTGCAGATGAAGCCTTCAGCCCATATCCCGAAAGTCGTACCTCCCCGCTTACCTCACATCCTGGAGCGTCCACGCCTTACCAAGCTCCTTAAACAAAACAATCACAAGAAGCTCTTGCTTATTCTGGGCCAGGGCGCCCAAGGAAAGACCACATTGGCCGCCTCCTATGTGAAGAATGCCACCACACCATCGGCATGGCTCAACCTGGACCGTGGAGAATCTGATCCTGTCAACCTCTTTCACTTACTGGTCCAGGCCCTCCAATATATCTCCCAAGAGACCGACCTTTCTTCTATTCTGGATTACCCGTCCATGGCCATGGGACCCAGAGCGGAAATGCCTCTCTACCGGGATTGGGTCCAGGCCTTGTTTGAACGGATACCGAAGCCGATGCAGATTGTCTTGGACGGTCTGGACCGGTTATCGCCCGAGGCCCCTTCCTTTGGACTCCTTCAGGTCATGCTTGAAGACGCCCCGGAGGACGTGTGTCTCCTCATGCTCTCTCGGGAAATGCCCCCATTGGAGATTCATTATCTAGAGATCAAGCAGGAGGCCTTTCTGCTTACCAACAAGGATCTCGCCTTCACCCTGGCTGAGGTGAAGAAGTTCTTCCGCGACGTTCGAAACATGACTCTCCCCTCAGATCAATGGTCGAAGGTCCATGAGACCACAGAAGGATGGATAGGGGGTCTCATACTGCTCTCCGAGGCCATAAGCAGAAAGATAAGGGAGCCCAAAGGGGAATACACCTTTGACGACAACGCAGATGGTTTTTCAAAGCAGGTCTTCCGCTATTTTGGGGATGAGGTGCTGGCCGCCCAATCCAAACCGGTGCGAGAGTTTCTGGTCAAATCCTCCATTGCAGACGCCATTGAGCCTGAATTCATGAACGAGCTCTTGGGCGCGCCAGAGGGAGACGAGATTCTCCGGGACCTGGAGAGGAGAAACCTTTTTACCCAATCGGTCTATGATAAAACAAAGGGCTGGCTCTATCGATATCATCAGATGTTCAGAGAGTTTCTGAATAGCAAACTTGAAGCAGAAACAAGGGATGAAGAACGCCGATCCTTGCTCTTCAAGGCAGGCACTCTCTCTGAGCAGAGAGGGGAGCTGGAAGATTCGATCAAATACTACCTCAGGGCCAAGGCGTTCCCAGAGGCAGTTGCCATCATTGAACGAATGGGGATGGATGTCTTAAGAAAGGGAAGAATCGGGGATCTGGCCCAATGGCTCGAAAGCCTTCCTGAGGAGGTGCAGGAAAACCCGTGGCTGCTTCTGTTTCTTTCCATGACGAGACGTTTCACTGAGGTGAAAGAAAACGTCACGCGTTTGAAAAAGGCGCTGACCCTCTTCGAAGAGCATGGAGACGTAAGAGGGCAACTCCTTGCTCTCGCCTATCTGATCGAGGCCGTGATAACAAGGGGCCGTGACCCTATCCCCCTGGCGGTTCTGCTTGAGCAAGGTGATACCCTGCTCGGTTCATTGACGTCTGATCAACATCCCTATGAGAGGGCCGTCCTCTGGTTCTCGCTTGGCTTTGGACACATGATTAGGGGGGGTAACCCCCGGAAGGGTGCCTGGGCCTGCCAGAACGCCTATTTGCTGTCGAAAAACCTTGGCGACCTGCCGCTCCAGATCAACGCCCTGGTCCATTCGGTGAACAATCTCTCGTCCCTGGGGGAGTTTCCCCAGGCTGATAAGTTCTGTGAGACCCTTGAAAAGTTGGTGGACAAACATACGTATCCGGAACTGCGAACATTATACCGAATCGCAGCCAGCCAGTTGTTCATATTGGAAGGATTCTCGGAGAAGGCCAAGGCGATGGTCGATATGGCCCGAGCTGATATAGAGAGACACGGTCTGCTCTATCTCTACCCGGTCATGCTTTTGTACGACCTTATCTCAAAGGCCCAACTTGAGGAATTTGCCGAAGCCGAGGAGGCTGGGAACCGTTTGATGAGCTTCTCATTATCCATGGACAATCTCTTCTTGTATGGAGATGCTGCGCTCTTCTTGGGATTGAGTTATTATCACAAGGAGGACTTCCAAGAAGCCAGAGCAATGCTTGAGAAGTCAAGAGAGATCTTGTCTTCAGATGAGGCCAGGGCGGACTGGCAGTTTTCTCTTGCTCACATCCTGACGAGCCTGGTCTCGTATCACCTGGGAGAAAGCAAAAGCACTGAGAAGAAGCTTCATGAAGTGTTGGACTACCACAATGATATGTCCAGCCACTTCTTCATGGTAGAGAGCCGCTTTGCCATGGCCCTGCTCAAATGGAAGGAAGATAGGGCAACGGAGGTTGCCAGGCACCTGCAAGCCGGCTTCAAGATTGCCAAGGAAAGGGGCTATGAGCACTTCATGCTTCTGAGCAGTAAGGACTTGGTGAGGGTGTGTACTCTAGCGATAGAACTTGAGGTTTCAGAGGCTGTTGGTTATGCGGTACATCTCCTGTCCACCAGGCTTGCCTCTAAAGCGGGTTCGGAACTGGAAAGGCTCTCCGATCACCCTAATGCAAAGATTCGAAAAAGGGTCCGGGAGACCCGGAAGGCCATCCACCTCAAGAATGTTCCGCACCTTCACATTCAAACTCTGGGAGGGTTTCGGGTGTTTCGAGACGAAGCCCTTCTGGAGGATCGTGAATGGCAGGGGAGCCAGCCAAAACTGCTCTTAAAGGCCATCATCGCCCGCGGATCGGGCAAGGTGTCAAAGGAGCTTCTCATGGAAGATCTCTGGCCTGATGCCTTGCCTTCCAAGGGGGAGACGAATTTCAGGGTGACCCTGCACCGTTTGCGAAAAGCCCTGGAACCGGAAATAAACAAGACCTTTGGATCATCTTATATCCTTCTGGAAGACGGATTCCTTTCCCTCCATGAGTCCCTTTGCCAGGTGGACGCGGAGGCCTTTTTGTCCCTTTGTGAGGAAGGGAAAAGAGAGGAAAAGCGAGGTCATGTTAGAAATGCCCTTTCCCTCTATCACGAAGCAGCGCAACTGTATCAGGGAGATTTCCTCGCAGAGGATCTTTACGCGCTCTGGGCGCAGGAAAAAAGGCGAGAGCTGCGATCAAAGTACGTTGCACTCCTGAACAAAATGGCCGGGCTTTACGAGGCCCGCGGGGCCTCAAGGAAGGCGATTGCCTCCTATAAAGCCCTTATTCAGACCGATCCCCTTCTGGAAGGGGCCTATCAGAAGCTCATGACCCTCTATTCCAACCTGGGCAAGCGAAGCGCAGCCCTAGGGGTCTATGATGAATGCAGAAAGGCCCTCAAAGCGGGCCTTGATACGGAGCCAGACAAAGTCACCACCTCCCTTTATAATAAGATTTTGGAAACTACGTGAGCCGCGTAATTGCCAAAAAACATACTATTTCAATAAGTTAATCTCGAATCCGCCCTCACCATAACTCCCCGCTTTGTAACATCCCAGTAACACTTCTCTGATAAAGGATCAAAATTGGATAGGTTTCACCTGATCCAGTCTCCTTCCTTCTTGTTCCTGATGATACCAATGGGGGGTGGGATGCATTTGTCTTTGATAGGCAGAGGCCTTGACTCATTTACCATACGGATGGGTTATCAGCATAGGAACAAAGCCCAAGACAGCGATGTGGAAGAGGGGGGGGTAGCTCATGCCTAAGTCGACAAGAGTAATAGCAGTGATAGCGATTCTCTTAGCGGTAACCTTCTTCGGCATTCAATCTGGCATAGCCCAAGACCCGGAGTGGATTGACTTCTCTCAGGGTCTGGAAGGAGACATCAGCTATGTGGAAGTGGCCGCCTCGTCAGCCACGAGTCTTATGCTCAAAGTGGCGCTTCCAGGCATGTACACCTATCCCATAGAGATGGCAGACGAAGAGATCTACACCGCCGTGTCTGTCCCCGGCTCCGAACAATTTGAGACCGGCAAACCAGCCGTCCCAGTTTTCTCAGAGTGGATTCTGATTCCGAACGGCGCCGATGTGGAAATCGGCATCGACCCCGGAGAACCCCTTCTCTATGAAGACATGTATCTTCCGCCAGGGCAGCCACTGTCCGGAGATTGCGAAGGAGAACTCATACTGCCTTTTGCCAAAGACGAAGAAACCTACGGGATGGATACAGACTGCCCCGGAGACTTTGTGACGCTGGAGCAAAGGCAAACCTTGCGGGGACAAGAGTGTGCCATCATCTGGCTCTATCCCTACCAGCATAATCCGGTCACAAGGACGTTGTCCGTGTATCCGGACCTGTCCGTCACACTCTTGTTTCAAGAAGGATGGGCCGCCATTCCGCCAGAGGAAAGATCGGCAGCCTTTGAAGACATCATGCGACGCATGGCCGTGAACGCCGACGCCGTGCTTCCGGAAGAGGTCCCACCCGAAGAATACGATACAGGCCCTTACGGCTGGGATTACATTATCATCATTTCGGACACCAAATTTGAACCGGCAGCTGACAAGTTGGCGGCCTGGAAGAAGAAACTCGGGTTCAAGGCCCTGGTGCACAAAGTGCCTGCAACATGGGATGAGCTCGCTATCAAGACTGCCCTTGAGGGGGCCTACAAGAACTGGAAGAGGAAACCGAAGTATGTCTTGATCATAGGGGACGCAGAGTATGTGCCCTGTCACTATGCTTCATGGCACGTCCATAACTTTGAAAGGGCACTCAGATGCGAGTGCAGCGGATGCTGGCCGGAGCCGAAGAATACCCAGCATTATGTGGCTACGGACCTTTATTATGCCACCATGGACGGCCCCAACGACCTGGCCCCTGAAATGTTTATGGGCCGGTTGTCGGTGGATACGGCCAGCCAGGCCATGAAGCGCGTAGACGACATCATCAAGTATGAAAAGAATCCGGTGATGGACCCCACCTTTTACAACCACGTGGCCGTTGCTGCCGAGTTTGAGGATAATGATATTGAAGTCTCCTATGGCATTCCAAACTGCAAGCGGAACACCTATGAGGACAAGAGGTTTGTCCAAACCTCTGAGGATACGGCCCTCTTTCTGGGGCATCCCAGCTTCAATATTGGAAAATCCGTTGATCGCATATATAACGCCGACTCCGCGGTGACGCCAACGTACTGGTGCAATTCGCCAGACAACTTTGGCGGCGGACCAGCCGGCAATCCTGGAACCAAAATCCCTACATACCTTTTAAGGAGCAACGGGTTTGCCTGGAATGGGAGTGGTCTTCACATTGCAAACGCCCTGAACAGTGGGCGCTTCCTCCTAACCTACCGGGGCCACGGGGCCAGAGATTTCTGGAGGACACCAAAGTTTGATGCCCAAACCTTCCAGTCCCTCAACAACGGCGATAAGTTGCCGGTGATCTGGAGCCTGAGCTGTCAGACCGGCTGGTTTGACAACGAGACAGATTTTTTCTGGTCCCTACGCGATAAGAATCCCTCTGATTACACGGACGTTAACATGCTTTGTTTTAGTGAACAGTGGGAACGCCGGCCCAATGGAGGCGCCATTGGCATCGTGGCTGGCACACGGGTGACCTTCGGTTTCTTAAACGAACATCTTTCCTGGGGAATGCTCGATGCCATCTGGCCCAGTTTCAATGCTTCTAAACAGCCAGTCTACAGTAATATTCCTATTCTTAGAATGGGAGAGGTCCTTTACTACGGCAGGCAGTACATGATGAAGGCAAAGATCAGCTCAACGGATGCAGCCAAAAAGAAGAAGGCCAACTACGAAGCCTATCACTGGTTCGGAGACCCGGCCATGGAGATAAGAACAAAAAGACCTCCTCAGATCATGGTCGCTCAGGTGCCGCCGATATGGCCCTGGGCTCTGTACCCCAGAAACTTCACCGTCCATGTATTGCTTGATGACGGTGATGAGTATCAAGGCCCTGTGGAAAAGGCCAAGGTGACTATCTCCAAACAGGATAGCCCTTCTGATTACTGGATGGGAAAGACAGACGAAGAAGGGTACGTGACCTTCCCCGGTCTGGTGACCAGTACCTTGGGAGAATATGATGTGGTGGTGACGGCTTCAAATACGATTCCCTATGCGGGTACGTTTGAATCCCAGGCTGGCCCCGGGGGCATCCTTTTGGATGCCGAGGTCTACCCATGCCCATCGGAAATCGGGATCAAGGTGGCCCATGCTGATTGGGCAGGTCTCGGCCCAATAGCCCAGGTCGTGGAGACAAGTGGAGGAGATGAAGAAACCGTGACTCTAATTGAAGCCCCCGCTGGATTAGGGATGTTTGTGGGGACCATCCCCGCTGATTCCGGGGTGGCTCTTCCCGGTGACGGTATCCTTCAGGTGAGTGACGGGGAGACCATCTTAGTCGCCTACGGGGGCCAGGAGGACACCGCGCTGGTTGATTGCCAGCCTCCAGCCTTTGACGGTTTGGTTGCCGCTACAAGGAATAACCGGCGCGGGTGCGTGGAGCTCGAGTGGAATGCGGCCTATGACGACTACGGCCCCGTAACTTATAACATCTACCGTTACGATGCCGGCTCTTCCATCGGCATTCTCATAGGAAGCACATGGGCTCTCTCCTTCCCCGATTGCGATATTGACCCTGGTGGAATGTATCGTTATCTGGTGCGCGCACAGGATGCTAGCGGCAATGAGGACAACAACACGGTTCAGGCGACACCCCCAGACGTACGCGTATCCGTTGCCAAGGTAAGATGGCGTGGCCCGCGGAGTAGCACGGGAAGAGTGCACCTCAAGGCTGACCTTGAAACCCCTGTGCCGGAGCCCGATGAGCAGATCGCTCTATTCTTTGACGGCATATCGCTCTTTGATGTGCCCTTTTCCCTCTTTCGCCAGTCGAGGGACAATCCGAATGTGTACAGGCTTTTCGCGAGGGATTTTACTGTAAAACTCGACTTTGAAGAAATGACTCTCAAGGTGTTCAGACGGAGGCTTAACCTTTCTTCCCTGGACAACTCGAACGGCGTGGATGTGGAGCTGTACGTAGGCGACAATGCCGCAGTGGAGAACATTGCCATGGTGCCAGGCCGTGGTCGGAGCTTGCGCTACGTCCGACCCGATTAGTTTCTTTGCAACCACGGCACTAGATCCAGGGCGGTTTGACGCAAACAGAAGGCTCCTTTAGGGTTTGCTGGACGGGCTGCGAACAACTTCACAAGGGGTGTTCGCAGCCTGTGACCTGCAACATATTCTGCGAGTGTATCTAATAGCGAGGTTTAGAGGGTCATAAACGGGGAACATAAGGATGTGATTCCGGGACAGAAGGCGGGCTTTTCATGTTGTTGCCATACGTCATTATCGAAACAAAGGTAGACCTTTGCCACATAGTGGAAGTGGATTACCCACTTCTGTGGAAATTTCTGCCCGTTTCCGTCTAACTGGTTGAAATATTTGAGTCCTGTCCGTTTGGCTGTGCTGGCATGGTCTTTGCCACGTATTTCACCCGAATTGTCTTTTCTCCCCTTCTGCCGGGAGGTTTTTTGGAGCGATCAACGCTTCGGAGTCGGGGCTGCACCTCAGATCGGCAGTATTGCTAGGTTCTTGACCATATCTGAAAATTGATTCTTTTTTTTGCTGGTCTGATAACCGAAGCTCTCAGAGGGCTGTTGTTCTTGAAAAGCAGATATCATAATCTTTCCATCCTCTTTGTATTGACCAGGTAGGGGGTCACATGGGAGCCAACCTTAAATTCTGCCTATAACTCCTAACGGAGGATGTTGATTCTGTTAGGAGTCCTGTTTGGGCCATGCGTTTGGCTCGCTTTGTGCCAATGGGGCCAGAACGTATTCCCGTCAAGCACCACTGTTTTATATCGCTCCAACGCAAGTGGAAGCCATTTTTCTTAGGAGAGTCTCATGGTCAGATGGAAACGAAGCAGCCTGTTTCAGTTCGTGGCCAAGGTTATTGTATGCTGCATGGTCTTCCAGGGCTGGCCGTGGTGGGAGCTGAGCCGGGCCTACAAGTGGGAATTTGAGCCCCAGAAGCTCCAACGGATACTGGATACAGTATCAACCGTACTCTCTCCGAGCGATGCCTCTGCTGCCATCCCTCCGAATCCCCATGAGTACATCATCAATCAAATTCCGGAGAACTTCGTCCATATTTCAGAGAGCGGTGAACCAGTTACTCTTGATAATAACCAGGATGATAACGAGCCTGCGGGTACAGTCTCTATTGGCTTTGGTTTTAGGTTTTTCAACACTACTTACACTACCGTCACCATCTCGGAAAATGGCTATATCACCTTTGGCATGCTGAGCGATCCGGACAATGTCTCCATCCCCACCCAGGAGACGCCCAACAGTCTCATCGCCCCCTTCTGGGACGATCTGAACCCTGAGTTCAATCCAGGCAGCGCCGTCTATTTTGAAACACTTGGAACGACCCCTGAGCGGCAGTTCGTGGTCCAGTGGCATGACATACCTTTAAATGCAGATCCGGACTCCCGTCTCACATTTGAGGTGATCCTCTTTGAAGAAACCAACGAGATCCAGTTTCAGTATCTTTTCCTGGAAGACGGAACAGGCCAAAGCGGCTCAGGCCCTGTGAGCGGAAGCTCTGCCACTATCGGCATTGAAAGCCCTGACGGCAATGAGGGAAAGGAGATCTCCTATAATCAAGAATGTGCCGTGGCAGAGGGCGATGCCTTTAGTTTTACTCTCGGAGGGAATCCCTTTGTGGTGGGTCGATTGCTCGGAGATCGAGATGCTGACGATGTGATAACCATTCTGGATCAGTCTCTTCTCAGCAAAACCATTGCAGCCTTCAGGACTCCTTACTCTTCTCTAGACCTCATGCTGTCTGACATGGCGCCAAGGCCTGGCTTGGAGGGGCAGCCCTTTGGTGACAAGTTCATTGACGATTGGGACCATGGCCTCATGTCTGACGTCATCCTGGAGAGAGAAGATCTCAATCCCTTACTTGCAGAGATTTCTTATCAGATAGCGCAGATCGGTGATGAACTGACCCTTTATGGAAGCGGCTTTGCTCCTCAGGCAGAAGACAATACGGTAGTCTTTGTGGACGTAAATGGAAATGAGACCGCTGTGCCTGCAGCCTGGGTGGACCCAGCTGGCACGGAGCTTACGGTTACCATCCCCGCCGGGCTTGAGTACATCGTTCAAATAAAGGTCATAAGAAACAACCAGCCGAGCAATTCCATCCTTTTTGTTCTGGAAGGTACGCCCGTCATCACCAGACTCCTGCCTGCGACGGGCAAGATAAACAGCACGGTGCGAATCAGGGGGCACGAATTCGGTCTCAGCCCGGAGGACAACGTCGTAACCTTCAACGGCGAAGAGGCCATGGTAATCGATGCCCGTGCTGATGGTTTTCTTGATGAACTGGAGGTGATTGTACCGGATGCGGCCACCAGCGGGCCGGTCACGGTGACCGTCGCAGGTGAAACAAGCAACGCAGTGCCCTTCTCTGTGCGCCAGGACTTGGACGTCTACATCACCACCCCTGAAACAGACAGCGAGATCACGGCACCGGTATCGATTGTAGGCACCGCCTGGGACGACAATCTTGACTACTATGTGCTCCAATACGCCCCTGTTGGCTCCACCGATTTTACACAATTTGCCAAATCTGCTTCTTCCGTGGAGGACGGAGACCTGGGCACCTTTGATCCCACACTCCTAGAAAACGGGATCTACACCGTGAGGCTCACCGCCTACGATACCGAGGAAGACCCAAACTCACGTTCTGTGGAGGTGCAGTATTTGGTCACCGGCAGCTTAAAGGTCGGGATAAACCAGATAGCTTTTGTCGACCTCCAAGTCCCCGTGAGTGGTATCGACATCACCATCCGCCGCAAGTATGACAGCCGGGTGAAAACCAGGAAGGAATTCGGTGTGGGTTGGTCTCTGGAAATCTTAGATGTAGAGCTAAGGGAGAACCGAACGCCGGGGGATGGATGGCGTCGTGTGTGGAACGAACAGTTCGCGATATGGGAACTAAAGCCGTCCAAGATTCATATGGTCGTCATCACTTTCCCCGATGGGAGGACAGATGTCTTTGACATGGAAGCCTATCTTGATATCCCTCAAGACAAGAACAGCACGGCCTTTGCTGTGTTTGAACCCCGATCTGGGACGACGTCTGCGCTGGCACACTTGGGTTCCAACAGCCTTATCTACGAAGCCGGAGTGCTCCTAGACCTTGCTACCGGAAACGCTTTCAATCCCAATCGCTATCTGCTCACCACCAAGGATGGAACTGAGATGGTGATCAATCAGCAGACCGGCTTGGAGAGTATCGCAGATCTCAACGGCAACAAACTGACCATCAGCGACAACGGCATTGTCCATTCTTCGGGAAAGAGTATCTCCTTCACACGCGATGCAGCCGGTAGGATCAAGCAGATGACGGACCCCCTGGAGAACACTCTGATCTACGTCTACGATGAGAACGGAGATCTTGCTAGCTTTACTGATCGAGAGAACAACACGGTCATGTATACCTATGATGAGAACCACAATCTTCTTGATTACACCGATCCCAGGGGCGTTCAGAGCTTGCGCTGTGAGTATGATGAGAACGGCAGACTGATCGCCACCAAGGATGCCTATGGCAACCGGATTAAACTCAGCCACGACCTGGATACTTACACCAGTGTTGTGAGGGACAGGAGAGGTAACAGTAAGATATTCACATACGATGAAAGAGGAAATATACTTACCAAAATTGCCCCCCCACCCATCAGCTCAGTTACCACCTACACATATGACACCCACGACAACAAGCTAAGTGAGGTTCTAAAAGATAACAATGATCAGATTCTGAAATGGACTACATACGAGTATGACTCAAAAGACAATATGCTTTTCGAACACGTTCACCTTCCAAGTAAAGGTAGAATACTGACCACCGGCTATACGCATAATAGTAAAGGCCAGATACTAACGACTACTGATCCAAAAGGTAACACAATAACCTATAGCTATGATGAAAAGGGAAATCTGCGTAGCATAGAGGAACCTGAAGGGAGAGTCACCACCAATACCCATTACGCTAACGGAAAATTGCGCAGCACCAACGTGGGTGATGATCCTCCTACCATTTATGAATACGACAACTATGGCAACATGAAAAAGATGACCGATCCCTTGGGCAATGTTACAACATATGCGTATGATGCAGCAGGCAAAAAGAAAACGGAAACGAGGACCCGGACGACCAAGAATGACAACGACGAGTCGGTAGTTGTAACCATGACGACTGGATATGAATATGACCGAAACGGGCGTCTCACCAAGGCGACGGATCCTTACTTGAATGAGGAGATGACGGAATACAACTCAGCAGGCCAGATATCTGGAAGAGTTGATAAAAGAGGAAATCGTGTTGAATTTGATTATGATGACAACGGGGACCTGATAAGTAAGAGATATTTGAGTGACGGCACTTCTGAGCATTACACCTATGGTCCAGAAGGAAATATGATAACATCAATCGATAGGGCAGGGAGGATGATTGGATATGACTATGATGTAGAACATCGAGTTATATTTACCTACTTCTGCGGTGAGAGCACAACCTGTACGCGTGATAATTACATACACAGAACCACTACTGAACATGATGCCGCAGGAAGGGTAACCGCAGACATTGATGAGAACGGCGCCAGAACCGAGTATGAGTATGACGAGGCTGGCAGACAGACAATTGTACGGCAGTTTCATGAAGGCCAAACGCTGGTAACCCGCTTTACCTATGATGATAACAGCAATCAACAAACTACAACTGATGCAAATTTGCATACGACAACATACGTATACGATAGTCTAAATCGTAGAATAAAAACCGTTTTTCATGACAATTCTTATGTCGGAACCGAATATGACGATAAGGGCAACATAGTATCTGAAACAATCCAAGCTCACACAGATCAGACGGACATTATTACCACGCGCTTTGAGCATGATTATATGGGTCATCTTGCAAAGGTTGTCAGTGATTATGGGGGTGGAAATCAGAGTGAGACGTCGTATTCCTATGACGAGGTCGGCAACAGGGTCACGCAGACCGATGCAAACACGCATACTACTGAATGGGTTTACGACGACCTTGGCAGGGTTATTAAGCGCATACTCCCTGAGGGAATGTCTGAGGCGTTTACCTATTACCCAGACGGCAATGTTCATACGAGAACCGATTTCAACGGCAATACGACCACGTATACGTACAGTCTCTGCTGCGCCAGTCTCACTGAGAAGGCCTTCGAGGATGGTTCCTCCGTGCATTATACGTACACACCAACAGGTAAAATTGACACGGTAACTGACAGTCGGGGCATCACTGATCATGATTACGATTTTCGAGACAGACTAATACTGGTAAAGAATCCTGACGGAACCCAGATCAGTTACACATACTATCCTAACGGCAACCGCCATACAGTGACCACTCCTTCAGGCACAACCACTTATACCTATGATGATCTCAACAGACTCGCCTCAGTCGAGGATCCTAGTGGCGGAGTAACGACCTATACATACGATCCGGTCGGAAACAGGGTTTCGATGACCTATCCCAATGGAACAGTAACAAGCTATGTATACGACGATCTTAATAGGTTAATTTATCTTGCTAACCGGGATTCTGAAGGAATGTTGATCTCAAGCTATGAATATACACTTGGCCCGGCAGGCAATCGCACGGAGGTTTTGGAAAATAGTGGCAGAAAGGTTGAATACAAGTATGACAGGCTTTTCAGGCTTACCGATGAGATCATAACCGGCCCTGAAAATCGGACTACCAGCTATACATATGACGCTGTGGGCAATCACCTTTCTAAAGAGGATTCAATCGAAGGGATCACCACGTACACCTATGATAACAACGACCGTCTCCTCTATGAGACCACAGCTAGTGGGACCATCTTGTACGGGTACGATGACAACGGAAACACGCTGAGTCGAACAGATGGAATGACCACCGATACTTACACCTACGATTTCGAAAACCGCTTGATCACCGGTGACGTTCAATTTGGAGCGAACCCCGGCAGCACTACGTACACCTATGACGCCGAGGGAATTCGCACTGGTAAGAGCTATGCCGGGGTGACCACCTCGTACCTTGTCGACAAGAATCGGGATTATGCCCAGGTGCTTGTTGAGAACAATGGCACCTCCGCCGTGAGCTACACATACGCGGATGACCTCATCAGCATGACGCGGCTGGACACGGGCACGAACTTCTACCACTACGACGGTCAGATGAGCACCAGACAGTTGACCAACGACTCCCAGACTGTGACAGACAAGTACACCTATGACGCCTTCGGTAACCTGCGAGCCTCTACCGGAACGACCGTCAATAACTACCGCTACCGCGGCCAGCAGTACGATGCACACGTGGGTTTGTACTACCTCAGAGGTCGGTACTACGACCCGGCAATAGGCCGTTTTACCATCATGGACCCCTATGCAGGATACAGCGAGGCCCCGCTATCTCTGCACAAATACCTTTACGCCCATAATGATCCAATCAACAAATGGGATCCGAGCGGTCTTTTTGGTATAGGGGAAGCACTTGGCACCATTGGCAATATTCAAGTACTTACTAAAAGCACAAGCTACAATTATGTGCCTACTGGAAAATTGGAACTGGAGCGGGAGGAGGACTGGACGTTTCAAATAATTGCCCGCGGCAAGGTGAGTATGCAAGTCTTCTGGGGTGGTTGGAAGAAGAATTTCGAGAAATGGTTTGGAAAACCGGACCCCGATTACAAACTCCATGTACGTAGTGTGTGGCGCTACACCAATAACATATCTAAACAGCCCGTTACCCTTGCGTATGCTGAAAAGGGCGTTTGTAAGCCGACGACGTATGCATACGTCCGTCCTGATGGCAAAGTCAAGATCTGGTTGTGTCCTGCTTACTGGTCTAGACCGCATTGGGGAGGTTACGACACTAGAGCTGGAACGTTAATCCACGAACTCACCCACGAACTACAAGAGGGGTCACAAAAAGGGCTTAAAACCGTTGATTTTCCATCCGGAAACAATCCGGAAGGTTGCAGGAAACTGCCAGCTTTGAACGCGGTCCAGAACGCAAATAATTACGAATACCAAGTAGAAGACAATTGGTAATGGTAAAGTTCGATTGTCCGCACCTAATAGACTTCTTTTGAGTCAGAGGCTCAGGGTCAGATCTTAAATATCAACTATTATACTATTCACCTCTTAATGTTTCGGTTCGGGCCTTTTTGCTCATGAAATCGTGGCTTCGGTTTGAAAAAGGAAAAGAGGACATGAAAAGGACTCGCTTGGAATTCAGGGCTATGGCAACAGATTCTGCTCTTTTGTAGTAGAAGGAGTTGTGATGCTGTTAATGCTACTTTATGCTCAGACGCTTTACTTCCAGAGTGGTGCGGCATCTGTGGCACCGTACGGTGACAATTCGTATTGAGATATGTTGGAAACGCTATGTGGTGACTGCTCTCATGTGAAAGCTTCTTGGTCTGACTGGTAATTGCCTTTGAGGGAAGGTATTCCTGCGAAGGCTCTGTGTTGAGTTTTCTTGTAGGAGAGTATCGTGACCAGATGGAAACGAAGCAGCCTGTTTCAGTTCGTGGCCAAGGTGGTGGTGTTTTGCATGGTCATTCAGGGCTGGCCGTGGTGGGAGTTGAGCCGGGCCTACAAATGGGAATTTGAGCCCCAGAAGCTCCAACGGATACTGGACACGGTTTCAACCATACTCTCCCCGCGCGATGCCTCTGCTGCCATCCCTCCGAATCCCCATGAGTACATCATCAATCAAATTCCGGAGAACTTCGTCCATATTTCAGAGAGCGGTGAACCAGTTACTCTTGATGATAACCAGGATGATAACGAGCCTGCGGGTACAGTCTCTATTGGCTTTGGTTTTGAGTTTTTCGGCACCACTTACACTACCGTCACCATTTCGGAAAACGGCTACATCACCTTTGGCGTGCTGAGCGATCCGGACAATGTCTCCATCCCCACCCAGGAGACGCCCAACAGCCTCATCGCCCCCTTCTGGGACGATCTCAACCCGGAGCACAATCCAGACAGCGCCATCTATTTTGAAACACTCGGCACGGCTCCTGAGCGGCAGTTCGTGGTCCAGTGGAATGACGTGCCTTTAAATGCAGATGCCGGCTCCCGCCTCACCTTTGAGGCGATCCTCTTTGAAGGAACCAACGAGATCCAGTTTCAGTATCTCTTTCTGGAAGACGGAACCGGCCAAAGCGGCTCAGGTGCCGTGAGCGGAAGCTCGGCCACCATTGGTATTGAAAGCCCTGACGGCAATGAGGGAAAGGAGATTTCCTATAATCTGGAAGGTGCAGTGACAGAGGGCGATGCCTTTAGTTTTACGCTGGGGAAAAATCCCTTTGAGACGGGTCGATTGCTTGGAGATCGGGATGCTGACGATGTGATAACCATCCTGGATCAGTCTCTTCTCAGCAAAACCATTGCAGCCTTTAGGACCCCTTACCCTTCTCTGGATCTCATGCTGTCTGACATGGCGCCAAGGCCTGGCTTGGAGGGTCAGCCCTTTGGTGACAAGTTCATTGACGATTGGGACCATGGCCTCATGTCTCACGTCATCCTGGAGAGAGAAGATCTCAATCCCTTACTTGCAGAGATTTCTTATCAGATAGCGCAGATCGGCGATGAACTGATCCTTTCCGGAAGCGGCTTTGCCCCTGTAGCAGAAGACAACACGATCGTCTTTGTGGACGTAAATGGAAATGAGACCGCTGTGCCTGCAGCCTGGGTGGACCCAGCTGGCACGGAGCTTACGGTTACCATCCCCGCCGGGCTTGAGTACATCGTTCAAATAAAGGTCATAAGAAACAACCAGCCGAGCAATTCCATCCTTTTTGTTCTGGAAGGTACGCCCGTCATCACCAGACTCCTGCCTGCGACGGGCAAGATAAACAGCACGGTGCGAATCAGGGGGCACGAATTCGGTCTCAGCCCGGAGGACAACGTCGTAACCTTCAACGGCGAAGAGGCCATGGTAATCGATGCCCGTGCTGATGGTTTTCTTGATGAACTGGAGGTGATTGTACCGGATGCGGCCACCAGCGGGCCGGTCACGGTGACCGTCGCAGGTGAAACAAGCAACGCAGTGCCCTTCTCTGTGCGCCAGGACTTGGACGTCTACATCACCACCCCTGAAACAGACAGCGAGATCACGGCACCGGTATCGATTGTAGGCACCGCCTGGGACGACAATCTTGACTACTATGTGCTCCAATACGCCCCTGTTGGCTCCACCGATTTTACACAATTTGCCAAATCTGCTTCTTCCGTGGAGGACGGAGACCTGGGCACCTTTGATCCCACACTCCTAGAAAACGGGATCTACACCGTGAGGCTCACCGCTTACGATACCGAGGAAGACCCAAACTCACGTTCTGTGGAGGTGCAGTATTTGGTCACAGGGAATTTGAAAATCGGCAACTTCACTGTCTCCTTTGTAGATCTCGCAATCCCTGTTTCTGGAATACCGATTCAGGTGATCCGCACTTATGACAGCAGAACGAGGGGCCAGGAACGTGATTTTGGCTACGGGTGGACCCTGTCTTTAAAGACCTTCCCAAAGATAGAGAAGAACACAGAAGAGGGGCGCAGTTGGAAGAAGTTCGTGGACAGCAGCGGTTTGTTTCCTGTCTATTGCATTCAGGGAAGGCGCGCCCATTTTGTTGCGGTGACCATGCCCGACGGCCGTACCCTGGAATTCGATTTTACCCCTGAGCCGAGCTGTCAGCAGCTCTACCCTATTGAACAAACGACAGCAGCCTACACCGCCAGGCCTGGAACAGCAGCCACCTTGGACCCTGTCGGTGACACAGACCTCATTGTGTATGAGGGCAATCTATGCACTTTCGACTTTGAGATCTACGATCCCCAGGAGTTCATTCTCACCCTTGCCGACGGCACGAGCTACCAGCTGAAGATAGGTGAAGGGGTCAGCCAAGTGGAGGACCGAAATGACAATACCCTTACTTTCACCGACGATGGCATCATCCACTCTTCAGGAAAGAGCGTCCTCTTCGAACGGGACGACGAAGGCAGAATCACTAAGATCACCGACCCCAACGAAAACTTCATGACCTATACCTATGACATCAAAGGTGACCTAGTCACCTTTACAGACCGGGAGGAACATTCCACACAGTACACCTATGATGACCATTACCTCATGGATATTATCGATCCTAGAGGTGTGAGGGCTATTCGTACAGAATATGACGATAATGGGCGAATAATTTCCACCACAGATGCCGAGGGAAACATGATCGAATTGACTCATGACATCCACAATAGACAGGAGGTCGTCCGCGACCCCCTCGGCAATCCGACCATCTATGAATATGACGAGCAAGGTAATGTGGTGGCCGAGACGAATGCCTTAGGACACAGGACACAATGCGCTTATGATGAGGACGATAACTTGATCGGCGAAACGGACGCCCTGGGCCATACGACGACATATACCTACGACGCGCGGGGTAACCAGCTGACTCAGACCGATCCCCTCGGTAACGTGACTGGCAACACCTACAACAGCAACGACAATCTTCTCACCACCACGGATCCATTGGGCAATGTCACGCAAAACACTTACGATGAATTTGGCAATCTGCTGTCGACGATAGCTCCCGATGGAACGAAGACGCACTTCACCTACGATGCCAGTGGGAATCTGCTGACGATTACCGATGCGGCTGGAAATCTGACCCGATTCGACTACGACGGCTCCGGCAACCTCATTAGCCAGACGGATGCGACCGGCCATGTCACGAGCTATACGTATGATGCCAACGGCAATCGACTGACTGAAACCACGACGTACACAACTCCCGCCGGTGTCCGCACGGTCACAACCCGGATGGAATACGACGGCGAAAATCGAGTCGTCAAGGTAATCGATGCGGAAGGTCATGTCACATTGACCGAGTACAACGAATTCGGCAACCGCGTGGCCACGGTTGATGCGCTCGGACGACGTACCCAATTCGTGTACGACCAGCGAGGACTCTTGACGGACACCCTATATCCCGACGACACGCCGGGGATTGATACGGACAATCCGCGAACTTCCTCCGTCTTCGACGCGGCTGGCCGCGCGATCACGACCATTGACGAGCTGGGACGGGAAACACACTTTGTCTTTGATGCCGTAGGGCAACTTGTGGAAACTGTCTACCCGGATAACACACCGGCCGATTTGACCGACAATCCTCGGACGATTACCGAATATGATGCAGTGGGCCAGGTGCTCGCACAGGTTGACGAACGCGGTAATCGCACCGAATTCACGTACGACGCAGCGGGACGGCAAACCAGAGTGCGTGACGCGTTGGGCAACGAGAGTATGACGGTTTACGATGCCGCGGGCCTAAAAATCGCTCAACTTGACGCGCTCGGCCATACTACATCGTTTACCTGCGACGCGACAGGTCGTCCCACGACGACAACGTTTGCCGACGGTACGAGCACCTCCACTACCTTTGACGATATTGGCCGAGTTGTCGAGCGCACGGATCAAACCGGGCGAACGACCGGCTTTGAGTACGACGCCCTTGGACGGTTGACTGCTGTGGTGGACGCCTTGGGCCAACGCACCGAATACGCTTATGACGAGATGGGCAACCTTGTGCGGCAAACTGACGCCAATGGCCACAGCACAACGTATGCGTACGATGCGCTGGGCCGCCGAGCCGCCACGGTCTTGCCTCTCGGTCAGCGGTCGACGACCACGTACGACGCCGTCGGCAAAGTTGCATCGACCACGGACTTCAACGGTCAGACAATGTCTTATGTCTACGACATGCGAAATCGGCTCATTGAAAAGCATTTCGGCGATGGCAGCGTGGAAACGTTCACTTACGCCGAAAACGGACTCCGGTCGACTACAGTGGACGCCCGGGGGACCACAACGTGGATCTACAACGAGCGCGATCGCCTGGCATCACGCATCGATCCAGACGGCCGCACGATTTCCTACACGTACGACGAAGCCGGTAACCGCACTTCGGTGGCGATACCGTCCGGTACGACAACCTACACCTACGACGCGTTGAACCGACTGGAAACGGTGACCGATCCCGATTTGAACGTGACGACGTACCACTACGACGCCGTCAGCAATCTCGTCCGGACGGACTTTCCGAATAGCACGGTGGAAACTCGCAGCTATGATGATCTGAACCGACTCATCAATCTAGCAACGACTGGCCCGAGCGGTATTTTTACCAGCTACGAATATCAACTGGACGACGTTGGCAACCGCACGTCGGTCGCCGAGCAAGACGGCCGGCGAGTGGAGTACGACTACGACGCGCTTTATCGGCTGGTGGGCGAAGACATCTTTGATTTGGGTGAGCTAACACCGTCGCGTTCGATCGATTACACGTACGATCCGGTCGGCAATCGACTGTCACGCACAGATACCGCCGAGGGATCGACGGCTTATACTTACGATGAAAACGATCGTTTGTTGCTCGAAACGCTGGCGAGCGACGCGACGGAACGAACCTACGATGACAACGGCAACCTTCTTTCCCGAAGCAGGAACAGAGTCGATGAGGTTTTCTACCATTGGAGCCAGGAAAACCGTTTGGTGGGCGTCGATACCAACGCCGACGGCGCGGTTGAAGTAACAAACAACTACGACGTCGACGGCATCCGTGTCGCCCAGACCGTTAACGGCGAAGAAATACGTTTCCTGATCGATCGTAACCGCCCATTTGCCCAAGTGCTCGACGAGTACACACCGGGCGGCATCATCAAGGTTTCTTACGTCCATGGGTTGGACCTCATCTCCCAGAACCGCGCCTTAGATGGAACCAGTCACGAAAAGACTTTCTACAACAACGACTGTCTCGGCAGCACACGGGTGTTGACAGACCCAAACGGTGATGTGGTCAATCGCTACACCTACGATGCGTATGGGCGGACGATCATGGAGAGCGGGGTGACGGGGAATGTGTATCTGTTTGCTGGGGAGGCTAGAGATTTCAATGTTGGGTTAGATTATCTGCGTGCTCGGTGGATGAATCCGAGTGTTGGTAGATTCGTTTCGCGTGATCCATTGCTCTCATCTCTCACATCACCGACGATGCTCCGGAGTTACCTCTATGCTGGAGGAAATCCGGTAAACTACGCCGACCCCAGTGGTTTGTGGACCTTGCCGGAGTTGATGGTAAGCGTTGTCATCGTCTCGATCTTGACACAATTGGCGTTTGAGTCGCACACCAGTAGGGCGGCGGACATCGCCTACTGGGCGAATCCAGAACGGATTCTAACCGACCCGAAGGTAAGAACGGCAATGGTGTCAGCGCTAAACGAGACAGACCCGGACCCAAGAAAACTGGGCGATGAAAGGGAGCAGGGAGGATCAATCGTGCTGGCCAAAGGCGGATATCGAGTTGTGCGGTGGCCCGCCTACGCTGATAGCGAAATACGAGCCGTCAAAGTAAAGGGCGTGATCGCCACCTTCCACACACATCCCGCAGCGGTCTTGGGACCGGACGGAACTGCGTTTGTACCCGTGGATGGACCCTCACGACTTGAGCACTTTCAATTTTTTGGCAACGATGTTGGCAATTTTGCTGCACATCCGGAGGTGTGGGGCAGGGTCAGCTTCGTCCTGGAAAAATGGAATCTAGACACGCTTATTGAGCCTTTTGCTTCGCAAGCGTGGGACGCTTATAACAAGAGAGTGACACACTACCAGCAGCTTGGTTGGCGATACTATGAGCCGGTCGCCCCAAGTATTCATGTGCTGCGTCGCAACCCTGCTGGTGGCGGAGTTGACACTTCACTCGACTTGTCGCTCTCACTAATCGGATATTAGGAGCATGATCGAAATCGCGCCGTTGCTGAGCGGGACGGATGCCCCACAGACAGGCAAGCAACCGACGGTTCTCAACAGCGACGGCGATGAGGGAGCGGTTTAAGCGATCGGGGGACTACCCCGGTGTCGCATCTTAATTAATTACTATTGCTGTTAAGTAAGACTGTTTGGGAGAAAGAACAGTGTCAGATCTTGAATATTGACTATTTCACACTATCAACTTCTTAGTGTTTCAGGTTGAAGCCTGTATGCTCGTGAGAACGTGACTTCGGTTTGAAAAAGGAAAAGAGGACATGAAAAGGACTCGCTTGGAATTCAGGGCGATGGTGACGGGCTTATGTTCGTTTGTAATGGTAGGTATTCTGATTGCTGCAATACCTGCCTATGCTCGGACCCTTGGCATTCGTTCGGCTATAGTTGCGCCCGGAGAAGAAGTAACGATCCCGATCGAGATATCAGCCGACGTTTTGGATGTGGTGGGGTTCCAACTGGATCTTGAGATGGCGGGTCCTCAAAGCGTGGGTCTTTTGCTGATCAATGAGATCAGCAAGGGCACAGCCGTAACTACTACCTCTGATTTGGACTCCAATCCGCTGCCGCCGACTCACCAGGGAATGCGCATTCTGCTGCCCACGGAGATCCCTGCCGTTGGCGAACCTATACCTGAGTTCGATGGACCGGGAGTAATTGTCGATGTTCAATTCCTCGTGCCTGGGGATGCAGAAGTGGGACATGCTTTCCACCTTGACTTGAGTAATGTCATCCTTGCAGGCCCTGAAAACGAGCAGATTGATGTAACGGTTTTTGACGGCATCCTGACAGTGGGTGCTGTCACCGTCTTGCCTGATACCATTAGCGCTCCTCCGGAAATCAGTCTGAGTGAAGAGGTCAAAGAAGAGCAACTAATCGTCACCGTAACAGGATCGGGTCAGCCCATTCCAGGTGTTGGGCTCAACTTCAGCGTTGATGATCCTGCCGTGGTTTCTGTCAGTGAAGAAACAGCAATAACGGGACCTGACGGCACAGCTGCTGTGAACGTAACGGGGCTCAGAGATGGCAGTACTTTCGTGCACATCTCATCCCCCGGTCTGGAAGAAGCCACTACAGCGATTACAGTATCCTGGGAGAGCCCCATCATTACCTCCACACCGCCTCTGGAGGCGGCTCAGGGCTCAACATACACATATGACGTGGAGGCCATAGACCCTCAGGGCCAGACGGTGACGTATGCATTGTTAAGCGCTCCGTCGGACATGTCCATCGAGTCAAGTACAGGACTCATCACATGGGCCGTGCCGGCAGACCAGCCTGAAAGCGGCAATGATGTGACCGTTGAGGCCCGAGATCCTGACAACAACACGGATACCCAGTCGTACAGCATTCTTGTCACCGAAGCTGCTCAAGATGCTGACGAAGACGGATATGATAGCCTGGTGGACTGTGATGACAACGATCGAGACGTAAATCCTGGCATGGAGGAAGTGCCTTACAATGGGAAGGATGATGACTGCAATCCCGATACGCCGGATGACGATATTGATAGGGATGGCTACCCTGAAGACACAGACTGTGATGATAACAACCCATCCGTGAATCCGGGCGCCGTGGAGATTCTCTGGAACGGGCTTGACGATGATTGCGATCCAGCCACCCTCGATTACGTGGACAATGACGAAGATGGATACGTGCCTATCCAGAACCCGCACTACCCCAATCCGGCAGATTGCGATGACAACGACCCCGATATTAATCCGGGCGCCGTGGAAATACCTTTGAACGGCATAGATGAAAACTGTGACGGTTCAGATGGCCTGCTCAAGCCCTTCGTCGTGGCTATCGATGACGGGGCCAGGATTTACTACGCAAAGAGCAATGGTGATGGCACATTTAGCGATTACCGGTTCATTCAAGACATCGGGGGGTACAACGCCAGGGCCGTTGCCATGGCTGATTTCAACAACGACGGCAATCTTGATTTAGTTGTCGGCGGAGGGGTGAACGGTCGTGTTGACTACTTCCTCTTCTTAAACGACGGAACAGATCATTTCTTCAATCAGGGAATCGTGGCGAGCCACGCAGTGTCCGGCGAATGGGCCATGGACATGACAGCGGAGGACATCAACAACGATGGCTGCATGGACTTTGTTGGCGGGGTCCATTCAGCCTCGGTCATCGTAGCCTTGGGTGATGGTAACGGTGGTTTTGCGTCATCAGTGATCGATCTTGGAGGCTACGGTCGGGGCTGCGACGTGAGTGATTTCAACAGGGATGGCAATGTGGACCTTGTGCGGGGCAGATATGACGATGGCCATGTGTATGTCTATCTCGGCAACGGCGATGGGACTTTTGGCTCCGGCCTGCTGGTTGGCGACGTGGGAAGTGACCCCTATGGTGTGGTGGCCGCAGATTTTGACAATGACGGCCTGGTGGACATTATTGCTAATGACAGTTCCGGCGGAGATCCTTTTCTGTTCACGGGCGATGGTAATGGAACGTTCATTGACTCAGGTTATGTAGAGACGCTCGACAATGGCATTCGTAGCGCATATGATGGTTATGATTTTGATAATGACGGCAATGTTGATGTCATAGTGTGTGACGACTCCGGACGAAAAATCTGGTACTACCCGGGCAATGGTGACGGGACCTTCGGAACCAGGATTCAGATCAATCCGTCCAACACGAAAAATGACGTCTTGGGCAATTCAGCCCCGCCCTACCGTCCCTTTGGAACCCCTTACGCCATCATCAAGCCCCCTGAGCAGACCATCCTCCTGGGCAGCGCTGCGGAGTTCGACGGCTCTGAGTCCAACGACAATGATGATGGGGAACTCGTGAGTTGGGTCTGGAATTTCGGAGATGAAAACACGGGTACCGGGGAGACCATTTCTCATACCTACGATGGAGAGGACACCTACAACGTCACATTGAAGGTGACAGACGATGACGGCAAAAGCGCTATTGGCGTGGCAAAGGCCTACGTCCAGGCGAATCCTCCGGTGGCCAATGCAGGCGGGCTTTACGTCTTTGACGAGACCTTTGCGGATCATGGCGAGTATATAGTTACACTGGATGGCAGCGCTTCTACCGACGACTTCGGGATCGTGAAGTACGAGTGGGATTTTGAATCGATCTTTGGGGATACCTTTGAGGGAACCACCTTGGACACCTCCAAGTGGATCGCCAGCGCCGGGGTGAGCCAGAACGAGAAGGCAACCATTGCTGGAGCCGGTTCCTGGGGCGACCGCTATCTCTTCAGCCAGCGAGACTTCTCAAGGGAGGAAGGGCTGACCTTCCAGGCGCAAGTTCGGCCTGTGAACACCTCTGGCAATCAGTACGGTATGTTTGGCCTCAAGGATACCGGCAGTAATTACAGCTACACCCAGATGCCCCATGCCATCTACTTTAGAAATGGAGAGATTCGTATTCTTGAAGACGGTACCACTAAAGTTACTTTTGGCAGCTATACACGGAATGTGGAATATGAGATCAAGATCGTGCTTAAGGCGGAAGGGGCGTCTTACTACCTCCGGGAGGCAGGAGGACCGTTGTGGAACCTTATCTACAATTCATCATACTCCAGCCTCTCCCCGCTGAAAGTGGGGATGACGATCAACGCAGGCACATTTGAGTTGGACGATGTAAACGTTTCTCTCGTCCTAGAGGGTGTCAATCCTGTGGGGATCCTGACAGAGGGCCACTACCCGGTGACGCTTACGGTGACCGATCTGGCAGGGCAGCAAGACTCAGAGGCCACCACCGTGGATGTTGTTCCCAGCAGTCCGCCGGTGGCGGACCCGGGAGGACCTTACGTTGCGGATGAAGGAAGCGCCCAAGAGGGCATCTGGACAGTCACCCTTGACGGCGGCGGCTCTTCCGACGATTACGGCATCATCAAGTATGAGTGGGTTATAGAAACGTCAGACGGCAGCCAAGTAGAACGCACAGAGGTCTCTCCCACCCTCACTTACGACGCTGTGGGGACCTATATGGTTACCCTAACGGTGACGGATAATGCCCTTCAGACCCACACCGCCCAGACCACACTAGACATTGTGGCCAATGACCCGCCTGTGGCTGATCCTGGAGGACCGTATTTTGCTGATGAGACAAATGCAACAGGGGGATTCTGGCCGATAGCCTTTGACGGCAGTGGCTCTTCTGATGTTCACGGAATCATGAAGTATGAATGGGATTTTGATGCCTCAGACGGGATCCAGGTAGACGCCACAGGGGTTTCAACAAGCGCCATATACGACGCTGAAGGAAGCTATACGGTTACGTTGAGCGTAACGGATCATGCCTTGCAGACCACCAGCGCACAGACGACGGTCACCATTGACCTTTCCGCAAATGAACCCCCCACCGCAGACGCGGGCGGGCCTTACAACGTGAACGAGGCGGCGGCAGAGTCAGGCTGGTGGACCGTAGAATTCGATGGGAGCCAGTCCTCCGATGCCGAGGGGATTGCCAAGTACGACTGGGATTTTGGTGATGGAAGCACACTCACCACGTGGGGCCAATACAGGCATAACTTCTTTGAGGCGGGCACACGGCTCTATGGCTACGATGTAACGGGGGCCAGTCTTTATGTCATTGCTACGGAGGACAATACCACCGTGCAAATAGTGAATCTTGACAACGGTGAAGTCACAGTTTCCACCACCCTTAACAAATATGAGATGTCGGGCGGCTTGGCCCCTGGAAATGGCATCTATTTCAAGGTGGAGGCTAACAAGCCTGTTCTGGCCTATGAAACGGATCTGGACTGGTCCCATTCGACCTTTATTCCCTCCCTGGAAGAAGGCCCGGTGGGCCGCGAGTTTATCCTCTACAAGTTCGGTGGGCTGGGCTTCTACGTCTTTGCCGTGGAAGATACGGTGGTTCGCCTGTACCACTCAAATGGCAGCCTGGTGGAAGAGCGCAGCATGACCGCAGGTTCTTACTGGGAAGTGGGCTACCGCAACGCTGTCTATCACGTTATCTCCACGGGCAGGATTGCCATGCAGAATGTGGGCGGCAACGGCTACACCACGGTTCCCTCAACTTCCGGCGGTGGCGTAGGTCGAAATTTTTATTGTGCTACCCACGGCAACCACACCGGCGCCCTGGCCATATTCGCCTATGAGGACGCCGATGTCACTGTCTATAACCTGGACTCCTCAACTGTCCTGTGGACCCAGACCATCCCCAAAGGCGGATACTGGTGGAAGATCAATGTTGGTACGAGGAGGCTCAGAATCGAAAGCACTGGCGACATAGAGGTCTGGGCAGGTGATACCGAACGTTTAGGCTATAACAGGATCATTGATCTCGGAGATGACATCTCTTTTGCCGGAGGCAGGGACGGCAAAGAGTTTTATCTTCACGGCCTGATGGCCGGCGCCGTCATCTTTGCACCTTTTGACAATACCGCGGTCACGGTGAACGGTGCGTTTCATAGCCTGAATGCTGACGAATACCACCGTCTCTCCGGACGGACATTTTACCATGTCGTTTCCACGAAGCCGATCATCATTCAGACGTTGGGGGAGTCCACGGGCTTCAATAACCTTGGAACCTATCTGGGCGGCATCACTGAAATCACCAAGGTGACCCACAAGTACAACGCCGTGGGTGATTATAGTGCGACCCTCACCGTCCATGACCACGGGGACCGATCTGACTCGGCTACCACGACTGTGACCGTAGGATACTCAGACCCGCCTGTGGCTGATGCGGGTGGCCCTTACGAGTTTGGAGAAGAAGTGGCGAAAGACGGCAAGTTCATGGTCACCCTGAACGGCACGGGGTCTTCTGATGACTATGGCATTTACGCCTATGAATGGGACTTTGGTAACGTCTTTACAGAAGGCTTTGACGGAATGACCCTGGATGAAGAGAGATGGGATGCAAGTGACGGCGTCAGCCAGGATGACATCATCACCGTGACCGGAACCGGCACATGGGGAGAGCGCTACTGCTTCAGCCAGAAGAACTTCGAGAGGGAAGGTGAAAATACCTTTACGGTCCGGGTGCGCTTGCCCAGTGGGGTAACCACGAAACTGATGTGGGGTTTAAAGAACAACAGCCCAGATTTCAGCTATACCCACATGCCACATGCCATTTACCTTAATGACGGCACATTCGCCATCTATGAAGACGGAACCGATCGAGGAGATTTCGGCAGCTTCAGCAAAGATCAGTGGTACGATCTCAAGATCGTACTCATTCCCCTTCAGGGAGCGAGCTATTACTACAGGCCCTTCGAAGAGACTGAATGGACCTTCCTGTACGGCTCACACTACGCCACCCGGGCCACTCTCTTTAAGGTGGGGTGTACCGTATATTCCGGCACCGCTGACATGGACGATGTTCGGGTGGAGACCAGAGGGGTTGGAGAAAGGGTCATCCATGCCTATGACGCCCTTGGCACGTATGAGGTCACTCTCAAGGTGACAGACCATGTCCTCCAGGAAGATAGCGACACGACCACAGTTACCATCTCCGCAGGTGAGCCCCCTGTTGCAGATGCCGGAGGCCCATACACGGGCGAGGTGCACAGCTTCATTCCCTTTGATGGCGGGGGCTCCACAGACGATACGAACATCGCCCGCTATGAGTGGGACTTTGGGGACGGACATACCGGCCGAGGAAGACAACCCAGGCATTTCTACACGGAAGAGGGCACGTACACCGTGACCCTTACCGTGTATGACAACCTGCTCCAGTCAGACACAGACGAGACCACCGTGACCATCGGCACAGGAAATGCGCCCGTGGCAGAGGCCGGTGGGCCCTACGCGGGCGGTGTTGGCGGCCCGCCTGCGTATTTCGACGGGTCGGGCTCCAGCGACGATTGCGGCATCTTGAAGTATGAATGGGATGTGGACGGTGTGAAGCTTTACGGCATGAGGCCTGTCTACACCTACGCGGCCGCCGGCACGTACCAGGTGACCTTGACTGTGGAGGATGGAGCAGGACAGACAAGCACGGATACGGCCGAGGTGGAGATTTACGCCAACCTCCCGCCAAAGGTCATTTGTGTACCATGGGTGGGAAGGGACGTCAAGTTCCCCCACGAGACCTGGAACGGCAAGGAAATCACTCTCAAGGGTGTTGTCAAGGATGCGGATGCGGTGAACTTCAGATGGGATTTTGGGGATGGGACGTCTTCCCCGACCATGAACGTGACAGACCCCTATGACCTCTCAGTCAAGCACACCTATCCTGACTCGCCCCATGAAACGCCATTTGTTGCGACCCTGACCGTTTGGGATAGCAGCGGGCAGTCGGGATCAGACACGTACAACGTTTTGGTTAAGGAGAAGACACTGGATGTTGAAGTGAATGTAGGCATTGATGAGGGCCTCTGGTATCTGCACACCACCCAGAACCGAAGCGGTGCATCCGGTTGGTGGAGATACGACTATGAGGGTTATGACTTCTACGCGTCATCCATAGGATCAGCCCTTCAGGCCTTTCAGATCAACACCCATCATGAAACCGGTGATCCTGGTGAAGACCCCTACGTGGAGACCGTCAGCCGGGGAATGACCTATCTGCTTGGCATTCTGCGCTCAAAAGGGATCGGTCTTCAGACCCACGGAGATCCGGATACCAACGGCAATGGCATCGGCATTGAAGGCCCCGGTATACGAAAACCCTATGAGCTGGGCATGGTGATGATGGCCTTTGCCTCCTCCGGCACCCCGCTGGCCATTGCCCACTCAGGAGGAGAAAACATCCTCGACCGCTTCTATCATGACATCCTAACCGATATGGTAGACATGTATGCTTGGGGGCAGCTGGACTCAGGCGCCCGTACCGGTGGCTGGCGCTATAGTTGGAATGACTATGCTGACAACTCTGCCAGCCAGTGGGCGGCCCTGGGTATGGAGGCTGCCGAAGAGGCCTTTAATCTTGTGGTCCCCGGGTGGGTCAAAGAGAAGAACCTGGAATGGCTGGCTTTCAGCGATGATGGGCCCCGCTGGGGCTACCACAATTACGAGCCGCCTATATCAGGGGGTTACGTGGCGTGTACGCCTTCCGGGTTGGCCCAGCTTGCCTTTGACGACATTCCCGCCACAGACTGGCGCTGGATCAACTCAGAGAGCTACATGGCCAGTGTCTGGGACTCCTGGTACAAGAACACGAGAAACTATTATGCGCTCTATGCTCTGGCCAAGGCTTTCAGGATTGCACAGCCTTACGAGGTTTCCATCATCGGGGAACACACCCCATGGAGCATAGACTGGTATGGGGATCCTGAGCGGGGAGCGGCCAGAACCGTGCTGGATGACCAGAAGGAGGATGGCTCCTTTGGCGGCGAGGGGCAGGGCACGCTTTGGGTTCGGGAAGGACCTCTCCGGACCGCATGGGGCGTGTTGATCCTTACTCAGACGCTTTTTGTGAAGCCTCCGGTGGCTCTGGTTAACATTGAACCCAATCCCGGTGCAACAGGGATGCCAGTCACACTGGATGGCTCCGACTCCTATCATAACGATCACTTCAGAAGCATCGTGCGCTATGAGTGGGATGTGGATGAAGATGGCATATATGATTACTCTGACGATGCACCTACTGCAATGCATACATATGACGAGGCGGGTATCTACACCGTAACCCTTCGTGTGACTGACGACAATGACCCGGAGAAGACCGACAAAGCCTCGGCAATTGTCACAATAACCGAGGGGGCTCACCCGCCGGTTGCAGTGCCTGGCGGGCCTTACACCACCATGGCCGGCATTGCTACCACCTTGGACGGCAGTGGCTCCTACGACATCGACCCCGGAGACCAGATTGCCCGTTTCGGTTGGGAACTCGACGGAATTTACCCCTACGACTTTGACGATGCTGTTGGGTCGCATCCGATCTATGTCTGGGATGCCGTGGGTACCTACAACGTGGGGCTCAAGGTGTGGGACGACGGCGTCATGAACGACCTCAACCACAACGGTGAGGTAGATGAAGAGGAGCGGCTTTGGGATATTCAGTGGACAACCATCGAGGTGCTTGTGAATACGTCGCCGGTGGCTGATCCCAATGGGCCTTATGAAGTGGATGAGGGAAGCGAACTGACCTTGGATGGCACGGGATCGAGCGACCCTGATGGCCACCCACTGACCTATGCCTGGGATCTGGACAACGACGGTGAATACGACGATGCCACAGGGGCCACTCCCACACACACCTGGCCGGATGACGGGACCTACACTATTGGCCTCAAAGTGTCTGACTCTTCGTCAGACGATACGGCTACCGCCACGGTCACTGTAGACAATGTGGCGCCCACGGCAGAAGCGGGACCAGACCAGTATGTGGACGAGGGGGCCACCGTAGCCTTGTCAGGCACTGCCGTTGATCCAAGCCCGGTGGATCAGCTTGCCTTAACCTATGTGTGGGACTTTGGCGATGATTCCGCCATTTCCGAAACGCAGACAACGGAACATGTCTACACAGATGACGGGATCTACATTGCAACCCTGACAGTGGAGGATGACGACGGCGGTTCAGGAACAGACACCCTGACGGTCACTGTGGCAAACGTGGCTCCCACAGTGGACGCGGGCCCTGACGCCACCATCGACGAAGGAGATACCTTTACCAGCGGGGGAAGCTTTGTTGATCCTGGTACTGACACCTGGTCGGCCACCGTGGATTACGGCGACGGGTCAGGCCCTGAAGCGCTGGCCCTCAATCCTGACAAGAGCTTTAGTCTCAACCATACCTATGCTGACGACGGCGTGTATACGGTTACAGTTGCTGTAACCGATGACGATGGTGGTCTTGGCTCTGACACGGCCACTGTAACGGCCAGTGCAGTCAACCACCCCCCTGTTGCCAATGCAGGTGGGCCCTACACAATAGATGAAGGGGCTGAGCTGACGCTCGATGGCAGAGCATCCACAGACCCTGACGGCGATGCCTTGACCTATGCATGGGATTTGGACAATGACGCTGAATACGATGATGCCACAGGGGTGGCACCAGCCTATACCTGGGTGGAGAACGGCACCTACCCTGTTGGGCTCAAGGTCTCTGATTCGCAGCTGGAGCACACTGCTAGCACCACGGTGACGGTGAACAATGTGGCCCCCACCGTGGAGGCCGGCCCTGACCAGACTGTGGATGAAGGCGTTAATGCGTCATTCAGCGGCAGTTTCACGGACCCGGGCACTCTTGATACCCACACAATTGAATGGAATTTCGGAGACGAGGAAACCGCTTCAGGCACTCTCACGCCGAGTCACGTGTATAAAGACAACGGGGTGTATACCGTGACTCTAACCGTTACAGATGATGATGGCGGTGTGGGGTCGGACACGCTGACCGTGACCGTCAACAATGTGGCGCCCAGTGTTGATGCCGGACCTGATGCGACCATCAATGAGGGTGGCGCTTTTGCGGGACAAGGGTCGTTCACAGACCCGGGCGATGACACCTGGACGGCCACAGTCGATTATGGCGACGGCTCAGGTGTACAACCGCTGACACTCAATCCGGACAGGACATTTGCGTTGAACCACGTCTACTCTGACAGCGGAACGTTCACCGTGACTGTGACCGTGACTGATGATGATGGCGGCGTGGGAACCGACAATGCCGCGGTCACCGCCAACGATCTTGGTCCCACAGCAGCCTTTACATGGACGCCAGAATCCCAAGGCGAAGGCGCTCCTGTCAGCTTCACAGATGGTTGTACGTCTTCTCCGGATATAATCACTGCATGGCTGTGGGATTTTGGCGGACTTGGAACGAGTCCAGAGCAGAACCCCGGCTTCACCTTCAATGATGATGGCACCTACACGGTAACACTGACGGTGACCGATGACGACGGCTCCACGGACACTGTGTCCCATGATGTGACGATCACGGATAAAGGCCCCACAGCAGCCTTAGCTGGAGACACAGGTCTTAATGAGGGGGCAGCAGGCAACTATGATGCTAGCAGTTCCACCTCGAGCCCTGATACCATTGTAAGCTACGAATGGGATTGGGACTATGACGGCACATTTGATGCTTCAGGCGACACAGGACCTACTCAGGGCCATGTGTGGAATGGCGGCACCTATACCGTGGCTGTCCTAGTCACAGATGACGACGGTAGTACGGACATGGCAACGCTTGAGGTAACAGTAAGCGATCTTGGTCCCACAGCAGCCTTTGCATGGTCGCCAGAGCCGCAGGGCGAAGGCGCTCCTGTCAGCTTCACAGACGCTTCTACGTCCTCTCCGGACATAATAACTGCATGGTTGTGGGATTTTGACGGACTTGGCACGAGCACGGATCAGAACCCGAGCTTTACCTTTAATGATAACGGCGCCTACACTGTAACACTGACGGTGACCGATAACGACGGCTCCACTGACACGATAACTCATGATGTCACGATAACGGACAAGGGTCCTGCTGCGAACTTGACGGGAGATTCAGTCTTAGATGAAGGCCAGGCGGGCTCCTATGATGCCAGCGGTTCCACGTCAAGCCCAGATGTCATTGTGAGCTACGAGTGGGATTGGGACTATGACGGCACATTTGATGCTTCAGGCGACACAGGACCTACTCAGGGCCATGTGTGGAATGGTGGCACTTATACCGTGGCTGTCCTAGTCACAGATGACGACGGTAGTACAGATATGACCACGCTTGAGGTAACCGTAAGCGATCTTGGCCCCACAGCATTACTGACAGGAGATATAAGCCTGGATGCGGGAACTGAAGGAAACTATGATGCCAGCGATTCTACCTCAAGCCCTGATGCGATAGTCAGTTATGAATGGGATTGGAACTATGATGGCACTTTCGATGCCTCGGGCGATACGGGACCCACGCAGACCCATGCGTGGGCGAATAGCGGGGCCTACACTGTAGCTGTACGCGTAACAGATGAGGACGGCAGCACAGACATCGCCACACTCAGTGTGACAGTAGAAGTGAGTAACTATCCACCAGTGGCTGACGCAGGTGGTCCCTACACGGCAGATGAAGGGGCTGAGGCGACGCTGGATGGTAGCGCTTCGTGGGATCCTGAAGGCGATGCCTTGACCTACGCCTGGGATCTGGACAATGACGGTGAATACGATGATGCCGTTGGCGCCACGCCGACTTACGTCTGGGCAGACAACGGTTCCTATCCTGTTGGGCTCAGCGTCTCTGATTCACTACTGACAGATGCTGCTACCGCCACGGTAACGGTGTACAACGTAGCCCCATCCGTTGGGCCGATCACTGCACCTCAAGATCCGGTAGAGGTGAACGTGGAGATCTCGGTGAGTGCACCTTTCACTGATCCCGGGGTGCTCGATACGCATACAGCAACATGGGAATGGGGAGACGGCCTCGAATCTGAAGGCACAGTGGACGAAACAAACGGTTCCGGGACCGTTAGTGGCTCTCATGTTTATGAGACACCCGGCGTCTACACGATCACGGTCTATGTGACAGACAAGGATGGTGACACCGGGTCTGCACAATACCGCTATGTAGTCGCCTATGATTCATCTGGAGGATTCGTTACAGGCGGTGGCTGGATTGATTCACTCGAGGGGGCCTACACCCCTGACCCTTCTTTGACTGGTAAGGCATCGTTCGGTTTCGTGGCCAAGTACAAGAAGGGCGCTAAGACGCCTACTGGCCAAACGGAGTTCCAGTTCAGGGTAGCGGATCTGAACTTCCACTCCGGCACCTACGACTGGTTGGTCGTGGCCGGGGCCCGAGCCAAGTACAAGGGCACAGGGACCATTAACGGTGACGGCAATTTTGGCTTCATGCTCTCTGCCATTGATGGCGATCTCCTTGGAGGCGGACAACCTGACAGGTTCAGAATCAAGATATGGGATAAGGATAGTGGCGACGCCGTTGTCTACGATAATGAGATTGGCGTCAGTGAAGACGGAGATCCAACGACTGTCATCCAGAGCGGTTCGATCGTGATTCACAAGGTGAAGAAATAACTTGGTCGGAGGTTAGGAGGAGGAAATGGCCATGAAGAGTCCATGGGATTTTTTTCTATTGCTTGCAACGATTCTGACTCTATCTGGAACAGAATTGGCGTTTGGTGCCCCAGGCAGTCAGCCTTCTGGATCGCCAAGGCCGGTTATTGTGGAAGAACGGGGTATGGATGCAGGGGAAAGACCAAATACTCCCCCAGTGAGAATGATTGGGCCAGGCGAGTTTGAGATTGGCGGCGTCCGTATCCTGAAGAAGAAAGAACGTGTGGAATTCCCGGCAGCCATTAATATGGACGAGGGCCTTTTGGAGTACCTGATTGTCGGGGCGTCCGGGAAATTGCATGAGAGCCTGTTGAGGACCGAAGTGAAGCCTTACAGCGTTCATATTGCTTTGCTCCTGCTGGGTTTGGAAGGAACCACCAATCCCCTTGGTTATCAGGGGGAACCCAGAGAGCCTGAGGGGGATCCCGTTGACATTCGGGTTAAATGGCATGATAAAGGCACATTGAAGGAAGGACCCATCGAGGATTGGGTTCTGCAAGGAGAGCGCCCCATGGGAAAGACCCACTGGGTCTTCACCGGTTCTTTTGTCTCAGAGGGTGTGTTCATGGCTGAAGTGGAGAAGTCTATCGTTGCCATCTTTCATGATCCTGTGGCGCTTATTGACAATCCAATGCCGGAAGGAAGGAGCGATGAAGTGTGGTTTGTCCGCAAGGGCGCTGTACCACCGCCGGGCACGGAAGTGACTGTCATAATCGAAAAGAGATCGAAGACAGGAAGCTGATACTGTCTTGACCGGGTTCGAGCAAGGCAGTGATTGGAAACGGAGATTGAAACCAGGGAGGTGTCGTTAGCAAGGAGCGACAAAGTGATGGAGCGGAAGAGTAAACGGAGAGCATTGATTTTCTTCTTGGTGATTTCAGGGCTGAGTTGTGTCGGCCTTGGGCCAATGATTTTTGGTGCGGAGCCAGTGGCTGTGACAACCGGCAACTCCCGAAGCGATCTTTCTTTGAAGAACGAGGTGAAACACGCCATAGAGCGCGGCTTGCTTTGGCTCAAGGGGGCCCAACATCCCATGGGGTACTGGTCCCAGCCCGACCATCCGGCGCTCACGGGCCTGGTCCTTACAGGATTTGTGCGAGAACCGTCGGGAAGCACGAGGGCTGCAAGCCCCGATTTTGTCAAGAAAGGTTATAGCTACCTTGTTCAGTGTGTCCAGCCTGACGGCGGCATATACGTGAAGGACCTGGCGAACTACAATACAGCCGTATCTCTAATGGCGTTGATTGCCTCCTTTGACCCTGCCTACGAGCCTCTGATTCGAAATGCACGGAACTTTCTGGTTGGTCTCCAGTCAGATTTTGGCGAAAAGGGAAAGGTCGATTCGCCTTATGATGGTGGTGTGGGTTACGGGAGCCGGCATCAACATTCAGACATGTCAAACACCATGTTTGCCTTGGAAGCCCTTTACTACTCCCAGTTTGTGGCAGATGACAAAGAAGATGGTATTGCCCCGTTCCAGGAGCTGAACTGGCCTGGTGTAATTAAGTTCATTCAGAGATGTCAGAATCTTCCGAGTCATAACGACCAGGCATGGGCAAGCGATGACCCGGAGAACAGGGGTGGTTTCGTCTATTTTCCCGGCAATAGCAAGGCCGGAGAAGTGAAGCTTCCTTCCGGAAAGACGGCCCTTCGCTCTTACGGCAGCATCAGTTACGCAGGGCTTCTCAGCTACATTTACGCGGACCTGGACCGGGATGACCCAAGGGTGAAGGCCGTTTTTGACTGGCTAAGGCGCAACTTCACGCTCGAGGAGAATCCCGGCATGGGACCCCAGGGGCTTTACTACTACTACCATGTGATGGCAAAAGGCCTGGCAGCAGGTGGGGTCCACACACTGGCCTTGGTGGATGGAAAAGAAGTGGACTGGAGACGAGAACTGGCTCTGAAGCTTCTCAACTTGCAGAAGGGAGAGGGCTTCTGGGTTAACGAGAACGGCCGGTGGTGGGAAAAGGATCCGGTGCTTGTCACTGCATATGCCATCCTCAGCCTAGAGATCATGCATAGTGGGCTCTGATCATTACCCGTCTGCAGGGATGATGGGGCCTCTCTAAGCTGACAGATGAGAGGGAATAGAGCAAAGGCGATCACTGCAAACAGATTCCCAAACAACATGGAATGGCTGAAGCTGTGGTTAACCTTCTACTTCCTGTTTGCATCGCCATTCCTTCTTTGTCTCAGCTATGCTGACCCTGGCATCGTGACACTCGAGGACGTTATTGTCACTGCCACGAGAACTGAAAGAGACTTCTCCCTGCCCAGTACCGTCCACTCCCTCTCCTCCGAGGAGCTGCAAAATGAAAAAATGGTCCGCACAGTGCCGGAGGCGCTGAAAGAAATCCCGGGCATTATGGTCCAGAGGACTTCCCATGGCCAGGGATCACCTTTTATCAGGGGCTTTACAGGATTTCGAACACTCTTTCTGATTGACGGCATTCGTCTTAATAACTCCACCTTCCGAGAGGGTCCCAACCAGTACTGGAGTACTGTTGACCCGCTGACCATTGAACGGCTGGAAGTGGTTAAGGGGCCTTCCTCTGTGCTGTACGGAAGCGACGCGGTGGGGGGCACCGTGAATGCCATCACTAGGGGACCCTACGGATCCGCAGAGCCCTTTGCTTGGAAACCCCGTGTCTATTACCGTTATGCAGAGGCAGAAGATTCTCACACGATCCGGTCTGAAATCAGCGGTGGACTGGGGGAAGGCCTCCCATTTCTAGGTGGGATTTCTTACCGAGACTTTGGAGACATCCGGGGCGGCCATGACATGGGACTTCAACCCAACACCGGCTACAGCGAATTAAACGGCGACTTCAAGCTAAAGTGGGCCTTAGGCTCCCACAAGTCACTTACCGTTGCCCATCAACAGGTTCATCAGGAAGACGTTCCCCGCACACACAAGACCGTTTTTGCCAAGAGCTTTAGAGGAACAACAGTCGGTAAGGAACTCAAAAGAGACCTTGATCAGGATCGCGAGCTCACTTACCTGAAGTACGAGACCTCTGAAATGGGTGCCTTTGTTGACGCACTCCAGGTCACGCTCTCGTGGCATGAGCAAATTGAGAAACAGCATCGTGTCCGCGAAGACAAGCGCAGTGATAGCCAAGGACTTGATGTGAATACCTTGGGAATGTCATTGCAGTTGGAAAGCCTCAGCCAATTCGGCCAATGGACCTATGGGTTTGAGTACTATCACGACGATGTGGATTCCTTCCGGCGAGACTTTGACGCCGATGGCTTACTGCGCAGCGTCAGAATTCAAGGCCCCGTGGCAGGCGACGCCACATACGATTCGCTAGGGGTGTTTGTTCAGGACGACATTCCGCTGTACGGCGAAAGACTGGACCTCATCTTTGGGGGGCGCTTCAATTATGCCCGTGCTGATGCTGACAAGGTTGAAGACCCCGAGACAGGTTATGAGATGTCCATTTCGGACGATTGGAGCACGACGGTGGGAAGCGCTCGCATCTTGTACCAGATTGACGCAGATCATCATTGGTACGCCTTCTCCGGCGTGTCACAGGGGTTCAGGGCACCGAACCTTTCTGACCTGACTCGGCTGGACACTGCACGGACAGATGAGATCGAAACCCCCTCTCCAGACCTCGACCCAGAAGACTTCATTGCTTACGAAATCGGCATGAAAGCGTTCTATGAAAACTTCAGCGGTCAACTGGCCTACTTTTACACGGACATTGACAATATGATCGTTCGCACACCAACGGGAGACGTTGTCGAGGGTGATAACGAAGTGACTAAGAAGAACGCCGGGGACGGCTACATCCATGGGGTGGAACTCAATCTAGGCTACCGCTTCCATCCCCGGTTTACTCTTTTTGGCTCGCTCTTCTGGATGGAGGGTTTTGTGGAGACCTTCCCGACTGCAGCGCCAGTGAAAGTGGAGGAACCTATTGACCGTCTTCAGCCATTGACCGGTGTTGTTGGGCTGCGGTGGGAGCACCCGCGTGAGAGAATATGGGTGGAGTTCGTGGCCACACTGGCAGACGACCAGGACAAGCTCTCAACGAGAGACAAGGCCGACACGCAACGTATCCCACCTGGTGGAACTCCGGGCTATACGGTCTATTGCCTTCGGGCAGGATGGAAGGTCACTTATGATCTTATCCTATCTGCAGCCGTGGAGAACATTACAGACAAAGACTACAGAATACATGGGTCTGGTCAGAATGAAGCAGGGACAAATGTTGTCTTTGCCTTGGACTGGAGTTTTTGACCTTTTCAGATTAAGGGCAAGGCCTGAGTGCCATCAGCTGCTGCGGTGAGAGTCTATGATCCTTGTCGGTTCTTCTTTCTCAAATAAGCAAAGGAAGTTTTTGGTTACCGCATTTCTTATCTTTCTTGTCTTCCCTTGCCTCGCACTCTCTGATACGGGATTGGCTGAAGAATCGGAGTCAACGGTGATCCTGCCGCCTGTTATTGTCTCGGCTTCCCGCATACCTGGGACCGTTTGGGGTTCGCCGGCTGACATTACTCTTATCACCCGTGACGAGATCGAAGCGAGTAATCCGAGCACCGCAGTTGATTTGCTGCGGCAGGTTCCTGGGCTACATGTCGACCAAATGGGTGGGCGAGGTGGTATCAGTTCTGTTTACTTACGTGGTAGCGATCCCAACTTCACTTTGGTGCTGATTGACGGGATTCGGGTGAATGATCCCACAAATCCCCGTGGAGGATCGTTCGATCTCTCTGTCCTAGATGTGGGAAACGTTGAACGCATGGAGATTGTTCGGGGCCCCCTGTCTTCAGTTCACGGGTCTGACGCCGTGGCGGGTGTGATAAACATTGTTACCAGACACGGTACTACTGAACCAGAGTATTCAGTCCAAATGACTGGAGGTGGGAAAGGATATTACAGCGGCAGTGTTGAAGCCCGCGGTCCCTGTTCCACGAATGGGGATTATACTCTGGCCGCAGCCTACGCAGACAACGGGGAACTGGTGGAGGGTGATCAGTTTAGAGGCAAGAACTTTAGCGGCAAAGTCACTCTTTTCCCTGACGGGGCGCCGGAGCTTCAGTGTAGTCTGTTCTATTCTGATAATGACAGGGAGAGCTTTCCAGACGACAGCGGGGGACCTGAGTACGCAGTAATACGTGAGGTAGACAAGCGTGACTCCGAGCTTCTCATCGCAGGGCTTGAAATGGACTTTGATCGTGTTTCGGGCTTAGAACTCACAGCAAAAGGGAGTTGGTACCATCACGAGAAGGATGCGTCGTCACCTGGAGTGGCTCCAGGTGTTAGAGATCCCTCCGGCATTCCGCCTAATACCAGTGATAGCAGCTTAGATCGTGCAGACATTGAGCTTGCAGGTCTTTTTTCCATGTCCGAGAGGCTCTGGGGCAGCATAGGCATTGACGGACAGTTCGAAGAGGGTGATGAGGACACGTCCTTGATCAAGTCTGGAATCTCAGTGCCTTCCCGATTCGAACTGGAGCGTGAGCTCTACGGCTCGTTTATTGAGCTTCGGTATGGACCTGCCGCTGGATTCACTGTTGAAGGAGGGCTCCGTGTTGACATGCCTCAAGACTTTGACACAGAGGTGAGTCCCAAGATAGGTGTCATGTACAAGATCATGTCCAGTGACACAACTCTTAAGGCTAACTGGGGAAAAGGCTTCAAGCTGCCCAGCTTCTACTCACTGGGCAACGCCATCGTGGGGAATCCAGACCTTGTCCCGGAGACCAGCGAAGGGTTTGACTTTAGTGTCATTCAAGACTTGCTGGACGGTCGCGTTAGAATCAGCATGACCCCCTTTTATAGCCGCTTCTTTGACATTATTGACCTGGAGGAAGGGCCCCCGCCACGCCTGGTAAACCGATCCGAGGTCACAGCAAAAGGCATCGACTGGAGCTTGACTGCGAGAGTCAGTGACAGTCTTTGGTGCAATGCCAACGTGACCTATACAGAAACAGACGTGAAGGACACGGACGAGGAACTGCGAAACCGGCCAGAGTGGCGTGGTGGAGTAAATGTCCGGTGGAAGGCCCGCAATGATCTTGTGTTCAATCTTGATGGGCTATACGTGGGTGAGGTCCTCGATTCGTCAATCCCCACTGGTGATCGCACCCTGGATGAATACACGAGACTAGACGTGAGTGCCGTGTGGAGTATGACACAGAAATGTGAACTTGCCGTAGCCATAGACAATCTCTTTGATGCAGATTATGAGGAGGCCGTCGGCTTTCCTGCCCCCGGCATCCAGGCCCGAGCGAGTGTACGCCTGATCTTTTAAGGCGTGAGGTCTAAGGCAAACTGGCCCAAACTTCATGCCTGCCACTGGATGGGCTATCACAACGGCAAGTTGCATCCTGGGAATACATAATGGGAGGGCTTTGAACATTGTCCGAAAGCGCCCCTGAAAGCCGTAAGGAGCGCCTTTCAGAAAAATACATGATAACATCTGTTATAACTAGAAATTATAGGTTAAAAGGGCGAGGCAAGGGCATTCTTTGAAAAACCGCATTTTGTAATTTCGGCAGGTTAGAGCCTTTAGCGAGACTGTCGAAAAACCCCAAAACCGTCATTTTGAGACCTGTAAACGATTGATATTATTACATGCCAATTTCGTCGAAAGGCAGTAATTCGACTTTTTCGACAGTCTCAGCAATAGTTCAAATGATGCTCCTGTTTCCTGGTGTTCCACGCTTGGCCGCTGTGTTGTTCGGTTCTAATTCTTGGCCTGAACTGCCAATAGCAGGGAATTTACCATCGTGAGTTGGCTGGAGTAATCCCAGGCCAGTTGGCCTTTTCCAGAATCAACCCATCTTAGGGCTAAGAGATGAAATGCTCACACTGCCAATTTGAAAATCGAGAAGATGCCAAGTTCTGCAATGAGTGTGGCAGCAGACTAGAATGTACCTGCTTGGAATGCGGGAAGGTCAATCCCCATGGGAGCAAATTCTGCGATGAATGCGGCTGTGGTCTAGCGGAAGTGTCGGAAACGCCAGAGGCAGTTCCTGCTTTTGAAGGAGAGCGCAAGCATATCACAGTGCTCTTCTCTGATCTCTCCGGCTATACCGCCCTGACCGAGAGGCTGGATCCAGAAGAAGTAAAGGCGATCATGAGCCGCATCTTCGGCGAGATTGCCCAAATAGTGACCAAGTACGAGGGGTTCATTGAGAGATTTTTCGGCGATGAGGTCATGGCCCTATTTGGTGTGCCTGAAGTTCACGAAGATGATCCTGTGAGGGCCATAAGGGCGGCCGTAGAGATACAACATGTTATGGAGGAGATGAGTCCTGAGTACGAAGCAAGAGTGGGGTGCCACCTGGCCATGCATATAGGAATTAGTACCGGACTTGTGATCACTGGTGATGAGTACATTGGAAAAGGCAGACACGGGTTAACTGGAGACACCGTGAACCTTGGCGCCCGCCTGGCCAAATTGGCACCGCCTGGCGAGATCTTGGTGGGTCTGGACACCTATCGGCAGGCAGAGGGGTATTTCACTTTTGAAAGTATGGAACCCACCCAGGTGAAAGGCAAGGAGCAAGCGGTCTGCATCTACAAGGTCCTGTCACCGAAAGAACAGCCCACAAAGGTTCACCGCACCCACGGTGTGAGGGCTGACCTGATCGGCAGGAAGATGGAGATGGCCCAGCTTGGCGAAGCGGTGGAAAGGCTCCGTGAGGGAGAAAGCACGGTTATTTCTATCTCTGGTAGTGCGGGCACAGGAAAGAGCAGGCTGGTCGAGGAGTTTAAGGCCACGTTGGATCTTGAAGAGATTCAGTGGCGAGAGGCACACGCCTATTCCTATGCCCAGAACATTCCCTATTATCCCCTGGTCGATATGCTGAATCGGGCCTGGCAGATTGACGAGGGTGATCCTCCTGAGACAGTCAAGGGCAAGCTGGAATCAAGTATAGAGTATCTGATTGGAGAGAAAGAAGATGTTATTCCATACGTAGGGAGCCTTTATTCCCTCAGCTACCCGGAAATAGAAGGCGTGAGTCCTGAGTTCTGGAAAACGCGGCTCCATCAGGCCATCCAGGAGATTCTATCAGCCTTGGCTCAAAGGGCGCCAACAATCATATGCCTGGAAGACCTTCACTGGGCAGACCCTTCCTCTTTGGACCTCCTCCGGTTTGTTTTCTCGGAGTTCAGGCATCCTGCCCTATTTCTTCTTGTGTACAGGCCCTATTTCAGCCTCTATACCAGCCATCAGATAAGCGCTCTGGACAAATCATACCAGGAGATTCGCCTCCAGGATCTCTCTGCCTCAGAAGCCCAGAACATGACAGAGTCTCTTCTGAAGACCAACACTATTCCCTCCGACCTGCAGCGGTTCATTCTGGAGAAGGTGGAGGGCAATCCCTTTTATCTGGAAGAGGTCATCAATGCCTTAATCGAATCCGGCACACTGATCCGCGACAACGATAATTGGAGACTTGCCAGATCGATGGGTGAGTCCGGCATATCGCCAACCATCCATGGGGTGATTTCCGGCAGGCTGGATCGCCTGGAGAAGGAGACCAAGCGGATTCTCCAGGAGGCCTCAGTTGTGGGGAGGGCTTTTCTCTATGAGATACTCAAAAGAGTTACAGAGCTGAAAGGGCAGATCGACCGATGTCTCAACGGGCTGGAACGGCTCGACCTTATCCGGACAAGGTCTCTTCAGCCGGAACTGGAGTATGTCTTCAAACATGCCCTGACACAGGAGGTAGTCTATAACGGGCTTCTCAAGAAAGAACGCAGGGCAATCCACGAGCGCATCGGCCGCGTCATGGAGCGATTGTTTCAGGACAGGCTTTCGGAGTTCCATGAGGCGTTGGCCTTTCACTTCAAGCTGGGTCTCTCCGTCCTCAAGGCCGTTGACTATCTCGTGAAGTCGGGTGAGAAGGCCCTGAGAAGATACGCTGTTGAAGAATCTCATCAATACTTCAAAGAGGCCTTTGAACTTCTCGCGAAGAAGACCGACAAAACAAAAGAAGAAGAAGGCCTCCTCATCGATGTCCTTAACCAGTGGGCTTATGTCTTTCACCATCGCGGAGATTTCAGGGGTCTGGCTGAGATACTGAGCGTTCATGAGGGTTTGGCTGAGTCTCTGGACGACAAGACAAGGCTTGGGATGTTCTATGTGTGGAAGGGCGTCGCCCTGTTCTGTCGAGAAAGGCATAAGGAAGGATATGAGTACCTGCGCAAGGCTCTCAAACTGGGAGAAGCCATCAAAAATCAGAAGGTTGTGGGCTATGCCTGCAGCTGGCTTACATATACCTGTGCGGAATTGTCTCTCATAGAGGAAGGCAAAGCCTTTGGAGAGAGGGCCCAGGAGATAGCCGGGGCTCTGCCTTCAGATCAATACCTCTATTTCAATTCCGTTGGCGGCCTGGGATACGTCCACTTTCACAGAGGAGAGGGGAAAAAGGCCTTTGAAAGAGCACAGGACCTTCTGGACTATGGCCAGAAACACTCTAATACTCGAAGTCTGGTCCTTGGTCACTGGATCATGGGGTTTGGTTATGTGCTGGATGGTGATTTTCAATCGTGCATCGAATGCTGTAAGAGGGCAATCCAAGTTTCACAAGACCCGTGGTATTCTCAGCTTCCTAGAATCCTGCTCGGCGCCATTTATGTCTACTACGGTAAGTTTGAGGAGGCAGAGGAGGTTCTGAAGGTGGTTCTGACTTACAGCCAGAAGTACGGCGGCGAGGCAGTGGGAACACCGGCAAATACGTATCTTGGCGCAGCTTTGATTGGTAAAGGCTATATGGGACAGGGATTAGAAATGATTGAAGAGGCACAACGATTGTATCTGGGAAATGAGAGGAAGGGCTACTATGCGCTGTCCGAGTATATCCTTGGAAGGCTGTATTTGCAGATCGTTGAAGGAGGCCCTCGGATTGGCCTTTCAACAGTGGCGAAAAACATCGGCTTTCTGATGAAAAACGTCCCCTTTGCCGGCAAGAAGGCGGAATCTCATTTCAACAAGGCCATTGAGGCTGCAAAAGAGATCGGGGCCAAAGGGACCATGGGTCCAGCCTATCTCGATTTGGGGCGCTTGCACAGGGCCAAAGATAGAAGGGAGCAAGCCAGAGAATGTATTTCCACGTCAATTGCGTTGTTTGAGGAATGCGAGGCGGAGGGATACCTTAAACAGGCAAGAGAGGCCCTGGCGTCTTTGGGATAGACAATCACTGGTCACATTGAACCGCATAAGCGAGCGCATTCCCCGTAGGTTCTGCCTGACGACAGTGCTGCGCGGGCTGCGGGGTTAGCGAGCGTATATCTAAAAAGTTGTCATCCTTACGGTGAAGATTCCCCGCGGCTTGCCGCGGGGAGGCTTCAATATCCCGGGGGCTTGCTTGAGGAAGCTGAAATGTCCGAGTTTTGGATTCAAAAATTCACATGGCCGTTGAGAAGCACAATGAGTTTGTTGATGGGGGGGTAATGGTCGTCGTACTCTTGTAGCTGGCAGCGGTGGAGCTAAGAAGTGTTTTGACTTCGTTCGCGTCGGATGGGTTGCACATGATGCAGACTGTTCGGAAAGGAGTGGAAAATGAGAGACGGGCTTTTGAAGCGGATTGGGTTGGGTTTGGGTCTGTGTTTTGGTTTGCTCTTAAGCGTAACAGCTGCTCCGTCAAGCGCGAGGGCTTCTGGGTTTGCACTCCATGTCCACGGTGCAAAAGGGATGGGCATGACGACGAATGTGATTGCCCACACTGAAGGTCCTGCTTCCAACCACCATAATCCTGCCCTTCTTACCGAGCTCGAAGGAACCCACATAGAAGCAGGCACCAGCCCCATATTTCTATCAAGGGAGTTTAAGAGCGCAGAGACTGGGAAGACGGAGAAGACAGGAACCGAGGTGTTCTATCCAAGCACAATATTCGTAACACACCAGCTGCATGACAGGCTCACAGCAGGGTTGGGGATAGTCAGTCCATTTGGCCTTGAAACCGACTGGGGAAAGAAGTGGGAAGGAAGATATCTTATAACCAGCGTGGAGTTGAAGTCATTTAACATAAACCCCAACATTGCATGGAAGATTACGGACAAGTTGTCCGTTGCTGGCGGCGTTAATCTTCTTCTCCTTGATGCCACGTTGGAAAACAACGTAAACTTGTCAACCTTTGGACTTCCAGATGGAGAACAGAAATTTGACGGAGATGGGCATGACGTTGGCTTTAATATGGGCCTCCTATATCATCTGAATCAAGATTGGTCATTTGGTGCTTCTTATCGTAGTCCATTCACAGTGGATGTTGATGGCGATGCAGAGCACACGCTTCCGGCAGGCAGCCCCCCAGAATTAGGGATGGTTTTCCCCAATACTGATGGGAGCACTGACATTGAGCTCCCCCGACAGGTGTTCGTGGGATTGTGTTATAGGGGAGTAGAGAAACTCACCGTGGAATGTGGTATCAGATGGGAAGGGTGGTCATCTTTTGACGAACTGGCATTTGAGTTTGATGAGCCCATTGCAGGAAGCGAGACACTGGTAGTTGAGAAGGACTGGGAAGACGTGGTTTCCTACAGTATTGGGGCCAAATATGACATAGACGATACGTTTGCTATCCTCGGAGGCTTTCGGTTTGATGAGAACCCCATACCGGATGACACATTCGAACCAATGGTGCCGGAAGCTGATAAATATGACTTCACCATAGGCTGCATAAAGACATTTGGTGATTTAGCAATAGCTGTGAGTTACGCCTATGAGAAATATGAGTCCAGAGACAAAGAGAATCAAGTGGGCGCCACACTGGGAGGAACAGCTAACGGAGAGTACAACACAGATGCACAGGCAGTTGCAGTATCTGTGAGCTATGTATTCTAATTTCTTGTTGGCAGGGCACCTGAATTGGCCTGCCAATTCGCATAGCTGGTTACAGTGTCCTCGCCGAAGAGCTTAAAGATGTGTAGCTAGGGGATTCGTTCAAGGAATCAGGGCTACCTTCGGACCACGTGATTGATTGAAGCAAGGAACTGAGATGAAAGTCACTTTCTATGGCACGAGGGGATCTATTCCGGTAGCTGAACCGGATTTTGCGGAATTTGGCGGCAATACGGCCTGTGTCTTAATGACCTTCAGCACCGGGAGAATCGGCATACTGGATGCCGGCACCGGGATTAGAAAACTGGGAAACGACCTCTTGGCCGCATCTCACGAACAGTTCGATGACATCATGATCGGACTCTCCCATACCCATTGGGACCACATACAGGGCTTTCCCTTTTTCAAGTTTGCCAGGGACCCGAGATGCCACGTCACCCTGGCCATCTGTGGAAGAGATACGAGTTTTACGGACCTGGAGAGTGTTTTCAAGACACAGCTCCAGGACTATTTCTTTCCCGTGCCCCTGGATAAGCTCGGGGCCAAGTTAACCTTTTGGGAACCGGACCTCACCGAATATACCCACCCCAGGGGGGTGGACATTGTGGCCTCCAAGCACAATCACCCAGGAGGGGCCTATGGGTATCGTATTACAGAGGGGGGCAAAACCCTGGTCTATTGTACAGATGTGGAACATGGGGATGAGATAGATCCTAAGGTGGTAGCCCTGGCAAGAGACGCGGATCTCCTCATTCACGACGCCCAGTACACCCCGGAGGAACTGAAGGACAAGAAGGGGTGGGGACACAGCAGTTGGGAGCAGGCCGTGGAAGTGGCTGAACAGGCAGGGGCGAAAAAGCTGGCCCTCTTCCATCATGATCCGGATCACTCAGACAGCTTTCTCTTGAATGTGGAAAAGGAGGTTCAGAAAAGGTTGCCCACAGCCTTTCTTGCAAGGGAGGGGATGGAGGTCGAATTATAGGCTCTTCTCAATTGTCTGGCTAGCCACCTCATTGAATTGGTTGGGAGCCGATCCTATTTAGATATTCTCTGCAGATCACACCCGCAGTATGGTTTCGGTTGATGTTCAATAATGCTATGTTATTCACTCCGCGCACTGCATGGAGCCGAGTGTCGCTCTTGCTATATGAGATAACCTTTTAAAAGGCTTATAGTTTTCTGGTATCCTCGACAAATCTAGGATGGAAACGTCTGGTTTCTGAGCCCATCTCGTGGCAAGCATACTTGAAATAGACGCCTCGCTAGCCAGTCTCATAATATGCTGAAGTCCTTTACCTGACACCTGGTAGCTCACAGCATTGCTCCTATCCACCCGTTACCTATCGGGCTTCGTAGTTTCAATATGATAAGTACGTAGTTTTTTTATGAAAAATACCTAATTATAGAAATTGACTCTGTAGCCTGAACGTAGTAAAGATTAATATGGGAAGATGTAATGATTTCACGCAGAACATTCTTTCTTTTCTACCTATCCTTTGACCCTGTTTAAGGGTGATCCACATGGAGCAACCGCTCAAATTGTGCCTGCTTGATTCCTGACAGGACGGTATGTGTTCTGTTGGGAACGCAGGCCCCCATCTTTGCACACAGAATGCTGTGACCGGCCAATAACTCGCGGCACCATAAGGAGGGCAACATGGAAAGGAAGGCTCTATTAGGCATTTCTATTTTCATTTTCTTATTGTCGATCGGGTTGTTTGTTGCTTCGGACGCGGGCAGTCCTCCTGCATCAACTGACCCAGAAGTCATTGCGGCCTTCGACGAACTTGAAGAGCATATAAATGGTTTACCTGACGCAACCCTGAATGTGGGCCAGCGTACCAGCCTGGTCATGAAGCTCAACAACGCCGAAGCAGCATACGTCCGAGGCCAGCCTTGCACCGCAGCCAACATTCTTCGGGCCTATCTGAACGAGACACAAGATCTGCGCGAGGGGGAACAGGTCGCGATTGCTGAAGAGCTGTACAACCTGGGTCGTGCGCTCTGTGCTACACTGCTCGGAAGTCTACCGGAGGCCATGATATGCCCGGGTCACGAAGGGTTCGATTCCGAAACCAGTGTGGAGGTCCAGGCCTCAGACAACCAACACTTGGCAGCCTCGGTCAGCTTTGGCGAACTGCGGACATTGAGCGTGGAGGCCGAAGGTGAGCTATATACCCAAGTGGTCATTCCAGGAATGGAATTCCGCTCCGGCATACCGGGTTTACCTGCGGTGCCTGTGGTTCATCGTCTCGTGGCCATTCCCCGGGGTGCTGAAGTCACAATTCAAGCGTCACCGCCAACGGTCTCAGAGACCATCCGCCTGAATCTATATCCCTGTCAGCGTCCAGCGCCAGCCCCAGGCCCAGATGATGAAGTGGAGTGTGAGCCGGGTTCCTATGACTGTCCTGCCTTTGTAAAGGACGAAGAAGCCTATGCGTCGGAAGGACCATACCCCCCTGAGGTCTGCACCGTAACGCCTGTGGGCCAGTATCGGGATTTGCAGATTGCCGTGGTTTCCATCGCAGCTGGGCAGTACTACCCATTGGCGGATACTTACGTTAGCCACGACTCCCTTGAGTACGAACTGACCTTCCAGGGAGGCAGTGGCGCGTTTGTGACGGAAGCCTCGGAAAGCCCATTCGAGAGCCAAACGGTGGACTTTGCCAATGTCGTTATCAACGGCGAGGAGGTCTTTGACTATGTTGAAGACCGTCCTACATTGCCTCCTGAACCATGCGATGGCGAGGAATTGCTTATTATTACGCACGAGAAGTTCCGGGCGGCAGCTGACAAGCTGGGCAAGTGGAAGAACGACAAGGGTATCGTGACCAACGTAGTTGAGGCGAACGACACCACCACAGGTGATGAGATCGATCAGTACATAGACGGGCGCTATAAGGAGTGTGTTGTAAGGCCTTCTTACGTGTTGTTGCTAGGGGATGCAGAATTTATCCCTACCTTCTATGTGGAAACCGTGTTCAGTAAGGAGGCAGCCTCAGACTATAGATATGCCATCTATTCTGACCCGACACCTGATCCGACCTTCCTGTATGATATATTTCCGGATTTCGGAGTGGGAAGGATACCTGTAGATACCCTTGAACAGGCAAATAATGTGGTAGACAAGATTATCCAGTACGAGAGCAATCCGCCTTCTTCCGCCAGTTTTTACGAAAATATCAGCCTTGCCGCTTTATTTCAGTGCTGTCAATGGCTTGCCCCTGGCTACGAAGGCTATGACAGGAAGGCTTACATAGAGACTTGTGAGTTCGTCCGGGAGGAGCTGGTCGACCAGGGATACACTGTAGAACGGCTCTATTCTAAAGTGAACTGCAATAAAACGGCGTATCAGGGCGACGAGACGCCCCGCTACTACTACCAATGGGACCCCCTTCCAGAAGACATCGGCCCCAATAGCCCTTTTGGCTGGGATGCCTCAGAGGAAGACATTGTCGACGCCTTCAACGCAGGGCGTTTCTTGATCCTTCATCGCGACCACGGCTCAGAAAAAGGCTGGGCCGAGCCGAATTTCCACAAAGATACGATCAACGATCCCAATAACGGATTGTCTAATGGGAACCTTTTGCCTGTGGTTTTTAGTATCAACTGTTCCAGTGGTTTTTTTGATAACGAGACGAATCCAGGAGAACCGCCGATAGACGGCCGATGTTATCCGACGGCTGTGTCAGGGCAAACATGTTACAGTGGAGCCGGCACGATGACTGAAACCTATTTTGGCGAGAGACTGCTTCGAAAAGCAAACGGCGGCGCAGTCGGCTTCATTGGCGCCACCCGGGACACTCCGGACACGGGCGATGACGTCCTCACCCGAGGCCTTTTTGATGCCGTCTGGCCTAATACGGTGGCGAATTACGGTGGCACGACCTCGCTTCGGCGCTTGGGTGACATTCTAAACTATGGCAAGATGTATGTATTCTCTGAGGTTGGGGTCACACAGATGATGGGAAAGCCACTCTACCCACTCGACATTTCTGCGATATTCTCCCTTTTTCACGTCCTAGGTGATCCTAGTCTGGAGATGTGGACTCGGAAAGCCCTACTCATTTTGTCGGCAGATTACACTCTAGACATCCTCGAGCATTCATTGCTGGTCAAGTACTCGGTTGATGGGGCCCAGGTCACTGCGCTACAGAAGACCGATAACGGCATGGTCCCCATTGGACGAGCAACCGTCAAGAATGGCGAGGCGACCCTAACGTATGTGTTAGAACCGGAAGAGGATCTTCCCATTCTGTTGTCTGTGAGCATGGAGAATGAAGTCAGCCGACTGTTGACGCCCGAACCCATCGACCTTCTAGACGAGAGCAGCTTTAGCGAAAGCGCCAAGCGCATTACCTTTGAGGAGTATTTTGCGGGGGAGCCAATTGACTTCCAGTATTTAGACTTGGGTGTCTGGTTCTATAAAGATGAGATGATTGTCAGCATTCCGACCATCGCTGATGCTGCAATGCGCGACGGGGCCAGCACAAAAAGCGGAGAATATTCGCTCCTCCATCAGCAAGAATCACCTGGATTACCCTTGACCATGTTCTTCAGTTCGCCGGTACAGCGGGTAGGCATGTACATTGGCAATGCCTGGGACTGTATAGCAGATGTGCCGATGTCGACGGAAGCCACGCTCAGGGTTTATGATGGTGAGGGCCTTTTCATTGCCAGTGTCACGCGAGAAGGGTTCTGCCTCGATGTCGACACCTTTATGGGTATTGATGTAGGAGCTCAAAGGATATCTCACGTGGACGTTGATTATGGTGATACCGCTTCGGGCGAGATGATAGATGACCTCCTTTTCGAGTAGAAGGGAATGGAAACAGGAGGAGAATAGATGTTGGCGACCTGTAAAGGACACGCAGGAAAAGAAACTGCCAGGTTCAATGATTCGCGCAGTGAATTTCCTGTTGTTCAAAGGAGGGCGGAAAGATGAGTAGCAGAATGAGAAGGGATTGTCGTCGAGGATCAAGTGGCCGCAGCAGAGTTTTTCTGCTGTGGGTTGTGATGTTGACCTTGCTGTTGCTCTGTCCGGTGAGGGGTGAAGCCGGCTTCCATTTCGTGAAGATTGCCGATTACGACACCAAAATCCCAGACGCTCTCGGCTGGTTCCCTTATTTTCGGGAATTAGATATTCCCGTCGTGGACGGCGTCAATGTGGCTTTTCTTGGAGCAAGCGCAACCGATAATACAGGCTACGCTTGGATCGGCGTCCTTCTATACGATGGGGACCTAGAGGTCATGGCCAACCAGGACACATCAATTCCTCCTGTTGGCGAGTACAGCCTCAAGTTCAGCAAATTTTTCTCTCCTTCCATTGATGGTTCCAATGTGGCCTTTGTTGGTGTTGGTCCTGACTTATACAAGGTAGGTGTCTACGTCAATGCTGGAGACACACTGTGGAAGGTTGCCGACGCGGACACGGACATCCCTGCCTATCCAGGTAAGTTCAACTACCTGCTTTATGCTTTCCCCTCTGCCGACAATAATAACGTCGCATTTGTTGGCGCCAATGTAAACTACTCAGGGGAATCACTCACCATTAACGAGATAGGCGTCTGCGTATCAGGTAACCTCTCCAGCGGGCCTAGCTCGCCAGGAATCGCGGTAAATACTAGCGATTCTATCCCAAATAGCGGGATCCCCAATATAAACTTCAGTTTTTTCAAATATCCTTCCCTAAATGGCGACAGCGTGGCGTTCGTGGGTGCAGGTGGTACAGAAACCCCGATTATCATGGGTGTCTACACCGCGCCTCTTATTACAGGGCCCATCCTGAAGGTGGCGGATACGACGACTGAAATCCCTGGTGAACAGGGGCTCATATTCGCCCGTTTTCCGGGTTCGCCTTCCTACTCCGGTAATTACGTGGCCTTCCTCGGCTGCAGTAGGCCTGAGTGTGACAGCCTAAAAGGTATCTACACAGCGGGCTACGACGGCTCGAACCGGGCGAAAGTGGCCGACACGAATACCGTTGTACCAGGTGGAGGAGGTACTAAGTTCACTGACCTTGATAGTCCTTCCCTGGACTACAGTCCTATCCTGCACGAATACAAACTGGCGTTTCTCGGCAAATCTGATGTGGAAACAGGCATCTACCTCTACGATTTCACCGACAGCTCCCTGACAACGATAGTCAAGACAGGAGATAAAGTGGGCGGAAAAACGGTGAGCGAGCTAGGTTTTGGGGCAGAGGGGCTGAGCGGACCGGTCATCGGCTTCCATGTCAGTTTCACCGACGGTACTGAAGGTATATACCAGGCTGGGGAGCTTGTCCCTTGGGGATCTGGTGGGGGACCTCCTTTGGGTTCAACGCAGTCGGCTCCTTTACGCTGCACCCTGTGTGCCGAGAATATGGGGCCCCGCGACCCGTACCTATTCAGTATCGCCCTTGGCAAATCCGGCCTTGGCATTGATGAGCCCCTGTGGATCGACCCGGACTACGCCATTGGCTACGACTACGCCGTTGAGGGGTCAGACTTCGCCTCGGTCACCCCACCAGTCGACATTGACCCAGATAATACCTTTGATCTGTTTCTTTTTGACAGCGGCTCAGGGGATTTTGTTGACACCGGCCATGACCTCACAGGGGGGGCGACTTTCAGTTTTTCCGATAACGGATTCAACGATGTCAATAAGTTCAGCATTCGGGGCATCTCAATGGCACCCAATCTAAGTACTGACGACCCCAATTTTCCTCACCTGTTTCCCGTGGGAGTCACATTTACAGATCCCAACACAATGGTAGAAATCATCGTCACACCGGTAGTGGCATCTGGAGACTTCGCCATCGACATCAAACCGGGAAGCTGGCCTAACTGTATCAATCCCAACAGCGGAGGAGTGGTTTCGGTGGCCATCCTTGGAAACGATTTGATGGATGTAAACGACATAGATCCTGCGACCGTCACGTTGGAAGGTGTTTTACCTTTGAGATGGGTTATAGAAGACGTAGACAATGACGGTTTCAACGACCTCGTCTTCAAGTTTAAGAAGAAAGAGCTGGCTGATAAGGGAGTGCTAACTGATGGGGGCAGCTTGACCCTGGAGGGACAGCTCGCTGATGGGACTGAAATCAGCGGCTCAGATACAGTCTTTATTCCCTGGATGAAGGTCTGCTCAGCGCCGAGGGAGGCCTCCCTTACACGCGGTTGGGATGACTTCTCCCATCCCCTGACAACGGGCACCGTCTGCTGGGCGTATTCCTTTGATGGCGCCACGGCGACAGTAACATTGGACCTGGCGGGAGCCAAGCCCGATTATCAATACCGCGTGGGGCTCTATATTTTCAATGAGGACGACCTGGTTGCCTGTCCGGATGTCAGTGGCCCGGGAATACTCGGTCCGGTCCCTGGTGTTGAGAAGGAAGGGAACACCGCCTGTGTTGCCGGTATGGAAATAGGCACTTTGACTACCGATGCTTTGGGAAACGGAATGGCCACTTCTGAGGTCTCTCTTCCCTCCGGTGAATATTCGGTCCAATTGACAGTGCACGGGGATGAGAATTGCCCACGATCGGATCCTTTGTGCAATGTGGTCTATAGAACGGGCAATGCCTACGCTGATGGCTTTGAACGCCTGATCTTTCCGTAGTATTTGGAAAGAAGAAGTATTTCGTTCGGTACTCTGGCGTCCCCTGGTGTCATTTCGGCAGGAAATCAAAAACCTGCCCATCTACCTGGGGACGCCAGGTTGCTGTCTCCTATCTGTCCGCTTCCTTGACAAACTTCCGGGTAGTCCCACAACCATGACCCACCCCGTCATGAAATGCCTTCTTTCCCTTTCCAAGCGTCGGAATCAGCAACCATATGTAACATGAGAAGTCTTTGTTAGCCCGTTGCCCGCGAAACCGGGATACTGGTAGTACAACTCCCACGTTATTGTAATACCAAACTGTACTTGGGGGAACATCTCTTCCATAGGAATTCGCACCTCTCCATCCAGCATGTGCTGGGGTTGCTGTATATCGGCTGTAATTAGCTGATCTTCCAGCGAATAAATTTGTCTCACCACCAGCTCTATTCCTTGTCAGCTGGCACACATGTTGCTCTCTGGTGGAAATGGTCCTTTGGGATGTCGAAAGGATGATTCAACCTTCAAAGAAGAGCAAGTCGCTCCAACGGCTTGAACGCCAATCCAAAGTCCAAAGTTGTAAGAACAGGGGAGCGGGGGCGCGGCGGATGCGGCGCCTGCTATACGCTGCATTTGGAACGGCTCAGGGAGCAATGGAGGTGCTGGAATGTCAAGGTTTTCCGAACTCAACAGGTTTTTTCTTTTCTTACATATCTTGTCCTTAACGTTAATTCTGATTCCTAGATTAGTCTATTCCGCTGTAATCACTTTAGAATGGTGCCCCAACAGCGAACCGGATCTTGCCGGTTATGTCGTATACTATGGAGCATCTAGTAGGGATTACTCATCAACTGTTGATGTGGGCAACTATGCAAGTTGCGCTGTCTCGGATTCAGGCTTTCAGGAGGGCCAGACCTATTACTTTGCTGTCACTGCTTATGACGAAAGCGGCAATGAAAGCAGTTTTTCTGAAGAGGTGACACACACTTTCTTACCAGCCGACACGGACGGAGACGGAATATCAGATTATGATGAAATAAATGAGTATGGTACCGATCCGTATAAGGTGGATACGGACGGAGACGGGCTTAACGACGGCGACGAGTTGGCTTATTGGGGTGAGGATTGGTATGTCGATTATGATGCTGACGGTTTGACAAATCTCTTGGACATGGATTCAGACGGAGACGGATTTTCAGACGGTGAAGAGCGCGTCAAAGGCACTGATCCCGCCGATTCCGCTTCTACTCCACCTGAGGCAACTTGGACGGACTATCGGGCCATGTTGACAATGCGCTCTAATGACGATGATGCCATTGGGATCATGTTCCGGTACCAGGATGCCGATAACTACTACCGTTTCTCCTGGGATAAGCAGCGTGATTACCGACGTCTGGTCAAGTGTGAAAACGGTGTCTTCACCTTACTAGCCGAGGACAGTGTGTGGTACGTGCCAGGACAAAGCTACGATGTAGAGATCGTTACCGAGGGTACTTGCCTGGAGGTCTTGATTGACGGCTCCCTGATCTTCTCGGTGACGGACGAGAGTTTTCCCAGTGGCACGATTGCCCTGTACTCTTGGTACAACCGTGGAAGTGTCTTTGATGATGTGCTGGTGGAGGATCTATCCACGGGCACTGTGTTGTTGTCTGAAGATTTCAATGATGGTGACTACACCGGCTGGACTGTGGTGGATGAGGGTACTGTAAGAAGGCCTTCCGCTTGGTCAGCACAAACGGGAGCACTCGTGCAAAGCTCCAGCATCTACTCCAAGCCGACTGATCGGGACGACCTTGCCAAGCTGGGCACCTTCGCTCTGTATGAGGGGGCCACCAACCCACCCATGGCAAATTGGACGGACTATCGGGCCACGTTGACAATGCGCTCTGACGACGACGATGCTATTGGGATCATGTTTCGGTATCAGGATGCCGACAACTACTACCGTTTCTCATGGGATAGGCAGCGTGATTACCGACGTCTGGTGAAGTGTGAAAACGGTGTCTTCACCTTACTAGCCGAGGACAGTGTGTACTACGTTCCAGGGCAGACCTACGATGTAGAGCTCGTTACCGAGGGTACTTGCCTGGAGGTCTTGATTGACGGCTCTCTGATCTTCTCAGTGACGGACGAGAGTTTTTCCGGCGGCACGATTGCCCTTTACTCTTGGTATAACCGTGGCAGTGTCTTTGATGATGTGCTGGTGAAGGATCTTTCTACAGGCACTGTGTTGTTGTCTGAAGATTTCAATGATGGTGACTACACCGGCTGGACTGTGGTGGATGAGGGTACTGTTAGGGGGCCGTCGGCATGGTCAGCACAAACCGGAGCACTCGTACAAAGCTCCAGCATCTACTCCAAGCCAACTGATCGGGACGACCTCGCCAAGCTGGGCACCTTCGCCCTGTATGAATAGGCAATCTGCTTACACCTTTTGGACACTAGCAGCTACGGAACCAACTGTCCTTTCCACTAGCAGTGTTTCAACCCGTCATGGGTTTCTTTTTACGAGGAGGGTCACACTATGGGGACAATGGAAGTGTATGTCAACTCAGAAGGCCGTGCAGTGATTGAGTGTCCTCACTGCAAAAATGCTAGAACCTTTCATGTGGACAAATTCAAAGAGGCGAAGAGAAAAGTCAAGGTAAGGTGCGGATGCCACACAGAATTTTACGTTTCCTTAGAATTCGGGAAAACCGTGTACAAAGAGGACGATATTCGGGGTTATTTTACGAAGTTTGACGACATCTCCGACTGGGAAAAGATGCTCATAACAGATCTCTCGGAAACCGGTGTTGGGTTTGTAGCGCCCACTGGGCACCGCCTGAAGGGGGGCGACAAACTTAAGGTGAAATTCTGTTTATTAAATGGTCCCAGGCGCTCTTTAGTGGAGAAAGATGCAGTGGTGAGATGGGTCGCTGGTGGGAACACGGGCTGTCAGTTCAGCAAACCGCTCGGATGGGGAGATTCGCCCGATCATCCATTACATGCATATCTTGTGGCAAGCTCTCACTGAGCACACACAGGGAGCCAAGACGAGGGGGGAGTACGAAAAGGCCGGTGTTGATCGCGATATGCTTGATGCTGAGCAGCGCAAAAGGCTTTGCGGATTGGCATCCTGGTAATCCCTATGCGATGCATTCGCCACAGTTGCCGAATTCGTCTGGTTGGGCGGTTGCGCCAATGTACTGCTATGTAGGAGATGATTGGGTGTGCATAGAGACTGGCCCGGTCACTCAGATTCACTTTTGGGGGTCCTATAGATCAGATGTGGTGCCCCCCCCTGTAACGTTTGCTATAAACATATACAATGAGGACCCAAGCGGGGCTTGACAACCAGGAGATCTTGTGTGGAGCCACATTTTTTCTCCAGAACAATATGCTGAGCGCCTTTGGCTTGAAAGTGACCAGAAGCAGGACTTCTACTTGCCCAACTGGTACAGCCTTTTTCCGGAAGACCACTGCAGGATTTATCAGTATAACATCGAAATTCCCGTGGAAGAGACATTTGTGCAGCTACGGTCCCATTTGAAGAAGCTTTTGAGTCCTATAGGTTGCCCATTACCAACGGCACGGTAGTCATTTATTTGGGTAGGGAGCCTGTCTTCATTGAAGAATGCGGGGGATGTATTTGTGACCTAAACAACGACGGTCTATGCGATGAGCAAGACTTTATTCTGTTCGGAGCAAGTCACGGTTGGGGTGATTGGGACTGCAATGAACCTGATGTCGACTGCATATGCGACTTCGTTAAGGACAACAACGGTACATGCGATGATCTGGATGGGGCTCTCTTCCGAGAGGCATACTCCAGGCCTGAATGCCGACTTGGCGTTTACATTGAAAAACTAAAACCCAAACCATGTGAGCCTGGCGATAAAATCCGTATTATTGGAAGGGGGTTTGGAAGCGGTATCTCGGGAGAAGGAACGCCGGCTGAGACCAAGAGCATCGTCCATGTGAGCGGGAGACAATTCGAATATGGCCATCGGAAAATCAAGCTATGGACTGAAAACAAAATCAAGGTGAAGATCCCGGAAGACAAGTATACGAAGAACGCATGGGCATGGTTCAATGGGGTGGGCTTCCGCAAAGTGAAGGTATGGGTCACCGTCGGCGGGCTGAACAGTAATAAGGAGACTCTTAAAATAATCAAGCCTCAGACCAGTCCGTAGTTTGCAGGCTCAGACTTATCAAGTACGGGCAGGGGTGCACACCCTGCCTTTGTTTTCTCTGCACCGCAGCATATTGTGGGAAGTTTGAACCGCCGCTCTCTTTCTTCGTGGAAGCTTTAGCAGACTTGAGAAGTAGGAACAGTCTTCATTTCTAAGAAGACAGGATTCTACTTCAGCACGCTTCAGGCACCTTAACGCCCTATCGTTGGCAGCATCATAGGGCCAAGATCCCGTATCATTAGAAAGGCTGGAAACCAGATAGGAGGCTGTTGGGGCGTTAGCATTAACGGTTGCCTTGTCTACCAGATGTAGTCTTTGGCGGTGAGGCGTTTATCTTTGCCTGCCAGGATGTGGAGGGTGCGTATCTGTTTCAGCTTGATAGGTGAAAGCTGGCCGATAGGGATATAGACAATCTGTTTGCCCCACCGGGCTGCCACCTGTTTGACAAAGGACCTGGGTGGCGATTTGCTCACATAGACGACGTGCTTTTCCACGCTGTACTCCAAGCCGGCCAGAAGCAGGCGCTCTGCTTTTGTCCTGGCCCAGTGGTACTCAGGGTCTCCCCAAACGTCGGCAAGGCGAAGGGGTGGATAGGTCATGAGGGCGCCTCCGTAGGTGCACCTTGAGATTCCGGGGCCCACAATGTGATCGGCCGGGTCCGTGGCATAGAAGGCCATGTCTGATTCCTGGTCGTGTTCTCCCAGCCATGTCATGTGGTAGGGGTACTTATCCCCTGTGCTGTCCTCATCAAAGATGATGATCACAGAGCCTACGCCCCCCTTGATCCTCTTGAACTCTTTGACGTAGATACGGCCCTCGTGGATGTGGCGGGCCGTCTCCCGCATGTCTATTCCGTCCAGGATGGTGGTTTCAAAGGGGAGACTCACCGCGTCATCGGCAGACAATACGTGGGCCCCCTTGGTCTTTAGAAAATTGCCGTAGTCCTCAATGACCAGGTCTTCAGGGGGATAGGAACAGATGTAAGGGTCCTTAAAACCTTCAAGCCATTCTCCTGGCCTGCGTTCCTTGATTCGGCGCTTTTTGGGGATGTACACGGGTCGGCGCTTGATCCTGGGAAGCCTTCTTCGGATGTGGACTTTCCGCGTGCCCAGCCACAGCATGTCTCCTTTCATGCGGATGGTGGCCGCCGAAGAGTGGGCCTTCTGCCACGGGTAAAAGGAGCCCAGACGCCAAAAGGCATAGCAGAAGTTATCATCCACACACCCCTTGGCCGCAATGAGGAGCTGATAAAAATCGGCTAGGAGCCGATTTTCCATCAAGGCATAGTTTCTTGAAAAGCGAAAAAAGGCCCGTTTCTGCCAGGGGGTGACCTCCTCACCAGTGTCCTGGTGATAGTGACGGGCCGCTTGCTCAAAGAGGCGTAGACTGACGATCTGGCGGTCCACTGGGCCTGGTTTCATATGGTGCACGCTCCACCTGATGGATGCATCCAGGGCCTCCTCTTCAGAGCAGGTCTCTTTTCCTCCACTCATCAAGGTGAGCACGCCCATCTTCTTTCTGACCGTAAACTGAGAGAGTTGCGGCTCCGGCGGCAGGGCGTGCCTCCGGTATTCATAGGTGGCGGCCAAAAAGGGGAACTCCGTTGAGACCTCGGAAAGATCGTCAGGGTGAACATTAAAGAGGCTTACCCCCGTGCGTTTCAATCTTTCAAGGGGCTCGGCCTGGGGCCGAAAAAAGGCTTCTCTTACGCCTTGAAGATGGGCCAGGCCGCAGACAAAGAGGACCTTGTCGTGTTTGGCAGCGAGTTTTTGCAGCCGATAGGCCATTCCAGCCTCGCGCCTGAGGTCTGCAGGGCCCTTCTTTAGCCCGGCAACTGCCTGCCGGGCGTAAATCTCGTAAAAGGCTTGGATGCCCAATCGATGAGCTGCGTAGGTATCTGGTACGTAATCCCGGTAGGAAGGGTATTCGTCTAAATCCAGGTCCACGAAGTAAATGGGGATGCCGGCCTCCAGGCCAGATCGGATGGCCTCTGTGAGCGGGTCCGTGGGTTCGATAGGAAGATAGATGCTTTGGTCTCTGCTGTTTTGGTAAAGGACTACTGATATCTCAGGGAGTCGGCGTACACCCTTTTCCACGACACCCTGAAGGGATTGGGGCAGTTCAACGGCAACGGCATCCGGTCTGATGTGCCGGAACATGTCCCGCAGGCCGTCGGCAAACTCCAGGCTGTAGTGGACCACCGGGGCAGGGTGGATCGGACCGAAGGGTTCTAGCAATGAATGAGGCATGTCTGTCTGCAACCGTTCACTGTTTACCATGAACCTTTGTGAGCCCAGCAGCGACGGCTTCAGCTGTTGCTCAAACCAAAAAGGCTTGAACGTGTTTGGGGCTTTTCCGTCTGTTTCTACCGGTGAACGGACAACGGTACACGGTGAACCTTTACTCTATGTCTCGTACCGCAAGGCTTCATCACCCAGAACATTGACAATGCCGCAGTGAATGGCTTCTTTCTGGGTCATCCCTGTGGCCCGCATCATCTTGAGGGCGTATCTGGCCATATTGATGCCGTCGCGCACAGAATAGACCTCATCGGCCATGTGGGCACGCTGGAGAAAATCGACCATGTAGTTCAGGATGTCCTCATCGGCAAAGGGAAGGTTTTCTTTCAGGATCAGGAGTTCGTCCTCCCTGTCCGGAAAATCGACGAATATCTGAGGCTGGAGCCTGGAATGAATGTATTCAGGGATCTCATAAGTAGAGGCATCTTCGTTAATGGTGACCACAAACCGGAAGTGCGGGTGGGCCGATATGGTCAAACCGGTGATGATGGACTCCACATATCGTCGATCGTCCAGGAGCGGGGCAAGCGATGCCCACGATTTTTCGCTCATCCGGTTTCCCTCGTCCAGGATACAGACCCCGCCCCGTACCATGGCTGTGACCAGAGAACTGGCCGCGTACTTGACCTGGCCTTGCCCACCCATCACAGGGGTGATGATGAGGTCCTCGGGTCGGGTGTCCATGGTGGCCTGAAATAGATAGACGGGTCGATTCAACTGCTTGGCTGCAGCATACCCCAGGGTCGTTTTGCCTACCCCTGGTTTGCCTGAAAGGCGTGGGTTGAATGGCACGTCCTTTTCGTCGATGACCATCCATGCGGCCAGTAGCTGCTTGATGAGTTCCTTTTGACCCACCCATTTCAAGGGCAGCTCCGCCGGTTGGGCCAGCATAACTTCCAATGACCCCATGGTCACGCTTTCGCTTGTTTTAGATTTCATGGTTTTTGCCTCTCATTGAAGGTGCCTCTTCACACACCCATTAGGGGCTAAACTTAAGACAGTATCTGCCTGTTGTCAATTATGCCGGCCCGTCCGCCTGATGGGGTGATTGAAGTGTTCCTGGCGTGGCTATTCTGCCTGCACAGCCATCCCATCACTTGCCTTAAGCCACTTGCCAAATCCAGAGGTGAGGAGGATGACCGAGGCCACCCCAAACCCCATGATGACCGTCCCTGCCACAAACGCCAGCTCCAGATCAAACATGTCCATCATCAGGCCTGCTAGAATGGGGCCGATGAGCATGCCCAGGCTATGCCCCATGGTCAAGAGACCCATGATGGAACCCATGGAACCTGTGTGACGACCTATGATCACCGTCATAGCCATGACCGCTGGCACCGCAATCCCTCCGCCTACTCCGAACAAGACATTGGCCAGAAAGAGCCCCCAGAATCCTTTTGCGTGAATAAAGGTCCATATTGCCCCAGCAGCCACTACCCCCCCGACCACGATCAAGACTCTCTTGTTCAAGCGATCAGCAACGAGTCCCATGGGCGTCTGAAGAAGACCGGTGGTCAGCACCCCCAGCATCACCAGGACTCCCACAGCGGAACTTGAGAGGTCAAACTCAAGGCCGGCAAGTAGGGGAAGAAAGGCCCACACAACCCCAATGCAAGTGGTGAAGGTGAGGCGGAACATGAAAAGGGCACCAACGTACCTGTTCCTTGCGAGGACCCCGTAACGAAGAGGCGGCCTGGCGAGGGCCATGGGCCTTTCCTCCTTCCTGGGGGGCAGCAAAAAGAGGCACAGAAGGCAACCGATGAGAGAGATCAGGCCCATGGCCATAAAGGAGGTCTGGATTCCGAAGACGTCTTTCACCGCCCCTCCCAGCAGTGGTCCCATACTCAGGCCTGCATAGATAGACAGGTTGAACAGACCCATGGCAAAACCTTCTTTTCCCCTGGGCGTGATTTCTCCCACATAGGCCTGGGCCACTGGCAAGATCATGGCCGAGGCAATCCCTTGGAGGAATCGAATAAGGATGAAGAGGTTGACGTTTTTTGAAAAGGCAAAGGCGATAGAAACCAGGAAATAGGCAAAGAGCCCGGTGGTGACAAAGGGCTTGCGCCCCTTGAGGTCAGACAGACGGCCAAAGAAGGGGAGAAAGGCGGTCCTTGAAAGGGAAAAGGCACCAAAGATAAAGCCAATATAGAGACCCGTTGCCCCCAGGTCATGGGCGAAAATCGGCAGCAAGGGGACGACCAAGCCCACGCCAAGGGTGACGGAAAAGACAGCCAAGAAAAGCGTGGAGAAGACTTTGATATGGTCCACACCTTGCCGCTCTCTGCGCGAAATGGAATTGAAGGGGCTTGTCATGGCCGCGTAGCATTTCCCCTTCTTGACGGGGCCTGCGCTGCAACCAAGCTCGATGCCTGCACCTGCTTTGCCTGGGCAGATTGCCGCTCCTGTAAAGTGTTGCCCGTCTGGTTTGTCTTGGATTTTTTAATAGAATTTGGCAAGAAGTCCTGCTAAAAGGAAATACCATTCGTTCTGAGCCACGGCAACGGGAACACTAGGTTCAAGTTGGAGCAAGACTTTTCATGGAAAGTCCATCACAAAGCCAATCTGCACCGGAACAGGACTGCGCCACCGAACCTGAGCCCGACCTGGCAGTTCTGTGGGCCGAGGGGAGAGCTGAGTTTTTAAATCCAGCACCCGGTCGTATCAAGAGGATGGCTCAGTGGTTCTATGATCGCTTTGTTCGCCTCCATGGCAGCCCCAAGCAGGTAGCCTGGGGGTCCGCTCTGGGCCTTTTTGTGGCCATGAGTCCGACCATGGGCTTCCAGATGGCCATCGCCATCGCCATGGCCGCCTTTTTCAGGATTAGCAAAGTGGCTGCTGCCGTTGCTGTTTGGGTGACTAATCCGGCGACAGCCCCTATCATCTACTGGTTCAACTACAAACTGGGGGCCAAGCTGCTAGGGTATCCTGTTAACGCGCAATTCCTGTCCAATCCTTGCTGGGAGACCTTCTGGCATGCTGGCACACATGCCATTGTCTCTGTTACCTTGGGGGGAGTCATTACAGGGATCGCCATCGCCCTACCAGGCTATTTCGTGATATTGACCATGGTGCGAACTGCCAGGGAAAAAGCCCGCCGGCTCAGACAAAAAGCCCGTCTATAAAGGGCTATTCTTTTTCCCATCGGAGGAGTTCGGTCACCTCGCTAAGGGTACTCCCCGCCTTGATTTCCTCCCGGATGCGGTTTTCCTTTTCCAATACGTCCATGGCACGGTTGGCATATTCCGTGGCCATTGATTTCGGCAGGACCACCACACCGTCACCGTCTCCCAAAATCCAGTCACCGGTTTCCACTTTTCGGTTTCCCACGATGACAGGCACACCAATCTCTCCTAACCCTTTGGGCTCCCCCGCGTTGGGCATGATCAACCTGGCAAAGGCGGCAAACTTGAGCTCCGTGATGTCAGGGGTGTCCCTGATGGCCCCATCTATGACCACCCCTGCGAGGCCCCTCTGGATGGCCGAATGGGTAGCCAATTCTCCCCAGATGGCTGGCCCTACACCGCCGGAGTCAATGGCCAGAACATCGCCCTCTTCGGCAACATCAATGGCTTCCACCGGTTTGGCCCAGTCTCCCGGATAGGTCCTTACCGTTAGGGCCCGGCCCACGAGTCTGATCTCTGGAAAGAGAGGCCGCAGGCCCTCCATGACGCCGCCTCGATGCAAGGCATCTGATAGGTTGGCTGCGGAGACCATCTGTAGAATGCCTCGGATCTCTGGCTCAGATCCTCTTTTGAAGAGCTTGGTGGGGATGGCGACCATCTTTTCCATGGCCGCCTTGATGGTGTTGGCTGCATCCTTGGGATCAACGGCCTTTGTGATGGCTCCGCCCACGATGACGACCGATGCCCCTGCCTCTAGGGCGAGAGAGGCTGTTTCGGAATTGATTCCCCCAGCTACCCCTACAGGGAGGGAAACATTCTCCACAACACGGCGCAAGGTTTCAAAGGGGTCTTTTCCTTCCATTTGTTCGTCTATGGAACAATGGACGGTAACATAGTCTGCGCCAAACCTCTCGACCTCCTTGGCCCGCGATACAGGGTCTTTGACAGCAATAAGGTCCACCACGATCCTGGCCCCGTAATTCTTGCCCGCCTGTATGCATTCGCGGATCGTAGGATCACTTGCTGCCCCTAGGACATCGACAATATTGGCTCCGGCTTTGGCGGCTGCTTCAACTTCCACTCGGCCAGCATCCATGATTTTCATATCGGCCATAATGGTTGCCCGCGGAAAGCGTCTCCTGAGTTCCCGCACCGCTTCAACCCCTTCACTCTTTATCAGGGGCGTTCCGGCCTCAAGCCAGTCCACCCCGCCCGCAACAGCGGCCTCAGCATTTTTTACGGCCCGCTTGAGATCCACAAAATCAAGGGCCAATTGCAGCACCGGTTTCATCTTTGCACCTTCACAACCATAGATTCTGAGCCAACATCTCACTCCAAGTTGGCATGCTGGTCCAATAGGGGCCTAGGGTCACTGCCCTGCCTCTGGTATAGCCCCAACACAATCGTCTCCAACAACACAAAGGCCGCTTGCTCAAAAAGAGACCCAGGGGGTTGTATCGATTTGAAATTTTTAGGATAATCCCTCTTTGATCCCCCTGGAAGGAAGAGCCTGTAGTCCACCGCTCTTCCAATAGGGGAGTTTTCTACACCGACAACGCCGTAGGTTGAGGCCCCATTGCCGGAGGCCAATCTAACCCACTGATAGGTCCATATCGTCTCGCCCGAACCGGAGCAAACAACGAGGACGTCTTCCTTCGTGATCCCCGGAGTGATGGTCTCGCCTACAAAGAAGGCCCCATATCCCAGATGCATGAGACGCATGCAGAAACAGCGCAGGACATATCCTGACCTTCCGTGGGCCGCGCAGAAGATCCTCTCTGCCCGGTCAAGCCCTTGTACAAAACGCCCAACCGATTCTTCTGACACCCCGACAAGGGTGGCTTCAGTTTCCTTTGTGACGGCCTCAATAAGACCTTTTATGTCCATGTTTTTTCACATGATGCCCTTGAACCGAATAAGCGAGTGCAGCCCCCGTAGGTTCTGCCTTGCGGCAGTGCTCTGCGTGCTGCGTGCTTAGCGAGCGTATAGTTAAAAAGATTACAACCTTACGGTGAACATTCCCCGTGGGTTCTGCCTGACGGCAGTGCTTCGCAGGCCACGGGGAGGGTTCAATTCAGAACCACGCCCCTTTAGCTCATATTCCCAGATGCAACCCCCAAGGGACTGAACCCAGCCGGTGACAAGTGCCAGATCGTTGCCGAGCATCACCTAAAGGGTCAAGGATTCGCCATGACAGAGGTGTTCATTCCAGAATGAAGCAGGCATTTTGAGATTCTATTTCTTAAAAGACTATAGGAAAGTGGCCCAGGAGTCAATCGTATAGGGGGGGCACCAAGAAACTTGGCCTTGACTTTTTGTTGACATGTCTGTATTTTGCTCGCACTCTTTAAGGGGCCGAAACGTTTTGGGGGCCTTGAGGTGGAAGAAGAGATTAAGGAGGAGCAGTTTAGGCTATGTTCTAATGATCGGAATACATGAAGGCATCTGGAAAGGGGTCCCTTCAGATGCCTTTTCTGCTTTCTTAGATCGTGGCTGCTGTCTGAGCAAGGGGCTATGCGGATTCTTCTTATACATGCAGACAGATTTTCATTTCGGGTAACAGGTGAGACTTCTGTGGCGTTGCCGACGGAACTCGATAAGGCAAAATCGGAGGACGAAGTCGGTGAAGCCCTGGTGGTTTTTGTGGCTGCTGAAAAGGGCGATGAGACCAATATCGGTTCCGTCGTCGACCAAGTCACAGAAGAGGTCTTTGGTCTAGCCTCACAGGTGGGCATAGAGACCCTGGTGATCTATCCCTATGCCCATCTTTCGAGTGCACTCAGCTCCCCCAGGGTGGCTGTGAAGCTCTTGGATGCCATCTGCGGGCGCATTGAGGGCCAGGATTCCTTCAAGGTGGTACGTGCCCCCTTTGGCTACTACAAAGCCTTTGAAATCTCGTGCAAGGGCCACCCATTGTCTGAGTTGGCAAAGACCATTACACCAGCCGGCCGCGCTGAGAAGCCATCTGGAGAGGGAGAGTCTCAAGCCATTGTGGCAGAGAAGAGCCTTGAATCTGAATGGCGTGTCATGACCCCCGGTGGGGACCAAGTACCTGCAGAGGATTTTTCTTTTGCCAAGCGGCAGAATCTGGAGCGGCTGTTCAGGTACGAGAAATCTGGAACGCGCACCTCTGACCGGGTCCCCCCCCACATCGAGTTGATGCGCCGAATGGAACTGGTGGACTATGAGCCCGGCTCTGACCAGGGCAATTTCCGCTGGTATCCAAAAGGGCAGTTGATGAAGCGCCTGGCCGAGACGTATGTGTCTAATCTGGTCAGAGAGCTTGGGGGCATGCAGGTAGAAACGCCGATTATGTATGATTATCAGCACCCAAAACTCAACCTCTACCTTCAGCGGTTTCCGGCGCGACAGTACGTCCTCCTTTCAGGCGAAAAGGAGTATTTTCTACGCTTTGCGGCGTGCTTCGGACAGTATCTGATTCAGCACGATATGCAGATTTCTCACCATCACCTACCCAGCAAGCTTTATGAGTTGACCCATTATTCTTTCAGGAGGGAGCAGTCCGGGGAGCTGGCTGGGCTAAAACGTTTGCGCACGTTCACCATGCCAGACCTCCACACCTTGGCCAGGGACATGGAGCAGGCCAAGGAAGAATTTGCCCGTCAGGTGGATTCGGCCATTAAGTGCATGGAAGGCTTTGGCCTTGAATTCGAGGTGGCCATCAGGTGTGTTTCCGATTTTGGTGAACAGCACAGGTCTTTTCTGGAAGCAATTGTCTCACGATGTGAAAGGCCCGCCTTGATGGAGCTGTGGAATGAGCGCTTTTTCTATTTTGTGACAAAACTCGAGTTCAATTTCATCGACGCCTTAGACAAGGCCGCTTGTCTGGCAACCGTGCAAATAGACGTTGAAAATCCACAGAGATTTGACATAACCTATATTGATCATCAGGGTGAGAAACAGTATCCTCTGCTTCTACATGCTTCCATATCCGGGTCTATCGACAGGGTCCTTTATGCCATTTTGGAGACCCAGGCGATGCGCATGAAGAGAGGACAAAAGGCCTCCTTTCCCTTTTGGCTGGCCCCAGTGCAGCTGCGCATCATTCCGGTCTCGGAGAAATTCGATGAGCCTTGCAGGAAAATATTGCCAGAGATTCCCTATCGCGTTGATTATGACGACCGCGATATCACCATGGGACGAAAAATAAGGGAGGCAGAGAAGGAATGGGTTCCCTATATCGTCGTCATAGGGGCAAAGGAAGTAGTTGAAGGGTGTATGAGTGTTCGAACCAGAGATGGTGTGCAGCGAAAGATGACCGTGTCTGAGCTCTTGGCTGAGATGGAACCCCAGCTGGAGGGAAAGCCATTCATGGGCCTTCCTTTGCCGCAAGAGCTTTCCAGGCGTCCCATATTTGTCGGTTAGGGTGGCAAAAAGGGTTGTCTGAACCTCTGGTTTTGTAGTAATGGCTTCTAGGCAATGGCATTCCATTGACGGCTGCCATCGACAGGTGACAGAAACGATTCACAAATAGCGATTCACGCATTCAAGGAGGTGAAGGGTATAGCCAAGCGCATTAATGTAAACCGAAGGATTCGGGCCAGAGAGGTACGGTTGATAGACGCTGACGGTAAGCAACTGGGGGTTGTGCCACTGAGGCAGGCCTTGGAAACAGCAGAAGAGCGCGGACTTGACCTTGTTGAGGTTGCCCCTCATGTTAGCCCGCCGGTCTGTCGGGTCATGGATTATGGACGATACAAGTACCAACAAAGCAAGAAGCTCCAAGAGGCCAAGAAACGGCAGTCAGGTTATCAAATCAAGGAGATAAAGATCCGTCCCCTGACCGGGGAGCATGACGTACAGGTCAAGCTGCGCCATATAAGACGGTTCTTGGACCATCGGGACAAGGTGAAGGTTTCTCTTATGTTCAGGGGAAGGGAAATAGCCTACACTGAGCTTGGGACGGCCATTCTTAAACGAGTGGCTGAGGAAACGGCGGACATCGCCAATGTAGAACAGGAAATGAGAAGGGAAGGTCGCCACATTTTCATGGTTCTTGCCCCGAAATAACTCCCAGCAACCCTTCTTCTGATTCCAATAAGCAACGCAAATCATGGCAGAAGTTTGTTCAGCCCGGTTCGAGGCGGTGAGGGTCATGATGACATTCTGAGGGCCTATGCACCAAAGGCATCTCAGTACAAGCCCAAGCGTGTGAGACGCAAGGGCTATATTCTAGATAGCAGAGGAGAGGTACCATGCCAAAGATGAAGACAAACCGAGGGGCGGCCAAACGCTTCAAGACCACGGGGACGGGGAAAGTAGTCTATGCAAAGTCCCACGCAAACCACATTTTGACAAAGAAAACCAGGAAGAGGAAGCGGGCACTTCGAAAGTCCAATATCGTTGACAAGACCAATAAGGCCGCATTAAAACGCCTGATTCCATACGCATAATATGAAAAACACTGGTCGGAGGCTGGAGGGTTCTGAAGGCCTCTAAGGCAGTCACAGGGTGCACGACAGGAACTGCGACCAGGGATACAGGCCAGATGCATTGACCATTTACAAAAGAGAGATGACCAGATAGGGAGGATCACTCATGCGAGTCAAACGAGGATTTAAGGCAAGGCGGAGGCGGAAGAAGATATTGAAGCTGGCCAAGTCTTACCGAGGCGGCCGGAGTAAGCTTTATCGTACGGCAGCCGACGCAGTGGACAAGGCCCTGCAGTATGCTTACAGGGATCGAAGGGCTCGGAAGCGAGATTTCAGGAGGCTTTGGATCGCCAGGATCAATGCAGGGGCGCGACTCAACAACCTGTCGTACAGTCGGCTCATCAGTGGATTGAAGCGGGCACATATAGAAATCGATAGAAAGATACTTGCCGAACTGGCTGTTTCAGATCCGAAGGCATTTTCTGAACTGGCCACTATTGCTGTTGGCCCAGGCGCTTGAGTCTGGACGATAAATAGGCTCCATTATTTAGGCTATCGAGATTCTACTGTGAAGAAAAGACTCCAAGAATTGGAACAAGAAGCCTTGAAGGCCCTGAAGGCAGCCAATGACGTGGAAGGGCTAAAGGCATTACGGATTCAGTACCTGGGGCGCAAGGGGGCTGTGACCCAGTGTCTGCGCAAAATGTCCACTCTGCCGTCTGAAGAGAGGCCTGTCGTTGGGCAACTTGCCAATGAGGTGAAGGCAAGGCTTGAGGCGGTCTTCGAGCAATCCCTGAAAGGCCTGGAGGCAGAGCATGAAAGGCCTGAGGGGGCATTGGATGTGACGTTGCCTGGACGGCCTGCCGCTCGCGGGCGGCTCCATCCCATTACGCAAGTCACAGAGGCGATCTCCGGGATTTTCAGGGGGCTGGGTTTTGAGGTCGTGGAAGGTCCTGATGTGGAACTGGACTACTACAATTTTGAGGCCCTCAACATTCCAAAGGATCACCCCGCCCGCGACATGCAAGACACCTTTTATATCTCAGACAATATCGTATTGAGGACACACACCTCCCCGATCCAGGTTCGCGTCATGGAAAGGCAGCCGCCCCCCGTGCGGATCATTGCCCCTGGCAAGGCCTACCGCGTTGATTCGGATGTTTCACATACGCCCATGTTTCAACAGGTTGAGGGATTGATGGTGGACGAGAACATATCGTTGGGCAACCTCAAGGGGATTCTCACCACTTTTGTCCATCAGATGTTTGATGAGGAAACCAGCCTGCGCTTTCGTCCCAGCTTCTTCCCCTTCACGGAGCCGAGTGCCGAGATTGACATACGCTGTGTCATTTGTCGAGGAAAGGGCTGTCGGCTATGTTCCCATACCGGCTGGCTCGAGGTCCTAGGCGCCGGCATGGTGCACCCCGCTGTCTTTGAAATGGTAGGCTATGATACGGAGCGGTACACGGGCTTTGCCTTTGGAATGGGCATTGAACGCATCGCTATGCTCAAGTACGGCATTGAGGATATCAGGAAATTCTACGAAAATGATATGAGGTTCCTTGAACAGTTTTAGTTAGTGTCCATCCAGGAACGCCCTCCTCCAGACAATCTCAACGCTTCCTTTTGTGTATTTCTGAACCGAATAAGCGAGCGCATTCTCCACAGGAGAGCTACCGCAGGCCCCGCGGCTTTCCACAGGGAGGGTTCAATATTTTTCTCCAATTTGGTTGGGGAAAGGGCTTCAAATCCTCAGGGTCACCCCAACTCTTTTGGAGATGATCCAGAAATGCTCACTGTTTGATCTGCCGCGGCAGAGAGGTTTACCATTTTAGCTGACCGTCTCAGGGGCGCCTAAAATGGTCAAGGCGTGAGCAAACTTGACTTTTTACGAATCCATCAATGGTTGGGCTTTAGAAAAGTGGACATGGTGAGGAAGGGGCAACCAGGGGGGGCTGGTTGCCCCAGTTGAGAGAGGAGGTAATCAGGGGTACATGCGGACGTAAAGCCTTGACTTTTCCCAGAAGGACATGATGCGCCGGGCGTATTTCTTCGGTAGAATCCTCACGAGCCGACAATACAGGTGCAGGGCATTGAGGTGGTGATGTAAGAAGTTTCTCACCATATGCTCATCCTCTGTTTGCCATGCTGCCAATGGGATCCACCATAGGCGCAGAAGGATTGGCTCAGTTTGCTCTCCCCTTTAGTTTTTGGAAACGAGCCGGTACTTCCGCCCACTAGGTCTTCCCATTGACAGGCAGGGCAGACATAACGGGTTGTGAGATCCTCACATAGGGACCGCTGCATCGTTTTTTTTACTTTCATATAAATCTCTAGACCCCTGTTGGGACGAGCTCAGGAAAACCCCAAAAACCCGGCCCAGGACGGTGCCGTTGCTTACCGCCACTGCTGGTGCTGGTAGACAGGTTGATCCTCGTAAATCCGCTGAGGCCTCCCCTGGCAAAATGGACAGGCACCAAATTCTTCTGTGTTGAACCAGGTTGAACAAATGGGGCATTTCCCGGAAGGGGAACTGCTGGCTTGAGGCTTCTTTGCCTGAGGTCTCCTGTGGTGCCCACGCCTCCACGTTTTACCTGGGGCAACAGGAAGTCCACACCCACAAGCACAGGTTTTCATGGCCGCCTCCTTTTTTTGGGGTTCCGATACCAATGGTGACCTCCCGCCCCAACGCCACAGCCCTTTTCATTTCAGGATGGACCCAGATTCAGACTCTGTGGCCAGGCTCTGACAGGGGTAAGGCGTATAAGTCCATACAGTAAGTATGTAAATAACAATAAATTTGTGCCTTGTCAAATAAATTTTATTAAATTATACATAATTAATTATAAGTGGGCACATATTGTATGTCCTGTTATGTGTTTATACGCTATGTGGATAAGACCCTTAGAAGGGTGCTCAAAAAGGCGGTCAAGGGGCCGTCCGTTTTCTGATAGACCCAAGGCTTGTTCCAGTCCGCCTTCGGCGGATTCACCAAGATTGGCGGGCAGAAAAGCCTGTTAGAGAAAGGCCCAAAGGGATTTGCGTTTGGACAGAAGCCCGCAAGGGTTTGACAGGTCTTGTCATTACGGATAGGAATACCTGTCAAGAATCGAATAGGAGCGCTTCCGGTGCCATTTGCAATCCTGTTGCCTCGTCTTGTCACCGTCTGGAGAAGGGCCTCATGATGCACTTCCACAGTCTGTCCTTAAATGGACACCATGCGACGTTAGGTGAGTTGTTATCCAAATCTAAGGAAGGAGATAAGATCCTATGTATGATTACAGATCCTAGATGCATGGGGATTTTTTACGAACTCGAATCTAGAGGAACCGACATATTTCCCCCCTTGCTTTCTCAGAGTCTGAGTCTGAGCAAGGTGCATCAGGCTCTGCATTTCATGGATTACATGATTCCGAGTACTCAGGTTCTATTCAGAACGTCTAACATTCAGAAGCTTCTGAGAAGATATGGGGAAAGGAACATCGTGAAGACGGTTGTCAAGGAGGACCGCGGGTCAATGGGCATGGGAGACCATCCCTGCTGGTCGTTGAATGAATTGGCTTGGATGATCGTTCATGTGACACCTCTTCCTATTGTTGTGCAACCCATGCTGGAGGACTTCAGGGAGTTTAGATTGGTGGTAATGGGAGACACCGTTGTTGCAAAAGAGAAAACCGCAAGTGAGGGAGTATTTTGGAATAACAGGATATTTGGAGGGGTTACCAAATTAATAGAGCCCACCAAGGAGATCGTTGAGTTCGGAAAAGAGATGATGCGGATTGGGAAATTCCCATGGGCGTATTTAGATTTGTTTGTTACCGACACTGACACATTTTTGTCTGAAATCAATCTGTCTGGCAGTAACGCAGGAATGAAGGACTACAAGCTTAACACCTTAAAAAGAAAGATGATCGAAAAATGGTTGGCAGTCGGATAGAGACCAGGAGAGGGCTGTGCAGGTGCAGAGTGTCTTAGGATACCCTGAGGAGAAGTGTGCACGGTTTTCCGGCTAGTTGGCATTGTGTCGCAAAAAAGAGATGGCTCGATACCCCTTGGGTTATCGGGAACTCCTCTAGCGGGTTATCCTCCATGCAGCGCCCCACCTCTGGCAGTCTACCTCGCACCGTGGCAGGAGCCAAGCAGAACAAATTTCTTGACAAATCAGGGCCACTTATCTAAATAATCATATTTCGCAGAAAAGCTGCTGGTGGGAGTGGATGTGACAGAGACCACCGCAGTTTGTTTTTTTTATGGGAAAGGCCAGGAGGTTTTCATGGGTGATGTGCACAAGAGTCTGGAGGTGGACACCGGTTTTGCAAACCTGGTTCAAGCCTCTGCCCGCCTGAATGTGAATGCCTGCTTTCAGTGCCGAAAATGCACGAACGGCTGCCCCGTCACCTTTGCCATGGACATCTATCCGGACGAGGTCATTCGTCTGGTCCTGCTGGGCCAAAAGGAGCGGGTCTTGACGTGTAACACCATCTGGGTCTGCTCGGCCTGCGAGACCTGTACGACCCGGTGCCCCAATGAAGTGGATATTGCAGGCACCATGGATGCCCTAAAGGAGATGGCCGTGAAAGAGGGCGTCCAGATTCCTCAACCAAAGACCTATGCCTTTCACAAGGCCTTTTTGGACGATGTAAAAAAACGAGGCCGCATGTTTGAAGGAAGACTGATGCAGTCTTATCTTCTCAGTAGCGGTGAGCTTTTCAGGAAGGTCGCTGATGGCTCCATCAAGGAGGAGATGAGCCTTGGTTGGAATATGTTTAAGAAGGGGCGGTTGCCTCTTCTGCCAAAGGGTATCAAGGGGAAGAAGGAGATCAAGGAGATCTTGGGGTCCACGTCATGAAGGTCAGCTACTATCCTGGTTGCTCACTGGAGAGCTCTGCCAGGGACTATCAGGAGTCCATTGATGGGGTGTGCAAAAGACTCGGCATCGAGCTGGTGGAGCTAGAGGACTGGAACTGCTGCGGCGCCACGGCTGCCCACAGCCTCAACCACCGGGCTTCCATCGAACTGCCAGCCCGCAACCTGGTCATTGCCGAAAAGGCTGGAAACGATCTCGTGGCGCCTTGCCCCATGTGTTTTAACCGGCTCAAGGCCGCTGAAAAGGCCCTGCTGCGAGAGCCGGGCCGATACCGGTATGCCATTGAAGGAAATACCAGGACCTGGGACCTGGCCGATTTCATGGCCCGCCCAGAGGTCCTTGATGTGATGGCATCTAAGGTGACCAATCCTTTGGAGGGGGTCCGGGCTGTTTGCTATTACGGATGTATGAGCAGCAGACCTCCTGAGATTACGGATGCCAAAGACTGCGAAAACCCCATGAGCATGGATCTCATTGTCCGGCGTCTGGGAGGCGTGGCCATTGACTGGTCCTACAAGACAGACTGCTGCGGGGCGAGCCATGTGGTGGACAGGCCGGACATGGTCTTTAAGATGGTGGGCAGGCTCTATGAGCGTGCTCTTGAGGTGGGGGCCAACTGTATCGTGGTCTCCTGTCAGATGTGCCAGGCCAATCTGGATGTCTATCAGGACAAGATCGCTGCGGAACTGGGCATGGCAGTGGATCTTCCCATTGTCTATTTCACTGAACTCATGGGCCTTGCCATGAAAGAGCCGGGGGTGGCCACCTGGCTTGCCCGGCACTTTGTGGATCCTGTGAGGCTTTTTGAGGAGCAAGACCTCCTCGCAAAAAGGGGGGTATAGGCCATGGAGACAGAACATGCCGCACCGGTGGCAAAAGTCGGCGGGGCCGACACGAAGGTCGGAGCAGTGGTGATTGTCGGTGGCGGCATTGCCGGCATGCAGGCTGCCCTGGACGTGGCCAACTCAGGCTTCAGGGTCTATCTTGTGGAGAAGAACCCAAGTATTGGCGGTAACATGGCCCAGCTTGACAAGACCTTCCCAACAAATGACTGCTCCACTTGTATGATATCGCCCAAATTGATTGAGGTGGCCAAGCATCCCAACATTGAGATCTTGTCCTATTCGGAGGTAGAGGGGATCTCTGGCGAGCCGGGGAGATTCAAGGTGAAAATCAGGCGAAAGGCCAGATACGTGGATGAATCTATCTGCACGGGGTGCGGAACCTGTATGGACAAGTGTCCCGTTCAATACAGGCCTGATTTCCAGTGGGGCGCAAGAGGGACGCCAGAAGCAGACTTTGCGGGAAGAGAGGACATGAAGGACAGCAATGGAAAAGGCGATTGATGTTGATTTTGCAGAGATTGATGCCCTAATCGAAGAGAAATACCACAAAAACAAAGAGGCCCTGGTGATGATCTTACAAGACATTACCGGGCGCTATAATTACATTCCTCCAGAAGTGCTCCCCCATGTGGCCAGAAAGCTCAGTCTTCCGCTGAGCAGGGTCTTCAGTGTTGCTACCTTCTACAAAGCCTTTTCCTTGGAACCGAGGGGAAAATACATTGTCAGTGTTTGCACAGGTACGGCCTGTCATGTGAGGGGCGCCCAGGGTATTATGAAAAGCCTGTATAAGGACTTGAAGATTAAGGAAGGCGAGACCACGGACGATCTGATGTTTACCCTTGAATCGGTTCGCTGCATGGGGTGCTGTGCCTCAGGTCCGGTGATCCGTGTCAATAACGACACCCATGGAGGGTTGGACCCTGAGAGGCTCGTCCCCGTGATCGAGCAATACAAAGAGGGGAGTTCCTAGTCCAAGAGCGTGCTATTTTTATGAAGAGCATTAAAAGCAAATCAGAGCTTGCCCGGGTGATCGAGCGGATCAGATCTGAACGTGATCCAGAGAGGACCATGATCTCTCTTTGTAACGGTTCGGGATGTGGGGCCTACGGAACCGCCAAGGTGAAAGCATGTCTTGAAAAGGAGCTGGACCGGCAGGGTCTCACCGACAAGGTGGAGATCAAGTTGACGGGATGCCACGGGTTCTGTGAGAAAGGTCCCGTCATGGTCATCCATCCCTCGGGTATTTTCTATCCCCAGATGGATGAGGAACGGGTCCCAGAGATTGTGGAAAAGACGATAAGAGACGGTCAAGTGGTTGATCGTTTCCTGTACACCGATCCGGTGAGCAAAACAAAGATCGTCTATGAGAATGATGTTCCCTTCTACAAATTCCAGCAGCGGATGGTTTTTGGCAACAATGGCCATATCAGCCCAACGAATATAGAAGACTATCTGGCCATGGGGGGATATGAGGCCCTGGCCAAGGCCCTCTTTGACATGTCTCCAGAGGATATCGTGACACAAATCAAGGCGTCCGGTTTGCGGGGGCGCGGCGGGGGCGGCTTCCCAACGGGGATCAAGTGGGAAACCTGCAGGCGCCATGAAGGTGACAAATACGTGATCTGCAATGCCGACGAAGGGGATCCTGGCGCTTACATGGACCGAAGTCTCTTAGAGGGCAATCCCCACAGCGTGCTGGAAGGGATGATCATTGGTGCTGTGGCCATTGGTTCTCATGCAGGTTATATCTATGTGCGAAATGAATATCCCCTGGCAGTGGAAAACCTCCAGGTCGCCATCTCCCAGGCGCGGGAGATGGGCTTTTTGGGAGAAGACATTCTCGGCTCTGGTTTTGACTTTGATATCCTCATCAGCCGCGGCGGCGGGGCCTTTGTCTGTGGCGAGTCCACGGCACTGATGGCCTCCCTGGAGGGCAAGCCAGGTCGCCCTAGGGCGAAATATGTCCACACCGTAGAAAAGGGATTCCGAGACAGCCCCTCTAATCTGAACAACGTGGAGACCTGGGCCAATGTTCCGCTCATTATCAACAAGGGCGCGGACTGGTATGCAAGCATCGGCACGGAGAAGAGCAAAGGGACCAAGATCTTCTCCCTTGTGGGCAAGGTGGCCAACACAGGCCTTGTGGAAGTGCCCATGGGGACCACCTTGCGGACGATTGTTGAAGATATCGGAGGCGGTGTGCCTGACAACAAGCGATTCAAAGCGGTGCAGACGGGCGGCCCCTCTGGCGGCTGCATTCCCGAAGCGCTCATTGACTTGCCCGTGGACTACGAACGGCTCACAGAAGCCGGTTCCATTATGGGTTCAGGTGGCATGATCGTCATGGATGAGACCACCTGTATGGTGGATCTTGCCCGTTACTTCATGGAGTTCCTTGTTGAGGAGTCGTGCGGACAGTGTGTCCCCTGTCGAGAGGGATTGAAACGGATGCTTCAGGTGCTGACCAACATCTGTGATGGAAAGGGCACTGAGAAAGACCTAGAGCTTCTGGAGGAGCTTTCCGCCACCTTGAGGGATTTTTCCCTCTGTGGCCTGGGCAAAACTGCCCCCAACCCTGTGATGTCCACACTCAGGTATTTTCGTCACGAATATGAGTCCCATGTTCGAGACCGCCAATGTCCGGCCCTGGTCTGTCCTGGTCTTGTCCCTGCACCTTGTCAGAGTGCCTGCCCGGCAGGGATCGATGTGCCCAGCTATGTGGCGCTCATTGCTCACGGCCGATACCATGATGCAGTGGAACTCATCCGCAAAGACAACCCCTTCCCCTGGGTATGCGGGCTGGTCTGTGTCCATCCTTGCGAAAAGGCGTGCCGGAGGGGTGAGGTGGACACGCCCATCTCCATCAAGGACCTAAAGGGTTTTGCCGCTGAACAGGCTGTGGCATCAGGGGGCTACGAGAAGAGAAAGCTGGCACTCCAAAGGGACGAAAAGGTGGCCATTATCGGCTCTGGACCGGCCGGGTTAACGGCTGCCTACTACCTGGCCTTGGAGGGATATCCCGTGACGGTCTTTGAGGCGGCTCCTGTGGCAGGCGGCCTCTTGCGTATGGGGATTCCTGAATTCCGACTTCCCAAGGACGTGGTTGACAAGGAAATCGAATCGATCGAGGCCCTCGGTGTTGAGATCAAGACCAACACCCCTGTTGGGAAAGACCTTTCCTTAGATGACCTCAGGAAACAGGGATTTCACGCCTTTTTTCTGGGCATTGGAGCCCACAAGGGGCTTCGGTTGAACATTGCCGGAGAGAACGACTTAGACGGCGTGATGGACTGCATTGATTTCTTAAGGCGCGTGAATCTGTCCCGGGAGGTGGCCCTTGGTCAGCGGGTGGTGGTTGTGGGCGGCGGCCATTCTTCCATAGATGCGGCCCGCACCTGCATCCGCCTTGGGGTTCCTGAGGTGAACCTTGTGTATCGCCGTTCCAAAGAGGAAATGCCTGCCGGTGAGGAAGAGCTCGCCATGGCCGAGGAAGAAGGGGTGAAGATGCACTATCTGTCCATCCCCAAGGCCGTAAAGGGCGCAGAGGGCCGAGTCACCCATCTGGAGTGCATAGGGGCAGAATTGGGACGGCAGGATGAAAGCGGCCGGCGTCGGCCTGTGCCGGTGAAGGGCACAGAATTTGACCTGGAAGCGGACACCATTATCCTGGCCGTGGGACAGCGTGTGGACCTAGGGCCGATTGTCGAGAATCAGGACATAGGTCTTAGCCTGCGAAGGACCTTTCAAGTCGATTCCCACACCATGCAGACCACGGTGGCAGACGTCTTTGCCGGTGGCGATTGTGTGAGCGGTCCTGCCAGTGTGATTGAGGCCATTGCTGCAGGAAAAAGGGCTGCCGGCGCCATCCATCGCTATCTGCGAGGTAAGCCTCTGGAAGAGAAAATCTATCACGCTGTGAAACGGATGAGGGTCGAAGAGCTAGAGGTCACAGAGGAGGAGAAAGAGACCCTGAAGCGTCCTGATATGCCCCTCTTGCCTCTAACCAAACGGAAGGCCGCGTTTGACAAGGCTGAATTGGGACTCACGGAAGAGGTGGCCCAAAAGGAGGCCAAGCGGTGCCTGCGCTGTGACCTCTATGGATGATCCGTCCCACGAGAATCACCCCCAACCAACCTCCCTTTTTTCTTGACCATTCCTTGAAGAAGGCATATTGGTGTCTATAAAATAGACATTGCCTTTTTAAACGCCGAAAAGCCATGGGGTCGCCATGACATCGGAAAAGGCCAGCAAGAGCAAATTCAGAATCGGCATTGTGGGCGGGGGAAAACGGTGTGAGACCATCATCGAGATGTCTCAACGCCAACGTCGCCCAAAGGTGAACGCTTCAGTAGTCATCATCGCCGAGCCTGATCCCCATTCCTCCATCCACCAATATGCCCGGGACCTAGGGATTGAAACCACCACCGATCTAGGGGTGTTGGCTGAGCTAAAAGACCTTGATTTTCTACTGGACTTAACCAGTAGTCGAGACGCCTTGGTGCGCTTGTTGGTTCAGAGAGGTTCCAGGGTGCCGGTTCTTGACGCCGTGGCCTCTGATCTGCTCTACGACACCTTCCACGTCCAGAAAGAACTGATCGACACCCGCAGGTCCTTGAGACAAACCAAGACATTTTTAGAGCGTGTCATCAATAGTATCCAGGAAGAGATTCTTGTTATTGACACGGCGTTCAAGATAGTGGATGCCAATGATGCAGCCCTAAAGGCCGCAGGCCTGCCAAAAGAAGAGGTGGTGGGCAAATACTGCTATCAGGTGTCTCATCGATCTGAAAGCCCCTGTAGTTCCGAAGACCACCCTTGTCCCATGCAGAACGTGTTGAGAACGGGCAGCTATTCTCAGGCCACCCATAAGCACTATAAGTCAGATGGCAGGGTTCGATACTATGAGCTCGTTCACTACCCCCTAAAGGATGAAAAGGGCGAAGTGGTTCAGGTCATTGAGATAGGCCGGGACATATCAGACGAACTGGAAAAAAGGGTGGAAAGGCGGACCAAGGAACTCAAAGAGGATTATGCCCGGCTCGTTCAGGAAGACAGGATGATTTCCTTGGGAAAACTCATGTCTAGTGTGGTCCACGAAATCAACAACCCCCTTTCCGGCATCATTGGTCTGACCAAGTTGGTGCTGCGCAACCTGGAAGAGGGGAGAACTGATGACAAGTCAATAGGGACCATGAAAGAGCACCTTCGTTTGGTGGTATCAGAGACCACGCGAACCAGCAAGATCGTGTCCAATCTCCTTTTCTTCTCCCGGCAAATCAAGGTGGAAGTCCAAGACATTGATATGAACGAGGTGGTTGAGAGGGTCTTTAGCGTTGTTGGACATAAGGCCAAGCTCCAGAACATCAAGGTCTGCTTCAGGTTGGACAAGGCGCTTCCCAGTGTAAAGGGAAATTTTGCACAGCTCGAGCAGTCTGTCATGAACATTGTCTTTAATGCCATTGAAGCCATGCCTGACGGCGGTGAACTGACGATTGCCTCAGGCTTGGTCGACGGCGAGAGACATGAGGTATTTGTTGAGTTTGAAGACACGGGCTACGGGATCTCTCCGAAGAACCTGCCCTATGTCTTTGAGCCTTTTTTTTCCACCAAGGGGGAGGCCAAAGGGGTTGGCATGGGGCTGTCTGTGGTTTACGGCATCATACGGGACCACCAGGGGGAAATCACAGTTAGAAGCGAAGAGGGGAAGGGGGCCTGTTTCACCGTCAGGCTCCCAGCCCATGAGGCCAAAAGGACTCAGTAAACCAGGATCTTATTCTTGAATGGTGTAGGTGACGGCATGAGATCAGAACTGAATATCATGGTGGTGGACGATGAGCTCATCGTGCGGGAATCCTTGAAGGGGTGGCTCGACAAATTTGGATATCACGTTGACATGGCCGAGGACGCTCAAGATGCCCTGAAAAGACTAGACACAGAGAGCTATGACCTGCTCTTTGTGGATATCAAGATGCCAGGTATGGATGGCGTGGACCTCTTAAGGCGGGTGAAAGAAGAGCAGCCAGATGTCATGGTCGTCATGATCACGGCCCATGGGTCTATAGAGTCGGCCATTGAGGCCATGAAGGCCGGTGCCCGCGATTATCTCATGAAGCCTTTTGACCCGGAAGACCTTGAGCTCCTGATCGAAAAACTCGCACAGACGAAAAGACTGGTAGATCAGAACAGATGGTTAAGGGAATCGTACCAAGGCAAGTCCCGGTTTCAAGACCTCATTGGACAGTCTGGCCGGATGCAGGAGGTCTTTCAACTCATTGAGGATGTAGCGCCAAGTGAGACCCCGGTGCTCATTGTTGGGGAGACAGGTACTGGCAAGGAGTTGGTTGCAAAGGCGCTTCACGCATTGAGTCCCCGCCGTCACGCGCCCTTTGTGGCCGTCAATTGTGGGGCCTTTACCGAGACCCTGCTTGAAAGTGCCCTTTTTGGTCACGAGAAGGGGGCCTTCACAGGGGCCCATCATATGCAAAAAGGCCGCATTGAAATGGCCGAGGGGGGCACCCTCTTTCTGGACGAGGTGGGAGAGATCAGCCCCAAGATGCAGGTGGACCTTTTGAGGGTCTTGGCGCAGAAGAGCTTCTACCGTCTTGGCAATCCCAAAGCCATGACGGCTGACTTCCGGCTCATCTCCGCCACCCATAGTGATCTAGGCCACGCTGTTGAGCAAAGGGCCTTCAGGCAAGACTTCTATTACAGGATTAATGTGATTACCATCGCTGTGCCCCCCTTGAGGGAGAGGAAGGGGGACATAGAGCTTCTGGCCCTTCATTTTCTTGAAGGGTTTTGTCAGGAACTAAACAAGGACGTTAGGGGGATCAGCAGGGAAGCCCTTGAGATTATGACGAGATACGACTGGCCGGGAAATGTCCGGGAACTGGAAAACGTGATCGAGCGTGCTGTGGTCATAGGAAAGAAGCAGAAGATCACGCCTTCAGAGCTCCCGTTTCAAGATCTGGGCCTGGCCAGAAAACCTGCTGTGGGCTCGCTGCGAGAGGTGGAAAAATCCCACATATCAGAGATGCTTGCAGCATGTGAGTGGAACATTGCCCACACTGCCAGCCTGCTGGGCATCAATCGGACCACCCTGTATAAGAAGATCAAGAAATACGGTCTCAAACAGCCATCCTCCTAAAAGGATGGTGATCTATATACAACGATGCGTCACGTCTCCCTTTGCAGGGCCACATGAAAGCCCAAGACAAGATCGTAGCGATACAGCCCTTGGGTGACGTCAGAGGCGATATTATTGACACCGTTGCCTCGAGACTCGAGACTTTTTTTAAGATCCGAACGGATGTCTTCCAGGAACAAGCCATTCCAAAAGGGTCGTATCATCCTCAACGGGGCCAGTACAACTGCTATCCTATCCTATCGTTCCTAAAGACACTAGGACCGGATCATGCCATCAAGACCATCGGTGTCACAGAGGTGGATCTATTTGTCCCTATCCTCACCTACGTATTTGGGGAGGCAGAGATGGGTGGCCATGGAGCGGTCATTTCTACATACAGGCTCGCCAGGGGCAGAGACCGGCAACCCATTCCTTCGGGACAGCTTTTCAAAAGAGTGGAAAAGATTGCTATTCATGAGCTGGCCCACACCTTTCGCCTTTCCCACTGCAAGGAAGATGGCTGCCTTATGGGTAGCTTCCCGGTTCTGAGCCGGATTGATGAAAATGCCGTCTGTTTTTGCCGATATTGTGTAACCTTTCTGAAAGACGAGTATGAGAACCTGGGCATTCCTTGGGGGCAGGAGGTGGCCAATCAAGACAAAAACACCCCGTGACAGATTGTCTCACGGGGTGTGTAGGTGCTGGACTTCAGAAGAGGCCTTGTGCCGATGCTGCGTGCGTTCTTCCCTCTGGGGCGGCTTTCCTTGTCACGTCAAAAGGAACTCGTGGGCGAGCCTTTCCCAGCCGATCTCTGGAATATTTCCGTAGATGTCGTCTACAGGAAAACCGCCGGCCGAGGCTGTTTCGCCATATTGCTCAGCTACCAGATTTCTCAGACGGGTGGCCTCGTTTTCCATCCACTCCGCACTTTCCGGCCCCTTCATAAGGTTTTGAAGATCCTTTTTCATTCTTGTGGGTTCAACGATGAAGAGCCAACCCATTTCGTAGGGGTATTTGTGCATGAGTTCCGGCCGTTCCAGGGCCCGTTGGTTCACGGCAGTGACCACGCCCCGAACAGGGGAGAGCATCTCTGCCTGACGGTTGTCTCGCTTCAGTATCCACCCCGTCTCATTTTGTACAACCTCGTCACCCAGAGACGGAAGCTCCAACCTTTTCTCAGGTCCAAAGAGCCTGGTCACGAAATCGTCTAGCCCCACGCGAATACGCGCGCCGTAATCGATAACGGCCCAGCTGTGGCCCCGATGGTAGTAGTGCCCTTCGGCCAAGGTGTATCCTGAGACATTCGTTAAGGTCACTGGTGAAACAGGGTCCATGGCTGAGACCTCATTTTCAATCAGTTGGTCGAATTCGCATTGGTGGCACTCAAAGGCGTTGGGGCAGATTTTGTAAGCCACGCGGCCCGAAAGCATATGGCGACATAGGCGCTGTCTCGCATCTAGGCCACTGAAATGCTCACGCCAACTCCTGATCCGCTCCTTCTTGGTCTTTAGCTCCAGGCCAGCACTGCGCTTTTGTTCATTCTCAGCCACGATCTTGGCCATAGATTTGTCAAAGGTACAGTTGATGCAGTCGAAGTTTCTGTCACAGAGCTTAAAGTCGATCACCCCTGCCTTCATCCATATACACTCATCTTGCGTGACCTTGAGGCCCTTTAATGCTGACCCTTTTGCACTCGCTGTCATCGGCTTCTTCCTCCTTATGGACGTTTTCCCTTGTTGATGATTAATTAAGCAACAATCGTGCCATGACACCACCTTTTTGTATAACAAGTTGGAATATTGCACAATTATTCCAAAACAAAGACAAGAGGATGAAGCGGAGTACCGTCGCTTTTCGTGGCAGAAATAGACAGCAAGGACCCGTCCACGGGATTTATTATTTATCTTAATAGGTTATGGGGTATCTAGAAGTAGGCAGGCTTGTATAAATAATAAACACTCGGATCGGCGCTATATTGTGTCCATAAAATAGACGCTTATTAAAGAAGCAGGACGGAGGCGTTACACATCTAGCTGATTTATCTTCTTGTTTTTGCCTTGATTTTGGTGGCTCTTAGCGATAGCTTTTGAAACATTGTCGCGGTAAAAACTCCTCTTGGGCCTGGAAAAGGACCTATGGTCGGAAAGCTTTTCAGGGAAGGGGCGAAAGGGGGAGACCGCAAAGGATTGGAGTATGGTATGACCGCTGCACTCAGAGAAAAGGCTCTTAGAATAGGAATCGTTGGTGGAGGAAGACGGTGTAAGACCATTCTTCAGATGTTGCGGGGCCAGATATCGGCCCAGAGTAACGCATCCGTCACTATTGTGGCCGATGAGAATCCTGAGGCTCCAGGCTACAAGTATGCCAAGGATCAGGGCATTGAGACTACCACCGACATAGAGGCCATAGGGGACAGGAAAGATCTTGATTTCATTCTGGATTTGGCGGGTCGCAGAGATATGCTGGTGCCTCTGCTGGTGGGCAAGGGTTCGAAGGTCCCCGTGTTGCATGCCATGGCCTCCAATTTGCTCTATGATGTGCTGAGCATTCAAAAAGAGCTCTCTAATACCCGCACCTTTTTGAAGACAGTCCTTGACAGTATCCAGGAAGACATCCTGGTCATCAGCCCTGAATACGAGATCCTGCGCGTTAACGAGCCGCTCCTGAACAAGCTCAAGGCCAAGAGGGAAGACATCGTAGGCAGATATTGTTACGAGGTACTCCACAGGGAGCATTCTCCAGGGGGGCCGCCTGAGGGTATCTGTCCTGTGGGAGAGGTGATCAAGTCAGGTAAGCCCCATCACGCCAGACACACACATATGGACCGCAACGGCAGGGAGATTCACCACGTTATTTCAGCCTATCCCGTCATGGCCAATGGAAAACTATCTTACATTGTTGAAATATCGCGGGATGTCACCCACGAGATCGGTAGACAAGAGATGCTTCTTCAACAGGAAAAGTTGAGCTCTGTCGGGAAGCTGGCTGCAGGGGTGGCCCATGAGATCAATAATCCCTTGACGGCGGTGTTGACGAACAGCATGCTTTTGCTCGAAGATCTTTCCGTAGATGATCCCATGTACGAAGATCTCAAGGCCATTGCTGATGAGACCTTAAGGTGCCGGGAAATTGTCAGGGGGCTGCTGGAGTTTGCCCGGCAAGACGTGCCAGCAAAGGTTGAATCTGATCTAAACAAGATCGTCGCTAGTGTCGTGAGCCTGGTGAGGAAGCAATTCTCTTTTAAGAACATAGCGATTGTGGAAGACATCTCCCAGAGTCTTCCTTCAGTGAACATAGACAGAGACCAATTCCAACAGGTGATTGTCAACATGTTGATCAATGCCATGGAGGCCATTAAAAGGGACGGAGAGATTCGAGTGGAAACGGCCTATAGTGAACTCAAACGGACCATTGAGCTGAAGATAACCGATACAGGCAATGGCATTCCGGAGGATGCCAGGCTAAAACTCTTCGATCCCTTCTTTACGACGAAAGATACGGGCACCGGTCTGGGGCTATCGATATCCCACGGTGTGGTGCAGCGACACGGCGGAACCATCTCTTTTGAAAGCCAGATTGGAAAAGGGACCACTTTTGTCATCTCTCTGCCCGTGGCGTGAGTGATGGCTTCCTAAAGGAGGCCTTTTTAATGCCCCTGTAAAAGAGGTCCCACCCTGGTGAAAAACGGGGTCCAGGAGAATCTTGGAGTCCTTTCCCAGAGCCACCATGCGTATCCTTGTCATTGATGACGATCTCACCGTCTGCAAGAGCTGCCAGAAGATTATCTCAAAGGTCGGCTTTGGGGTGGACTATTCCCTAACTGGCCATGAGGCCCTCCAGAGAATGGAGGAGAGGGCCTATGATGTCGTCTTCACGGACCTCAAGATGGCAGAGATGGGCGGCCTGGAAGTCCTTCGCTTCATCAGGGATAGAGACCCTGACATTGTGGTTGTCGTGATTACTGGTTACGCTACCGTTGCTTCGGCTGTAGAGACTATGAAAACCGGTGCCTTTGACTATCTTCCCAAACCCTTCACCCCCGCTGAATTCAGGAGCGTTCTCAATAAGGCCGTTAAAGAAAGAAGGACCATTCTTATGAATCGGGAACTGGCCGCCCAACCGAGCATCACGGCAGGGTTTGATGGGATCGTTTTTGAAAGCCAGAAGATGCAAACGGCCTTCAACATGGTCCCCAAGGTGGCCCCTACAGACAGCAACGTCTTGATCGTGGGAGAAAGCGGTACGGGCAAGGAGTTGATTGCCCGGGCTATACATAGATTGAGCAAGCGGAGGGAAGGCAAGTTTTTCGCTATTGACTGCGCCGCCCTCTCAGGCACATTGCTGGAAAGCGAGCTCTTTGGCCACGTGAGGGGGGCTTTCACCGGGGCCATTCAAGACAAGCCAGGGGTTTTTGAGGTGGCCAATCACGGCACGGTCTTCTTGGATGAAATATGCAACATAAGTGTAGAAGTGCAGGCAAAGCTTCTAAGGTTCCTCCAAGAAAGGGAGTTCATGCCCGTTGGGGCCAGGGAGACGAAAAGTGTGGATGTGAGGCTTGTCTTTGCAACCAATAGGGACTTAAAAGACATGGTTGCAGAAGGCACCCTCCGTGAAGACTTCTACTATAGGATCTTCGTCTATCCCATTGGCATCCCGCCCCTGCGCCATCGCATGTCAGATACGCCACTGTTGGCTTATCACTTTTTGAAGAAGTATTCGAAGAGTTTTGGAAAGCCCGTCCAGTCCATTTCACGAAAGGCCATGGAGGCGCTGTGTCAATATGAGTGGCCTGGTAATGTACGACAACTGGAGAACGTCATACAGGCGGCAATCATTGCTTCTGACACAGAGGAGATCTCCACCAAAGACCTTCCTGAGTTTAGGGAACCCCAAAAAGTGCCGTCCCTGCCGCCTAGGACCAATGTGGAACTGAAACGACTCAAGAAAGAGCTCAGGGCGAGGACAGTCGAAAAGGTAGAAAGGGATTTTCTCCTTCATGCCTTAAAGAGAAACGACGGCAATGTGACCAGGGCGGCTGAGGATGTGGGCATGCAGCGGAGCAATTTCCAGGGACTTATGAGAAAGCACGGGATTGCTGTGAGGGCTATGAAACCATAGCCTCGCCCATGCCCATTGCCTCCCTCAAAGGCGGTTATTCCGGCAAAGGACTGAGCCACTCAAAGGGGATTTTTCTGAAAAGAACGCATATTTTTTTTATACACACAATATCCTCCCGATATAACGACTGAAATACTCCTTTTCACCTGCTGCTGCATACCGATACTATACATTTGACAAGACTGAACAACCTACTTGGAAAGATATTGTGCTAATAATAACAGCAGGTTATGCCTTCACTCTCTAGTGGCACAGGTATTGCTCTAAATACTATAACAGACAGGCTGGACTGGAGTAAGGGACTTTTCACAAGGGAGGGATTCACATGGAAACTCAGGAACCTAAGGTATTAGTGGTGGATGATGAGGTAACGGCTGGAAAGAGCATTGAAAAGGTCCTTGCCAAAAAGGGATTCCACATCGATTTTGCGGAAAGTGCAGACGAAGGGCTCAATAAAATTGAAAAGGGACTATTCGAGCTGGTCCTCCTTGATATCATGATGCCTCAGGTCAATGGTATAGAATTGCTTAGGATCATAAAGGAGAGATGGCCTCATCTGAAGGTCGTCATGGTGACGGGCTATCCGTCCATTGAGACTGCTGTGGAGGCCACCAGGCTTGGGGCACTGGATTATATCTCTAAGCCCTTTACGCCCGATGAGCTGAGGGAAAAGGTGGATCAGGTCTTACAGGATACGGCTTCTGAAAAGGTGGTTCCCATTCGGCCTGTGGAAGAGGATGTGTCTGCCTCCGTTTGTCCGGTGTCTGGGCAGCAATGTGAGATCTATGCAAAAAAGGGCCGGCCGTGCAAGACCAAAGATGGCATATGCCCCAAGATCAAGAAGGCCCGGCTCAAGGCCCGGAAGAGGCGTCTGTCACCTGCCGAAGAGATTGGAAAATCAGCTATCGATATTGATATGCCCTTCGACCGCGACGAGGTGGCCAAATATACAGGCACAGCCTATGTGAATGCCTTAGACCGTTCAGATATGACCCTGGTGAGCTGGGAAGGGCCTGGTCAAGAGACGCCGGCCACCCTTTCTGAAATCCTTGTCGTTGACGACGAGGTGGTTGTGGGCAACAGTGTAAGAAAGATCCTTAAATCAAGAGGCTACCGCGTAGATCACGCCGAGACCCCAAGTGCTGCCATGGAGTTCCTATCGCAACGACCGGTGGACATGGTCCTGTTGGACATGAAGATCCCGGGGGTAAAGGGGTTGGATTTGCTTGAGACCATCAGGGAAGAGAATCCCACTGTGCCGGTGATCATGATCACCGGCTATGCTACTGTGGAGACAGCGGTCGAAGCCATCAAACTGGGGGCCGTTGACTATGTGCCTAAGCCCTTTACTCCTGATGAGCTTCATCAGGCCGTAGAACAAGCCTTTAGACGGGCTGCTTAGGGTCTGAGGGTTGGAGAGTTGACAAGTGGGCCCCCTTGTGCAAAGGTCTCAGGCCGGGTGGCGTCACGATTCGGCTTCTGCCTTATGGTCGCTGCAGACCCATCTGAAATAGAGGCTTTGCCGTCAGGCAGAGCCTTTTTTTGTTGTGCGGCCCGGCCACGCCACGCCTTTAGCTGGTAACTACGTGACCATGGTCACCTTCCCCGGTCTCTGAAAGTCAAGTCCCCCACTAGAGCCGGGAGATCGGATGGCGTAAACTGATAACTTCCTTGACAAAGAAGCGGCCTGCCTCTATATTGCGTATCTTTACGGCAAGTGCCGGGAAGCCTCATCTAGAGTGGTCCCAGCCGAATCAAGTCTCACGAATGCTTGACCGTTAGATCATCATCCGCATCATGGGTTTGGGTTAGAGAGTTCCACCGAGGCCAGAGAGCGCCTTTGGGGCCTCTGGGTTCCTCCCAGACCGGTATGAGCCAGCTTTCACCGGCAGGAAAAGGTTCTCATGATCACACTGAAAATCAACGACAGAGAGGTCGTGGCTGAAAAAGGCCAGACCATTCTCCAAGTCGCCCAGCAATACAACATCGATATCCCCACACTTTGTTACCACGGGGCCTTAAGCCCTGCGGGGGCCTGCAGGCTGTGCACAGTGGAGGTCTCTGACGGACGGAGGACCAGGCTGGTGACGTCGTGCAATTACCCGGTCTGGCGAGGCATGGAGGTCAGGACTGACAGCGAACGGGTCATTCAGGGTCGGCGGATGATCGTGGAACTATTGCTGGCACGCTGTCCGGGCGTGAAGGTACTCCAAGACCTGGCTAAAGAGTACGGCATTGAACAGTCGCGCTTTTCGCCGGAGGCAGATGATTGCATCCTGTGCGGGCTTTGCACACGGATGTGTGAAGAGCGGATGGGTGTTAGCGCTATCAGCCTCAAGGGCCGAGGAGTGGACCTCGCGGTAGACACACCCTTTCATCTCGACTCTGATGTTTGCCGGACGTGCGGGGCCTGTGCATCGGTATGCCCTACCGGGCATATTAAACTTGAAGAGATCACAAAAAGAAAGCCTGAGATCATCCCATCGGAATTCGACCGGGGGATGGGACCTCGAAAGCCCATCCATATCCCCTTTGCCCAGGCCACACCCAATGTGGCCCAGATTGACCCTAAGACTTGTGTCCATCTGAACACCGGTGCCTGCGGGGTGTGTCAAGAGTTCTGCGGTCCAGGGGCCATTGATTTTGAGCAGAAAGATGAGATTGTTGAAATTGATGCCGGCGCTGTGATCCTGGCAACAGGCTATGAAGTCTTTGATGCCCGTCTGAAGCCGGAATATGGCTATGGCCGCTATCTGAATGTCATCACGAGCATCGAATATGAACGGATCCTGTCAGCTGGTGGCCCTTTCAAGGGACACATCCAGCGGCCCTCAGACGCCAAAGAGCCTACAAAGATGGCATGGATTCAGTGCGTAGGGTCGCGCGACGCCTCTCTTGGCTGCGATTACTGTTCCTACGTCTGTTGCATGTATGCCACGAAGCAGGCCATGATTTCAAAGGAACACGACCAAGCAATTGAGCCGACCATCTTCTATATAGACATGCGCGCCCCTGGGAAAAGTTTCGAGCGTTACTATGAACGGGCCCGGACCACGGGGGGCGTTCGGTATGTACGATCTATGATATCAAGGGTCCTGGAAGATCCAAAGACCCACGACTTGGATCTGACCTATGTGGACGAGTCCGGCGAGATTCAAACCGATACCTTTGACATGGTCATCCTATCGGTGGGCCTTCGCCCTGATCCGGCCTTCCGAGAACTGGCAGACAAGTTTGGAATCAGGCTGAATCGGTTCGGATTTTGTGAAAGCCAACCCCTTGATGCGGTCTCCACCTCCATTCCTGGCGTATTCGCTTGCGGCGTCATTCAGAGCCCCAAGGGTATCCCGAGTTCGGTCCTTCAGGGAAGCAGTGCGGCCGGTGCGGCTACCAGTCTACTTTCCGAGGCACGGGGGACCCTGGTACAGGAAAAACGGTATCCACAGGAGCATGACATCACTCAGGAGGAACCCCGCATAGGGGTGTTCCTGTGTGACTGTGGCATCAATATTGCTGCCACCGTAGATGTGGGCGAAGTGACCGATTATGTGAAGACCCTTCCTGACGTCGTCTTTGCCCAGGAGTATCTTTTTACTTGCTCAACAGACACGCAGGAAGAGATGAAGGCCATGATTGAAAAGCACCGGCTCAATCGGGTCGTCGTGGCCTCCTGTTCCCCAAGGACCCACGAACCCCTCTTTCAAGACACCATTCGTGAAGCCGGGTTGAACAAATACCTCTTCGAGATGGCCAACGTACGAGACCAGGATTCGTGGGTTCATAGCTTTGATCCGGAAAGGGCCACTTCCAAGGCCAAGGACCTTGTGCGCATGGCCGTGGCACGGGCGGCAAGGCTTGCGCCCCTGTATGACGTGCCTTTTGACGTGGTGCAGAAAGGACTGGTGATTGGTGGGGGCTTGGCCGGGCTGACGGCGGCTTTCACATTGGCCGAGCAAGGGTATGAGACCTACCTGGTTGAGCAATCGGACCAATTGGGCGGCAACGCCAGAACCCTTTACTATACTGAGGACGGGGCCAAACCAGCAGAATATGTTGAAGCGCTCATCAAGAAGGTCACAGCCCATCCCCGCATCACCGTATATACCCAAGCTGAAGTGAAGGACTACTCCGGGCATCTGGGGGGCTTTAAGAGCACGATTTCTGTGGCCGGAAATAGGGAAGAGATCGCTTACGGAGCCGTCATCGTGGCCACTGGCGGCATAGAGTACAAACCTACGGAGTATCTTTGCGGCCAAAACGATCAGGTCATCACCCAGAAAGAACTGGAAAGGCGGATTGTCCTTGAGCCTGAGAGTCTGAAAGAGGTCCGGAGCGTGGTCATCATTCAGTGTGTAGGGTGTATGGATGAAGAGCATCCGTATTGCAGTCGTGTGTGCTGCACCACTGCTGCCAAGAACAGCCTCAAGCTCAAGGAACTGAACCCGGACATCGACATCTTTGTCCTGTACCGGGATATGCGAACCTTTGGGTTCAAAGAGCTCTCCTACAAGAAGGCTCGGGAGCGGGGTGTGCGCTTCCTCAGGTTTTTCCTTAAGCAGAGGCCGGAAGTAGACGAACTGGATGGCGTCCTTCAGGTAAAAGTATTTGATCAGAACCTGAGATCTGAGGTCATGATCAGGCCGGACCTCCTGGTGCTGAGTGCGGCCATCCGGCCCCATCCGGGGAGCAAACAGGTGGCTGACATATTTAAGCTCCCCCTGGACCAAGACGGTTTCTTTGCCGAGGCCCACCTGAAGCTAAGGCCTGTTGACTTTGCAAATGCCGGCATCTTTCTCTGTGGGCTTGCCCATATGCCAAAATTTACGGAAGAGGCCATTGCCCAGGCCAAGGCCGCTGCATCGAGGGCCTCTACCGTACTGTCTCAAGAGCAGATGTTCGTGGGGGGTGCTGTGGCCACGGTGGACAGCACCAAGTGCGCTGCATGCTTGACCTGTGTCAGGACTTGTCCCTACCATGTGCCCCGCTTGGATGAAGAGGAGGGGGTTGTGACCATTGATGCGGCGGCCTGCCAGGGGTGCGGCAACTGTGCAGTGGCGTGCCCTCGCGGGGCTATCGAGGTGGGGCACAGCACGGACGACCAGTTCATTGCCAAGATCTGTGCCTTGTATTAGGGGTATGCGTTGATGGAACAGGCCATGTCACAACCAGAAGAACACGAACGCACCAAGAAGGCCTTTGAGCCGAAGATCGAGGCCTTTGTCTGCACCTATTGCACCTATACGGCTGCTGATATGGCAGGCTCACAGCGTTTGCAGTATCCTCCCACGGTGCGCATCGTCAAATACCTGTGTACTGGAAAGGTGGAAGTCCTCCACATCTTAAAGGCCTTTGAGGCCGGTGCCGATGCCGTGTTCGTGGGCGGCTGAGAGGTTGGCGACTGTCATTTCCTGGAAGGAAATCTCAGGGCTAAAGAACGGGTTGAGTACACGAAGGGCCTGTTGGATGAAATCGGACTTGGGAGGAACCGTTTGGAGATGTTTCACATTGGCGCCTCAGATGCCCCTCTGTTCGCCGAAGCAGTGGAGATCATGACGGAGAGGGCCAAGGAGGCAGGCCCCAATCCGTTTCGCCTGCTAAGTCTAAAGGGCGTCAAGAAGCGTTTGAGATGAAGACGCCTTTGTAAGTAGTCACCATCTATTGAAGTAGGAGCAGTACCAATGATTGTAGCCAAGAGAAAACCTTTCAAGGAGATCAAGGGGCTTGTTTCGGGCTCAAAGAAGATCCTAGTTCTTGGATGCGGCACCTGTGTGGCTGTGTGCTTGGCTGGGGGCGAAAAAGAGGTCGCCCTCCTGGCCTCTCAGCTGAAGATGGCCCTGGCCCTTGAGGACTGGGATTTAGAGATTGATGAACTCACCATTGAGCGGCAGTGTGACAGGGAATTCATAGAAGAAATCAACCAAAAGGTGAATGTAGATGAATATGACCTTATCCTTTCCACGGCCTGCGGTGCAGGGGTACAACTGGTCAGCGATGTGTTTGACCACAAGCCAGTGGTGGCGGCCCTTAATACCACCTTTATCGGCGTAGCAGAGGGCCCTGGCGTTTGGACGGAACGCTGTCGGTCCTGCAGCGACTGCGTCCTGGCCGAGACAGGGGGTATCTGTCCGGTAACGATCTGCCCAAAGGGGCTGGTAAACGGTCCCTGCGGAGGAACCCGACAGGGCAAGTGTGAGGTGGACCCTGAAAAGGATTGTGCCTGGACCCTCATTTACAATCGGCTAAAGAAGCTCGGCAGGCTCGATAGGATGGAGAAGATCCTTCCCCCCAAAAAGTGGAGTGCCCAGCAGCATCCGGCCACCGTCATCCATGAGGCCTATAAAAGGAGATATGAATAGCATGGCAATATCCTTTGAAAAGGCACTGACATCAGGCAAGTTTTTGGCCACGGCAAGTGTGGACCCCCCCAAGGGGACAGCCCTTGAAGGCTTAGGCCAGCTTCTGGAAAGACTAAAAGGGGTGGTGGACGGCCTTGGGGTTTCTGACAACCATCAGGGGATCATGTGCATGAGCCCTTGGGCTGTGTGTAAACTGGCTCTGGAGGCGGGTCTGGAGCCCATCATGCACATGACCTGCCGGGATCGAAACCGGCTGGCGCTGCAGTCCGACCTCTTGGCAGCCGCTTCCTTAGGCATCAAGAATTTACTTTGTGTAAGCGGTGACCACGTTCGCTTTGGCGATCACGTTGACGCCAAGCCCGTTCATGACATTGATTCTGTTCACCTTCTTGCAGCGGCGAAGGGCCTGGCAGAAGGAAAAGACATGGCCGGCAATGCCTTGGAGGCTGCTCCGACGCTCTTTCTTGGTGCTGTGGCCAACCCCGAAGCCGATCCCTTGGAGCCCCAGTTGATGAAGGTGGACAAGAAGATAAGGGCCGGGGCCTCGTTTCTCATCACCCATCCGGTCTTTAACATGGAAAACCTCAAGAGATTTATGGAACAGGTGAAAAAGAGCCCTGTGAAGGTCTTGGTGGGCATACGGTTGCTCGATCCTGAAGAGATAGCAACCTACAGGAATGGCGGCTGTCCTGGGCTCTTTGTTCCGGAGATGGTCCTTGAAGAGATCCAGGGGGCTGGCATAGAAAAATGTACAGAGATGGCAGCGGCCGCTGTCAAGGAGATCAAGGGCGCCAACCTGTGTGACGGGGTGCATGTCGTGGCGCCTGGGCACGAGGAAAGGATTCCAGAGATTCTAAAGGCTGGAGGGGTCTAAACAGTGGAACACGTCCGGGGAGCATTTTTTGAAGCAGGGTAGCAGGGAGCATTTGGCGAATCACAGCCCGAAGAAGGTTCTGGTCATTGGTGGCGGCATCGCTGGTCTCTCCGCAGCATGGGAGCTTGCGCGGCTCGCTATTGATGTGGACATTGTGGAAAAGGGCCCCTTTCTTGGCGGCCATGCCATTGGGTTTTGCTGCAAGGCTACAGACGAGTGTCAGAAGTGCGGCGCATGCTCGGTGACAGCAAGGCTTCTGGAGGTGGTCCAGGAACCTAGGATCACCGTTCACCTCAGGTCGGAGCTGAAAAGCGTCACCAGAAACAGCACCCATCGTTACGTCCTTTCGCAACGTCCCCTCTACATCGATCCGGACAGATGCACAAACTGCGGGCTCTGTTTTGATAAGTGCCCGGCGGCCGGGGCCATCGTCCGGGGATATGCCAGGAGTGATGGGTCCCTGTTCGCCATTGATGAAGCCCACTGTCTGCATTTTAAAGACGCAAGCTGCAGACTCTGTCAGGACGAATGCCCTGAGCAGGCCATTGATCTGGACCAGAGCGCGAGGCAGGTCTCTGGTGAGGCAGACGCTATCATCGTGGCCACTGGATTTCAGGTCTTTGATGCCAAGGCCAGACCCCGATACGGCTACGGCATCAACCGGAACGTGATTACTGCCCTGGAACTGGAGCGGATGCTCAGAGACAAGGCACAGGTCTTGCGCCCCTCAGACAACAAGGCTCCAAAGACAATCGCCTTTATCCAGTGCGTGGGAAGCCGTGATCACCAGCTACACCACGGGTTTTGTTCACAAGTGTGTTGTGGCTACGCCATGCGCATGGCCGAGGCCATCAGCCACCGTGATCCCGGGGTGCAGATCTCCATCTTCTACATGGATATGCAAAACTGCGGAAAGAATTTCTCTACCTTCTATGAAAGGTGCAAAGAGCATATTCGCTTCGTGCGGTTCATGCCCGGGGACCTATTTCAAGAAGAAGGCGACCAGGTCACCCTGTGCTATGCCACGGAAAGAGACGGGCGTCCTATGAAAGAGCCCTTTGATCTTGTGGTCCTTTCAGTGGGGATTATGCCTGGGGCGAGCAATGTGAGACTGGCCCATATGCTGCAACTTGATCTTGACAAGCACGGTTTTTTTGCCTTCACAGATCCTATGGACAAGACAACCACAAAGCAAGACGGCATTTTTCTGGCAGGAACAGCCCAGGGACCAAAGGATATCGCCGATTCCATGGGTCAGGCAGGCCAGGCGGCCCAACGGGCAGCCCAATACCTGGGGGTGACGGCATGCCTGAAGTAGCGTCGCTGTCTGGTCAAGGGGCCCCCATGGAAGAGATCCCCATGGATACGACTGTCCTCATCATTGGGGGCGGATGGATCGGGATTAAGGTGGCCCAAGAGCTGATCGACATGGGCTATGGCGTTGTGCTGGCAGAGAGTGGCACCGCTATGGGAGGAGAACCCTCTGGGCATCCGTGGGCATCTGTGAAGAAAAAAGACCTCACAGCCCTTCTGGACAGTGTCAAAGAAGCCGACGGGATAGAGATTCTGACTGCCGCGACCCTCGTCTCTCTGACCGGGGTGCCAGGCCGCTTTCAGGCCCGCTTCGAACAAGGGGGCGAGTCCTTTGAGAGGGCTGTGGGCGCAGTAGTCGTGGCACTTGAAACGCAAAGGGTGTCGCTTGCCGAGGCCTATGGGCTACGGGGGGATGAAAACATCCTCACCCAGTCCCAACTTGAACATGTCTGTGCCTCTGGTAACGGAGAAGCCCCGCTTTTCGGCGGTGGATCTAAGGATGTACTCTTTTTGGTGGGGCTCCAGCAGGAAGGGAACCCCGTGGTCATGGAACGGGCCATTCAGAGCGCCCTCCAGGTACAGGATAACGAAGGGCTTCAGGCAACGATTCTGGTTGGAAATGTGAAGCTGGCGCAGCATGGCCTGGAGACCCTTTATAAGGAAAGCCGAGAAAAGGGGGTGCTCTATTTCAAGCTCAGGGAAACTCCCCATATCAAACAGAATGGCGCCGATGTCTCTATCTCATTCTTCGACAATGTCATCCATGATCAGGTGGTGCTTAGGCCTGACGTGCTCGTGGTTGAAGAGGCCATTCGTCCTCATCCCCAGGCGTCGGAGGTGGCACAGGCCCTTGGGATTGTTAGGGACGGGGAGGGGTTCCTCCAGCCAGACAATGTGCACTTTCTTTCCACCCGCTCTAACAGGGAAGGGATCTACGTAGTTGGTCCGGCCCGCCTGCCTTCCAGCCTTGCCCAAGGGTGGAAAGACGCCCAAAACGCTGTGCTGGAAATTTGGCAATTACTGGGAAAGGGTAAAAGGGTCGTCCCTAAGGAAAAGGCAACAATTCACAGGGGCAAATGTACGATCTGTCTCACCTGTTTCAGGGTATGTCCTCACGGCGCCATCTATTGGGACAACCGGGCTGTCATATCACCGACAGCCTGTCAGGGCTGCGGCATCTGTGCCAGCGAATGCCCCATGGATGCCATTCAGCTTGTGGACTTCAGGGATGATCAGATAGAAGACCAGATTTTGCAGGGGACCGCTACCAGTGTGGACGGGCCGCAGATGATCGCCTTCTGCTGCCAGAACTCTGCCTACGAGGCGGCTCAGATGGCCCGTATGACAGGGGACCCCCTGCCAAAGGGGCTTAAAATCATCCAGGTGCCTTGTGCCGGCAAGGTGGATGTGGACTATATCCTCACTGCCTTTAAGGCCGGCGTAGACGGGGTCCTGGTCTTGGCCTGTCATAAGGATAACTGCAAGTCGCAGCAAGGCAATACTTTTGCCCAGTGGCGCGTGGAGCACGCCAGAAGAATGCTTGAAGAAAGCGGACTAGAACAGGAACGTCTCCTTTTTGCCACGATGGCATCCAACATGCCTATAGAGTTTGTGCGTATCACAAAGGGGATGGAAGACAAGCTCAACCAACTGGGACACAACCCCATAAGAAAAGGGGCCGCTGCATAGCGGGCCAAAAATCTCACTTGCCTTCAGAAGAGGTGACTTGTCCTCGCTCCGGCCTTGAAGCGGGTGGAGGGGAAATCCGGCCTAGGAGACTTCTGTTTTCTTGAGCTCAGGGTTGGCTTCTATAAGGCGTGAGGCAATCTGTTCACATCTGTAGACCTGGCACTCTTGTTCAATCTTCCTGAGCTCTTCCACAAAGGAAGGCGGGACGTAGCCCTCTGCCAGGGCGATCTTCTGAAGGACCTCCATGATCTGTTTGAATCTCACATCCTGGGGGCACACAACTGTGCAGGTGTTGCAAAGGGCACAGTACCATATAGCAGTATTTCCCAGAAGCTCATCCTTGTAGCCGAGGTTGATCATCCGGATAAACCTTCTCGGGTCAAAGTTTGTAACAGCCTGATGGACAGGACATGCTGCGGAGCACGTCCCGCAGGTGTCGCAATTGGTGGGGAGCCTCCCCTCCAAATACTGGGCGATTTTGAACTTGAAGCTCTTGTCGATTGCAGGTTCTGCCACGAGCGTCTCCTCCTGAGATTCGATTTTGGCCGAACTATACATGACGAGGAGAGGGCTGTCAATTTTGAACAGACCCATTGCCACGTTCTTTGCCAAGACCCCACCGGCCAGCCACTGCGGGGCCTTTTTGGTCAAATCATGACGCGGTCGTGCGGCGGTCCTTGCCCGAAGACCCGAAGGGGAAGGGTGCGGGAGCCCCAGTGCCATGGATGCAGTTCCTCATGGCGAGGGAAAGAAAAAATTAGGAAAAAATTCATTGCTTAATGCCGCTCTGTCGTGTATAATACTAAATTCGGGCAATGAGCACAAACAAGCATCGAGGTTTTCCGGGCATTCACGAAAAACCAGCGATGAAGAGAAAGGGGCGATACACTTGAGGGAGTTTAGTAGCTTAGAGGTCAAGGTCGTTGACAATGACCTTGAACGGGCTATGAAGGTGCTGAAAAAGAAGATACAAAACGATGGCCTTTTTAGACGACTGAAGCTCAAGAAGAGCTACGAAAAACCGAGCGAATACCGTCGTCGCAAACGTCGGGAAAGTGAAAGAAGGCATAGAATAGCCCGCCTAAAGAGCCGCAGATACTCGCGGTTTTAGTCCGTTCCTGTTATCATTTGAGCCCGGTCATTTGACCGGGCTTTTTTTTCGCCACGCCAGCGCTTCATCTCTCTCCACTCATTCCAACAAGCCTTATAGCCCTGCCCAAAGCCAAGGCGTCACTCCACCTATTCGGGGAGCAGACAATAGAAAACCGTCAAAGAGGCACTGAAAGGGCAGACTTGGGACGGCTGTGAAGGGATATATTGGAAGAGGCATGGTCTCCCCGGCTGGGCAGAGGTGACACCATCGTCAGCACTGAAGGCCGCTGGGTGTTTTCTATTCGTCGTCACGATGTTTTGTGCTATAGGAAAACCCCATGGTTTTCAGGAGATACCTTTTGGCCATGACCCTTGTTTTGGCGCTTTGCAGATGGTGGGGATCCTTGGACTCCTTGTGTCTTGGTGGGGAGGGCAGCCTTCCATATCGCCTGAAAGCAGACACCGTAAGCTACGATGATGCCACAAAGACCTATCGGGCTGAGGGGAACGTCACAGTCAGCAGAGGCGATCAGTCCTTGCATGCAGACGCCGTGGGGCTTAATCGGGAGACCAAGGAGGTCACGGCATGGGGAGCGGTGCGGTTTGTCTCGGGGTCCGATTGGTTGACAGGCAGCCGGCTTGAGGCAAATCTAGAGACTGGGATCGGCACTGTTTATGATGGAACCCTCTTTATCGAGGAGAGTAGTCTCTACGTGGGCGGAGATGAGATTCAGAAGACAGGCAAGGATTCTTATTATGTGAGGGACGCTCGATTCACCACCTGCCATGGAGAGTCGCCTGACTGGGAGATCACAGGCAAGGACTTAACGGTGACTCTGGAAGGGTATGGCAAGGTGAAACATGCCGCTTTTCGGGCAAGATCGATCCCTGTCCTTTACGTGCCTTTCCTCGTCTTTCCCGCAAAGACAAAACGTCAGAGTGGGCTGCTTGTACCGGAAATGGGGTATTCCGATAACATGGGCTTTGAGTTCGCCCAGCCCTTTTTCTGGGCCATTGGTGAGAGCAGCGACGCCACCTTTTATGAGCACTTCATGGCCCATCGCGGACTGAAGCAGGGGCTTGAATATCGCTACATAGTGGCGCCAGCAACCAAGGGAGCGGTGATGTTTGATTTTCTTCGGGACAGGAAGATCGATGAAAACGTGGGTTCGAAAGACTCCCCCACCACCGGCTTTGAAGGATTCAGTGGGGACGAGGAGGACAGGACCAATAGAGACCGTTGGTGGCTCAGGCTAAAGAGCGATCACGAGCTTCCAGGCCAATTTAGGGCAAAACTCGATTTGGACCTTGTGAGCGACCAAGATTATCTGCGCGAGTTCTACAGGGGGTATTCAGGCTACAAGGACTCTGACGAAGACTTCCTCAAAGAATTTGGCAGGGGGCTTGAGGATCGCACTGAGACGGTTCGGCGGAACCAGTTGAACGTCAACAGAACATGGGCCCAATACGCCCTGAACGCGGACATTGTCTGGTACGATGATGTGATCATACGAAAGGAGCACAATCCAGACCCAACACTCCAGATGCTGCCGCACCTCCAGTTTGCCCGTTCCAGGCAGGAGCTGGGTGGTTCCCATCTTCAACTCCGTGTTGACTCTTCGTATGACTATCTCTGGCGGGATGAGGGCACCAAGGGGCACTGGGCTGATGTTCATCCCCGTGTGTACTGTCCAGTGACCCTGTTCAGTTGGCTCGATGTGGATCCTTCTGTTGGCGTCCGCCAAACCCTTTGGCAAGTGGAAGAATATGACGGCCAAGGGCCGGGCAAAGAAGATCATTTCCACTCTCAGACCCTTTTTTATGTTGCGGCCGATCTGTCAACAGAACTCTCCAGGGTCTTTCACGTAAACGGCAAATCTCCCCACAAGATAAGGCATGCCATCAGGCCCCAGGTGGTTTACGAATACGCCCCCGTCTCAGAAGAAGAGGACTATCCCTATTTCGAAGAAGGGGACACCATGGCCGACAAGCATGTGGTGACCTATTCTGTGACCAATACCTTTGCGACAAAGACCGCTGAAGGGCCCCTTTCAGGGATCGGTCCAGATAGGCATGTCGGTCAGTCCCGTTTCTACGACTTGTGTCGAATCAAACTGACACAAAGCTATGATATTCGAAAGGCCCGGGGTCACAAGGACCCTGGGAGAAGAAGACCCTTTTCTGATATTGAGGGCGAGGTCGAATTCACTCTGTCGCCCTACATAGACCTTGATGCAGATGTGGCTTGGTCCCCCTATGAAAGTGATTTCACAAGCTATAACGTTTTGTTGGCCCTTGCCAATGACCGGGGAGACGCCGCCGCATTAGACTATCGATATACAAAGGGTGGCACTAGGACTATTCTGGCAGCAGTTGATGTGAAGATCTCTGGTCCTTTTTCTGCTTACGGCGAGTTGGAACGAGACCTCAGGGAAGGGCAGTCGGTAGATGCAGCGCTAGGATTGAGGTATGAACGCCAGTGCTGGTCCTTGGACCTCGGCTTTGCCCATGACGGGGCCATTGACTCTGAAGAATGCTTTGTCGAGATAAGCCTACACGGCCTGGGGAACGTCGGGGGATAAAGATCTTGATGTTGGGTAACAGGCCATGAGTGACTCTGAAACGCATCGTCCCTGGTATGTGCTACATACCCGCAGCCGCTTTGAACAGGTCGTCTTTGACGGTCTCGACAGAAAGTCCCTAGAGGCCTTTCTTCCAAAGATGACGGTCATGAGCAAGCGCCGTGACCGCCGCCTGAAGATACGGGTTCCCCTCTTTGCTGGGTATGTCTTTGTAAAAAGCGATCTCAATCCCTATGAGCGCCTTGAGATTGTTAAGACCACAGGTGTTGTCCGCATTGTGGGAAACAAGGACGGCCCCCTGCCTGTGCTGGACGAGGCTATCGACTCTCTTCAAATCATGGTCTCTGGCGACAACCCCATCGTCACTGGTACGCGACTCAGAAAAGGGGAAAGAGTCATGGTTGTGGACGGCCCCTTTGCCGGTGTGACTGGTGTCTTTGTTAGATACCGCGGTCAGGGACGGGTGGTGGTGTCCATTGAGGCGTTGGGGCAATACGCTGCAGTCGATGTGGCTGAAGAGCATCTGGAGAGGCTCCCATCTTTCGCATAGCGTCGCAAAGTACACAGTGGCTCTGGGCCTCTATGCTTCAACGGGAGCCTTCAAGTGCGGAAGCATGGCCTTGAATTCAGACAGGTCACTCCTTTTCATGACTTCGAAAATAACCATTTCCGTGCTGCTGATGACAGCCCCCGCCTGCTTCATGCGGTCCAGTCCGATCTGCCAGTTCCAAGGCGTTCGCGACGAGACAGCGTCTGAGGCCACATGGACGTTGTAGCCTGCCTCCAAGGCCCCCAGGGCTGTCTGGGCCACACAGATGTGACTTTCTATCCCCGATAGGACCAAGGTGTTTCTTGAAGTGCTGATTTGTTCTAGGTGTTTTAGAAATATCGGATTGCTGAAACACCCGAATTCCACTTTGTCAATAGGGGATTGACCGGGAATCTCCCTGGCGATCTCTTCCACAATGGGACCGATCCCTTTTTCATATTGCGTGGTCACGACCATGGGAAGGTCCATGATACGGGCAAACCTTGCCAAAAGGATGGTGTTGGCTGTTACGCGTTCTGGCTGAAAGACTTTTGGCAGAAGCTTCTCCTGGGGGTCGATGATCAGCAGAACAGAATTCTCTTGTGACAATATGGGTGGACCCATCCCTTTACTCCCTCTTTTCCGTCGCTCCATTTCTTGTGATTACACATGGGGCCTTTTCTGATAGTATAGACTCACAAGGATGTCAACGCACAGTCAACTCAGGTCTGTCAAAAAGAGGAGCCACAGTCACTGTGCAGCCGGCGGGCCCCAAAACTCTCCGCCTGCGGCGGATCAGACAATTTGGCCCTTTCTGCCAGGCAATACCTCCGCTCGGCGGCGTTGCACCGAATAAGCAAGCGCATTCTCCACAGGAGAGCTACCGCAGCCCCTGTGGTTTGACCTTGACGAGCTCAGTCAAGTCGCCACGGGGAGGGTTCAATGGAACTTGAAAAAAAGTATCAACCTTTTTAGGGTCAGATCAAAACCCCGTCCTTTTGGCGAGGATTCATCACTTTTCGCAGGAACGTCTGAGATACGACACTGGCTGCAGCTATCGTCATGACTGTAAAAAAAGGGCAGATCCTGGAGCTAAAAATTGAGAAACTGATTTTCGGAGGGCGCGGTCTGGCCCGGGTGGATGGCTTTGCGCTTTTTGTGGAGAACGTGGTTCCTGGCGATGAGGTGCGGGCAAGGGTCTTTCGAAAGAAAAAGCATCATGCTGAGGCGCGTGTTCTGGAGTTGATTCACCCCTCGCCCTTTAGGGTGGCACCCCCGTGCCGTTATAGCGGGTTTTGCGGTGGCTGTCCTTGGCAGTTCCTTGATTATGGAAAGCAGCTTGCCTTCAAGAGAGAACAGGTCGTTGAATCGTTGGAACACATCGGCCAACTGAGGGACATTTTGGTTCATCCAGCCATTCCGTCTGAAAGGGAATTTGGATATCGCAACAAGATGGAGTTCTCCTTTTCGGACAGGAGATGGCTCTTTCCTGAAGAACTCTCCCAACCGGGCGTTTCAAAAGACTTTGCCCTTGGGCTTCATGTGTCTGGGTGTTTTCATAAGGTCCTTGATATTGACACTTGCTTAATTCAACCCCCCTTGGGAAACAATATCCTAGGTGAGGTGCGCCGTTACACAAGGCAAAGCGGCATCCCCCCCTATGGGTTAAGGTCTCACAAGGGATTCTGGCGTTTTTTGATGCTCCGGTATTCTCCAAGTTATGACACCTGGATGGTCAATATCGTTACGTCAGAAGAACAGACCCCGTGGGTGCAGCCTCTATCCCGCTTGCTTTGTGACAAGTATGAAAACATCACTTCTGTTGTCAACAACGTGAATACGAGACGAGCCTCCATCGCCGTTGGCGAGAGGGAGCGGGTTCTGGCGGGCGAAGCAGTGGTCAGAGACAGGATTGGGGGTTTTGAGTTTGAGATTTCAGCCAATTCCTTCTTTCAGACCAACACGGCTGGTGCCGAGTGTCTGTATAATGTAGTAAAGGCTTATGCCGGGCTCACGGGCAAGGAGAGCGTGCTGGACCTCTACAGTGGGACAGGTACCATTCCCATATTTCTTGCCCATGGGGCGCGCGACATTGTGGGCATTGAGATTTCAGAGACTGCCGTAGAAGATGCAAAAAAGAACTGCGAGAAGAACCAAGTCGACAATTGTCAATTCATGTGCATGGACATGCGAAAAGGGCTCCAACTTATTCGGCAGAGGCCCGATGTAGTGATCATAGATCCCCCGAGGGCCGGCATGCACCCTGATGTGGTACAAGCCGTTTGCACAGAAAGGCCGACCAGGATCGTCTACATTTCTTGCAATCCGGCGACCCTTGCCAGAGACCTTGCTGTGCTAAAAGAATACTACGATGTGGCAGAGGTGCAGCCGGTGGACATGTTCCCCCACACGCATCACATAGAATGTGTGGCGAGGCTTGAGTCCAAGCTACGGCTAGCCTGCGTGACGAGCCTTCCCCTTTAGCTTCGCATCAATAAGCTCTTTGTGGGTCAAACGGAGCAGTTTGGCGAGTTTATGCATGAGATAGTCCTCGTGTTTGTCCAGTTTCTCATCGGCAAACACTAGCTGCCAGACCATCTCAATGATCTGGATCTTCTCTTGTCTGGAGTAGTTTTGGTTGATAAGATTTGTAAACTGCCATAGGTCAATACTTTCCGCCAGTTGGCACTTGGAGGCTTCCACCAGCTCAGTGACATGGAGATCAGACAAGTGATAATGCCTTTTGAGAAGCCCTATCATCTCTTCTAGCTCTGAGTCACTGAACTCACCGTCTATGTGGGCCATCTCTAGGAAAAGGGCACAGATGGCCACATGGATGTCGCGGGTTTGTGTCCGATTTCTATCTTTGGGCCTCATGGTCCTGTCCTTGGCAAAGAGTCTTTTTACCCGATCAATCATGGCAGGCTCCTTTTGCATCCACGATACCAGCACCGTTCTTCACCGGTGAAGGTTTTGAAAGCACAACCAAATCAAAGAGTTGTATAACACATAGCAACTTCTAAAGGCAAGGCAAAACAAGACTGTTCCTTGTCCTTGACACGGAGCGGATGATTGCGTAAAAGTCTTTGATCTTTCTTTTCCCAGGGGCTTCTGAGGGGTCATGATGAGAGGACGCTACAGCGTGATAGGTGGGCTGGTGGTGTGCATAGCCACGGCAGTTCTGCTCGCCTATGGGTACAGGCATTGGCGGTCTCCAGACGGAGAGAAGGGGTCGGAAGCACTGTCCCATCGATTCTTGCCGAGACTGGTCAAGGCCAGGGCGCACCTTTATTTCTCCGATGTTGACCACAGCTTCCTCACCGCCGAGGTCCGCTCCCTTGCTCTGTCAGATGGGGTGGTTCAACGTGTTAGGCAGATCGTTGAAGCCCTTGCCGAGGGGCCCGAAGGTCCCTTGACACCGACTATTCCTGGGGGAACAAGGCTTTTAGGGGCCTACTTGGCAGAAGATGGGACTGTCTACGTTGACTTTAACAGGGCCATCATGGAGAACCATCCTGGAGGGACGTTGTCGGAGCTCCTGACCGTTTTTTCCTTGGTAAACACCTTGGCCCTCAATATCTCTGAGATCAAAGCTGTAAAGCTGCTTATCGAAGGACGTGAGGCTGAAACGCTGGCAGGCCATGTAGATATTCGGTTTCCTTTCCGACCCAATCTGCTGATGATCAAATAGCCGGTACCGTAAGGGGATGGTCTCTTCGGGCTCAAGCATTTGGAATGGACGCCCTTCCGCTTCGCCAAGATTTGTGACCAACAAACGTTTCAATGAATCGCTCAAAGGAATCTCGATTTGGGCAACAGTTGTCTTGAGAAAACCCATATGTTGCTGACGCCTGTACACCATGTCCTTTGCAGGACAGGGGTTTTTTAGGTAGTAGGGCGGCAGTCAAGTCATGACCAGGTGAGTACTGATTGATGCAAGAACCGTTTCCCACGAATAGGATGCGTAATATAGGCATCATTGCCCACATTGATGCAGGCAAGACGACGATTACAGAGAGGATCCTCTACTACACAGGTCGCTCATACAAGATGGGTGAGGTCCATAATGGTGAAGCTGTCATGGACTGGATGCCTGACGAGCAAGAAAGGGGGATCACCATCACCTCGGCGGTGACCACCTGCCACTGGAGGGACAGCGAAATCCACATCATTGACACGCCGGGGCATGTAGACTTTACCATCGAGGTGGAGCGCTCTCTTAGGGTGCTGGACGGGGCCATCGGGGTGTTCTGCGCCGTAGGCGGCGTACAGCCGCAATCAGAGACGGTCTGGCACCAGGCGGACAAATATCGGGTGCCGAAGATTGCCTTTGTGAACAAACTTGATCGCCCTGGGGCGGATTTTCCCGGAACAGTGCAGATGATGCGAGACCGTTTGGGGGCCCATCCGATTATCATGCAGTTGCCAGTGGGAACCGAAGAATCCTTCCGCGGGGTCATCGATCTGGTCAAGATGAAACAGCTTATCTGGGTAGATGAAACCTTGGGTGCCACCTTCGAAGTGACGGACATACCCGATGACCTGATGGAAATAGCACAGGACCATCGTAACCGGCTGGTGGAGACGGCGGCGGAGTTTGACGATGAGATTATGGAGGCATATCTTGGCGAAGAGTCTGTGACACCTGAGATGCTCATCCCCAGTATCAGAAAAGCTACCATTGCCCTACAACTGGTTCCTGTCTTTGGTGGAGCTGCCCTTAGAAACAAGGGCGTCCAGCCTCTTTTGGAAGGTATTGTGGACTTTTTGCCCAGTCCGTTGGATGTCCCTCCAGTTACAGGGGCGGATCCGAAAACAGGGGAGGCGAAAAAGTCTCCCTGTTCTGATCGCACTCCACTGGTTGCCTTGGTCTTTAAAGTGATGATGGACCAGGGACGGAAACTAAGTTATGTGCGGATCTATTCAGGTCGCCTAAAGACGGGCGGAGAAGTTCTCAGTCCTGCAAAGAAGACCAAGGAAAAGGTGGCCCGAATTCTTGAGATGCATGCCAACAAGCGACAGCGCATTAATGAGGCACGGGCAGGCAATATCGTAGGGCTTGTAGGACTAAAGGCCTCTGGCACTGGAGACACTCTTTGCGATCCCTCCAATCCCATTGTGCTTGAACCGATTGAGACTTATGAGCCAGTGATTTCTGTGGCTGTCGAACCCAAGACTCACACGGATCAGGAAAAACTCGGACAAGCCCTTACCAAGCTGGAAGCTGAAGACCCCACCTTTCATGTCAAGTATGATGACGACACTGGCCAGACCGTCATCTCTGGTATGGGCGAGCTCCATCTTGAGATCCTGGTAAGCCGCTTGAAGAGGGAGTTTGGAACGCAGGTCAATGTGGGAAGGCCCCAGGTGGTCCACAAGGAGACCATTGAGCAGACTGCCGAGGGCCAGGCCACCTTCGACAGGGACGTGGGAGGGGTCCGGCATTTTGGCCATGTTCTGCTAGAGCTTTCTCCCAGGGGGCGTGGCACGGGTAATCGTTTTGCTAGCACCTTGCCTGAGGAACAGCTGCCGGCAGAGTTTGTCTCAGCCACAGAAGAGGGTGTAATGGAGTCGCTGGAAAGTGGCGTTGTCCTTGGGTACCCTGTTGTTGATGTTGCCGTTTCCCTTGTAGATGCCACTTACAGGGAGTCTGAGGCAAGCCGTCTGGCATTCAAGGTGGCCGCATCCATGGCCTGCAAGGAGGGCCTTCAGAAAGGAAGCCCCCAGCTACTGGAGCCAATAGTGGCCATGGAAATCCTGGTGCCTGAGGCGTTCATGGGCGATATCATTGGAGATGTCAATGCCCGAGGTGGAAAAATCGAAGACATGAAACCCAAGGGGGGAATCCAGACCATAGCGGCTGTGATGCCATTGTCCAGGACTTTTGGCTATTCAACTGGCTTGCGGTCTGCCTCTCAAGGACGAGGCACCTTTACCATGCGCTTTTCCCATTATGACAAGGCCCTCGTTTCACCCTAGGAAAAAAGGGGCGCAGGGCTTGTTTCCCATTTGGAGATACGGACGGAGGCTAGTCACTCTGTCGTTGAACGGATAGCTCCCGCAACCCCTTGAGTGCCTCTTTGATCACCTTTTGTCTCGCTGGGTCTTTGGCAGACAAGGTCAAAGCGCGCCTGAGATGAAATACGGCGTTTTTGAAGTCTTCCTTTTTCTTATAATGCAGTCCAAGGCGGAAGTGGGCCTCTGCCTCGTTGCCCATTTTTCCATAAGTCTCTCCCAGATAGTAGTCCACAGGGAAGTCGTCCGCGTTGTTGCCCGCCATGTCTTTGAAGGTTTCCAGGGCCCTGTCCAGGTCTCCAGTTTCTATCTGTGATCGGCCCAGGAAAAAGCGTGCTTCCCGGTCACTGGCATTGGAGGCCAGGACCCCCAACAGGGCCTTTACGGCATTGTCATAATCACCCATTTGGAAATAGATCTTGCCCAGGTCCCTAAGGATGTCTCCATCAAGAGGCCGCACCTGAAGGGCCTGCTTTAGGTTTTCTGCGGCCTTTTTCCTTTCTCCCTCTCGGCCATAGACAAGCCCCATGCCGTAGTGCCCCAAGGCATCCTCACTGTCCTTTCCAAGCTGAGCGCTAAAAGTCCTGCGAGCGGCGGCCGCATCTGTGTACAGGGCTACCAGTCTCGTTTGCACTTTGCGAAATGCCCTTTGGCCTTTGGGCCTCTCATGCCCTTTCCATTCAGGGTGCGTCTGCATCCAGGTGTCAAGATAGGCAATCCGTTCTTCAATGGCCGGGTGGGTGGTGACATAGGAAGGGATTTGATCAGACCCAAACCAGTGCTTTGCCCGGATCTTTTGAAGCATGCTGAGAAGGCCCTCACCGGAGTACTCGGCCTTTGACAGATACTTGAGCCCCACCTGATCCGCCTCTCTCTCGTCTTCTCGGCTATACTTGAGCGAAAGGGCCTGCCCAGCAGCGATGGAACTGGAGGTGATAGCGCCTGCGACTTCAGGACTTCCGCCTAGGAAAGCGCCTGTCAGGACCCCTGCTAGCGTCATCAAACCGATCTTCTTGGACTGCTCTATCCTTTCTGAAATGTGCCGGCAAAAGACGTGGGCCACCTCGTGTGCCAGAATGCCGGCCAGCTCTTCCTCGGTTTCCATGGCGGCTAGGAGGCCACTGTAGATGAAGACATGACCGGCTGGTGAGGCAAAGGCATTGTAGACATCTTCATGAACGATGTAGAATCTAAACACAAAGGGCGGGGAGGGATGTTGGCGCACGATCTCTTGGCCTATCTTGTTCACATAATCTACAATGGAGGGGTCTTTAATGAGTGTGCACCGTCTCTTTAAATGGCGCATGAACTCTTCACCCAGATCCTCTTCTTCTGCAGTGGTTAGAGACGCATGAGACAACAAAGAGGGGTGGGCCGGAAGGGGTGACAAGGCCATGAGAATAAAGGCCAACATCGCAACTCTTAAGAGGCCCATGGTGGGCTGATCCATTGAAAGAGGGTTCATTTGTATATGCAGGCCTCGCAACCTGGACATTGGAGGTCACGGGTTTGAAAGACATGACAGGTCGTGGGGCACCATGCCATGCCAGCTAACAAAGCCAGATCCTTTGGGTTTGGAGCGTCTATCTCCCCTTAAAAATAGTCTTCCCAGACACATTTATCAAGGGAAATCTGCTATCACCTTTTTCCGCTGGCCCATGCCTTATGGGTTTCCAAAGAGGGTCTTTTGTGATAGAAATCTCCATCTGATGGCCATCCAGAAATGCCAGGAAATCTCCTTGTACCTACCGATGAGGGTGAGGGGTGGGCAGGGGAACTCTATCGAAACAGTGCCAGAGGGGGCGCTAAAAGTGTGAGCCGCAGGGCTGCGTGAGCCATGATTGGGACTCGTTTATGCTGTGAGCCGTATAATCTGCATCGCTAATCAAAAAGGAGGCGTGGGCAAAACCACAACGGCTGTCAACCTTGCTGCCTCCCTGGCCATCGCCGAGCGAAAGACCCTGCTTGTGGACTGTGACCCCCAGGCAAATGCCACGACTGGGGTGGGTGTAAATAAGGCGGACCTCTCCCAATGCCTGTATCACGGTTTGGTGGAGCAAGCATCTGCAAGTGGGCTTGTGTTGAGCACAGAACTCGCTTTTTTGGAGATTCTCCCTGCCAGTATGGACCTTATTGGCGCCGAGGTAGAACTGATTTCAAGACGACATCGGGAGACAGTCTTGAAGGATTTCCTGGGGCCTCTCGCGGCTAATTATGCTTACATACTGCTTGATTGTCCCCCTTCCCTAAACCTACTTACGGTCAATGCCCTGACGGCAGCCCATGGGCTGCTTATTCCTTTGCAGTGCGAATTTTATGCCTTGGAAGGCGTGGGGCAGCTTCTGCAGACGTGCAAACGTATCAAGAGACACTTGAACCCTGGCCTTCGCATCGAAGGCGTGCTTCTGACTATGTTTGACAAGCGAAATAACCTTGCCCATCAGGTGGCTGAAGAGGCGGAAAGATACTTTAGACGCCTTGTGTTCAAGACGCGGATTCCCAGGAATGTGAGACTGGGAGAAGCGCCCAGCTTTGGGAAGCCCATCGTCTTTTACGACATTGCTTCCGCAGGAGCCCAGAGTTACCTGGCACTGGCACAAGAGATCATGAATGGTAGGGAGGCACGGCATGCCTAAAAGACAGGTGCTCGGTCGAGGACTCGACGCCCTCATCCCTGGCGTAGACACATCAGATCTAGGGCCTACATCTTTTTTTTACTGCGACATTGATGCCATCAGACCAAATCCTTATCAGCCCAGACGCACCTTTGCGAAGGACGAGCTCAGGAGCCTGGCCGATTCCATTAAAGAAAAGGGGATCATCCAGGCCCTTGTTGTTCGTCCTGTATCCACAGGCTATGAATTGATCGTGGGAGAGCGCCGCTGGCGGTCCGCCCAGTTGGCTGGCCTGAAGCAAGTTCCGGTCGTTGTTAAGGACGTTTCCACAGCAGAGATGCTTGAGCTGGCCCTGGTTGAAAATATCCAGCGAGAGGATTTGAACCCCCTGGAAAAGGCCGAGGCCTATTATAGTCTTATGAAGGAATTCGGCTTAACGCAGGAAAAGGTGGCAAAACGCGTGGGCCAGGATCGTTCTACGGTTGCCAACTTTTTGAGGCTCCGCCATTTACCCAAGGAGATCCAGGCCGACATTGTCAACAATACCCTCACCATGGGCCACGCCAGGGCACTGATGGGGGCAGAGACGCCTGCTCAACAGAAGGCTGTGTGGCGACGCATCATCTCCAAGGATCTGACGGTTAGGGCCACCGAGGCCCTAGTGAAGAAACTTAAAGGCCACAAGGGCAAAACCACGAAGTCAAGGCCAGCATCGTCTGAGAATGTCTACCTTCATAAGGTGGCTGATGACCTGACCCGCCATCTTGGGACCAAGGTACGCATTGTGCGCCGGGGAAAAAGGGGCAGGGTTGAAATCGAATTCTACGGCAATGATGACCTAGACCGACTGATTGTCCGCTTAAAGGCCGCGTCATAACTGTCCGTGTCCATTCATATCGTCATAGACGGCTATAACCTGATTCGGCAGTCCAAGCGTTTGAGTGCTGTTGAGCGTTCCAGCTTGGAGGAGGGCAGAGCCGCCCTTTTGGAGGGCCTTGCATCGTACAGGCGAGTCAAACCTCACCCCATGACAGTGGTTTTTGACGGGGCATACGCCGACACCCCCATGCAAGCAAGGACCCGCTTCAAGGGGATCAACGTCCTCTTTTCCCGTCCCGGAGAGTCCGCTGACACCGTGATCAAACGCATGGTGAGGAGGGAAGGGGAGCGGGCAGTGGTGGTAAGCTCAGACAGGGAAGTCGCCGATTTTTCAACCCAACAGGGGGCAGCCACCATAGGCTCTATGGAGTTTGAAAGCAAGATGAGGATGGCCACACAGGGCGACGTCACCCCAGTAGACTCCAATGAAGAGGAAGAAAGAGGCTGGAGACCCACCACAAGAAAGAAGGGACCCTCTCACCGTCCAGCAAAAAAAAAGCGCAAGAGTCGAGCCAGGACAAGCAGGCTCTAACCATGAGTGCCCAAGGCTCTTTTCTTTCTTACCGGTAGCGAAGAACCGTTTCACTCCTTAAGCGATCATCCCACCAATTCGTAGCCCTATGACGATCCCAGCCGCCACAGCTTCATGGAAACGGCGGAATGACCGACAAGGTTTCGGGAGCCTCGAGGCGTCAAAACTTTGACAAATAAGGAGCTGCCAAGACAGGTTTTGCTGATTCTGGTGGCGTGACATCGCGGTGTTCTAGTTTTAACCATTTGAATTCACTGCAAGACTATCCTGGGCGCATTTCGGCACACATCCTGCTAATGGAAAGACAGGGTGTGGCGACTTCCCACTCAACCCTTTAGGATAGTAAAGAGGCAACCTTTGGACAGAGCAGCATTCCTGAAAGAGATTGATCACATACCAGACCTTCCGACGCTTCCGGTGGTGGCGGCCAAGGTGAACCGAATGCTCCAGGATGACACGGTCTCGGTCAAGCAGGTGAGCGAGACTCTGAAGAAAGACCAGGCCATGGTCTCTAAGATATTGAAGCTGGTCAATTCGGCATTCTACGGGTTTCGGTCCAAGATCACCACTATTCCTCATGCCATAACCATATTGGGTTTCAATACTGTTCGCAACGCCGTTGTTGCAATCTCTGTCATAGATGCCCTTTCCGGAAAGGATCCCCTTGAGGGCTTTGATATCACCGATTTTTGGAGACATTCCGTTGCCGTGGCTGTCACTGGCAGGAACCTGGCCGAAAAGACGCGTCTCACGACGCCAGATGAAGCTTTTGTTGCCGGCATTCTACACGACCTGGGAAAGGTCCTTTTGGCTCAATACTTCAAAGGGCTTTTCGCAGAAGTCTGGACACGAATGCGAGACAATGGCCTATCATTTTATGAGGCTGAGAACAAATTGTTGCCGGTGGCCCATCCCCAGATAGGAGGGCATCTAGCCCAAAAATGGCACCTTCCCCCAGATCTGGTGAGGGGAATCTCATATCATCACTCTGTTAACGAATGTGCCGGTAATCTTAACTTGCCCATGATTGTTCATGTTTGCGACTACATAGTGAACAACTACAAGCCCGAAGTAGAGGAGAACCTAGATTCATCAGGACTCTGCCCTGAAGCCGCAAGGACAATGGCTTCTCAATTGGATACCCTGCCGGAGTGGTTCCCGGCTGTAGCAAGAGAAATCGAAGAGGGCTGCGAGTTTTTTGTGGCCCGAAGCGGATAGTAGTTGATCGTTGGCCATGGCCAATCATTGGGTGGAACATACTGTACTGCCTGTGGGCGAGATGTCGTGACGAAAGGGCGGATTGGGTGACTGGGAGACTCTGATGATCAGCGATTGCCAAAAGACCTTGGAAAAAATTCAAGGACAGCTGGCCGATGAGAGATGAGGAACAAAGCAAAGTGAGGACAAGGGGCGATTCCATACATACGGTGTTGTGTGTGGATGATGAGAAGAACCTCTTAAATTCTTTGAAGCGTTTGCTTCGAAAAGAGGGCTACACCCTGCTGACGGCCTCAAGCGGAGCCGAAGGCCTGAAGATGCTGGAGGAAAGGGATGTGCACTTGGTGATCTGCGATCAAAGGATGCCAGAGATGAGCGGCACGGACTTCCTCGCCAGCGTGAAAGAGAAGTACCCAGATGCCATCCGCATAGTCCTCACTGGTTACACAGAGGTAGATGCCATTACCGAGTCCATCAACAAGGGCCATGTTTACAAGTTCTTCCTCAAGCCGTGGAACGATCAGAGCTTGAAGCTAGAGATCAAGCAAGCCTTGGAGCAATATGACCTTGTTCAGGCGAACAAGTCACTTCATCAGAAGGTTGTTGAACAGAACGAGGCGTTGAGAAGGGCCAATGAGAATCTGGAGACACTGGTTAGACAAAGGACCGAGGACCTTGAGATTCAAAACCAGGCCCTTGAACTATCACGGGCCATACTTGAAGATATGCCTATACCGATCGTTGGTGTGAGTGCAGAAGGCTTGATTGCCATCACTAATCATAAGGCGCAAGGGCTATTGTACAATGGCCAGACCATTGCAGTCGGCAAGGAACTTGCCGATTGTTTTCCCATTCACGTTCAAGAAGGGGTGGCCAGTGCATTAGACAACGACAACACGCAAACACTGGAAGGAAGTAAGCTGCCAGATAGAACATTTACGATTGATGCCACTCCCCTTTCCGGACAATTCCGAGGAAAAGGTGTCATCCTGACGTTAAGGCCAGCAAACTAGTTGTTTGTACCGTTGGAGTGGTCGTGGGTGGCCACTTCAAGGGTTTCCATAGGTCTTGTCGCATCAAAGAGGGGCCAAGGGAACCGGCCTGTGCCTGACATGACCTACAACACACAAAAAGCAAAAAAGGACTCACTTTGGCAGGCGCAGTGAGAGGGGGGCTACATTTAAAATCAGGATGCGTAGACAAAGGCACGGATTAAAATCAATTGGGAGATACAAAGAGTGAAAATTACCTGTCCAAACTGCCAGAAGACATATGACATTCCCAGCGAACGACTTCCGAGAGGGAAAAAGATCAAGTTCCCTTGTCCATCTTGCAAAAGCACTGTCAGATTTGTGGTGCCGTCAACTCCGCTTGAAGGGCAGGATCGTTCTGTTGGTGTGTCATTGACAGATTCCGAGGGAAAACGACCAAGTGGCCAAACCTTAAAAGAACAAATCTTGGAATCTGTGAACGATTTGCCTCCCATGTCCCAGGCGATGCACAAGGCACGCACCGTTTTGGCAGACCCAAATTCAAGTTTCAAAGATCTGGCCATTGTATTTGTGACTGACCAGGCCATTGCCGCCAGGGTCTTGAAGTTGGCCAACTCTGCATACTACGGTCTCAGTAATCAGGTTTCATCCATTCAGCATGCTGCCGTTGTTTTGGGGTATCGGACCTTGGGGGAACTTGTCACCTTGGCCTCCGCTTCGGAACTCATGGGTAAGGGCCTGAAAGGGTATAGGATGGATGCAGACGAGCTGTGGCGGCATTCGCTGGCGGTGGCCTTTGGTTCAAAGTTCATTGCAGGTAAGAAAAATCCGGCCCTGGCCGATGATGCTTTCGCATCAGGGCTCATTCATGATGCGGGCAAACTGGTGCTGGATGGGTACATCGTGGAAAGGCAGCAGGCATTTGAAGCGTCTTTATCCCAAGGTCAAGGGGATCTTGTGAGTGTTGAAAAGGAGGTTCTGGGCGTTGATCATGCAGAGATCGCTTCTGAAATATGCAAGAGGTGGAATGTCCCTCAGAAGATGGCTACTGGCATCAGATATCACCATGATCCCGCTAGGTCAGAAGGTAGCGAACTGGCCCATATCCTCCACGTGGCCAATGCGATAGACACAATGTCCGGTCAGAGGAGCAGCGCCAATGTAAAGACCCACGGAATGGACGAGAGCGCCTTGAGATTTCTAGGTTTAGAGAGTCATGACCTAGAAAAACTAACGAAACAGGTAATTGCCTCCGTTAACAAGACGATGGAAGAGTTTCACAAATAGCCAGATGAGCCTTCATGTGCTGAAGCCCTTTCAGCAAGTCCTCTCTTGCCACTTTGGAATGGATTTCCAGAATCTTGATCGAAGCTGATGTCAGGAAAGGCGAGATATCTCGATAGTCCATTTCCCCCTGACCTGGCAAGAGGCGATCCTCAACCCTCCCTCACATCGTGCAGATGGACTCCAATCATGTCTCCCGAGTATCTTTCAGGCAGTTCCCTTTGTAGGCAGATGCCGAGGTTTTTGGGGACAGCTGCATGTCCCACGTCGTGCCAGTAACGCACATTTCCGCCCCTGTGAAAAAAAGATCCTTGAACATCATAAGGGCATCCTGGCCTGCAGGGTAAAAGGCTTTCTTTATCTGACAAGGGACAAACCCACATTTGCTGAAAAGCCTCTGACCAGGGATATTCTCTGTGGCTGTATGGAGAACGAGTGTTTCCACTTCAAGCTGCACAGCCCTTTTCTGCAGCTCCTTCATGAGAAGATGACCGATGCCGCATTCCCAGCTGGCAGGTTCTACGGCAATGGCCAGCACTTCAGACACGACGGGGAGATAGAACTGACGCTCAAGGCTGCCGAGCATGACAAACCCCGCCGGTCGCTTTTGAGTTAAGGCCAAATGGGTCTCTGTGGCGCCCGACTCAAACCAGCGGGTTACCATTTCTTCATAGGGGCCATATTGGTGAAAGACCCTTTTGCTTAGGGTCCGGACATAATCTACATCTGCGGGCTTGGCAGGACCTACGACGACCCCGTCTGCGCTAGGTCTCCCCGTCTTGTGCGTCCTCATTCCTCGCCGTACTCTGGTCGGGTCACTGCCCAGACACGAGGTCCTGCAGGAGGGCAGGTGACGCCTGTGGGTTTGTTGGTCTTGTGCGGGTGGGGAAAGTGCATGCTTGACGTCCTTCCGCGGTTTCCATCGTCTGCATCGAGCCGTGGCCCTTTTTCCCGCCTACAGCGGATCCCACTTTGCGATCCTTGAAAAGCTTCCCGGACCATTCGGATCCGTCTTATGGTGGCCTGAGTTGAGACATCCAATCGTGCCTTGATCCACAAGCCGTTTAGAGACCCCGTTACAACCCCTTCTTACATTGGTTATGCAGGCTTTCTGATTCGCTAGGGCGAAGGGCCACGGCAGCCGAAGGGGTACCCCAAAAAGCCCACAATGAACGCTCAAGGGCGTGATGCAAAGGTCTCATTTATGGATGGCCGACTAAGTCGGCAGTTTGTGCAGTAGGGCGCCAGCCCATGCCCTATCTACTGAGACTGCCCTTTCAGACGCCCCTTTTCGGACGTAGGGGATCAGAATCGAATCCTTGTGGCTTTGGCAAAAACCGGACAAGATGAGCCATCCACCAGGTGCCACAGCTGCCCACAAAGTGCGCCATACTTTCATATGGACCGGGTAAACCAAATTGGCCAAGACGACACAGAAAGGGCCTCGAGCACAGGAAAGGTCGCCAAGAGCCAGAGACACCTTCGACCCTGGCCCCCCGTTGTGCCTGAGGTTTTTTCGAGCGGCCTCTATAGCTTTGGGATCAAGATCCACAGCAAGAACCTGAAAACCGCCAAGGGCTGCTGCTGCCAGGGCGAGCACTCCGCTGCCGCATCCTGCGTCCAAGACCCATCCTTGTATCATCCTGGCTGGGCCGTATTTGTCGCCTAGCAATTCGTCAAGGAGACGCAACGCGAGACGTGTGCTTGGATGGTTCCCGTCACCAAAGGCGTCCTGTGGGTCGATAAGCACTGTTGTCTGGTCTTTGGCAATGCCGCCTTTTTGACATGGGGGGCCTATGGTGAGCCGGGAAGAGATCTGCCGAGGCTGGACCTGCTCTTTCCAGCCACCAGTCGGCTCATCTGCTTGAAAAACATGCAGTTCTACAGGGAGGGGTTCTGAAAGGCCGAATTCTTGCTCGACTTGCCGGAGGGCCTTTTCAATCCGTGAGATGATACGGTCAACCTGGATATCCATGGCCACTATTGCCCTGATAAGGCAATGCTTATCCATATGTCTTTCTTTTTGCCACAACAGCGACGGGACAAGCTTGGCCATGTGCCCATTCATTGCGTGTTCCATTTCCAGGGGGGCCTTAACCGCCACCTCCAGCCAAGATTTCGCTTTACAAGATGCCATGTTGTTGCCTACAACCAGATCGTGAGAAGCCATAGTGAAGGAAGACAGGAAGCCCATGGGTTAAAGTGGTTGTCCACAGAACAGATCACGGTCGGTCCTATTGAGCCCCTTTTCTGAATGGCCCCTACTTCAAACCAGCCATTCCGATATAAGCTTCTCTAATCTGTTTTCAATATTGTGTCTCATCTCGCGCATGAACTCTGTGGATTGTCCATAGGGATCCGGCAGGTCCCACGTGCGCGTCGGCACATCTGGGAAATGGGCCTGGGCCTCCTCACAGCCCATGGATATGACAAGCTCCGGCGTGCCAGCGCTTGTAGCCTCGTCAATCGTTTTTGGGTTGCGGAAGGCCACGTCAAGGCCTTTTTCCTCCATAACCTCTTCCATGAGGGGATGGACCTTTGGGGCTGGTGCACTTCCCGCGCTCTCAATCTCCATTCTGTCTCCCCACTGGTACTGAGCAAGGGCACTGGCCATCTGGCTACGGCAGGCATCTGCTTTACTGAGAAACAGGATTCTTTTTCTTTGCAAAAAAGGAGGCACTAGGACTCTGGCCTTCTGCCGTGCGTCTGGGAGGGCCGTGGGGTGCTGTTCTATCTCCCCTGCCCCCTCTATCTGTCTATAGGTCAGGCTGTCTTGGGCCCCCTCAAAGCGGGCCCCAACGGCATCAAAAAAGTACTTGGCAGTGAGCTGTATTCCTTGGAATAGATCCTTTCCCTTTGTGGCGCCGACGGACAATAGGAGGCCCAGACGCCACTTTCGGCCTGGATCCAAAAGGTGGTGTACATGTCTCCTTGCCCACAGTGCTTGGGACCGATCGATAAGGGCTTTCAGTTGAGCCGTAGGGCCATAGAAAAACACAGGCGTGGCCATCACAATGATCTCTGCACGGCGAAGCAACGGGTAGATCTGCTGCATGTCGTCGTCAATGGGACAATACCCTTTTTCTTCACAGTGACCACATTCCTGGCAAGGGGAGATGTCCTTTCGGGAAACGTCAATACGACGAGTCTCGGCACCAATCCTTTCGGCCTCGCTAAGAAACTCCGAGAGGAGCATTCTGGTGTTGCCTTTGATGCGAGGACTACCCTGTAGTCCCAGGACCAACATGGTTCGGAGTCCTTTCCTGCTGAAGGATTTCCAACCTCCATGGCCTCTGCCATGGGTGTTGTCTTCCACAAGAGGGAGGCAAGGTGTTCACTAGGCTTCTAACACAAAGTCCCTTTTTTGACCAGCCATTCACGGTGACCTTTGCGTTTTCAAAAGCAGGTTTAGGTCCCTTTCCCATTTGGGGCTTGCGAGATATATCATCGCTTTCGGCCATTAGGGGTAATGAGGCCCATGGCCTGTCTGGGGCCCCCTGACCCATGGCCTGGATCTTGCAAAAATGCTTTCATAATTCTGGTTTTTTGCGTTGGTTGGGTCTTCTCCTGAGGCGAAGGTCGTAAAGAGGTCATTAGGAAGTCGTGAAACACGAGAAGGAAATATCAAGAATCATTAAGAGTCCGGATGGATTACCGAGTATGCCCGGTGTGCTCCTAAAGCTCGTTGAAAGGTGCACGAGTGAAGACTCAACTATTGAGGATCTCTCCGGAATCATATCTATTGATCCCGCCCTTTGCGCTAGAACCATACACATGGCCAATTCTCCCTACAGGGGAGTCCAGGAGACGATTACCAGCGTAGCCAAAGCCGTAGCCCGTTTGGGAGAAGATGCCATCAAGAACCTGGCCACAACCACATTGGTACGCCAGGCCTTTGGCTATTCGAGGTGGAATTCGTTAATGAATTTGCCCCTGTTTTGGCGCGAATCTCTGCTGTGCGCCTCCATTGCCAGGAGGGTTGCCCAGAAGACATCCTATCCTCGTCCTGAAGAGGCATTTTTGGCTGGCCTCTTGCGCGAGATCGGAAAACTGCTTCTTCTTGTCAATTTTTCAGAGGAGTACGCTGCTATCTTGCAGGATGCCGTGGATGATTCCGGCCTCCTTGTGCGTGAAAAAGAGAGATTTGGGGTGACCCATTGTGAGGTTGGTTCCTGGCTCATCAGGCAATGGGATCCCAAATCGTTGATGGCTGATGCTGTTCTCTATCACCATGAACCAAGGGAGAGGATTCTAGATGCCTTTCCCCTTGTGAAAATCGTCTATGTCTCTCATGCCTTGTGTCAAATGGATTCAACGAGGCTGTTGGCGGGAGTCAACATTGTCAGAGCCATGTTTGGATTTGGTCCCTCCCAGGTGGAAGAGATTGTTAGCGCCGCCAACCAAGAGGTGGCTCAAGTGGCCAAGTCTTTCGATATACAAACAAAAGAACCTCCTGTTTTAAGCGTTGAAGGGGGTGAGAAAAGGAGCGATAAGCAAAAGGACCTGTTGTACGAAGTCCGCGATGTTTCGTTACTTTCTGGCACGTTGCAGAATCTCCTAAGAGCTGATTGTCGGGACGCCGTGCTGTGCGTTGTCGAGCAGAGCCTACAGATCCTGTTTCATGTGGAGAAGGTCTTCTTCTTTCTCTATATCCCTGAAAAGGACGTCCTGGTGGGTGTGTCGCCACACAGGGATGATCGTGGTGGTCCCATCACAGGCCTGGAGATTGCCGCTCAAAATGATAGAAGCCTGATTGCCAGATCACTATCAAAACGGATGTTTCTGGATTCCTTTAGTCATCCTGACCCGGTGACCATGACGATCGCAGAGGAACAGATTGTCCATTTAGCTGGCACCGAAGGTATCCTGTGCATTCCCATGCTAGTTCGAGACCAGAATGTGGGGGTCATGGTGGCCGGTACCAGTGAATCCCAGTTCCTCCGTTTGACAGGGAAGGTAAAATTGCTCAACATGTTTGTTAACCATGCTGCTACAAGTCTCCATGTGGAAAAGATGAAAAAGGGGGCCACCAGAAAAACCGATACCTCTCAGCAGTTGGATTCTGCCGCCACCATGGCCCATAAGATTGGCCATGAAGTGAATAACCGCCTGGGGATCATGAAAAACTATATAAAAATTCTGGGCATGAAGCTCCCTGAAGAGGATTCGGCGTTGGGCGAACTGAAGATCATCAGCGAAGAGATCGACCGGGTGAGCCAAATAGCCGACCAGTTGTCCGACTTTGCACGGGAGAAAGTAAGACAGCACGCCCCAGTCTCTATAGAGGATCTTTTTTCTGGGCTTCTAAAGATCCTGGATGTGTCCATCCTTCGTCCCAAGAACATTGTCACCCATCTTTCCCTGGATGGCAGGGCCACACAAATCGTAACGGACGAAGACGCCTTGAAACAGGTACTTATTAACCTTATTAAGAACGCTGCCGAGGCGATGCCCCATGGGGGAAATATCCATTTGCGGACCAAGCGTATCCCCCTGCCCGTGACATTGGGCATTGATGACACTGTCAAAGGGTCATGGGGCCTAGAGATAACCGTTAGCGATGATGGGCCTGGTATCCCTGATCACATCAAGTCAAGACTCTTTGAGGCGTACAATACTTCAAAGGGGGGAGATCATTCTGGGTTGGGTCTTTCTATTGTGCACAACATCGTAGAAGAGCTGAACGGGACCATATCGTGTGAGAGCAGTCGGGATAGGGGTACCATCTTTAGGATCGTTTTGCCTCTGACCTAAGAAGCCACTGACTGGCCCTTGCCTTCTTCATTGACACGGAACCGCCTTTTTCTCTATACTTAGAGGGGAAAAAGCGACTACCAATTATTTGCCTCTCTGACAGTTTGCTTTTCACGCCGCCTTAACCCACCTTTCACGTGCCACAAATCCACGACTGGGCGGGCAGCGTGTGTCAGGGGGAAAGCCACGGGTTTTGTTTGAGGAAAGGTCACCATGTCCCGAACGCCTCACATCCTGATAGTGGATGACGAATTCCACATGTGTGAGAGCTTGAACACCTTGTTAAAGGATGAGGGCTATCACACGCACACATGCCTCACTGGCAAGGATGCCATAGGCTACTTGGCTAGAAGCAGTTGTGACCTGGTCCTCTTGGACATGGTCATGCCGGACATGGATGGGCTCCAAGTCCTGCGTGAGTTAGGTGGCAAGGGCCTGGAGCCGGTGGTCATTGTGATGTCCGGGCATGCCTCAGTGGAATCAGCCGTTCAGGCCCTTAGGGGTGGGGCCTACGATTATCTTAAGAAGCCCTTTGAGCACGAGGAATTGTTGAGAACAGTGGGAAACGCTCTTGGCCAAAAGAGACTTGAAGAGGAACACAAGGAGGTGGAAAGGGCGCTACGAGAGTCGGAAGGCAAGTATAGCACCCTGGTTGAGAACTCCCTCATTGGTATCTGCATCGACCAAGATGACAGAATAGTCTTTGCCAACAAGAAATTTGCCAAAATCTACGGGTATTCCATGGGCGAGTTGATTGGCATGGAATCATGGAAGCTGGTCCATCCTGAGGACCGGGCCTTGGTTGATGAAATGAGGAGAAAGGGGTTGGGGGGGGACGAGACCCCATCCCAATACGAGGCGTGGGGGGTTACAAAAGACGGTGAAAGGGTTTGGATTACACGCAGAAACACCAGCATAGAATATCAGGGGAGGCCTGCGGTGTTGGGCAATGTTGCAGATGCCTCCAAGCGTCGACTGGCCGAGGAGGCCCTTCGGGAAGCTGAGGAGAGGTATCGTACGGTTTTGGAGGCATGCCCTGATCCTATTGTTGCCTACGACATGGATGGAAAGGTGGTCTATTTGAACCCGGCATTTGCCCATGTCTTTGGGTGGAGTCCAGGGGAACTCGTGGGCAAGGAAATTGACTATGTGCCCCAGGAGAACTGGCCTGAAACTCAGAGGATGATCGATAGGGTACTGGCCGGAGAGAGCTTCTCGGGCATTAAGAGCCGTCGATACACAAAACAAGGAAGTGTCCTCGATGTGAGCATAAGCGTAGCGACTTACCTGGATGGACATGGCAGCCCGGTGGGCAGCATCCACACCTTACGGGACGTCACGGAACGCAACCGCCTTGAAGCCCAAGTGCAGCACGCCCAGAAGTTGGAGGCCGTTGGGACCCTGGCAGGGGGCATTGCCCACGATTTCAACAACCTCCTGATGGCCGTTCAGGGAAATGTGTCATTAATGCTCATGGATTTGGATCCCCGCCATCCCCATAACGAACGCCTAGAAAACATAGAAAAACAAATACAAAGCGGAGCCAGGCTGACCTCACACCTTTTGGCATATGCCAGGAAGGGCAAGTACGAAGTCAAGCCCGTTGACTTGAACGAAATTGTGGAATCTACTGCCTACACCTTTGGGAGGACCAAGAAGGAGATTACGATTCACCCAGAGCTCTTCGAAGAGCCACTTACCATAGAAGCAGACCCACGGCAGATTGAACAGGTCCTTTTCAATCTTCTTGTGAATGCATCAGATGCCATGCCCAGCGGCGGGGCTCTTGTCCTTAGGACTAGGAATGCCACCCACAACGACATAAAGGGCAAGGTATATAATCCCAAGCCAGGCAACTATGTCCTGTTGGAAGTGGGGGATACGGGCATAGGCATGGATGAGGAGACCATGGAGCGCATCTTTGATCCCTTCTTCACTACCAAGGACATGGGCCATGGTACTGGGCTGGGACTCGCCTCAGCTTACGGCATCGTAAAGGGCCATGGCGGATATATTGAGATCGATTCCAAGAAGGGGGATGGGGCCACCTTCAGCATCTATTTCCCAGCCTCAGAAAAGCAGGTCGAGAGCGCTGTCAAGACGGCTGATGGGTTCATGAGGGGGACGGAGACGGTCCTTCTGGTGGACGACGAAGCAGCGGTGCTAGAGGTGGGTATGAAGCTATTGGGAGTCATGGGATACCATGTGCTTACCGCCAGAGACGGAAATGAGGCCTTGGCCGTGTACGAAACCCATGGGGCTGACATAGACATCATACTTCTGGATATGGTGATGCCGAATATGGGGGGAGGTGAGGCCTATGACCGGATGAAGGAGATCAACCCGAGAATAAAGGTTCTTCTTTCAAGCGGATACAGCATAGACGGCCGGGCACAAGAGATATTGGATCGCGGTTGCAATGGCTTCATCCAGAAACCCTTTGACATGAAGCAGCTGTCCGCCAGACTAAGAGAGATTCTGGACGCGCCGTGATGCCTTCTGTTGAGAAAAGACGGCCCTTATTTTTTCTGAGAGCTGTTCCATGCTGAAGGGTTTCTGGATGAAGCCATTGCAGTCTCGCTCAAGGTCCTTTTCGGATTGTCCCTTGAGGCCGCAACCGGTTGAAAGCAAAACACTCACACTTGGATCCAATCGCATCATATGATCTAAGGTGACCCGACCGCTCATGCCAGGCATCACCATATCCAAAATGACCAGATCGATATCATCCTTGTTCTTTCCAAAAACCTTTATAGCTTCCGGCCCGCTTCTCGCAGTCATGACCCTGTATCCCATGCTCTTGAGCATCTCCTGAGTGACCTCCAGGACCCCCTTTTCATCATCAACAAGGAGCAACGTCTCTGTGCCGGGTGGTACCTTATTCGACCTTTCACTGTCTATCATAGTCCCCCTCTCTGCTGCAGGGAGACAAATCACAAATGTGGTACCTTTCCCCTTCCTACTGAAGACCTGGATGGCTCCTTCATGACTCTTAACGATGCTGTAAACGGTAGCCAGTCCGAGGCCCGTGCCGTGCCCTCTCTTCTTTGTGGTGAAAAAGGGTTCGAAGATCCTTTGTTGTGTCTCTTTGCTCATACCAATACCGGTGTCAACCACAGAGACCTTGACATACTTTCCAGGGGCCAAGCCCATATTTCTTGCATGGTATCCTCGAACAGCGACATTCTCAGTTTCAAGGCGAATCTCTCCTCCCTTGGGCATTGCCTGACAGGAGTTGACATAAAGATTAAGCAAGACCTGTTTTATCTGACCTTTGTCAACTTCAGTGGACCACACGTCGGTCTGCAGCCTGGCTGTGATACTGATACCCTTCTTGGTCCTTCCGAACATAGAGGAAGTCTCTTTGACCAATTTATTCACATTAACAGGCTTGGCGTTGCCCTTTCCCGGCTTGGCAAAACCAAGAAGTTGCCGAGTCAGCTCAGCCCCACTTTGGACATGGTTTTCGATGCTTTTGAGTTTCTTATGGTTTGAATGGGAAGGGTCGGTGCAGTCGCGCAGCAACAAGGATGTGTATCCCTGAATCTCCATGAGGACATTGTTGAAATCATGAGCAATGCCGCCGGCCAGTGTGCCCACAGCTTCCATTTTCTGAGCCTGCCGGAGCTGGGACTCCAGGTGCTTTCGGTAGCTGATATCTCTGGCCACTCCGTGGGTTGCAAGAAGTCTCTTCTCTTGTTTAGAGGAAAAGGCGTTGCAGGTGGCCGTTGCTTTCAACGCGATGGTCAAATGCCGGACCTCGTATTCCTTGAATTGCTCTGAATCCTTACAAGACATAAGCCTCAATTCGAGACCGGTCTCGGTGGGGTAGTCTTTTCGGCTCTGTTCAAACAAGCCTCTGGCCTTCTCATGATCATTTTGATGCACAATAAAATAGTAGGGCTTACCAATCAAATCCAGGGCACCGTAGCCGAGCAACTTCTCAAATGCCTTGTTGACAAATGTGAATCGTCCCTCATTGTCCAGCGTATAGATGAGATCAGGAGAGTTCTGAATCAGGTATCGATACCGTCTCTCCGACAAAATGAGCTGTTTGTGAATGGCCCTGTTTTCGTCTTTGAGCCTCTTTTGTTCCAATGCGTTCTTGACTGTCTTGATCAAGTCTTCTGGTTCAAAGGGCTTTCTCAGGTAGTCGTAAGCACCCTCTTGAATGGCCCTAATGGCCGATTCGATGGATGCATTGCCGGTCATCATAATGACGGGTGCCTCCGGTTCCCGGTGAAGAGTCTCTTCCATCAAACGAAATCCGTCCATTGTCGGCATGCAAACGTCAAGCAAGAACAAGTCAAAGTGGTTACTGTTCATTGCGTCAAGAGCCTCGATGCCGCTTTCTACCGCTTCTACATCAAAGCCCCTGCGTTCGAGCAGAATCTCAATGGTTTGGCACATTCTAGGTTCATCATCGACTACAAGAATTCTGGGATCTAAATCCATCTCCGCCTCCGAGAAAAAAGAATTCCCCCTTAGTCAAACGGGAGATGACTCCTACAGACGTGTAGGACGCAACTGGCCAGGGCAAGACCCAGTTGCACAGACCATTCAACAAAACTGGCATATGCAAGAAGTCAAACTGTTACTCGTAGTCCTAAAGATAATCAGCTCGAAAGAAATCAAATGTTACTTGTGACGAATCATCGCTCAATCAGCATCTCTGGGCGCAGCAGAAAAATCCCTGCTGCGCCAATTCAATCTTCGCGCCTTGCAGCCCACCGGAAGGAAGTGTGAGAAAGCACCACCTGATGCGGATACATCGGCCAGGTTGAGGGCATTCACCAGGTGTGGCACGCTGCCATCTTGAGCAAACCAATGGTTGTTCAGTGCTAGATTTTTGGGGTGCCCTGTTCCTTGCCTTTTAAGGGTAAGAAATTTAAGAGAAAAAAGACGATCAGTCAATAGAAAAATGGAATTGTCACATTTCCTTTAAGGTTTTTGCTCTATAGAGTCATCCGGTACCCAGGGTGTCCATGTGGCCATAGGAGATACAAAAGCCTGTCCTGTACAATATATGGTATCAAATACTAGAGCCAACATCAACATGACGTTTGCTCTAGGACTGGCAGTGGTATTGGCCGGGCCTTTCCCTTGGCAGCAAAAAAAACGAGCAACCTGACGGACTTCAAAAAGAAACCCCCCGTGGCCACCTACAGGGACGGTCTTGGCCACTCCAGGTTAAGGCCAGACCACATTCTGTTGGTGAGGCCATATCCGTCATGGGGCGTCACAATGGAACTGCTCGAGCCCATGCCACGGGGCCACGAAGGGCCCCTTTTGTCTTGTGTTTTTGCTACACGGTCCAGTGGATACGGGCTCTTGCCCAAGGAAACATATCTTCGAGCGACTCATAGCCAAGGAAAAAGACAGGTGGGAACGTGCCCCGTGGGGTATGTGGCGGCCTTTCGAAGATAGGCCTTTAGTCATGATCCAAAGTAATCATGTCCCCTGCCGAATGCTGGGTGGCCAGGCTGAACTGGATACCATCGTGGCTTGTGGTTTCTTGGACTACAGATAAGGCCCTGTCGGGGTCGTTATTGGTCTCGCTCATGTGAGCAACAATGACGTGATCAAGCCCTTCATGGCAGACCTTTTCCAACAGGTCACGAGAGGCTTCATTTGAAAGGTGTCCCAAGCGGCTCGTGATGCGCTGTTTGACTTCCCAAGGATAGGGCCCTTCCTGCAACATCCTGACATCGTGATTTGCCTCTAGGACCATGAGTCTGCATCCCTCAAGGTGGTGACACACCAACTGAGTCGCTATGCCCAGATCTGTGGCGATTCCCAGTTTTGTATCGCCGTTTTGAATGGTAAATCCCACAGGATCTACAGCGTCATGGGACAGGGAAAAGGGATGTAGCATCAAGGTGCCTATATGAAAGCTGGCCCCCCGAGTAAATGTCATTGCCTTGTGAAGGGGGCCAAGTCGAGCCTCGGCTACGGCCATCGTTGGTGCAGTCATGTGAACGGGTAGGCCAAATCGGCGGGACAAGACGCCCACACCCTGGATATGATCCCTGTGCTCATGGGAAACGACAATGGCGTCAAGGCTGTCTGGGTAAATGTCCCTCGACCGAAGGCGCCTCTCGATTTCACTGCCCGACAGGCCGGCATCAACCAAGATAGCCGTTTCCCCGTTAGAGACATAGACAGCGTTTCCTTTGCTGCCACTGGCAAGGACGCATACCTGAGTCATTGGTCGCTCGTCATGAGCCATGGGTTAAGGATCCTTGGTGCTAGCCCTTGATGGGAAAGGAAAAACGTTGAGAAGCTGCAAACAGGCATCACCGCCCATCGTCGAACGACGAAGGCCGCATCAACTCTCCAGATGGCTATACCCCAGTGTGCCCAAAGCCGCCCTCATCTCGCTCGGTCTGTTCAAGGACATCGACTACCTTCAATCGCGCCTCATATACCTTTTGGATAACGAGCTGGGCTATTCTATCGGCACGGCGAACGACATAAGGAGCGCTCCCAAGATTGATGACAGCCACCTTGATTTCGCCCCTGTAGTCAGCGTCTATGGTGCCGGGACTATTGATGACGCTAATGCCGTGTTTGACTGCCAACCCGCTTCTGGGGCGGATCTGCCCTTCAAAGCCCTCTGGAATAGCTATGGCAATCCCCGTGGGGATCAGCGCAATGGCGCCCGCTTCAAGAACTTGGTCGTTTTTAACAGCAGCCCATAGATCCATGCCTGAACAATGGGGCGTCATATAACAGGGGAGGGGAATATCTGAATCATCTTTGGGGCGGAGGCGGCGTATTTTGATTTCAAGAGCAGTCATTTACAGCTACAGGGAGGCAGCGTCGGCGAAAGTAAGTCAGAGCCAAGGAACAACCCTGACAAAGACCTTTTGACTCTTTCAGGCAATGGCACTCTTACAGAGCCCACGTCTTTTCTTGGAAGCTATCATCGCCCACTGGCCCAAGGAGTGTCAGAGACAAAGACTCGTTTTGAAACATATCTTCTGCCAGTTCCACAATATCCTCGGCCGTGACCTTTTCGATGCTGTCTTCCACCTCTTGCAGAGACACCTGACGGCCAAAGTGGATCTCGTTGTGGGCAAGGCGGGTCATCTGGTTCTCACTGCTTTCTGCACCAAGGTAGATTCCTCCCTTCAAATACTCCTTTGCATTTCTCAATTCAGAATTCTCAACGGATTTTTCCTTGATCTGTTTCATCTCCTTGATGATGACCCCCAACACCTCTTCGGTGTTGGTTTTATCCACTGCCACGTAAACCCCAGACACTCCCGTGTCAGAGTATAGCGACAGGAAGGAGTACACAGCATAGGCAAGTCCACGACGTTCACGGATCTCCTGAAACAGTCGTGAGCTCATATTACCCCCCAGGATAACATTCAAGACAGAGCATGCATACCGTCTGGGGTCTGTGGCAGGCACGCCCTTGGTTCCAAGGCATATGTGTACCTGTTCCAGGTCCTTGGGATGGGCCGCTACAATACTGTCCGTGGTTGGCGGGGTGCGCTTTGGGAAGTTGTCCTCGTTACGAATCACTTCAAAGGCACGAGTGGTCGATTCTGCAAAGGCTTTATGTTCAAGGTTTCCTGCTGCTGAAATGACGATACGCTGGGGTTGGTACGCCCTTGTGAAATACTGCCTAATGATCCCAGAATCAAATCCTGCAACTGTATCAGGAGTTCCCAGTATAGAACGGCCCAAAGGATGGTCCTGCCAAATGGCCTGTGCCAAGAGGACATGGACATGCTCATCGGGCTGATCTTCGAGCATCTTGATCTCTTGTAGTATAACCTGGCGTTCCCTTTCCACTTCACGGGCATCAAAGACAGAATTCAGGAAGATGTCAGAGAGAAGGTCTACCATGGTATCCAAATGGGTGTCCATGACCTTTGCATGATAGCAGGTATTCTCTTTGCTGGTAAAAGCATTACACTGGCCTCCAATGGCGTCGAACTCTTTGGCGATTTCAAGAGCACTGCGCTTTTTGGTGCCCTTAAAGATCATGTGTTCGATGAAGTGGGAAAGACCACTTTCCTGAGGCCTCTCGTCACGGGCACCCACATTGACCCAAACGCCCATGGAGACCGAACGAGCATGAGGCATTCGGTTGGTAAGGATTCTAATGCCGTTATCTGGAATGGTCTTGCTGAAGTCGTCCAGCACCTTTTTGCTCCTCAAGTACTGCTTTTCTACTTAAACGGATTTTTCCATCACGATCCACTTCCAGGACCTTGACAAGAACCTTGTCCCCTTCCTTTAAGACATCCGTTACCCGGTTGACACGCTTGAAATCGAGCTGAGAGATGTGGACCAAGCCGTCCGTTCCCGGAAATATTTCTACAAAGGCCCCGAAATCCATGATTTTGCGAACTGTCCCTTCGTAAATGGCTCCAACCTCCGCCTCCTGGACAATCGCCTCAATTGTCTTTCTAGCCTTTTCTGCGGCTTCTTTGTTCACGGCAATGATCTTGACCAGCCCTGTGTCTTCCACTTCTACGCGCGTATCTGTCTCAGACTGAATGGCCCTTATCACCTTACCGCCTGGGCCTATGACATCTCGGATCTTCTCGGGATTTATCTGCATCGTGACAATCTTTGGGGCATAGGGAGAGATCTCGGCCCTCGGCTCCTTCATCGTGGCTTCCATCTTGTCTAGGATGAAGAGACGGCCCTCCCGAGCCTGCTCCAGGGCCTGTTGCATGATCGGTTTTGTCAGGCCTTGAATCTTGATGTCCATCTGCAAAGAGGTGATCCCTTCTCGAGTGCCAGCCACCTTAAAGTCCATATCTCCCACGTGGTCCTCGTCGCCCAGGATGTCGGAAAGAATGATCACTTGATCCCCTTCCTTCACGAGTCCCATGGCAATGCCAGCGACAGGGGCACTGACCGGAACACCTGCATCCATGAGGGCCAGGCTGCTGGCACACACAGTGGCCATGGAAGAAGAACCGTTCGACTCCAAAATCTCAGACACGATGCGAATGGTGTAGTCAAATTTTTCCTTACTCGGCAGGATCTTTTCAACGGCCCTTGTGGAAAGGCCCCCATGTCCAATTTCCCTGCGTCCAGGGCTTCCCAGTCGCCTTGCCTCTCCTACACAGAATGGGGGGAAATTGTAGTGAAGCATAAAGGGCATGAAGACGTTGCCGTCCAATGTCTCGACACGTTGTTCATCCCCCGTGGAACCTAGGGTGACAATCCCAAGGGCCTGCGTTTCACCTCGTGTGAAAAGCGCAGAACCATGCGTACGAGGCAGCACACCTGCCTCGCACTGGATAGGACGGACCTCATCGAAGCGGCGGCCGTCAATCCGGCGTCCTTCTGCCGTGGCGAGGTTTCTCACGATTTTTCGCTCAAGGGCGTGAAAGACCTCATAGACTTCCCCCTGGCGATCGGCATAGTCGTCTCCAAGGGTTGCCATAACGTCCGATTTGGCTTGGTCAAGGGCATGGTGACGTTGGAGCTTGCTGGGAATCTGAACGGCTTCCTTTATGGGACCTGAGGCCATGGTGTCGATTTGAGCTACCAAATCTTCGTCCACCTCCTTAGATGGCGTGGTCGGACGTTTCGCTAGGCCCACCGCCTCCTTGAGTCTGACCTGAAGGTCTATAATCGGCTGCATGGCCTGATGGCCAAAAAAGATGGCCTCGAGCATATCTTCCTCTTTTACGAACAGCCCCCCGCCTTCCACCATGACCACGGCATCTCTGCTGCCTGCAACAATGAGGTTGATGTCGCTTTCTTGGAGTTCTTGCCGGCCAGGGTTGGCCTTGAGCTGTCCATTGATTCGACCCACACGTACACAGGCGATAGGTCCGGCAAAGGGGACATTTGATATCTCTAGGGCAGCTGACGAACCCACGACAGCCAAAATGTCCGGGTCGTTTTCATCATCCACTGACAGGACAGTGGCAATGACTTGTGTCTCATGCCTGTAGTCCTTGGGAAAGAGCGGCCTAATAGGCCGGTCTATGATACGGGCCGTCAGAGTCTCCTTCTCACTTGGACGTCCTATTTCCCTGCGGAAGTAGTTGCCTGGAATTCTGCCAACAGCATACCCCTTTTCTTGATATTCGACGGTGAGGGGGACGAAATCAATCCCTTCACGTACTGCATTCGTAGAAACAGCTGTTACCAACACCATGGTCTCGCCTTGCCTCACAACAACAGCCCCATCGGCCTGTCGAGCAATCTTCCCTGTTTCTACGGTGAGCGTCTTACCGCCCACCTCTTCCTTAAAAGTCAATCCCATTTCTGTTCTCCTCAATATTGATGGTCCTGCAAGAGGTCCATATCCTTCGCCCGGTCAACATCTCGGGCGCATTTGACCTGCCCTATGGAGCAGCCCCTTGTCCGTCCCTCGGAAAGGGCGAAACCGTTGGCTGCCTTGTGGCCTGGCAGGTTTACAGGAGGTGCACGTTCTAAAAACCGTCAAGCCCAACCTTGGGCCAAGGCATGCCCGTGACGCCTCAATGGCCAGACTACTTTCTCAGGCCAAGGGCCTGGATAAGGGTCCGATACCGATTCACGTCCTTGGACTTGAGATAGTTTAATAGCCGCCTTCGCTGACCAACTAGTTTCAACAGTCCCCGCCTGGAATGGTGATCCTTCTTATGAATCTTGAAATGATCGTTTAGATAGCTGATGCGGTGGGTCAGCAGGGCAATCTGGACCTCAGGCGACCCCGTGTCCGAATCATGCAGCTTGAACTGGTTAATCAACTCATCCTTCTTTTTTGCTGCTAAAGCCACTTTCTTAGACCTCCTATCTTTTGTTCGTTAGTCGCACATTTTGTTAAGCGTGAATCGTTATTCACTTGCCGGCTCCTCTGGCCAGTTTAACAAGTTACGATTCTTGATTAGGAAACACACATACGTATGGGTAAACGCCGTTTTTTTTATTTGTACTGAGAACGGCAATCAAGTCGCCCTGGGGATCGGTGACTCTTATCCACCTCGTTGCTACATCGTGTTGTCCCAGATCCGGCCTTGTAATGGGCTGCCCCCATCGTATCCGTTGCGCCAGTTTGGGACCGGCGTGGACCTCGGGGATTGCCCGCAAGGCAAGGCTCATGGGTGTAATGCAGTCGGAGATGTTGCCGACCAGTGCCATCTCTTTGAGAGTACTCAAAGAGACGGCTTCTTTCAACGAAAAGCCCCCGCTTTCAGTTCGACGCAGCTGGACTAGATGGGCGCCGCACCCTAAAGCGTCTCCCATGTCAGCGCACAAGGTGCGGACATAGGTCCCCTGGCTGCAACTTACGGTAAAGTGAACATGGGGCAAGTCGATGTCAAGGACTTTAAGTTCATAAATAGAAATCGGTCTTGCCGGCTTTTTCACAAAGGCTCCGCGGCGGGCCAGCTTATAAAGAGGAACGCCTTGGTGCTTCAGAGCAGAAAAAGCTGGCGGGACCTGCTCCTTGATCTTCAAGAAGTCCCGGAAGACGGAGCGTACTTTGTGATGGGCAACACTGACATCTGGGTCCTTCGAAATGACCTGACCAGTCAAATCTTGCGTGTCCGTTCGAATCCCAAGACGCATGACGGCCTCATAACACTTCCTGCCAGGCGTGAGGAATTGGGCAAGGCGCGTGGCCTGATTGATGCAGCAGACCAGGACGCCGGTTGCAAATGGATCTAGTGTCCCAGTGTGACCCACCTTTTCCGCTTTTAAGAGGGCCTTTACCCGAGCTACCACCTGGGCAGAGGTCATGGCTGCGGGCTTGTCTACAATTACAATTCCATTCATCCTGCCGTGCCCATTATATGGAGCGCAGTCCCAGAGGCCATGAGCTGTGGCGTTGCCATTTCCAGTTGTAGGCAAGGCCGGGAGAAAAGGCGGAAGGCCTTTTTGCCTATTTGCCAACCGTTGAACTGGTTTCATTGCGTATCGTCTTGAAGATTCTGTCTATGGCGTCGGCCCGATCAAAGGACTCATCATAAACGAACTTCAACTCTGGCATATGTCTCAGTTTTAGCCGATGGCCCAGCTTGCGTTTCAGATAGCCCTTGGCGCTCTCAAAGCCTGCCATGGCCCCTGGCGCTCTTTCATGGCCCTCGACAACACTGAAATAGACTTTGGCAGACCGAAGGTCTCCAGTGATGTTGACCCGGGTGATGGTGACAAGATCCAGACGCGGGTCTTTGATTTTCGTGGCCAACAGGTCAGACAAGTCCTTTTGAATCAGGCCGCTCACTCTATCGGCTCGCTTAAAGTGTGTCATACTAGTCCTTGAGAACAAGACAGTTGGGCAGTTGTTCCTGCAGCCCTTGTGCTTTGCTTGGCCCTCAAGTGAAGGCAGCAAGGCCTAGCAGGGTGAAAGGCTCAAGGCCTTGTCCAGGACGTTGCAGGCATTGTCAGGACTTCTCTGGGCCTCACAATGAACCAGCGGGTTTTCCTCAAGGTCTATAAGCTGATGGAATCGTAAAAAGTCGTTGGAAAAAGCTTTACGATTTCATGATACATTGATGATCTCTAAATCCGTGTCTACAATCTCAGCCAGCTGCAGGTCATCGACAAGATTGAGGGCCTTGTCCAACTTCGAATTAATCATCCGGCGATCATTACCCACAAAAGCTAGACCTATCTCTGCCCGCTGGTGAATATTGTTGGCTCCAACTTCGGCCACAGAGACATTGAATCCGTTTTGGAGCCTGCTGATGATGCTCTTTACTACCTTACGCTTCCCCTTTAATGAGTCATTACCTGGAATCCTGAGGACAATTTTGCCAAATCCAACAACCATTGAGTTAGCGCCCACCATCAATCTCACTCCAGGACAGGTTCTATCTCCTCAACTTGGTAGCATTCGATGGCGTCCTTGACCTTCACATCATTGTAGTTCTCAATGCCGATTCCACATTCGTAGCCAATTTGCACTTCTTTGACATCGTCTTTAAAGCGACGCAAAGATCGTATCTTCCCGTCATAGACCACAACACCGTCACGCAACAGCCGTACCGATTGACCTCGTTCGATTTTTCCCTCTGTCACATAAGAGCCTGCCACGGTCCCCACCTTTGAGACATTAAATACCTCCCTCACTTCTGCTCGGCCGATCACATGTTCTTCGTAGGTGGGTTCCATCAGGCCTGCAATGGCCCCTTTGATGTCGTTGACTACATTGTAAATCACATTGTAGAATCGGATGTCCACGTTGTGCTCATTTGCCAGATCACGGACCTTGGGGTTGGGCCGCACATTGAAGCCAATAACGATGGCGTTGGAGACTGTGGCCAGCATCACGTCAGATTCCGCGATGGCTCCAGTAGCAGAATGGACAATGCTGACCTTCACCTCGGTGGAAGGGATTTTCTGAACAGCCTCAGTCAAGGCCTCAATAGAGCCCTGAACATCGGCCCGAATAATCAGGTTCAGGTCTTTGACGACGCCGTCTTGTATCTGTTCATAATACTTTTCCAAGGTCAATCTGCTGGTCTTTGCCAGCTCTCGCACGCGCTGTTTTTGAGCCCGATGCTCAGCGACCTGTTTCACCGTCTTGTCGTCGGCCATGACAATGAACTCATCTCCTGCCATGGGGACCCCTGAAAGCCCGTGAACTTCTACAGGGATGGAAGGCCCCGCCGCTGCCAAGGGATTGCCCCGATCATCAATCATGGCTCGGATCTTGCCATGACGGTGACCACAGACCATAGCGTCTCCAGCGCGTAGCGTGCCTTCTTGGACCAGGACTGTGGCCACGGCCCCCCTTCCGGGATCGAGCTTTGCCTCAATGACGCGGCCCCTTGCGAGTTTGTCTGGATTCGCCTTTAGTTCTAAGACATCGGATTGAAGGAGAATCATCTCCAGGAGTCCTTCCAGACCTATCCTCTGCTTGGCTGATACATCCACAAGGACAGTGTCGCCGCCCCATTCTTCCGGCGTAAGCCCCTGTTCGGCTAGTTCTCTCTTTACGCGGTCTGGATGTGCCTCTGGTTTGTCAATCTTGTTGATGGCCACGAGGATGGGTACATTGGCCGCCTTGGAATGGTTTATTGCCTCTATCGTCTGAGGCATGACGCCGTCATCAGCAGCCACCACCAGCACCACCAAGTCCGTTACTTCTGCTCCCCGGGCACGCATGGCCGTGAATGCTTCGTGGCCGGGCGTGTCAAGAAACACCACTTGTCTGTCGTCTACGGTGACATAATATGCCCCAATATGCTGTGTGATGCCCCCTGCCTCGCCCTCGATCACGCTTGTTTCACGGATGGCATCTAGCAGCGATGTCTTGCCGTGATCCACGTGGCCCATAATGGTCACCACAGGAGGTCTGGGCTTCAATGTGTCTGGGCTGTCCTTTTCTGTCCGAATGATCTCCTCTTCCTCAAAGGCCGCCTTTTCCACTTCGTAGTCAAAGTCGCTGGCAACCACTGTTGCAGTTTCAAAATCGATGGCCTGATTGAGCGTGGCCATCACACCTAATGCCATGAGTCGTTTGATCACTTCACTGGCCTTTATCCCCATCCGCTTGGCCAGGTCAGACACGACAATGGCCTCATCAATCTTGATGCGACGTTTGATGGCCTTAGGCGTAGTAATCAGAGTCGTTTCACCGCCCTTGATGGCCACCTTGCCCTTACGGAGTTTTCGGCCCTTACGGCCCCTGAGGGCTTTTCCATCATAGAGGTCTGACTTGTCCAGGACCTCCTTTTTCCGAAAGGCAATCTTCTTTTTGAGGAACCGCTTGTCTTCTTCCAATGCCCCTGGCGGCCGTCTTTCCTTCTTTTTCCGCTTCCCTTTGGCTGTGGACTCGGGTTGTTCTTCTCCTACAGGAGGTCCCAGATCACCTATAACCTCCGGTTCTTCTTTCACCGGGACAGCCAATTCTTCCTGGGGCGTGGCTTCAGGCTCGGGGGGCGCAGGAGGCCTTACCTCGGGTAGCTTAATGATCTTAGCTGGCGTCTCCTTCTTGACTTTGGGCCTCTTTTTAGGCTTTAACGTCTTGACTAATTCTTCTTTAGGCTGGGGTTTCGCCGCTTCAGGCTCTATGGGAAGCTCTTCAGGGACTTTCTCCTCGATCTCGGCTTGTTCTTCTTCGGCCTCGACAGGCTTTTCTGTGCTCTCTGTGGGGGGTTGCGCCGAGAGATCGGGGGGGGCAGGGGCCTCTTCAGCCTCGGCCTCCATTGGCACATCTTCTTCTTTGGGTTTGGCCGCCACATCAACTTCTACCTCCACCTGGGGGGCCACTTCCTGAAGCTCCGGTGGTTTTTTGACAACCTTCTTCCGCCTTCTGATAATCGTATCTTTGACCCGTTTTTCAACCAAGACCTCAGCTTTTTTGCCGAATATGACGTCCTTGATGTGAGGCGCTGCCTCTTCATCCACCATACTCATATGACTTTTAACAGCCACATTCATCTCCCTTAGCTTTTCCAACAGCACCTTGTTTGTCATATTGAGCTGCTTGGCAAGTTCATATACCCGGATTTTTGCCATCCATACCCCCCAGTCTCACGTGGATACCGCAGACTCACATATCTTCAGAAGGCGAAGTCCCCTCCTGTGCCGCTTCTTGGTCCGTGATCTCGCCCTCAGGGCTCTTTTCACCCTCCAAGGGATCGGCCTTTTCTTCGCCTTTTTCGGTGTATGCGTCTTCCTTTCGTTCCTCAAGGGCCTGAAGAACTGCCTTCAGTAAGGCCTGTGCCTTTGTTTCGCCAATGCCCTTTATCTGAATGAGCTCTTCCACCGTGGCGCTGGCAAGCTCGTCCACTGAATAGAAACCGTGTTCGTAAAGGGCATCAGCCATGCTGGCTCCCACTTCCGGCAGCTCCAGCAACGATTCATAGCCGGCGCGCATGGCATGGCTGTACTGGCTTTCACTTTTGACATCGATACCCCACCCCGTAAGCTTGCAAGCGAGACGCACGTTTTGGCCCCGTTTGCCAATGGCAACAGAGAGATGGTCATCCGGCACGATCACTTCCATGGAATGGGTCGTCTCATCGACTACTACCCTGGAGATTTCCGCTGGAGCCAAGGCATTGCAGACGAACTTTGCCGGGTCACTGTGCCAAGAAATAATGTCGATCTTTTCGCCTTTCAGTTCCTGGACCACGCTTTGGACCCGGTTGCCTTTCATGCCAACACAGGCCCCTACCGGGTCAATATCTGAATCATTAGACGCAACAGCAATCTTTGCGCGACCGCCAGGCTCACGAGCGGCCGCCATGATAGTCACGATGCCCTCGGCAATTTCAGGGACTTCGGTCTTAAAGAGGGCTACCAGGAAGTCCCGGTGGGTTCGAGATACGATGATCTGAGGCCCCCGCGTTTCACGGAGCACGTCTACAATGTAAGCCCGAATTCGGTCTCCCCGCCGATAGGCCTCCCGCGGGACCTGTTCCTGGGTGGGAAGAACGGCCTCGGCACGACCAAGATTGACGATGATGTTTCCCCTGTCTATCCTTTGAACGATTCCGTTGATGATCTGCCCTTTTCTGTCGATAAAACTTTCATAAACCACATCCCGTTCAGCATCCTTCATCTTCTGGATAATGACTTGTTTGGCAGACTGGGCGGCGATTCTTCCAAAGGTGGTGGTGTCCATCTTGGTCCCCAGGGCGTCTCCTACTTCGCAGCCCGCGTCCAGTTTGCGGCCCTCTTCCAGGGTCATCTCAAGGTCAGGCTCGGTGACCTCCTCAACCACATCTTTGAACTGAAAGACCTCGATTTCGCCCAGTTCTTCATTGTAGCGGACTTCGATGTCGACCTCAGTCCCGAATTTCTTTCTGGCCGCAGACTTCAGGGCATCTTCCAGGGTCTTGATGAGGATCTCCCTGTCGATTCCCCTGTCCCGACTAACCTGCTCAATCACCCTTCTTAGGTCCGACGCTAACATGTTTACACCTTGCAATCCAATGAAATCATTACACTTTTGTCCTCAGATAGAGTCCTCGCCGATGGTGTCAATAGTCAAGACGAGCCCTTACAATCGTCTCCCAGGGGATGCTGTAAAGTTGGCCTTGCACTTGAACCACCACGATGCCATCGGAGAACCCGTTCAACAGGCCCCTGAAGTCCCTTTTCCCTCCAATGGGAGCGCTCGTTTTGACGACCACTTGTCGACCCTTGAAATGGACAAAATGCTCGGGCTTTGTCAAAGGTCGGTCAAGGCCTGGAGACGAGACCTCCATGTGATAAGCCCCGAGCAAGTCCGCCTTTGCGTCCAGAAGGTCTCCAAGCTGATGGCTAATATCTGCGCAGTCTCCCAAGGTGATGCCTCCCTCTCTATCGACAATGAGACGAAGCGTTCGTCCATTTGGCTCGCTACGGTACTCCACGTCAATGAGGGTGAACCCCTCTGACCTTAAGAGCGGTTCAGCCAAAAGCGTCACTTCATGGCAAATCTTATTGGCCAGTTCATGCATGATTTAGGGCTCAGGCCGACAGCGTTTAGCAAAAAAAAACGGGCTGTTGCCCGTTTCCCGTACCGCCGCACATCTCTCAATAAGTTTCTTTATTGAGTCTCTACACAGAAAACCTGAGGCACATGTTATTATTAACTCCGCTTATCGAAGCATATGCCGGCTGCCTGGCCGCACGAGACATTGCCTCAAAAAGGGAACGGGGCGCACTCAATATGATCCCTGAAGTGGAGCGGGCAACGGGGCTCGAACCCGCGACACCAAGCTTGGGAAGCTTGTACTCTACCAGCTGAGCTATGCCCGCCAACTTCAACACGGCAATCTATACCCATTTCTTGCCATTGTCAAACATTTTTGGTAGAAACGCTGCTGTGGTATCCAGGGCTTGAGCTGGATTCCACGACAGGGAGAACCTTCAGGAACGAAAAGAGTATCAACAAGATGGTAAGGCTTGGGAGACGTTGAACCAACGCAGGTGAGGATGCCATGGCTAGCAGCAGAGAGCAGATAGAGTTTGATGTCCTTTTTGTAGGGGGTGGCCCTGCCAACCTTGCAGGTGCCGTTCATCTCATGGAACTTGCCAAAGGCAAGGGGCAGGATCTTGAGGTGGCCCTCATCGAAAAAGGAGATGCTATAGGGGCCCACGCCCTAAGCGGGGCAGTCCTGAACCCCAGGGCACTTAAAGAGCTTGTGCCCGACTACAGGGAAGCTGGCTGTCCTATCGAAAAGGATGTTCGAGGGGACGCATTGTACTTTCTAACGGAGCGTTGCCACTATGCCATTCCCTTCGTACCCAACCATATGAGAAATGAAGGATGCCACATTATCAGTCTTTCCAGGTTTGTCCGTTGGCTTGCCACTGTTGCCGAGGGGTTGGGGGTGAACCTATTTGCCGGTTTTGCCGGTAAAGAGGTGCTTTACGGCAAAGACGGCAAGAGCGTCGTTGGAGTTCGCACAGGGGACAAGGGGCTTGGCAAGGATGGCAAGCCCAAATCCAATTTTGAACCGGGTATAGACATACTGGCAAGGGTGACTGTTTTTGGAGAAGGTGCCAGGGGGTCCCTCGTTGGATCTGCTGCCGAGAGATTGAAGCTCTTTGCCGGAAGGGTTCCCCAGACCTTTGAGACCGGCATAAAAGAGGTGATCGAACTGCCGGAAAAGAATTACTTCACGGGCAGTGATGCCAATGATCTACATCTGTTTGGATACCCTTTGGGTCTAAACACCCACGGTGGTGGCTTTGTCTATGAGATGGCTGATAACAGGGTAGCTCTTGGGCTTTTAACGGCCTTGAGCTATCAAGATCCCATGCTCGATCTCTATGAAGAATTCATGCGGTTCAAGGGCCATCCATTCCTGCGGGGCATCATCAAGGGGGGGCGGGTGATCGAGCAGGGGGCCAGGGTGGTAGGCAGTGGGGGCTATTTCACCGTTCCGAAACTCGCTGTTGATGGGGCCATGTTTGTAGGGGCCACGGCTTCCATGTTTAACGCCCCGGCGCTAAAAGGAATTCACACTTCCATGAAGTCTGGCATGCTGGCCGCAGAGACCATACTGGAGTCCTTTACCCAAGACAATTTCAAAGAAGAGACCTTGCTCCACTACGAGGATTTGTTTGAAGAGAGTTGGCTGAAACAGGAACTCTATGTTGGCAGGAATTTTGCCCAGGCCGCATCCAAAAAGGGGCCACTCAAGCTCCTTCATTTGGGTATCCAATATCTGACGGGTGGCCGCGGCCTGTTTGAGAAAATGTCCGTCCCAAAGGACTCAAAGACCTTAAAGCCCTTAAGGCCTGGGGCGTTAGATCCTTCAGAAAGACGATATGGCCACCATGACGACGACGGCACCCTCTTTGTGGACAAACTAACGGGCGTGTATTTGTCCAAAACACACCATCTAGAGGACCAGCCATGCCATTTGGTGGTCAAGGACCTCCAGCTTTGTGTTACCAGGTGCTATGAAACCTATAGATCGCCCTGCACAAGGTTTTGTCCGGGCAACGTATACGAAATGGGGGTCGATGAGACAACCCAAGAGAGAAGGTTGAAGCTAAATCCTTCAAATTGCCTTCATTGTAAGACCTGTGACATCAAAGACCCCTATGACAACATTACCTGGACCTGCCCGGAAGGAGGCGATGGGCCTGGTTACACCGTGTTGTAGCCCTTTGCCTCTCGCCCCGCTTTCCCTCTCTCAAGTATGATGGATTCGTAAAAAGTCCCAAAGTCCGTCACTCCGGCCAAAGCCTGTCGAGAGCCTCAAGGCCGAACGGCCGGAGTCCAGAATCTGCCGCAATGACAAAAAAGGGTGTTCTCCGACTTTTTGAGATTTCATCAAATATGACGCCCTCGTACTTCATCACCTATCCATTCCAAAATAGGCCATGCCGCAGCCCCCAATAGTGCTAATTTTATTCTGTTAATTTAAAGCGTTAGCCAACACATACGGCCCGGACTGCCTTTTCCCTGTCCAAAGTGGCCTTGACGCCCCCAATAGATCATTTTTCTCCCCCTAGAGTTTTTTGCTCGAATATTTTCCCAGAGCCAGGGTGGCACATACGGTATAGTCTAAGGTTTGGACGCACAAGATATATTAACTTATGCTTAATTATATTTAATTAAGCAGTTTTTTCTTGACGACTTGGCCAAAATAATGTCTAATATCTTAACATAACATTAATTATATTTAATTTAGGATAACTTGGTTTGAAAATGTTCAAACATTCTTGTCCATTTTTTTCAGGAAAGCTCGGGATTTTTCAGATAAAAAGGGCCTTTTTTCCTCCACAGGAACTCCTCCTGGCCCACGTTCTTGAATCTAGGTGTAACCATTTATCATATGACCAAGAGTGCTTGTAACCCAACGGGTTCAACAATCGGCCAATCTTTATATGATAGCACTCTATTGGCTTGGCGGCAATGAGCAGAGAAGAAAACGGGGAAACTCATGGCAAAGATAGGAAACCAATCTGTCCTAACCAGGCCGAGGGTACGGAAAAGGGAGTTTTCTAGATGGAAACCAACACAGCCAAGTGGAGGCAGGTTCAAATGGGAAAGAATGTACTAAGAGAGATTCGGGAATCCTTTTTGATGAGCAAGGCCGAACTTGCAAGAAAGGCCGGCGTGTCGCCTGTCACTCTTGACAGGATAGAAAAGGGTAAGAATTGTCGCCTGGAGACCAAGAGAAAAATTCTTTTGGCCCTTGGGTACAAGCTTTCTGAGAGAGAGAAAGTATTTCCCGAATAAAGGAACGACATGGCTTTTAAGAAGAAGGATCACCTCTTCGGCGTGGATATTGGTTCTCGGACCATCAAGCTGGCGGAGGTACTGGAAAAAAAGGGAGAGCGCAGCCTAAGCAAATTGGCCATGGCCAATCTGCCTGTGGGTAGCATCGTCGAAGGCCGTATCAGACAAGCTAAGGTGGTGGCTGACACGATCAAAGGCCTGGTGAAGAGAGAGAAGATCAAAACAGACAATGTGGCCACTTCCATTTCCGGCTATTCCGTCATCATCGAGAGGATCGTTGTGGGATCCATGTCTGACGAGGAGCTTCATGATCGGATTCAATACGAGGCTGAGCAGTATATTCCCTTTGACGTGGAAGACGTAAACATCGACTTTGAGATCCTTGGTGAACACGAGACAAATCCGAATCAAATGAATGTCATGCTTGTTGCTGCCAAGAAAGAGGTCATCAATGAATACATAGAGGTTCTGGAAATGGCCGATCTGAATCCATGCGTGATAGATGTTGATGTCTTTGCCTTGGAAAGGGTGTTTGAAGAGGGCTACCTGGAAGAAGAAAAGAGTGTCGCCCTTGTGGATATTGGAGCCAATAAACTGAATGTGAACATCGTAAAGGACAGTGTCTCGGCCTTCACCCGCGATGTGGCTGTGGGCGGAGAAGAGATCACTCGGGAGATCGCTGACAAGCTGCAATGCTCATTTGAGGAAGCAGAGGAGATAAAGCTAGCCCACGGAGCCGGCAAGATGTCCCAGGAAGACTATGAGAAGATCGTGACCTCCTTCATCTCCAAGTGGGGTCGTGAAATAAGACGGGTTATAGATTTCTACTATTCCACAGCTTCTGGTGAAGAGATCAAGCAGATCCTCTTGAGTGGCGGGGCCACGCAGACGCCGGGCTTTTTCGAACACCTGGCGGCCGAGACCTCTGTGGCCGTGGCGGCACTGGATCCCTTCAAGGCATTGGATGTCAAAAACAAGAGCCACGATATGAACCACCTAAAGCGCATGGCCCCTCAGGCTGCCATCTGTATGGGCCTTGCAACAAGACGGGTAGGAGACAAATGATAAAGATCAACCTGCTACCGGTTCGAGCTGCCCGGAAAAAAGAGAGCATTCGCCTACAGGTCTCTATATTCAGTATGTCTCTTTTGGTTGCGGTGCTCCTCATGGTGCAGTGGTGGATCTATTTGGACAAAACCATATCAGAGCTTCAAAACCAGGTTCAAGTGGCCCAGGCTTACCTCCAGAAGTATCAGAAGGAGGTAAAAGAGGCTAACAAGATAAAAGGTGAACTTGAGAAGTTGCAGCAAAAGATGGACGTCATTGTCCAGCTTGACGCGAACCGCACCGGCCCGGTGCGGTTGATGGATGGGCTCACTCGTCTTGTCGTTCCAGAAAAGATGTGGCTCACAACCATGAGCGAGGCCAAGGGGCAGATGACATTATCTGGAATAGCCATTGACAACAAAACCGTTGCAGACTTCATGACCAACCTTGAAGGGGCTCCCTTTTTCGGAGTAGTGAACCTCATTTCCTCCAAGCAGGTCAACGTTGATGAGAGAAAGTTCAAGGAATTTACCATCACCTGTCCACTGTTAAAGGCACAGCCGAAACCAGAACAGAAGGCTTCCTAACACTATGGCGAAAATTACACTGCCGGCTTTTCCTTGGGAAAAAATAGCGGACATACCGCGCACGCGTAGGATCGCGATCTGCGTGGTTACATTCCTGCTCTTGGGAGGAGCGTTTTTCTATTTTGTCTACATGCCCAAGACCGTTGAAATTGATAAGTTGAAGAAGAGCTACAGTGATCTTCAGACCAAGGTAGCTAAGGCAAAAAAGGATGCAGAGAACCTTGAAAAATATCGAAAGCAGTACAAGGAAGCCGAGGGAAAGTTCAAGCTCGCTCTTCAGCTTCTGCCGGATAAAAAAGAGATCCCCAGCCTCCTAGAGGGGATATCCCGGTCGGGGAGACAATCAGGCCTCGAATTCCTGTTATTCAAACCTGGTAAAGAGATCCATAAGGAGTTCTATGCCGAGATTCCCGTCAAGATTGAGGTTACAGGCGGGTATCACAACTTGGCTGTGTTCTTTGCCAAAGTGGCTCAGCTTCCCAGAATCGTGAACATCTCCAACTTGAGCATGAAAAGCTCCTCATCTACCGACAAAGGCGCGGAGATCCTGAAGGCATCGTGTGCTGCAACGACTTATCAGTTTGTAGAACCTAAAAAGGCTGAACCGGAAAAGGGGAAGGCCAAAAAAGGGAAAAAGCGTTAAGATGACTACAGGGGCCTGTGCTCGCAATTTGCTTCTATTAGGGATGTCGCTCATGCTTTTAGCGACGGGCGGCTGTGGCGAAGGGCCAGAAGCTGAGCCTGTTCGACAGCCGGTAGTGCTCCGGAAACAAATTACTATGCCTATGGAACAACAGGCTGCTCCGTCGAAAGCGAGAAAAGTAAAACCTGTAACAGTTGCTCCTGGAGTTGACTCTGCGCAGGAAGAACAACTCACAGTCAAAGACGCCAAAGAGACGCCTCTTGAGCGCAAAATCGTGAAAGAGATTCCCCCGCAACAGACGGGGGTGGAGCCCGCGGCAGAGGAGAAGAAACCTGAAACTCCTTCGGTACCAGAGGCCCTTGTGCCTGAAACCAGGCCTGAGGAAAAGGCCAGTGAAGTCAAAAGGGCAAAGGTCCCCGCAGTTGCGCCCGCTGACATGGAGGCAATATCAAAGGAAGCGAAGCCGATAGCCCCATCTGAGGAAAAAGTTGCTGTAGCTCCCATTGAAGGGATAAAAACGGCACCTCCATATGAGTATAGTCCCGTGGGAAAGATCGATCCCTTCAAACCTCTTTTTCGGATAAAGGCCGAAGCTGAGGTAAAGGCAAAAAAAGTGGTCAAGAAAAAGAGGCTGCCTCTTACGCCGTTGCAGAAGATATCGCTGGGCCAATTGAAAGTGGTGGGCATCATTTTGTCGCCTGCCGGAAACAAGGCCCTGGTGGAGGATGCCGCAGGCAAAGGGTTCATTGTTACAAGGGGCACCTACATTGGTCAGAATTTCGGACAAGTAAAAGAGATCCTAAAAAACAGGATCATTGTAGAAGAAGAAGTGGAAGATATTCTTTCAGGTAAGATGAAACCTAAGACAACGGAGCTGAGACTCCACAAGGAAGCTGGAGATGTGTAAAAATGAGTGCCAACGATAGAGACGTTAGCAATCTGCGATATTCAATGCTTTTGGTTGGGGTCTTGTTGGTCCTGCTGGGTTGTGCCTCCATGCCTCCTGCAAAGCCAGAAGCAGTTTCTGCCGAAACAGCACCTCCGGAGACGCCGGCAACCAGTCAGGCGACCACCATCTATGATGTGAGCCTTTCTGAAGAAGGGGCAAAGGCAGTGGTGACCATCCATGCAAACCAGCCGGCCATTTACACGGCAGTAAAACATCAGTTTCCCCTTTCCGTGATCCTCTATTTTCCAGACACGGTGCTAGAAGGCGTTAAAGAGAGTTACACGCCTGAGAGCGCAGTGATCAGGGCCATTGAAACGTCGGAGCTGGACCGTGACCGCCCCTCTTCTCGGATCGAAATTGGCTTGAAGGAGGATCTTCTTTATGAGGTGACTCGTGTTGAAAATGAACTCCTCGTCCATTTCAGAAAAGCCGTTGAGGAAGCGAACAAGCTGGCTGAAGAGCCAGAAGAAGAAACAGCAGAGCTCACAGACGTTGCGGACCTGGAAGAGGCAGCGGAGATTTCCGGTGAAGTACCACTGCTAGAAGGCGAAGAGGAGGCTGCAGCAGATGTTGAAATGGCAGAGGAAGCTGCATCCGTGGGTGGAGCTGAAGAGACGGGTGAGACCTTGACGGAGGCCGAAGAAGTATCTGAGCCGTCAACTCAAACAGGGCAAGAGCCTGAAAAGCAGGCTGAGCTAGTTGTTGTGCCGGAAGAGAAGCCCGAACCCGGGACTCAAGCCCCCACGAAAACGGCAGAGGTCAAGGAACCGGCCTGGGTGAATCGAATTGATTTTGAAATGATAGAAGGTGGAAAATCCCGCGTAGTCGTGGGAACAACCAGAAAAGTCGCCTGTGACACAGAAAAGGCGTCAGACAAAAAGCTTTTCTTGAAACTCCACG
>JAXHVD010000008.1:0-162395 GCA_034189385.1 Thermodesulfobacteriota bacterium
TTGAAGGGGTGAACAACAAAATAAAGGTCATTAAGCGTAAAGCCTATGGGTTCCATGATCTGCGCTACTTTACACTGAAAATCTACCAGGCTTTCTACAACTAATTGGGAGAAGAGCCAAAAATATTGGCAATCTGGGCTTTGACCTTTTTGGAGATACGGCAGAGGAAGAAGAAAACAAGGTGCAGCCTGTTGCAAATCTTACGTATGCAGTGGGTCGCTATGGCGGTCAATACATCCTGAAACAATTTTCCGATATGATCGAATCTCCAGGTGAAATCATAATAGAAAATCCGGGCGTTATCAGCGGGCTTGGCAAGTCATTATATAATGAACCTTATCATGAATATTTATTCAGCCTAGTTGATAGCCTTGGCCAAGAACATAGCAATATTATTTTTGCTCCTAACCCCCCACATGCGAGAAAAACTGCTGATTTTTTATCTAAAAGAATGAAAACTTCCCAAGATATTCATGGCACCTTGCGGTCTCTATCGGAATATATCAAAAAGTTTGTTCATCCCTCTTACGACCTGTCAGATATGGTACTTAATGGAGTAGCTTACCATACCGGAAAAACACCTTTCCACGTCAGACGTGTTATTGAGGAAGGATACTCAGATGGGCTCATAAAAAACATCGTATGCACAACTACCTTAATGCAAGGTGTAAACCTTCCAGCCCAAAATCTTTTTATACGGAACCCGAGACTCTTTGTTAGGAGAACGTCTCCCAATGCCCCAGAACTTTCTAACTATGAGTTTGCAAACCTGAGAGGAAGAGCGGGTAGACTGTTAAAAGATTTTATTGGACGAACAATAGTTCTTGATGAATCATCTTTTGCACCAGAAGACGGCGAAGAAGACAAACTATTTGGGGACACCCACAAGGAACTAAAAGCTGGATACAAGGAACTTTACGAAGAGTATGAAGAGGAAATTCTGTCAAGTATTTTCAACGATGAGGAAGTTTCAAGTGGGCCTGAAAAATACATTTTAACCTATATTCGGCAAACCTTATTACGCTTAAAAGAAAAAGGGCTGGAGAGGCTTCAAGAGGTCGGAGTAAATATTTCACAGGAATACGCTGAGAAAATACTAAAAAGGCTGTCTGATTTGAAAATACCATATCCTTTTTGTATTCAAAATCGCTATTGGGACCCGCTTGATTTAGAACAAATTTATCAGGACTATACAAATGGCCAAATCCCACCACTTACTCCAAACATATGGGATTCAGATTTGGTCACAAATCTCCGGGAACTAATCATCTATCACCTTGAGAACTTTCACTACTATTTCCAAAGGTATCTCGGGAACCCTCGCGGTAATATTGACAAATTTGTATGGGGACTATGCAAGTATGCTGAAAGTTGGGGAAGAGAAAACATGCTTTCAGAAATTCTTTCAAGAAGAGGGTTTACTGGAGACATAAACAACGAAATAGACAATGCCATTTCAATGTTAACAGGGAAAGTGGTTTATGGCCTCCCAATGCTATTAAAACCTATTGCATCAATCTCAGATGAAGAAAATCCAGTTTTAAACATTATAGAACAAGGAGCATACAATAGTATCACAAGACTCTTAATAGATAAGGGGGTCCCTCGAGACACATCAATACACCTTCAGCGGACAATTCTGTCAGACATACAAGGTGACGAAACAAATTTATCTGAATTGGTTTCAAAAAGAATTCAACGTAACTCAGCTCAAATAGACTACTGGACAATGAAACAACTTAACTCAATTATTTAGGTGTACCAATGGGGACTGGTGGGGACGTCCGTAAATAAGTAAATAAAACTGGTTGATGGGGAGTTAGTTACTTTCCAGAGGACATCCCCATTGACCCATATTGACCCACTCCAAGTGGCTTGGTTTAGGAGAGCAGCTTATTCGAAGAGCAACCAGTAACAGTGGCTAACAAGTCGCAAGAGGATCGACGGGCCAACGCTGGCGCGTTTACCGCGTCTCAGTTCCATCGTCAACTGCCTCCAATATGAAGTAAATGAATAAGGTTGAATGAAAGAATAATCCATGGATAACAAAATAAGATGGCTAAGAATTGCTTATTGGACTGCTGCTATTGCGGACTTTCTTGTTGCTATCTTGGTACTCATTCCTACAAGAATGGGGGTCACTCATTATGTGTACCCTATGGACTTATGTCTGCAGTGGCCTTTTCTTGGGGTGTGCTACTAATTTTCGCCGATAAACATCCGATTGAAAGACGCTGGATCTTAATTCCTACTATTTTGGTGGTGGCTCTGTTGGGTGTTGTTGCACTGCATGCCGGATTAACGGGATTGATACCCTTAGGCAGGGTAATTCCTACAGTTATTGTAACGGTTATTGTACTCTCGATATTGGTCTATAGTTATATGAATGCCCGCAATCTAAAGGAATAGCAATGCCTTATATGGGTATTATGAATAAATTTTTGGGCACGTTGTTCAGTTTTGCCGTGTTCAGAAGAATGCAACGATTACGGTCAAAACATATTCGCCCTGGAGCTTGCATTGATGCCCTAGGCAAAGGCACATTGGACAATCGGACAAAAGGTCAAATGTAGAAAAGTAAAAATATTTGGGGTCAGGTCTGCTCTTGGCTCTTGACAGAAAAAAACCAAGAGTCAAAGGGAGACTTGACGAGAGAATTTTTTGTTTGCTCACACCATTTTCAATCCGACCGACGGCTTGCTATAAACTTACCGATTTTGAACCGGAGGTGGCGAAAGTGATTGAAGATCTCTCCCAAGTCAGATGGTTTTTCACCGGTTTTTCACCATGCTCTAACCCGAACCACGGGTGGCATATGGAGCAACACCCCAAAGTGTGCATACCTGGCTCCTGAGAGCACCGTTTTTGTGCTGTCGGGAGTCGAATCACCCCTAAAGATAAAGCTGTCCCTTGGATTTTCAGCGCGACGGGACCTAGACACGCCACACACTGCCCGAAGGAAAGGGATAAGTAGGAACGAACAGGGTCGGCGCATCTGCGTGTGCGTGTTGCGGTTGCCATTGATGGACACAATGGAGGGTGGTTATGGAAGGTTCGAGCAAGATGAAAAAAAGGCTTGCTGGCGTATGCGCGGCAATCGTCGCATCCGTACTGGCAGGTATGATTCTATACTTTGCTTTACCTGGCAGGGGGGAAGAGCACACTCCCCTGACTGCTGCGGACCAATTTTCAGTGGCAGAAGGAGACGAATTAGGCGTCCCTGCTCCAGGCGTCCTGGAAAATGATAAAGATCCTGACGGCAATACCCTGACGGCGTTGCTGGTATCGGACGTATCCCATGGGAAATTACTGCTCAAACCGGATGGTTCGCTGTCCTATAGGCCGCAGTCTGACTTCAGTGGGAAGGATAGGTTCTTCTACCGGGCAAGGGATTTCATAAATGAATCGGAACCTACGGAGGTAACGATTACAGTGATTGCGGAAGCAAAGAACGATTTTGATCCTCCGATCACAGCGAGCAGCGCCACGATGGTGCGTCCGTGGAACGAAATAAAGGTCACCTATCGGTATATAGGCGACTGCGGAGCCGATGTATGCATGACCGCCCATCCGCTACTGAGCAGTGGAGAACACGTTCCAGGATACATCGCACAGGCTTTTCCCATAGCCAAGGGATGTCATTGCCTTCGATTACGCATGAAACTAGACTGCAGACACGGGCCATACGTGATTACAGGCATCCGATTGACTATGCGTGATACGCAGGGAATGCCCTTCTACAATGAGGAGTTTGCGCTCGATCATCCCTGGAACTGGAAGGGATGAGCATGCGGCTTTTGGGGGACGCCCTGGACTGGCAGGACTTGCTTGTTTGGGGACATATTGCTACGGCAGGGAACCAATGGGAACCAATGGGGACGTCCGTAAATAAGTAAATAAACCTGGTGGCCGGTGAGTTAGTTACGTTCTTACGGACGTCCGGGTCGGCTACGCGGACGTCCCGGTCGGCTACGGTCGGCTATTTTGAGGTTATATGGCACACCTGTTGAAAATTCGAAAAGGTTGGGAAAATGAAACTTTGGCAAAATTTATTCTATCAAAATTCTCATTTATTTCACGACCCTCAACCGTAGCAGATGATGTGGGTGCTGATTTTTTCTGTACATTCTTTTTTAAAATATCAAAAGATAGAAAAACTAAAAACAATAGAATGGTTAAGGATGTCTTTATTTATCCTAAACATTCATTTGCTATTCAGATAAAAAGTAGCAGAAGGCAAATTAATCTCACAAACAAACTTGAGTTTTTTGATAATTTGGAGACCCCTTTCTTCATTGGGGTTGTCAACCAAAAAAAGCTTTCTATGACGATTTATTCCGGTGATGTAATCCCTGAATTATTTTCATTAGTTGGATTGCCGACAAGCAACAAAGACATTACAGTAAGAGCGGCTTTTTTAGACGAACGAAAGGATCACGGTCAACAACCAAGACAAACTAAATATACCGTTCCGTTTTTCAAGATTGGAGAAATATGTGCTGGCGATACTGAGGAAAAGGTCAAGGCATTTGTTGAAGAGTTCTCTGAATTATGTCTGAATTACCAAAGAAATATTATTTCAAAAAAGAAACATCAGTATATTTTTCATGATGCGGTGACATTGGAACCTAAAATAATTTTTGGCAGTGGTTCTTATCAAGTGTGTAGAAACAATTTCATTGAGAGATTAGCAGAGGTTATTTGTAACTTGGCATGGGCAGCCCCACAAATTAGAGATAAAGACAAAAAACTGTTTTTGAAAGAGTATGACTTATACAAGCAATTGTATTTTGATGTTACGAAATTCTACGGTGAAGGCGTTTTCTTAAAAGGATGTTTTGAAAGGATGGAAGGTGCTGTAAGACAAATATAACGTTGGGAAGCTGAATTCTACTTCAAAGTGCACCATTTAAGATAACTAAAGGACATGACAGGGTTTCTGATAGTGTAGGAAGCACGACCAACCTTACACCCAGAAGGAGCCTGCCATGCCCTACACCCATCTTACAGAAAATGAGAGATATGTCATCAGTCATTTAAGCGTTGCCGGTTATCCTCTGAGAGAGATCGCTCGAAGGATCAAGGAAACCAATGGGAAACCGATGGGGACGTCCGTAAATAAGTAAATAAGCCTAGTTGGCGAGGGGTTAGTTACTTTGTGTTTTCTGAGAAATAAGTCCCTCTTTTTGGGCCCAAGTCGATTTGTGACGGCCAGCCTCGGCTCAACACAAAGGCGAGGCGAGATTTGGGGGCTATGCGGGACGCTCTTAAGAGACTAAGTCGAAGGACAGGAGACTCAAGGGGACGTCTATAAAATTATGGAACCAATGGGGACGTCCGTAAATAAGTAAATAAGGGACTTTGAGGTACGTTTTTTACTTTTGCAGCTTTGACAATAATGGAACAATCACGGTCAAAAAGAATTCGTCCAGGAGTTTGCATTGATTACACGAGCCAACGATGCCGTTGGTAATAGCATAAGAGGCCAAATGTGGAAAAGTGAATGGCGTCCCTCTTCTCTTTCAAGGAGAAGGTAACAATTGAGTCTACTTGATCCATTTTATGCGAAGTCATTTCTTGAGCAATACAAGCGACTTCTTTCGGAGGTAGCGGGGAAGCAACTCGATGACACTGCCGACTATGTTGAAGCACGAGAGGTCTTGTACGCGGACGGTTTCAATAAGACACACCACATGGGCCCCAAATACGACACCTCATTTATCGAAGCAATTGGAAATGCAGAATATGGAATGTTTATTTACGGCAAGAAGTACAAACAAGGGTATGCTCTAAAATCAAAAGATAATATTTGGTACTGCGTACAAGCTCTTACTACCCCTCTTGAGGAAATGTTGCCTGATTGGATAGTAGTAGATACTGCGATACTTCCTTACCATGACAACTATATTTGTGATGGGCTTATAATTGATAAGCATGTATCCATTGGAAAGAATATGATACATGACATGATTCAGGATCTTAAGATTGAGAGACCAAAGTGGTCATCTAAGTGCATGAAATCGGACCGGTAAGGAAAAGCCCAGGAGCGCATCTTAATTTGTAACTATTGGCTCTTGAGGGGAAAAAGCATTGTGGTCAGGTCTGCTCTTGGCTCTTGACAGAAAAAACCAAGAGTCAAAGGGAGACTTGACGAGAGAAGTTGTTGTTTGCTGACACCATTTTCAATCAAACCGACGGCTTGCTATAAACTTACCGATTTTGAACCGGAGGTGGCGAAAGTGATTGAAGATCTCTCCCAAGTCAGATGGTTTTTCACCGGTTTTTCACCATGCTCTAAGCTGAACCACGGGTGGCATATGGAGCAACACCCCAAAGTGTGCCTACCTGGCTCCTGAGAGCACCGTTTTTGTGCTGTCGGGAGTCGAATCACTCCTAAAGATAAGGCCTGTCCCTTGGAGTTTCACCGCGACGGGACCTAAACACGCCACACACTGCCCGAAGGAAAGGGATAAGTAGGAACGAACAGGGTCGGCGCATCTGCGTGTGCGTGTTGCGGTTGCCATTGATGAACACAATGGAGGGTGGTTATGGAAGGTTCGAGCAAGATGAAAAAAAGGCTTGCTGGCGTATGCGCGGCAATCGTCGCATCCGCACTGGCAGGTATGATTCTATACACTTTTGTACCTGGCAGGGGGGAAGAGCACACTCCCCTGACTGCTGCGGACCAATTTTTAGTGGCAGAAGGAGACGAATTAGGCGTCCCTGCTCCGGGCGTCCTGGAAAATGATAAAGATCCTGACGGCAATACCCTGACGGCGTTGCTGGTATCGGACGTATCCCATGGGAAATTACTGCTCAAACCGGATGGGTCGCTGTCCTATAGGCCGCAGTCTGACTTCAGTGGGAAGGATAGGTTCTACTACCGGGCAAGGGATTTCATAAATGAATCGGAACCTACGGAGGTAACGATTACAGTGATTGCGGAAGCAAAGAACGATTTTGATCCTCCGATCACAGCGAGCAGCGCCACGATGGCGCGTCCGTGGAACGAAATAGAGGTCAGCTATCGGTATATAGGCGACTGCGGAACCGATGTATGCATGACCGCCCATCCGCTACTGAGCAGTGGAGAAGATGTCCCAGGATACATCGCACAGGCTTTTCCCATAGCCAAGGGATGTCATTGCCTTCGATTACGCATGAAACTAGACTGCAGACACGGGCCATACGTGATTACAGGCATCCGATTGACTATGCGTGATACGCAGGGAATGCCCTTCTACAATGAGGAGTTTGCGCTCGATCATCCCTGGAACTGGAAGGGATGAGCATGCGGCTTTTGGGGGACGCCCTGGACTGGCAGGACTTGCTTGTTTGGGGACATATTGCTACGGCAGGTACTCTATAACATCGTTCAGTTTTGCAGCGATGGAAATGCATGAAGGTTGGAAGAGGCGCGGCAATGGGCATCTATTGATGCGTCTGGCATGGATGAAGGCCGCCATGAAGCATGCAGAGAGACGTGGATAAGCAACGAGCCTATTCACCCTTCTTCTGAAGCCCCATTGCTCAAATGACCCAAATGGGGACGTCGGCCCTCTTTTGAAGAAGCCGTGCGGTTACATTACCCAAGACCGCGTCTTTGAGCTTGCTGAGGCCTTTTCGCCCAACGACAATGGTCGTGTAGCCTTCCTTGGACTCTTCTACGATATCTCTTGCAACGCTGGCCCGCTTTTTACGAATTTGGACCCGAACTGCTTCTTCAGGAAAACCCGCATCAAGGAAGATTTGACGGCCACGCTTCATGAACGCTTCCATGGCGCGTTTTTGCAGCCCCTCCAAGACCGCTATATCGGCACTCTGTACACGGAACAAGGGATGGGTGCCCATGTCTTTGTAGGATAGGGTTGCCTGTTTTTTCACGTGGAATAGCACCACGAACGCTCTTTGTCGCGCTACGACCTTGGCCACGTGGCGCACCGCTTCCATGGACCAATCAGAGCCATCAACGGCCAACAATATTTTTTCTTGATATGGCTCAGTGGTGCGTCTCTTTTTTTCCGCAACGTAACAAGGTTCACAGTAAAGGCCTTCGGGTGTTGCGTAGTGCCTGTCAATAATACACTCGCAGTCGTTACCGTGATGGACCAGGCCGCATAATCGTTTTTTGCATCTGATACAGAGGCATGGTTCCGCACACATGTCTCTAATGATTCTAATGTCCATTATCATGATCGGTTCTCACCGCCTCCGATGAGGTTGGGCTCTGTCCCGTTTCAAAAAGCCCGTGAAAGGAGACCATGTGACACGAATCAGACGACATTTTCGAAAATGACAGACAGCCTTAAAACCTATATCATTTCCCTGTGCGGATATCCACTGTAAAAGGCCTGGGGCCATGCCGTCGAAGATGCCTCCTTCTAAAGTTAGATGAACAAAACATCCATCAAGGAACACGCCCCTTTTGGGGCTGCTTTGAGGCAGTTGCCTTGGCCTTGACAGGTTTGACGCCATATTGATAGGACTTTCTAGGCAACGGCATGATGAGTCCTTTGTTTCATCCGGTCCGACAACAGGAGCAGACCATGCCCCTTTATGAAGGTGTTGTGGCAAACCTCATGGCAGACGGCAAGGCCGAGGTCGTGATTAGGCCCGGGAAGCCGGGTATTCACGGCGCCCCGGAGTTGACCGAAAAAGTGTGTCACTGTGCCACCAATGGCTCTACCGTCAAGACCGAGGCGTTGAACGGGGTCGGCGCCGGCGTGGGGGATTGGGTCCTGCTGAGTCGGAGAGCCGGTGTGCTGCTGAAGAATGCGGTTGTGCTCTTAGGGATACCCGTGATAGGAGGACTATCAGGCCTCGTGGCTGGTGCGATTTTTTTTGATGACGTCACTTTTCGGTTCGCGGCCACGGTTGTCTCAGCCGCAGTGGGGCTGTTGCTGGGACTGGTTGTGGGCGTGGCGACCTATCGACGAATCTCAGTCGACGACCAGCCTGTGATAAGGCGTATCATCAGGAGTCGAACAGATGTGGCCTCTATGCCTCATGGTGACCCATCCTCCAATCCCACCTGCGTTTCGAAAGCCGGACCCGATTGCATTCTTTCAAGGCCTCCAAGAAAATAGGTGGTTCCCGATGACAGAGAGGGGTGTCTATGGCTGCTGAGTCATTAGCCACCTTCCCGATGGGAGGAATCCACCCTCCGGAAGGAAAGGAACTGACGGAGCGTCTTGCTGTGGAGGTGATGCCACCTCCTTCAAGGGTGCACCTTTTCTTGAAGCAACACATCGGCGCACCCTGCGAGGCCTTGGTGAAGAAAAAGGCTAAGGTGGGGGAAGGCGACGTGGTTGCATCGGTGAAGGAGGGCTTGGGTGCCAACCTCCATGCCAGCATTACGGGTACGGTGAAAGGTGTCCAAAACACGCTCCACCCTATGGTGGGCAATGCGCCCGCCCTGGTGATCTCAGCAGACCCCAATGGACAGGCCAGGTCCTTTTCTCCAGTCGATTGGGCGTCCTTTTCCAAAGAAGAACTTCTGGCCAAAATCAAAGATGCAGGTGTTGTAGGTATGGGCGGGGCGGGATTTCCCGCAGGCGTGAAGCTGACGATTCGGCCCGGCGTGAAGCTTGACACCCTTATCCTAAATGGTGCGGAGTGCGAACCCTGCCTGACAAGTGACCACCGTCTCATGGTGGAGCACGCCAGGGAGATTGTGGAAGGCGCTAAGATCATCTTGAAGATCCTTGGCATCGGCTATTGTGCCATCGCCATCGAAGACAACAAGAGGGACGCCATCGAAAGCCTGAATAGGGTCATCTCTGAGGATGGATCTGAAAACGGATTGAACATCATGGTAAAGCCCCTTCAAGTCCGGTATCCGCAGGGGGCCTCAGACCAGCTCATGGAGGCGATCACGGGCCGGGTGCGACCTGCGGGCGTGCGCTCTTCGGCCATCGGCATCATCGTCCAAAATGTCCATACCACAAAGGCGATCTACGACGCTGTGGCCCTGGGCAAGCCCCTTTATGAGAGAATCGTCACCATTACGGGCAAGGGAATCAAGCGGCCTGCCAATCTCATGGTGCGGGTGGGGACCAGTGTAGCCGACATCGTGGACTATTTGGGCGGGACCACCCCGGATTTGGCCAAGGTGGTGATCGGGGGGCCGATGATGGGCTTTGCCGTTTCCAGCTTCCATATTCCCATTACCAAGATTACATCAGCCGTGCTCTTTCTTACTGAGGAAGAGATCGACACGCAGTCCCATTATCCCTGCATTCGATGCGGGTTTTGCGTGAACGTTTGTCCCATGGGTCTTGAGCCGAACAATGTGAGCATCTACGTGGAGGCAGGACGTGGGGCCGATACGGAACCATTTGGGGTGGATGACTGTTATCTCTGCGGCTGCTGTGCCTATGTGTGCCCTGCAAAGAGACCGCTCGTGCAGTTTATGACGCTGGCAAAGAACGCCCTTGATGAGGCAAGGAGAAGGCCCTAGGCCCTGCAAGTGAAGAAAAGGAGCATGAGGCAACCACCAGCAGGAAGTCCTGTAGAAGAGGCAGCCGGAGCCGTGGGCCCAAGATGGTTTGTCTCTGTTTCGCCTCATATTAAGAGCCCTGTGACGGTGTCCAGGATCATGTGGACCGTGGTGGCCTGCCTCCTGCCCCCCCTTGTGTTGTCTGTCTTCATCTTTGGGTTTCAAACCCTGATGATCACCTTGGTCAGTGTGGCAAGCTGCGTGGCCACCGAGGCCATATCGAATAGGTGCTTGGGGCGGCCTGTTTCCACGATCAAAGACGGCAGTGCCGTGATCACGGGCCTGCTTTTGGCCTATGTGATCCCGCCTGGCGTGTCCTACTGGATGCCTGTTCTGGGCAGCGTGGTCGCCATCTATGTCACCAAGGTCCTCATGGGCGGCATCGGGTTCAACATATTCAACCCTGCCCTGATCGGCCGAGCCTTTCTGGTGGCCACCTATCCCGTGGCCATGACCTCGGCCTGGCTGGAACCGATCCGGGACGCATCGATCTTCAAGTATATGGGATCGGGTGTGGACGCCGTGTCTATGGCTACCCCGCTCTATGTTCTGAAACACTACGGCATGGAAGGGGTCATCGAAAGGTTTGGGTCCTTGTCGGTCATCTACAAGGATTTCTTTTTCGGCTGGAGGCCTGGTTGCATTGCAGAAACCTCAGCCCTCCTCTTGATGGCCGGCGGGGCCTATCTCCTCTATAAAAGATATATCACGTGGCATATCCCGGTGTCGGTGATCGCCTCTGTGGCCTTCTTTACCTGGGTTTTTGGCGGAGAAACACTCTTTACGGGCAGGCCCTTGCTGGCCCTATTGTCCGGAGGGGTGATGCTCGGGGCCATCTACATGGCCACGGACTACGTCACCTCCCCCACGCAGAAGACGGGGCAATTGCTCTATGGCGTGGGCATCGGTGCCCTCACCGTCCTGATCCGGTTGAAAGGCGGCTATCCAGAGGGGGTCTGCTACGCCATTTTACTCATGAACGCCCTGACGCCTGCCCTTGACAATTGGTTGAAACCGAAACGCTTCGCTTCCCAACTAGAAAAAGGCGTCTTTTCGTGAAAGAGATCCTGCGTATTACGATCGCCCTGACCCTTTCTTGCCTGATCGCCGCAACGGTCATGGGACTGGCCTTTGTGATGACGGCCAAGGCCAAGAAGCACAACGAAGATCTGTACATGCAAGAGACGATGCTCGGACTCCTTGGATACTCCAAGGCCCGTCCCGCTCCGTCAGACCTGAGGTTTTATGGGGTATACCGTTACATCATTGCAGACGGCGACAGAAGGTTTCTGGGGTACATGGTCCCCGTGAAAAGGGGTGGGGAGCAGAATTATGCCTTGGTGGTCATGGATTTGAAGGGGCGCTTCGTAGAGACGATGGACCTTTCCATCTCCCCAGAGGCCGCTGGTGACGCGCCGGAGCGGGAAAAGGCCCTAAGGGTGGCATTGGGGCCGCCAAAGGCCGTTACCTATGGCGACACCACCATCATCGCCAAGCGGGGAGAGAGACGACTGGCTTACCTGCTGCCTGGTTCGTTCCCAGGTTTTAAGACCTTTATCTCGATCATGCTGGCCCTCGATCCCAGCTTCAAGGTCCTGGGCCTGGAGATCATGGAGCACGAGGAAGACCCCGGGCTAGGTGCGGAGATCGAAGAGGAGTATTTCAAGCATCAGTTCAAGGGGAAGACCTTTGAAAGGATCAAGACGATCGATGTCGTCAGAGAGCCCCTGCCGGAGCAGTACAAGAAGTACCTGGAGCGTTCAACCTGGCAAGAAGGTGCCTTTACGGAAGAAGAGATTGAAGAGATAGGAAGGACCTACGAGGACAAGGACATCTATGCGATCACAGGTGCTACGATTTCCAGCAAATCCGTGTCCGATGGGGTCAGGAATATGACGAAGCGGTTCTCCTACCGGATGGGAAGCCTTGATCGTGTCATTGCCAGTCAAGGCGTGGAGGTCCTATTTTGAGGAAAGAGAGTGGCAGCTAGGACAAAGACGAATAAAGAGCTCTTCTTTAACGGCATCTTGAACGAAAATCCGATTTTTCGTCTGGCCCTTTCCATGTGCCCGGCCGTGGGGATCAGCACGACCGTCATGAACGGGCTCCTTCTTGGCATGGCCGTCCTTTTCGTGCAGGTCTTTTCGAGTTGCACCATCGCCCTCATCAAGGACTACATCCACCCCAGAATCCGGATACCCACCTATACGCTCACGATTGCCACCTGGGTGACGGTCATTGACTTGGTCCTGGCAGCCTATGTGCCGGTGGCCTACAAGGCCATGGGGATCTTTGTGAAGCTTATCGTGGCCTTTGCCATCATCACCATGCGCCTTGAGATGTTTGCTTCCAAGAATTCTGTCACGGCCTCTTTCTGCGATGGCCTTGGCATGGGGCTGGGGTTCATGTTCGCCATGATGACCCTGGGTTTTGTCCGGGAGCTTCTGGGAATGGGGACGGTGCTGGGATATGATGTGCTGGGCTTTTGCCCCCTTCTTTTCTTTGTCCTCCCGTCGGCCGGTTTCTTTGTCGTGGGCCTGATGATGGCGATGTTTAACTACATAGAGATCGTTTACAACCGACGGAAAAAGGTCAAAAGATAAATGAAAGAAAGGATGCGCCATCTCACGCTCACAGGTTTGCTTCTGGTGGCCATTCTTGTCTCGGTGGGATGCGATACGGGGCACCGCTTTGTCAAGAAGACGGAATTCAAGGACGGGGAGACAATTGTCATCACCTTTGCCGGACCTGTGGACGAGGCTTGGGCAAAGGAGAAGGCCAACTATGCGGTCTACGAGGAACCAGACCCGGATATCCTGTTGCCTATCAAGGAGATTCGTCTAAGTCCCGACAGGACCAAGGTGACACTTAGCTTTGACGATGGGCTGAACACGAGACAGGCCCACGTCTTAAAGACGAAAGAGATGCTGTCTGAAGGCAGGTCTCAGGGGACAGCGGTCCTGACGGTGAAGAAGCTCTATTTCGGGCTGCTCCTTTCCATTTTCATCGGGGCCATGCTGGTCAACAATTTTGTCTTTACCAAGTATCTGGGCCTGTGTGTATTTTTTGGCACCTCCCAGCGGAAGTCAACGGCTGTGGGCATGGGCATCACCTTTACCATTGTGATCGTCTTTGCCGCCATGATGGCGTGGGCCCTGTACCAGTTTGTGCTCAAACCCTTCCAACTCACGTTTTTGAACATCGTGGTCTTTATCGGTCTTGTATCGCTCTCTGTCCAGGCAGTGGACACGATCCTCAGGAAGGTCAACCCTGCCCTGTTCAAGGCCTTTGGGGTCTATCTCGTTCTGGTCATTGCAAATTGCATTGCTATTGCCGTGCCCTTGATCTTGGCAGACAATGAATACACAGGCCCGGAGAGTTTTATGCTGGCCCTTGGGGCCGGTCTGGGATTTCTTGTGGCCCTTTTCTTGATGTCTTCTGCCCGCGAGAGGCTGGAACTGGCCAATGTGCCGCCCTCATTCAGAGGGCTCCCCATTGCCTTTATCGTTGCAGGGCTCTTTGCCCTGGCCTTTTTGGGTTTTTCCGGCATGTCCATCCATTGAGGAGGGGTTGTGCAAAGGCCTCATAAGAATATGGAGTGCCCATGGATCCGGCGTTAATCAAACTGGCCCTTGGCGGTCTGGCCGTTTTGGGCTGCATCGGGCTCTTTTTCGGTATCGGCCTGGGCCTGGCGGCCCACAAATTCGCCATTCAGATCAACCCCAAGGTGGAAGAAGTCATCGAGGTCCTGGCAGGGGCCCAATGAGGTGCCTGCGGCTTCCCAGGGTGTGAAGCTTACGCGGAGGCGGTGGTAAACGACCCCGATGTCCCGCCAAACCTGTGCTTTCCCGGTAAGGAGGAGGTTGCAGAGGCCGTGGCCGCCATCACGGGCAAAGCGGCGGGGGCCGCGGAAGCCCTGGTGGCGGTGGTGCACTGTTCCAGGGTCCAGGGGGGTGTGCACAAGAAGTATAAGTACACCGGCCACCAAACCTGCGCTGGGGCCAGCCTGGCATTTGCCGGTCCCATGGGGTGCCAATACGGTTGTCTTGGTTTTGGAGATTGCGCGGCCGCGTGTCCCTTTGACGCCCTTCACATGGTAAAGGGCTTTCCAGTGGTAGATCCAGAGGCCTGTGTGGCCTGCGGCAATTGTGTGCATGCCTGTCCCAAGGAGCTTATCAAGCTCATTCCCAGAAACGCCCGCGTGATCATCCCGTGCAGCACGAAGGATAGCCCCAAGGTGACCATGTCCGTCTGCAAGGTGGGGTGTCTGCACAACAGGGCCTGCATCAGGAAATGCCCGGCCAACGCCATCTCCGAGGTGGACGGGGTCGTGACTGTAGATCAGAAAAAGTGCATCGCCTACGGCCCGGCCTGTAAGGAAGTCTGTCTCTCTGCCTGTAAGAAAGTCCATATACTCCAACCCATGAGTCTTGAGGGAACCTATAAGAGGCTCACAGAAGCGGCGGCCGCCTAGGATTCAAGGAGAAGACCATGTCTCGGCAACAGAATAACGGCGAGGAGATGGATCGAAGGACCTTTCTAAAATACTCCGGTGTGCTGGGCCTGGGGGTGGCCTTTGGCGGGCTGATGCCTACGTCCGAATGCGTGGCCTTTAACAGGAAGCTCTGGAAGGTGACCCGCACCCGCCTTTCCATGGGGACCTTTTGCGCCATTACCCTCATGCATGGGTCCAGGGCTGAAGCAGATGACGTGATCGGAAAGACCTTTGAAGAAATGGATCGCGTAAGTCGGCTGCTTAATCGCTATGAATCGGACTCCCTCGTGGCAGTACTGAATCGGGAGGGCCTGCTTTGCCACACGCCACGGGAGGTGTCTGACGTGATCGGCCGATCGCTCTATTTTCACCAAGCAAGCGGTGGTGCCTTTGACATTACCGTAAAGCCCGTGGTGGATCTGTACAAGGCGCATTTTGAGGCCCACAAGACCCCTCCCCCCGAGGCCCAGGTGGCCCGGGTCCTAAACCTGGTGGATGCCCGCGGGGTCCAGCTTGACGGCCGGACCGTACGATTGGCGAAAGAGGGGATGGGCATTACCTTGGACGGCATTGCCAAGGGATATGTCATCGACTGCGGGGCCAGGGTTATGAAGGGGTACGGTATTCAACACGCCCTTATCAATGCCGGAGGCGACATTCGGGCCATCGGGGGAAGGAAAAGCAACATCCCGTGGAAAGTGGCTGTTCAAGATCCTAAAAAGACAGGGCCTTATGCGGAGACCCTCGCCATGATGGACGGTGCCATCGCCACGTCAGGCAATTATGAACTCTATTTTGACCAAGAAAAGCTCTATCATCACATCGTGGACCCGAAAACAGGCCACTGTCCTGTTGAAAGCACCAGTGTGACCGTGATGACTCAAAACGCCATGGATGCCGATGCCCTTTCCACAAGCGTCTTTGTGCTGGGCCCCGGCGAGGGGAAGCGTTTTGTCGAGACCATAGCCGACACGGAATGCCTCATCCTGGACTCGAGGGAGCAAAAGGTGATGTCCAATGGATGGCCGTCGGGCTGAAGCGGGTTTGTCCTTGTGTGCAGACCCGTGAGCCTGGATGTGGAGACATGGTATCTGCAGTTTCGTTCATAGTTCACATCACCGCATGGTTGAGGACTTGAACCCCTTTTTCTGTTTTACTGTATTGGAGAAAACGGAGGGAGGGGGAGAAGAAAAGGAAAGGCTGACATGGATTACGCTCACATGACCGCTCCTTGCGGACTGGATTGTTTTAACTGCCCCATGTATCTGGCAGCTGAGAACCAGGATCTAAAAGAGGCTGTTGCGAAGAATCTGGGCATCCCTGTGGAAAAGGCCGTCTGTAAAGGCTGTAGAAACGAAAATGGCACCATAGCCTTTTTAAATAAGACGGAACCCTGCAATGTCTACAAGTGCATAGGGCAAAAGAAGATCGAGTTTTGTTGTGATTGCTCGGACTTCCCATGTGATTATCTCCATCCCTATGCAGATAAAGCCAATGAGGTTCCCCATAATACGAAGGTATTCAACTTGTGCTTGATCAAAAAGATGGGATTGGAAGCCTGGGCAAGAGACAAGGCAAGAAGTGTCAAAAGGACCTATTTCAAAGGACGATGGAAAATCTAGGTGCAAGAATCGACTGCCAGATGGCAGCCACATGGGGGGGCCAGGTTGCGTCAGACGCGTTTTCTCTTATCATCCAGGGTGTGGCTTAGATATTGGTGCACCAGCTCCTCTGGGACGAGGCTTGGAGCACTTGTGATCACCTCGATACCCTCTTGCCCCAAGAGGGCGAGTGCCCGGTGGCCCATGCGTCCTGCAATAATCACTTCCACGCCCAGTTGATGAAGCCAGTGTGGCAACAGTCCCGGCTCGTGGGATGGCGGAGTCAACAGGTTTTTCCGCGTTATTTCTTGGTTTTCCACTTGGACAATGGCGAATTGCGGCGCATGGCCAAAATGGGCTGCCAGAGATCCTTCGGCCACGGGAATGGCGATCGTCATGGCTGTGGCCCCTTCCTTCTTGCCTTTTTCCCGGATAGATGATGTTGCCACAGAGATGGTCGCCTGAGCGGCCTCCACGATTTTTGCCACCCGTGAACGGCCCGGCATCAAGAAGTGTGGCTCGCCGAGGCGGCCGGATATAAAGCCTTGGAGCACGTCCTCAATCTGGCCGGCGATTCCGTCAATGACGCGGATGCCTGCACCTTCGAGCATGTTATCCAGGACCTCGCTGATGCCGGCACAGATCAATGTCGTCACGCCCGCCCGTTGCAGGGCGGCCACCCGTTCAGATGGCCAGAGGCCGTAGACACGGAGCTCACTCTTTTTCTCGTAGTGATCACCCTCGACGTCGAAGGTAAGGACACGAAGACACGCGTCAAAGACAGGGGCAATGCGCCGTTGAAATACGGGTATGGCCACCCTGGTCACGTGGGTTGTATCGGTTTTCGCTGTTTCTGTAAGGGATGCTTCCACAACCTCTCTCACTGATTCATAAGCGCTTTTGATCCATCCCCATCCATCTACCCCCTTGGTAACGTTTAAAAGTCAGGGCAAACCCTCTTAGCAGGCAGCTAAAAGGATAGGGGGGATCGCTGAACGTAGGCATAGAGCCATCTCCCTCGACACCAATGGGATGGGCAACTCAAAGGCATTGGATGCCGAAGAGAAGCGATTCGCCCTATCCGGAATGTCTATTCAGAAAGAGGCGATGTCACATTCTAAACGTTACGAACCCCTTTGGTTTGTGTCGCCAGACCGCTGACCAGACAATGGCAAAGGTCTTGTTTGCCAATCTAAAGGTGAGCAATAGCCATGCCATAACCATGCGGGTTGTCTTGTTATTTCATAAGGGACTACAAATACAAGGCATTGAGGATGAGACATTCCTGCAAATAATCAAGGGAGGAAGATGCCCAGTGGGAACAAAATGAATCATTAGATGCTTGAAAAGGAACAATTTGAACCGTCACTCTGTTTCCAAGGAGCCGTCGCTGGCCTCTTCGTTGACAGATTCTACGTATTTTGTTACCCTTATAGATACTGCATCCCCACCCTGTTGCATTCTTGCCATGGGATATGGCGGTGCCGATTTTACGGGGTGAAGCTGTGCGGCGTATAAGTACCTAGCATTACTGGCAAGCGTTTCCACGTCTAACGTCTTTCAGGTCACAATAGGGAAAGATTGAATGGAATCACGCAAGCTGGGCATTGGACATGGTCAGATTATCCTGGACAGCATTGCTGACGGGGTCTTCACGGTGGATTTGGAATGGCGAATTACCTCCTTCAACAAAGCTGCTGAAGGGATCACGGGAATTCCGCGTGAAGAGGCCATTGGTCAGCCTTGTTGTGAAGTACTAAGGGCCAATGTCTGTGAGGACGGTTGTGTGCTACGCCGGACCATGGGCAGTGGAAAGCCCATTCGAAACATGCCCGTTCACATCATCCGTGCGGACAAGAAGGTCATCCCTGTGAGTGTGAATACGACCCTGTTAAGGGATGAGGAGGGCCAGGTGATAGGTGGTGTGGAAACCTTCAGCGATTTGACCTTGGTCCATGAACTGCGCAAAGAGCTTCGCAAGGGGCATTCCTTCGGCGATATTGTCAGCAAGAATCAAAAGATGCTGGAGCTTTTTTCAATACTGCCTCACATTGCCCAGAGTAATAGCACGGTCATGATTGAAGGGGCCAGCGGCACCGGCAAGGAACTCATAGCCAGGGCCATTCATAATGGGAGCTTGCGGAAGCAAGGGCCTTTTGTGGCCGTAAACTGCGGCGCAGTGCCTGAAACCTTGATCGAATCGGAGCTTTTTGGATATAGGGCCGGGGCTTTTACGGACGCCAAAGGGAATAAGCCGGGCCGATTTGCCCTGGCAGAAGATGGGACCCTCTTTTTGGATGAAATTGGGGACATCTCGCAGGCGGCCCAGGTGCGGCTTCTTCGGGTCCTGGAACAGAAGGTATACGAACCATTGGGCTCTACCAAGCCTGTGAAGACGAATGCGAGGGTGATCACGGCAACCCATTGCAACGTGGAGGAGATGGTTCAACAGGGTACGTTCAGAGAAGATTTATACTACCGCATTAATGTGGTGAGACTATCCCTCCCACCCCTGTCGGAACGAAAAGGCGATATCCCCCTCCTGGTGGACCACTTCTTGGATCGCTTCAACCATCTGACAGGAAAACATTGCGTCGGTCTCTCGTCAGAAGCCATGGCCACCCTCATGCTTTGCGAATGGCCTGGAAATGTGCGCGAACTTGAAAACGCCATCGAAAGCGCCTTTGTCCTTTGCCAGGGAGAACTGATTGAACAGCGCCACCTGCCCAAAGAGCTGATTCCTCAAGACCGATCTGGGGTTGTCAGTACCGGTTTGACGCTTAAAGAGGCAGAAAGGCGTACCATTGAGGAAGCCCTTGAGAGGAATCATTGGAGAAAAGTCACAACAGCCCGCGAACTGGGGATCGATAAGAATAGCCTTCGTCGAAAGATAAAGCGCCTCGGCATTGTGAGACCTTCCGACTGACCCCGCCACCCTCTATTCCCGCTGAGCACTTGTCGTTCATTGGCAGCTTCGTTGCCTTGGATCTGCCCCTATTTGAACCAGTGTCTTTGCACTGGGGAAAATGCTGTCCCATATTGTTCCCTTTAAGCCCCGCTGCGGGGGAATGCTGCCCCATATTGTTTCCCGCAGTGCGATTATTCAAGAGGAATGGAACAGTTTGTTCCCTTAAAACGCCCCTAATGCTCTAAATTGTTCCCAAATTGATGCTGGAGCCCTGCCTTCATCATGCCACCACGGCGCAGATTACTGTGTTTTTCCAATTGGTTATCTTCATGACAAAGAGACTTCCACGGGCTGGCACGATTCTGGCTTAAGACATTTCCACAACAAACCAGATCTGGGTCATGTTGCCATGGGCCATGACGATCATCATGTAGCCCTGTTAAGGCGTTGGCCAATACACGGACTGCAGAGTCCTCTCTTTGCGGTCCTTGGCTCTTTTTTGACACCTACAATACCCTGGAGCGGTAGGTTGAGCACCACCAGAGCAAACCCTGGGGCAACGGGGGGTGATCTTTTCAAATGGCATCAACGTATTTAGCGGAGGGGGTGATTTGCGGCAAGGATGAGGGACTGCCATAGCGGTTTACATGGCAGATCCACTAACTGGTCAGAGGAGGCAATCATTCATTGAAGGTTTGAAAGCTGGTCTTAAAAAAATGCAGACAAAAGGCGTGATATGAGAGAGATGGACTTTCCTTGTAGAGGAGGAGTAGAAAACAAAAAGGGAGGAGAAATGAAAAAAGAGACAGATCTTAGTAGAAGGAAGTTCTTGAAAGGGAGTGTCATCGGGGCCGGTGCCCTGACAGCGGGCTTTGCAGGAGGCCTTGGTGTCCCCGGCACCGCCCATGCTTCGCTCCCGGTGTTGCCGCTGCCGTATTGTAAAGACAGTGGCGGCACCCCGACGAACACGCCGAACGCATCGAATCAAACCGTCCTTGACCCGGACGACGTGCGGGTCATGACCTGGTGGTATTATTCCTCCCAGGGCAAGGGGTGAATGCAGTCCGTTGTGTCAGGTTTGATGCAAGGATTCAAAGCGGCATTTGCCAGTGACGGCACGGACTGGGACTTTATTCCCTACGACATGTTAACTTACGGCGGAGGCGGCATTGGCGGTTGGGGCACCCTGTGCGGGATTGCCAACGGGTGTCCAGCGCTGTGCAATCTCATCGGCCTCCACGGCGCCCTGGGATCAGACATCCTGGGCCACTATTCCAGCACCGAGTGGCCGCCTGCGTCGCTTGCCGACATTTACTGGGATGATGATCCCACCTACGGCCCTTCGAGCGCCGGCTACAGCGGTATTTGGTCGGCAGCCAAGACGCCCATACCGGATGACGAGGTCTTGGCCAAGGTGATCCCTTATTCACCCCTGTGCCACATTTCCATCAGCAAGTGGTGCTATGCGGCAGGCGTCAACTTGGGGAGTCCGAATCCCTATGGCTTCACGCACAAGAATGATCGCTGCGGCAAGATAGCCGCTGAGATGGCCGGTTATACGGCTGAACTGATCAATTATTACGCTCTTAACGGGGCCTCGGCAGATCCGTACGCGATCCCAGCGGCAACTGCAGACTGCCTTACCTGTCACTACACAGGGAGCAATCCCAATATAGCTCCCGCCCAGATCACCAAAATGGACTGCGCGGAGTGTCATGCGGTCACGCCCGACGCCGTTCATCAAGGCCTGAGGATGATCGTTGAAAGTGTGTGGACAGCAGACGGCTCCGGCACGCCCAAGAACACCTTTACCTCGGGTGACCCGATTCAGTACAAGGTTCGGTTCCACCTCTTGGGTGCCGGCTTTAGCTTCGTGAAGACCGCTGATTCCAAGGTAAAAGACAGTGCAGCCGTCAAGATGCTGAAGCTTATCAAGAGTGACACGTTAGTTGCAGCTACCTATGAATGGACGTTTTCTGACACCATCGACCCAACCGATGCCCTTGGCACGGCAAAGGTCGTTATGAAATTGAAGTGCTTCGACTATCAAGGTGGCAATCTCCTTGATAAGCAGGAAATGAAGTACAAGTTTACCATCGTATAAGCGCCTTCCGCAAAGAGCCTTGAGGCTGCAACCGCATGATTTCAGGGGTGGCGGTCGATAACGTGGCTTGCGGAGGGTTCCCATCCCAGCTCCCGCCCACTGCTTGGGGTGGGGTAAAACAAAGAGGCGTTCACGTGGGGTTGCCGGTTTTTTGGGCAAGGCCGGTGATGTGGTGGAAACAGATAGCGCCAGCGTTCTCCTGGCTCAGAATCTATGAAAGGAGGTGCATCATTATGGCTGAACAAGCAATAGATCTCGACAAAGTCACAAGAAGCTTCAAAAAGGAGGTCATGGAAGTCATCCCGGGCGGGGGCAATTTGGATCTGTGCCTCAACTGCGGGACGTGTGCTGCGGGCTGCCCTGCCACGGGTCTTGCAGACATGGACCCCAGGAAGTTTCTAAGAATGATCCTGCTCGGTCTGCATGAAGAGGCAACCAAGTCGCCCTGGGTATGGATGTGCACCGGGTGCCAGCGTTGCATCTACGCCTGCCCCATGGAGATCGACATCCCCAGGCTGGTGTACAACGCGCGGGCCACGTGGCCCCGTGAAGAGCGGCCAAAGGGGATCCTTGGTTCATGTGATATGGCATTGAGAAATGACAGCGGTAGCGCCATGGGGGCATCTCCTGAGGACTTCACCTTTGTCGTAGAAGATGTGCTCGAAGAGGTGAAGGAGAGCCAGCCCGGCTGGGAGGAGCTCCAGGCCCCCGTAGATAAAAAGGGCGCCCATTTCTTCTTAAATCAGAATTCCAGGGAACCGGTGACCGAACCGGATGAACTCATCCCCTTGTGGAGAATCCTGCACGTTGTTGGTGCCGACTGGACATACGGGAGCAAGGGATGGGCTGGAGAGAACTACTGCATGTTCCTTGCCGACGACAAGTCCTGGGAGCATGTCACACGGACCAGCATCATGCAGTGTGCAGAACTGGGATGCAAGGTCTACCTCAATACCGAATGAGGGCACGTCACCTTTTCAGTCCTGGAAGGACTGAGAAAATTCAAGATCCCTTACGATTTTGAAGTAGCGAGTATCTATCAATATTATGCAAAATGGATCCGGGAAGGAAAGCTCAAGGTCAACTCCGACTGGAACAAGGACCTGAAGCTGAAATTCACGGTGCAGGACCCCTGTCAGATCATTCGCAAGAGCTACGGTGATCCTGTAGCAGAGGACCTGCGTTTTGTGGTCAAGTCTGTTGTGGGAGAAGAGAATTTTATTGAGATGTGGCCCAACAAGTCGAATAACTTCTGCTGCGGTGGAGGCGGAGGCTTCCTCCAGTCAGGATATGCCGATGAACGTCGGGCCTATGGCAAGATTAAGTTTGACCAGATCGTGGCGACAGATGCTGATTACTGCGTTGCTGCGTGCCACAACTGTCATGCGCAGATCCACGATCTGGCCCATCACTTCGAAGGCAAATACCAAACCGTCCATTTGTGGACACTGATCTGTCTCTCCCTGGGGATCCTGGGTCCGAATGAACGTGAGTATCTCGGAGACGACTTGAAAGAAGTCAACATGCCGCCCGAGTAGAAAGGATCCAGGCATTGAAGGCGTCCCGCTAACTGGTAGGTGGGACGCCTTTTCTTTTGATCGTAACTCTCTCTGAACGCATGCACGGGCGACCGGCCTCCTTTTAGGAGGTCGGTTTTTCCCCTTCAGGAACAGGCCGAAAGTCCGGCTTTTTGCCCTTAAAAAGGTCCCTGATGAACCCAAAGACCTTCTTGATCCCCCGCCAGATCTTGGGAAGGAGCCAAATCATCAGCAGAATGAAGATGATAACAAGGCCTACAAAGACCCAAGGATAGTGAAGGGCCGTCCACAGGCCGCCCACCACGGCCACGTCTTCCACCACAGAGGCCGTCCAGTTTGTCACCGGTTCAGGAGAGGTGTTGATGAGGACCCGTGTCCCGGCCTTGGTGGCGTGGCTTACTGCTGCAAGGCCCCCTCCCATGATGCCTGCGGCCACGGCCACGGCCGGATTCACCTCACCCACGGCGCCTGCGGCCAAAAGGGCCCCCGCAGGGATGCGGATAAAGGTGTGCAGCGTATCCCAGCCCGTGTCCACGCCCGGGACCTTGTCGGCAAAAAACTCTACCAGGTACATAACGCCGGCCGCTGCAATCACCAAAGGATTCATGAGGACTTCAAGCCCGGCAGGCAAGACGATGTTTCCGGTCACCCCGAGGAGTCCCAGGACTAAAATAGCGGCGTAGAGGTTGATCCCGCTTGCCCATGCAGCGCCCATGGTGAGAGACAAGGTTCTTACAAGCTGATCAAAAGGTTCCATGGTCTTGCCTCCTTATGCCATCACTTCCTGAGGTGCACCCACACGGCGTGGATGATGCCCGGGACGTAGCCCAAGAGGGTGAGGATGCAGTTGATCCAAAAATGGAGACCGATGCCGACTTTTAAAAAGACTCCCAGGGGCGGGAGAAAGATGGATAGGAGTAAGCGTATGACGTCCATGTCACCCCCTTCATGCTCCTTGGTATCCAGGCAGAGGTTCTTGGGTGAGGGGCTTTTTGCCCCGCGCCATCCTTCTATTTGAAGGATGCTAAGAAATCGTCAGCCTCTTTGATCGACTCGGCTATGTCTTTGATGAGTCTGTCGACTTCCCCTTCAATGTCTTCCACTTCCTCCTTGAGGGCGCCAATGGCCTGGGCATTTAGATTGTGCTTCAGGTACAAGACATAGTCTTCAAGCTGCTTTAAGACAGGGCCCATCTTTGATTCTGCTTTGACCATGGCCTCGTTCAGGCGGGCGTACCTGGCCTTGGTGTCCTTTAAGGATTGGGCGCTTTTTGACTTAAAGGTCTCATTTGACATGCCATTGATTTCAGTTTCCCACTCCTTGAAAAGATCGGCAGCAATCTGCTCCACTGTGTTGATCCTGCTTTTGACGGCCTGGGCCCTTTTTTCGCAAGATGCATAGTCGTCTCGAAGCCTGTTGTAGAAATTTTCCAGCTCGCCGCCCTTGAATCCGTAAAGCTCCTTTACCCGGGTCAGGGCGTCCTTGAATTTTTCAGAGGCCCTTTCCTGTTCTGTGCGGGCCTTTTCCACGTTGTCTTTCAGTAAATGCCTCTTTTCCTTTCCCAGCTTCTCCCAGACAGCATAATAGGTGGTTTGGCATCCGAACGTGATTCCCAGTATCAGGGTGAACAAGAGCACCATGGGAAGACGTCTCGTCATAGGACCTCCCTTCAGTAGACCTGTATTCTTTCTGCCACCGTCTAAAGTCAAGAAAATCATGCCGATACCTTATCAAAGGATTGGCATAGGTGCTTTCATTTGTCAACCTTTTCGCCCCTCGGCGGCTGGTTGCTAGGTCTTAGCAGGCGATGGAGATGGGAAGAGGATTCGGGGGCCGGTGCCCCCGATCCTCTAGTGGGGTGACAGGGGGGTGTGGGAAACGGGCTGGACTTGGATTGGCGGTCTCAATACGCCTATGTCTCCTCGACGGTAATGGCCTCCTGCTCGCAGACTTCTACACAGCTTTCACAGCCAAGGCATTCCTCTGCATTGACTGGCACGGATTTCTCATCTTGCATTTCGTAGACCTCCACAGGGCACACGTCTACGCATTCCCCACAGCCTACACACTTTTCACTGTCCACTGTTGGTACAAATGCCATATGTTACCTCCTTGTAGATCCCTTACAGAACATGATGTCCGAATATCTCACATGGGCCACGCCCGTTTCGCACAGCCCCCCTTCAGTAAAACCCCTTCCTCTGCATCTGCCCATGCTCCGGGCTACAAACCCCTGGTGCACGATCTTCCAAAAAACCGCAGAAACAGGAGGCTCATCCCCATTTTCCTGACCAAGGTGTGTCTTCCCCGTCCACACCCTCTCTGGAAGTCTATTTTCGCCTGCAGGCCCCACTGTCGGAGCATGGTGGCGTTTCACACCGTTCCTGACGACCACAGCACGTTCGGCCCGGCATCTGACCTGTCCCAAAGGAGAAATGGGAGGGGGCAGAAAGGACCCGGGTCATTTTCGTGCTGCCACAACTGCCGCAGATAATGTTCTCTTCATCTCCAGAGGCCATGAGGTGCTCGGAGGTACGGCCACATTCATCACATCGAAATTCGTAAATCGGCATGCCTTTTTCTCCTTCGTCTCCTCAATCAGGCTGACTGTGAGAAGCTATCCGCCTCTTTGCCGATAAGGGCCTTGAACCGATCCAATGAATTGATCAAAGCCAGCCCAAAGGTTCAGCCAACTGCATTGGAGATGATCGGCCCTCCCTAAACGGTGGCTATAAGATGCAGCACCCGGCTGCGTCGGTCACGCTCACGAGAAACCGCCTGAGTTGGAACAGGAGGATAGAGATGACGTGCCTTTTCCGCTATCACGGGAACCTGTTGAGCTGAATGTGGAGAGCAAGGCCTCTGTCTCTTTGTGCCCGCAAGAGGGACAGCAGGCTTGATCTCTGTCGTTCATAGAGAGGCACAAATATTCAAAAACATGGTTGCACTTTTTGCACCTGAATTCGTAAATTGGCATTCGTTGAAAAACCTCCGGTGACCTTGATTCGATGGCATCAAGGGTAATGCATACGGAATAAACTCCCGGGCGGGAGACGTTGTTACCATCTGCGCCGCCCGTGCGTTACTCTGGCTTCTTCCTGGCTTCCAGCTCGGCGATCCGTTTGGTGACGCTTTCAAGGGAACTTCTGAGAAACGCTGCGTCGGCCTGCAGCGACGCCAGTTCCTGTTGGGGGGGCGTCGCTGCACCCGTAAATGGTGCAAAGGGGGCACCGTATCGGTGATAGGGCGTAGCCCATCCTCCCCGCCGGCCGCCTCGAAAACCGAGGCCCAACCCTCGGCCAAAGCCGCCACCGTAACCCCGGCCAACGCCAAGATTCATGGCGCCAGGGCCTGCATTTCCAACGCAATACCCTTCCCGTCGTCCTGTCATGGGCCCCATTCCTGCAGGACCTGTTCTGTCTCCACCTGGCATAGTACCCTCCTTTTCTTTAACTTTGCTCTTAGACGGGTTGTTGCCCAAATGCCTTCTCCCTTAGTTCTGAGCCGTTTGTTGATACATCTAAGGCTTGCTCCAGGCGATGCCAAAACTCGCCCTTCGGGCTCAAACAGTTGACATCGCTGATCTTCCGCTTCGCCAAGATGTATTGGCAAAAAACTGCTCAATGAACCGGTCGAAAGCATTTTGGTTTGGGCAACAGCCCGTTAGATCATTGACTCCATGGCCTTTAGGCAGCCGTGGGACTCCTGTCTGTTACCCCTTTCGGATCTCTGACAGACTCTCCTGCGTGACAATGACATCGACCCCAGCATCGGAAAAGACATATCCAGGGCCCTTACCTTGAAATCCCTTTGGGGAGTAAATGACATCGATGTCCTGTTCGAGTAACCATTCACTCACTTTGATCCCCTTGCCCTTTGCCTCCTCTGTGAAGGGATTGCGCAGATAGGACTCTGAGAGAAGAAGGCCGTCGTTCACCCCCACAGTGAACAGGTAGAAGTAGGGGGCCTCGCCAAAGTGTTCTGAGAGGGTTTGCTTATCCGTCTTAAGAGGAATGGCAGAGGTGATTGTCTTTTTTCTTTGAGGCTCATAATGTATCAGTATGTGGTCTACCTTGGTCACCTGTTCCCTGATTTCTCTTTCGATGTTACGGCTCCCGGCATCAGCCTTTTCCAAGTCCTTTGCGCTGGTTACAATATCAGCTTCGATAAATTTGAAGGGGCCGGAGTTTCTCCCCCACAGCCCATTAATAGAGATCACCCTAGGGTCCTTCAGGATGATGGTCTTTACGCGGTCCATGGTTTCGAAGTCAATAGAGGCGTCTAGAAGTACCCGAACGGCATCCACAAAGATGGTAAAGCCCGCTTTTAGAATGAGGACGACGACCAGCAGTGCTGCTATCTTGTCCAAGTTGAGGCCGAACCATGCACCGATGAGACTGGCAAGGACCACGGCCGAGGAAAAGGCATCGGTACGAATGTGCTGGGCATCGGCCTGAAGACTGGGAGACCCCAGTTTTCTTCCCTGCCTCAGTTCGTACGCAGAGAAGACGAAAGTGATGACCATGGTCAAGATGACGCCGCAAATGGCATGGAAAAGATACTGGGTCTTTACCAGGGGCTCTTCAAAGAAGACGGTGTGCACGATCTCGTAGCCGGCAATAAAGATGAAGACAGAGGAGAGCAAAGAGACCAGATTCTCCACCTTATAAAGCCCGTAAGGAAAGCTTTTGGACTTTCTTTTGGAGATCCTAATCCCGGCAAATACCGTGGCCGACGAAATGACATCGGCCGAGGAATGGATGGCATCTGCAATAAGGGCCACTGATCCTGAGAGGAAACCCAACAGGCCCTTCATGGCCACGAGAATAAGGTTGACTCCTATAGAGTAGGCCCCAATTCTTTCACTTTGTTCCATACTGGTTAAGACCCCGGAAGAGGGCAACTCGTATAAGGTGGATCCTATTGCCTCTGGCGGTCTCCCTGGAGGCTCCGGTCCTGGTTTTGCCGAAAGCGAGGGGCTGCTAGAGAAAGTCTCTTATCATGCCGACAGGGAGGCCAATGACAAGTCGATCTCTCCCGATGGCTCCGTATTTTCGGGAATCGGGGCAACCAAAGGACAGGCAAATTCGTTTGGTCCTGTGTACCTTAGCCACGACGCTTCCACATACGGCCATCACACTGGAGGCGGCTATATCAAGATCGGTACCCTTGACTTGTTGCCATAGACGAAGGAGCCTCATGGCGGCCTCTGGTTGGGTATAAGATATAGCGATGTCCGGAGAGTCGGTGTTTCCTATGGTGACAGAGACGGCAGGTTCTAGATGGGGCGTATTGGCAACGAGCTTTTGTGCCACATCAGGGTCGGTGCCCGAGGCCTCCGCTATTTTGTGTGCGAGGCTGTCATCCAGATCAGTCGCCCAGCCAAGGCTCCTTAGGGCCCCGGGACAAGAGATAAGGTCTTTGGTCAAGACAATGGGTCGGGTGTAGGACTCTTTTATCGCTTCACAGAGCCGCATCTTTCTCTTTGCCAAGTCTTCTTTGACGGGATCGTTTCCGTTAAAGGTGATCCCTGTCCAACGTCCGCCAATTTTTTCCTCAAGTAGTTTTAGTTCCTCCATTTGAAAATGTCCTTCTGTCCAAAAGCAGCAATATTCACCCGAAGAGAGCTTCTTTTAGAGATGGTTTTTTCCCTGCATCTTCGTTTCATGGTTTGCCGAACGGTTAAGAAAAGGTGAAAGGCTGGCCGCGCGCTAGGGCTTTTTCTTCTCAAGCTCTTTGATTCGCGACTGGATCTCGTCCATCTGTGCACGCAACAGCTTGGCCTGTTCCTTGAGGTCTGCAAGGTCTTGTTTGCCTGTAACCCCACTGGAAGGTGGGTCTGTCAATGAGGTGGACTGCATAGGGCCCATACCGCGACCGCACCCTATGCCACGGCCGCATCCTCTCCCTCGTCCTCCTCCCATGCCTCTGCCCCCGCCTCCTCCCATGCCGCGACCTGTCCCAAAACCCGTGGCAGGGATCTGGCGGTTATCTGGAGATGGAGGCCCAGGCGGGAGGCTGCCCATGCCGAAATGATTCTCTACATTGGGTTTTTGGGCTGGTTTCAGGTGGCCCTCCTTGTATTGCTGGGCGGCATCACGCACCGTTCCCGCAACACCGGTGATCACCTCAAGACCCACCTCTGAAAGGACCTCGTAGGCGTTGGGGCCAACATTTCCTGTGAGCACGGCCTTTACTCCTTGGTCCACAACAACCTTGGCTGATTGTATTCCGGCTCCACCTTGTTGGCCAATGCTCGCATTGTCCAACGCCTCAAAGCTCATGTCATCCAAATCCACAATCAAAAAGCATTGACACCTCCCGAATCGAGGATCAACTGCTGAGTCAAGGGTTGGTCCCGTTGACGATACCGCTACTTTCATTACACATGTCTCCTTAATGTTTCTTAGTTGATTTCCTCCACGTTCTTGCCTGCATTGGGCCCGGGACTGGTGACAAAGATGTCTGTAATCTTCACCACAACAGCCGATTTGGGCGTCAAATCAGGCTTTTCCTCCTTCACCATGGCAACGGCCATGTCGTAGATTTTGCCGGAGGTTTCGATCCTGGGCTCTCCCTTGAACTGATAGCCTTTTCTGGGCTTCACATCCCAGTCCCATACAGAGATCGCCATGATAGGATTCTGCTGAATGTTTTCAAAGGTCTTCTTCATGAAGATGTCAGCCAGCATGATCTCATCATCTGACAGGATCTTGACAAAATGAATAGGGACCACATTAGGGATGCCTTCTTTGGTACATGTTGCTATGGAGTACCCCCTGGTCTTTTCCATCACGTCCTTCATGTCTTGCGTCAGTTTGGCCACTGTTTGCCTCCTTTCTCCTTTTCGTTATTCTCCTGTGGCAAGGCCAGACAATCTCCTCGCCCCCAGTCTGATGGAGCATGTCCAAGCTCCTTCCCTCTACCGTTAGAGGCCTGGACGCTGCCACAAAGGCGCCTTCCCTTTGAAATGGCGTCTCTGGGCAAGCACTAAGTGCCCAATTTCCCAATCAACAAGAGGGCAGCCTTGATGTTGACTATGGCCTGGTGGGCATTATGGGTATATGCTCAAAAATAACCACATCGGCCGAGGTTGTCAAGTCTTTTTTGTAGGCAGTGGTGCGGGGGGTCTTGCAGGGTGCAGCAGCAAGGGGATTGTGTGATGGAAGGGTTGGGGGGGGCTATAAGCCCCCCCAGTCGTATTTTAGCCAGTGCCGGACTCCTTGCAGGGCCTGCCAGCTGGGCAGGTCTCACCCAGAGCCAATGGCCTGGCAACGGTTAACGAAACATGCTCTTTTAGAAGACGTAATTCAAGCCTGCACTCAAGACATAGAGTTCGCCATCATCGCTAAAGAGGTAAGGGTCGTCATCCTCATACACGGTCATGGCAAGTCCCACGCCCAAGGCAAGGTCAGGATTGATGTCATAAGCAAGATCCATCTCCAGACTATATTGCTGGATGTCCAGATCAGAATACCCCGGAACGCTGGTAAGATCATAGGCATAACCCTGGGTGGCCGGATCATAACCGGTCCAGTCGTTTTGGTTAAAGGTCATGCTGTCGATTTCAGCTGTGGAGTCTGTGAAAGAGCCTGTAAGCGTACAACTGAGTTTGTCAGTCGGTAAGTAGGTGGCTGAGAGAATGGCGGTGTGACTTTCGATCTCATAGTCTTCACTGGTTGCGAGCGAGCCAAACTGGCCCGTTGTGATGCCGCCCGCTCAGCCATTAAAGACCGGTATACAGACCACACTCTCCCTTGTTTCATCGTCATAGAGGTAGCTCAACATGAAACTCAGCTTCTCGTGAGGCGTGTACCACAAGGAGACCGAAGGCATGTGGAGTTCGCCGTCTCCGCTAGTGGTGTCCTCATCCTGCCATCGATAATGCCCCGAGAGACTCAGATTGTGTCTGATGGGGTAGCTCACATTGGCCGTTATCTCATGGCGCTCTTCAGGCTGATTGCTCATGTCCTGGGTCCTCGTCGTCCAGAATTGGTAGTACTGCTCACCAGTTCTCCAATTGCCGGTCACTTCTTGGGTCCCAAAGGCCTCGCAAGCACCGCCCTGATCGCTGGCTGTGGAGTTGACGAACTCATCATCGATGTCCTCGAAGGTGTATCGGACCCGTGCCTTGAGCTTTCCCCACCGGCCGTTTACGCCCAGCTTGTACGTATCTATCTCTGTTTCTGTTTCATTCTCTGCCACCAGGTAGTCGTCGCGATCGATCTGTCGCCACTCATAGCTACCGTAGACTGAGAGCCCCGGCCGAATGGTGTACCGTGCCTTTAGATCGGCCCTGTAGTCATCCCTGGAAAGGGCCGACTCCCTGTTGTAGGGCCATGTAAAGGCCGGGTCAGAGGTCCCATAGAAGCTCTGATAGGTCCCGCTGTAATCTGGATTGGCGCCAGTGGGTTCCGCGTAATTTACAAGATAATCGTCGTTGTCGATTTCCATCCATCGGAACCCGGCATTTAAGACCAGATTGGGGATATAGCTGTTGGTGATCCTAAAAGAGGCGGCATCCGTGTCAATCTCCAGGCTGCCGTCCACCATGTTGTCCCGGTTTTTCACGTTGGAGTTCACATAGGAAGCAAAGAGGCTGGTGTTTGTATCAGGAAGGGTCGCCTCTGCCTTGACCTTGTGGGTCTGCTTGTCCATCTCAGGCACTTGGTCGAAGGCGAGCTCCTCATTTTGATACCACAACCGGTCTCCAAAGGGTTTGCTACCGATCTTTCTGGGATTGACCCCTTCATCATAGAGATTGTGCGGGGTATGGCCCTCTTCCTTGAACTCTCGGTAGAGGAAGCTGTATTCCAGGGCAAGCTGGTTGGACCTGGCATCGCCAAACTTCGCCGTAATACTGGGATTGTAGTCCTCTGTATCCTCAGCAATAGAGCGGCTGTGGCTCTGCACATGGCAGGACGTACACTTGCTCATGGTCATGGATTGGCGATGGCCGTCCCTGGTCTCTTTTCGATAGTCAAATTTAAACTGCCCCCCAGGGATAAAGGGGAGGGCAATCTGGGTGCTGCTTTTGGTTTCTGTATGGATGATATGGTATTCGCTACCCATATCGTAGTCGGTATGATGGGTGATGACGTGTGGGTCGCCGGGCGAATACACAGCGTTGAGGTTATCCATCGGGTCATGGTCCAGCCAGTGTTGAAAACGGTCGTATTCAAAGCTTTGCCTGACCATGCGTCTGAAATCCGCATCCAGATGGTATTGCTGCTCTTCGTCATCTAGAAAGTGGCCACCAATTCCAAAGTAATCATCGCCTTTGTTTCCAGAGAGAGAAAACCCGATGGTCGGGTGGAGGCCTTCGTCCATGACCTCATACTCTCCCACCTTCCTGCTGTCTAGATCGGACGTTGCCACGGCCTCAAAGCCCGCTTCAAATTCAATCTCTGCCTCAACGTCTTCTGTAGCCGCCCAGGTTGGTGTTTGACCCCATACCAGTAAAAGCGCAATAAAAAGGCTGAGGCCTATCCATTTAATGTTCTTTTTCATGAGTGATTTTTCCCCCTTTCTTCAATAGAAACACGTTGCTCCACCAATTACCTGGTCAAGGCCTTGCCTTTTCCTGGTACGGCCTGTGACGGCAAATCAGAACCGTGAATCCTCGAGTGACACTGGGTACACTTGGTCGTCCAAGCCCTCTTGAAGGCCAAACGGTCCGAGAGGTCATGGGCCTGGGCATATTTGGCATTGTTGTCCGGATTCACCTGGTACGTGGTGTACGGAAAGCTTTCATTGCCCTTATAAGGAAATTCGGCCACAGGTGTATCCAAGTCTTCGTCCCAGCCGACCTTGCCAGCATGGAAGTGAAACTCGTGGCACTGGAGGCAAAGGAAGGGTTCATTCTGCGAGAGGAGATTGTTCGCAATGGTCCCATGGGCCGAATGGCAGATGGTGCAGTCTTCCACCACTGGTGCGTGCTCAAAGACAAAGGGGCCCTGCTTGGAAGCATGACAGGTCAGGCACAGGTCGTTTAGCCTTTCATCTGTCTTGAGACTTCCCACGGCAGAGCCATGGGGATCATGACAGTCAGAACAGCCCATCTTTCCTTCCCTGATGGGATGATGGGAAGGATATTGGACTTTGGCCTGGATGTCCGGGTGACAGCTGTAGCAGCCTTCAGGCTCTGCCTTGGCCAGCAGATGCTTGCCTGCCGGCGGGTGGACCTTGTGGCATTCCACGCAACTCACATTATTCATGTGGTGCTCGCTGCCGCCCCAGTGATATCTGGTGTGACAGTCCAGACAAATCCTAGACTGTTCGGCCGCGGTGAGCTCACCAAATGCGATAATGTCAGAAGGTGCCTCTGATTCAACGTGCAAACTCCCGCCCCCGTGGCACGTTTCACAACCTGTGCCCAGGCCTGCTGTTTCAAAAGGGGCGATCCTGCCGTGAATGGTTTTGTCAAAGGCGTTGCAGACCTCGTCATGACAGTCGGCACAGGTCTCACTGCCCACGCTTGTGGCCCCCTGTATGACGGGCAGGCACACCGCTTTGGGTGGCAAGGCCTGCTTGGCACACTGCGTGCCGGCAAAGGCCACCAATGATAGTAACAATAGAAACCAAGGAAACTTTTTCTTCATGCCCTGTTCCTCCTGTGTGGTTTGGGGTCGCCTCTCCTGGCGACAAACCACTAAAATAGCTTTCTTAGGTTATTCCTCTTTCAGGCGAATCGGCTCTTCAGTGAGAAAGCTGGCACTGTTGAACCAGAATAAGGCCTAAAGTCTCTTGCATCTGACCCGGCCTTCTTCGCCTCCTCTATTACTTAATTGTCATGCGACACCTTTTCGCGCTGCGGATATCACCTCCTTTCTTCGAGCATTACAACCATCGATCTCTATGAATGCCTTTGTTTATCGTAAAGGGGACCTGTCCCTTCTCCCTGGCGAGAAGACCGTGTGCCGGCCCGTCCAGGCATAAGGAATTTAGGGTCGTCCAGCTGATGAGACGCAAAGGCTGAAAGCACCTCTTCTACATCTCCGGCTATCCCTGTGATGACAGAAATTCCTGAGCTTTCCAATATGACGCGTAGGGTGTGGCTGATGCCGCCACAGATCAAGGTCGTAACCCCTGCTCTCTTGAGCAAGGAGACACGTTCAGATGAGGAAGGGTTCTGGAAAGGTAGGTCGGTTCTCTCTATATCAGAACCATCTCCAGTGCGGATGACCAAGGCCTGGAGACAAGAGTCAAAAACCGGCGCAACCCGAGATCGAAACACGGGTATGGCAAATATGGCCACGTGATGTAAGTGCCCTTCGTTTCTTCCCCTGGCTATGGGAAACGGTGTCTCGCAACCCCATCAAATACTCGAAGCGGCACGTACTCATGTCCCCCGAACAGAGTTCCGTACCTTTAATCCATGGGGCGTGTGACATCCCTCCGTGCCGCTTCGAGTAGGGTTGCGAGACACCCTCCAGGGGGGGGTAGCATGCCCCAGAATTCTCGTATCCCATACAAGACTATTCTATTGTCAAATGGCAAGATATGTGCCAATATAAAAAAAACAGGACAAATATATATAACTAGTTGAAATACAAGAAAATTTTGTTGCCTAATGGCGCACTTCCAGGCGGGTTGAGCAGCGGGTAATGGGGCCAAAATGAACCAGAGTAGCGTTCGCCAGGGAACAATGTGAACCATGACCTTGATTTTGGCCACAGACCGTCATCTCTTGATAAAGGGCAGGAGAATTCGGTCATGAAGGTCCCCCTGTTTGCCGGGGATTCTTGGTTTCTCATATGTCTTACGGGCCGCGGAGAATGGCATGACACGACCTAAGATGTCCGGCGCTGAACATCATCAGATCATCCTGAACAGTATTGCAGATGGGGTTTTCACTGTTGATACCAAATGGCGCGTTACTTCCTTTAATAAGGCGGCCGAGAAGATCACGGGTATTCCCAGCGAAGAGGCCATCGGCCAGTTATGCTATGAAGTCTTCAGGGCCAATGTCTGTGAGTCAGGCTGTGTGCTCCGGCACACCATGAAGTGCGGCAGACCCGTTCGCAATATGCCGGTCTTCATTGTGCGGGCAGACGAGCAACAAATCCCTATCAGTGTGACTACCAGCCTCTTGAAGGACAGCACAGGCCGCATTGTGGGCGGTGTGGAAACCTTCCGCGACCTGACGGTCATCCACGAACTCAGAAAGGAGCTGCAAAAACAGCATTCTTTTGGGGATATTGTCAGTAAGAATGAAAAAATGCGCAGCCTGTTTTCCATTCTTCCTCATGTGGCCCAAAGTGACAGTACGGTGCTTGTTGAAGGGGCCAGCGGTACAGGGAAAGAGCTCTTTGCCAGGGCGATTCACAACAACAGCGCAAGAAAGACAGGCCCCTTTGTAGCGGTTAATTGTGGGGCCTTGCCCGATACCTTGATTGAATCTGAGCTCTTTGGCTATAAGGCAGGGGCCTTCACGGATGCCAAGAAGGACAAGCCGGGCCGATTTGCCTTGGCCCAAGGCGGTACCATCTTTCTGGACGAAATTGGAGATATCTCCCAGGCTGTGCAGGTGCGCCTGCTGCGTGTGTTGGAACAAAAAGTCTATGAGCCTTTGGGATCTACCAAGGAGGTTCATGCCAATGCGAGAGTGATTACGGCAACACATCAAAACATGCAAGAAATGGTTGCGCAGGGAGAATTTAGGAAGGATTTGCTTTACCGTATCAATGTGATCAAATTGTCTTTGCCTTCCCTTTCGGAACGAAGAGAGGACATTCCTCTTTTGGTGGACCATTTTGTGGGACGGTTCAACCACCTGACAGGACAAGAGGCCCTGGGCCTGACCCAGGAGGCCATGGCCGCACTCATGCTTCACGACTGGCCCGGAAATGTCCGCGAACTTGAAAATGCGATAGAACATGCCTTTGTGCTGCGTCAAGAGGCACTCATTCGCCTGCGAGACCTGCCGGGCCACCTCGTACCGGAAGATCGTGCAGCAATTGTTCCCAGCGGTTTGACCCTGAAGCAGATAGAAAAACGTGCCATTCAGGAGGCCCTGCAACGAAATGATTGGAAAAGAGTGGCAACAGCCCGGGAGCTGGGTATTGACAAGAACACCCTCCGCCGCAAGATAAAGCGTCTGGGCATCATGGAAGCCCCTTAGAGCGTTTTGCAGGGATCTGGTTAAAGGGAGTAGCGTCTTCGAGGTTCATACCAAACAGATATCTGAAGTCCCTCATCCTTATCAACCCCTTGAAATAACAGTCACAAACATGCCGAGGTTTCCGGGGAAGGGCAATGCTCTGGTTTGGGCCTTTTCCATGCAACGGGAGCCTCGGGATAGGGAAATCCGCTTCTCTTCGGCCTCCAATGCCTTTAGTAGCTGTGCAAAGATGGTGGGTGGCAATGGCTGTAGGCCTTCGTTCCGCGAATTTCCCATCCCTCTGTTGCCTAATTAGGGGGGCTACAAGTCTTGACACACCTACTATTGGTGGAAACGAGGGGTGCGCCTCTTTTCAAGCCGTGAGGCGCAAACTTGAGCAGATATCTTTGGAGCCCATGATGAAGACGGTGGGGATAGGGGCCCTGCAGCGGTCTTTTCAACTCTTGTCAGGTATGCAGCACATGATCTTGGTCCTGCCACCAGGCATGGTGATCTTGTCAACACGGCTGAAATACTGGAGCAGCAACGTCCGTTCGTGTCTGAGGATTTCCATGGTTTTTTTCAGTCCCATGGAGAGAAGGCGCACATAGAAAAGGATGCGTATGAGCCGTTGCCTGGGGAGATCATGCTCCATGATCAGAAATGGCCTGCCCGGTTTGAGTACCCTCACGATTTCATGGAGGGACTGTTCTTGCGTTTTCCCTTTCAGTTCGTAAAAGGCATAGCAGCATGTCACTGCATCAAAGATACTCTCTTTAAAGGGGACATTGGCAGCATCCCCTTCAACGAGGCGCACGTTGGCAAGGTTCCGGATCTTGGGTTTGGCTTTTTTAAGCATGCCTGTTGAGAAATCCATTCCCACCACTAGACTGCTACTTCCCACCCTTTTTTGCAGGTGAGACAGGGTCGATCCTGTGCCGGTGCAAAGGTCCAGCACTTTGGCCCCTTTTTTTGTCCCTACCTGGCCAGCCAGGAGGGCCCTCAGGGTTTCTTGCCTGTCCGTGGAGTGAAGGGCCACAAAGCGATCGTAGATTCGAGAAAAAGCATCGTAATACTTCTGTCTAAATGTCTTCACTTGCAATCCCTGGTGCGGCCTTGCTGATCAGGAGAAAATACTCATCGGTACACTGACGCCCGCGCTCCATTCCTTTTGAGGCCAGTGGATGGGCACCAACGTGTCCATCCACGAATGGCCATCTTACAGCGTCTTCCCTATGGGGCAGTATGGAGGTCACGTCCTCAACACCAGGTGTCGTCGGGCCTCGCCCTTCTCGTATTCCTCCCGGACCCGTTTTGCATTGCCTTTCATGACCTCCACGGCGTCGCTGACCTTCTGGGTTCTGATAACCACGCAGAGCAGCTTTTTGAGCAGCCTTGGCAAGTTCGGCCCATAGGTCCTGGCTACCAGAACATGGAGCCCTTCAAGGGCGGCTAGGGTTGCCTGTGCCTTCTTTGGGTCACCGTGTCTCAGCGCCTCATTGCCTTTGTACTTGGAGTTGGTCCTGCGCTCTAAGAACTGAGCTTTGCCCCCAGAAAAGCTGTAGACGTCAAAGTATTTCGCCTGGCCTGCATGATCATTGATCATGTGCTCGCCATCGTCGGTACTGAAGCCAATCAGTAATTCCATCGCGTTTCCCAAACGTCTTTGCCATCTATTTCCTGAGCTTCTGCAGGGCCTGTTCTGCCGCAATGGCAATGGGTTCCAGACTCGGTTCAGAGGAGCAATCTGGATGGCCCGCACATATAAAGGTTGTCAGGTCGGCAATCGTTTTCTCTCCTAGAATCAGGGCGCATACGGCATCGATCTCCTTTGCCGGCGCCTGACTGTCACTGATGATCTGGCCGCCGATGAGCCTTTGCGTCTTTTTGTCAAAGACGAGCTTAAGCGTCCAAGGCTTGGCCCCGCTGATCATTCCGTGCTTGCTCCTGGAATCGACTACGGCACTAACTGTCTCAAACCCTTCACTGTCCTGGGCTTGGACTTCTGTCAATCCCGTTGCCGCAATGGTCTTGTCGAAAAGCTTGACGGCAGTGCTCATCAATACACCGGGAAATGCGATATCATATCCGGCCAGCCTCTTGGCCACAAGGCGTCCCTGTATCACGGCCGGACCGCGGATCTGTCCTGCAACGGGTTTCTTTGTAATAAAATGGGTCTTCTCCACGCAGTCGCCTGCGGCGAGGACATCAGGGTTTGACGTCTCCAAGAACTGGTTTACCTTTATGCCGTATCGACCTATCTCCAAGCCCATGTCGTTTGCCAACTCCAGATTTGCCCTCGCCCCTACGCCCACTATGACCATATCTGCATCCAACAGTTGGCCTGCGGCGAGCTCTACACTTGAAACGCGTCCGTCTTGGCCCTTGATCTTGGTCACTTCCTCGCCCATTTTCATGGTAAGGCCTTTTTCAACGAGGTATTTCTCAATATTGAGCCCCATCTCCGTATCTAACATGAACGGCAACGGATGGGCCCGCCGGCCAACGACCGTCATCTCATCATAGTCTGGCATGGAGGCTGAAAGAAGGGTAGCTGTCTCCAGACTGATAAAACCCGCTCCTATGAATACCAGTCTCCTGGGTTTGCGCTCATCAATGAAGGCCCTTATTCTTTCTGCGTCCGGCACCTGCCTCAGTGTAAAGACCCCTTCCAGATCGTGGCCTTCAATCTGAGGCACCACCTGTGTGGCCCCGACCGCCAGCACCATCTTGTCATAAGGGACCTCACTTCCATCCGACAATGCTATCATCTTCTTTTGGGCATCCACGTGTGTTGCCCGGGCCTTTATGAGATTGATGTTGGCATTGGAAAACATCTCGTCAGGATTGGTAATGGAGTCTGCCGTGGCCAGACCGGCCACTACATGGGGCAGGGCTCACCTTACAATGAATCGTTCCTCCTCGCTAATGATGGTCACATCAACTTCCGGCATGAGTTTCCTGCTGAGCATGGCAGCAGGCCCTCCCACGCCACCGCGGCCGACAATCACCAGTTTTTCACCCTTTTCCATGATGGCCCTCCTTTCGATCGTCACGGCTTCCACACCCCTAACATTATTGGTATATGCTCATAATAAGAGACAAATACCTGTTCTCTGGCACAGTGTCAAGTCGTTTGTGGAGGAAAAATCGTCTAGGGCAGGGTGTAAGATGAACCTGGCAAGAAAAACTGGAAAGTCGTCATTCCTCGGTTTGCCTGTCTCCCGATGTTGATCTTGGCACCGGGGAATCCAGAAAAAGAAATGGATGACGGAAATGGTAAGGCCTAGCGTTGCAAGAGTCGAGGATGCGGCAGGTCCAAGGCGTCGGCGGTGAGGCTTGAGACTATCATGGCTTCCTAGTGTCGTGTCTCAGAAGTCCTTCTAAAAAGTAGAGTGCCGCCTTTAAGCCATTTTCCGGGCTCCGTGAGTATTTCCGGGAGGTCAGCTTCGTCGCGCTGAATCATGCACGAAGTGGCTCTTTTCAAGCCGTCAGGCGCCACCGTTAGCGCTATAACTCTCCGCCGCGGCGGATCAAAGAGTTTATGATTCCTAACGCTTCACTCAGCTGACCTCTGATTCCGAAAATACTCAATGTCGAACGTAAAAGGCTTTCGGCTGCACAGTGACCAATGACACTTATTTCTGGTTCATGACATTAGCACCTCTTGCCATGTCGTTTATGAAACATGAGGGTAACGCCACCGTGGAGATGCCAGACTAAAACTTGAATATCATGCGCAGTCCCACCATGTCCTCATTGGTAAGGGACCCTTTTCCTCCATAGTTGTCGTCCGATCCAGTCCTGATTCCGTCTCGGTTTCCGTGGAGATGGACATAGTTTAGCTGCCAGCGGACCATCGGGTTCCATGTCCAGCAGAGTCCCAGGGTATATTCATTGACTTTGTCTGCACCTCTTAGGATGCCAGTGTCAAATAGGTTCTCATCGGTCTCCGTGTAAGTATACCGAGCCAGAACTTCCCATGCCCCTGTTCCTTTGAGGTGAACGGGATCAAAATTCTCCTTAGGCTTTGGCTGTTTCCACCCGAAGTTACTCACCCTTTTCTGCTCGCCAGTGAGGAAATAGCTAATCCATGTGCCCCAAGAGGTCACATCACCATCTTCATCGGCGCCGGCTGCTGTCTCTATATCATCCCACCGTGTCACAAGGTACTCTGAACTTAGGCTGAACGGCCCAGCGATGTAATGGATCTCAGCCCCCCAGCGATCTCTGCTTCCGATTTCAGCATTACTATCCAGCCACGTCCAGTATTTGTCATCTCTTACAGCAGCCCCATATCCTTTGTTTTCAAATCTCTTGGTCGAAACTGATTGTCTGCCAGTCGTTGCCTCTAAACATAGATTGAGCCCCTGGAGGAGGGAGTCTTCCCGATGCTTGAAGGGGGTGTAAAACAACCGAGCAACGTAGTCCTTATGATCGTCACTATCTCCTTTGTGGTAATCAAGCTCCATTCCTGCCCCCGTAAATCCGCCTAAATTCCAGGTGAGGGTCTTATCAAGGACATCTCCCCAAAGCCACCAACCCCGGTCAAAATAGGTGTACATGGGTGTACCTGACATCCGTTCAAGGAAGTGAACATTATTGTCTGTGGTCCACCATGCAGTGCTAAAGGGCGGCTTCATCTGACCTGCACGGAGGTGGAGCCAGTCTCGGAATTTGTAGTCAGCCCAGAAATTGCGGGCGTAAGGAGAATCAGCGAATTCTGCCTGACATCGGAAATAAATGTACTTATACCACATGCCCTGAAAATCGAAACGGGCACGACGAACGTCGAACTGCGTCGGATTGTGACTGTTTCCACCATAAAACTTTGTGTCAAGATGTAGGTTCCCTCGAATCTTCATCCAGAAATTCTCGTCTGGCGTAGAAAGAAAAAAATCGTTTTTCCAAAAGGCAACAGCCGGGATGGCCTTCCTTTTCTGGATGATTTCACTGGCCGCTTCGGTTTCGCTAGAGGTTTGCTTGACCTGCTCAAGCTCATCCTCAAGGGTCTTAATCCTCCTTTCAAGGGCCTCTAGTTTTTCGTCACTGGTTTCTCCCATGGCCGGCAGATAGGAGGTGCAGACCACTACGAGGGAAAAAAAGAGCACGATCCATTTTCTCATTTCTTGCCTCCCTTTTCGAGCTAGTGTTAAGTAAAGCATCCTGTTTGGTATACTTCTTTAAAAAATGAGATTTTAAAAAGCCCTTTTGCTCTCTCCGTGGGCCTTTGCGCGTGCGGGCCTGAAAAGAGACGGGCGCACTTAGCGTATTCGGCTAAAACACTGCACAACGTGGCTCTGTTCACGCCGTGAGGCGCTACCTACATAGCTGAAAATGAATGCTGGAGTATTGGAGAAGGGTCGTGAACTCCTGGGGGGCTTTTCCATGCTTCACTTCCGTCACCCCAATACTCCAGCAGAAAACCGAACCAGAGACCGTCTCTGGGCACTTTTCGAAAAGCCAGACGCTGCTCCATTTTTAGGGTGTGGGTTTTCTAGATGACCCTCTAACGGTGCGATCGTCCCTGGGTTCCGATTCCATATGGGCGAGTTGAGAAAGAAGAAACGGCAATGACTATGCCAAGTGGAAGGCCCTTTGAAAAAAACATAACCGACTGATAGTTATCGAGAATTGATTCTGAAGATGAGGCACTGGCAAGACCTGGGAGGCCACAGCTGTCAGCATTTTTTACAGAGTGTAAAGGACGCAGGGGATTCTCATGGGATGATCCACAGGGCCTGGTCGGTAGTCTTTTGGACCAACCGCATAGCAATCCGCCCCGTGAAAAAGGCATCCCTTTCGCCGCGTCGGCCTACGACAACGGTGCTGTAGTCTCCGGTTTTGGCTTCTTCAATAATGGTGGTGGAGATGTCGTAACTCCTGAGTCTGGTCTTTGTCTCTATTTGGTCTTTTTTCAACCCCACGGCCTCGAACCTTTGATAGGCCTTTTCGTAAAAACGCTCCATCCGCCTCTTGTCCTGGCGTTCAAGGATTTTCTGCAGTGCAGGGTTCTTTTTTTGAAAATCAATGCTATAGTAATGGCTCAGACAAGGTTGGACGTGAAACAATGTAACCTTCAGGTCTGGATGGGTGCCTACCATGTCGATAAGGTGATCAACATCTCGCAGAGAGTTTTTAGAGCCATCAACGGCAAGCATGATCTTCATGGAAATGGTTTCTCCAGAGATGACCCACACGGGCGTTCTCAGCGCATGTTCGACTACCTTGGCAGCAGTGGTGCCAATGAAGAAATCTCGACTCGGCGTGAGGCCCCTCCGTGCCAAGACAATAGCATCATAGCGCCCTTGTTCAGCCTTTTTGATGATGTCTATAGCCAGCCCGACTTGCATAGGTCGGGCGATGACTTCGATTCTGTGTTCAGGTATCCCCTCACGCAGCATGATGTCTTTCAGTGCCCCAGCAGTGCACGCCCCGATTTCGGCGTTCTCTTTCACCATGGCATTGATGTGGGCCTTCATATCAGGCTCTGTCTCTGCCGCGTCAGAAAATATTGCTGGCACTAGTGCCTGCAAATGAAAAAGGGTATAGGTTGTCTCCTTTTGAGCAGCACAAACCTTGGCAGCGTACCGGACGGCCTGCTTTGAATAGGTGCAGTCCCCCACGGCGACTAGGATCTTTCTCCCCATGAAACCCCTCCCTTGCTGAAAGCCCATGACCCATTCATTGCCACATCCACCTCTTTACAAGGATACACTGTGCTGCTGTTCCTCGTCTGGATCCCCTGGCCCCCCGATCAGGGTCCATGGCAGGCGATGGGGGCAATGGGCTTTAGCCTTTTTTTCTTACCACTGCAATAGTCACATGTTCAGGCTTTGGTGGCTTCCAAGGCCTTTGAAATAGAGATGTAAAAGGTTGTCCCTCTTTTCGCGCCCGATTCAAGCCAGACCTTTCCTTTGTGGGCTTCGGCGATTTCCTTGACAATGGCTAACCCCAGCCCCGAGCCCTCTGTCTGCTCCGATGCCGGGAGTCTTTTAAACATCTTAAAGACAGCCTCCGCATCCTTCTTTTTAATAGCCGCACCGTTGTTGGTGAGCGAGAATATGTGATAAGACTGGTCTTGGTCATAGCCTATAGTGATCTTGGCAAGCTTGTCTCCAGCATGTTTTAAGGCGTTGTCAATCAGGTTTCTGAAGACCCGGGTGATGGCCATCTGGTCCGCCATGATCTCCGGAATGGTTTGAGGCTCTGACCACGCGATATTTCGCTCTTTTAAGACAGGTGCCACGTCACTTCTGATATGGGCGAGAATCCTTTTGATGTTGGTCCGTCTTATTTCAAAGGGGAACCTGTTAGACCTTATGTATTCATTAATGTCCCTGGTGAATGTCTCAATCCGTTGGGCCGCCTGCCTGATCTGCTCGCAGTACTTCTTTCCATTTTCATCTAGGCGATCTTCATATTTGTTTGCCAGCAGTCTGGCAAATCCAGAGATGCCTACTGCCGGGTTCTTCAAATCGTGGGCAATGGTGTAGGCAAAGAACTCCAGCGCCTCCTTTTTTTCTCGGATCTCTTCTGCCTTCTTCCACAAGTCGTGGTGCAGCTTGGCCACGTTGGTGGCAATGGCAATCTGGCTTCCTATGGCTACGAGCAAATCGATCTTTCTTTGGTTGAGGGAAACCAGGTGTTTTGCGGCCAGATTCATCACCCCCACGACCTTGTCTTTTACGATGAGGGGCACGCAGATGATCACCTTAAACCCCTTGCCGGCTAGGAATGCCGACCTCTCCCCGTTTTCCAGGTCCGACACCTTTTGGGCGACAAAGCTTTTGGTCCTGGCGGCTTTGCCGGAAAACCCTTTGCCTATTGGCATGTGGCGTAGTCCCTCCACCTGTTTTTTGGAGATTCCTTTATAGGCAACGAGTTCTAAGTTCTCGCCTGTGTCGTCCATGAGGTAGATCCTGACGGCATCTACGTGAAAATGCTCCCGGACCTTCATGATGGCCCGGTCCAAGATTTCCGTAAGGCTAAGCGAGCTTGTCAGGTCACTGGCAATGTCGTGGACGACAGCAAGCTCCTTGTGCCTTGCTTTGAGCTTGCTTTGGCTAAATCGAACGGATATGTATTTCTTGTCAACTAACATCCTCTTTGTCCCGCAGAAGGCCTATGAAGGATCCCTCTGTTCCACATGAAGCTCGCGATAAAGCGTTTTGTCACATGTTGGCCAGATATTGAGCGGTTCGGCGAGAAAGGGCCTACTATCTCGGAATCCTGATGCGTCGCCTCTCAACCTCTTCAAGCAAGTCCCTGACAGTGTATAGGACCACGTACCCCTTTTCCAAGGCTTCTACCAGGGCCTTGGCCTTGTCATCAGCCAAGATCCCGATACGTATGTATACGTTTCGGCGACCCTGTTCAGCCAGTTCCCGGGTGGAGAGAATACTATCGATACGCCCACCATAGGAACGGATCAGATTACTGGCCTCCTGGATGGAGCCTGGGCGGTCTTCCAGGCTCAGGGCAATCTGAATGCCAGCGGTGTAGACGCCCATAATGTTGATCAGCACCTTGAAGATGTCCGTTTGGGTGATGATGCCGATGAGGGCGCCTTGATCATTCATGACGGGAAGCGATGAGATTCTATTCTCCAGCATAAGGATGGCAGCGAATTCCACTGTCTCATTGGGCCTGACACAGATCGGGTCCTTGGTCATGATGCTCTTGACGCTCACCGTTGAAATGAGATAGTTGAGTTCATACATATCCAAGGAAGTTGCCTTTGATGGAGAGGCGTCCCTCAAATCCCTATCAGAGACGATCCCTGCGAGCTTGCCCTTCTTGTTTAAGACGGGCAGCGACCGGATGTTTCTTTCCTTCATGATGATGGAGGCCTTCATCATGGGGGTATCCTCGTTCACTGTGATGACATCGTTGGTCATCCAGCCTTTGACTAACATAGAGTCCCCCTTTTTCTTTTAGGTGTGGACATACTTCACCTGGGTCCTAAAGGGATTGACGGTCATTACCGGCACTGAGGCCCTTCTGACGACCAGGTCTGCAACGCTGCCCATCAGTGTCCGTTCCAGGCCCTTCCTGCCGTGTGTGCCCATGATGATGAGGTCAATATCCTCATCCTGGGCGTATTTCAAAATGTCTTCTCCGGGGTTCCCGATGAGGACCTTGGCCTCGTAATCGGAAAAATCGCTCAGTTGTTTCTTGCAAAAAGCCTCCATCTCCTCCTCGGCTCCGCGGGCGATTTCAGCCACCGTATTCATGAGCGTATCCTTTGGAACACTCACTGTGGTGAGATAAGAGATGTCCCGTGCCACGAAGAGCAGATGAAGGCGCGCATTGAATTTCTTGGCCATGTCAAGGGCCTGTGGAAAAACCTTTTCAGAACACTCTGAAAAGTCTATGGGAAAGAGTATGTTCTTAAATGTCTGCATGGCACCCTCCTTTTTTTCTTTTGATTTACTCGTAAACGATCTCGTCAATGATATGCTCTTAGCCGGTGCCCCGCCATTTCACCATGACCTCGTCTCCAGAGACAAGATCTGTCAAAGCTGCGGACCATCTGTGCCTACTCTTGGTGCAAGGGGCTATTTCGCACTCCTCGAATGAATGGTCATAACGGGAACACTCGACTTTTTTACGACATTTTCTGCCACACTTCCCATGAGCATGTGCTCCAATCCTCTTTTGCCGTGGGTTCCCATAATGACGAGATCAATATCTTCCGATTCAATGGTTTTTAAAATTTCCGTGATCGGATCCCCGGACACCAGTTTTCTTTCAAGGTCAGAGTACCCCTTCAACTGTTCCTCGCAAATCTTATCCATGGCCTTCTCCGCCGCTTTTAAGGCCTCCCCTTGAAAGGCGTCCATAGAAGTGTGGGGAATGTAAGCCTTGCCCCATTTTCCTAGATCGTCAACTACATGAAGCAGGTATATTTCACTGTCGTAAGCTTCAGCTACCGAAAGCACATAAGGGGCGAGCTCTGCTCCACTTTCTGACAAATCGCACGGAAAGAGTATCTTCTTTATTTCTGTCATTGCATCCACCTCCCGCGTTGCCTGCATGTCGCATCTTCGGCATACAGTTTATGATTAAAACCGAGCCCTCGTTGCCTTTGGACTCCATCGCAATAGAGACTGAAACCCTCTTCTTTGACCTCTGCGGCCATGGCCGACCCCTCTCACCTCCTTCCCACCATACTTATCCCCTGCCAGGGCTCTGTTCCGCCCCCTGTTGTGACGCTGAGGGGCCGGAGGGAGCCCGGCGGGGATACCATTTCTCTAACACCTCTGCCACCGTCGCCTTGAAGCCTTGAATGTTGTTGCCGCGCTTTTCCCAGAAACAGGCTGCCCTCTGCACTGCCGGGTGCTTCCGCCACTCCACATGGAATGTATGGACGATGACTGGAAGAGGCCTATCCCTGGTCTCCAGCTCTTCTAGTATGGTCAGCCCGTTGACATAGGGAAGATCTAGGTCGAGGATCAGGAGATCTGGAAGATGATCATCGCCGGTCATCTTCATGACCTCTCGGCCGTCCTTTGCCACTTGGACCAGATAACCGGCCAACATCAACTCGCGGCGAAGAAACTCTCGGACGTGTCGGTTCCGGTCGGCTATTAAGATGCAGAATCGTTTCATGGCTGTAAAAGACTCCTCATGTGAGAAGGTACAAAAGCAACGGCTATGCCAAGATCGACACCCCGCAGTTAGCCCCATAACCCATTGGAAATAAATAGAATTACTACAAAACCGGTGGGCTCCTCCCAGAGCCATGTGGAAATCTGTGTCAGCATTCTTTACAGAGTGTAAAGGGCCCCTTGAACTCAACTCAAGGGGTGAGGCAACCCAGGGCTCCCTGCTGATGCTGAAGGGGGAAAGGCCGGCTTAAAAGCTGTTTTTCGGGACGGGCTCAGGTGACCTGTGGCGCTGTGGGGCCGCTGGCATCTCCCCTCTCAGGGCGTCTGCTTTTGCCAGCGTAACCATTTACACCCCTCGGCCAGGAGAAAGATGGGGAGAGCGACCAAAACAATCAAGCCCCAGTCTCCCCAAGCCAGTGGCACCGTGTGGAGGGCCTTTTGGAAAAAGGGGACATAGACTGCACATACCTGCAGGCCTATGGTAACGGTCCAGGCGAGCAATACCCAGGGATTGGAGAAAAAGCCGATCACTGAGAGCGGCACACGGAGGGCGCGGTAGTTGAATACATTCATCTTCTCCAACACGATGATGCCGGTAAAGGCTGCTGTTTGGGCCAACAGCACCCCGTTTGCCCGGCTGCAGGCAAGATAATGGTGAAACAACCACAGGGCGGCGCCGCCGATGTATCCGCCCAAGAGCAGTACCATGACGATGCCCCCTCGATCCAGAATCGGTTCTTGGACTGCCCGCGGTGGGCGCTCCATGATCCCTTTCTCAACACGTTCAAGGCCCAGGGCCACGGCCGTCATGCCGTCGGTGACCAGGTTCATCCACAGAATCTGCACCGGAAGCAGAATGAGTGGTCCGCCCAAGAGGATGTTGACAAAGATGGCCACCACCTCGCCCATGTTGGACGATAGGAGGTAGCGCACGAATTTCTGGATGTTGTCGTACTGGCGGCGTCCCTCCTCGACGGCACCGATGATCGAGGCAAAGTTGTCATCCGTAAGGATCATGTCTGATGCCCCTTTGGCCACATCGGTCCCACGTAGGCCCATGGCGATGCCGATGTCGGCCTTTTTCAGGGCTGGGGCGTCATTGACGCCGTCACCAGTCATGGCCACCACCTGGCCCATTTCCTTGAGGACACGCACGATGCGCAGTTTGTCCTCTGGCGTCGTGCGTGCAAAGAGCACGGCTTCTTTTAGGAGATGGCGTAGACCGGTGTCGTCCATATGTTGCAGTTCCCTGCCGCTTATAGCTCTTGTCGCGTGCAGGCCGATGGACCGGGCGATAGACCGGGCCGTGGCCGCGGCGTCGCCCGTAATCATGACAACACTTATGCCTGCGCTGCGGGCCAGTCGAATGGCCGCGGGGACCTCCACATGGGGCGGGTCGATGATGCCCACAATGCCCAGCAATGTGAGGTCTCGTTCTATGTGTTCTTCATCCAGGGCAATTCCTTCAGGCAGGCTGCGACGAGCCAGTGCCAGGGTGCGCAAGCCCTGCTCGGCCAGGGCCTCATAGGCGGCTATGGCGGCCCGTCGGTCCCCATCGGTCATCTCCCGTTCCCCAACCTTTTCAGAAATGCGCGAGCAGCGCTCCAGGATCACCTCTGGAGCGCCCTTGACATGAGCAATGAGGGCCTCGGGGAGGTGTTCTATGATTGTCATGCGTTTGCGGCAGGCATTGAAAGAGAATTCGCTCACCGTGTGGGCCCCTTCCTCCGGGTGTAGCAAGGCCTTATAAGAAGCCACTACCAGGGCTGCCTCCGTTGGCTCACCGATTTCGTGCCAGCCCCCTTCATCCTTGACAATGCGCGCGTGATTGCAACGCAGCCCTGTTTGGAGCAGCGCCATGAGATCCGGCCTCTGACGACAGTCGATTTTCTGTCCCTTTTCCTCAAAATGGCCTTTTGGGTCGTAGCCGATGCCGTTGACTGCCAGCTCTCCAGAGGGAAGCCAGATGCGCGTCACGGTCATCTCGTTTTGGGTCAGGGTGCCGGTCTTGTCCGTACAGATGACCGTAGCCGCCCCCAGCGTTTCTGCTGCCTGCAGACGCCGCAGTAAGGCACGCCGTCGCACCATGGCTCGCACGCCCAGGGCCAGCGTGATCGTCACCACTGCCGGCAGCCCCTCGGGCACCACGGCCACAGCCAACGAGACACCGGTCATGAACATTTCCACCAAGGGTTTGCCGAGGAGCCAGCCGCTGACCGCCACCACTACGGAAATGGCGACTGAGAATATGCCCAACTGCTTTCCCAGCACAGCGAGCTTGCGTTGCAGGGGGGTGACTTCCCGTCCTACAGTCTGGGTCAACCGCGCAATGCGCCCGAATTCAGTGGCCATACCCGTTGCTGTTACCACACCGCGGGCCCGGCCGTTGGTGACCGCCGTGCCCATCCAGACCAGGGACGAGCGCTCGGCAAGGGGAGAGTCTTTGCTCACTGGATGAACGCCCTTGCTGACCGATTCTGATTCGCCAGTCAGTGACGATTCATCCAGGCTGAGATCGAGGGCTTCGACCAGCCGAAGGTCGCCAGGAACACGGTCACCGATTTCTAAGACGACGATATCGCCAGGGACCAGTTCTTTGGCATCCACGGTTTGCTCGTGGCCATTACGCACGACCTTGCAGTGGGGAGACAGCATCCGCTGAAGGGCTTCGATGGCCCGCTCTGCCTTCCATTCCTGGACAAAGCCCAAAACGCCGTTCAGCAACACGATGACCATGATGGTGACGGCGTCGGCCATCTCGCCTACGGCCACAGAGAGGAGAGCTGCTGCCAGCAGAATAAAGATCAGCACATCCCAGAACTGACGGGCCAATACCGCATGCCAGGACGCCTTGCCCCTTGTTTCCAGGGTGTTGGGGCCATACTGCTCCAGGCGGTGTGCAGCCTCGTCGGTGCTCAAGCCATGGCGAAAATCGGCATGCAGCCGGCAGAGGACCGCTTCGGCATCCAGGCTATGCCAGGCTGGCGTCTCGATCTTCTCTGTGGGCGACCCTTCCTGTGTTTTCACGAGGACTCTTCCGAAAAGTCTAGCGGTACGACCAACACCGGGCAGCACGCCAGTGAAATGACGGTACTGGTGGTACTGCCGACTTGCATACGCTCCACCATCGAGCGCTTTCTTCGGCCCAAGACAATAGGGTCCACCGGATATTCTTTTACATAGGCGGCAATCGTCTCCTCGGGCAAGCCAGCACGTATTGCTACCGCCTCAACGGCAACCTGCTCAAGAAAAGCGGTTACCAGCCCCTTTAGGCGGACTCGGGCCTCTTCGATTGCCGACGTGCTTGCCCCTTTTGGGCAAACATGGAGCACATGCACAGCTTGTTTGTAGCAGGCCGCGCGGACGGCTACATAACGGGCCAGGGCCTCGGAACCTTCGTCAAGGTCCAGGCACAACAGCATGGGTTGTGTTTTAGCTGACATGGGGCATCTCTCCTACTGGGGTTGTGCCTTGTGGTGTTCTTAGGTCTTTGCCCCAAAGGCGCACAAGGAGGGTAAAGGCCAAGGGGACGGTAATGGCCGTGAATGACGCCGCCGATACGAGAGCGGTGAAGAGGTGCCCATTGATCAGGTGGGCATGGAAAAGCAACTGGGCGACAATGATTTCCGTGGTGAGACGGGCATCGAGGCCAATGCCGATGGCCCAGGCCTCCTTGGCCGTGAGCCGCTTCATGGGCACCATGAGCAAGACGCCACCAAGTTTGCCTATGGTCCCTGCAAGATACAAGAGGACAGCCAGGGCAGGTTCTCTCAACAAACCTTCCAAGTCGGCATTGAGTCCGACCCAGAAAAAAAAGAGGGGTCCCAGAAAACCATAGCTTACCGATTGTATGGTCTGCATGACCTCCTCGCCCACCATACCCATGTCATTGAATGCCGGACGCATCAACACCCCGGCAGTGATGGCCCCCACGACCATGCCGAGATTGCCCTGTTCCGATAGACCCCCAAAACCAAGGAGCAGAACCATGGAAAGCAGCATCAGGTTGCGGGGCCGGCGGGGCAGCCAGGCGGCAAGGAAAGCGACAAGCCAGCGGTAACCGAGCCAGGCAAGGAGGACGAATACCAGGGCTCCCACAAGGAGTCCGGCGATGTTTCCGCCCACATCACCTGCCTTTTCACCGATCCAGACCGATACGAGGGCAACCAGAAAGACTTCGATGACATCATCCAGCACGCCGGCGCCGATGATAAACTCGCCCACACGGGTGCGGATGAGTTCAAATTCGTCCAGGATAGGAACGATGACCGCCTCAGCCGTGGGCATACGCGTCAGGCCGATAATAAAAGCGAGAAGCCATCCGTAACCCAGCAGGAGCATGACCGCCATGCCCATGAGGAATGGTACCGTGGTGTTCAATACGGTGAGCCAGATGATGTCTCCACTCTGATCCCGCATCTCTTTCAAGTCGATCTGAAGCCCAATAAAAAAAAGGAGAAACAGCACGCCAAGATCAGCCAAAAACGAGAGAGGCCCGTGGAGAGCCGGGGAGAGCAGACGCTCCCCGAGGGGCACATAACGCACCGCCATGGCCACGAACAAGGCGGCAAGAATGCCGGGGATGCGTCTCCGCTCCAGGACTCCGGCCAGCAGATAGGTGGAAGCGAAAAAAAAGGCCAAATCCAATAGAAGTTGGCCAACGTGGATGTCAGTCATGAGATCTTCCTACAAGCTGCACTTCCGGACATAGGGTCTTCCCCGGTGCTTTTCTCCTTTGCCGCAGCCGGGGCGTTGCCTTCAAAAGACTTTTTTGCGAAACCGTCACGCTTGATGTTTTTTCACGGTACAGAAAAAGGGGAAGGTTAGAGAAAACCGTCCCCCCTTTTCGAGAGAGATCCTCGTCGAGGCACAGGGGTCCCCTTTCGCATTGGGCGCGGCACACCCAAGCAGTGCCCTTGAGGAGTGATACTCTCAGTACCGGGCTATTCAGCCTTAACGTGGATCTTCTTTGCTTCAGCCTCTTTGGTCTTGGGCAGACTGATCTTTAGCACGCCATCCTTATAGGTGGCCTTCACCTTAGTGGCATCCACCTCGGCAGGGAGTCGGATCAATCGGGAGAATGCCCCATAGCTCCGCTCTACTCGATGGAAATCTTCGCCCTTCTCTTCGTGTTCGTTCTTGCGTTCTCCCTTGAGCGTCAAGACATTGCCTTGCACGGATAGGTCGATCGCCTTGGGGTCGATGCCCGGAATTTCCGCCCTTACGATGACTTCTTTCCCGCTTTCAGAGACATCGACAGAGGGCGTCCACTGGCCCTCACCAACAAAGGCGCTAAATGGCCATCCCTCAAAGAACCGGTCAAAGAGCAGGTCCATCTCTCGTCTAAAGTTCGTCATGTCTCTTTGCGAACTCCATGGTGTGAGACTATTCATCTTCTCTCTCCTTTCTCAATGGTGTCTTAGGGTACCCTGCTGTAAGACAGCTATGAGAGAAGGATGGCAAGGGGCGTGCCAACAGAGGCGACGGTGCTGGGTGTGGCTAACTTCCTTAGAACAATATCTATTATGGAGCCTGTCGGGAGTACTCACAGGGGGGTGAGGAAGGAATCATGTCAGCATTTTTTACAGGGTGTAAAACGCTCTGCTTTACAGATGGGGGATTGTCGTCCAGCTAGGGGAGTGGACGCTCAGGGCACAGCGACCGTGAGAAAGGTCTTCTTGCGTTGTAGTTCTATCTGTTTGGCATTCTTGCCTGTGAATACCAAGTTCACGCCCTTGCCCTTTAGCGCATAGACGTTATTCTGAAAGGTATCCTGGCCGAAGGGATAGATATGCCTTAGCCCTGTGGTGTGGATAAAGACTTTTTCTGAGCCGTTGCATTTTTCTTTAAGAACGTTGAGGAGTTCACATGCTGAAGTGCCATCGAAATCACCTGCAAGTCTAAGCTCCAGATGGCCCTTCTTTCGACGAGGTGAGACTCTGAAATTTGTGGCCATGACTACCCTCCTGTCTTTGGTTTGATCTACAAGGGGGGCGGCGCCGTCACAGACACTCATCGTGCCTGGCGGGACCTCTACAGGGAACATGGCCCGTCGCCCTTCGAAAGGCAGCCGGTAGTAAGTTCGGCGCAACGAGTCGGTTCTTCCCGCTATTTCGCTGTTGAAGTGGCCCTTGTTTCAGCATCTTTGGCCATTTCTGTCTTGCGTCGTTTCTTCTTTCTGCCCTCTTTGTGCCATTTCAGCCTCAGGTCATTTTCCTTTTCCCATGCCCGGTTCTGTGTACTGACCATCTCGTCCCTATACTTTTTGCCAATCTCCCAGCACTCCAGGCAATACATCCCCTTGTGTGAATCCACCCACGGTTCTTTGTGAAACCGCCTGTGTCCGCTGCACACCAGCCTGCCGCAAGCATCGCATTCCATAATGGGGGTAACGCCCTTATTGCTCTTGTTGTGTGTTGTGCAGTAACTGCAGAAGTCACAACAATACTCCAGAGTGACAGTACCATCGGGGTTTTCATGCTCTCTAATCATAAGCCCCTCCCCACAAAAATCGTGATGATTGGTTGGCCTTCGTCTTTCTGCCGCGATCCGGAAAACAGACCCAATTCCTTCATATTAAAGAATGATAATGGCACAGAGAGTCTTTGCCGGTAGCTGTTCATCTTGATTCAAAGCCCATGATCTCCAGCAACACCCTGGACGAACGGCTGCGCCTTTGGCACCATGTTCGAATTTCGCTCAGGTCCCAGGAGATATGCTATCTTCCGCTTCAATTTGCCCAGAAACATGCTCTTTATCACGTAGCCGTCGGCTTCAGATATCCTCGGGTCCTCTCTGTAGCTGTCATAAGCCGTAAATATGATGACCGGTAGTCCAGGATATTGGTCCTTGATCTCGTGCAAGACGGAAACGCCGTCGTGCCCGTCCAGACAGAAATCCAAAAGGATCAAGTCGGGTGGCCAAAACCTCAAATAACCACGGACTGACTCCGCATCGTGTGCGGTTTGAACTCTATATCCCTCAGCGATCAGTTCCTCAGAAAGGAATGCTCGAATGCAGGCCTGATCATCCACAATGAGTATTCTTGCCATCATGCCCTTCCTATCGTGGTAGTGCGAAACTGTTTGGATGAAGAATGGGACTCGGATTGCTGAAAGGGTTTGTCCTCCTTGCAAACCATCTCGATCTGGCATTCAGGAAAGAGCCTCTTGAGCCATCCCCCTAGGGCCTCATTCGGTGTTGCCCCGCTGGTAAGTATCACAGTCCTGTCCATGGTCTGCTTCTCGCCTTTTGCGGCTTGTGCATTTGTTCGGTGTGTGTTGTTTGCCCCGAAGCTTCTTCAGCGGATTTGGCCCAACTTGAGGCTTATTGGGACAAGGATCCAGGCTATCTCCGAGGTCAATAGAATAGGGGCTCCTATGACGCCTGAATGCAAGCCAACTATGTAAAGAAAAACAGCAAGGACTGTGCCAACCCTCCAATATGGGGCGTTGGTAGGCCAAGAAGCTGAAAATAGGAATAATTCTGTGAGGTGGGCCGATTCTTTCACCTCGTGTTTTGACGAGAGGCTGTCAGCATTCTTTACACATTGTAAAGGGTGGTTTTACGGTAACAAGGATGGGGATTACAGGCGATTTTGTCCAACGGCCTGGGCAGTTTGTCTGGGCACCAGAAGATTGTCCTGGGAGAGTATCTCCTGTAACGCCCCTTCCAAAGACCCTTCCGTATCAATACGGATGTGAACATCATCAGGCACCTCGTCCAAGGGCTCAAAGAGGGCTTTCATCTTGTCAAAGTGGTGAAGCCGGGCGTCAGATACGGAAGCTGTCTTTTCCCTTTGAATAAGGCGTTCTTTGAGAACGGCTTCCGAAGAGATGCACTCTACAAACATCACGTTAGCGTCGGCATCATTTGCCAGCCGAAGCACTTCGCGACGCTGGTGAAGGCTGGCGTATGTTGCATCCAGAATCACAGAGCGACCGTTTTCAAGCTCTTCCTGGGCCAGGAGGAGGAGCTTGCCATATGTGAGCGAAGTGGCCTCTTTTGAGTAGAGCCCTGCTTCAAAAGGAAGATCCCTCTGCTCTTGGGGGTGCAGACCGAAGAGTGCCTTGCGAACCCTATCTGATGAAAAGGCATTGATATCCAGAGACTTGCCCAGGTCTTTGGCAATGGTACTCTTGCCCGAAGCTGGCATGCCGCAAATGACCCACAGGGTAGGGCGGGTAAACTGGACGGCATATTGATAGGCAAGGTCCGTGTATCGTCTGGTGTCCTTAAGGAGTCGGCCTCTTTCCTTCTTGGTGATATCCTTTTGCTGGAGGCGGAGACAATTTACCTTTATGCGCACAGAGGCCCTATAGCACTTATAGAAATCAAGGAGCGCAAACACGTCATGGTCTTGTGTGTCGCTAACGTACGCCTGGAGCAGGTCCTGGGCACTCCGTGGGTGGCCCTCGTAATCCAGGTCCATGGCCAGGAAGGCCAGGTCGGACGTGATATCTCCGTATCTAAATCGCTCATTGAATTCGATGCAGTCAACGATCTGAATGCCGTCTTCGAAATAGATATGCCCGGATCTCAAGTCGCCATGGCAATCACGGATCTTTTCCTTTTCCATGCGACGCTCGAAGAGCTCCTTCCGTCTTCTCAAAAAGGATCGCGTGGCAGCGCGCACAATCTGAAACAGGCGCTCATCTATGATGGTTCCCGAAAACGGTTCCGTTTGTCTGAAGTTTTCTTCGCAATTGGCCCGAACTGTTTTCCATGACCCAAAAGCGGTGATGTCGCCCCCAGTGAGGGCTTGATCATAGAACCGGACAAGCGTGCGGGCCAGGGCCCGCAGTTTCCCCTTGTCGATCTTTCCTGCCTCCAACAGACGAATCATGGAAGACTCCTGGAGGAGCTGGCGCATCTTCACGCAATACTCCACGGGGCGGCCGGGCCCTGCCATGAAATAGCGTCCGTCTTTTTGGGTGATGGGAACAACGCCAAGGTATACGTTTTGGGTGAGACGCCGATTGAGTGCCACCTCCTGGTGGCAAAAATATCTCCTCTTTTCGAGCGTGGTGTAGTCCAGAAATTCCAGATCAATGGCCTTCTTTATCTTGTAGACAAAAGGCCCTGTCAAAAAGACCTTGGAAATATGCGTGTCACGTTGCTGAAGAAGCGTTACGGGGTGAGGATAAAAATCAGCCCGTTCCATGGCCTGAAAGATGTCCTTTTGTCTCGCCGTAGCCGCGCTTGTCATCGGTTCTCAGCAAGGACCCTTAAATGGTGTCTCCTTGTTTCCACGATACCGCCACCGGTTGTTGAGCCCACCCTGCCTCTTTCATCGTCGTAGGCAAGGGTAACAAGACTGACAGGGACGGGGGAAGCATCCCTGTGGCCATGGCAAGGCGCTTTTCCTATCCTGGAAGGGCTGTGATGAGGGTGGGTGTTCTAACCATTTCATAGACTTGCCTCTTGGCGATTTTGTATCTTTCAAAATAGCGTTGTGCAATGGAAAACATCACATTATATCCTAACCTGGGGTCATTGCGGCAGAGCTCAAACAACGGGACGGACTCTATGGCCATGACCTCGGAGTTCTCCAAGCACACAGCCGTTATGGGGTACTCTGGCGCCCTTAGCAAGGAGGCGGCTCCAAAAAGCTTGCCAGGATCACATGTCTCATAGGAAATACCTACCACATCTCCTGGACCGATATCTCGCAGGCTCACTAGGCCCTTGCTTACAAAAAAGACGTGAGTGGCCCTGTCGCCCCGATCATATACGTGTGTGTGCCGTCTATGAACCCTTTTCTCGGCACTTTTTGCCAGTTCTGATAATTGGTTATCTGAGAACGAATCAAACACTTGGCACTCTCTAAGATCGATGCCCTCTATCATCCTATTCCTCCCTTCGAACATGACCATTGACCAAACCCTTTCTTACTCGGCTCTGTGAGCTTTTTGATCCGCCAGGGCACGATCCTTCAGCGCCGCCCGGTGGTCCCGAAAAGCTGACGATAGCCACTCAAAGGGGGTGTCGTGAGGTCTCGGTATCTCATATGCCACTTGTGCCCACATGGGTTACCCCTGCAAAGAGCAATGGGTATGCCAAGCAAAGAGATCCCTGGTCATCAGTCTAAGATTTTGAAAAGGCGTCACTTTCTAAAGAGTTGGCGGGTTAGGTGACCGAGAGATGGGGGAAGGACTGTTTGAATTTTTTACAAATTGTAAAAGCGTCTGGCCGGAGAGTATGACAAGGTGAACAGCCAGACCCATTTCTGCCTTGGGGAATCTGCTGTCTCCATCGGAGACTTCTGGGAGCGCTCAGGTGATAAATCTGGGGGGCAAGGATGGGAAGGGTTTAAGGTGCCTGGACAGGACTCCGTCCTTCTTACGAGTCCTGAGGGGCGAACTCGTGATGCCCTCGGAGGCAAGATATGTACTGCTGGGCAAGTTCGATCTCCATGACATGTTCACGAACTTTGTCAATAGCATCGGATCTATTCACAACACCTGCAGCAAAGGTTTCTTGAACCTGCACCAGCCTGTCCTCAAGCTGCTCGATGCGGCTTCGGAGCTGAGTCACGGCATTTTGAGGACATAGTGCCATTAAGTAGTCGGACGGCTGAATCATGGCGGACTTCTGGTGGGTATCGCAACGCATCTTGTAAAGTCTGTTTTGCATGAAAGCACCTTCTATGCCGCTTTGGTTTGGAAGGCCCTGATCGGGGCCCTTTGTCCACGAAAAGTTGCTCTGCTGCCCCCGCCAAGTGCCGTGTGACAACCCTCTAATCACCTTTAAAAATGGTCAGGCCTTGTTGCTCCCTTAGGTGTTTCTGTTAAAGACAGAACATACACACAGAAGCAAGGTAAGGTCTGGATGCATCGTGTGTGTTGTATTAGAGCCATTGGTCCTAATCACGGACACGGCAGGGGCAGCAGCATATCGTGTTTTTCTCCCCTTATCATAATACAATCTACAACAAGCACAGAGCATGCCAACGACGCCACATGAGATCTTCTCCCATAACTCCTTGAAAGCACATGAGTGTTCTCGGGCAAAAACGGGGCTGGATGCTCGCGCGGCCAAAGGTTCTGTCAGGTTTTTTTACAGCCTGTAAAAAGGGCAACGTACGGGTCTCGTGAATCGCCACAGGGCGTTGTTGTTACAGCGGGAAGATGTGTCCTTTTATCAAACAATTAGGCCTGGTTCGCAGCCATGTGTTGCCTTGGCACATCTCTTGCGGAAAATAATAATATACCATGCTTGTCGCTGCGGAGGCCACAGGCCAGGACAACAATCGCAGTTCCAATGGAAGGAGAAAGGTTATGGAAATAGCAGAAGTATTAAAAGATGCGAGTCTATTTGCACCTCTATCCAGGGACCAACGGGACAGGATTGTTGCTCTTGGCAAAATGAAGAACTTCAAGGGATGCGACGTAGTCTTCAAACAAGGACAACCGGCCGATATCTTTTACGTGTTGTTGCACGGGTGCCTTCGCCTTACTGTGGAGCACCCGGACGAGCTTGATCTCCTGGCCGAGACCATAGATCACAGGGGCGCCATTTTCGGGATGGCGGCATTGACAAAGAACGCCAGGTACAACGTGACGGCCACATGCAAAGACAGCGCGGCTGCCTTTGCTGTAGAAGCAAAAGGGCTGAGAGAAATCATAAGACAGGAGCCGAGTAACGGCCTTGAATCCATGGCTGAGCTGGCTCAGCTTTATTCAAACCGCCTGAACAACGCTCGCGCCACGGTGAACACCATGTGCAGGATCTTCGCGTCACAAAGCCATAAGACCGAACTGTCTCACGCTTACTGGGAAGGGGAGTGAACCCGGAAAGCGCGTGCATTGCCCGTAGCTCCCTTGCAGGGATCCTCAATCGCGGGGCCTCCTACTTACTTGAAGTGGAGACGCTTTTCTTTTTCCATGACGTCAATGATTTCATAGAAAATATTGGGAAATTTTCGAGAAATCCTTTCCCAAGACACGGTCTGGGGGGTCTCGAAGAGCTCATCGCTGGCCTGGTCCGCTGTCTGCGCCATGGTATGCAACAGACCGGAGGCCAGGTAAGGCTCGAAGGCCTTATGACTTCCCAGCAACGCGCTGAATCGTTCCACGATCCGATAAGGTGATATGAGAAGATCGCCGGCAGAAAGAATGGCGTTTTTGAAAACCTTCTGAACCGTGGCCTCTTCAAGGTTCGTGTCATATTCGAGTCCGGAAAAAGCGGCATTGTCCGCATACATCTTAATCAGGCTGCTGGCTACATTGAGGTACGTTACTGTAAGATCTCGGATGAAATGATCGGAGATCTCCAATCCCTCTTCAATAACAAGGGCACTCAACAGGGTGGTGACGATGTCAGTTGCCATCTTGTAGAGGCCCTTTTTCTTGTCCTCTTCTGACAGCGGTTGGTGCTTGTGATCAAAGGGCCCGCGGGAGATCTCCACTTGGGCAATGTTGGTGGCCTTGCGATAGACCTCGATGAGTGTGAAGATTTCCACACCCCAGTTCGTGGCGAAGTGCATTCGTTTGAGTAAATTGGCTTGAAAAACGACCTCCCCTGAAAGCTGGTAATGGAAGTTCAAGAGAAAATCTACCAAGCGTAAGACCTTTTCTTGTTTGGTGTCCGTGAATTTACGTTTCAGGGTGATGAGCAAAGGGTCCAGCAAGAGCCTCTTGACGCGTCCATACATCCTGCGTTCCTGAAGGCGGGCGTAAAAGGCTTTGGAAAATTGATAGTTCAGGACCTGAACCGGGTAGAAAAGCCGGTCCAGTTGCTCCCGTCGGAACGTGCGGATGTCGGCGTCAATAAGGCCCACACTCTCGGCACCTAAGGCCATGGCGATGCCAAAGGAAAGGAACATGTTCCGACCCTTTCCGGGAACATCAAGGCGAAATCCTGCTTGAGACAGGTTCCTGTAGATCGAAGAGAATCCGGGCCCATCATTGTGCTGGATAAAACAGTTTTTAACACCATAGTGATCAACGAGTCTCATCAGTTCATAGACATCCTCTTCCTTAGCCTGATCTAGGCCGAGAATGATGCGGGAAAGGTAAGAGGCGGTGCGCAGCTGTTTGAGCATGTTTTCGAAAGTAGCCCGATTTTCGGGATTCGTGTACTCTGATGCCAAAAGGGGAATGATGAGCACAGCCTTCTTCCACTTGGAATGGTCCCTGAGTTCTGACTTCAGGTCGGGACGGGATCTGGCCAAGAGGTGGAATGTGGCAATCTGTGTATGCTTTTGAGCAAAATTGGACACTTCTATCCCTCCTTTTCAATCATGACAGAGCAACAAAGGAAGCGCCTTGACAGGCTCACAAGCAACGAACAAAGGTCTTTTTCGGCAGCACAGTGCAAAAGGGGCCTCTCTTTTGCGTCGTGGTTTGTCATGAAGCAAAGTGAGGATAAGAAGAGACACTTTTTCTCAGGGAACCAACCACGCAGCACTGTCAGAGATCTTGTTGAGAATATGCCTGGAGACGCTTCCCATGAAAAAGGCATTGCTTGTACCGGTTCTTCCAACGACAATGGTACCGTATTTTCCTTTCTTGGCTTGCGTCACGATGGCCTTGGCCACGTCCATGGTGGGTTTGGTTACGCTGATTTCGATCTGTGTCTCACTCAGACCAACTTCTTTAAATTTATCCAAGGCTTGGGCATAGAAACGGTCGATGCACCGTTTCTCGCCTCTTGCCATTACTTCGCCGGCAGCCCCTTCTTTATCGTCAAAATCAATGGCACAGTAGTCCCTGAACTTTGGTTTCACATGAACTAAGGTGGCCTTTGCTTCTTCGTTCCCCCCTACCATGAAGCAAAGGTGATCCACAGCCCGAAGTGAGGCCTCAGAGCCATCCACGGCGAGCAGAAGCTTCATGGAGGTCACATCTCCATCTACTATCCATAGGGGAATCACCCGGGAGTGCTCCACTAATTTCGTGGTGATGCTTCCCATTAAAGTCTCCTGTATTCTGGAGAGCCCTCTTCTGCCTACAACAATGGCATCAAAAAGACCCTTCTGGGCGCCGTCCAGGATGTCTTTACAAATCCCCATTATCTTTATTTGGGTGGAAGTCTCAATGCGCTCCTCTTTGATTCCCATTCTGACCATTCTGGCCTTGTGCTTTTCCAGAACTCTTTGGGCAAGTTCAGTGTTCTTCTGGATGATCTTTTTCAGTTCGGCCCTGGCCTTGAGATCGGTTTCAGCCTCATCCAAGAGATACTGGGACAGGGTGGGTTGTACATGAAAAAGGGTGTACGTCAGATCTGAGACAACGGTTGCCATTCTGACGGCATATGTCACTGCGTTGGTTGAATGGATGGATCCGTCCACTGCCAGCAAGATTTTCTTGTCCATAGCACACACTCCTTTGCCTTGATGGCCCCTATGGTGGATGTGACCCTCAGTCAGACCGACCGGCCATACCCTTCCACGTGCGTTGTCACATCCCTGGATAAGCCAAGCCACCAATTCCATGGGGCTCTTTGGCCCTCTTTTCACTTACCAAATAGCCGCGACAAGATCGGCTGCTACACTCAAACAGCAACGGCTGTGCCAGAAGAAGATGGAGGAGCGAAAAAACAACTAATAGTCTGAAATGAGGCGCCCTTGACAAGACCGGGGGGAGCCTCTTGATGGAAGAAAAAGCACGGGCCCCTGTCTCAAATTTTTACATGCTGTAAAAGGCTGGGCGAAAAGGCTCCCCAGGTGCACGGCAAAACCTCAGGTCGAATCGCCTTTCACAGAGGCCTCGATCTGGATGCGATACTTCTCCATTTTGGATAGAAGGGTGGGCCGGGAAATGCCGAGGAGCTCTGCTGCCTGGCTGCGGTTGCCCCCCGTGTACTTGAGACCTTCTGCGATGAGCATGCCAGCAAAACGGTCCATGAGGGTGTTAAACACGTCCTTACCCGTGCCGGCGATCAGGGCATTGCGGATCCATGTGCGTAGTGCGTCAACAGCCGTGTCATCTGGCCCGACTGAGACACGCTCGCTCCCCATGACTTTAGAGATGTCCTCCCGACTGATGGGGCCGCCAGGGCTGAAAATCAAGGCCTTTTGCATGGTGTTGGCCAGTTCGCGGACATTTCCCGGCCAGGGGTGACTGCTGAGCAAGGCGCTGGCAGGTTTGTTTATGCCAGGATTGCCCACGCCCATTTCTGCTGCAAATCGGGCCAGGAAGTAATCAGCCAGCAGGGGGATGTCGTCTACACGGTCCCGCAAGGGCGGAAGCCACAGGGTCACCACCTTGAGCCGATAGTAGAGATCTTCTCGAAACCGACCTTCCCGCAAAGCCGCTTCCAGATCTCGATTGGTGGCAGCAATGATCCGCACGTCCACGGGGATGGGTTCCCTTCCGCCAAGGCGTTCAATACTCTTTTCCTGCAACAAACGCAGAATCTTGGCCTGGATGCTGAAAGGCATGTCCCCGATTTCATCCAGAAGGATCGTTCCTCGGTCCGCCTGCTGGATCTTTCCTACCCGCCGACTTACAGCGCCGGTGAAGGCCCCTTTCTCATATCCAAAGAGCTCGCTTTCCAGAAGGGTTTCAGGGATGGCCACGCAGTTGATGACGAGAAAGGGTCTATGGGCCCGAAGACCGTGCTGATAGATGGCCCGGGACACCAGTTCCTTGCCCGTACCGGACTCGCCGCGAATGAGCACAGTGGCCTCAGTGGGGGCCACCCTGCCGATGGCCTTGTAGACATCCTGCATGGCCTTGCTTCGACCGATAAGGGCATCTTCCGTCGTCGTCTCAGGGGCCACATCCATCTTGACCCGTGATCGCATGAAGCGGCCGGCTTCAAGGGCCTGTTTGATGACGGCCAGCATGTCAGGGATTTCAAAGGGCTTTAAGACGTAGTCATAGGCCCCAAGCTTGGTGGCTTCAATAGCAGTCTCTGTAGTGCCAAAGGCGGTCATGATAATGACTGGCAGCTTTGGCTCTATGTCGCGCATGGCCTGGAAGGCCTCCAAACCACCCATGCCAGGCATACGCACATCCATGATCACCAGGTCAGGCACAGACTCTTCTACCAGGGCCACGCCCTCCTCGCCGGTGGACGCGGCTTGGACACCGTGGCCCTCTTCCACTAAGAGCTTGCCAAAGCTTTGCCGCAACTGGACGTCGTCGTCAACGATGAGGATCTTAGCCAATGTGTTACTCCTTGTACGGAAGGGTGATCTTAAAAGTAGCCCCCTTCCCTTCTTGTGACTTGAGGTTCAACCAACCTCCGTGTTCTTCCACAATGCGGGCTGCGATGCTCAGGCCCAAACCTGTGCCCTCTTCTTTTACACTAAAAAAGGGTTCAAATAACCTGCCCTGAATCGCTTCTGGAATCCCTGGCCCGTTGTCAGTCACGGCGATGATCGCTACATGTCCCAGTCGTTCTACTACTTCATCTTGCTCGGAGATCACGATCTTTCCCCCTTTGCCCATGGCTTCGCAAGCGTTGATCAGAAGGTTCACCAGGACCTCTTTCAACTGCTCCGGATCGACCGAGATTTCAGCAAGGCGCTGTTGACGATCAAGTTTGACCTCGGCGTCGTAGGATTGAAGGCGGTGCTTTAAGAGCTGGAGGGTCATGTCCACCACGTCTGAAGGGCTGACCTTTTGCATCTTCAGTTTGGGCGGTCGAGAAAACTCCAGAAAGTTCTGAACAATGTTGTCAATATGACGGATCTCTTCAGAGATGACGCCCAGGTCCTCTTTCTGCGTACCAGTGGTATCCAGTGTCCTTTCCAACGAAAAGAGCCTCATCTTCACAGAAGTCAAGGGATTTCTGATGCTGTGAGCCACCCCTGCCGCCAACTTTCCCACCAGGGCCAACCTTCCCGACTGCAAGAGGTGTTCCTGGCTCCGTTCAAGCTCCGTCTTGGTGTGACCCATATCTTCCCGCAGGCTGTGGACTTGATGGCTGATGGCCTTCACTTCATTGCCGGGGGCCACGTAGCCTTTCGTATCATGGGCATCTGCGGCCAACCTGCGAAGGGGGTTTAGAATCTGGGTCACAAGCACAAAGGCCAACAAGGCGCCAAGGAGCATGGCCGTCCAGAGGGCCATGGCGGCGATGACCCGAAGACGCTTTGCCTGGCCATGACTCCTGTCCTGTGCAAGCCTGATTCTCTCCTTATGGATGTCCTTATGCCCCTGGCACAGTTCCAGGATTCTGAAAAAGTGCCCTCGGACCTTCTCATGGAGTATGGTCCCCACTTGCCGCTCTCCGGCCTTATAGAGGGCAATGACACGGTCCTTATCTTCTATGTACTGGCCATACTCAGACTCGATTTGGCCAATAATTTGCCTGTCCTGTTCCGTTTGAGCAAGGGCCTTGACCTCTTTCAGCCTCTCCTTAAAGGCTTGTCGATACTCGCCCAGTTTCTCGAGCCAGTCCGGATCGCCGTCCAAAAAGTAGTAGGAGACAAATCCCTTCTGGTTCACCAGGGCGCTTTCCAAACCCTCTGCGGTCTCAAGGGCTGCTACATCTCTTTCCACCAGTCGGCTGACAAGGCCGTCCATCTGGTAGGTATACCACATCATGACAGAGCCGCCTGCCAAGGTGATGGCTACCAGAACAGCCAATATCAAAAAGAGACGGGCCCGCAGACTAATGCGCTTCCACATGTGGGCATTCCACGGCCCAAGGGGCAACAAAAACCCTCAGGCCCTTTTGAAGTGTTCGTCTCCCACCCAGGAGAGATACCATGGGGCACCTTATCTTAACCTATAGGAAAATACTACCCAGCAGTCTTCACCATATGACGTTTTGGGAAGCCCACAAGCCCTTCTCCTGCCCAGTGCTACCCTGTGACTAGAGTCTCCCTGGAAGTAAGGAGGTGATGATGGGTCTTTATCTCTGTTATTTCGATAACGCGCTCTACTGTTTGGGTAGCGGCTTGTGTTGGTTCTACGCCGGTCTCTGACACGCCACGGATCCTTTCAACAGAATAGTCCCCCCTTTTCTCTGCCCACTTTCTAGCCTCAGCCCCGGCAATATGGACTGAGAAGCTCTGATGACCCCTTTCAGGTGTTTCACCGATGATGTGAACCACGACCTTGAACTCCGAAGAAGCGCGTCCTTTGAAAAGAGCTTCGCCCACGGCATTACCTGCCTCCCCCCGCCCATTCTTTACTGCAATGGTTTCCTCGGCCACGGTATAGCCAGCCTCTTTGAGCTCCTTCCTCAGAGCCGCCAAGTATGGTTTCAGAAGGGTCTCGGCCATGACAGCTTTGGCGTTGAGGCCGTCGGAAATAACGATCAGAACATCAGGCCCCTTTTCGGCCCACGTCTTACTCAGTCTATCTAACGTGGCAACGGCAGCCTTGCTGAGGTCCCTGCCTGTATCTGGACGGGCGAAGTAGTCTTTCCGGTCCTCGGCCATGGTTTCGATGACCACAGCCTTGCCGAGGGCCTTTACGAATTCCGGAGTGAACTCTGCCCAGAAAGATGCCTGGACGTCCCGGCAAAAAGAGGCGATTTCCTCGTGTAACGCAGGCTCCAAGTCCCAGAGGTTCTTCCCGTGACCCCTGGCGATGGGCACTCCTCTTGCCTGAACCCGATGAATGGCGGCCTCGCCTTCTGCATAGATCTCAGCCCTTGGGCGCTCATCTCCTTTGGCCATCCTATAGCGATAGTAGACCCAGACAGGATCCCCGAAGTGCTCCGTGTAATTGTCCTCATAGTCAACGATCTCGATCCGCTTGAAAAAGCCCCACATCTCATCTCCCACCTTATAACCGAACTTGTGCCGCAAACGCACGTGGTCCTGATAGGACGTGGTGATATAGTGCAGCGCGGGATCGAACCTCGTGGGAAGGGCCTTTACGTAGGCCGGGTTGGCCGGCATGATTTGGTCCATACACCAGTCCAGGTCGGTGGGGCTTGCAAGCATGTTAAGCCTTGAGGAGACATCAACTCCCATGGTGAGGCCGTGGAGTTTACCCATGAAGATGTCTTCCAGACAGCACCTCACAAGCTGCTGTGGGGTGTTGAAGACTTCAGGCCCCAGGGATCCGCCAGCGTCATTGGCATGGGACCATACTTCTTTTTCTGGGGCGACTCTGGCCATCTCCTTTTTCAAGGCCCTTGAAAACCCATACTTGCGCGCTTCATGGATCACCATGTCAAAACCATTTCCTGCGCCGTGAATGAAGTCATCGCCCTGACCGGTTTCGTGGTAAAGTCCAAATATGCCGGTCCGCATTTTTGCATATCTCATCATCTTTTTAATAGAAATACCAAGGGCCTCGTTGGCATCGTCACATCCGGCCAGCCTTTGAAACCAGATGCCCCCCTTAATTTCCGGGTATGTTCTCTCAACCTCGGCCTGGGCATCTATGTGGGCCAGGGCACACCAGGGGATCACGTCTTGGAGTCCAAAGGTGACGATCACATCCTGGATGGCCCGTGTCATGGTGGCCACATTTTCGACAGTGCCATCCACAGGGTTTGCGCCGGCAACGAGATCTCCGGTGGCGTAACTCCAGGCGTCGAAGATCTGCCACTGAATGTCCTCAAGGTGATCCTGTGGCGAATTGGGCTGGATGCGGGCGCTGAGGTAACCCTTGCCCCCGACGTTACTTCCGGGCAATGGGTTGAAGACGGTCCGTCCCACAAGGGACAGTTCGGAATTGGTCATGAGTTTGGTGACGCAGCCAATGGCGTCACTGGTGAGGCCCCACATGATACTTTTGATGTCCCCTTCTGGCCTGGTGAGAAGGAACGTCTTCAACTCACCCATGGTCCAGTCTTTGACTCCATGGTACTGGGCCTTGTCCGTGGTTTCTTCGATCAATTCTTGCAGCTCGTCTTCAAACAATGGATGCTCGTGAATATCCTTGATCCTGGTATGGGCAAGGAGCATCCGCGCATGGACTCGCGTGATGGGATCATCTGCAGCCACACGAATGGCCTCGTCGCCTTCCCTATAGGGATTGGCGGCGCCGATGACCTGCCGGTAAAGGGTACGATGGAATCTTCCCTTGATCCGCTTCACATATGCGAACACATCTTCGCCGGGCCTAACATCTTTTATAGTTACTGCAGCGGCGTGGGTGCCCAACGAAAGGCATCCCCAAAGCACGACGCCTGCCACAAGGCAGGTGCGAATCCACCTCAGCACAATCCCCTCCTCCTAAAAGGCACTCTGTGTATTTCTCCTCACGACTATGGCTCTGATGAGTAAAGGGACCACGACATCCCATCCCGGACGTGATCGTCCATCGGGCTTGTTGCCCAGCCTCCTTTTTGCTCGTCGTCGGGCCTTGTCCAGCAGGCAGTAAGCAGGCTCAAGAACTGCAACTGCCAGTCTTTTCAGACCACCCTTGCCCATGCCTCACAGCGGCGCAGACATGTCTCAGGCATTTTTTCTGCTCACAAGATTGCCAGGCCAAGTGAAGTGTCGACCTGGGCCAACCCTTGGGAGGATCGCTATTTGCCATGGGGTTGAGACGAATAAAGGGTTGGAAGGATCGGTCAAGTCAAAGAGAGCCCTTTGGACATTTTCCAGATCTCTCTGTCTAACACGGATGGCCCAGAATTGTCAAGAGGGCCTTCGGCCTTGACACTGGTGGACCTTTCGACTATACTCACTTCGCCAAACATTGCGTCTTTACTACTTTTTTTCGTGGATCGGCACAATATTGCTTTGCCTGTCACGGGGGCTGTCGCCTTGACGGACAATGAGCAAAGATAATGGGAGGGAAAGATTGATGGAAGTGTCAGAAGAAGAAAAACAGGCATCCCGGAGCGAAACTACGGTGGCCCTGTTGGACGAGGCGCGGGTGTTTCGTCCCCTGCCCCAACTGGTGGTTGAGGCAAACGTTAATCCGAATGATTATGAAGAGGCTGTAAAGAAAGGAAGGAGCGATCTGGAGGGGTTCTGGGAGGAAGCGGCCGAGGACCTTCATTGGTTTAAGCGTTGGAGCAAGGTCCTGGACCGCTCCAATTCCCCTTTTTACAACTGGTTCGTCGATGCCAAGACCAACATCGCCTACAATGCCTTGGATCGTCACATGAGCACGCCGCGAAAAAACAAGGTGGCCATCATTCACGAGAAGGAGAATGGCGAACGTGAGCGGATGACTTACTATGACCTTTATCGTGCCGCCAATCAGTTCGCCAATGTGCTAACGTCGTTAGGCATCAAGATGGGAGACCGGGTGGCCATCTATCTTCCGAACATTCCAGAGATCGCCATCGCCATGCTCGGCTGTGCGAAAGTCGGAGCCATTCACAGCGTGGTCTATGGCGGGTTCAGCGCCATGGCCCTTCGGGAGCGCATTAACCATGCAGAGGCCAGACTGGTCGTTACGGTAGACGGTTTTCAGCGAAACGGCAAAGTCATCAAGCTAAAAGAAGTAGTCGACGACGCCATGGCGGCTTGCCCCACCGTGGAAAGCGTGGTGGTCGTTCAAAGGGCTGGCGTTGATATAGACATGTCTGATGGCCGCTATCTGTGGTTCCATGACCTTATGGCAGGGGAATCCCCGGAATTCCAAACCGCAGAAATGGATGCCAATGCCCCCCTTTTCATCCTCTACACGTCGGGGACCACGGGCAAGCCCAAGGGGGTCGTTCATTGCCATGGCGGTTACATGGTAGGGATCAACCGAACCTTGAAATGGGTCTTCGACATCAAGGAGACGGATATCTTCTGGTGTGCTGCCGACCCAGGATGGGTTACCGGGCACAGCTATATCGTGTACGGTCCCCTGTGTGCGGGCACCACCACCGTCATGTATGAGGGGCACCCGCTTTACCCGGGCCCTGACCGCATGTGGCAGATCATTGATAAATACGGCATCAACATCCTGTACACCGCACCCACGACCATACGGATGCTCATGCGATTTGGTTCTCAGCACCCCAAGAGACATGATCTTTCCACGCTTCGCATTCTGGGCACTGTGGGAGAGCCGATCAATCCGGAGGCCTGGATCTGGTACCACGACAACGTGGGCAAGGGAAACTGCCCCGTGATGGACACGTGGTGGCAGACGGAAACGGGGATGTTCATGGTGACCCCCACGCCCTGCAACGTCTTAAAGCCGGGTTCGGCCTTCAAGCCCTTCCCAGGAGTCCATGTGGATATTGTTGACGCTGAAGGCGAGCCTGTAGCGCCGGGCAAGGGGGGATATGTGGTCGTGAAAGAGCCATGGCCCGCCATGTTGAAGACCCTGTACAAAGACCCTGAGAAATTCCAGGAGGTTTACTTTATGAGATTCCCTGGAATCTACCTAGCCGGCGATATCGCCACCCGCGATGACCAGGGTTACTTCAGGTTTCAGGGCCGCTCTGACGATGTGCTGAACATTGCCGGACATCGCGTGGGCACGGCTGAGGTGGAAAGCGCATTGGTAAGCCACAAATATGTGGCCGAGGCCGCGTGCATCGGAGTGCCTGATAAGGTGAAAGGTGAAGTGGCCAAGGTCTTTGTCACCTTGAAACAGGGGGTGGACGAAGACGAAACCACCCTGGTCAATGACTTGAAAGCCCACGTTCGAAAAGAGCTTGGCCCCATTGTGATTATCAAAGAAATCACCTTCCAAGACAAGCTCCCTAAGACCAGGAGCGGGAAAATCATGCGCCGGGTCCTCAAAGCGAGGGAACTGGGGCTCAAGGAAGGGGACCTTTCCACCCTCGATGATTAGCCCCTTTGAAGGTCCAGAACCTCAGCGCCCATATCATCGAGATCAATAACCATGAGCTGGTGTCTCAGGAGGGGCCTCTTTTTTAGGAGGATTCTTGTTGCCTCTGAACACTCCAAGGCCGCCAACAGGGTCGTGATCTGAGGCAGACAACCGAGAGAAGACTCTGCCCCTTGAGTGGGCAAGGACAGTGGATCGCCATAAATGACTTGAAGCCCTGGGTCAGAAGGAAAGATGGTGGTCACGTGACCGGAGAGGCCGGCAACGGCAGCTGACACCAGGGGACAGCCAGCCTGTTTTGTCGCCCCCTCTAGGACAAAGCGGTCCTTGAGACCGCCCAGGCAATCAATGGCCACGTCTGCATCGCCCAAGATCGATAAGGTGTTGTCCTCGTTAAGATAGCACTGGTGGACGTGGACCACGACAGAGGAATTGACAGCCCCTACCCGTGTTGCTGCCTCCTGGACCTTTGGCTTGCCGAGCGCCTGTTCCTGGCTCAGAAATTGCCGGTTGAGATTGCTCTCGTCAAAGATGTCGCCATCAACGAGTAGCAAGGTGCCTACACCCAAGCGGGCCAGAACCTCTACGACCGTGCCCCCAAGTCCACCCATGCCCACGACGCAGACAGAGGACCGCAGGAGGGCCACCTGTTCTTCCAAGGAATAGACCCTCACATTTCTGGCGTATCTTTCCGGCACTACCCCGGCCTCCAAGGCAGCGATCTGCCCATCTCGTCCAGAGAGCCCCCGTCCTTGGCAGAGCTTCTTGAGGTCTTTCATGCCAATGGATCGGTAGGGGGTGCCATCTGGGTGGGTGGCAGGGGTGGAAACCTGCCAAATGGCTTGGCCCAGTGCCGCCCTCACAGGGGTTACCCTCCGCCTACAGGGGGGAAAACGCCCACCCGTTCGCCGCCCCAAAGGACGGAAGAGATGTCGGCCCTGATGCCATCTATGAAGATGAGTTTCACGTCGTCCAGGGGGATTCCCAACCGCTTTATGAGGGCTTCCACGCTTTCGCCCGACGTGATGGGGAAACGTTCTGCCTCTTGGGGTAGATAGGCCTTTAGCGAGGCAAAGAGTTTCAGTTCAATATGGGCAACCACGGAAACGGCCTCCAGCCAGTATCATGTCCTGAAAAGGCTCAGGGAGCCCGAAAAATGGCTTCACGGCCACCGGGCGCTTTCCAAAGACACGACTAGTTCTTGTTCTTTTTTCCCCCCACCATGCCCAGAAGGAGCCTGTAGGGGCCGGGACTCCCCGGGGGTACCAGGGCCACGCGATCGCCATCTGTGAGCACCGTGTCCACGGGCCTGACCAGTCCGTTGACAAAGACCGCCTCCACATCCCCGGGCAAAAGGTCCATCTGGGCGAGGAGGTCTTCCACTGTGGTTCCTTCAGCAACGTCAAGGGGGGCATTGATACATGGAAGCTCTCGGGCCTTGAGCTTCTTCTGTAGAAAGGAGAATGCGTTGAACAGAATGGTTGTCATCACTTCTGCCTTCTACAATGATGAAAACTTGGGCTCCCAAGAGGCGATGGAATAAAAAGAGCCCTGTGTGATCCGTTACAGGACTCTTTATGGCAGTCATTCACCTGAAAAGCGGCTCACCACTTACGCTCGTGCCCATCAATCCAAGCGTGAGTCGTGGATGGGCACTAGCTGAATTGGACCACCTGTTGCAAGTCGTCGTCTGTGAAATCCCATGTCGTGTTGTGGGGGGGTAAAGGCTCTTTGAAGAAATCAGGGAGCCTGTCGTGGGCCTTGGTAAAACCAGCCCTGTTGTTGAACTCCCGCTCGTTTTTGAGTATGGAAATGCCCAGATTCACCACATCGTCCGGTGTAAGCGACAGTCCGTACTGGGCGTTTAACAGGTCCACGATGGTCTGGACCCCGTCTTCCGTGTCCAGCACGGCAAAGGCCACGAAGAGACAAAGCCCAGTGCTGTCTATGGCAGCGGTGGCGACTTGCAGGTTTTTCGACACGTCCAGATTACCTTCCTTCTTGAGTGGGTCTATGTCGCCGCCAACCTTCAAGATATTGGGAGCCACGGCATAGCCTGCAGTGTGGTCGGCCCCCATGGCGGAGGTGCAGTAGGTTACGCCTACCCCCTTGACCGACCTGGGGTCATAGGCTGGAAGCGATTGGCCCTTTACCACGGGAATGCGATCTACGCCAAAGGCCCTTCCGGTGAAGGCAGCGCCATTTCCGATGATCTTTCCAATGGGATCACCAGAGGCGACCTTTCCAACCAGATCAATGGCTGCCTTGCCGTCTCCCCAGGGGATCAAGCCACCCTCCATGGCCACGGCCAAGGTGCAGCCTGTCTCAATGGTATCAAGGCCCATGTCATCGCACAGGGCGTCGAGTCTGGCCACATCATCCAATTCCTTGATCGTTGTGTTGGCGCCCAGGGCCCAGATCGTTTCATATTCAAAGCCCGAGGTCAGGACCTTCCCGTCACTGTCGCAGTACACGTTGGAGCATTGTATGACGCATCCTGGGTGACAACCCTCCTTGGTCTTCCCTCCCCGGGCTTCTATCAATTGGGCCATATGCTCCCCGCTGATGGCCTGGGCGTGTTCAAAACGACCTGACCTAAAATTCTTGGTGGGAAGGGCGCCGGCCTCATTGATGAGGTTCACCAGGACGGCCGTCCCATAGGCCGGCAGGGCTTGGCTCGTGACGGGATGGGATCGCAGGATCTCTGCCCATCGCTTGTTGGCCTTTTTGAAGGCATCGGCATCGGCAAGGGGGATCCTGCCGGCGCCGGTGTCATCGATAACAATGGCCTTGAGCCTTTTGGACCCCATGACAGCGCCTAAACCGCCCCTGCCTGCTGCACGGCCGGGCCGGCCGTTGGGGTCGGCAAAATGGATGGATGCTGCTGTCAGGCGTTGTTCCCCTGCAGGGCCAATACTGATGACACCTTGACGTTTGCCATATTTTTTCCACAATCGCTTCATGGTTTCCCCATTGCCAAGGCCTACATATTCGTCGGCAGGCAGTATTTCAACACCCTCCTTGCTGATTACAAGGAGGGAGAAACCAGCCTCTTCTGGCTTATCCTCCAGAATGATGGCCTTAATGCCGAGTTTTGCCAGTTTTTGAGAAGCAAGCCCGCCGGAGTTGCTCTCCTTGATGCCCCCGGTCAGGGGGGACTTGGCCCCCACCGAGATCCGCCCTGAATTGGCTGCGGCCGTCCCGGAGAGCAGCCCCGGGGCAATAATCAGTTTGTTTTCTTTACTTAGGGGGTGACAGGTAGGTGGGACTTCATCTAATATCATTTTCGAAGTTAGGCCCCTGCCACCGAGGCCGGCCAGCTCTTCCCTTGGCTCTTCAAAGGTGAAGGTCTTCTCCCGCGTATTTATTCTCAGCAATCTGGACATGGTCTTCTCCCGTTGGTTTGCGTGATTAAGAAGGCGTCCTCAAGCTTTATTTGGCAGAAAAAACAGAGAGTAACCTATCAGGAAAGGCGCATTCTGTCAAACGGGAACGGTGTGGCGGGGAGCCGTTTGACTTGGGTCGTGGTTATTGCTATTTTGCGAGGTCAACCATGCCTTGGTCGGGCTTTGAGTCCGCAGTGCCGCGGCATGAAACAGTTTCCCATGGGCGGTTCGGCTGTGTAGGGCCCATACCCTTGCAGTCCAGATGCATCTGTGCCATGGCAAGGGGCAAAGAGGTGACAGGAGGTTGGGCCGTGATGTTTCATTTTTTCAACAAGGGGGGCATCGTCATGTATCCTCTCCTTGCCTGTTCTCTCCTTTCCCTTACAGTGATCGTGGAAAGGACGCTTTTCTGGATAGGCAAGGGGAGGGCGACGGACAATCGCTTGGTCGCTACCGTATTAGAACTGGCGCGCAGACGAGAATACGAGGAGATCAAGAAGAAGACCCGCGGGACTGCCGATTATGTGGTCAAGATCCTTGTCTGCGGCTTGGTGCATCGGCAATACTCCCTTGCCAAGGCCATGGAGATGGCTGCTACGGAAGAGATCAAACGGATGAAGCAATACCTGTCCGTGCTCGATACCATGATTACTGCGGCTCCCCTTTTGGGCATCTTAGGTACGGTCATCGGCATTATCCATTCCTTTGACATGCTTGGGCAGGCTGGGATTCAAGATCCACAGGCGGTGACTGGAGGAATCGCCCAGGCCCTATTGACAACGGCTGCCGGCCTGTTGATAGCCATCTTCACCCTTTTCCCGTACAACTATTTCATGTCTAAGGTGGAAGAAGCAGCCCTTCGCATCGAAAAGCATACGACCTCTTTAGAAATTGTACACAAGGGGAATCATCAAGAAAAATGAAGCTTCAGGTGAAACGAAAAGGCGCCAGGATTGAATTGATTGCCCTCATAGATATCATTTTTCTGCTCCTGGTGTTCTTCACATACTCCATGCTTTCCATGGTCGTTTATCGCGGCATTCCCGTGGACTTGCCTGCTGCCGAGACCACAGAAGCTGAAAAGGGTGAGGTGGTCAACATCACGATTGACGAGGCTGGACATGTTTTTGTGGACAAGGAGTGGACACCCGGTGATGATCTTTTGTCTCGTCTGAAAAGGGAACAGCAAGCCTTTCCGGAGACAAGGGCGATCATTTCGGGCCACCGAGAATCTCCATACAGGGCCTTTGTAGATGTCCTTGACAAGGTCAGGCTTGCTGGCTTTCAGGCCGTGTCCATGGAAGCAAGGCCGAGGGAAAGGGGCGAGTAAAGAATCCCTGGACCAGGGACGTAGGGGTTACATCTCAACGGGCTGTTGCCCAAATCTCTTTTCCCTTGTTCTGAGACGTTTTTTGACAAATCTAAGGCTTGCTCCAGGCGCTTTCAAAACTCGCCCTTCGGGCCCAAGCAGTTGAAATCGCTTGTCTTGCGCATCGCCAAGATTTGTCGGCAAAAAACGCCCCAACGAACCGGTCAAAGAGATTGCGGTTTGGGCAACATCCCGTCAATAGAAGAATGAAAAGAGATCTTATCCTCTCGGCCATCATTGCTGCCGGCGTTCACGTGCTGATCTTGATCGCTGTCACACCCAAAGGCGGTCTTGTGCATGGGGACACCCATCAGTCGATCCTTTTGTCTATCATACGCCCACCAGAGGTCGTGGCCCCCACCCCTGCTGCGAAGAGCCCTTCTGGACCTGTGTCAAGACCCCACCTGCCTCCGAAGCAGACGCCTGTGCCAGAGAACGACCCCCTCCCGAAAAAGAAGCTGTCTACCAAAAAACGGCTGGCCGTCAAGCCGCCTTTCAAAGAGGGTAGGGTTAGGTCAAAGAAGGCTGAAGATGTGAGAAAAGAGGATGTCGTGACACCTGAACCTGTAGAGCATCTTGCTGAGAAGAACGTCGGGTCCGGCGCTCACGCCATCTTCCCTTCGTCGGACTACAGGGCGCCTGGTCAGGGGAACAAGGGCTATGATGCGTTGCAGAAAGGGAGGATTGCACCGGCCAAGGGGGCAGGAGGGGGGCTTATCACCTATGCCAATCCCATGTATAAGGCGGGGACCAGCCCAATCTATCCAAGGGTGGCCCAAAGAAGGGGATACGAGGGCAGGGTGCTCCTTGAGGTCGAGATCCTGGAAACTGGCGAGGTGAAGGAAGTGAGGATTGTGTCATCATCGGATTTTGGGGTGTTAGACAAGGAGGCCGTGAGATGGGTCAAGACCAACCCTTTCGTGCACGGCCCCAACAGGGAGAAGCGGACCTACCTAGTGCCAGTGATATTCAATTTAGACGAGGAAAAGGCCCTGGCAAGGGCAAAGGGGAAATAGCCCGCCTATAGGCCTATCTCCAGTTTTGTTTGAGTGCCCTTGCCTTGGTCAAAAGACGCGCCCATGCCCCTTTGCTGATCAAGCCAACAAGGAGAGGGCGAAAATGGCCGTGTTGCCCAAGACATGAATGGTAATGGGGACCATGAGATTGTCTGTCATCTCGTAGGCCAGGGCAAAGACAATGCCGCCCACGATCTGAGTCAAGGGGACCCCGGACTGGATGGCATGAGCCAGAACGAATATGAGGGTGCTCCCCACAAGGGCCACAACCATTCCCCATCGCCTCAAGAAACCGTAGACAATGCCTCTAAAGAAGATCTCTTCCGCAACCGGGGCCACCAACCCTCCTATTGCGAAGAACAGAAGGGTGTCGGCGACGCCAGAAGGCACATGGGTTTTTATAAGGTCCAAAGGGTTTCGGCCGGCCACATAGAGGACACCAAAACCTAAAAGAGCGACTAGTCCAAAAGCTGCCGACCAGACTAATCCATTCCACAGACCAGGAGCGAGATTTTCTCGATCCAGCCCGATGGATGAGACCCCGCTGCCCCAGATCGAAACAATGAGGACAAAAAGGAATATTTCCGCTACCCGTGCCGTTCCAAGAATGGGCATGGGGAGATATGGCGTTTCAGAAGACGCCATACTGATGGCCACTTCAGTGATCAGCGCGGCAGAAATGCAAAGGAACAGGATTTTTGTTTCGATGGTTTTGGCCGCCATGGGACACTGTCGTACCTTATTCGAATAGGGGACACATCCCCTCTGAGGCAAAGACCTTGACGAAGACAGGGTCACACATGGAATCGGCCCAGATAGGGATCCCAATGCCGAAGATGGAAAGCCAGGCAGGATTGTTTAGCGCTACGCCACTATTCCCCACAGCAAGTGTTTGTCTGTGGGGTCCATGTTTTATTCAATAGATTCTTAACGACCCTAGCAAGGGTTTTCAGTGTAAAGGGTTTGGGTAGGACGTGGTCAAATACACCATTTTTAAGAAGCCAGGGGGTCCCTGAGATGGCTATAATGGGTGTGCGGGGCCTGTCAGATCCACGGATATGTCGCGCCACCTCATAGCCATCCATATCGGGCATGAGGATGTCCGTGATGACCAAATCAAAGGCTTCATCACCGAACAGGCGAAGTCCCTCCTGTCCCCTTGAGGCAGTCTTTGCTTCGTAACCGAACCTTGTGAGCCCCAGTTGAAGGACGTCGGCTACAGAATCCTCGTCGTCAATGACCAATACCTGATGCATGCGTCGAGACTCCCGAGTGTTTGGCGGTTCTGACATGCTCTTGAACTCAAAAGAGCCACCTTTACGCAAGCCTATTTATATCATTGCCAAAATAGACTGTCAACTAAATATTGTGCACAAATTTACGCTTAAATACTATATATTGGGTTTTCACCTGAAGCGGAAGAAAAGGTGTGGGATTACCGAGCAACATGGGCCCCCTCTACCCAGCCTTGAGTAGAATGGCTTTTAGACTATTTGAAGGGGGGTGTCAAAGAAGATGAGAGTGAATTATTCCGGCCTTGTGAATAATGTATCAGCCATTTATAACATTCTAATATAGAAACAAAAAAGAGGGATGAGTGGAGGAGCTATTTGAGAATAACGGATTCCGACTGGTCTCTTCTTTTGTGTAATATTACAACTGGTTTTTCCCTGTTGGCAACCTGCTGGCCAATCAGGATTTTCCCTGAAACTGCCATTTTCTTTTATTTTCAGAAAAAATCTCGACCCCCTCAAATCCCCCGACACAGCTCGTTCCTTTTCGTGCAGCAGCCCCTTGCGCCTTAACTGTGGGCCTTCTTTTCCTATTGCCTACCGTCCGCTCCATCTCAACTTGGCCTTTAACATATCGTAGTAGCTCTGGCCGGCTGTTCTGATCACGTGAATGGTGTGTGGGGCCTTGTCTATGACGATCGTGTCCTCGTGCGTGATGCTCAGTCCCACTTGGCCGTCAAATGAGACAAAGAGGTTTGAATCTCTGTCTTCGATCTTTATCTTTATGGTCACTGTGTCTGGCAAAATGAGCGGGCGATTGATCAAGGTAAAGGGACAAATGGGGGTGAGAATAATCGTCTTCAGGGAAGGATGGATAATGGGGCCGCCTGCTGAAAGGGAGTACGCTGTGGAGCCTGTTGGCGTAGCCACAACCAGACCGTCTGCCTTGAAGGTGGTTAAATAGTCGTCGTCCACATAGGTGAGGATATGGGCAATCCGCGCAAGTGCCTCTTTGTTTACCACCACGTCGTTCAGCACGGTTTGGCATGCCACTTGCTCGCCATAGCGGAAGACCTTTGCATCCAACAGGATCCTTTCTTCGGTACTGAAGTGGTCATTGACCACCGTTTCCATCACAGGGAAGAGACGGTCTACCGGCGTCTCTGTGAGAAACCCAAAGGCCCCGAGATTGATCCCGAGAACGGGAATACCCGTGTCCTGCACCCACCGGATGGCGCTCAGGAAGGTTCCATCACCACCTAGAATCACCACGCAAGAAAGATCTGCGTCTGCCTTTGAAATATTCTCTACTAAACCGTGGCGTGAGGTGATCGGTGCAGGGATGTTCTTCCGGCAAAGGACCTCAATACCTTTTGCCTTCAGCCAGCCTTCTAGTTCGGAAGCCTTCTCAAGGGCCTTTTCTTGATCCTTGACGACGATGCCTATCCTTTTCATGGATCCCCAATCCGTCATGAAGGTCCCAGATTATCTAGTTTCTATCCATAAATGGCCCTTTTCTCCGACTCAGGCGGATCACTCCGCTGGATCACTCGTGCAATCCGTTGCCGGGGGGCTCCTCTCAATATCTTGATTTGATTGACTTTACGAATCCGCCTACGGCGGACTAAATCGAACACGGACACCACCGCCCCCTCCCTTGCCGGGCACTCGCGGTGGGCCACTGTCTATCTCATAACAGGCCCGGCCTGTGGGGTCAAACCAAAGGTTGCGGCTCAAGGGGTTGTCGTGGGAGCAGAAATCCTTTTTCCCATATCGGCAAAGGGGTGAAGCTATTCCCATTGTACAAAGGCGCTTGCCCAGGTCAGACCCCCTCCGAAGGCAGTGAGTATGACCTTGTTGCCCGATTGTATCTTCCCGGAACGCACGGCCTGGTCCAGGGCCAGCGGTACCGTCGCCGCCGAGCTGTTTCCGTACAGGTCCACATTGACGAATACTTTCTCTTTGGGGATCTTCAGCCGCTCGGTAAAGGCATGGAGAATCCTCAAGTTGGCTTGATGGGGAATGATGACGTCGATCTCTGATACGCTGCACATGTTATGTGCAGCGGCTTCTTCAATGGCTTCGGCAAATCGTTTTACCGCCACCTTGAAGGTCCTGTTGGCATGGGTGAGTCTAAGAAGATGATCGCCCTTTTCTGCGCTGTCGGGGGTAATGGGGGTCGTGGAGGAACCTCCGCCGGGCAGGAGCAGACTCTCTCCAGCCGTTCCATCGGAGTGGATGTGGGTCGACATAAGGGCTGCCCCTTGTTGGGATCTGCTCAAGACTGCAGCCCCGGCCGCATCCGCCCAAAGGATACAACTGGTGCGGTCTTTCCAGTTCGTGGACCGACTTAGGAGTTCTGCCCCCACGACCAGGGCGGTCTTATATTGACCGCTTTTCATGTATTGCTCAGCGATGGAGAGCCCGAAGAGAAACCCTGAACAGGCCGCCGTCACGTCGAAACTCACGGCATTCCTAGCGCCCAGCTTGCCTTGGAGCCAGTTTGAGGCAGCTGGACAGCAGGTGTCCGGCGTGATAGTGGCCATGATAATCAGGTCAAGCTCTTCGGGGGTCATGCCGGCCGCTGCCAGGGCTTTCGTTGAGGCCTCTTCCGCCAGGTCCGACGTATTCTTGTCAGGGTCTGCAATGCGACGCTCTCTAATGCCAGTCCGTTGTACAATCCATTCGTCAGTGGTATCTACCATCTTTTCCAAATCATGATTGGTCAAGATTCTTTCCGGCACACAGGAGCCGGTGCCAACGATCCGAATAGAGGTCATAGCCGATCGTTCTCCTCGTAAGAAGTCTTCTTTATATCTCTTTGTCCTTGACCAGAGAGTGTATATTATTTATATGCCTGTATGTCAAACGGTTACGGGCCCTTGTTCCAAGGAAACCTTGGCCAAGCCCCCAGGACAGCAGGGCTGGAGTCTGAGGCAGATAGACGACATGGCTGATGGTCCCAGGGAGAAAAGGCACTGATGGGTAGACAAGAGTGGAAATCTTGACGCAATGAAGAGAGAGCAGTGGAGAAGCCAACTCGGGTTCCTTCTTGCAGCTGTTGGCTCTGCCATCGGCCTGGGGAACATATGGCGATTTAGCTACATGGCCTATGACAATGGTGGTGGGGCCTTTCTTATTCCCTATGTAGTTGCCCTCTTGACCGCTGGCATCCCTTTACTCATCCTTGAGTTTGGAATAGGGCACGAGACAATAGGGTCAGCCCCTCTTGCCTTCGCGAAGCTCAGGAGGAACTGGGAGTGGCTGGGATGGTGGGCTGTGACGCTTGTCATGTTCGGAATAGTCCTTTACTACATTGTCGTGATAGCGTGGTGTCTCAACTTCTTTTTTCTCTCTTTCAATCTTGGCTGGGGCAATGATCCTAACGCCTATTTTTTTGGCAGTTTTCTTTCAGTGAGCCAGTCGCCATCTGAGATTGGCGCCATTAGGCCCTCCATATTCGCTGCCCTTGCGGCCATCTGGTTCTTAAACTGGATCATCGTCTACAGGGGCATACGAAAAGGCATAGAGCTTGCGAATAAGATATTCATGCCCCTCTTGTTTCTTCTCACAGCTGTCCTTGTCTTTTGGTCCCTGACACTGGACGGGGCCACAGAAGGTCTGAGGGCCTATCTAACCCCGGATTTTTCCAAATTGGCCAGCCCAAAGGTCTGGATTGATGCCTATAGTCAAATCTTTTTTACTCTCAGCCTTGGCTTTGGTATTATGATAGCCTATGCAAGCTATCTGCCGAGGCATGCAAACATCTCAAGAAACGCCGTACTGACGGGCCTGATCAATAGCGGATACTCCCTTTTCGCTGGGGTGGCAGTATTTGCCGTACTGGGGTTCATGGCCACCTCTCAGGGAAAGCCACTATCTGAGATTGTTTCTCAGAGCATAGGCCTTGCCTTTGTGGCCTATCCTCAGGCGGTGAGCCTTATTCCCGGCGGGAATTTTTTTGGCGCCATCTTCTTCTTCTGCTTGGTGGTGGCTGGACTGTCTTCATCCATCTCCATCATTGAGGCCTTTACTTCAGCAATGGTAGACAAGTTCGGTCTGAGAAGAGAGCTCCTTGTAACTGGCGTGTGCATACTGGGGTTCCTGGGCTCTATCGTCTTTACCACCCAGGCAGGGCTCCTTTGGTTGGACATAGTGGACCATTTTCTTACCCATTACGGGCTGGTAGTGGTGGGCATCCTAGAGTGTATTCTCGTTGGATGGCTATTTAGGTTGGAGGTTCTGAGAAAGTATATTAGCAACATCTCTTCCCTCAAACTGGGCCCCTGGTGGGACAGGCTCATAAAGTACTTCGTGCCCCTGGTCCTCGGGATGGTCCTTATTGTAGATCTGTTTCATGAGTTGAGTAAACCCTATGGTGGATACTCCTGGACATCCCTTTTTTTCATAGGCATTGACTGGGTGTTGCTCACACTCATTGCTGGCTTCATCATTGCTTCAAGGCCATGGAGGACAGAACAGCACAGGGCATGTGGAAGATCTGAGCAATAGGCGTAGTTTTTCACGGAGTGAGAAGAATAGACCTTGGCTGCTTCGTATTTTCTTAAGAGACTCCTGGGAAACAACACTAGCTTAAGGCAGCTGCCCGCAGGTCCCTTAAGCGGGCACTTGGTCTTGCTGGATAGCAGGCTGGGTCTTTTAGGGCTTTGTATTTTTTGTCAAGGGCGTGAAAGCTTTCTTTGAAGCGTTTCCTAATGTCTTCTAACGACGGGTGGGGCCTCAGGAGTCTTCCTTGCTCCATGACGGGCTCGAGCAAGGGGCGTCCATGTTCAACGGTCTCATCTGCGGTGCCAATCACATCTTCTATATAGGATCCTTGGCCGTCGACCTTTCTGAAGACCTGCTTTTCACCGGGCAGATTTGCCTTTCCTGTACTAAACTTCATGATGGGTGTCTCAGCGTATTGGACAAGTTTGTAGACCATGTCTAAATAAGGGGCATCGGCAGAGACCCCCATCTTGGTACCAACGCCAAAGGCGTCTATCTTGGCCCCTTCCTTTATGACCCTTGCGATCTCGTATTCGTCAAAACTGCCACTTGCAAATATCTCTGTCCCCTCAAGACCTGCTTTGTCCAGGATCTCTCTCACCTCCAGACTCAGCCTAATCATGTCACCGCTGTCCAGTCGCACCCCTAAAAGTCTTTCGCCCCTCGTGGCCATCTCCTGCCCCACCATGGCTGCATTCTTGGCCCCTTCTATGGTATCATAGGTATCGACGAGGAGAATACTCTTTCGTGGAAAAGATTTTACAAAAGCCCTGAATGCTTCAATCTCTTTGCCAAAGGAACTGACATAGGAATGGGCCATGGTTCCTGCAATAGGGATGTGATACAGTTTCCCGGCCAGCACATTGCTTGTGGCCACAAATCCCGCAATATAACTGCTCCGAGCCACCTTGAGCCCTGCATCTGCTCCATGGGTCCTTCGAAGGGAGAAGTCCACGAGCCCATGACCTTTTGCTGCATGGACACAGCGGGCCGCTTTGGTGGCGATCATAGACTGAATCTGAATGGTATTGATGACCAGTGTTTCCAACAACTGGGCCTCTATGACGGGGGCTGTCACCTCGAGAATCGGTTCGTCGGCAAAGAAGATCTCACCCTCAGCCATGGCCCGTATTTTTCCTGTAAACCGCAGGGCCCTGAGGTAGTGCAGAAAGTCTCGCGAAAAGACCCCGGTGCCCTCCAGATAAGCGATGTCGCCTGCTGAAAACTGAAAGTTGGCTATATATTCGAGGATGTCCTCCAGACCTGCGGCTACAAAGTAGGCCCGATGGCGTGGATACTTTCTGATGAAGAGCGAAAACGTGGCAGGCTCAGCCATACGATTTTCAAAATAGCTGGCCGCCATGGTCAGTTCATATAGATCCGTGAGGAGTTCCAACCTTTCAACAAGGCCTGTCATAGGATCTTGGCTCCATATATCCGATCCATACGTTTGAGGGCATATTCATGGAACTCGGGGTCGAAATCGGCCACGCCGTTTCTTGACAAGGTGACATTGTAATCCCGATTGGCCAGCTCGCCTACCGTGTCCATGATACAGATACTTGTACAAACCCCCACAAGCTCCACGTCCTGAATCTGGTGGGCCTTCAAGACATCACCCAGCTCAGTTTCGAAAAAGCCGCTGTAACGTCTCTTTTGGATCACTACCTCTCCTTCCTGTGGGGCAAGGGACGGCAACACCTCGTGGCCCCACGACCCGGCCACAGCATGCTTGGGGAATTTTTCAAACTCCTTGTCGTCTTCTGCATGGCAATCCTGCAAGTAGATAACCATATCTCCAGCCTTGCGGTATTGTTCAATGCGGCCCTTGACAAAGGGAACAATACCTCGGGCCGATTCAAAGTATAATGCACCCTTTTCGTCTGCAAAGTCATTGAGCATATCTGACACAATCAAGGCCCTGTGAGACATGTCGCCCTCCTACTTCTTGGGGTTTTCCAAATCAACGGCCAGTGCCTATCTTACCTGAAGTGTTTCCTCCGTGCAACCTTATGATGGCATGGCAAAGGGCTTCATTTGACCCATATGAGTGGGCCCATCCTGAGCTGTTGGAGTTCCCGATGGCCCTCTCCCCACCAATTCCGTTGACAAGATAGGACGGTTCCTCTATTCAATCTCTCAGGGTCCATTCCCCCTTTGGGCCTGAGGGAAGGAAGAACGTGTCTGCTTTACTAGAAGTCAACCGCTTGTGTAAGGAATTCGGTGGATTGTCCGCCATATCTGATCTGAGCTTCACCGTGGATGCAGGATTGGTCAAGGCAGTCATCGGGCCAAATGGGGCTGGAAAGACCACCCTTTTTGGGATGATTACTGGCATCCTGGATGTCACAAGGGGCCAGATCCGTTTCAAGGGACAACCTATCACGGACCTGAAACCCTACCAAGTAGCAGCCCTGGGCATATCGAGTACCTTCCAGACAGTGGAACTCTTTGGTGAGATGACAGTACATGAAAATGTCATGGTGGGACGCCATGTGAGGACCAACTCAGAGCTTTTTGCCGCAGGTTTTCGCCTGAAAAGGATGCGCCAAGAGGAAAAGGAGATAAGAGAGACTGCCCTTGAATACCTGGAGTTCGCAGGACTTCTCGAGAGAAGAGATATGAAGGCCAAGAGCCTCTCCTTGGGTGAGCAGAAACTCTTGGAGATTGCAAGGGCCCTGGCCACTGAGCCTCAACTCCTTCTCTTGGACGAGCCGGCCGGGGGCCTCAATGACCGAGAGACAGAACATTTGTCGGAGCGGATCTCCGCCATTCGTGGTCGGGGCCTCACTGTCTTACTGGTGGAGCACGACATGAATCTAGTTATGAACATATCTGATGAGATCGTGGTCATCAACTATGGCGAGAAGATTGCAGAAGGCCCCCCTGGTGCCATTAAGGACAATCAGGATGTCATTGACGCCTATTTGGGAGAAGCCATCGACTATTCGGACCTGAGGCGGCAGAGGGAATCAACGTTGGCCTAGTCTGTCTTCAGGTCTTCTTTTCTGCCCATGGCGTCTGAACCCGGATGTCACCCTCCACGCCACTTGTCTATGCCATCTTGTTCCATGAGCACCATGCGTTTGTCCGCGTTTTTTCGAAGATGATCAATGGCTGCTCACTTGTTGATGAGAATCACATCCTTTTGAGTGGGCTCCACACCAGGTCCCTGCAGGCGTACAGTCGAGGTTACGGCACCATTGGTGTGGAAAGTGCTGAAATCCTATTCAGAAGGACCTACGGTGGGGATGGAATCACATCCTGGCAGGGAGGAAGAATGTGGCATATGAGCGCCAAGAGTGCAACACAGGGAGTAGTACGAATGAACAGGCGGGGCTGCTACCAGTCGTAGAGGACTTCCCAGTGGTTGTGAAAAGAGGGATCGTCATGGATGTAGGAATAAGAAAGGGTTCGGCCTGTGCCTGGGCCTTTGCTCGTGTCTTCACACCAGAATCTTAAGTATATAGCCGGAATGGGCCTTTGTCCCTTGGAGCCATCTTCCAGCCCTTCATGGCCTTTGACCCACACCTCTTTTTCTTCAATGATCTTCCACGTCGTTTCATATTGTTTGCTCCTTACCACTTCTCCCACGCGAGGTAGATCCAGTTTTTCGCGAAGATCCTTGAACCGGTACGTGGAGTGTGCGCTGTAGTCCAAGACCCTTTCTCCAAAGACCATGATCCCTATGGCCCCCAAGGGGGCGGTGAGAAGGATAGAAAGCACGGCCACTGCCAGGATGACTTCTCCAGATGCCACACCTGCTGCTAGGGGAACGGCGCCGATGGCGGCCTGAACGGTGGCCTTTGGGACATAGGCCACGACACAAAAAAGCCTTTCTCGCCAATCAAGATCTGTTCCCAGAAGGGATAGATAGGTGCCCAGGCTCCTGAAGACAAGCCCTACAAGGATGACCATGGTGCCTGCAAGTCCTGCCTGCCAGGCCACGTGAATATTGACCTGGGCGCCAACGAGCACGAAGAGGAGCAATTCTGCAAAGACCCACAGCTTTTTAAGCTTTTGAGAAATGATGTGGGCAATGGGCTCGGACTTTTCCAATATGATGAAGCCGATGGCCATGACACCCAGAAGGCTGGCAATGGGGACCCATTTCTCACACTGTGACTCGATCCATGTAAGTAAAATAGCCGTTCCAAGAACCAGAAGTGTCCGTTTTGGGGGGCGCCAGTCGTATTTTCGGAAAAGCCAATGGAGAAACAATCCGGGAATGAGCCCGGCCGCAATCCCGAGAACGATAGACACAGGGATCTCACCAAGCTTGGCCCAGACATGGACCTCCCCTCCGCCGTGCATGCCCAGAAAGATAGTAAAGAGCACAATGACAAACACGTCATCGACTGAGGAGGCCCCCAAAACCAGGGTGGGTATCCCTTTTCTGGCACCTCTTCCCCGGTCCATGAAATCGATCATGAGAGGCACCACCACAGCAGGAGACACGGCCGCCAGAATGGCCCCCAGAAGGGCGGCCTCCAGAAGGCTTATGTTCAGCCACCTTGGTGCCACCAACATGACGCCTGTGATTTCAAGCAATGCAGGAATGGCACTCATAAGGAGCGCTGCTCGGCCCACCCGGTTGAGGGTATCGCGACGGAGCTCGAATCCCGCTCGAAGGAGAATTACAATCAGGGCGATCTTACGGAAGTCTCCCGAAACCTTCATGGTTTCCGGTCCCATGAGATCCCACACGTAGGGTCCACAAAGGATCCCCACGAGGAGCATACCCACCAGTCCGGGGAGGTTCAACCGCCGGAAAAGATAATCTGATCCCAGCCCTAAGATAATGATGAGTGCTAGGCTTGCTGCCACGACATTTTCCTCAAGCAGAAAAACAAAGCCCCGTCCCCTATGACTCAGAGCGAGGCTTCAGATAAGCCCAAATAGAGAAACCCCAGGCGGGCTTTTCTATCAGCCCGTCCCTGTCATGTCAAGGTGGTGCCCGGAGGCCCACCGTCGTTCATGAGGCTCAAACCAGACACATGGTTTACCAGCCCGATTTGAGGCAAGCTGTTGGGCATCGCGTCACTGAATGTCCAGAGTTGTCATATGCGCCACGCTGAGAGCTTGAACCGAATAAGCGAGCGCATTCTCCACAGGAGAGCTACTGCAGCCCCTGTGGCTTGCCACGGGGAGGGTTCAATGACCGGACTTTCTTTTCCCGAGACTCGGAACGCTTGCCCCATGGGCCAGAAAAGTAGGCCGACAAAGACCCGGGGGATTCGAAATCTATATTCCTTGACATTTCAAGCTAATAGCGGTACATAAGTTCGAGTTGGAGGCTTTTGGGGCTCTGTTTCTCCGGCTTTTCTTTTCTCCTTTTCCTGATTTTCTACGGAAGCTAGAATGGTCCTGAGCGGAGCCGAGGGGGCCAGAGAACCGGCACTTGAAACCTGGATCCTTAGACTTGCAAGACCGGTTGCTCGAATCAGTTGCTTGTCCGCAAATGGACGTTGTCAAAGACATGGCAGGTACCTGAACGTATCTCAACAATAGGAGGATGAGAAAATGGGCATTGGCAAGGAAGTGCGTAAAGAGCGCATCATGCAACGGGAAACCGGCAAGACCGTCATCGTTCCAATGGACCACGGTGTCACAGTGGGGCCCATCCAGGGGCTCATGGATCTTCCCAAGACCGTGGATATGGTGGCCAAGGGCGGAGCTAACGCCGTAGTGGAACATTCGGGCATGGTGGGCCAGGGCCATCGCCGTTATGGCCGGGACATAGGCCTCATCGTTCACCTTTCGGGAAGCACAACCCTCTCTCCGGACCCGAACCGAAAAGTACTGGTCTGTTCCGTAGAGCGTGCAGTCCGCTTGGGAGCCGATGCTGTGAGTATTCACGTCAACATCGGCGCGGAAAACGAGGGTGAAATGTTAGAAGCCTTCGGCGAGGTTGCCGAAAGTGCCGATTACTGGGGCATGCCGCTCCTTGCCATGGTCTATCCCCGGGGCCCCAAAGTGGAAAATGAAAAGGCTGTTGAGAATGTGAAGATCGCGGCTCGCGTGGGCGCAGAGCTTGGAGCGGACATCGTCAAGGTCCCCTATACGGGATCTCCTGAATCTTTCAAGAAAGTGGTCCGGGGATGTCCCATTCCTGTGGTCATCGCTGGGGGATCTAAACTCTCCGACGAGGAGACGTTAAAGATGGTAGAGGGTGCCATGAAAGCAGGAGCCGCTGGACTGTCAATGGGCCGCAATGCTTTCCAGCACCGCCGACCGGTCCGCTTGGTGTCTGCGGCTTGTGCCATTGTGCACCAGGGAAAGACTGCTAGACAGGCCATGAACATACTCAAGGGCAAAGTGTAAGGCTCGCGCCTTGTTGAGAGTAAAGGAGTGCATCATGACGAGGCTGTTTTGGGTCAATGCTAGGCCCTACAATAAGAAAGTCGTCACCACGGCCTTGGAAAGCGGCGCTGATGCCGTGATTGTCCCCAAGGGCCGGTCCAAGAAGGTCCGCGAGCTTGGTCTCATCAAGACGGTCTCCGTGGACGGCGACCTGAAACTTGGCGAGGACGTGGTGGAGATGACCATTTCATCTGAAAAGGACGAGGCCAAAGCCCTCAAGGTCCCGGCCGACAGGCTGCTGCTCATCAAGACCAGCGACTGGAAGGTGATTCCCCTTGAGAACCTTATTGCCAAGAGAGGAAAAGGCCTGCTGGCATTGGTGCGCAGTGCCCAGGAGGCCAAGATTGCATTGAAGATCATGGAGCGCGGGGTCGATGGGGTGGTTCTGGCCTCAACAGATTTTTCGGAGATTAAGCGCACCGCTGCTGTTCTCCGTGAGCAGGCAGAGCGCCTCCGCCTGGTGAAGGCCACCATCAGGTCTGTTCGACCCCTGGGAATGGGAGACCGGGTCTGCGTTGATACCATTACTAACATGGAGCCGGGCCAGGGCATGCTCGTCGGAAATTCCAGTTCGGGTATGTTTCTGGTCCACGCGGAAAACGTGGAGACACCTTATTGTGCCACGCGCCCTTTCCGCGTAAACGCCGGTGCGGTTCATGCTTACGTTCGCGTACCCGATGGAAAGACAGCTTACCTGGCCGATATCAGCATAGGGGACCCGGTCTCGATCATCGACTACAAGGGCCGGAGCGAGATCGGTTTCGTAGGGCGGGCAAAGGTGGAGAAGCGGCCCATGATGCTCGTGGAGGCGACCTACAAGGGCAAGGCCTTGTCACTGGTCATGCAGAATGCGGAAACCATCCGTCTCACCAAGGCCGGAGGTGAGCCCGTCTCCATTACCCATCTGAAACCCGGCGACCGCGTGCTCTCCTACCTGGAAGAAGCGGGCAGGCATTTCGGGGTAAAGATTGACGAGACTATAGTAGAGAAGTAACGACCTCCCCTACAGATACTTCAAAGTAGCTAGTGCCCATCCATGAATGCCCAAAAAAAGGGTGGGCACTGGCGTCAGTTCCCAATTCAGTCCGCCGTAGGCGGATTCGCAAGTTCACGAAAATCAAGCGATTGCGCGGAGGTCCGCCGAGGCGGATCGCACAAGTAATCTTGCAGATTGATCCGCCTGAGGCGGAGAAAAGGGCCATTGATGGATGGACACTAGCGAAGAGAGTCTCTTTGATCGTCTATAGGCATCCAGCCAATAGCCCCCGCCCCCTTTTTTTCTTGGGAGGGAGGTCTTCGGCTTGGCTCAGGATAAACCCTTCGACGTCGCTCAGGGTAAAGTGCAGAGCCCGGGGACTTCAGGTGTTATTCCTCTTCGTGCCCACCCTTCCCATATTATGGAACGGGGGATTTAGGATAATGATATCCCATGTCCACCACTCCCACATCATCTGCTTTGTCCGTTCTGGTGGTCCGCTTCTGTAGGTCCGGTTTTGGGGCAGTGTCATTTCCCGTATCCACGCAGGGGCTGTCAGCCGGCTGTCCGGAAGCCTGTTGAGCTAGATAATAGTCCCCGTTTTTTTCTGTGGGAACGGAGACAAATAGAGGATCCATGGAGATATCCTTATCACCTGGGGCGCAGCCTACATAGTCATTCTTATTATTCCACACGTTGTTGAAGTTGTTGATCACCCAGGCTCCTGATGACGGAAACACGTTTGTTCCCGTGAAATTGACGATACCCCCCCTTTTGTTGTTGGTAATGATATTGTTCTCTACGGAAGCTGTGAACATGGCGTGGAAAGGGTAGCCTAATATCAAGCCGCCCCCTTTCTCTTTTTTGGCGGCTTGATGGTTGTTGGAATCAATCGTGTTGTTCCAGATGATCACTTTACTCAAGTTGAAGGAAGTAATGCTGATGCCCCCCTGGTTATTGCTGAAAATCAGATTGTTCTCGATGACAATATCGTCTCCAGCAAATCTCTTCACCGTGGAAACAGGACTAATCGTAATGCCGAAATGGTTTTCGTATATGTGGTTTCCCTTTATCTGAGGCGAGGCGACTGCCCGGACCCCGATGCCGATTCTGTTTCCATAGATGTAATTGCCTTCAATGCACGGGGCGGCAAGCCCTCTGGAGCCCACACCGACGACGCGGTTATTGTAGATGTGGTTATTGTAGATGCGGGCCTTGCTGCCTTTTCCATTTCCGATGCCTATCATGTTGTCGTAAATTTGATTTTTGTATATCTTCGTCTTTCCGGTGAGTGTCCCCGGTCCGTGCACTCCCACACCATTGTGTAGATTTCCGGTAATCTTGTTGTTGACAATAGCCGGAGAGGAATCCCATATGTTGATACCATGGCCCCTCAACCCCTTGCCGCCGCCCGTAATGACGAACCCTTCAATCCTGCCTGCCCTGTCACCCAGGTCACGGATCGTGATGGCATTACCGTCGCCTTTTTTGCTACCGCCGTCTATGACAGGCCATCCAATACCTATCAAGTTGACATTCTTGTCAATGATGATATCACCGGTATAAATACGGTTCCGCACGACGATGTCGTCGCCTGGACTGGCGGCCTTTACGGCTGATTGAATAGTGGGATACTGTCCGGGGACATGTCGTTTCCTGTCTGCTTCATAGTGCAAAGTGCTAATGTAGACCTCATCGGGCTTGCTGTCGATTTTTCCGTCATTGACCACTAGCTGGGCCACGTAGCAGCCCAGTGCGTCTACCATGAATGTGGCGTTGACGGCGTTATGATCAGACAGCGTTGCCTCGCTACCCCATGGCCTGAAGACTAGTTTCCACTGGTGACTCAGGGCATCTCCATTTGGATCCCTGCTGTCCCCTCCAGAGAGCCTGACCGTATCACCCAGACGAACGTTGGAGATATCCTCTCCAGCATGGGCTGCGGGAGGTCGGTTCGAAAGTGCGCTGACGGTGACCCTCTCAGGGGTACTGGCCTTGCCCCATCGGTCTTTTACTATGAGTTCGGCTGTATAGTCACCAGGCATATCAGTCTTGAATCGGCACCTTGCCCTGTCGGTGGAAGAGAGTTCGGCTTTGCTTTGGCTTGGTTTGGAAAGGAGTCTCCAATGATACGACGTTTCGTCTCCGTTCGGATCAATGCTGGCACTGCCATCCAAGGTCATTTCCTGTCCCACATATACCTGTGGTGAAGGACCAATACTGGCTTTCGGGGGATCATTGGATGGCCGATTTTCAGCCACCGTATAAGGTCCTCCGTAGGCCCCCATATCATTGACAGATGAACCTAGTGAAGGGCCGAAGTGGACATCTAGGAAGGCTTCGTCCGGGTCTCCTCCATCAATGGCCGGGGATCGCGGCAAGAGATGATAATCGTGATGGGCAGGATCTACATACAATGGATCGGCTATAATGTCCTTGAGCTTCCCATAGCTTTCTTCATCCTCATAGCCACCGTATTGGCGCCTAATGCACCATAGGTAGCGGGGATTGCAGCCTCCTGTCGCGTTATTGGCAAAGAGCAGGTTGTGGGAATACCCCTTGCCTGCGGCTCTAATGCCTGCATCGCCATTGTGTGTAATGATGTTGTTTTTAATAGTGGGGACTGCAGAAGGGCTCTCTGACACAATACCCGCACGGCCATTGGCCACAATGGTGTTGTTGACGATTTCCAGGGGCGTTGGGAGGCACCTTATTCCGACCCCCTCATTTTCGTAAATCACGTTGTTGTAAATGGTCGCTGAAGCCGCTTCGGCTTCAATTGCCGCCCTCTTGTTCTTGCTTAGGGTGTTGTTTCTCACATCCAACTGAGAAGTTACCTTCCCCACAGTGGAAATCCCGATCCTATTGCCCCTGATAACATTTCCTTTGATCCTAAGGCAGGATCCATTTTTTGCGTAGATGCCTATCTGCTGATCATTAGATATGAGATTGTCAATGACAACGGCTGCGCTGCCGTCGCAGTATACCCCTGCTGGTGCGTTAGCCACAATCCTATTGTTGACAATGGTCGGAGACGTTGATTTGCAGTATATCCCCCCGCCGATGATCGTACCCTCCTTTTCTATCCGCCCCCCCTTGGTGATGGTGAATCCATCCAAAGTGGCCTTGTTGGCCCCTGAGACGACCCAGCCGTCCTTTTCCCCTCCGTCTATGGTGGTTACATGGGAAGAGACATCTCTTTGCGAGAGATCCTCGTTCCAGCCCCCTTCCAAGATGACACCTTCCTTTAAGGTGACGTTTTCATAGTAGGTTCCCTGGCACACCCTTATTCTGTCCCCCTCCTTGGCGGCTTCTATGGCGCCCTGGATAGTGGTGTAGTCCTTCGGGACATGGATCGTTCGGGCCATAGCCTTTGGCATCAGTACAAGGGCGACCACCACTACGAAAAAAAAACGAACCATCATCAATACTGAAGGGCCATGCCCATTTTTCACTTCAGCCATTGCAGTTAACCTCCAAGATGTATCCATTGGGAGGAACAGAAGATGGGCCTTTCCCTTTGCGGGTTATGGGAAGCATACCTCAGAAGGCACTATTGACGATTGATTAGTAGTGACTAGTGCAGAAAAAGCAAAATTGTTTGGCTCGTATGATGTCGAATATTCAATCCACTTATTAGTAACTCATATCAGCGGGCGCAGGGGCGACTAGGAGAGTGGTGCTTGGTCTTTGAATCCGGCTTGGACCGCCTATAGGCCAAAAGCGAAGGCCCATTCCTCTCTGCGGTGCCCGGAGGGCACCGTGTCCATGAAGACGAAGAGCACCACAGGGGACCGAGAGACCTGTCTTTTCATCGTGGTGCAGCCTACTAGTGATCGTTCGCGACTTAAGGAGTAAAGAAAAACTGAAATCCTTCTATCTTTGTTACGTGGGGGTAGGTTTCGGAATCTGTCTCAAAACACTTGCATCCCTTTTCAAATGTCAGACGCCTTTCTTTAAAGAGAATGCAACTGCGCAACGTGGCACCACCATCATAGTCAAAACGGCCCATTCCCGTCACCATAAGGCCGGGGACATGAATGGGTTCTGCATTTGCACGATCAAAAGTATTCTCTACACAGAACTTGAGCGTTCGGCCGTCTTGCCCAGCCTCCAGTCCTGTAATTCTAAGATACCCGAGACGGGGGTCCCTCTTAACACTATGCTGGTCAATGGTATTCTGATCAATGACGATTACATCTGGAAGATTGTCCATGGAAAACTGCTGGGTTGTTTCTGGCAGGCTGCTGGCCGTTTCCACAGGCTGTGAAAGTTCTGCCGGGGTTACGAAGAATTGTAAACCTTCTATTTTGGTGACGTGTGGGTAAACTTGGGGTTCGGTCCTGAAAACGTTCGGACCCTCCTTGATCTCCACCCGTCTTTCTTTGAGCAAAACGCAGTTGTGCAATGCCGCCCCGTCGTCATAGTCGACACGGGCCATACCACAGAGCATGATTTCACCAACGTGTATGGGTTGCCCGTTCGGTCGGCAGAAGGTGTTCTCGATGTTAAACTCAACTGTCTTACCGTCTTCAGCAACCTTCAGGCCTTTAATCTTTACATATCCGAGACGGGGATCCCTTTTGACGCCATGTTGCTCAATGGTGCTGCGGTCAATCATGATGACGTCGGGAAGACTACCGACCATAAACTGCTGGCTCGTATCTCCCGCAGTCCGTGTCCCCGTTGGTTCTGTCTTCGCTGCTGATGGTCCTTTTGGTCCTTCCCTTTTCTTTTCCGGTGAACCCATCTTTCCTTTTGGTTTTGGTCCAGCGGCCAATTCTCTCTCCACGGCCTCTGCGCCCATTTCTTTCCTTGCTTCTTCTTCCGGTGTTTCCTTACACTCTGCTTCTTCGACAGCTGCCACTTCTTGGCTTGGTTTTGCCACTGTCGTTGTCGGCTCTGCTGACGGTGCCTTGTCTGTTTTGGGCGCAGCGGGACCTGGCTGCACGTCACTACTGCTTGTATCTGAGACATCCACGCTAGGGCCCACCGCTCCTTTGTTCGCCCCACATCCGGACGTGCAGCCAAGTAGAATTGATGCCAAGAACAAAATGGGGATTACTGCCAAGGTTCCTTTTTTCATTTTAATTCGCATCCTTTCCATTTGATTTAGCGAAAGCATATCCGGATCTCGCAGCTGCCGCCCGTGAACCGGCAACATGACCTCGAGCATAGCAAGCACACAGTCTGGAGCGAGAGGTGGCAGCCAAACGTGAACTCCTCGAGTGTGGTCCAGGTACTTGCCGTTTAAAGTACCCTATGGAGATCTCTTCGAAGGGAATCTGCGGTCTTGGCTCCCTGGGGATCAACAAAGCCGAAGAACGGAACTTTTGGAAGAGGCTTCGTTAGCCGTGGAACCGCGAACGGCGGCTTCCTACTTTTCTTCCCAACGGGCTCCCATAGCGCAAATGCCCGAAAAAGTCAAGGTAAAACGTGCATCTCCAGTCTTGCCTGTGAGCCTGCGGAGGGAGTGGGCCCGGAGCCCTCTCTGACCGATATAGCCTTGACAGATATGAGTTGATTAACGGCTTGTTTTTTGACTAAAATAGTGAGATTGGAACTGACGGCCTGGGGACAGGTCCGTCGCCGCCGTCACCTGAAGACGTTTCATAAGGGGGGATGAAAGGGATGCTCAAGACTGCTTTTTCCGTGCTCCTGGTGAGCCTGGTGTTCTCCGTGGCAGGTCTGGACGCTTTTGTCTGGTCTGCGGAGAAGCAGAGGCTTGGCGCCAAAGTGAATGCGCCCTCTTTGAATGTGCTTGCCGACAAGCGCCTCCAAGACCCACTTGTGACGATTACTGACGAGTTCAGTCGCCTCACTGGATTTCCGATTTCTCTTAGCCTCCTTTCAGTCCTGAAAGTGGATGCCCTGGTGAAAAAGAAAGAGACTGAGTCTGATGTAGTCCTTTGGTTGCCCGCACCTTCCGGCAGCAAGACCTCATTGGACCTTCTTCAGGACACAAAGACAGTGGCCTGGGAATATCCTTCCATGGAGCCAGTGAAGGCCGCCGTGTTGACGATGCACCCCGAGGCGATCAGGTTTGTCCGTTTTGCCGGTGGTCCCGTTGGACATCGTCTGTGGTCTGAATCCAGTATGGGATTCACCATTACCCCCGATACGTCCGCGAAAGCTTATGAGTGGGTGGCCGAACACCGCGTCAAGCACACCTATCCCTTAACGGCCATGCGCATGCTCGCCGAGTGTGGGGGGATACGTGACGGAATCTGCATCGATATTGGATGTGGGTTAGGCCATTTGGAGGTTGAGCTTGCCAAACGATCCAACTTCACCATCAAGGGCCTGGACATAGATCCAGAAGCAAAACCCTTGTTTGAAAAGAGGATTCACGAGGCAGGCTTACAGGATCGTGTTTCCTTTATCCTGGGCGATGGTCAGGACATGCCCTTTCCTGACAACTATGCCGACGTGATTGTCAGCCGCGGAACATTGATCTTTATCACCGACATCGCAAAATGCCTCCGCGAGGTGGATCGCGTGCTGAAGCCCTCAGGGGTGGCTTTTCTCGGGGGACGATATACCTACACGCCTGAGCCCTGCAAAATCTCAACAGCGACGCTCAGGGGAATCGTCTACAAGTCAGGCGTTGCCGGGGCCCAGGTCATCGACGACCTGGGCCAGTGGGTCAAAATCATCGGCCCTGAAGCGCCAAGAGCGGCCCAGCAGTTTCAGGGGGGGCCCCGCATGCTTGCCAACCGATTCATCGCCGACTTCGGCATCACGAAAGGCAGAGCACTTTTGATCTGCCAACGTGACACCACGATGCAGCAGGCAGTCCAGCAAGGATTCGTGGACATGACTGACCTGGAGATCACCGCATTGTATGCTTCTGAAGAAATGGTGGCCCAAGCCGAGAAAAGGATCCGCCAAGGGAAACTTGCCTCGCGCATCCGATGCAGGGCAGGCGGCCTCAGAGCCTTGCCGTTCAAGGATGCCTCTTTTGACCTGGTGGCCGGCGTGGGGCCCGTACTGCTCCTTGAAGAGGACCGGGAGAAGGCCATGGGTGAGATTTATCGCGTCTTGCGTCTCGGTGGCGCAGGTCTGGTGGGCGGAAAATTCCTTTACATGGCTGATGATCGCAAGGTCTCTACAGAGTCGCTGCGCCGAAACGCCGCTAGTACAGGGATCGCATCGATCCGGGTCTACGATGACGTGGGGCAGTGGGTGGAGATTCGCAAGGGGATCAGAGACGAAGACGGTCCTTAGACAAGGGGGGGCGTTAGAGGTATCTTAGCACTCACGCGAGCTGCGGCCCGTTGCTGAACAGGGAAGTGCCCATCGAATCATGCTTTACAAGAATCTTGCAGATCTGGTCCTGACACTGCATTTTGCTTTTGTTCTATTTGCGATGCTCGGTGCATTGCTGGTACTCATATGGCAGCGGTTGGCCTGGATCCATATCCCCCTTGCCCTGTGGGCAGTTATAGTGGAAATCACCGGCTGGATGTGCCCTCTCACGCCGCTCGAACATTGGCTCCGCCTGAAAGGGGGCATCCCTGTGGAGCAACTCGGGTTCGTGGAGCAGTATCTCTATCCTCTCCTTTATCCCACACCTCTCACACGCGGATTTCAGGTGATTCTAGGTGCCGTGGTGTTGGGAGTGAACCTGTTGATTTACGGCTGGATACTCAGGAGGAGACGTAGCAGGAAGGGTTAGACGTCCTGGCAGTCAAAGGGCGGATTAGAACGAAAATGCCTTTTGCTACCATAATCAAAAAGGCTCTGGGCCAGGTCGTCGGATGCTGATCGGCTTGTTCCCTATGTCGGGTGTCTTGCCCCGACGCACTAAGGACCAAGCATGGCTTGCTTAAGACTCTTCTGGGCAGGTTTGTCACAGAGCCATATGCCGAATAGGGCCTCTTTGAAGGCAAGGCCTTCTATCAGACAATTGAGTTCTTGGTTCTTGTAGACCTCGACGCCCTTGCCAGGGACATAGATCAGGTCATAGGTGTCATTTTCGCTTATCTTCTCTCTGAAGACAGAGATGAATTGCTCTATCTGAGCCTTGATAGGGGCGATATCTCCTCCTGTGGCGTTTTCAAACCCTTCCCTGGTTGCCTTTTCCATTTTTTCGCTCGTAATGAGAGAAGAAATGATATGCAATCTGATGGCCATGGGTTCATCTGCTGTGATGATCCTTTCTGGATCGTGCCCCCTTTTGTTCAAATAAAGGCCACCCACATAAAGACCCATGAACCACTTGGTGCGCACACCGGCACCGTTTAGGAGCAACTGGGTCTCACCGGCCTGCATGGAAGGGGGCATCGTGATGCCAGCCGTGTCCATAGCCATAACAAAAGGAGCCCATAACAGACCCGCCAATACTGCCACGAACAGTTTCTTATCCATGATCAACCTCCAAGTCCTTTCGCCCTTTCGTGGACCTGCCGACCTTGCCACGAAATAGGGAATAGGTAAAAAAAGCGTAGTAATCGGGAAGATTCAAAATGAAATCCCGCGACTCTGGTTGACAGAGGCGCTTATATTGTACCCAATCCTCCGGCGCCATCTCCGGTTGTGCCCCTTTCCAACGCATGTCAAAGAGCGATATCAATGCGTTGCGGATGCCGTCACTCAGTGGCCCATGGACACTGCCCACAAAGGTGTGGCACAGGCCGTCCTCCAGGCCCGCATCGCGAAACCAACCTAGGGCCCGTAAGGGGTGAAGCTCCGGCCCCATTTCCCTGGTAAAAGGGGCTATGCCCGCAGCCGTTGCGTTGAGCCTGGCCTCCAGCAGGGGGTATCCGGGAAGAAGCTGTTGAGAAGACCAGATAAGGATAGCCACCGTGCCTCCTGGCTTCACCACCCGCGAAAGCTCTTTGAGCAACGAGACAGGTTTTCTTGCGGGATATCCCACGCAGTCTGAGCTCCACACCCAATCGAAGCGCTGATCATCAAAGGGAAGGGCATTGACGTCGCCCTGGTGAAAAGAGACCTGCCCTGATAGGGGGGACTTCCTTGATATCTCCCTTGCCCGAGCCACGAAGGGGGCAGAGAGATCGAGGCCAATGCAATGTCCCCCAGGTCCCACGGCCTCAGCCAGCATCAAGGTGACCTGGCCGATCCCACATCCGGCGTCCAGTCCCTGACTCCCTTGGGAAAGGTTCAATGCCTTTATGGCTGAACAAAGGACCGGCGTCCTCAGAACGTGGGACAAGGCCAATTGTTGTGCATAGACCTTTGCGTCAGACGATCTGGCCCCACCATGTTCTAATGTGTCGCCCATAGTCCCCACATAGAGTCATCGTTTGACGGGCTTTTGCCAAAAGCTCTCCTCCCGTAGTTGCGAGCCGATCGGAGAAGTCTCGGTTTAGGCGCTAGCTATCCCTTGTCCGGTTTTTCAATATAGCCATCGGCGCTGTCCACCGATGGCCTGCCAGAGACAGCCGTGAGGATTTCACTGCTCACCGGGGGGCATCCCGCAATGAAGATCCCCCGGTGGCGGTGCATGGCCGCGCAATTGCCGATGCACAGCGTGCCCTCTGGCACGTCTTCGTGGCCTTTTCCGATGGCAATGCAGACCCCTGTCTCTTTATCAAAGTAGTCAAAAAGGCGATCTCCGTAATGCTTGAGGAACAAGAAGACGGTAGCCTGACAGGCGCTGCATGACTTTTCGTCTAGTATCTTGACATTTGGAAATTCTATGGAGAGATCTTTTGGTGGGGGAGCAAAGGGAGATATCCATTGGCGCCAATGGGCCGGTGTCACAGAAATGGCTCCCAGGGCGATGACTCCATAGCCGCGTGCTGCGCCCAGGCGCAAATGGGGAATCTGCTCGGCCTCGGTGCCCATCAACTTGCACGCTACGGCGTCTGCTGCAAAGGCGTCAGCACTGACGACAACGGCATCCAGGGGCTTTGCCTGTCCGGCACTCGGTCCGAGGCCTTCCATGCCTACGGTGCCGTCAATGATGGCAAGGTGGGGCCGGAGCACGCCGGACAGGTCGGCAATGGCGATGTCGATCGGTTTTTCTTCCCGTCCCTCCACGGGCGGCAACATATGCAGTTCCACCTTGCTTCGTCGCCAGAGACAGCCTTTCATGTTCTTCACTGCCAGCGTCACGCCCGTGTGCATGTGCATCTTCATGACCGGAACGGAGACGACAAGATCGTATTCAAAGACTTCCGGGCAAACCTTCAGAGAATCGATGGCAAGACCATTAGGGACCGCCACCTTGACAAAGGGTCGGGCATTCATGTCTATGAGGGGACAATGACGCTTTTCTGCGATGGCTGTAATACCAGAGGTGTCAAAGGCCTCAAGGGCCTTCACCCCCACGATGGGGCTTTCTCCAATAGCGACCTGTGCCCCGGCCTTTCTAAAGCAATCAATGGCAGCGGCCACGACCTGGGGGTCTGTCACGATGCCTTCCCCAGGAGGGGCCACCCTGCCGGCATTGGGCTTCAGCAGGACCCGTTTCCCCCGGGCAGGCGAAAGATCCACTTGGGCCAAGGCCGCGCAGGTGTTGGCATAGGGACCTTTTCCGGCAGCTACAAGGACTGACGGCCGTCCTCCCACGGGAAGAAAGGGGCTGTCAGTGAGAGACTTGGATGTCATTCATCGCACCTGTTGAAACAAAGGACCATCCCGATAGGGGATGGTCTCGTTATGCGGCCACGGCCCACCGAAATGGGGTCTTAAATAGGGAGACCTTTGCATATCAGAAACAATCCTTCACTGTAAAGGGTTGTGGTGAGGGGGGATAATTTCGCACCATGGATGTTGGAGAGAGAGGTCGCAAGGAACAAAGAATAAGGTTTCAGCGCTTGGCAGCCCTCTTCTTTGAACGAGACTTCTTGTTCGCTTTCAGGAGTGGGCAATCAGAACCGAGACAATCTTTGTTCGTCTTTCGCTGGCGACAGACAACGGAAGCCTCTGCCAGTAACGTAATGGGGAGAATTGTTTTGGACAATTCTGCCGCCTTTTTCAGGGCAATCCAGGAGTCTCTCTGGCAGCATCGAGCGGCTTTCAGTTTAGCGATTTCAGTAAGCACAGCCTGGGTCACGGTTTGCACGGTCTTTCGCTCAGATGGTTTTAACGGATTGGCGTCAAGTATGAGGCTGAAGGAAATCCCCACGCCGACTGCGGCCCCGCACACGCCCATGAAGGCGCAGTGCCCCCCTGCAATGGTGCTGCCCCGTTTGATCCCTTCTGAAATCGTAGCATGGGAAATATCCCCACCAAGATTTCGAAAAGTAGAGAGAACAATCCCCGGCACCATGGCGTGGTGTTCTGGACCGTGGACAGGGATAGCAGGATGTCTTCTGATATCTTCTAAGAGGGAAAGCATATCCGTCTCTCTTGTCTCCAGACAGATGTGCTCGATGGCCTTCAGGCCATCCTTCAGATGGCATGTGTCGCATACGAAATGTCCGTGTTCACAAAGGGCATTTGCAGAAAATGTCTTCTGACAGTAGGCGCAGGCCACCTCTTTGGGCTTTGAAAGATAGATAATGGGTGCGCCGCAGACCATGCACCCCGATGCCATTTTAGTCGAGACGAGGGGCTGAAGGACCTCACCCGGATCAGCGATGACAAAAGGGGGGCTTTTTACTTCCGGAGCCTGAAAACAGGCACAGGTGTTTTCTGCTGCCACGTTGGTAACGGCACCCTCTTCGTCAAGGATGAAGACGTCCTCCCCCAGAAGCTCAGCTTCTGCCTTAGGCAAATGGCAGACAATCCCTGGCATCAGCACCGTGCCTTTGGCAGAGACGATGCTCGGCAAGGGGCCGCGATACATGACCCTGACCTGTTCCGAAGAAAGTGGTTTTCGGGCCAGATAGGTAAGGGAAAAAAAGGGGTGTCCCTGGACCTCGCGATAGGGAAATCGTTTGATAAGCTGAATGGATTGAAAACCAGATTCCTCCAGGATGCCGATCAGATCCTTTTGCGTCATGGCCCCTGCAATACATTCGCCTCGTAGTATCTCGTCATTACGAATGACAGGATCTGGTTCTGAATCACAGACCACATCAGAGATGACCAGTCTGCCTCCTTGACGCAGGACTCTGTAGATCTCCGAGTATGACCGTCGCTTGTTCGCCGAAAGGTTCATGACGCAGTTAGACAAAATCACGTCCACGGATTCGTCTTCCAGGGGAAGTGCTTCAAGGTAGCCCTTTTTGAAGACGATATTCTTGTAACCTAGATTCTTGGACACCCCTTTTAGGCCTTCGTTGGCAAGATGAAGCATGGGGTCCAGCATGTCCACGCCTATGACCATTCCTGTTGGTCCGGTCAACCGCGCGGCCACAAAGCATTCCACGCCGCTTCCACACCCCAGATCAACGACTTGTTCTCCTAGCTGGATTTCGGCATCTATGACAGGGCTGCCGCACCCATAGCCGCGAAATCGAAATCTCTCCGGGATGTGAGAGATCAATTCCTCAGGATAGCAAACTGGGTTTAAGATCTCTTTTTTCTTATCGCCCACGGCTTCGGTATAAAAGGACTTCACGACGGCCAGGCTCTTCTCCTGTGCTGTGGCCAGTAGACAGTTTGAATGGACCAATGCCACACGACCATGGGCCCCGCAGCTTTCAAGGACATCGCCCATCTTCAAGCGCAGTTGAGGGGCCTGGGTTTCTTTTTGCCGACGGGCTTCTTCTGAGATGAGCCACAGCGCCATCTTTTCATACAAGGGCGTGTAGGGATCCTTGCCCATGAAGGCATGGCCGTGAATGTAACTGTGATCCGTATCACCGCCGCCCAAAAGGAAGCGCAGGGAAGAAGAGAGCCCGGCTACTGTTGCTTCGCGAATCTGGCTGAGCACAGGACTCTGCCGCCAGGCCCTGTCAAGGCCGTCACCGAGCCCCGTTGCCAGCTCGGGGATATTGACTAGTGCTGCAGAAGGATACAACCTGCCATCGGGACCCACGGCAAGGGATTCCCAAGCTGTCGTGGTCCCGTCATGGATGGTGTTGGCGGGGGCAAAGACCTGTGTCTTTAGGGCCTCTATGTTATCGATTTCAATGCCTCGCTCCTTTGCCCGTCGTGATGCGCGAATGAGACCTTGAAAGATCTCCTCTGGTAGGGCAAACTGTTCTGCTTTGCCCCGTCCCCGGATGAAATACCACATGAAATGGACATTTCCCGCCCCCACGTCAGCTGCAAAATCAACGATTTCAGGCATGTCACCCGTATTGCTCATGTTAACGCACATGGAGATGGTGTAGGGGATGTGTTTTGAGTGAAGCCCTTTCAGGTTCTTGACGAGTCTTTCAAATGTCCCCTTGCCGCGAATCTGGTCATGCCGCTCCTGAAGGCCGTCTACGCTGATCTGGAGATGAAAACGATCTAAGGGCCATCTGCTCTGTGCCAACACAGAGGAAAGCTGCATACCGTTGGTGAGCACCACCACGTGGGTGGCCTCATAGGCAAGTATGGCACGGACTATCTCTTCAAAGTCCCTATAGATGAAGGGCTCTCCACCGGTGAACACATATACGCGACACCCCAGTTCATGGGCCTCATGGGCCAGTTTTAGTACCAGACCGCTTGAGATTTCTGCCTTATCCTCAGGTGAAGAGACAAAAAGACAGTGGTTGCACTTCAGGTTGCAGCGGTTTGTCACATGAAACCAGAGCTCTTTGAGGCGGTCGAGCTTGAGAATCGCGGCCCTGCCTGGATACGGTAACGGAGTCGTGTCTGGCAAGCGTTCGATGAACCTATGAACGGAAAGATCTCCATGGAGCCTGCCCGTTTGGCCTATTTGACGCAGTAGGGCATCGCCGGCCTTGTTGGGAACAAACCATGCAGATGCTCCTTTTTGAACATAGACAGCGGTGTCCTCGTACTCGATCCGGGTCCAACCTTGAATGTCAAAGCTCATGCTTGAGGCCTAAAGATGAACTAGAAGGAATTTGGGAAATAGCCCGCTAAGATCCATGTCCCTTTTTTAGATCGCCCGTGGTGCTCTTGTCAAGACGGCGAAAAGAAGGGCCTGCGGGTCCAAGCCTTGCGTGTCTCGCCTTGTCCCATGGGACCAGGCCTGATGGCACAGGAGCTGTCATGGGATCTCAATCTGCCTGGTGGCCCATGGTTGAGATGGCTCCGGTGCTGGCCAATTTGGGATGACTATCTGATGAGATTACGCTTTAGGATATGGGTCTTAGAATGATATGGTCGCCTCATTGAGACGGTTCCGGCAAGAAATGCTATTGGCCTTCCCTGACGGTAGGTCTTGATCCACCCTCGCAGCACTGGGTACGGGCGGAAAAAACGAGCATGAAAAGAACAGGCATTGCAGATAGCCCCCTTCACGGGGGCAAGGCCCCCAGATGGCTTTTTAAGCGCATGACCGCCTTGGCACGTCAGCTGGTCCTGGTGATGGTGGAGGAGTTTGGAAGCAGGGAGCTTCTATTGAGGCTTTCTGACCCCCACTGGTTTCAAGCCTTTGGCTCGGTGCTCGGTTTTGACTGGCACAGTAGCGGGCTTACGACAACGTCCTGCGGGGCCATCAAGGAAGGGGTCAGGGGGCTGGAAAAAGACCTGGGGTTTTTCGTGACTGGCGGAAAAGGCAAAGCTGCCTTAAAGACACCGGAGAGTATCCTCGCTTTCGGTTCATCCCTTTCCACTGATCCCGAGTCCCTTGTCTATGCCAGCAGAATCTCCGCCAAGGTAGACAACGCCGGCCTTCAGGACGGATACAGGCTCTATCATCACACCTTCTTCTTCACTTCTAATGGGAACTGGACGGTGGTGCAACAGGGGATGAACGAGACAAATAGATACGCCAGGCGGTATCACTGGCTGGGAGAAGCCGTCTCCAGCTTCACTTGTGAACCCCATGCGGCAATCTGCACGGGCAAAGTAAAAAAGGATGTCTTAAACATGGTGGCCCAGGAAGGCGAAGATGCCCGCAAGGCAAGCGCCCTTATTGGGCAGGAACACCCAGAGACCCTGGTCAAAGAGTTGAAGCGGATTCAAGCCTTAAAGCTTCCTGCCCGCCACGAGATCCTGGCCCAGGACCTCCATCCCGACCGACTCTATAAAGTATTCATTAAAACCTACGAGGCCCAGCCCAAGGATTTTGAGACGCTGATCGGCCTTCGGGGGGTGGGTCCAAAAGGAATCCGGGCCCTGGCCCTCTTGTCGGAGCTCATATACGGGGCCAGTGTGAGCTTCCGGGATCCTGCCCGGTTCAGCTTTGCCCACGGCGGCAAAGATGGGCACCCCTACCCAGTGGACAGGCAATCCTATGACCACTCCATTGAGATCCTAAGGCAAGCGGTTGAAGGGGCAAAGATCGGTGACCGGCAGAAGATGGACGCCATCAGGAAACTCAAGGGGATCCAAAGGCGCACAAGATAAACCCTCTGCGTTTTTGCTGTGAATAAGCAGGGCTTGGTGCAGTCCTTGTGCAAGCAAAAAGGGGTTTTGAACCGAATAATCGAGCGCATTCTCCACAGGAGAGCTACCGCAGCCCCCGTGGCTTGACTTCGGCGAGCTCAGTCGAGTCGCCACGGGGAGGGTCCAATCCGGCCAGGCGACAGGGTTTCCTGCCGTGGTTGAACTCAGGCGTGTTCGCGGGTCTTGTGGAAGGCGATGTCCGGTGACTGCTCCATCACGTAGCCCAGTTCCCAGTTGCTGGGCGCAAGATAGGCGAGCTGCCCCTCCCCGTCATTGGCCAGGTTGGGGCGATTCTTCTTTTCAAAGGCTTCCAGCTTCTTTTTGTCGTCACAGGTGATCCAGCGGGCCGTGGTGTAGCTGATGGGCTCGTATTCGGCATCAACCCAGTATTCTGCCTTGAGACGGGCTATGGTGACATCGAACTGCAATACCCCCACGGCCCCCAAGATATAGTCGTTTCCTCCCAAGGGCCGGAAGACCTGCACTGCCCCTTCTTCGGCCATCTGGGCCAATCCCTTTTGGAGCTGCTTTACCTTCAAGGGGTTCTTGAGTCGCACCCGTCGAAAGTGCTCAGGGGCGAAGTTGGGGATGCCGCTGAAACGGAGGCACTCCTTGTCTGTAAAGGTATCGCCGATCTTGATCGTACCGTGGTTGTGGATACCGATGATGTCGCCGGCAAAGGCCTCGTTCACATGGGCACGATCCTGGGCCATGAAGATGATGGCATTATTCCACGTCACTTCCTTGCCGATGCGGTGATGGATCACCTTCATGCCCCTGGTGAATTTCCCTGAACAGATGCGGACAAAGGCGATGCGGTCGCGGTGGGCGGGATCCATGTTCGCCTGGATCTTAAAGGCAAAGGCGGAAAAGGGGGCCTCGTATGGCGAGACCTTCCTGGGAACGGCCGCCCTGGGGCCGGGAGGAGGAGCCATTTCTAAAAAGGCCTCCAGCAGCTCCTTCACGCCGAAATTGTTGACCGCACTTCCAAAGAAGACAGGTGTCTGACTTCCCTGAAGGTAATGCTCAATGGAAAAGGGGTCGGCAGCCCCTTCGATGAGTGCGATATCCTCACGAAGCTCTTCAGCTTGGCTGCCCAGGAACTGATCCAGCTTGGGATCGGAGAGGTCGGTGATGACAATGCCATTGTCATGTCTCCCGTCTTCGCCCGGGGTGAAGAGATGGAGTTCTTTTCGGTAGATATTGTAGACGCCTTTGAAACCTTTCCCCATGCCGATGGGCCAAGACAGAGGGGCACACTCCACCTGGAGCTTGTCCTCAATCTCTGAGAGGACGTCTAGGGGGGGCATGCCTTCGCGGTCCAGTTTGTTGATGAAGGTGATGATGGGGGTGTTGCGCATCCTGCAAACCTCCATGAGCTTTTCGGTCTGGGGTTCCACCCCCTTGGCGCTGTCTATGACCATGAGTGCACTGTCTACGGCCGTGAGGACCCGGTAGGTATCCTCAGAAAAATCCTGGTGGCCCGGGGTATCTAGCAGGTTGATCTCATAGTCCTGGTAGTTAAACTTCATGACCGACGTCGTCACAGAGATACCCCGTTCCTTTTCTATGGACATCCAGTCGCTGGTGGCATGCCGCGCCGCCTTCCGGGCCTTTACGGCCCCTGCCAACTGAATGGCCCCTCCAAATAGAAGGAGTTTCTCGGTGAGTGTGGTTTTACCGGCATCTGGATGGCTGATGATACCGAAGGTCCGGCGTCTTTGTATCTCTTTTTCGTATGCCTTTGTCATGGTCTCTTTTCTCACTTGATGATGTCGTAAAAAGCTCTCTTTCTTCTCAAATTCCGCAGGGACACACGGTCTGGGGGCCGCACTCCTTACGTTTCACGTTTTTACTACCTGGGAGAGATGATTTAGGTGTCAAAGGGAATGGTCAAGTGTAGTAACCTAAAATAGCTTGGCAGAGGCCGGGGATGGTGTATTCCGTGGCTTCCATGTCTACATTGAATCCAAGTTCTCTTGCCGTATCCGATGTAATAGGGCCGATGCTTGCTGTTTTGATATCCCCGATAAGGGGCTCAAACCGCTCAGGAGGTAGGCACGCCTTGAAGTTGCGAACCGTTGAAGAGCTGGTAAAGGTGACAATATCGACAGCTCCTTTTTCCAAAAGGCCAACGAGTTCATCTACATTATCGCAGACCTCCTCGGTCTGGTACGCAGGGATTTCATCCACTGTGGCTCCCATTTTACGAACTTCTATGGGCAGAATAGGTCGGGCCTCCTTGGCGCGGGGAAGGAGCACCCTTTTGCCCTCCATCTCTTTGTCCTTAAAGGCCTCTATAATGGACTCTGCCCGAAAGGTCTTGGGCACAACGTCACTGTTGAGGCCAAAATCCCGCAGCCGCCTTGCCGTGGCAGGGCCGATGGTGGCCGTGCGGATATCTTTGAGGGCCCGCACGTCTTGGCCGCTTTTATAGAGGCGATCAAAGAAAAAAGAGACCCCGTTTACGCTGGTAAGAACGAGCCAGTCGTAGGTGTCAAGGCGACCGATGGCGCTGTCTAATGGGGCCCAGTCTTGTGGAGGTACCACGCGGATAGTGGGAAATTCCAGGCACTCTGCTCCCAGGGCCGAGAGGTGCGACACCAAATCACTGGCCTGTTCGCGGGTCCTGGTCACAACCACGGTCTTGCCAAAGAGAGGTTTCTTTTCAAACCAGTTCAAGGTGTCCCTAAGCCTTACGACGTCGCCTACCACGATGGCCACAGGCGGTGTAAGGTTGGCGGCCTGGGCCTTTGCTACAATGGTTTCAAGGGTCCCGACTATTGTGGTCTGCTTGGGTGTGGTGCCCCACCTTACCAGGGCCACGGGAGTTTCGGGGGGGCGGCCAGCTGCGATCAGTTTTTCTGCAATCTTTGGAAGGTTTTTCATGCCCATCAAGATGACAAGGGTACCCACACCTGTAGCGAGCTTGGACCAGTCCACTGTAGAATGGGGCTTTGTGGGGTCTTCATGGCCGGTAACAATCCCCACGCTAGCCGTGTACCTGCGATCCGTAAGAGGGATGCCTGCATAGGAGGGTGCAGCAATGGCCGACGTAATACCAGGGACAATCTCAAAAGGGACACCTGCCTTTGCCAGGGCTTCTGCCTCTTCGCCGCCTCTACCGAAGATGAAGGGGTGGCCGCCTTTAAGACGAACCACAGTATGGCCCTCCATTGCCTTTTGAACAAGAAGCTTGTTCATCTGGTCTTGAGGCAGGGTGTGGGCCCCTTGCTCCTTTCCCACATACAGGGTCTCGGCATCTTCTCTTGCATGTTTCAAGAGCTTGGATGAGGCCAGGTGGTCATATATGATGACATCGGCCTTTTTGAGGCACTCCATCCCCTTGACGGTAATAAGATCTGGATCGCCTGGCCCCGCACCGACGAGATAGGCTTTGCCCTCCTTCACGTTTTCAAGTCCTTCACCGCTCGGCCCAAGATACTTCTTAAGATCTCTGCCCCTCCTTTTTCAAGAAGCATGTTGGCTAATTCTACCCCAAGCTCTTCATGTTTTCGCACCGGACCGGTGATCTCATCGCGGAGAAGAACGGTGCCGTCCACCTCGGCCACCAGTCCTGTCAAAAAGATGCGGTCTCCGTCTACATTGGCCTTGGCGGCAATGGGGACCTGGCAACCACCCTCAAGGCGCCCCAGAAAAGCCCGTTCGCTTTCCACTGCCAGGCGCGTTTCCCGATGATCTATGGCAGAGACCAGCTGCAGGGAGTCTTTGTCTTCTCGCGTTTCAATGGATAGGGCCCCTTGTCCGATGGCAGGAAGCATGGTGGATTCAGGGATATACTCTGTAATGTGGGCCTCCAAGCCCAGCCTTCTCACGCCAGCGGCTGCTACAATAATGGCATCTAAAGACCCTGTCTTCAGTTTTCGTATGCGGGTGTCAAGGTTCCCTCTTAAGGGGTGGATCTTGATGTCCGGTCTTTGATGTCGAACCTGGGCACCACGTCTGAGGCTGCTGCTGCCAACCTGGGCGCCCTTTGGAAGGTCGTTGAAGCAATGGCCGTTTCTGGAGATCAGCACATCTGACGGATTTTCCCGTTTTGGAATGGCTCCTATACAAAGGCCTGGCGGGATCTCAGCAGGCATATCCTTCATGCTGTGGACTGCCAAGTCCACTCTTCCTTCCAGCAGGGCCGTTTCAATCTCCTTGACAAAGAGCCCCTTTCCACCTACCTGGGCCAGGGGCACATCTGTGATCTTGTCTCCCGTGGTCTTTATCCTGACCACTTCGACTTCCTGTTCAGGGTAAAGGGCAAGGAGTTGGGATCGGACCCATTCGGCCTGCCAAACCGCAAGAGCACTTCCCCGTGTGCCGATCCTAATGACACCCATGGTTAGTGTCCGCAGGTCTTGCAGCTTGTGGCGCTACAAGATGCACAAGCTGACCCCTTTGAACTGGAAAACCCGCTTTCCCCTGAGCCGGAGGAGGCACCTGCGGTCTTGAAGCTGCAACATGAAAGGAGTTTTTCCACCTTCTTGCCGTTGCAATGGGGACACTCGACCTTCTGGCTTCCCAGGACCAGGGCCTCAAAATCTTTGTCGCACTTGGTGCAGTGGTACTCAAAGATGGGCATATATGGTCTCCTCGTTGATATGGTCGCTGAAAGTAGTGATGCAAAGCCCTAACTACTTGTCAATGTTGACAACCTTGAGCAAAGAAAACCGCCTCCCTCCGGCCTCCAATCCTTACCAACAGCACGCCCTCATGATTGGCGGAAAGCGCCTGAAGCCGACGTTCAGCGGTCTTTACCCCGTGAACTTTTAATACTTAACAATAGAATATAAGACGATCTTTCCCATTTGTCCAGCCCCACCTTTGTCAGCAGACACACTCAATTTCTTCAAGGACCGCTGCGGCCAGTAGGGGAAACATGATCTCATGATGGCCGATGAGGCTGTAACCTCTTCCACCCCTGCTCGTGGGGCGGTGGACGACATTGGTCGTGGGCCGATAGTGCCGGATAAAATCCATGTTGACGGCGGTAAATCGGTCTACCTTGCTCCCCCTGTTGCGAACCAAGGTAAGGGCCTTTAAGAAGACTTCAGGCAGCACCACTGCTGAGCCGACGTTCATGTAAACGCCCTCCTCCAGTGCAGCGACTACAGAGGCAAAGAGCCTGAAATCCAGATGGGTCGCCTTGCCCGTGGCCTCAGGGTCGAATCCTGGATGGATGTGAATAATGTCGGTTCCCACGGCTACATGGACAGTGGCAGGGATCTCGTACCGTGCGGCTGTGGCAAGGATACTCTCCTGGCCAAAGGGCAAATCTTCTTCAATGATGGCCCGTCCCACGGCCTCACCAAGGCCCAATCCTCTATCAGCGGCTGTTCCAATGGCGCGGTTCAAAAAATGTGCAGTCTCCTCTGCCATGCCAAAAGCACCCCTGTCCAAGCCTTCCATGACGTCTTCCGAGGTCCTCCCAATCATGGCCACCTCAAGGTCATGTATGATGCCTGCCCCGTTCATGGCAATGGCGGTGATCACGCCACGGCCCATCAAATCCACCACCACAGGGTTCAGGCCCACCTTGATGACGTGAGCACCCATGGCCATGACGACGACTTTGCCCCCGTTATGGGCCTCTGCAATAGCCGAGACGATCTCCTTAAAATCCTTGGCTGCCAGAATATCGGGCAGGCCCCCCAAAAAATCTCTAAACGTTCCTTCCCCTTTCCAGGGGCGGCCGAAATGGGCGCGATCCACCTTGCTTTTTCGCGATGCCAGGGGATAGGTCTTTAGAGGTGCCTGATCTATAGGTTTGAACCGTTTTTCCATCTGCTTCTTTATGACCCCCCCATAAAGCTCTCTGGGAAGAGGATTCGTTCGACAAGCTCACATAAAAGGTGCTCTGCCGCAAGGTGAACTTCCTGAATACGGGGAGTGGCCTGGGAATCCACAATCAAACAGAGGTCACATCTCTGGACCAGTTCACCGCCCCCGCATCCTGTCAAACCTATGGTGCAAAGGCCCATCTCCCGGGCCGTTTCCATGGCCACAAGGACGTTTTTGGAGCCCCCGCTCGTACTGATGCCAAAGGCAATATCATCTCTTTTGCCGAGGGCCTTGATCTGCTTGGAAAAGACCTCGTCAAAGGAATAATCATTGGAGATACTGGTCAAGACAGAGGTGTCTGTAGACAGCGCCAGGGCGGGCAGGGGCCTGCGTTCCACGGCAAAACGGTTTACGAATTCTGCCGCAATGTGTTGGGCATCAGCGGCACTTCCACCGTTACCAAAGATCAGAAGCTTGTGGCCAGAAGCAAAACAGGTTGCCACCCTTTGGGCTGCCTTAAGAAGCCCCTCCGTATTTTCTTTGACAAAGCGTTCCGTCACGCGGACGTTTTCTTCCAATGCCTTCAGGATGATCTCTTTCATGGGAAATTCCCAGTCAAAAAAAGTGCGTTGACAGAAATTCGAGTGGCCTAGATTACAGTGCCTGCCCCGGACCCTGATCCGGGGTTCACCGCAGTGACGACTTCTTACGATGATATCGTACTCATTTCATCTCTAAGGCCTAGTCTTCATGAAACAATGGTTCAGTACCCAGACAAAGGGCCCGCCGTGGTCACCAACTACCTGGCCTCACCCACTGCGCTTTCCGCTTCCAGAAGGAGTTCGGTGCAATCCTCTCCCATCTTTAGTGCCATCTTGAGCTCCTTTGCTGCCTTTTTGTGGTCTTGGTTTTGCAAATAGAGCTTTCCAAGTCGGTACCGATACAGGCCGTTGTTCGGCTCGAGGGCGGTGCTCTCTTTGGCCAGGACAATGGCAATTTCGATGTTTTCGCCTAGGGTACCGTACAGATGTCCCAGGGCACTCAGGCTTTTTGCATCTGCGGGATTTGCCTTGACAGCCTTTTCGTAGGCCTTGGTTGCCTCATGGAGCATCTCACGCTCCAGGTAACAATCTGCCAGTACCCGAAATACGTGCCCCCCTTTCTGGGTATTTCGAGCAGCCTTCTCCAGATATTCAAGGGCGGCCTCAGCCTCACCCTTGTCCCGATAATACATGCCGATTTGGCAGCAAACCTCGGGGTTGTTGCCATCAAGGCGGTGGGCTTCGAGGAAAAGTTCCAAGGCCTTTTCCTCGTCGCCTTGCCTGAGGTGAGCAAGGCCAAGATTATAGGTGGCCATCACATCCTTTGGCTCCAGGTGTATGGCTGCTTCAAAGGCCTCAACGGCAAGGTCCAGTTTGCCCTGAACACCGTAACACACGCCCAGGCTGTTAAAAACATTCACATTTTGAGGGTCTACGGCAAGGGCCTTTTTGAATTCATCAATGGCCCCGTCAATGTCTCCATATTGATAGAGCTTGTCAGCGCTGATATTCAGGCTCACAGCATCAAATGTCGTAATCGTGCCAGGCCCAAAAAAGGAGGCGTGATCTAGGGCCTTTTGAGCATTTGCCAGGATGGCCGCCTTTTCAAAGGGCCAGAAAGGATAGACTGCTATGCCGATGGAGACGGTCTGTTTGCCAGAAGGCGTAAAGCTGTTTTGGATCTTTTTCGCCAACTCCACGGCGGCCCCTTCGTCCATGTCCGGACAGAAGCAGACAAACTGATCGTCATCCATCCGGCCCCATTCCATGGGGTGGGTCTTTCTCAGGCCCTCTATAACCCCCGCCAGACTGACCGCTATGCCTGAAGCCGTGCCTTCTCCGATGCCGTCTAGAAGCTTATCAAAATCGTCAATACGGTTCACCAGGACAGCAAATCTATCGCTCTTTTCAGCATAGGACTCAAAAAGATCCCGGACCTGTTTACCTGCCGGCATCTCGGCAAAGACCTCTTTCAAAATGCTTCCTCCCACAAAAGGCCGTTCCATCTTTACTGCTCCGAAAGGATTTTTTTCAAGATGGAGGAAATGATGGGAATCTCTTCGTCTTGAATGGTCCGCGCGTCCATGACAAAGAGATCGTCTTCGATCCGTCCAACAACGGGTGGATTTGTGTGGCGCAGGGCAAGGTCCAGACGATTGGCTGCCATACCCTCTATCTTTATGCCCACGCATTTGGTGGGGAGTTCCTGAAGGGGCAGGGCCCCTCCACCCACACGGGAGGAACTCGTCACAATTGTGGCCTCCAGGCGGTGGTCCCCAAGCTTCTTCAGTCTGTTTTTCAGCCGTCTGGCCTTGGACGAGATGAGCTTGGTCGGCATGGTCAGCATCTGTAGGGTGGGGATGGTAGATACTGCCTTGGCCTCATCTCGATAGAGGTGCAATGTGGCTTCAAGGGCCGCAAGGGTCATCTTGTCTATCCTGAGGGCCCTGTTAATCGGGTTTTTCTTGATGCCCTGGACGGCCTCTTCTTTACCCACAATGATCCCTGCCTGGGGCCCCCCCAGCATCTTGTCCCCGCTGAAAGTGATCACATCAGCGCCAGATGCCACGGTTTCCTGGACCGTGGGCTCCCTGAGAAGGCCGTATTTTGAAAAGTCGATAAAATTGCCACTGCCAAGGTCCTTCATCACAGGGAGGTGGTACTTGGCCCCGAGGACGACCAGATCCTTTAGGGAAACATCGGCTGTAAAGCCTACCATGCTGTAGTTACTCGTATGGACCTTTAGGAGCAAGGCCGTGTCGTCCCCAATGGCCCCCTCATAGTCTGGCAGATGGGTTCGGTTGGTTGTTCCAACCTCCTTCAGTTTGGCACCGCTTCGGGCCATGACGTCCGGTATGCGGAAGGCCCCCCCAATTTCTACCAGCTCACCTCTTGAGACAATCACCTCTTTGCCCTTTGCCAGGGTCTCAAGAGACAAGAAGACCGCTCCTGCATTATTATTTACCACCATGGCGGCTTCAGCGCCGCTCAACTCACACAAGATCTCTTCAACGTTGCTATACCGAGATCCCCTTGTCCCCTTGTCAAGGTCGAACTCAAGGTTTGAATAGAGACTCGATATCTCGGCCACATGCCTTGCCACTGTTTCTGGTAAAAGGGATCGGCCTAGGTTGGTGTGAACCACCACTCCCGTAGCATTGATGACGCGTTTTAATTTAAAGCCCATGGTTTTGTTTACCAGCTGTTCCGTGAGGCGCAAGAGCTCGCTGTCGGAAAAGACCATTTCGTCCATGGGGTCACCTGGACCAAGAATGGCGGTGCGCAGTTGTCCCAAGGCGCTTCTTATAGCGTCCACCAACACAGTCCGGGGTATCTGGTCTACAGGAGGCCTCTCCTCCCATAGCTCAAGCACGTGATCCACACCAGGAAGCTTGCGCAACAGAGCCTGCTGTTCTGGGTTCAACTTTTTCCTCCTTCAGAAAAGAGTCTAAGAGTCTTTGTTTTCTCCATTTATACCACATTTGAGCCAAACTTGCCATGTAAAAGGCCCGGGCGCTAACCGGGGCCGGGTTTGGCGATATGCTTTGGGTTGTGGTAATGACTGGGGCTGGCAGGCAGGAAAAGGAGGCGACACATTGGTTGGGTTGCCATTCCCATGGAGGCATTTGCATATGTGGAGCCCGAGGCTGAGATAGGAAGAGGCTACAGTAGAAAATGATCGATCTTGTGGTCATTGTGATATATTTTTCCGTCGTGCTCTTTGTGGGGTGGCGAAGCAGAGGCCAATCAGCGGACTCTTACTGGGTAGCGGAGCGCAAATACGATACGGGCAGGGTCACGGCCTCCTTGGTGGCAACTATCTTTGGGGCATCTTCTACCTTGGGTATCATTGGCCTGGGCTATTCACGGGGTCTAACCGGTGCCTGGTGGTCCTTGATCGGAGGCATGGCCCTGGTGCCTTTTGCCTTGCTTTTGGCAGGACGCGTTCGAACCCTCAATGTCTATACCCTTCCTGACATCCTGAAAAGGGCCTATGGCGTGAAGGTGGCAGTGGCGGCAGGCATCATGATTGCCACTGCCTGGTGCGGCATTATCGCAGCGCAACTCATTGCAGGGGCAAGGCTGTTGAGTGGCGTTTTTTCTCTTGATTTCCAGCTAGGCTTGGCCATTATCGCCGTGGTCTTTGTCATGTATACCTTTTGGGGGGGGCAGCTTTCGGTCGTCAGGACCGACTCCTGGCAACTCGTCCTTTTTGTGGGAGGCCTTTTGGTGTCCCTTGGTTTTCTCCTTTGGTCTCAGGGCGGTGGCGCTTCTTTATGGGAAAACGTTCCCACAGAGCACCTCCGCTTCCCGGTCTCCGCTCGTTTTGGCTGGTATGAGGTGGTGGTCTTTTATCCCCTTGTTGTGGGGCTTCCTTACCTGGTGGGGCCGGATATCTATACCCGGGTGCTGTGCGCAAAAAACAATGGAGTGGCCAAAAGGTCTGCCTTGCTTGCGGCCGCAGGGGTCATTCCCCTTTCTTTCCTCTTGGCCTTATTTGGACTTCTAGCCCTTTCCAGGTTTCCAGGCATTATCCCTGAGGCGGCACTGCCAAAGACCCTGAGCGTCCTCGTACCGGTGGGACTCAAGGGGGTGATTGTGGCCGGATTCCTGGGAGCCGTGATGTCCTCTGCCGACACCTGTCTCATTTCTGCTTCCACCATCCTTTGCCTGAATGTGGTGGGTCCGATCTGGCAGATTTCGAAGGACCAGCATCTGAAATGCACCAGAGCGGTGCTCGTGGCGGTGGGCGGTGCTGCGTGGCTCATTGCCAGTCAGGAGCAAGGGATCATTTCTTCGCTCCTTTTGGGATATACGGTCTTTGTGGGTGGCGTTGTGATTCCCACCTTGGCAAGCTTTTGCAGACACACCATAAAGGTGACACCGGGTGGGGCATTCTGGGCCATGGCCGTGGGAGGCGGCACAGCCATACTGGGAAAGATCCAAGGCGGCGCTGCCATGAAGGCCATCCTTTCCCATGGCGGAGACGCCTTCCTTCAGGCCGCCCTGGGTCCTCAATATCTGAGCATCCTGCCGATTATTCTGTCTCTGGTGATCATGGTGGCGGTGAGCCGGATCGGACATTCAAGAGGCTGAAACGAGTTTCTGAACGGCTTCCAGCAGCTCTTTTTGGTCCAAAGGCTTGGCCAGGGCGTAGTGTGCCCCAGTCTGTTTGGCCAGGCTAAGATACTCGTCCGCCGGCCGACGCCCCCCTCCGGAGATGGCAATGATGTTGACTTCTGGAAAGTCCCTGCAAAGCTCGCTAATGGTTTCAATGCCTTCCTTTTCCGGCATGATGATATCTGTGATAATCACGTCGCAAGGTTCTTCCCGAAAGAGTCTGATCCCCTGCTTGCCGTCAGCGGCATCTATCACCGCGTATCCAGCCCCCTCCAAGAGTTGGCGCAGCATTGCTCGGACTTGAAAATCATCATCGATGACAAGAATGCGTGCCGTAGGGTGCTCTGCCTTTTTGTCTCGCGAATCCAACACCTGACGGATGGCCTTGGCAATATCTCGCCTTAGAACAGGCTTATAGACAAAGGCCCGAATGCCCATGGCCATTGACCGTTTCTTGTTGATCCTTGCGCTGAATCCCGTACAGAGAATAACCGGAATATCCGGCCGTATTCGCATCAGTTCTGCGGCCAAATCTTCACCCGTCACATTCGGCATGGTCATGTCGGTGATGACAAGATCGAATATGTCTGGCTGTGCTTTAAACAACTCCAACGCCTCGATCCCATCGGTTTTGGTTGTCACCTCATAGCCTAATGATTCAAGCATCTGTTTTTCTATATTTACCAAAACCTGCTCGTCATCAATGAAAAGGATGTGTTCTGTGCCTTTAGGGACAGGTTCATCGGGCCCGATCTCCGCTTCTGCTTCCCTTTCGATGACCGGTAAATATACATTAAAGGTAGAGCCTTTTTCTGGCTCGCTGTGGGCAGTGATGGTACCGTCACAACTCTTTACAATCCCATGGACAAGCGAAAGCCCCAGGCCAGTGCCTTCGCCTGGTTCTTTTGTTGAAAAATAGGGGTCAAAGATCTTCCCTAGCACATCAGGTGCCATGCCGTGTCCTGTGTCGCTCACAGTCAGCCTCACGTAAGGTCCAGGCATGATGCCCGGATGCTGGGCCGTGAAGTCCGAGTCAAGTGCTACATCAACCAGGCTCACATCCAGTGTGCCACCCTTTTCGTCCATGGCTTGACCGGCATTGGCGCAAAGGTTCATTAACACTTGATGTAGTTGAGTCGGATCTGCGAGGACCGCAGAATCAGTCTGGATGTCTTCGTGCATCCCAATGGTTGTGGGAAGGGATGCCCTCAACAACTTGAGGGCCTCTTTTACAATGAGTCCCACCTTAACGGGGCTTGATTTATGTTCAGCTTGGCGGCTGAAGGCAAGGATCTGCCGCACCAAGTCTTTGGCGCGATTTCCGGCAACGAGGATCTCCTTCAGGTTCTCATGTAGCGAAGATCCCTCTTCAGCCTCGTCTAAGGACAGTTCTGTATAGCCGATCAAGGCAGCCAGGATATTGTTGAAATCATGGGCAATGCCCCCTGCCAGGGTGCCGATAGCCTCCATTTTCTGTGCCTGCTGGAGCTGCGCTACGAGTTTTTCCCGTTCTTCATCTGCCCGCTTGCGATCTGAGATATCGCGCATGGTGGCCAGAAGAAGAGGCTTGCTAGCCACAGTAATGGATTTCAGTGAATTTCTTGTATCAATAAGCTTTCCGTCTTTCCGTTTGTGTTTCCAATAAAAAAACTGCGGATTGCCTGCAAGGGCTACTTCAATGTAATTGCGGGCTGCTTCACTCGAGCGCCTTCCATCTGGTTGAAAGGCTGGTGAAAACTCAACAGGAGAATGCCCAATGATATCCTCGCGATCGCAAGCCCAGATTCGGCAAGCCTGTTCGTTGCAGTCCTCAAAAACATCTGTCATGAGGAAGAAGCCTTCAGTTGAGCTCTCGAAGAGGGTTCGATATTTTTGCTCGCTCTCGCGCAGCGCCTCCTCGGTCCGCTTGCGCCCGGTGATATTCTTTACATGTTCAATAACGCCTACTACATTATCATTCTCATCCCTGAGTGGATGAGCTGAAAGCTCAGCCCAGCAGAAAGAGCCATCATCAGCGGGGATTCGGACATCTTCCACATGAGTATTTCCTGTTGATAAAGCCTTGACAGACGGGCACCAAGGACAAATGCTCTCTCTCTTTTGATACACTTGATAGCATTTCTTGCCGACCAGAGGCATCTCTTCATGATGCATGGTCTCCATCCAATTGTTGACCCGAGTGATGGTGAGGTTTCGATCCAGGACACTGATGCCGTCCCGAATCCCATCAAAAACATCCTGAAGAAACTTTTTACTCTCCTGCAACGCGTCGGTTTTCTCACGGCTTCGGACCTCGGTCAGCCCCTGCTCGGCGAGCATGACGGCCATCTCGCTCAAGAAGCTCAGCCCTTGCCTGAATGCCTCTTTCGTCACGACAGGAACCTTCTGGAGTGCTTCGAGATAGGAGTTCACGTCGTAGCCATAGGCTTGAGCCTGTCTCACGAAGAAGTCCATGTCAGGTTCTTTGAAGAGCACCTGTCCTGTGAACAGGCTGGCTACATGGACGCCTTTGATAGTAATCGGGGCCGCCCCGTGCACCAGCCCGCTCTCACAGTGGCCAATGTTGAGCGCCTCTTGTTCCTTCAGATGTGATGTGAGTTCCAAGTTACTTTTCTTGCATTGGACCTCTGAGGCAGGAAAAGCGCGGTGGAACTTGGTGCAGATATCCCGCCAGCCCGTGCCGATGAGTAGCTCCTGATGGGGATAGGAGCAGAGCCCTGTGGCAAACCCAGTAGCCTGAGAGAAGCCTTCGAATAATTCGTGCAGCTGTTCTATATCGATTAGATCCTGAAACGAGTATTTTCCGTCAACCAAGTATTTATGTTCTGGATTCATGTCCAAGCTTCGATTGCACAGGCAACGGCACGGCCCCACGGCCCGATCTTCATTTTAGTGTCCAGCTGCACGACCTGGGCGATGGTTTTATAAGTTCCAGGTTATGGTCTGTGGGCTTGCCGGTTTCGTCAAGAGGGTAAGGTAGAAACAAATAAAGCCCCACGCACGCTCACCATCAATACGATGCATGAAGCCTTAGGGTATCCCATAAGGTGCTTCCCTGACGGTTGGCTATTCTTTCAACTTCTATGTCCCCATCTAAGGTCTCAATCTTATTATATCAGTCCACGTGACGCTGTCAAGGAAGGGGACAGTCACAGCAGCAGCAAACTCAAACCAGGAGGCACTCTGTATCCCAAGGGTTCCGCTTTAATTACTTTGCTTTCCAGATGGGTTTTCTCTTTTCCAGAAAGGCAGTGAGGCCTTCTTGGGCGTCTTCTGCAAAGAGGTTGGCCACCATTTCCTGCTTTGCATAGTCGTATGCCTGGGTGTCGGCCAGATGGACCTGGGTGTAAAAGGCCTCCTTGCCCATGCGCACCGTAAGGGGGCTGGCCTGGGCAATCGTCTCGGCCAGGGCTCTTGTCACTTTTTCAAGTTCTTCTGCCGGAACCACTTTGTTTATGAGCCCATATTGTGCTGCCTCTTCGGCCGAGATCATACGCCCGGTGAGAAGCATCTCTAGTGCCCGCTTTCTTCCAATGGCCCTGACCAGGGGAACCCCTGGTGTGGTGCAAAAGAGCCCGATCTTCACCCCTGGTGTCCCAAAAAGCGCACCCTCTTCTGCCACGGCCAAGTCGCAGGCAGCCACAAGCTGACAGCCCGCTGCCGTAGCAACCCCGTGGACCTGGGCGATCACCGGCTGGGGGAGGCGCTGGATCTTCTTCATGACGATAATGCAGGTGTGAAAAATTGCTTGGAAGTAAGTCATGTCACGACCTACCAGTTGGGAGATGTCGTGGCCGGCACAAAAGACCTTTCCCTCACCCCTCACGATGACAGTCCTCACATCTTTGTTCTCACCTGTAGCTGTGAGTAATGTATTTAACTCCTCGAGGAGTTCCAGAGAAAGAGCGTTTCTTTTTTCCGGGCGGTTGAGCGTGATGGTTCCGATGGCCCCTTTCAAATCAAATTTCAGATACTTGTAATCCATGCTCTCTCCCTTCTTTGAACCCTCCCCGCAGCGAGCTACGGGGGCTGCGGTAGCTCTCCTGTGGAGAATGCGCTCGCTTATTCGGTTCAAGGTTCTTTGGATATGAACACTACAGCAGTGGCAGGAGGCACCCGATACTTTCCTGCAATGGAAACTGGCTCCGCCTTGTCTTCGTCCAGGATGTCTTCAGGCGATTCCTTGCTGGTATCTATGACACGACACCACCGCTGGCCTATTGGGGGCGTTGGTATCTCAAAGTCGTGTTTCACCTCATCTCCATTTATGATAACAAAGAAATCATCGTCCATTTCCCCTTCGTCCACTTCTTTCCCATCAAGGGCAAAGGCAAGGACCCTGGCATCTTGAGACCAGTCTGGGCTGTTGACCTCAAGGCCGTGCCAGCCAAGATCAGGGTAATCATTTCCGTTTTCGTCCCGTCCCGTCAAGAATGAAGACCTGCGAAATACGGGATGGACCTTTCTCAAGTGGATCATGTGGCGAAAAAACCTGAGTAGGCCGGCGTTTTTTTCTGTCATGTTCCAGTTGACCCAACTGATATCATTGTCCTGGCAATAGGGATTGTTGTTGCCGTGCTGGGTGCGACCGAACTCATCTCCGGCCAATACCATGGGAACCCCTTGTGAGACCATGAGGATGGTAAAAGCGGTCTTCATCCGCCGGCGTCTCAGGTCATTTGTCTCGGCATCCTCTGCGGGCCCCTCAACACCACTGTTTGAGCTAAAGCTGTCATTGCTACCGTCTTTGTTATCTTCACCGTTATCTTCATTGTGCTTCTCTTTGTATGAAAACAGGTCATAGAGGGTGAAGCCATCGTGGCAGGTGACGTAGTTGATGCTATTATAGGGGCGCCTGCCAGTTGATTGGTAAAGGTCTGAGCTTCCTGCGATGCGGGTTCCAAGGGCCTGCACCATGCCTCTGTCTCCCCGCAAGAAGCGCCTGATGTCATCTCTATAACAGGAGTTCCACTCGGCCCACCGTCCCGGAAACTCTCCCACCTGCTTGATGCCCAGGTCCCAGGCCTCTGCAATGATCTTAGTGTGAGCAAGGACTGGGTCCTGTTCTATGGTGTCAATGAGTGAAGGACCGGAAAGAAGGCTCCCCTTGTGATCCCTACCCAGGATGGATGCCAAGTCAAAACGAAACCCATCCACGTGCATCTCCGTGACCCAGTATCGCAGGCAATCCAGGATAAAGATCTGCACCACCGGATGGTTGCAGCTTACTGTGTTGCCGCACCCTGAAATATTCGCATACTCTTTTGACTCAGGATCCAGGGCATAATAGATGACATTGTCCAACCCCCTGAAGCTGATGACCGGTCCTTTGGCGTCCATTTCTGCCGTGTGGTTAAAGACCACGTCCAAAATAACCTCGAGGCCTGCTTTGTGAAAGGCCTTGACCATCTTCTTGAATTCTCTCACCTGATTGCCGTTCCAGCCGTTTGATGCATAGGATGCCTTAGGCGCAAAAAAGGCCATGGTACTATAGCCCCAGAAGTTTTTCAGCCCTTCTCCGGTTCTGGGGTTGATACGCTTATTCTCCAATTCATTGAATTCAAAAACAGGAAGCAATTCTACGGCTGTGACCCCCAGGGATTTGATGTGTGGGATCTTCTCAATCAGTCCTTTGTAGGTACCAGGGCTTGTGACTTGCGAAGATTCATGGACCGTATATCCACGGACATGGAGTTCATAGATGATGCTGTCTTTAATGGGCACAGTAAGAGGCCTGTCACCCTCCCAGTCGAAATCGTCTGCTATGATACAACAGCAACGGCCATGAACCTCCTTTCCCCAGACCGCTCCTCCCTCCAATGCCCGGGCATAGGGGTCCAGGAGGATATTGTCTTCACTGTACCAGTGGCCCTTTCCTTTTGGGTCATAGGGGCCCTTGGCACGATAGGCATAGCGCAGGGATGTATCCATGGCACCGAGGAGAACGTGCCATATGTCTCCGGTCCTGTTGATCTTGGGATCAAGGACGATTTCAGCAGCCGGTGTAGGGGAGGCCTTTTCAAAAAGGAGAAGGGAAAGGGATGTGGCATGTCGAGAGAAGATGGAAAAGTTTACTCCCTCCGGCGTGATAGTAGCGCCCAGCGGAAGAGGCTTTCCAGGTTTCAAGTCAAAGGCTTTCAAATCCCTACAAGGCTCCCTATCCTTTTCGACCAAATGCCTTCTTTAAGGAAGTAAAGGCATCCAGGACCAGGCTCAAAAGGGCCGGTACGAGAAAGACCGTGAAGATAGTAGAAATCAGAAGCCCCCCCACGACGACGCTTCCGAGGCCTCGATAAAACTCCGATCCTGCCCCTGGAGTAAGGACCAAAGGCATCATCCCGAATACGCTGGTCACGGAACTCATGTAGATGGGACGGATACGGGACCGGACCGATTCCCTAATCGCTTCCCGAGGGGCCATGTTGCTGTCCCTCATGTTGTTGAGGGCCTGGTGGACGATAAGGATGGCGTTGTTGACAACGATGCCCACAAGGATCACAAACCCCAGCATGGTGACGATATCTAAGGCCTGATAGGTAATGAAGAGATTCACCAGAAGCAGGCCTATGAACCCCCCGGCCGCGGCCAGAGGCACGCTGAACATGATCACGAGTGGATAGAAGAAGTTTTCAAAAAGGGCAGACATCAAAAGGTAGCTGATGACAAGGGCCAAGATGATGTTCCACTGAAGGGCTTTCCTGGTCCGCGTGAGATCGTCGGCTGTCCCGCTCAGGTCGATTCGGTACAACGAACCGAGACTACTACTTGCTCTGAGGGGTTCTACGATCTTGTTTCGAACGGTGTCCATGGCCGTCTCAAGAGGGACTTCTGCCGGTGGGATGACCTGAATGGTGATGGCCCGTTCTGAACCGATATGGTTGATCTGCGTGGGTCCTTCTTCCAAACGGATGTCGGCTACCGATCCGAGGGTGACCCTCTCCCCCTTTGGTGTCTGTATAAGAAGACCGGCTAGATCCTGGGTCCGTTCGAGCCTTGTCTCTTCTCCCTTTACGACCAACTCAATCTCGTCACCAAGGAGGCGATAGTCACTGGTGATAGCCCCGTCCACGAGGGCATCCACTGTTTTCCCAAGGTCCTCAGTGGTCATTTCCAGTCTGGTGAGTCGATCCCGGTTCGGGATGACACGCATTTCCGGGTTGCCCAAATCAAGGCTGGGGATGGGCCGTATCTGTGCTCCGGGAATCAGTCGGGCCGCTTGGCCAAAGATCTGTCGCCCCAAATCGATGAGTCTTTCCAAGTCAGGCCCCTTGATCTCTATCTCAATGGATCTCCCCTCGCCAATGCCGCTCTCAAAAAGGCTTGGCTGCTGGACAATAGCGATCATGCCCGGGATCTTTCCCAAGACTTTGTAAATGTAAGGAAGTAATTCTCGAGTCCTTTCCTGGATTTTCGAGACGATCCCCATAAACACCTGTTGTCCCCAGGCCACATAGAAAAAATTCTTTACAGGGGGAAGTTTCAGCTCCTTGGCCGCGGCACTCTCCTGGTCGTGTTCAATGAGGGGCAAGACGTCTGCTTCAACGGTCTCTGCAATGTCCTGGAGTTCTTCCAGGTTGTATCCAGGCGGGGGGAGAAGGATGCCGAAGAGGATTTCCCGATTTCCTTCGGGAAGATACTCTGTCTTTGGCATGAGAAACCAGGCCATCCCAACGGCCAGGCCGGTCATGACAAGGACTACTGCAAACCTTGCTGAAATGCGGCCGCATGTCCAGTATATGAATCTCGCAATGGCATCGGTCAATGCCGATGCCAGGCCATAGACAGACCAGGTGGGTCTGCGCGACCTTTCAGGGGCCTTTACCCTGCCAAGGATCTTAGAAGAAAGGCTTGGGATGACCGTCATAGACACGAGGAGACTGAGCCCTACGGCGCTGCTAATGGCAATGGCAATGTCTCTAAACAGTTGCCCTGCCTCTTCCTGGACAAAGAGAATAGGAACAAACACCGCTATGGTGGTAAGGGTACTGGCCAGCACGGCCCCCCAGACCTCTACCGTGCCGTCGTAAGCGGCCTGAATGCGTGTTTTTCCCATCTCACGATGTCGAAAGATATTTTCAAATACGACGATGGAATTGTCTACCACCATACCGATAGCAAAACTCATCCCCGCCAGGCTCACGACGTTGATATTGCGCCCAAAGAGGGTCATGAGGAGGAAGGTCCCCACGATACTGATGGGAATAGCTAGTGACACAATCAGGGTGCTCGTCACATTGCGAAGAAAGATCAGCAGTACGATAATAGCCAATGTCCCGCCGATAAAAATATTTTGTTTCACCAGGGCGATGGCGCTGTAGATATAGCTGGTCTCATCATAGACCCGTTCGAGCTTGAGTCCCCGGTTTTTGAGGATACCGTTGTTGAGCTCTTCTAAGGCCTCGGTGAGTTTCTTCATGACCACCAGAACGTTGGAGCCTGTCTCTCGAACAGCGTTCATGACAATGGTGGGAATCCCTTCATGACGGACCACGAGCTCGATGTCCTCGTGGCCAAGGGAGACCCGGGCAATGTCGCCAACCTTGATGGGCACGCCGTTGATCCGTTTGACAATGACTTGGGCAACGTCTTCTGGGCTCTCATACTCCCCAACGGTCCGCGCAATGTATCTGCGTTTTCCCTCGTCAAAGTCACCGGCACTGATGTTTTTGTTCTCTACGTCCAAGGCCCGCATGAGCTCAGGGATAGTAATGTGTCGCGCCGCCATGGCATCTGAATCAACGATGACCTGAAGCTCTCGCTCCTGTCCGCCATATATATTGGAAGACGCCACGCCAGAGATCCTTTCCAGGCGCGGTTTTACGTAGTCATCGCAGAAATCATATTCATGGCTCAAGACGCCGGTGTATCCCTCACGGGCCCCTAGAATCATCCAGGCAATAGCCTTTTCCCGTCGGCCTCCTGACTTGATGATTGGCTTTTCCATGTCGTCGGGGTATTCTTTCACCTGGTCCAGGTTGTTAGAAACCTTCAGGAGGGCCGAATCCGTGTCTGTGCCTACCTCGAAGAGGAGATTGATGTACGCCTTGCCATCAAGGCTCTCACTCTTCATCTTGTCTAGGCCTTCAACGTTTTTGAGCTCGTCTTCCTGCACGTCCACGATCTCCCGTTCTACCTCCAAAGGACTAGCCCCTCGCCAGACAGTCTCAACGGAGATCTCCGGCTTGTCCACGTTAGGCGTAAGCTGAATGGGGATTCTAAACAGGGAGATGAGGCCAAAGAGGACCAGGAGAATCACCCCCACCGTGACGGTGACAGGTTTTTTTATTGAGATGTCAACAAGTTTCATGGATAAGATTTTGTTCTTTTGCCACTAAGCCACTAAGACACAAAGGTTACATGGGGTATATTCTGTTCCTTAGCCACAAAGACACGGAGGCACGAACACTATGAGACGATTCGCTTGATGCCGTTCCTTATCAGAGGAACATTGAAGTTTATGAGAAAACCAAGGCGTTTGCCGGTCAATTTCAGATGGCTCAGTACCTGTGCTTGCCACACCGGATTCATCTCGTCTACAGCTTTCAATTCGCAGATAACCAGATCCTCCACTAAAACGTCTAGACGCAGCCCCTCGTCAAAGACGATACCGTCGTATACAATTGGAAGGGCCACTTGCCTTTCACATCTTAGGCCTCGTTTTGACAACTCATGGCAAAGGCAAACCTCGTAGACCTTTTCAAGCAAGCCGGGTCCCAGTTCCTTGTGCACCGTATAGGCTGCGTCAACGACCTGTTTTGCTATTCCTTCTTCCCGCTTAGATAAAGGGGCGAAGCCCATATCTGCCTCTTTGTGGCTTCGTGTCTTGGTGGCGATCCATATTCCAGCTTACTTGATGACCTCCACCACCTGCCCTGGGCGGAGGCGCTCGTTGCCGCGGATGACCACCGAGTCTCCCACCTTAAGGGGGCCCTCAACGGCTACGTTGCCGTCGTGGTAGCCCATGACTTGGACAGTCACCGGTTGGGCCACGGTGCTGGCTATCACATAGACTAACCGATTAGCCCCAGCTGTGACAATGGCGTCTTTGGGTACCAGAAGAGCGTCCTTGGTGGTCCCCAGGCTAAAGGTCGCCTTGGCCTCCATACCGCTCTTGATTTTCAGACCCGGATTCGCCAGGATGACGCGCACTGGAAAGGTCCGGGCGTTGGCGTCTCCTTCAGGCAGGATGGCCGAAATCTTGCCCGCAAAGGGCTCGTTGGACAGGCTTGCCACCAGGACCCGAACCGGACTTTGCGGAAGCAGGTTTACTGCATAGCGTTCTGGCACGTCCACTGTGATCCGCATATGGCCCATATCAAGTAAGGTCACCACTTCCCTAGGCCCACCCATGGGCAGCCACTCGCCTATCTGGGTGTGCTCTAGGGCCACATAACCGGAAAAGGGGGCCACGACTGTCATCTTCCTGATGTCGTCCTTGAGAAGGTCGATCTCTGCCTCTGTGCGCAACAGTTCCTGCTTTAGGGACTGATCTTGATAGAGGGCTTCGTCATACTTCCTGGCTGCAATGCTGTCTGCGTCCTTGAGTTTGCCATAGCGGGCCAGCTCTTTTTCGGCAAAAAGCAAGTTGGCCCGGACTTTTTCCCTGAGGGCTTCTGCTGCCTTGAGGCGAAGTGTTAGATCCTTTGATCTGAGTCTGACAAGGACCTGTCCCTTTTCAACAAAGTCCCCTTCGCGGACTGGATATTCCTCCACAAGGCCGGATATTTCAGCAGCGACCTTGCTCCGGGCAATCGGTTCCGTGGTTCCCACTAGGCCGATCTGTTCTGAAACAGTTTCCTGAATGACGGGCGCCACCTTCACCGGCACAGGTGGGGGGCCTTGAGGTCCCTTTTCCTTGTCTTCTCCATGGGAAATGCTCACCGCCAGCAGAAGGTAGAGCCATGCGACCCCAACTGCCGAAATAATCGCTTTCCCAGAGTATAGTCGCTCCATTCTTCTCATCCTCTGTTCATTGTCGCTTCGTAACAAGTCGTCATGCCAGCACAAACCAGGTTTTGGAAGAACTCCTATTCTCTAAAACCACAAAGGCAATGCCCTCACCCTGAAGGCTGGGCAGAGTTTGCCGGACTGACGTGAAATACCTGTTGGATCTTCTGCGAAACCACGGTACGTGTACAAGAAAAATGCGAATCCTTGCAGATTCTCATGACCGAAGGCGCTCCGTCACCCTTGGGACCAAAGACACACCTATTTGGGCCCAGCGACCGAAAAGCAGCTGGGTTGTCCTTAGCGAAGTGTCCCCACGTAGCGGTCTTTTAGCAGGTGATTGGCTATAACGATTCGCTGAATCTCTGAAGTGCCTTCATAAATCGTAAATACCCGAGCATCTCTGTAAAAACGCTCCACAGGATATTCCTTAATATAACCATATCCCCCATGAATTTGCAAGGCACTGGCTGTAACGCGGTTGACCATCTCCGATGCAAAAAGCTTGGCCATGGAGGCCTCCATCGTGTGTTTTTCACCCCGATCTTTCTTTGCAGCAGCGAAGAACGCAAGTTGCCGAGCGGCTTCCAAATCCGTAGCCATATCGGCCAGCATCCATCGAAGGCCTTGGAATTTTGCAATCGGTTGCCCAAACTGTTCCCGCTCCCTGGCATAGGAAACGGCTGCATCCAGGGCAGCCTGCGCCACCCCTATGGACTGGGCAGCGATGCCTATGCGGCCGCCGTCCAGGGCCGTCATGGCAATCTTAAAGCCGTCTCCTTCTTGCCCCAGGAGATTATCGGCGGGGATCGGACAGTCTTCAAAGACAAGATCGGTGGTGTCAGAGGCGCAAAGCCCCATCTTGTTCTCAGTTCTTCCGGCTGAAAACCCTGGCCTGTCCCCTTCTACAATAAATGCACTGATCCCCTTATGGCGCTTTGTCTCGTCGGTCTTGGCCGTGATGACCGTTATGCCCGCATTTCTTCCTGAGGTGATGAACCGTTTGGAACCGTTCACGATGTAGTGGTCGCCATGACGTTCAGCCCGCGTCGACTGACTCAAAGGGTCTGACCCTGCATGGGGTTCGGTCAAGGCAAAGGCCCCTATGACGTGACCTGCGGCCAAGGGCTTTAAGAAGGTTTGTTTCTGGGCCTTTGTTCCGAACCGATTAATGGTTTCGCAAACGATAGAGTTATGCACGGACATCACCACGGCTGTGGATGCGCATGCGTACGCTACCTCCTGAAGGGCCAGGACATAGCTCACGGTATCGGCACCAGCCCCGTTGAATTCAGGCGGCACCATCATTCCCATGAGGCCCAATGCTCCCATCTTCTGAAGATTCTCAGCCGGAAACTCCTTGGTCTGGTCCCGTTCCATGGCTGTGGGCAGAAGGACCTTTCGGGCAAAATCCCTGACCATAGTTTGAATCATCACTTGTTCGTCATTGAGTTGGAAAGACATAATCTGCTCCCAGCAAGTGAGTGATAAAGTGAACTAGAGTGAACGGAAGTGAGCTCATGGGCCTAAAATTAGTTAACAACTCTCGTTCACTTTAGACAATAGTGCCCTTTAGGCACTTAAGGAGTATAAATGACGACCAAGAGCTCTGCCTTCTTGTCGCCGATATTTGTGATTTTGTGCCTTATCCCCGAGTCAAAATGGATAGAATCACCTTTCTTGAGTTTGTTTACCTGATCACCAACGGTTACCTCAATGGCGCCTGTCAGGAGATAGATGAACTCTTCTCCTTCGTGCTGGTAGCCTACGCCCTTGTGATCCCTGTGGGGCGCCACGGCAACGCGAAAGGCCTTTAAGTGCTTGTTCTCCGCACCTGGTGTCAAGGTCGTGTAAGCATAGTTCTCTGTGCGCTTCTTGTATGCCTTGACACGGCTTGCGGCTGTTGCCTCCTGTTCTTTCAGCAAAAGCCCTGAGTCGATCCCCAGAGCGCGAGATATCTGTAACAAGGTGCCGACAGGGGGCATGGATTTTCCCGATTCGATCTCCTTTAGGTAGTCCACACTGCACCCCGTATGATTGGCCACATGACTCAAGCTGAATTTCTTTGCCTGCCTGGCCTTCTTGATCCTCTCCCCCAGGGGTAGAAAATCGGATTTCTTCTTAGGCATGGGAGCTCTCCTTGGGTTTCTTCATCCTTTCTGCCATGATCTGCTCGCACAAGGTGAAAGGGTCCGTCCTTTTTTCTGCAATGTCGTCAAGCATTTTCTCGAATGTTTCAGAGGCCTCCAGGTCTTCCATGATTTCGGTTACGACGCTCTCCTTTATGGTGTCTACGAGTTCCCTCAAGGCCCTTTTTCTCATGCGCCCCTTGAGGTGTTTTCGGTCTTGGGCAAATAGAAAGGCCCTGTGGGCCTCTATGTGGGAAAGCAGCTCCTCTACGCCCCGGTTTCGCATTGCCTCGGTGGCCACTATGGGCGGTCGCCAGTGTTGCTGCGTGCCTCCTTGGGTATTCATGTCCAGCATGGCCTGAAGTTCCTTCATGGTTTTCTCAAGACCTTCCTGATCCGCCTTGTTGATGACGAAAATGTCAGCAACCTCTAAGATACCTGCCTTGATCGCCTGAATATCATCACCCATTCCAGGAATGAGGACGATGATGGTCGTGTGCGCTGTTGTAACGATATCTACTTCGTCCTGGCCGACTCCAACAGTCTCCACCAGTATCATGTCTTTGCCCATGGCATCCAAGACGTCTATCACGTTGTGCGTGGAGCGCGTGAGGCCTCCAAATTGGCCTCGGGTGGCGAGACTCCGGATGAATACTCCAGGGTCCGTGCCGTGGCGCTGCATTCTAACCCGATCTCCAAGGATGGCACCGCCAGAGAAGGGGCTCGTTGGGTCAACGGCCAGGATACCAAGGGTCTTTCCCGCGGTTCTGTATGCCTGAATCATCTGATCCACCAAGGTACTTTTCCCAACGCCAGGAAAGCCGCTGATGCCTATGACATAGGCCTCGCCCGTGTGAGGATAGAGGGCCTTTAAGACCTGCCTCGAAGAGACAACCCCATCATCAATGTCTCTGATCAACCTAGCGGCTGTCCGCACATTGCCCTCGAGGATTTTGTCCACCGTGGCCCTGACGTCCTTGTTCATATTCATCCCTACATCCTTCAAACGGAGCACTTCAGGCCCTCACGGACCAAGGAGGGGACAAGTTTGACACCCCTGCCTCAAGTCCGGGTACCCTCGCGGTCCAAGAATTCTCTTGTTCTATAATCGGACAATGCGCCTTTTTGAATCCCACAGCCGCAGATGGCATCTCTCAAGAAAAGACGCTGTTCATAAAAAGGCCACCAAACCAGATCCAGTTTGCTAATTGCCGTATGGGCGTGCTTGACAAAATCTTGTCGCTTTTGATTGCTGGCAGGCGTCAAAGAGCATAACAAGACATCGGCCATATCAGCGGCGGCCTCTGGACCCAGGAAGACGCCCATAAACCTGCAATCCTTAAGCCTGTCTTTGGGCATGGGATCAAAGGAGGGCTGGTTCTGGGTTACGCGGGTGGCCAGTTTGTTCGCTGCTGAGCTGTTCCGAATGGCCACTGCCGGCACATAGAACCTGATGGGGCGCGGCTTTGTGCCTTCTTGGGCCTTTGAAGGATACAAGGGGGAGAACGCGCGCAGATCAGCCGTTGTTTTCAAGGATTGTCCATTGGAGGTCATCTCGGCATGAAACACCCAAAAGGGCAAATAGACGAGGCTTTGGTTGAGGCCTTCCGGTGGTGCGGCTGCCTCAAAACGCACGGCCTTCAAGCGACCCCCTTTTTCCATCCATGCCCGGTGGCATGTGCCGCAAAGATGTATCATGTCGAAACGATTCAAGGGGAGGTCCCACCCGCAGTTAGGACACTTAAATGGGATAAAGAAGACGCGGCTGAAACTCACTGTGGCAGGTTGTCTCCGTGTCTTCTCTTCCATATCTCTCCATTGCTCATCTGTAAGTACCCGCGTGACCTTGTTGGCCACCGCATCCAGGATCAAGACAAAAGACCCCTTTGCCCCCAAGGACAGCTTCATCATCCAGAATGGGAAATAGATGATGCCATATCGTTCACCAACCAAACGGGTCCGTCCAAGATGGAGGCGAAGACCGGTTTCATCTAGGCCTACATCGCTCACGGAGGCCCCATGAATAACGGCTGTGTCAAAGGTGGTGGCGACATTCATGATGGCCCCTGTTTTGGACATTTTGCTACGATCAAAAAAAAGAAGCTTCAGGGCCGCCGGTCGCACCCCCAAGGAGCGGAGTCCCAAATAGATCCCCTCATAGGCTGGGAAGGTGTAATCGAGTGGTTTTGTCTTTAACTCCTTTAGGATTTCGCCGTTGAGTTTCTTGCCAAAGATCCATCTGAAAACCATTCCCTTAATGCGCCAATAGGGGGCAAAAAACAGGCGCTTCTCAGTCACAAGGGCCTTTTTCGCTTTAGCGTGCCTTAGGGCCTTTCGAATGATTTTTTTGATGCTTCTAATGTCTTCTCGGGGCGCCACATAGGTACGTATCACCCCTGAGCGACCGGCAACGCGAAGGGCACCGCCGCAGTATTCACAATACAAAACAGTGCTCTCTTCTTCAAATGAGACGTCAGCCCCGCATTGCGGGCAACTGGTGGAGAGAAAGAGGTCCATAAAAAACACGTGTCTCGATTGAACCCTCCCCGTGGCAAGCCACGGGGGCTGCGCTCGCTTATTTGGTCCAATACTGCTTGAGATGCCCTAACGTATCTTCTCTCCGCAACTGTTGCAGAAGTTCGCCTCTGGCAGCACCTCTGCATGACACCTGGGACATGTTGCCGTAGGTTTTTCAACTGGTGTCCCGCAAACCATGCAGAAACGAGCCTCAGGTGGCAAATCTTTGTTACATACATGGCATCGGTTCACGACTACCAGCTGATGACCACAGTTGGGGCAGAATCGGGCCTCCCTGCTGATGGCGGCATGACACTTCTGGCAGCTCTGGGTTGGGTCTTGCGTCTCAGCGCCAGCCATGGATTTTTGCAGGATGCCCGGTAGCATCATGCCCAGCCCTGCGCCAACACCGAGCCCCAGACCTTGTGAGGCGGTGCCGCCGGTGTCACCTGCTCCTGTCCCGGCAGCATCCCCCATGGCCTTTGCTGCCTTAAACTTTAGGAATTCGTCAAGGTTTTGTATCGCCTCCATCCCGCTTCGTTCGTCTATCATCCGCTGTACTTCCTCTGGCGGTGTGATGGAGTTGACGTAGAGATCCCCCAAGCCGATACCGTAACGCTCAAAATCTTCTTGGACGCGGCTTTTGAGGGCCACGGCAAATTCATCATATTGTCTGGGAAGGTCAAATATGGTGTCCAGGGTCTCGCCCAAGAGGTCATTCAGACGAGAGACAATAACGTCTCGAAGATAGTCAGAGATGGCATCGGTTTCAAAGATGCCTCGTGTCCCCACAAGGGTATTTATAAAAAGGAGTGGCTGGATAACGCGCATGGTGTAGTTGCCGAATCCCCGAAGACGCACCAGCCCGAGTTGCGAGTCCTTGAATGCCACCGGTTCCTTAGTGCCCCATTTCAAGGAAGTATAGACCTTTAAGTTCACGAAATAGACTTCCGCACGAAAAGGGCTCTTGAAGCCAAAGGGAAGGCTAAGGGCCTTGGTGAGAAGGGGGATATTGAGGGTGGACAGGGTGTGGCGGCCTGGCCCTAAGAGGTCGTATGCCTTGCCGTCACGGAAAAAAACAGCCGCCTGGTTCTCCCTCACGATGAGTTGCGCCCCCAGTTTGATGTCTGCTGAGCCCTTTTCCGGGATGCGGTGGACCATGGTCTCACCGGTTTCATCAAACCATTCTAGTATTTCCAGAAGTACAGCCATGATGCCCTCCTGTTTGGAGAAGATGCCTATGGTGTTGACGGTCTCGCTAAATCGTTTTGCGAACGAGATTGAGCGTTTTGGGAGAAAAGCCCTTGGGCTGTTCAGCGCCAAGAAATGCGCCCTTCAAGCCCAGAGGATATGGCGGCCAACCACTAAATATAACTTATGAAGATATCAATATTTATCATCATTGTAAATTCCCTTTTTGCGGCTTCCTTAAAGAAAGACCTCATCATCTTCTCTGCGTCTACCGTCCAGCCCGTTTCAGTGGTCCATTTCAATGAGGGCTTTGATGGTTGTCCAGGCAACGCGTTTGTAGAGGGACTTCTCTTTTCCTTTGACGGTCCTTGGCGGCAAAACAGGTGCAAAACCCATGGGTGTCATCCCTTATTCCACTTTTTCAGGCTCAGGTCCTTTCCGTTTCCTATGCCGCTGTTCCCTCCATGGTTGGGTGCTGAAAAGGCCCAGGTCTCATGAAGACTCGTCGCACCCACTCAAACGGCAAGATTTTGTAATCAATGAAAGAGTCAAGGATGGACAAGGCAACTGGTCTTCGTGCTGGGCCTGCTGTAAGTGGCCCATTGAGTGCCTGCCCAGGCCTGCCCAGTCGGTTCCCGCAAAAGCTTTGGGAGAAATCAGTTGATGGTTTTTCTTGACTTCACCATCCTTGATTGCTAAAGGTCTAATAGACAGGATACTCTGTCTGTCGGTGTCTCATTCTAAGCCTCTGGGGGCTGTGGAGACTGCGAAAGATCCCTTCCCTCGGAGGCTTTGTCTTTCTTCGGGCTGTTGCCCAAGCCGCCCCCCTCTGAGCAGTTCATTGAGGCCTTTTTTGGCCATCAACCTTGACAACATGTTGAGGATTTTTTTGTGAACGATATGGTGCATTTTTGCTGAAAAGCCCTTGAGATGTTCAGCGTGAAAAAATGATTGCTGGTTGATCCGCCGCCGCGGAGAGTCTGGACAGGCAGGACCTCTTTTCAAGCGACTGCGCGCAACTGGCAGGGCTAATCACCTGGAGCAAGCCTTAGATTTAATAAAAAACGGTTCAGAACAAGCGAAAGGCGGTTTGGGCAACAGCCCTTCTTGACCTGGCCGTCTTTCGTGCTTATTTTATTAATGCGGTAGGTCTCTGGAGCCGGTGGCACCATCAAGTCTCTAAAATGAGGCACCGACCCCGGCCCCGGAACTACCGCCCTTTCCTTTAGAGCTCTTCTTTTCTTCAGTCTGCCAATGCCTTTTCAGCCCCTGGCGCCCACGGTTGCGCTTCCCATCCCTTTGGAATCGTGCCAGGGATCCTCATCGTCTTGTCCCACCAGAGGATGGATATTGAAGGCCCACGAGGGGTTCTCAAGCCAAACAAGCCACAGGCCTTGGGGATCCCTTTACGAATACGGTTTCAACTCGTCGAGCCACATCTTTAGAAGGTCCAATCTCACCGCGTTGTTGGTTTCGGGCAGCTTTTTTGTGCCCATTGCGTCGAGCAACCACTCCAGGGCGATCCTTACATCTTCAACGGTGACGATGATACCAAGTTCATCTTTGAGAAGGTCCCTGTAGCGAAGGGTGGAGGAAACCAAGATCCCGAAAACGCGTCTGGCGTCCTCAGAAGTCTCGGCAGTGCTTCCAGCGGCTTTGATGAAGAGTTTATCGATGGCCGACTCATCCATGGCTAAGGTCCTCACAGAATGTGATATTTAGGTGCCCTAATGCGTTCGCCCTTGCAGCGCGGGCACCGGCCAGGCCTGGTGAACCGTTTTCGGGTATCAAAAATGTATCCACAGGAAAGGCAGCTCGAGGGTACCACATGGAGCCTCTTGTGTTGCCGCGCCACAGACCGGGCAATGTGGGAAAGATGGGAAGATACCTCCTTTTCCGGAATACTCAGAGTCTGTGAAAGATCTCTTGCCGTCCATTCCCCTTCAGACAACAGCAGGATCATTTGCTGGCGAGTTGTTGGCACCTAGAGCATCCGAATGAAGGGGTTGTGGTCCACCCCTCTTTTCTTTGGTTCTAAAGGATTTTCTTGTCCGGCAGACGAACTGTCCCCATTTCAAGCAAATCATCCCAGTCCATGTATTCAAAGGTGCGGCTCAGCACGTGGTCGTCGTCAACTACGTTGAAGACCAAGTTTGCAAAGACCCTTTCGGCAATGTCGTGAACAGGTCTCATGGGCACAACATCATCCTTTTTACCATGATAAACGAAGGCAGGGGGCTCTATGGTGTGCCCTAGGTAAGGCCGAAACTCTAACAAAGAGAGGGCCGGCGCCAGGAGGATGAGCTTTTTCACGATGTTTGGGTGCTTGCATGCAAATATGGAAGCCATGAGCCCCCCAAAGCTTGAGCCAACCATGATCAAAAAGCTCTGGTCAGAAACCAGGCCGGTGAGCTTTTCCATCCGCTGTTCAAGGTTCCCGTGAAAGTCTTCGATTATCATATCAGGGCATCTTTTGCTGAAGAAGACCCCTTTGGTCCCGTGACTGCTCCCCTCAAGACCGTGAATAAAGACTCTGGTAGGGCTCATAAAGGATAATACCGTATAAGTGGTTTGATCTGTGCCTTACGACCCTGGCATTTCGTACAACTGTCCCAAGGGGCCAGCAAGGAGAGCAAGTGTGACCACCCAGAGGGCTGAGACAGAAAGGAGGACACTGCTGGTCGCCTTTGCCCTGGTCAACTCGTAGACTTGTTCCACCGCCACAATAGCTACGACGACACTCCATATAATAGCCAAAAGACCGGCTAGGGGTAGGAGGGCCAACCAGTCGATAATCCCGGTGAGGGCGAAGATCCGCACAAAGGCCAAAAATTCTTCCTTCCCTTTTGATCGGCCGGCAATCAGGTGCAGAAAACCCGCAAACAAAAATAGGGAGCCTACAGAACAAAAGCCAGCAACCAAAGGACCCACAGGGCCTGTGTGAGGCACCACGGGAATGGCCCCGCCTATGGCCGTCACGCCAATGCCAAACCTCATGGCGCTGGCGTTGCCAGCCACTTCGGCCATGGCCAATCTGTTTAATTTTACCACCTCCACCGACAGTTTGAAATAGTGGAATGGCCCTTGTGGCTCAAACGGAGAAGGATTTTCCATGACTGGCCTCTCGGTTGATTCGCAGACTCGAGACACCACCTTGAAGGGCACAAAGCCGCCCCAAATCCGGCTATTGTACCAGATGGCATCTCATTGTTGAAGCTCAGGTGCATTCTTCCCGTTGGGGGGGGGGCTGTGTCAATCGAAAAGCCCATGGTGCCCTGTTGCCAACGGTCTGGACAAGGAGCAGATATGCCAGAAGGCTGTTGGAGGGACAATCCGGGTCTTTAGGTTGACCGGTGGCATCCAATCTGTTAGTAACGTCCGCTGTGGCATTGTGTCTTTCTAAATAGACATTCGGGATAGGGACAAGCTTCTCTTCGGCATCTAGTGCCTTTAAATAGCGATGCCATTCGCTATGTATATGCTCAGCGATCCTCCCCGTCCCCTTCACTGTCTTAGCCGGTCGGGGTGGCCACTTTCCGATGTCCCCCCGGTGGCGAAGGCCGCGGGCCTAAAGACCAGATTCTGCCTGCCAATTGCCCGCAATCCAGTTTAGAAGTCAAATGAAAGGATGCTTTTATGCCGAGACGTGATGACATCAAGAAAGTAATGATTATCAGTTCTGGTCCCATTATTATAGGTCAGGCGTGCGAGTTTGACTATTCTGGGACACAGGCGTGCAAGGCCCTGCGCAAGCTGGGCTACGAGATCGTGTTGGTGAACTCCAATCCTGCAACCATCATGACCGATCCCGGCATGGCCGACTTCACCTATATTGAACCGCTGAATCTCCAGACGATGAAAGAGATCATTGAGAAAGAGAGGCCAGACGCCCTGCTGCCCAATCTGGGCGGGCAATCCGGGCTGAACCTGTCCTCGCAGTTGCACCGTGAAGGGGTGTTGGACAAATTCGGGGTTCAGATTATCGGCGTCCAGGCCGACGCCATAAAGCGCGGTGAGGACAGAAGCGCCTTTAAAGAGACCATGAACAAGATTGGCCTAGAGATGCCGAAGAGCGCCCTGGCATACAGCGTTGAGGGGGCAGAGAAGATTGCTGACGAACTCGGCTACCCGGTGGTGATTCGTCCGGCCTACACCATGGGTGGGACCGGTGGTGGCCATGTCTACAATGTGGAAGAGTTGCGCATCGTGGCCAGCCGTGGGCTTTCCGCAAGCCTTGTGGGCCAAATACTGGTTGAGGAATCGGTTATCGGATGGGAAGAGCTGGAATTGGAAGTGGTCCGAGATGCCAAGAATCAGATGATCACCGTCTGTTTTATAGAGAATGTAGATGCCATGGGCGTTCATACCGGGGATTCCTATTGCACTGCCCCCATGCTCACCATTGATCCTGAACTCCAAAAACGCCTGCAAAAGTGGTCCTACGACATCGTGGAGGCCATCCGGGTGATCGGCGGCACCAACATACAGTTTGCCCATGATCCCAAGACGGGCCGTGTGGTCGTGATCGAAATCAACCCCAGGACCTCCCGTTCCTCAGCTCTGGCGTCCAAGGCCACTGGTTTTCCCATTGCCTTGATCTCGGCCATGCTGGCCGGCGGCATGACCCTGGACGAGATCCCTTACTGGAGAGAGGGCACCTTGGATAGATACACGCCATGGGGCGATTATGTGGTGGTCAAGTTTGCGCGATGGGCCTTTGAGAAGTTTGAGGGGGCTGAAGACAAATTGGGGACCCAGATGCGTGCCGTGGGCGAAGTGATGAGTATTGGCAAGACCTACAAGGAGGCCTTCTTAAAGGCCATCCGATCCCTGGAAAATGGCCGCTACGGCCTCGGTTTTGCCAAGGACTTCCATGAAAGACCATTGGACGAATTGATGGAGTTGTTGGCGGAGCCCACGAGCGAGCGGCAGTTTGTCATGTACGAGGCCTTGCGAAAGGGCGTGTCCGTAGACACGCTTTACGAGAGGACCCACATCAAATCCTGGTTCATTGAGCAGATGAAAGAACTGGTAGAGCTAGAGGAGAGGATCCTTAGATACAAGGGGCAGGTCGCGCCTGAGGAGCTTCTGGTACAGGCCAAAAAGGACGGATTCTCTGACCGCTACCTCTCTCAAATTCTGGCTGTACCCGAAGGGGACATCCGGCAGCAACGCACGTCTTTAGGCATTGTCGAAGCATGGGCGCCTGTGCCGGTAAGCGGTGTGGAAGATGCCGCCTATTACTTCTCCACCTATAACGCCCCTGACAAAGTCCCGACCAGTGACAGACGAAAGATCATGGTCCTGGGGGGAGGCCCCAATCGTATCGGCCAGGGGATCGAATTTGACTACTGCTGTGTTCACGCAGCATTTGCCCTCCGTGATGAGGGTTATGAGTCGATCATGGTCAACTGCAACCCAGAGACCGTGTCAACTGATTACGACACCTCAGACAAGCTGTATTTTGAGCCCCTCACCGTAGAGGATGTGTTGAGTATTTACGAAAAGGAAAAGCCTGAAGGGGTCGTTGTCCAGTTTGGAGGACAGACCCCCTTGAACATCGCCAATGAACTGGCTGAAGCAGGGGTCAAGATCATTGGGACATCACCAGAAATCATCGACCTGGCCGAAGACCGGGATCGCTTTCGCCAAATGATGGGCAGATTGGGAATTCCTCAACCTGAGTCCGGCATGGCAAGCACCCTGAAAGAAGCCCTTGATGTAGCTGAAAGGATAGGCTATCCCCTGATGGTCAGACCGTCCTATGTCCTTGGGGGACGGGCCATGGAAGTCGTCCATGACGAGGAAATGCTCAAGCATTACGTAGCCGCTGCCGTGGATGTAACGCCCGAAAGGCCCATATTGATCGACAAATTTCTGGAAAACGCCATTGAGGCTGAGGCAGATGCCATCGCAGACGGCATGGATGCCTTTGTGCCTGCTGTCATGGAACACATTGAGCTGGCCGGTGTCCATTCCGGAGATTCGGCATGCGTGATTCCGCCCATCAGTATCCCTGCAAGACACATTGACACCATTTGTGAGTACACCAAAAGGATCGCAGAGCAACTCGGCGTCGTTGGGCTCATGAACATCCAATATGCCATCGCAGACGACATCGTCTATGTGCTGGAGGCCAATCCACGGGCCTCCAGGACCGTTCCTTTGGTGTCAAAGGTCTGCAACATCTCTATGGCTCGCCTTGCTACGCAGCTGATGCTGGGCAAAAAGCTTCAGGATCTTGGCATCAAGCCCAAATCGATTCCCCACTTTGGCGTGAAAGAAGCCGTTTTCCCCTTTAACATGTTCCCTGAGGTCGACCCGATTCTGGGGCCGGAGATGCGATCAACTGGAGAGGTTCTGGGCCTTGCAGACTCCTTTGGCTTGGCCTTTTACAAAGCCCAAGAGGGAACCCAACAAGTGCTTCCCTCTGAAGGGGCTGTGTTGATCACGGTGTCTGGGAGGGATAAGCAAGCAAGCCTGGAAGTGGCCAAAAAGTTTGAGAAGCTTGGTTTTAGGATTAAGGCGACTGAGGGGACCCAGCAGTTTTTTTCTGACCGCGGCATTGAATCGGAAGCTATACGGAAACTGCACGAAGGCCGTCCTAACATTATTGATGGGATAAAGAATAACGAGATTCAGCTCATTATCAATACGCCAAGTGGCAGACTGAGCAAGCACGACGATTCTTACATTCGCAAGTCTGCCATCAAATACAAGATTCCTTACATTACTACCACGGCCGCGGCGATTGCAGCAGCGAGAGGGATTGCAGCTTTTCGCAAGGGGCACGGGCGGGCAAAGTCTCTTCAGCAGTACCATGGGGATATTGGACACTGAGACTGCCGGCCAGGGAAGAGCCTTAAGAAGGGATCACTTACTAATGAGATCATTGACATTTAGATATAAGGTCACCGCCCGCTCGTATTCACTCGCTCGAGACGCGAAGGGCGCGAAGGAATCGGTTTTTTTGCTTTTCGCTGAGACGCCGAAAAGCAAAAAGCAACTTGCCCTTCGGGCAGGGCTAATGAACGTCGCCGATCTTTCAAAGTAACCATATGTAAATACAGGCAAACTGCCTGCGCTTGATCCGTTTCTGTTCGCCATAGGCGATCGCTTTTTTTATGTTTTCCGGCGTCTCAGCGGAAAACATAGAGAAAAATAGACTCTGCGCTCTTTGCGCCTTTGCGGTGAATATTTGTTTCTACAACTAAGAGACTATGTCTAAATACTTTTTGCCGCATTAGTAAAAGGGGACCAATGGAATCAATTCAAGACAATTGCGGTGTCTTTGGTCTGTATTCTGACAGGGAATGCGCCCATGACATTGTTCAGGGTATCGATTTCCTGCAACATCGCGGACAGGAGTACTGTGGCATTGCCACCTTTAACGGTGTCATACACCAAGTCACACACCACGGCAAAGTGGCCCAAACCTTTAGGTACAAAGATCTGGAACACCTGAAAGGGAGATGGGGAATCGGGCACGTGAGTCTTTGGGAGCGCCAGCCCGTTAGATGGCAGTCCCAGCTAGGGGAGATTTCCATGGCCTTTAGTGGTAACGTCCTCAATGGCGAAGACCTCATTGCAGACATGAAGATGCGCGGCAAGGCCTTCTATCAAGGGTACAACATTGAGCTTATTTCCAAGATCATCATGGAGGAGACCGATGTGGTCGCCGGTATTAAGGCTCTTTCCAAGAAGATCGAGGGTGCCTACTCCCTGGTGGTTCTGACTGGGGAAGGTATTTATGCTGCCAGAGACATCTACGGATTCCGACCTCTCATCTTGGGCCAAAGCCCCGGCAAATATGCTGTTGCCTCCGAGTCACGGGCTATTCAAGACTTAGAGATGGACATCGGCAGAGATGTGCGCCCTGGCGAGGTGTTGCTGATTAATGATAAGGGATGTCGCACGGTGGCGCAGCTTAACTCTCCTCGGACGGCCCACTGTGCCTTTGAGTGGGCCTACACGGCAAGCCTCGACTCTGTCATTGACGGTGTATACGTTCAACATGCTCGGAACCGGTTGGGAGAGCGGCTGGCACAAAGGGATATGGATGAAGGAGGCCTTGACGTAGACATTGTGGCTGCAGTTCCCATGTCCGGGATTGGTCATGCTATTGGGTACCACAGACGATCGAAGATCAACTACCAGGAAGTGTTTCTTTACAATCGGTATGCGGACAGGAGCTATACGCAGTCTAGCCAACTGGCTCGAGAGAAGATGGCTAAACGTAAACTTTCCGTTTTACACCATGCAGTCAAGGGAAAGCGGATTGTTCTGTGCGATGATTCCATTGTGAGGGGCACCCAGATCCTTCACAAGGTAAGGGATCTAAAAAAGGCAGGGGCCAAAGAGGTCCACGTGCGCATTGCCTGCCCTCCGCTCATGTATCCTTGCGACTTTGGCATTTCCACACGCAGTTATAAAGAGTTGGCAGCCAGACGGTATTGTGAGGACGGAGGTATTACTTCTAAAGATCAGCTCAAAGGCCTGGAGGCCTGGGTTGCCGAGCAGACTGGTGCAGACACTGTGGCCTACAACAGCCTTGATGCCTTTGTTGCAGCCCTAGGTGTTCCCAGAACAGATCTTTGCCTAATGTGTTTTGATGGCATTCGCCCGACAGAATGAAACTGAAAAAAGTGCGAGTTACCTTAAGAGATCCATGACACCCAGCGTCAGCCAGGGCACGTAGGTAATGAGGAGCACCACTGCCGCCATTAAGAAAAGGAAGATCAAGGCATCTCTGGAGACTCGGGTAAGGGGCTTTTCAAAACGGAAAGAAGCAAGAAAGAGATTCATACCCACTGGCGGGGTAAGATACCCTAGTTGCAGATTGGCCAGGAAAATGATCCCGAGATGGGCGGGATGGACACCAAAGGATTCGGCCATAGGCAGTATCAAAGGCACGACCACGACCAGTGCCGAGTAAATATCCATCAAGCACCCCACCAAGATCAGTCCCCCATTCAAGGCCAAGAGGAACACCCACCTTGTGTGAAGGTGTTGTATGGCCCATGCGGCGGCATGCATGGGGACCTGGGCGTCCACAAGGTAGCTTGTGAGGCCCATGGCGACGCCCACAATAATCAGTACGCCCCCCACTAGAGTGGCACATTTAACAAGCATGTCCATGAGCCCCTTAGGGCCGAAATCACGGTATAGAAAGGTCTCGGCTATCAAGGCATAGACAACGAGGACGGCCGCTGTTTCTACCAAGGTGCAGAAGCCGCCAAAAATGAGGACCAGCACAAAGACCGGCATGATGACTTCCCATTTTGCATTCCAAAGGGCTGCGGCGGCTTCCTGGAGGCGAAAAGGGGCCCTGCCGGCACCCGTCTTAACGCCATGCCAGACGCACAGAAGACAAATGGGAGCAATGAGCAGCCCCCCGGGTACGAGGCCGGCCTTAAAGAGGTCAATAATCGGCACGTGGGCGATGACTCCGTAGACAATCACCACCAGGCTGGGGGGGAGGAGCAATCCCAGGCTGCCTGTTGCCGTGAGAAGCCCGACAGAGAAATTTTCTTTGAAGCCTCCTTTTAGGAGTACAGGCAAGAGGAGCCCGCCCAGGGCAAGGATGGTCACTCCAGAGGCCCCTGTAAAGGTCGTAAAGAAGGCACACAATAGTGTAGCGGCTACTGCCAGTCCACCTGGGATCCATCCGAAAAGGGCTTTAAAGACGCGAACCAGGCGCTCACTGGCGCGGCCTTCGGAGAGGATGAACCCGGCCAGCGTAAAAAGCGGTATGGTTGGGAAAATGGGCGATGCCACGATACGATAGGTCTCGGCAGATATAGAGGCTATGGTGACGTCATGACCCCAGAAGAGCAAGAGGGCCGCGCCACCTAGCAAGATGAAGATGGGGGTCCCCATGAATGCCAGCCCGATGAGCAAGGTGAGCCCAGGCGCCAAGAATTGAGAAGGGGCATGGGAGAAGAACATCGGAAGCAAAAGCGCCGCCGGAAGGCTCAGCCCCACCAGCCCTCTCACCCAAGGGCTTTTTGATGCGCAAAGAATGAAGCGAAGGGCCATGACAGCAAAGCCAAGGGGCATGATGGCTTCTGCAACCCAGATGGGTATCCATCCTGCAACGGTGCTCAGGCCTCCGCTTTCAAAGAGCCCAAAGGGCTCAAGCCAACGCTCCACAAAATCGGGGATGATATGCTTGGTCCACAACGGCAAGCTTGGCGCCTCTGCTACAACCAACTCCAGGCTGGCCAGAAACAATCCGGCACACACGGCGGCTGATACAAAGGCTACGAGGCAATCAACGATGCGGCTTAGGGGCTTTGGGAGTCGGTTGGCGGCTGCAGCGATCTTGATGTGTTTTCCTTCCCGTGTGGCCACCATGGCACCGAGAAACCCGATCCATAGTGTAAGATGCTGGACATATTCCGTTGCACCGGGAATACCGTTATTAAACCAGGTGCGCCCCACCAACTCCGCCACCGGGATGAGCGCCATGACAAGAAGGGCTGCTGCCAGGACAGCATTTTCGATTCGGTCTGCCCACCAGGACAGGCGTCCGAGGATACTTGCAGTGGCAACAGGGCTTTGGGGACGATGTTTCATATAAGATCACGGAAGCATTGAAAATTGACAGCTCAAAGGAAAAAGAAGACCGCCTTTGGGCTCTGAGCACAAGATGGACACCTATGGCACAGTTTCATCAATTTGGCTAGATCATTTCTTCGGCCATTGACTACCCCAATGTTGTCATTCCGGCCCCGTATCAAGTACGGGGTAGACTACAGCCGGGCACGTAGGGACTCTGTTCAAGCGGCCACGCGCAACCGTTAGCGCTAGCCAGACAGTCACTGGATGCCGGATCCGTCATCCCGGACCCCGATCCTGGACCGGCATGACGGGTTTCGTATAACTTGTTGCCAGGCTAATATTTTTTTGGGGGACGCTGACGGGAACGCGATCGGCATTCGTCCAGTATGACGCGGACATTATCGTACATGGCTTTTGAGAAGCGGGGTCCCACGAAGACCGGGTAGGCCTTTTCCCGAACAAGGGCTTCCCATTCTTGCTGAGCCTGGACAGGCACTGCATGAACAGTGAGCCCGTGCTTCTTCATGGCAGTAATGGCCTCCTGTTCTAACTGGCGAATGCGTTTCTGCAACTTGGCCCCGGCCTTGCGGGCCGCCTCTTCAAGCATGGGGCGAAGATCAGCCGGGATACTGTTCCATTTTTTTATGGAGACAACAGTTGTTCCGGGAAGGGGTTGCCAGCGAAGATCTGTCATATGGGATGCGAGGGCAAACCATTGGAAAGACAAGGCCGCAGCCGGGGGTGCGGCAAAAGAGTCGATCAGGCCCGTTTGCAGCGATGGGAGCAGATCGGTGATGGCAAGACCCACAGGATTGAAACCAGAGTCTTTGAGCAGTTCCATGTAGGTGGTGTCGGAGCCCCAGAAAAAGAGTTTTCGCTTCTTCATGTCTTCCGGTCCTATGACCGGTTCTTTCGTGAAGAAGTGAGCCCAACCGGTGGTGCTCCATGTGAGCACTTTAAATCCCTTTTTCGCCAAGCGTACTTCGAATTCCGGCCCCAGCTTGCCCATGACATAGTCGAGTTCTTCATCTGTTCGGATAAAGAGGGGAAACGTAAGGGCTTCGATGTCCGGAATGATATCGATAAGCGTCACACTCGTGAGGGCCGTGGCGTGCAATTGCCCAATGCGGATCTTACGCAACATGTCCTTTTCATCGCCGGCCACGCCTCCTGCATAGATCCTTGCGGTGACGCTGCCATTGCTCAGTTTCTTCCACTGCTGAGCTACTTCCAGCAGCGTATCATGCCAGGGCGAACCCTCGGGGGCCACCGTGCCAAGTTTGATGACTTGGGAAAATGCGGGCGTAACGCCCAGGGCAAAGAGATAGATAGATATCCAAAGGATAATTGCTTTCACTACTTGTTCTCCTCAACATCCAGAAAAAGCGCTGCACTGCGATTGAGCAACCACTGGGCTTTTTCCTGGGCCAGTGTATTGGAAAGGCGCCATCGCGGGACAGCGTCCACGTCTACGGCTAGGGCTTTGTTCAAGAGATTTTCAAACATGCTATAATCCTGTTTGCGCACTGCCACCGATGATGCGAGAGCTACAAACGGCCAGGCCTTCGCCCCGCCGGTGATCTCAAGGGTGCTGTGGAAGTGTTCCATGGCCCTTTCTGCGCTTGCCCCCATAGCCTCTGAGCGGCTTCCCTCATAGGTGATGAAGAACTCATGGATGACACCGTCTTCAAAATCTTCGTCCAGTGCAAGGGCACGGCGCATCATGGCCTCCACCATAGGAAGCTCCGCCACAAGGCTCATGTTGTCTACGCCCGTGGAGATAGCTCCTGCCCATCCTGCGGCAGCCCAGAAGAGCAGCGGTACATCCTTAGGTGACAAGGCATGGAGGGCCTTGCAAGGATCAGCTCTGAGTTTTCCTTCAAAGTCAGTGTAATGGAGGGTAAGCCCTGCCAGGGCATAGTCCCTCCCGCGAAGATACAGCTTGGTGGCCCGCTTTTCAAGATACTGGGCGCGTTTGAAATCGAGCTCCTCTAGTCTCTGCGCCTCCTCGTGAACAAACAAATTGGCGTACGTCACAAAGGCCTCGGCAGCGTTAAGGTGAAGATCCCAATTCTGGGCGTCGGCAGCCAGCAATGCTTCGTAGGTTTTAAGCGCAAAAGGAAGGGCGTCGCGAATCAGCTCTGGATCATTGTCTTCTACAAAGACATTAGACCCGCCGCAGGGGCCACAGAACACACCGGCAACATTGCGCACAGCCACCCGACGTAGTGGCCCGCAACCGCTTCCGAGGGCCAATAGAAGAACCAATGAAATACGAAAGCCTCTCGGTGAGCACAGATCCTTGATCATTGTAAGGGTCATGGCATATATGCTTGCATGAAAAGGAGCCAGATGCAAGGCTCCAATTTTAGTACACATACTGCAATGATGTTAAAAAACGACAAGGTTTCCGTTATGATCCCATCAAGATTGTGCCCGGCTTCTCAGGTTCGGCCAATTCTAAGCACCTTGGCCCCCCGAATCTTCCTGGTCTTGAGCTCAACCAAGGCCCTATTGGCTTCTTCCAATTGAAACTCCTGAACCTCAGGCTTGATCCCCATCTCTGCCGCCAGCGTTAGAAACTCGCTCAAATCCCGCCTGCTCACATTGGCGACGCTCTTGATCTCCTTCTCCAGCCAGAGATGGGTGGGATAGTCCAGGTTCAAAAGATATTGCTTATCCACTTCTTCTTTGCGAATCGCATTGATAACAAGCCGTCCGCCGGCTTCCAAGTTCTTCAAGGCTTCCACGATCGGCTTCCAGACCGGCGTCGTGTCAATGATGCAATCCAGTTTCTCGGGCGTTTCCTCAGCAGTGTCTCCTGCCCAGACGACTCCAAGTTCTTTTGCAAAGACCTGTTGCTTTTCAGTCCTGGCGAAGACATAGACTCTGGAATGGGGAAACCGGTGTCTGGCCATTTGAAGCACAAGGTGTGCCGAGGCCCCGAAACCGGTGAGGCCCAGGCTCTGGCCATCTTTCATGTCCGTTAATCTAAGGGATCGATAGCCCACGGCGCCGGCGCACAAAAGAGGGGCTGCCTCGGAATCGGAAAAGACGTGGGGAACAGGAAAGGCAAAAGCTTCCGGCACGGTCATGAACTCTGCATACCCGCCATGGGCATCCCTGCCCGTGGCCCGGAACTGATGACACAGATTCTCGTTGCCCGCCCGGCAGAATTTGCAAGTGCCGCAAGCGGAATAGATCCAGCCAATGCCAACCCTGTCTCCAATGGCATACTTTTTTGCCTTGCTGCCGGTCTGTTCTACCTGACCTACCACCTCGTGACCCAGGATCACAGGAAGCTGAGGCGGCGGCGTTCTCCCCTCAATCTCGTCCAATTCCGTGTGACAGACGCCGCATGCCGAGACTCTGACCAGGATCTCGGTCTCACCGGGCACAGGGTGCGGCATGTCCGCCAATTCTAAAGGGGTCTCGTTTTCTTTTAGACTGCACAGATTCTTTAACACCATGGCCTTCATAAGAACCTCCGTTTCTCATCCCTTGGATGCTGCCCCGCGGCACCTCTGGCGGCCATAGAGGTCGGCCTGGGTCTCATAGACCAGGACCGCCTGCGTCCATCCGTCTTGGACGGTTGCACCAATGTCACAATGGCGTCAGTTAGGGTCGTTTCCAAGGGTGTCGACAAACCCAGCATAAGGAGGTGGTTGAAGTGCTCACCACTTCAAGAAGGATGCACCAGAGGACGGAACACTCCAAAAGGCCCACGATGATCTGTTTTACTACCTCTTTTATGGGTGCCTATCTAAGTAAGAATAGGGCCTGGGAAGCGTGACGCCTTTTTCGTCAATTCTTTGACGGCCTGCTTTGGAAACGGACGTTCCGGTGAGCAATCATTGAAACCCTAGTCCAGATCCAAGTTCACCTTGCATCTGTTGCATCGGACAACGCCTCTAAAGACCCTGTTGCCGCATTCAGGGCAGACATAGCGGGCCTCTTCGTCCCTCACCCATTTTTCCGTTCCCACCTCCCGCCAATAAGGGATGGCCCTTAAGATGACCCTCTTTCCCACGGTCATGGGAAAGTTGTCCACATGATGACAGGGAAAGTCATCACATTGGTGACAGCCGAGATAACCCTTTTCTCTTGCGCATTCTTTGATATCGCATTGTCGACAGTGTATGAAGGGCTCATCAGACAGGCACCCACGGCAATGAATGTCTGCTATTGTAAGACCATCAGCATTGGGAAGCTTGCCCTTGCCATGGACCTTGCCCTGGTAGACGTGGAGCAATCTCTCCTTGAATTTCTCATTATTGTCGCGATGGGCCATGTAGACGGCGCAGACGCCACAATAGAGGCCACAAGGAGCAATAAGGTCCGGATTGATGGTCATCATTTTCCTCTACAATGGTCATGCCACTGTAAGTAAAAAAGCACCCGCTGTAGCGGCTCCAGTCTCTCCCTTGCAAAGGGAAATCCACCTACCGTCGAGCCTGGAGGGTACTTTCTAGGTACTCTTTGGCGTCTCGGTTATCCAGGGCAGCGGCTGCCTTGAAGTCCTCCATGGCTGAAGCCTCATCGCCTGACAAGAGGTACACCCTGCCTCGGCCGTAGAGATAGAGCCCTTTTCTGTTCCCCATGTCCATGGCCTTGTCAATAGAAGCGATGGCCTCTTTGTACCGGCCCAGTTCCCCAAGGGATATCCCTTGTTGAAAATAGGCGTTGCTATTTTTCGGGTCCATTTCGATGGCCCTTTTATAATAGGCGATGGCAGCCTTGTCGTTTCCGTAAGTGGCGCACAATGCCCCTTTATGGAGCTGTTGGGTGGCAGGGTCTACTTCAGGGGGCTCAGGGAGCTTTTCCTCTACCTCCGCTCTTTCACGAGGGGACTCAGCTGGTGCTGGGGCTTCTTCAGGGGCTGGAGCCAGTTGCCCCATGTCCTTGAATTGGGCGATCATGGTCTTGATGTCTTTCGTCATGACTGCAAAGCTTCCACTGGCCCGGCCAGCCTTGATGTCAAATTCAGAGACCATTCTGCCCAGCTTCGGCAAGGGGGGGGCGTCTTGGGGCATCATCTGGGCGAGGAAGTCCAGATAGTCGCCCATATCCATATCCATGGTCATCAACGGCCCCTCGGCAGGTTGCTCCTTCACGGTCTTGGCCACATCAATGAGCCTGGCGATGGCCTCGTCCGTATCAGCTGCGAGAAGTAGATTGCCCACAGTGGTCATGCGCATTTCATATGCTGTCCAGGCCAAGGTCTGGTCAGCACCTGGCGCCCCCGGTCCCTGAGGGTAGGGAAACTGCGTCTTCATGCCGATAACCTTGTATCCTGCCACGGTGCTCTCAGGGGTCCTGGCGAAAAAGGGATCCATTTTAGTGCCTGTCTGCTGTTGAATCATGGCGGCCACATCTTGGCTGTATTCTGCCATCCAGGGGACATAGACTGTTTCCAAGAAATCAGGCGCAGCAGTGGCCTCCGTGTCTTTCAGTACGCTGATGACTTCCATGGCCATGCCTTCTTTTCCAAAGGAGATCCCGCCTGCCATCTCTCCGGTGAAACTCTCACAGATGGCCGCTAACTCGGAAAAATCGATCCCCATCTTCTTGTAGAGATCGCCAAAGCAATCATCGATGACTCCCATCACCGCTGCCATATCGAAACTGCGATACCTGAAGTTGATCTGATGATCTGGCTTGAAGGAATGAAGGAGGCTCGTCTGGCCACTTTCCACAAAGAGCTCGGCCAGCTTGGTTTCAGGTGCTGCTTGAACTTCAAAAGAGGTGGCAAACCGGTCTTTGTCAAGGTCCAGCCCCATGGCAAGCACTTCCACCTGACCTGCTGTGTCCAGCATCTTCATGGCAGCCTCCTTGATGTCTTGAGGCGTTGGGCCGAACTGCTTCGTTGCTTCTGGGGGCGGTATCTTATCCAGGTTGCTGAGGCCCGCTTGGATCTGGGCATCGGCCGCGTTTATCAGCCTGCTCAGGGCCATCTCCATGGTTAAGACGCCCTTTGATTCAGATGTGGCCGCAGCGATGAGGGCCTCTTTGGTGGCTTGGGAAATATCTTGCCCAGGGCCGGGCGGAAGGCTCATGAGATAGTAGTCGGGCCCAGGCAGGGCGTTAAAAGTCGACCGAAAGCCCTCATTGGCCTCTCTAAAAGGCACGAGGAGGCTCGCCTTGGGCTGGCTCTGGCCAGCGATGAACTCAAGACCAATGACGATGGAGCGGGTAGGATCCATCCAATCGGTGCCCTGGAGCATACCCTTGAGTTGGGCTGACGGAGATTGGCCTGGTTCCATACCTGCCAGGTCGTCAATGAGGTCCAGGGTCTCCTGGATCCTGGTGATTTTCACCACGAGATCCAGGGGTGAGGCCGCCTCTTGTTGTGCCCACAGCAGAAAAGGGCATCCAAGAAGCAGTGCCAGACAAAGCAGAATCTTGAAAAGCTGAGGCTGAATAGCTTTTGTGTTCATCTCATGCTCCCTCTAAGAAGGTTTCAAAAGATGTCGATGAGAACCCCGTTGGTCTCAGATCTGTGTAACATTCAAAATCCCTTCAGAATCCCTGATCAAAGGGGTTGCTTCTGCCCTTGAACGTTACCCCGATCTCTAAAAGCAAGAATCATGCCTTAAGGGTTTCTTGCCCTTGTGACAAATGGAGCAAAGGGGGACATGGGGGACCCTCACCCTGGCCTCAGCATTCTGCCTGCAAGACAAGAACAGATGTGTGGGTGGGAACGTGCTAGGCCTTTTTCTCTTTCTTCTCTTCTTCGGCGAGCAAGCCCTTGGCTCTCATTTTTTTTCTTTTTTTTCTACGCCTGCGGCGGCGGTCTATCTCTCGGTGTCTTTCGATTTTTTTATGACGTGCCATATCCCGTTACCTCTTTTCCTCCATTCATGGTCTATCGTGCCCAAGTTGTTAAGATTTTCCAAGGATCTCCTTGGCGGTGCCAACAACAGCCTCAGTCGTAAAACCGAGTTTTTCCAACACAACGCCTCCAGGTGCAGAGGCCCCGAAGCGTCCCATACCGATGACCTTGCCCAGAGACCCCACGTAGCGCTCCCAGCCCATGGGCACACCAGCCTCTATGGCCAGGCGGGCAGGAACGTCCGGCGGAATCACGTCATGGCGATATTGCTTATCCTGTGCCTCAAAGATTTCCCAACTCGGCATGCTGATAACGCGGGCGCCAACGCCTTGACGGGCCAGGTCCTCATGGGCAGCCAAGGCCAGATGGACCTCTGAGCCGGTGGCCAACAGGCAAATATCAGGCGCGCCCTGTGGCGCTTCGGCAAGGACATAGGCCCCCTTTAAAAGACCCTCGGCCGAGGCGTACTGGGTTCGGTCGATGATCGGGAGTTTCTGTCTGCTCAGGATCAAGGCAGTGGGGCCTTGCCTGCGGTTCAAGGCCAACTCCCAGGCGAATACCGTCTCGTTGGCATCGGCGGGCCTCAAGACAACCAGATTGGGGATGGCTCGTAAGGCTGCCATGTGTTCCACTGGTTGGTGGGTAGGACCGTCTTCTCCAACGGCCACAGAATCATGGGTGAACACATAGATCACCTGCAATTCCATGAGGGCTGCCAGCCGGATGGCGGGCCGCATGTAATCGGAAAAGACGAGAAATGTGGCCCCGTAGGGGACCAGGGCCTGGCTTAAGGCCATGCCATTGAGTATCCCTCCCATGGCGTGTTCCCGAATGCCAAAATGGATGTTCCTTCCGCAAGGATCTGTCTTGAGAACGCCCAGGCCTTTCACGAAGGTCTTTGTGGAAGGGGCAAGATCGGCAGAGCCCCCCAACAGGGCGCCAAGCCTTGGTGCGATGCCATCAAGGACTTTGCCTGAAGCACTGCGGGTGGCGATGGGGCCGTCGGCAGGTGCAAAGTTCGGGAGGGCCTCTTCCCATGCCTCCGGCCAATTTCTTTCATCAAAGGCCTTCCATTGCTCGGCCAGATCGGGGTGTTCTTTGCCGTAACGGGCAAGGAGGCTCGCCCATTCCTTTTCCTGATCTTGGCCCCTTTGAACAGATTCTCTAAAACGCGCCAAGGCCTCTTTGGGAACATGGAACAGAGTCTCAGGCCAGTTCAGTCTCTCTCTTACAAGGGCGGCCTCTTCGGCTCCCAAGGGTTCGCCGTGGGCTGAGGCCTTGTCTTGTTTGTTCGGGCTTCCATAACCCAGATGGGTCCTGGCAATAATGAGAGAGGGTTTTCCGGTCTCTTTTTGGCCCCCGTCAATGGCCGAGGCAATTTGCGTCAAGTCGTAGCCGTCTACCTTCTGCACGTGCCATCCGTAAGCTTCAAAGCGTTTGCCAACATCTTCTGTGAAGGTGAGGGCGGTGTCCCCTTCGATGGTCACCTCGTTGTCTAGGTAGATGTAGATCAATCGGCCCAGACCGAGGTGCCCTGCCAGCGAAGCCGACTCTGATGTGATCCCCTCCATCATGTCTCCATCGCTTACGAGAACATAAATAAAATAGTCACTTATGGGGTATCCCGGGCGGTTAAAGTACTGGGCCAGATACTCCTGGGCCATGGCCATGCCCACGGCATTGGAAAACCCCTGCCCCAAAGGGCCTGCCGTGGTCTCTACACCAGGGGTTGGACCGAATTCAGGGTGGCCTGGCGTCTTGCTCTCCCATTGGCGGAATTGGCGAATCTCTTCAAGGGAGAGATCGTATCCTGTGAGGTGGAGGAGGGCATAGAGGAGCATGGAACCGTGGCCTGCCGACAGGACGAACCGATCACGGTTGGGCCAGCGCGGGTTGCTGGGATTGTGTTTCAGAAACTGGGTCCAAAGCACATAGCCTATATCTGCCGCTTCCATGGGCATTCCAGGGTGCCCGGAGCGGGCCTTTTCCACAGCATCCACAGCAAGCATGCGTATGGTGTTGATGCAGAGTTGGTCCAGCCTGTCTCCTCCCTTTCTTTTTTCAGCGTTCGTTGACATCCCTTGAGTAGATCCCACCGCTATCCTCCGTTTCTCATAGCTAGGTTGCGTTTCCTTTGACAGACGATAACCCACAAAATCGCCTTGGTCCATTGCGACACCGCTCAGGGGCCCAGAAACCGCTTGGCCCGGGGGCAGAGCCTCCTACATATGGCACAATCTTGTCTGGTTTTAAAGGCCTTGAGAAGGTTTTTTTCTGGTCCATACTTTTTCAATGAGGCTTGTCTAAACACAAGGTTGGCGGTTTCGTAAAAGGTCTTTTCTGCGCCTGAAATGCGCACGGAGCGAACAGAGAAGACTTGTTAGGATTTCATCAAGATCGAGATGCCGCAAAATTGACAATGTCTGGGGCGTCATATAGGTAGTAGGTTCTAAGGAGGCCAGCCATGACATCATATAAAGACGGGATCGCATTCCAGTATATGAAAGAGACCAAATACGATCGGGCTTCGATTCTTCGAAGAGGTGATTTTGGCCCGGTGCCCAGGGTTCCGGTGTACAAGCGCTATCCAGATGCCCGTAAGATCGTCTTGCCAAAGCCTACCTTTCCAGAGACAGGAACCCTATGGAGCATCTTAAACGAAAGGCGTTCAAGGCGGCGCTATACCCCTGAGCCGATCAGTACACAGACCCTGTCTACGCTGCTTTGGGCCACCCAGGGCATTACCCTCCATGCCTCTGGCTATCAATTCAGGACAGCCCCTTCGGCCGGAGCTCTCTATCCTGTGGAGACCTATTTGAGTGTCCACAATGTCGAGGGTGTGGAAAAGGGGGTCTATCATTTCAATGTGGCCGATTTCGCCCTGGAAGAAATAAGTTCTCAAGACTATGCTGGTTTTCTCACAGGGGCTGCCCTGGATCAGGGGATGGTTGCCAGAGGGGCCGTGCTTTTCATATGGACCGCCGTCTTCCTTCGGTCCCTTTGGAAGTACCGTGACCGATGCGTGCGTTATGTCTGCATGGATGCGGGGCACATCGCACAGAATCTGCAGCTTGTGGCCACGGCCCTAGGTCTTGGTTGCTGTCCTATTGGGGCCTTTTATGACGACGAGGTCAATGGCGTCATCGGAGTGGATGGGGAGGAGGAAACGGCTCTCTACCTGGCAGCAGTCGGAAAGGTTGCTGCTTAGGCCATCGGGCTTGGAGTCATGGGGTACTTGATTTCATTTGACATTTTGAGGCTTTATAAGATATGAGCGAGAATCATCTGGAACGAAAAGAGGGTGATGGTTCCTCAAGATAGGGGGTCATTCACCCCACGCTCGGCACCTAGGTGTGGATGAGAGGGTTCCATGGATACCAGATCAAAACAGACTGATCAAATGAGACAAGATGCGCAGGAGATCTTTCTGGCAGGGCTCAAGGCTGTAGACGGAAAAGCTGCCATAGGGCGCCATTGCAGGGTCCACGACGACAGGTTTGAGGTGGATACCAGGGCCTATGACCTCCGGCAGTTTGAGAACATATACGTCATCGGAGCTGGCAAAGCTGGGGCCTCCATGGCCAAGGCCCTGGAAGAGATGTTGGGAGAAAGAATCACTGAAGGCCTTGTCAATGTGAAGTACGGCCACGTTGTTCCCCTCAGCCAGGTAAAGATCGTGGAAGCGGGACATCCTGTGCCTGACGAGGCTGGCCGTCAAGGGGCAGAGGCGATCATAGAACTGGTGAGCAGGGCCGGTAAGAAGGATCTGATTCTTTGTCTGATATCTGGTGGGGGGTCTGCCTTGCTTCCTTTACCCGTTGAGGGGGTGACCCTTTCTGACAAACAGGACACCACAAAGATCCTCCTTGCCTGTGGGGCCACCATCCATGAAATAAACGCCATTCGCAAACACATCTCAGTGGTCAAAGGGGGCGGCTTGGCCCGGGCGGCACATCCTGGAACCCTGATTTCCTTGATCCTGTCAGACGTTGTAGGAGACGACCTGGATGTCATTGCCTCAGGGCCAACAGTGCCGGATTCCAGTAGCTTCGATGCCTGCATGAAGATCTTTGACAAATATGGCATTGGTGGAAAGGTGCCCGCCGGTGTCTTGCATCATATCCAGAAAGGCGTGGAAGGGAAGGTGGCTGAGAACCCAAAAGAGGGAGATCCCATTTTTTCGGCCACGCAGAATGCCATCGTGGGGAGCAACATGGAGTGCGTGTTAGCGGCTGAAAACAAGGCCCGCGAGTTGGGGTATGGGACGCTGATTCTCTCCACCATGCTCGAGGGGGAGACCAAAGAGGTGGCGCAGGTCCATGCCGGCATAGCAAAGGAAATCTTGAAGACAGGCCAGCCCTTGTCACTCCCGGCTTGCGTGCTCTCAGGTGGTGAGACGACCGTGACGATCAAGGGAGAGGGTTTGGGGGGACGAAATCAGGAGTTCGCACTGGCTGCGGCCATAGGCCTTGCGGGCTTAAAAGGGGTGGTCGTCATGAGTGGCGGGACAGATGGTACAGACGGGCCCACGGACGCTGCCGGGGCTGTGGCCGATGGACTGACCGTTGAACGGGCTCAAAGCCTGGGCTTGAACCCGGCTGCTTCTTTGTCCAACAATGATGCCTATCCCTTCTTTGATACACTCGGAGACCTCGTCAAGACTGGACCTACCAATACAAATGTCATGGATTTGCGCATCATGCTCATGGTGAAAGCTTGATGAAGTCCGACTTACTAGTGAGGTCATGGGTTATTTAGACAGAAGCTTACCGGCCGCTCCCCTTCGACATTGCTACATTCGGCCTGAGCTCATGTCGAAGGCAGGGTCGCTCAAGACGCAGAGGACGCAAAGAGATTCATTTTTTTGCTTTTCGCTGAGACGCCGAAAAGCAAAAAGCAACTTGCCCTTCGGACAGAACTAATCAGCACCAGTGATCTTTCAGTTTAAGTATTTTGAAATAGTCATAAACCCTAGACTTGCTATCCCTTTCTGTTGGCCATAGGCGATAGGTTCTTATGTTTTCCGGCGTCTCAGCGGAAAACATAAAGAAAAAATGGACTCTGCGCTCTTCGCGTCTTTGCGGTGAATATTTATTTCTACAATTGAGAGACTATGTCTGAATATTTCTTGGCGCGTTAGGAACATGGTGGAGGTACTGTCATGAGTGAATTTCATCAAGAAGGCGAGATCACCACCATCCATGGGTTTTATGATCTTTTTGATCCTGAGGAACACCTCCACAGGCTGGAAAGAAAGCTGGAGAGGTTTTCCAGGCAGATGTGCATTAGCCTGCTTTTGCCGTGCCTCTATGATGAAATCCACGTGCCCGGGGTCCTGGACAATATTATAGCCCAGATCAACCGGGTGCAGTATCTCTGTTCCGTTGTGGTGGCCCTAGGGGGTGCCAGGGAAGAGAGGGAGTTTGAGGAGGTAAAAGACTATTTCCGCAGCCTGAAAAGGGATGGCCGTGACGTCAAAATCGTCTGGGTGGAAGGGGCTAGGATAGGCAGGATCTTCAAAAAACTAGAAGAGCAGAAGATCCCCATTGGGGTGCCAGGGAAAGGTCAGTCGGTGTGGATTACGCTGGGGTATCTTTTTGCAAGTGATGTCTGCGATATTATTGCCCTGCATGACAGCGATATCGTTACCTATGACCGCTTGCTCTTGGGTCGTCTGATCGAGCCCACGGCCAACCCGAACAATGACTTTGAATTCTGCAAGGGCTACTATGCCCGCATTTCTCCCACGGACAGAGAGATGAAGGGCAGGGCCAAGAGGCTTTTTGTGGCGCCCTTTGTGGAGGCCCTGGTCAGCATCATGCACGACGGGGGACACACGACGCTGGAGGAGTTCTTCCGTTATCATCGGGCCTTCCGTTATCCATTGGCCGGAGAGTTTAGTTTCTTAACGCGCCTTGCCCGGGCCATCAACATCGCCTACGACTGGGGCCTGGAGGTGAGCACGCTGTCGGAGGTATACAACCGTCTCACGCCAAAAAAGATCGCCCAGATTGACCTCTGCAGAAACTACGAACACAAGCACCAGGATCTGTCGGAACAGGATGCTAAGACTGGTCTCCATCGGATGGTGGTGGATATTACCAAGTTCTATCTCAACTACATCCGTTCCCATGGCATGCCCATTGACGCCAGTTTTGTGGATATGCTGCAGCACACCTATTACAGTACTGCACTGAGCTTTGTGAAGAGTTACAGTGACGATGCAGAATCAAACGACCTGGTCTATGACCGACACCAAGAAGAGTTGACCGTGCGCTACTTCAGGGACTTCATTGTCACGGCCTGGGATCAGGCGAGGGAAGAGAAGGAGGGCACCCAGATTCCGTCGTGGAACCGGGTCATCTACTCTGTACCGGACATCTATGATGATCTCTTGGAGGCTGTGGAAAGAGACAATGGATAGGTGGCTCGCTCCATGAAGGAGTCTTTAAAGGTCTGGTTTCTCTCACCAGAGGTGGCGCCCTTTGCCAAGACAGGGGGCCTGGCAGACATGGCGGGCTCATTGCCTGGAACCCTCAGGAAGTTGGGCGTGGATGTGAGGGTAGGACTTCCTTATTATCGGATGGTGCAGGAAGGACCTTTCTCCATCCGAAAGGCCTTAAGCGGGTTGGCGGTCCCCTCTGAAGGAGGGGAGTTAGAGGGGGAGGTGATGGAGACAGAAACGCAAGACGGCGTCCCTGTCTACCTCTTTGGCAGGAAAGGCTTCTTTGACAGGGCGCACCTCTATGGCACCCCAGAAGGGGACTATCGTGACAACCTGAAACGATTTGCCTACTTCAGCCGTGGAGCCCTTGTTTTTGCCAGGGCCGTGGGATTTTCTTTTGATGTGGTCCATTGTCACGACTGGCAAACCGGATTGGTTCCCGCCTATCTCAAGACCCTTTACCGGCAAGATCCTTTTTTCTCGCTGGCTGCCTCGGTTTTCACCGTTCACAACATGGGGTATCAGGGGCTTTTCCCTGCCGAGGAGTTGTCGGCCTCTGGGCTGCCAGCTTCTGAATTCCATCCAGAGGGCATTGAATATTGGGGAAATATCAGTCTGTTGAAGGCAGGTATCGTGTATGGGGATGTCATTACCACGGTAAGCCCCAGATACAGTAAGGAAATACAAACGCCGGAATTCGGACTCGGCATGGAGGCGCTGCTGGCAAACAGATCGGCCGATCTATACGGCATCTTAAATGGGGCAGACGACAGTACCTGGAACCCGGCCACGGATTCCCATATCAAGGCCAATTACAGCGTGGGCCATACAAGGGGCAAGGAGAGCTGCAAGGCGGCCCTGGTCCATGAGATGGGTCTTGATGAGCGCTTCCTGGATCGACCGGTCCTTGCCATGGTGTCTCGGCTTACAGCGCACAAGGGCTATGATTTGCTCCTTGAGATCATAGAAGAGGTGGTGGCGCTCGATGCCGCGTTGGTGGTCTTGGCTACCGGTGAAGAGGCCTATGAACGGGCCTTGGGCCAGGTGGGACAGCGGTATCCTGAAAGCGTGGCAGTAAAGATAGGATTTGATGAGCCCCTTGCCCACCGCATTATGGCCGGGGCTGATATGTTCTTGGCGCCTTCCCGTTATGAGCCCTGTGGACTGACGCAGATCTACGCCCTGAAATATGGGACAGTCCCCGTGGTCCGGGCCACAGGGGGCCTTGACGACACCATCGAGCCATTCCAGCCCAGGTCGGGGCAGGGAAACGGCTTCAAGTTTTCTGAGTACGAGGCAAAAGACTTTTTGGCCCAGATTAAGGAGGCCTTGCACGTTTACGGCGACAAGGCTCTTTGGCAGGTCCTGGTGGAAAATGGGATGGGGGCCGACTTTTCTTGGGAAGAGTCGGCACGGAGATATGTTGAGCTCTATGAAAAGGTAAAAGAGAAATCGTGGCGGCACATGAAGGCCCTTTGACCAAGGAGAAGGGATGGACGGACTTTTTCTGAAGGGAGTGTAACATGACTAAGAAATTCAAGGAATTGTCTCCAAAAGACCTCCGGCTGCACATTGATCCCATGAGCATTGACATCGACTCAACCAGGAAGGTTCGTACTTCTGCCCATAGGCTGGTGGGCCAGGACCGGGCCCTTGAGGCCATCAGGTTCGGCATGGGGATGAGTGATCCGGAATACAACATCTACGTGGCAGGCGCCACAGATACGGGGGCCACCTATATCGCCCGGTCGCTTTTGGAAGAGGCGGCCAAAGATGAACCCCCACCCCCTGATTGGTGCTACGTGCACAACTTCAGCGAACCGGACAAGCCCAAGGCCTTGAGCCTTGCCAGGGGGCAAGGCAAGGTCCTTGGGAAGGCCATGGACGACCTCGTTGGGACGCTCAAAACCAGTGTTCCCGCTGCCTTTTCAACAGATGACTACCAGTACAACGAACAGGTCCTTAAAAAGGAGTTTGAACACCAGCGCCGCCAGGTCATTGATGGCCTGAGGAATAAGGTGGAGAAAGCAGGCTTCCTTTTGCGAGTGGACCCGCAAGGCATTTCGATCATACCGGGCAAGGACGGCAAGGTCATTCCTCCAGAAGAGTTGGCTGATTATTCGGCCGAGGAGAAGAAGGCGTTGCGGAACAGGGGAGACAAGCTCTCTGTGAAGATGAATCAGGCGATGGTCGATATCGGCAGGCTCGAGTCCGACTACTTGGCGAAACGAGAGAAACTGCATGAAAAAGTCGCCCGCACGGTCGTGGGAAAGGGGATGAAGCCTATTTTTCAGGAGTTTAAGAAAGACGAGGGGGTGACGCAGTACCTTAAAAACGTAGAAGAGGACATCCTCCAGAACATTCAGGACTTTCGGAAAGGCACTGAGGAACAGGCAGCCCAGGGACCTTTGGCCGCAAAGGGCGCCTCCAATAACAAGTATAAGGTGAACGTCTTGATCAGCAGTCCTGAGGCAACAGGGGCCCCAGTGGTCTACGCGTCCAATCCCACCTACCCGGCGCTTTTTGGGAGCATTGAAAAAGAGGCGGTTTTCGGGGCCTTGGTGACTGATTTTACGATGATCAAACCGGGCGCTTTGCACGAGGCCAATGGAGGATACCTTGTGTTAAAGGCCGGTGAAATCTTGAAATGGTATTTCGCCTGGGAGGCCCTTAAACGGGCCGTTCGGCACAAAGAGGTGAAGATTGAGGATCTGGGTGAGATGTTCGGATTCATGACCACGAAGACCTTGAAGCCTGAACCCATCCCCCTTGATGTGAAGCTTGTGGTCACCGGTGATCCCTATCTGTATGAGCTTCTCTACATCTATGACGACCGTTTCAAGCAGATGTTTAAGATCAAGGCCCACCTGGACGACCGGGCCGATCGGAGCAAGGCCAATATTCGTCAATGCGTTCGCTGTATGGCAAGGTTTTGTGAAGAGCAGAAGCTGAAGCATGTGGATCGGACGGGGATCGCCAGACTCATGGAGTATAGCCTGGAGCTCACGGGCAACAAGGACAAGATGACCCTTCGGCTGGGGATGGTCGCCGACATCATGAAAGAGGCCAATTACTGGGCCGAGCAGGGAAAGGCAGAGTATGTTGGTGCTGCCCACGTGGAAAAGGCCTTGGAAAAGAAACGGTACCGCGCCAGCCTCGTAGAAGAGCGGGTCCAGGAGCTGGTCAAAAAAGACATCTTCTGGGTGGAGACCAAGGGGCACAAGGTGGGCCAGATCAATGGACTGAGCATCCTTCAGACTGGTGACCACTTTTTCGGTAAGCCCGGCCGCATCACGGCCAACGTCTCCATGGGCAAAGAAGGGGTCATCACCATCGATCGACAGTCCCGACTGAGCGGCAAGTTTCATACCAAGGGCGTCATTATCCTGAGCAGTTACCTGCGGGAACACTTTGCCGAAGACAAGCCCCTGGCCTTGACGGCCAGTCTCTGCTTTGAGCAGACCTACGGTATGGTAGACGGCGACAGCGCGTCGAGCACAGAGCTCTTTGCCCTGCTCTCTGCCATCGCCCATGTTCCCATCTTCCAAAGCATTGCCGTCACAGGGTCGGTGAGCCAAAAGGGGGAAATCCAACCGGTAGGCGGCGTCACGCGGAAGATCGAAGGCTTTTTTGACGTCTGCGAACACAAGGGCCTTACGGGCGAGCAAGGGGTCATCATCCCCCAGAAATGCGTGAAGGACCTCATGCTAAAGCGGGAAGTGGTAGACGCTGTGAAGGATGGCCGTTTCCATGTCTATCCGATCAAGACCATTGAGCAGGGTATTGAGATCTTGACGGGGATGAAGGCGGGCAAGCGGCGAAAAAGTGGCACCTATCCCAAGGGGACCCTTTTTCGGCTCGTCGATGACCGGCTAAGAGAGATGGCTGAAAAGGCCAGAGACTTTGCCAAAGAAAAACAGGAGAAGTAGACGGGGCAGATTCGCCAGAGTTGATGGATCCGTGAGAAGTTGTCACCCCGGTGGAAACCGGGGTCCAGGAGCATTTCAACTGGCTGGGAGTTCTGGATTCTGGATCAGGCAACATCCCGTTGAACGGAGGGGATAATGGCAGGCAGCATGTGGGTTTTTGCAGTGTGCGGCGTGGTCGTGGGCGTCGGTGCGGCCTTCTCTGGATTGGGAGGGGGCTTTCTCATGGTGCCCCTGCTGCTTTTTCTGGGCTACTCGGCCCAGAAGGCCGTGGGGACGTCCTTTCTGGCCATCTTTGTCATCTCCATTTCTGCCCTTATCGCCCACAATAGACTGGCCAATGTGGACTACAAGGCCGGGATTCTGCTCGGCCTGGGTGGGATCATTGGGGCGCAGATCGGCGCCCACCTGGTGGAACACATTTCAACAGCCAATTTCCGCAAGGTCTTTTCTTTCATCCTCTTGGGCCTGGCAGCCTATCTCTTTTTGAAAAAGTGAGAAGTGATGATCTCGTAAAAAGTCGAAAAACACCTGTTTTTGTCATTCCGGCGAACGCCGGGCACGCAGTGCTTCTGTTCAAGCGGCTACGCGCAACCCTAAGCGCTATCCAGTGTTTTAAAATAGTTGAAATCCTCCTGGACCCCGGTTTTCACCGGGGTGACGATTTTTTTACCATTCCATCAGAAGTAACCTTAGGAGTCGTGTTATGACGACCACTGTGCGTGATGTTATTCAAACCATGGAGGCCATGGCCCCTGTGTGGATGCGCTACCCGGACGACCCCATCGGCCTCCATGCAGGCCATCCAGACTGGAAGGTGAAAAGGGTACTTTTGGCCCTCGATGCCACCTTGGCTGTGGTGCGGGAGGCAAAGAAGCGCAAATGCCAGATGCTCATCACCCATCACCCGCGCTTTTACAGGCCGCTCAAGAACCTGGACGAATCCCAACCCATGGGTGCCTTGGCAGGCGAGATTGTACGGGCCAAGCTTGCGGTGTACTGTGCCCACACCAACCTGGACGTGGTCCCAGGCGGCGTCAACGATGTCCTGGCCGACTTGACGGGGATGGGAAAGGAGAGAGCGCCCATGGTCTCCGTGGCCAAGGACCCCTTTCTGAAACTGGTCACCTTTGTTCCCGATAGCCACGTGGAAATGGTGCGGGAGGCCCTTTGCAGCAAAGGAGCAGGCGTGATCGGCCAATACCGGGATTGCTCCTTTCGAACGGCAGGCACCGGCACCTTCCGGGGCGCTTCCGGCACAAGGCCCTATGTGGGAAAGGCGGGCCGCCTAGAAGAGGCCAAGGAGTGGCGGCTGGAAGTGCTTTTAAAAGAAAGTGAATGTGATGCCGTGTTACATGCCTTGCGAGAGAAACACCCCTATGAAGAACCAGCCTATGACTTGTATGTACTCCACAAGAAGGAATCTTTTGGACAGGGACGCATGGGACTGCTCAAGAGGCCTACCAAGCTGGGGCTCTTGGCGCGCAAGATGAAAAAGGCCACGGGTTCTCCTGGCACGCTCGTCCTCGGCGATGCCGCAAGGCCCGTCCAACGCGTAGGCGTTTGGAGTGGGAGCGGATTCCGGGGAGAGGGGGTAGCGGAGATGGCCCTTGATGCGATCATCTTAGGAGAAATTGACTACCACACCTCTGAGATCCTGGAGCAAGTCAATATTGCCTGCATTGCCCTGGGCCACGGCCCCTGCGAACAGGTGGTCCTGCCATGGGTAGCCGAGAACCTGCGCCGTGCCCTGCCTGAGCTTTCCGTGGAGGTGGCTGAAGAAGGCGTCATCAAAATGTGGAGCGCATAGCTCCGGCTTTGTCCTGCCGTCATCCGTCCTCTGCCCTCTATCCTCCGTCCTCTCTTCCCCGTTATCCCCCTGCCCCTGGCCTGTTCACAAACTTCAACGCAAGGATGAATGCGACAATCGAGCAACAGGCCAAATGTAGAAAGCTGAAGGGCTGGCTCGTTTACGACTGCGGTGCTTGGCCCATGGGAAAGGGGCGCTTGATTTTTAATTGACCATATGGTATTAAAAACCATATGAAAGCGCGGTTGGTTTACCGAGAGAAATACATTTACAGCGATCATTCCATGAGGGAAATGGTTCTTTGGCAACTTCCGCAAAAGACGACCGACAAACCACACGGGCTGAAATACAGGCTTTATTATGGCCTTGCAGACGGGACTTGCCTGGTGCGCTATGATAACGAAACCGGCAAAGGAGATCACAGGCATTTCTTCGACAAAGAAGAACCTTACCGGTTTAAAGACGTCGAGACCCTGGTTGCAGATTTTTTGTCGGACATTGAATACGCAAGGAGCTTGGAACATGAAAAAGCAGATTAAGATCGGTGTTTCCGATGCCGTAACAACAGCCAAAGATTTCATCGAAGCATGGAAAAGGGCTGAACGTGGGAAAATCACGAAGACCCTGTATAAGCTTCATTTTGAAAGTCTTGAGATTCTGCTCAAGACCCTTACCAGCGGACGTTGGATATTGCTTAAGAGGCTCCATAGAAGCGGGCCCATGAGCATTCGCGCTTTGGCAAAGGAGCTGGGTAGAGATTATAAAAATGTTCACACTGATGTGCGCCTGTTGGAAAAAGCCGGTCTGATCGACCGTACAGAAGATGACAGGGTCATCGTCCCCTGGGACATTGTTGAAGCCCGACTGCAACTGGCAGCCTAGCCAGTCCCAATCCACTCAACAACTCAGCGCCTGGACTCTGCCTGCCCCGTAGGTGGAACCATCGTACTGGGGTGAGAGATCCCTTCCCTCCTTGTCAGGTTCCGTGCCGATCATCCACACAGGAATCTTCAACTATGGACAGAGTCCTTCCACGTCCAAATGTCAAAGCATCCGGTGACGCGTAGCGTCGGCAGGTTTAGGCCAAATCGTCCTCTCAGCGATTTTGCCTAAGAAACTCTGTGCCTCCGTGCCCTCTGCGAGAGCCCTTTCTGTGCCTGTCTGCGCCTGCCCCGCCTTGCCCTGTAGGTAGGGCCTATCGTACTGGGGTGAAATCCTAAGGCCATTTCATTGGGGTCCTCGCCATGTGGAGCGCATAGCTCCGGCTTTGTCCTGCCGTCCTCTGTCATTCCTTTACCCTTGCCCCCCTTTCTCCGGCTCGCCGTTTTCCTCCGTCCTCTGTCCTCTGTCTTAGGTCGCCTCTCTTCCTCTTCATCCGCCGTCGTCTGGCC
>JAXHVD010000009.1:0-94820 GCA_034189385.1 Thermodesulfobacteriota bacterium
ACACCTTCTGAAATCTCCCGGCTGTCGACACTCGGTTTCGACGATAGATCAATATAAAGGGAATCTGTATCAGGATGATATTTCAGCTTCATGGCTTGAATCTCCTGTCTGGAAAAGCATTATGAATCGTCACCTTGTCAGATAGGGTAACCACCCGGAGGATGCGTCCTTCCAATTCTTCAATCTCTCCCCAGAAACGGAAGCGGTTGCCCTCTTGCTCTTCAACACGAAGTGGATGCTCAATAACCCGAATACACCACTCTTCCTTCAGGTAGGGTCGCTTTCGCAGCACCTCATTTTTGAAGTAGTTCGTGTAATGGTATTCCTGCACGGTCATGGTTATAGATCAGCCGATAATCCAAACGACATCAACTGGTTGCGCCATCAAGCCTTAGTAGCACGCCCGTACTAATCCAAAACTATCAACATCTGTGGGTATTGTAAAGGATGGGTTTCAGTCGGAAGGAAAGGCAAGACCATTCCAAGGTGAACCCCTTGCCTCAAACGCCAAAACTGCAAAACTGAAGGGCGTCCCGCAAATTTCACTCAGACTGGACCATATGCAACCCGTTGGGCGAAGCCAAGATTCAATAGCCTTCACCAACTACTGTCTCACCAGGCGGGCGTTGCTGCTTCTTGATGAATGGATAGGTTGGCTTTTTTCAGGCACTCTGGATAGAAAGACCAACTTGCGTGAGATTAGAGACGTATTGCTGGACGAAGCCTGACGGAACTGCTGAATACTGGTGGGAAAGACCTCTATCCAGATCACTTGAGACCTGAAGCGAGTGAGATGAGCTCTTGTCACCTGTCTCCGATTCTCCCGCTCTCGGCTTCCCCGGTTCCCCTTGTCTCTCTTCCGTCGCCTGTCATCTGACTCCTGACTTCCGCCCTTTCCCCCCTCACCTCAAGTCCGGCTAGTCAAGGATGTCCCAAAAGTCCTGCAACGGACGGGCCATGGAACCACCCCCTTGATATGGAAGATGCTATGGATTGAAGGAGCCGGTCAGCTTCTGGGATGTGACTTCAGTTCTTGGGCCCGATAGCTGAGTGCTTCTTTGAAAGGCAGGATAATCTGGCCGGAAGAAAATGTCAATAATTAATAATTAAGATGCGACCCTCACCCTGCCGTCTCTCCCTTTCTCCGGCTCTAGCCTCTGCCCCTGCGCCTTTTGTCCCTGGGCTTCATACCTCATGGGGGAGCCTTTCTGCAAAGGATCGCCACCCCAATACCTGCCCCTCTTGCCGCTTCTGATCCGCGTCGCCGCCATACACAAGATACCCTTTGCCCGGTGGGGTGTCGGATATCTTGTACCAGTACTTGAGCCCCTTAAAAAAATCTCCTGTCACGGTCTGTCCGGACTTGATCTCAAGGGGCAATAACCGGGATCCTTGGTCGATGACGCAGTCAATCTCATGGCCTACGTTGTCTCGCCAGAAATATATGTTTTCCCTAAGCCCCCTATTGAGCCTTCCCTTGAGAAGTTCATTAACAACCCATGTCTCGAATACGTGCCCCTTCATAGCATGAATGGCCAAGCTTTGAGGGCTGTCGATTCCAAGGAGAAAACACAGGAGGCCGGGATCGTAGAAATAGAGTTTTGGGCTCTTTACAAGTCGTTTATTGAAATTCCTGTGATGGGGCCTCAAGACAAAGACAATAAAGCTGGCCTGAAGCACCGATAACCATGATCGAGCCGTGTTGTGGGTGATGCCGCAGTCATCTCCCAGGCTTGAAAGATTGAGTATTTGTCCGGACCGGGCCGCACACATTTTCATGAAGAGCTGGAAGCGATCAAGGTCCGTAATACTCTTTACCATCCGCACATCCCTTTCAAGATAGGTGGTCACATAGTTCGCGTACCACTCATGGGGGGGCAACTTTTTATCGTATATCCTCGGATAGAGACCCGTAAAGAGAAGCTCCTGAAGCCCTCCAGGTGCCTCACCAGCGTGATTCAGTTCGGCAAGGGAAAAAGGAAGAAGATTCAAAAGGGCTACACGTCCGGCCAATGACTGGCTGATCCCCTCCATGAGCCCCAGATTAAACGAACCGGTCAGGATGTAGAGGCCTTCGCCTCCGATGTCATCCACCTTCGTCTGAATATAGGAAAACAGGTCCGGGACACGCTGGATTTCGTCAAATATGGATCCTACAGGATAGGTGGAGAGAAATCCCCTCGGATCAGTTGAAGCAAATTCACGTGTGTCTGGATCCTCAAGGGAAAGATAGGGCCTTTCAGGGAAGACGTATTTGACTAGTGTGGTCTTTCCCGATTGTCGGGGACCGGTGATGGCCATTACTGGATACTGGCTAACGAGTCCCTTCAGCTTGTGGGAGATTATTCTCTCAAACATGGAGAGAGGATGGCACGCAAATTACAAATTGTCAATTAGAATTACAAATTGTAGGACTTTGGGGGGCTTCGTTTGGAGGCCTTAAACCCGCCTTTTCACCCCCCAAAAGGGTCTTCTAAGCCGTGAAACGACCCCATTTCTGAGTCTTCACTGTGTTATATTAATTGGTTAGCTTGGTCCGACCCGTAAACCAGACGATAATCTGGCCGGAAGAAAATGTCAATAATTAATAATTAAGATGCGACCCTGAGCTTTTCCTCTACTGAGCTTTTCCTAACGCACCATTGTGAAATCATGGAAACCGGAAACGACAGCTGGAGGATGAAACACCGATCCTCTTAAAAGAACTCTTCGGCTTGTCGTATGTTTACTAACTGAGTTTTTTTGCCCAGGGGGTGGGTCAATTTTGAATGCCGATTGACATGCTGATTTTCCAGTTTTTTCAGTTTTGCCATTTTTCACTTGACGGGAGGAATATAGGATGTCCCTCAAATTGTACAAATTGGATGCTTGGATGTCTTAGACAATTTCAACTTTAAGATTGTCTACATAATAGGGACGAAATCCTCCGCCATGCACAACAACTCGGTCAAATGAGCTGTAGCTATTATCTGGGTTACTACTAAAGCCTAGAAGTTCATTTCCCGAGTCGTCATAAATACGTAAATCAAAAACCCCATCGGTCTTTATGTGGAATTCGAACTGATACCACTTGTCTTCAGGAATCTCAATTGCATGGTTAGGACTTATGCGGCGGTGGCGTCCTCTATCCCTTCTTTCGATCCAGGCAATATTATTGCCATGAAGCAGACCGAATCCGTAACCGTTAAATTCAGAGTTTTCTATGGCTAGCCGGTCACCAAGACCTGCAGGAAGGGTAGATGGACGGTAAATGGCGCCTGAGAAAACCAACCCAAGCCCCGCGCTTCTTGTCATCTTCTTGTATCCCCCCGAGGGATCATTTGCTCTGTATTTCTTCAGACTGAAGTTCCCGGTCTTTATCCCAGTAGTGAAGGAAAAATTACGAGATTGAGTTACTTGACCCTTTTCGAAAGGCTTCCAACCAAGGAAGTGTTCGAAATTGTCGTAGAAGAGAACCCGATCTCCCAGCGAGGATGACATCCCCTTTGCAGGTAAAGGACCAAGCTTTTTGATTAACTGTTGGATCTTATTGCAGGCCGGGCCTAAGGCAGCCTCAAGGTTTCCGTTCGCACGGTTTGGATTGAATCTTCCGGTCGTAATTCCGATAAGGTCAGTAGGTAAATGAAAATCCTTAGTCTCTCTGGGCATTATGATGAAACTTCGTTCTCTTCCGAGTCTACCGATGAATAGCCCAAGCTCAAAGACGACATTATCTCTTACAGCCCTATGTTCTTCATCCCGGACTTTCGTAACATCGTCCGGTGTAAATATGAATATGCCAAAATCAGACTTGCCTAGTTCATTCAATAATGATTCTAGGGCATACTCGGATAATTGAAATATTCCTTCATCCCATACTGTGACTTCAGCATAATCCTCTAATCTAGCTTGGGCAGCATAGGCGACCTCTTTAGCCTCCGAAGATGACGCAACAAATAATCTCACTTTTACTGGACCTCCTGATAGACAGGTCCTACAAAACGCCAAACCCCGCCTCTTCTCATGGGAAACGGGGTTTCAGCATTTAGTCCATTCCACCTCTTCCCTGTTGAAACCGCCCTAGTAACACACACCTCTGTCACACTGACATATTCCCCAATCTCTGCTCAAGAATAACCAAACCACTTGCAGCATCCATAAGCGTACCATGTATCGTGTGGTTGGCTTTAGTGAGAGATTCGCCGAAAACTATACCAAAAAACAACAGGACCAGTGTGTCCTCAAAATGGCCAGCTTATGATGCTGATTTTATGACACTTTCCTTTTTGCCTTTTTTTACTTGACGGCAGAAATATAGAATGTCCCGCAAATTTCCACACAGATCTGCATAGCAGGATGTTCCCATGGTCCCGCACTAGATTGTTGATAGTTCCCCGCACAATTTCATAACAAATTCTTTAGGTGCGTCCCCGAACTTCTTCTCCCAACGGCTGACGATTTCTCTGTAATTGTCCAACGAATCGACCGCCTCACTCAGCTCGAACACCTTTTCAAAATAATAACTGAACCCATCAAAAAGCCCTTCTCTTTCACGTCGAAACACAAGAATTGGCAGTTTACTCACACTGCGATACGAAGAAACCATCATTTCATTTTCAAAAGCTATTATGCGCCATGATGCCGTTTGGTGACTCAGACGCACCTCCAGGTCGCAGTAATCGCACAGTTTGAATATTTCTTCAACCGTCTCATAGTGGCTCCTGATGACCGGTTCAGAGGCCTTCGGATTAGGTATTTCCATGATTCGCCTTGTTCTCTCAAGATTTAGAATCGGATTGAACACTATGATTTTAACTTGTTTCTTTCTCAGGGAAAGCTCATTCTTTCCTATTCCCCGGAAGAGTGAATAAAATGGTTCTCTCTGATCGCCAAACAGCGTGAGCCCCCTCGAGGTAAGAATCTTCAGTTCACTTGAGTCTGGAAAATTTCTTTCTATCAATTCAGCGAACTCGGCCCTGTGCATATTCTTAATGAAATTTGCAAAACCGAGCACTGCCGTCTTTTCTTGAGAAACCTGATATTCAGCGACTTGTCGCTCTTTAATCTTTGAATACTCCCGCAATTCATCAAGATTTCGCAAAAGCCCTTTTATCGTCTCTGCAGAAGTCCTCTTTTCCGTTTCGCACGTGTGTATTCGCTTCTTTACATGGTTTATACAACCAACCTCGACCTTGAGATCTAATATCTCACCCTCCTTGGCCCTTAGTTCTGCTGTGAGCTTATCTAGCCGCGAAAGTAACCCGACGCCCTGTTCCTCGTACTGTTTCAGATGATCGACTTCAATCCGACAACTTTTCAATTGCCCGACGAGACTAGAAAGAGCCGTTAGTCCTATCACATACGAGCCTAAGGCTGCCGCGCCGCATAAGTAGAACCACAAACCTTTAACTCCCATAGAAGCGATATATGCAGCGACCAAACTACTAAAAATACCCATCAAAATAGTGGCAACAACAGTCGGAAGGTGTTGGTTATGCTGAAAGGAGGCGGTGGAGTAATTTTTGCCAGTTGTTTGCTTCATAACACCTCCTATTTTCCCTGACAGCGCTTGGGATCCATGTGCATTTTAGAACTTTCTCTACATAGTCTTTCAAGAATCGGGAATTGACGGCTTGGGTGACCAATCCGGAGACATACAGCTTTCTGTGATCAATGCCTAGTTTAAGCAACTCGTCAACAATCGAATACGTGGACTCAATACCATGTTTAGCGGCCGCCACCGCGCACGTATTAGAGTATACATTCAGTAGCCCCTTCAATATCATCAAATTCGGGACCTGGTGTAGATTACCTGCTATTTCAACTATTGCCATGTCCGCACGATTACTCCAGGCATGATATACAAGAAAGGAAAGGCTTCTGGCCACAAACTCTAAGAGATTATCCACGGTATGCGAAGAGGGATACCCCAAATCGGTGAAATCTCCCGCTTGGCTAAGGGTCTCCAGTGGAACTCGGCCCCCAAGCTTTTCAAAACTCGTGTCTTCACAACAGACTTTAACCAAATCCCTTACTCTCGGACCGCCTGTAATTTTTTGATAAACATACTGGTACCCCATCTGGCCAACACATCGAGCGATTTGCCTGCAACACTCTGTCTTGCCACACTCCGTGTCGTCTCCCACAACTACTATCAACGGGACACGATAAGTGATTGTAGGCGTACCCCTGTCTTCAGCCGGATAATCGCTCAAACGGCAAGATTTTCCATCATAACCCACTAAACGTCCAAGTAGCATCAATTTGGCAGGCTGCTCGGAACAACATGAATAGTTCAGTATTCCAACCAAATTGAAGTTGCCAAGATTCCAAACCAACTGCCCGGGACGCATGAGAGCGTTCAGCTGACCCGTTAGAGGATTGGTATGCCCACCAGCGCACGCTTTAGTCGAAAACCTATTACCCACAACCGATAGCAAGGGTGCGGTTGAGAGAGGGATCTCGTTCTTGACAAGAAGAGTCTCTCCCTCCCTCATTAGTCTTTCTCCATAGTTTATCACGTTCCCCAGCTGTTTCCTCTGAGGGGGCTCGAATGGAATCGCCTCAACCAACACTATATCTCCGGCTGCCACGTGTGCTTCAGTGTCAATTGCGAACAGATCGTTCTCAGAAGCTTTGACAAAGTTTCTAAGGATGGATGGAACAAATATATTACTCAGGTCGATAGTTATTTCCATCCCGATTCCAACTTGTCTTCAAATGTCAGGCCATATATATCACTCCAATTTGCCACGAAAGGCGACTTTTCCGGCTCGTGCGAGTGATATATTCTCCAGCGGATAGATTCAAATGATAGGTTCTCAAATAGATAGGGATGTTCTTTCCTTAGCCACTTCTTTGCAGCTTTTCGCGATCCGCTTTCTACAATTGCTGTTAGAAGGAGATTTATACATACGCCTGCCTGGCTGATGTCGAATGCTCGGGCGGTTTGGAAAATCTCGTTTATGGACTTGAGGGTCATCCGCTTCCTCTCCCCAAATGGGAGCCCACTCAATTCGTCAAAAGGAATAGTCTTTCCTTCTCCCCTGCCAAGTGTTATGTGATATTTATGAGGTCGTTCGAATATTTGGCAGCCTTGCTGGATGTAGAACGGATTGATACGAATGCTGTCTATTGAATCATGGTTTCGCTCAACAAAACGACGGGTCAGGATGACATCTTCATCCGTCTCGTGGGGAAACCCGGCTATGATGTTGACCTGAGTCCACACCCCCGCAGTGTGGGCCATCCGGATAGTCCTCTCTGCTTCCTTAACTGTGAAAGGCTTCTTCATCCTTCGCAGAAGTGAAGGGCTCGCACTTTCCAGCCCGAAACGGAGGATTTTGCAGCCACTCCGGACCATCCGATCTATTAGCACCTCAGAGATCCGAGATGGGGTGGCATAAGCATACCACCGCAGATCCGGGTCTGCCTCGGCAAGCCTCTCGTAAAGAGCAAGAGAATACGTGGTGTCAAGATTGACTGCGTTCGTCAGCATGTTGCACATATTTGCTTTTGCGCTCCTAGCTGACTGAGAGACTGACAACACAACTTCGTCAACCGGTCGTGCCCAATATGTTTCTTTATGTCTTATGCAGAAGGAGCATTTTCCTGTACAGCCGTCATCAATTCGGTGATGCAGTATTAGATGCTCAGCTCTTGATCTATACATGTGCTTAGCGGCTTTGGTATAGTGACACAGCTGGGCATCATCGTAATAGGGAATTGAGACAGTTCTGTCTTGTTGCTTTCTATCGGTCAGTATCTCCAGTTGTTTAGGCAGAGACGCAACTTTTCCTGTCAGCAGTCTATCACACATTTCGACAAACACCTTCGTCGCCGGGCTTAAGAAAAGATAGTCAAAGGCTTGGGACTCTCTCACTAAATCGATATTGTTCGAGGCATAACAACCGCCCAGTGAGGTCACATAACCCATGGCTCTCAACTGGCAACCAAGGCGCACAGCGGAATAGAACTGTCTTTGTCCCATCACGGAAAAGGATATCATTCTCACATCGTTGAGCGGCAACAGTCTGACCACATCCAGCACAACATCATTGAGGCATGGGAGACCGTTCTTTTTAGGTAAGGAACTGGCCTCACACGGCTGAGACAGGAGGTCTATTGGTAATGGACGGACGGCGCCATCAATGATTCTGTTATACGCAAGGATCTCCAGATCAACAGTCTCAACGCCAATCGATCTCCTTCGTAACATGCCCGCGAGTTCAGCTATTCCCAAAGGGGGCATAGGTGTTATCCTGACCCACCCCGGAGGATAAACCAATAAAATCTTCATTCTACTTCTTGTCGTATGCAAACATAGCCAAATGCGTTGTCAAAACCTTAGGACCTCATCCCGTTCTTCGGATCGTTTCCGCCACTCTCAGACGCCGACTGCCTCAAGTAACTAATAGCCTTATTATCTCATGTCGGCGAGGAGGTATGCACTCTAGCCTATAAGGAAGAATCCTGTGATTGTCCTTCGTGCACACTCCTCACCGCTTACTCTCCCCATTTGAAGAGTCAGCAAAATGTAGATCCAGCTGGAAACCGAGCCTCGCTCGATGAATACTGCCACCCAAAGATCGGTCAGACGAGCAAAATAAAGGTCCGGTAGCATTGCCTGGTTCCTGGCTAATTATGGATCGCCCGTTGCTGAATGCTCAGCGAAACAAACTCTGAGTTCAGTTGCCACTCCACAGTTTGGGAATGAGCATGCCAGAAGCAGTCCCGGCGGCCATTCCTAGTGAAGCTTCCTTTTCTGAAAACGAGGCCGAGGAGTTGCTATGCAAAGGGCTCACGATTAAAAATAGTGCCATGCCATGAGTCAGGCCATGTCCCATTGCAGGTCTCCTTTTCGCGGCACCCCCGGCAGTCTTCGGCAAACCGCCTTCCAAGCAGTCCGTCAAAAAGTAACAATCTGTTCTCGAATTGATGAGCAAAGTCAACTAAAAACCGATCCTTCCAAAGCTCCTGAAGGTGGTGATGTGGTCTAAGGAAGCATTTCGGGAGCCCTTGAAATGTGACGTTAATCCCGGCCGCTTCACAAACACGGACAATTACATCGATCGTCTCTTTCAGTTGGTGCCTATCTAGGAGCAATAGGGAGTTATTCTCGGATCCTGTACTGCCTAACGGGAATGGGTAGGTAAACAACATAGTTCGCACGCCTGTATCAACCAACCTCTGGATAATCCGCGGTAATGTGGTACAGTTTTCCGACAAGATCAATGTGTTTGTCCTGACAGCCACCCCCTCTCTCAATAGTCTTTCAATACACTTGTCCGTAACGCTAGAATGGCCACCTACGCGATGATATGAAATCATGATTCTGTCGATCAATCTGCATAATCCTTGGATTTGACTGAACAGCATTTTGCCCGCATACGTGTGTAAGTAAATACTTCCAACACCCGTATCCCTGGCGAAGCCTATCAGATGACACAGCCCCTTATACTCAGAAGGTTCACCCCCTGAAAACACTACTTCCCTTATGTTGTACTTATTAAGAAAATACGCTATGTTCTTCTTCACCATCTCAGAAGTCATGGAGGGCATTGAACGCCTATTGGAAAAGAGACAGAAAGAACACCTGAGCCTACATGAATAGGTCATCTTTATCTCCAGTGAATCTCTACTCAGATCGTCTCGCTTCCTTTTAAACCCATTTGCACTGAGCTTATTCAGCATCGGCGTTTTTAATCCATTACTCAAGAACGGCTAAAATGGCCACAGAACTATCAACGATGTGGGCCACGAGTCCTGGCTGAAATCACGGTGCCTTTCCGGCGAGGTTTAACAGCTTCTGGTAGGACTCGTCTGAGATTTGGAGTCCTTCCACCGAGGCCAGCTTCAATTTCTGGAGCCTATCTTCGCCGGGCACTAGAATCTCGTTAACTCCCGGGTTTCTCCTTGCATTCTTAATTTCTCGAACCAGTGCCATTACATTGTTCTTGAACTTTTCTAAAGCGGTCTGATTATGAAGAGAAAACGCGCCGATCAAAAAGCCCCTCGTTCCGGGGACTGACTTCCCTGCTTTTGCACCAACGAGAGGACCAGCCAGCAGTTCGATGGCCAAGGCTAGACCGTACCCTTTGTGCCCTCCAAAGGGGACGACAGCGCCATCCAGTGCAAGCTTCGGATCCACCGTGGGAAGACCTTTCTCGTTGACGGCCACCCCCTCTGGCAAAGTCTCATTTGCAGCCAAACAAGATCGTATTTGTCCCATGGTAATGGAAGAGGTGGCGAAATCGACCAGAAGCGGATATTCATCTCTCGGAAAACCAAATGAGATTGGATTGGGACCGAAGACTGGCTCATAGGAGCCAGGCGGTGCAACCCTAGCCCTTGAATTACACATCACTACTCCGACACATCCTGTCGTCGCAATCTTGTGTGAATGTGTTTCCGCCATTAAGAAAGGGGATTTGTTGTGCACTCCTACAAACCCGACCCCGTTCTTTTTCGCGCGTTGAATAGACAGTTCGACAGCATAATCTGCGGCAACAGGCCCAAGTACGTCGCCACCGTCAACGAGACAGAAACTGCCTATGTCCACCTCTACCAATGGTTCCCCCTTCTTGTCCCCTATTTGTCGTAGATAGAAATCTACCATCACAAGACCATGATGGTGAACACCTTTTGCCTCTGCGTCAATAATTGACCTCGACACAATCTCAGCTTCTCTGAGTGCCAGCCCGTGGTTTAGAAAGACCTCCGTTACCAAAAGTTCGAGATCGGAGAGTTCAATGCGCATCGTCGCCTCCTTTGTACGTTAGTTAGTCTCAGCCATCCGACATAACGCATGAAGGGGAATTGGTTGTCCGCGAAGGGTTTGTCCTTAGAGGGATGAGTATTTACCTAACACTCAGCCTTGAGGAGAAGACCTCAAAGCAGGTGTGTAAAATCAGATTCATTTCAGGGTCTCAGAATGACACCCCACCATAATACAATGTGCCATTCTTCCCTCACACCTAGTTCCCTGAGCTAACAAATACTCCTGACGAACCGTGTTTAGACTATTCTTCCAGAGTAGACTTTTGTCACGTATTCGAAGGAAACTACCCCTTGCTTGTTATGTGTCTCAAATATCTCCTTCAACCTGTGGATCATCGGCTGATACTGCTCATTGTCCGGGAGCGGCGCGTAGCTAGAGGACAACAGCCTTCCCAGCAGACCTTGGTAGTCTACACTCTGCCGATTTTCAAATGTTTTAAGTGTGTATTTGTAAGGGTAAAAAAAGGCCTTAATCCGAGATATGCTTGGGTCGTTGCACTTCTCGTATTGGTAGTCAAACGCATAGTGGCACAGCAGTTCCTCATAATCTTTCAAAAAGGCTGTAGCATCTGCGGATCTGACATTCCAAATCAAGACAACAAATCCGCCAGGCTTTATGATACGCGAGAACTCCCTTTTGGAAGCATCCGCATTAAACCAATGAAATGCCTGGCCTGCTACAACAAAATCTACTGATTTAGACTCAAGGCGTGTGTCTTCTGCTGTTGCTTTGAGCAAACTCAAACGCTCGTATTTCTCGAGCAGTCTTTTCGATGCCTCTCTCATTTTATTATTTGGTTCAACTGCACACACGAAATTTCCGTTTTTCAGAAACATCTCAGACAGAAGCCCCGTGCCAGAGCCTATATCCGCGACTACCGCTGACTGCGTCAGATTGAGTCGTTGTCTTAGGTATGAGATAACCTTATCAGGATACTTAGGTCGATATTTCAGATAGTACTGTACCCTTAGGGAAAACCTGCCTATTGGATTTTCTCTGAGCTCTTTCACTGTTGAACTTCGGTCGCAGGGAAACTATTGCGGCGCACACTTCAAGACTAGTGGGCGGCAATCCGGACGTCCATTTGTAAATCAGCAAAAAGCTTAACGGGCTGATTACATTGATATTTTATTGGTTTACCATGGGAGACTTTTTCGAAAAAGGGTCCGCTCCCCCGCCCCCCAAACCACAAAAGCCCATCCTTCCAACAAAGAAAGATGGGCTTTCCTTATTCAATGCACGCCGTTCACAGCAACTCCCCGGTTTAGGGTTGCAAATGGTCTTTTGATGGTACTCCAAGTCCTGGGTCGGGAGGGGTAGCAGATTGGTTCTATTTTGTCAAGAATAACAATATATAAACGCAATAAATCTCTCGCAGAGCTCACGGAGAGCACTGAGTTTTTGATTTGAATCGCTGAGGGGGCGATTCACATCAACGCGCAACCCTCAGTCCGCCGGTGGCGGGGAATTTATGATTCTCGTGATACCGTCTTTGAGCAGGGCTTCGTTGAAGTTTATCATCAACCCAAGGGGCTTGTTGGCCAAACGCAGGTACGTGAGAAGCTGCTTCTTGTGAACGTTCTGTATTGTTTCCACAGACTTCAACTCCACTATAATGGTATCCTCTACCAATAGATCCAGCCGATAGCCTTCCTCATGGACTCTTTGCCCTCGATAGAAGATCGGCAAGGGCACTTCAGGCTGGACCGTCAGACCCATGGCCTCCAATTCAATGACCATACAGGACTGATACACGCTCTCCAACAACCCCGGCCCCAATTCCTTATGCACATGAATGGCAGCCTTTATGATCTGGGATGAGAGCTCATTCAGCGCCATAGGAATCTCTCACAGAGCTCACGGAGTTCACTGAGGTTTTGATCTGAATCGCTGAGGGGAGACGATTCAAATCAACCAGCCGAGGCTTCGGGTAAGAAAACCAGGTAGACGGAACCTGATTCTCACGCCTCAGTGAATCACTGTTTATTGGGAGCCTCCTTGATCTGAAACCTTTGCGCTGCCGAAGGCTTGCTGTTCTTAGCGAAACGTACTTCCTTCACCTTTGCCTTCCGGGCAGAGATCGAATCTGCCAGCCGATCTATTTTCTTTTCAACCTGGGCAAGTGTGTTTCTCTGGGAGAGGAGCTGCACTATGTATGTGTTGAGGGAAATCTCCTCTTTTTTGGCCTGATTGGCCAGTGCGGCATGGAGGCTCTTGGGTAGCCTCAGCCTGGTCTGACCACTGAAGGGTTTCAGCACCTCTGGCTTTGGAATCTCCTCTCCATCCTCCACCAAGACCTCAAGAAAGGCTTCTTTGGCGATGGCCAGTTCCCGAGCAGCCTCTTCCGGAGAAGAGCCAAAGGCGCTTAATCCGGGCAGTTCGGGCACAACCGCCACGTATGCCTCATCTTCTTCACTCCATTGAATGAGGGTGGAATGTTTTGACATCAGTCTTCCTCCCCAAAATCGTGTAGACCAAGCTCTCTGACCTTGTCCAGAAGCTGCTTGACCTGATATGGCTTTGCCATCCCGTCACTGTCCTGAACAGACAAAGTGAACCTGGGGGGATCTTCCCGTTTATAGACACGATGGCTTCCCTTGGTTTTTCTTAGTTTCATTCCGAAGTGACGGCACAAGGTGCAGAGTTGCCTGAACCTCAAATTGTCGGGAGATACTCGGGCCGTCTCGATCAGTTTTTCAATCTTACTCACAAGACCTTTTTGATGAATGGTACCGCATATGGAACCATATGTCAAGAGGGTAGTGGCGACAGAGAATCTCTCGCTCCACAATAGCCTCAAAGACAATCTTGAACTGCAGCATATTCCGCCACAGACCCACACAGACTGCCACAGAATTATCAGACAATCATGGCAACCCCTTGTTCCGTGAAGGCACGAACCCGCTTAGAGTACTTGATTTCTGAGGATGTCACAGTTTGTGATATCCTCATGATCTCCTCGCGGGTCAAGGAGAACATGAAGTCTTCAGGAAAACGCTCAATATTCCTTCCTACAGCTTGATTCAGCACTCTTGTTTCCACGCCATAGAGCTCGGCCAGGTCCCGGTCCAGCATTACTTTCTGGCCGCGGATGAGCAGAATCGCTGTTTCGATCCGCTCAGCAGGAACCAATGCATTCTTGTCTTTTGCAGTCCTCTTCTTCATCTTTCCCCATGAGGGTGACTTCTCTACCCCAAAAACCACAAAAGCCCATCCTTCCAACCAAGAAAGATGGGCTTTCCACACTCCAATATCTAGCCTCCCCGATTAGGGTTGCAGATGGTCTGTTGATGGTCCTATAAGTCTTGAAGGCTCCTAACACATGGCCTTGATTTCGTCAAGAATAACAATATCTAAAGTAAATAGTAACGAGTGAGAAGTGAACATGTAGCCAGTTTTGGGTGTTAGGTGGGATGTTGCGGCGTAGGGCTCAAGGCGTAAGGCGCAGGGGAACGGAAGAGGGGATAGGGGAAAAGGGGAGGCGGAGAATGGGGTGATTCAGGTCAACCAGCTAATCTTGCATAACTCTCTGGATTTAGACGATGAGTGGGTGGGAAGGGGCCTTCCAGGTGGCACTACCGAGGAAGGGGCACTGTCATGCGGTGAGGGTTCACACCCGATCTTTCCAGCTCTGGGGATCTCTCCGGGCGTGCAAGATTGCCAGGACTACAGTCCTATCCTCTTCTGCCAGATAGAATATTCCGTAGGGAAAACGGCGAATCAGGCTGCGGCGGATATTCTTGTGTATGACAGGGTACAATTCAGGGGTGCGTTGAATGGACGACAAAGCGGCATCGACGCTGAGAAGAAACTGGGAACCTAAGCCCGGAACTTGTGTCTCATACCAACCATAGGCCTCAGCCAAATCAAACTCGGCCTCTGGACGGATCATGAGAGGCTTCTTCATGCCCCCCGCTGTATTCTTTCCCTCACGAATTCCCAGGGCGACCCGGCATCGGGATCTTGGTGATAGGCATCAAGGCGCCGGTCCAGCTCTTCTTTCTGTGGCTCTGTAAGAGGAACGGCATCCGGGACGGCAGCTATGCTGTCCCAGACGTCCTCGACAAGCTGAATCCTTTCAGAAACGCTCAATTCAAGCAGCTCAGCTGTCCTTGCTTTGTTCATAATATTATCCTATCAGAATGGGGACCAAGATTCAATACCGACGATGCCACGGTACTTCCGGACCCGACCCCGGACCCCGGGGACCCCGGGACCCCGGGTCGGACCGAGCCAATCAGTTGATATTCAAGAACTTGTCATCCCAAAAGTGGGTATTTTCAGGCTTAGACTGTCATTTTCATGCCCCAAAATGCCCTTCTAAGGCTTCGCTGTTCTTGTCTTCTTCCCTCCCTTGCCATATTTAGCCCGATCCTCTTTCACCTCAAAGCCGATTTTCTTTCTGGGCTTCTCAGGTGGTGTCATAAGTTCGGCGATCGCCTCAAAGACAATCTTGAACTGGTCGTCGTATTTCTTCTCGAGGGCAGCCAGCTTGCGTTCCAGATCCTTGTGGGCCGATAACATCTGCCGCAGACGGACGAAGGCCCGCATGATTTCAATGTTCACCTGAACAGCCCGCTTGCTTCGCAAGACGCTGGAAAGCATGGCAACCCCTTGTTCGGTAAAGGCCATGGGGGGATATCGTAGGCCCATTTTGTCGCCTTTGGAGGTCACAAATTGTGACCTCCAATTCCCAAACTCCTCTTTTGTCAACTCGAACATGAAATCGGTGGGGAAGCGTTCTATGTTTCGTCTTACGGCTTGCTTCAGGATCTTCGTCTCCACTCCGTAGAGTTCAGCCAGGTCACGGTCCAGCATCACTTTCTGACCGCGGATGAGCAGGATCGCTGTTTCGATCCGCTCAGCAGGAACCAATGCGTTTTTGTCTTTTGCAGTCCTCTTCTTCATCTTTCCCCATGAGGGTGACCTCTCTACCCCAAAAACCACAAAAGCCCATCCTTCCAACCAAGAAAGATGGGCTTTCCACACTCCAATATCTAGCCTCCCCGATTAGGGTTGCAGATGGCCTGTTGATGGTCCTATAAGTCTTGAAGGCTCCTAACACATGGCCTTGATTTCGTCAAGAATAACAATATCTAAAGTAAATAGTAACGCGTGACAAGTGAACATGTAGCCAGTTTGGGGTGTTACGTGGAATGTTGCGGCGTAGGGCTCAAGGCGTAAGGCGCAGGGGAACGGAAGAGGGGATAGGGGAAAAAGGGAGCCGGAGAATGGGGGATGAGTGACGAAAGATTGTTTCTTGCCGCAGACGCACCCCGATTGAATACTTGCAGATTCAATGGGGCAGGCGCAGGCGGACCCCGGTTGAATAGTCCGGGATTCAACGGGGCGGGCACAGACAGGTCTCTCGCCCCAGTACGATGGTTCCCACCTACCCCAGTTAAACAACCTCCGGTTTGACGGGGCAGGCGGGCCGGGGCCCAAGTGAAATAGCCTTGAAATTTCACGGGGCGAGCAGAGCTCACGGAGATCACTGAGTTTTTGATCTGAATCGTTGATCCCAGTTGAATATTGTGGGAATTGAACCCTCCCGGTGGCCTGCGAAGCACTGCCGTCAGGCAGAACCCACGGGGAATGTTCACCGTAAGGTTGTTGTCTTTTTAACTATACGCTCGCTAACCCCCAGCCCGCACAGCACCGCCGTTAGGCAGAACCTACGGGGGCTGCGGTAGCTCTCCTGTGGAGAATGCGCTCGCTTATTCGGTTCAACGGGACAAGGGCAAAGAATCCGATTAACGCGCCGATGCTTGGCGTAACTTGCTGAATTTCCAGTATCAGGAGTTAAGAATCGCAGGAAGCTCAGGGGCTCCGTGGCTTTTCTGAGATAAAGGATTTTGGGATCCCTCACAGACCTGAGAAAGGTCCCAAGGACATTGGACGCAAGTTGGTGGTTGCGGCGCTTCCTGAGTTCCCGGTTTCGAGCTACAGAAGCTTTCGGAATGCCTCTACTGTCAGTCCGGCGTCTAGGACGATACCGCCCATGGTGAAAGCGTTGACAGGATTCTTCCGGGGGATGGTGAGAAACCGACTTCCATCAGACATGACGATATGCTTTCTTCCTTGCCGAACGACGGCAAAGCCCGCTTTCTCGAGTGCCCGCACTGCCTGAAGATGATTTACACCGGCAATCTTAGGCATTCTCAGACTGCTATCTCAACTTCCCGCACATCTTCACCCTGCACAGATTCAGATATGGCAGCCAGATATTCAAGGATGGCGTCCTTGATATTGTCCACCGCCTCTGCTTCCGTTTCCCCCTGGGACCAGCATCCAGGCAGCCCCGGGCAGGAAACGCTATAGCCGTCGTCGGTCTTCCTGAGGACAATTTTGTATTTCATCACCCATGCTCCTGAATGCGACCGAAGTCGAATCCAAATGAGAAAGCCCCAATGTTCTGATCATTCCGTTCCGATAATCGGGACTCCTCGTCTGCATCTTTCTCAGTGCGCCGCTGATCATGAGTACAATAGCACAAAGGCGCGATCCTTTCAAAAGGGGACCTACCAGATCAGCAGAGAACTTCTGACGTTGGGGAAGTCGGGTGCTGCCTGGTGTGACAGGGGCAAAGAATGGATCTCTCGCCCCAGTGAAATGGTCAACGGATTTCACGGGGCGAGCACAGACAGGTCTCTCACCCCAGTACGATGGTTCCCACCTACGGGGCGGGCAGAGCGCAGGGAGATCACTGAGATTTTGATCTGAATCGCTGATCCCAGTTGAATATTGTGGGAATTCAACGGGACAAGGGCAACGATTCAGATCAACGAGCCGACGCTTCGCGTAAAATGATGAGGCGGAAGGCAAGCAGGAGAAAGCCGGTTACTGTTTTCTACGTGTGCGCCCTGTGAAGGGCCTGGACATAGCTTTCCACTTGCAGGGGGGAATGCTTGGCTATGAGATCGAAGTGGGCGTCGGCATGAACCAGCACAGCGGACGCGCGTAGCGCACATGTGGCAATCAGGATATCGGTGTGGGGCACGGTGACGCCCTTGCGACGGAGCGTGAAGCCCAGCTCAGCAGCCTCGTCCCAGAGGGGACGATCTGTTTCAATACTTTCCAGGGCATCGAGTCCTTTCTTGAGCCGCCGGAACTCCTTTTCTGTCTTCGCGCCGCTGAGGATCTCCACCATGATGATGCCCGTCGTCACGATGGTGTCTTCCCTGAGTAGATGGTCCACACGATCTTTGACCTCTGAGACAAAATCCTTGCGCAGAGCAAGAATCCACAGGGACGTGTCTACGAGAAAGCGATCAGGTGGCATGTCTTAATCTGTCCAGTTCTTCCAGGGTTAAATCGATCTCAAAGGTGCCCAACCCCTTGCGCAGGGCCTCCCTATTCCGGTCCCGAACGAGAGACTTCAAGCCAGCCTCGACTGCCTCCTTTTTGGTCCGCGCCCCCACGGCCTTCATGGCGGCATCCAGCAGTTCTTCGTCAATGACCAGTGTGGTCTTTCTCATAGCCATCTCCATTAGCCATATTCACTTTATGGTTATAGTATATGTATTTACCGGAAGTGTCAAGCGTACAGCACGGAGTCCCTCACAGAGCCCGAAGGTTCTTTCTTTGCCGCAGACGAACACAGACATGCGCAGACTGACATCTGGCCGAGCCCAGTGAAATGGTCTTCGGATTTCAACTGGGAAAGCCTGTCCCCAAGATCACCCGAAAATGGCTTCATCATTCATCCAACGGATGGTATAGAAGATAGCCTGTGTATAGAGGATATTCTGCCATCACCGAAATGGCGCCAGGTGATCGGTGGGATGTGCATTTTAACATTCTGGAATACTTATGCGTCTGATCAGCTATAAAGGGGCCGAGGGGCCTTCCTTGGGCGTTCTAACGCCAAAGAGGAAAGACCATTTCACCCCTGTTTCCGGCCTCCACATGCTGGAGCTTATTAGGAGCGGCGCAGCCGGCCTAGAGCGGGTAAAACGGGCGCTCAAGGAAGGCTCCCCATTGCCGCTCTCCTCCATCAGCCTGCTGGCGCCTATCCCCCACTTGGTCCGTAATGTCTTCTGCCTGGGGTGGAACTACGCCGAACACTCCCGGGAGACAGCACAAATACGGGGCCTTCAGGCCAAAACGCCGGAGCGGCCGATCTTTTTCACCAAGGCCACCACAACTGTCAACGGCCCATACGACGATATCCCCGTCGATAGCATGGTCTCGGAGCAAATCGACTGGGAAGTGGAGCTTGGCGTCATCATCGGAAGCGGTGGAAAGAATATCCCGCGCCAAAAGGCCCTGGAGCACGTCTTCGGATATACCGTGATCAACGATGTGTCGGCCCGCGATGTGCAATCTGCCCACGGCAAGCAGTTTTTCAAGGGAAAGAGTCTCGATGGATACTGCCCCATGGGGCCTTGGGTGGTGACGCCAGAAGAGATCGCCGAACCCCATGGGCTCGACCTTTACTGCCGGGTAAACGGCGTGCTCAAGCAGGAGGGAAATACCGGGGACATGGTTTTCGATATCCCTTCCATCATCGAATGGCTCTCGCTGGGCATGACGCTGCTGCCCGGCGATGTCATCGCCACGGGCACACCTGCCGGTGTGGGGTTTGCCCGCACCCCGCCTGAATACCTGACACCCGGCGACGTGGTGGAGTGCACGGTAGAAGGCATCGGCACGCTCCGCAACGGGGTCGTTGCCATCGGTTAGTTTCGAAGAGAAGCGGATTTATGACTTTCGAGGCTCCCTTTACATCAAAAAGGGCCTTCAAAGAGCATCTGAGCCTCATATCAAATAACCAAACCACTGGTCTTTGATCATCTGAAAGTTCGTCTCCACAGCCTTTCTTCCACTAATGATTTCTCCATGACCAGGCAGAAGATACTCAACGTCAAGTTCTGCAATCCGTTGGATGCTCTCTTTGAGGAGCTTGCCGTTGCCCCCTGGAAAATCGGTCCGTCCGATTCCCCCGCTGAAGACCACATCCCCTGAAAAGAGGGCCTTTTGCTCCGGCCAGAAGAGACAGACCGAACCAGGCGAATGGCCCGGGGTGGATACCACTTGAAAGGTCTCATCTCCCACGTTGAGCCGTCCTTCCTGAAGAAAGAAATCCGGCTCAAAATCATCCAGCCCGGCTATTCTCAAAAAGGGGTTCTTGACCTCCTTCATAAACTGGCTGTCCACTTGGCTCATGGCCACCTGTGTGGGGTTGTCAAACAGCTGAACGGCCTCCACGTGGTCTGGATGACCGTGGGTGACAATGACAAGATCCATCTGATCCAAAGAGACCTGCAGCGCTGAGAGTCCCTCTTTTACATGGCTAAAGAGCTGGCGGTGTCCGGGGTCGATGAGGATCTTTTTCGAGCCGTTTATAAAATAGGTGTTGCAGTTGTTGGACATGATATCACGCCAGATGAATGCGTGAAGATTCTTGGTCACTTCCATGATAGCTGCTCCTCATTGGGCCTTCACGGTCATAGGTGCGTCTTGTCAGGAGGGGAAAATGGAATGCCCCTGACGGTCCCTGTCAACTTCTTAAGCGTGGCTTTCTGGATCGTCTTTTCGAGGGGTCTCTCACGGGAGGGCTATTTCTGTAATCTCTGAGACTTTCTTTTCCATCGTGCTCACCCGCTCGACGATCATCTCCAGATATGGCTTGTTTGGATCGTCATCAGGTGCCTTTTCATGCACTCGTCTGGCAAATCCACCAATGGCCGTGAGCGGGTTCCTGAGTTCATGGGCCACCCGATTGGCCATCTGCCCAAGGACAGCGAATTTCTCAGCCCTGGCCAATTGCCTGCTCTTTTTCAACAACTCTTCCGTTCTTTCTTCCACCTTTTTTTCGAGATCCAAATTAAGTTTCTCTAAATCATCAAGGGCCTTTCTTAGGGCTTCCTCTGCATTCTTCCGATCTGTAATGTCCAGGGCCGTAAAGGTGACGCCAGCCGAAAGGTCTTCAGGATCAAGTGGCGTTGAGCTTAACAACACGTCGATGACTTCTCCATCTTTACGTTTCCAACGGGTCTCCACAGTCCCTGTTCCCAACTTTCTGATCTGCGCGTATTTTTCTCTCCCCACGTAGTCAAAATCGTTGTCGCTCGCATACAACATGCGGGCGCTCTGTCCCAACAGTTCCGTGCGAGTGTATCCCGTCATCTCACAAATCCGATCGTTCACCTGTTTTAGCACACGGTCCTCGACAAGGCCGATCCCTGTGGGTGCTGCCCTGAAAATGCTGTTCAATGTGGCTTCCCTGTTGCGCAGGGCCTCCTCCGCCTGATTGCGCTCTGTCATATCCAAGGCAAGGGATATGACACCAATGACATTCCCTTGCTGGTCATGAAGGGCAGAGTTGTTCCACTCGCAGGTGATGATTCGTCCCTCTTTGGTGAGATTGTCATTGATCGATCGGCTGGGGAGCTTGCCCTGGACAAGATACTTCACCACGTCCTCCACATGGAGGCGATCTTTCTCTGGTACCACGAAATCGAAAAAACTACGTCCAAGCACTTCTTCTTTGGACCAACCAAAGAGCTCCTGGGCCTTCTCGTTCCAATCCGTTACTCGGGTCTCTAGGTCCCAAACCACAAAGGCCAAGGGCGCCGTATTGTACACATTGCGAAAGAGTTCCTCTTTCTCGCGAACGGCCTCTGCGGCCCTGTGGTTCTTGGCAAACACCCTTTCCAGCTCACGAACCTTCTGTTCCAACGCTTCATATGTTGGTTTCGCGGTCATCAGCTTGCCTCCAATACCCGTGACGTCAAAGAAGCAGGTACCGGCTATTGCCGCCCATGGCCTGGTTCTTTTGATATCCTCATCTCCCTTTCCAGTCAAGGAGATCAGAACGAGATGGGGCACAGGCCTGCCATTTTTCCACCCAGGCCCTTTGCCCAACCTGTTTTAACCTTCCGGCTTTCATGTATCGCAAACCTGCAAGACTCACTGTGGTCCCTTCTTGCTATTTATAACCTATCGAACTTTGCGGCCTGCAATTCCGCCCCAATGTCATCTAGTGCATGACTGAAACCTTCTAATATTCCTTTTAGAGCTGATTCATCCTGCTCGTGATACAACAAGGAAAGGCTCATCATTTTCCGCTTCTCTCTCAGTCGCGCCTGACGCTTTATGGCCATCCTTTCTGCAAGGGGCTCAAGTACACGAGCGGCTTGTGACACGTTTTGATATCTCGCAACAGGGTCTCTTTGTGTGGCACCTTGAATGAATTCGCACAGCTCGTCAGGCAAATTGGGCCTCAGCCCACGTACATCTGGTATATCCTCACAAAGGCGCGATTCTATCACCCTGGCGATGTCGTCTTCAGCAAAAGGCCTCTTGCCGGTGATCATCTCAAAAGCCGTGATGCCCAGAGAGAAGATATCTGCTCTCTCATCGCCAGATTCGCCATCGATTGCCTCTGGTGCAGCGTAAAAGATGGTGCCTTTTAAACCGCAATCCATGGCCCCTGGCGGGCAGGCCAGCCCGAAGTCAATGATTTTTACCCGATCGTTCGGCTGGATAAAAATGTTGGCCGGTTTGATGTCTTGATGAACGATGCCTTGGTCATGGGCATAACTGAGGCCTGCACATATCTGCAACAGAATATCCAATGCCCTGGACAAAGGCAACTTCTGCGCCTTTTTAAGGAGATAATCTAGGGGGACACCCTCGAGATACTCTGTAATGATGAAGATCGTTCTATACAACTCCTCAATGTCGTATACTTTGACAATGTTCTCATGATTAAACTGCGCGATCGTCTTTGCTTCATTACGAAACTTTTCCGAAAAATCAGGATCCATGGCCATGTCATGTTTGAGCATCTTAATAGCAACGGGCATATTCAAGTGCTTATGCATCCCTTTGTAAACAATACTCCACCCCCCTTGGCCAATGATCTCATTGATGACGTATTTGCCAACATTTCTCTCTGCAGTATACCATTCACGAGAAAGCCGACGGGTGATGACCTCTGTCAGAAAATCTTGTACATCGCCACAACCTTCACATAGTGCCTCAAATTGTTCTTTCGTCATGCTCCACAACTTCACATCAGTCTCGGCATCCACATGGGCACTTCTGGTTCCGCCTGTGAACAGAGCCACCTCTCCGAGGATATCTCCAGCACGACTGCGAGCAACTGGATAATCAATGCCATCTTTTTCCACATTGACGACACATGTCCCCTGCTGAATAACATACAAAGTGTCTCCATACGTTCCTTGCTCAATAAGTCTCTCTCCTGGCTCCAGCCAAAGTTGTTTCATCGAGTTCAGTAAATAACATTTCGCCTCGTCAGAGAGCGCGTCAAAAAGCTTGGTGCCCATAAAGAACTCTAAATCACGGGCAGACATCCCCTTTTTCCCCATAGGGGTCCAGTCCCTATAGGCGCCTCCAAAGCGCTCTTGCGGCATCAGTTCAACACCAACGAACTGAGAGTCCGCGTTTGCTGCATCTTCAGTCCCATGGACGACCTTGCCCACATGAGGTATCCACACCTCTTCCTCGGCTAGCCGCGTCTTCATATGAAGCAAAGCCCCAACCCTCAGTGGCAAAGGCGACTTCAAGAGAAATCCCTCTTGACTCCTGTTGAGCACTTGAACGACCCATGTGTCACGCTCATATGGCGGGGCAAGGTGGGGCCCATCTTTATCGTGTTGCGGAAAAATGATCGCAACCTCCCATGTTGCAACGGTCTGCCTGGGCCACTTGCGGCGCTCCTTTTTTGCCTTCATTGTGACCTCCGTGAAAGCAGTGCCCTTCTCCATTGATTTACCCACACAAGTTTCTCACCCTTATCAACCATTAGAAATAACAGCTAAAAGTGCCCTGAAGTTGCTAGAAAATGGAAGAGCCCTCGTTGGAATCTTTCTGATGCAAAGGGAGCCTCGGGAGTAGGAAATCCGCTTCTCTTCGGCCTCCCATGCCTTATTTCCCACTCCCTCTGTTTGCACATCCCGGGGGGTACAAGTCTTGACAGAGCTACTATTAGTGGAAAGGGGGGGTGCAAGTGGGTGTCTCTCCCTGGAACAGTCTCATTGGGTGCAGTGAATCTTACCAAATCTTCTGACCCGCACCCTTATGAAGGTGCCCTGGAGTCGATAAAGCGGCCGTCCATGCCTGTGATGGGCGGCCGCAAAAAAAGTGTCAGCACCAGCAAAACAAGCGTCCGCCATGGACGATGCAGCATATGCTCTTACCCGGCGTATCGATGAGTTTCGTCTCAATGCTCTCGCTATTCAGCACTGAATACTCATCTGGTGAAACACCTGCCGCGGCCAGTGCATGGGCGCTTACCAATTTGGCTTGCTCCGGAGAAATGCGGCGATCCTTCCCGGGGGCCTCAACACCGAGAAAGTTGCCGTCAGTATCATAGACAATCTTGAATTCACGCTTTGCCTTTGCCATCCTGTGCCTCCTTTCAGCCAAGAGTTGCTTCCTCCAGTCAACATGAACCCTCATGTGGCCCCATGGATTCCTTACTTATCACCCCCTTTGCCAGGGTGTTCCAAAAAAGACGCCACTTTAGAATGAAAACGTCATCCTACCCAGCACCAGACGCTCTGGGAAGACCCTCGAATTCTGGGGATCCGTGTCTTGAAAATGGAAGTCCTCATCAAATATGTTCTTTATCTCCACTTCCACGAGTCCAAGCCGCTTGGGCAAGCGATAACCAACAGAGGCATCAAATGTCCAGAACTGATCATCATCTGATTCAATGCCCGTCAAGGCATTGCCAAAATCCCCATCTTGACTCACGTAGGTCGCCTTCCATCTTGCAATCAACCCCTCTGGGTGGAAGAGGCGGGCCCCCAAGGAGAACCTGTGCGTGGTAAGCTCCACCACGGCTTCTTCTCCAGGGCGATCTGGATCCCTGTCCCACTTTTCAAATTGATATTCTGTAGCCAGGGCAAGGCATTTCAATGGGGTCCAGAAAAGATACCCCCGACCGATGTACTCCTCCCAATCCACTTCGCGGACCTCCATGCTCACGAGATCCAGAAGGGGTACGTCAAGATCCCTCTTAGAAAACTCAGCCCCCATATAGCATGTGGAAGATACTTTTTGGTCGATGCCCGCCCCATAACGCCACGCTTCTGTGGCCTCCACGTCGTCAAAGAATTGATTAAAGCCGGCCACCTGGGTCGGTTCGATGGTCTGACTCGATATGAGCATCCTCTTCAGGGTCCTAAATGCCGCGGCGCGCACCGTCGTTCCATGGGTTGGGTGCCATAGAAGCCCTATCTTTGGATTCAATTGCTCAATATCTGCCATGTCACTATCAAAAGACTCTGCGCTTCCCCCCAGAGTCCAGGTACAACTGTCGGGATAATTGAGTAATGAATAGACATAGAAGTTGGAGTGGCGGATATCCGTATCTTTCTCTGATGTTGAAGTGATTGGAACCGGCGGGATGGGAATGGTCTGGGTCATCACTTCTTCTCGGTCTGCATCGAAACGACCACCGCCAGTTATCAAATCAAACCGCTCTGAACGAAAAAGATACTGCCCCTCAGCCAGATAGCCATCCTCGTCTGTGTCAATGTCAAAGTAAATGGGGTCCGATAACGTACTACCATAGTCTCCTTGCCTATAAATAACGGAACCGACGACATCGGAATGGGGCGCAAAGGCATGGTGAATGCCTAAGCGTGCCGTATGGAAATCCTCTTCCTGCCTAAGAGTGGACAAAAAGGCATGGGGATCAAAACGGAGTAACAAATCCCCTTTGTCAATATCCTTGTATCGGAATTCTGCCTGCACACTTGTTGCGGGCGAAAGACTCACCTGAGTAAAGACATCGTAGATGTCTTGCTTCTGGTCGTTATTGTCCCGGAAACCGTCTGTCTCGTAATGAAAGTGCCCAAGGCTATAGCAGAATCGTTCCCACACAGCGGAATGGACCAGTTCATCCCCAAAGGTATCATTCTCGCCCCAAATGCCGCTCGCCTGAAGTGCCAGCCTGTTCCTCAAAAACAGTGGATTAAATTCATTAAAAGATGGCTCTGCTGGGCCGGCGCCCTCTGGGATAAAGAGATTGCTCTCTGCAAGTTGAGGCTGAACAGGTGTGATATTGATCGGCTGCAACAGTTGGGACTGGAGAAGCTCGCTGACCTTGGCGATTTCATGGCGAGGCAACTCATCATATGTATCGGCCAGGAATCTGTGGGCAGAGTAGTTCGCGGGATCTGTATTGACTGATTTCCAGCCCTCCACCAGCGCTAGCTGTCGAAATCCCAGATCTCTATAAATCCGTCCAATACTGGCGCTGCGTGCGGCCAGATCCTCATCCAGGAGCAGGCGAGACCTGTAGACCGCCCTGTTGTTATTCAGCTCGACGGATTTTTGCAAATCTTGTACGGCCTCCACCGGTCGATTTTGGGTCTGTTTTCGAATGGCATCATAGAACCAGGGCGTGGGGTCTTTGGGGTCAAGGGCCTTGGCAATGGCAAACTGACCCAATGCCAGCTTATCCAGCTTTTCGTCAAAGTACGCCTTTCCCAAATAGCTTCGAATGAGGGCATTGTTCGGATCTAAACTGACAGCGATTTCTATCTCGCCACGGCCATGATTCAGCTCACCCTCACGGATCTTTGCTAGACCAAGGCCCAGCCGGGGTAAAGGTGCGGTTTGATCTAGAGCGATGGCCTTTTGAAAAGCCTTTTTTGCAAGGTCCGTCTTCATCTTAGTGAGGTTCGCATAACCCAAGACCGTTTCAGTGCGTGCAAGATTCGGATTCCAGAATACAGCTTCCTTTGCCGCATCATCGGCCTTGTCCAGATGGCCCACGGACAATCTTAGCTCAGCCAGTCTGGCCCATACGATGGCATTTCCTGGGCTCAGGTTCACTGCTTCCTCTATAGCCTCAAGTGCCCCTGGCAAGTCAAAAAGGGCCTGCTTTGCGTAGGAGAGCGCCACCTTTGCCGGTGACGATTCGCCGTCAAGTGTGGCAGCCTTTTTTGCCAATTCCAGGGCCTCTTCTTCTTGGTTTTGTACCACAGCGATGATAGACTGAAGGGAAAAAGCATCACTACTAGCCGGATCAAGTTGTATCGCCCTTTCCAGATTGCCCCGGGCCTCGTCAACACGTCCCACCTTTAGCAGCAATTCAGCCCGATAAGTGAAAAAGCGGGCATCACGGATATTGTCAGATGCCCTCTCCAGACACGAAAAGGCCTTGGCGAGGTCGCCTTCCTGGCAAAACGCTATGGACCTTCTCACGTCCCTTTGCCAATCCAGGAGCTCTTCACCCAAGAAATCCTCTGGGCTAAAGTGCAGGATAGAAGGATAATAGAGTGCCCATTGCACGGCCTGTCTTGGACGCACCACGACCCGTGAGATCGGCGCCTGTCCCCGTTGAGCCACTGCCGATTCTCCACTTTGCAAGATTAGGCTACCGGCCTTATTCGATGCCAGCACTCGGCCTTGGAAGACGGACACAAGCGTTTCCTCATCCGCCACCTGCATGTAGAACTCCGTCCCCTCCACGCTTCCGTTAACAAAAGGTGTAGCGACCTTAAGGCTGCGGGGAATCCGGCTGAAGAAATAAGCGGCGCCCGAGAGAAGATTCATCAGAAGACTGTCTTCTTTCTCCAGGCCACCGAGGGTAAGGGTACTGTTCTCATCAAGACGCAAGACCGCCCCGTTACTGAGGACAATGGCCGCCCGACTCCGTTCTTGAACCCGAAGCATGTCGCCAGGACAAAAGGTGTCATTCTGGGCCACCGATACCCACCGAGGGCCCCTGGCGCTTCGAGATTGGACAGACCCCTGAACAGAGACAACCTTGGCTACCCACTGCTCACATCTCTGTGCAAAGACCACGGAAGGGGAAACCAACCCCACGAACGTGGCCATAAACACAACACCAATAGCAACGAGCGCGTTCATGTGCTTCAATGCCCTGGTATCTGTGGCAAGACTCGAAACCATTCGCAATCACCCCTTTCCACATACGAATGCGGCAAAAAGTATTTAGACATCGTCTCTTAGTTGTAGAAACAAATAGTCACCGCAAAGACGCGAAGAGCGCAGAGTCTATTTTTCTTTATGTTTTCCGCTGAGACGCCGGAAAACATAGAAAAGCTATCGCCTATGGTGAACAGAAACGGATTCCTTTGTGTCCTTTGCGTCTCGAGCAAGTGAATACGAGCGGCGGTGACCTTATGTTTGAATGTCGATGATCTCATGAGTAAGTAGACGCCTGGCCTTCTGTTAGCCATCAATCAAGGCTAATGGATTCATCGCATGCTTCTTCAGGTGCAGGGGGACGCTCCAAGTACCTCTTGCACAACGACAGATAGAATTGCGAAGGTCCGTCCTGCCCATCTACTTGCAGACATTTTTCGAATTTTGCTGTCGCCTCTTCCCACGATTTCTTTCTAAAAGCAGTAAGTGCTTCCAAAAAGAATGAACAGATCATTCGCTGTTTTTCGTCAGATTCTTGGGCACGACAAATGAGTTCGTGGACCAAAACCGGCTTGGCTTTCCCCCTGAGAACAAACCGCCCCAGCTCCCTCGTCAACAGATCATCCAGCCCATTCACGACCTCCCCGGATGCCAATATGCGAGTCCCCAGCTGCTTATTCACGCTCTCTATCCTCGATACCGTGTTCACAATATCGCCCACAGCCCGATATTCGTAATGATCCATTGCACCAACATTGCCGACAAAGACGTGCCCCGAATGCAGACCAATCCGGGTTGGAAGCTGAAGAATCTCTGAAGACTGATTGAAACGATCAACGGCGCTGGCAATGTCCAAGGCGGCGGCGCAAGCCCCATACCTGAGTGTGGCATCATGGCCTGTCGTGGTCCACAACGCCATGATTGAATCGCCTACGACATCCGATACGATACCACCGCGGTTTCTAATAGGCCCAAATACCGCCTCATAATACTTATTCAGAAATCTGTTCAGTTCTTGGGGGTCCATGCGTTCCGATAGGGCGGTGTATTGTTCTGCATCCGTGCATAAGCAAATCCCATAGAGTACTTGCCCCTCTGATCCGATTTCGCCGATATTCTTGGCTATTTGATCTACTATTTTGTCGGGCAAGTAGTGCCCAAAAGCCGTTCTAATATCCTCACGCTCCTTACTTGTTTCAATATACTTCCACAAAACAGTGCCGAAGAATAAGAGAGGACCTTGAAACATAAGTGGTATGACCACTGGATACCAAAGGCCCGCACACTCGAACCGATATTCTGCAACCAGGAGATAAGATAAGCTTAAGGCTCCCAGGCTTATGGCAGCCAATACGGTAGAGAACATACGGCACAAGATTCCCAAGAGAATCCCCCAAACAAGAAGAAGCCCAAGGTGTGTTGGTATAGAGAGCGGACGGATGGGCGTATCTTCCAAGAAATTGGCAAAAGCCGTTGCAGCAATTTCCACACCACTGATGTCCACCCCTGTAGCTTGGGAAAAAACGGTATAGAAGCCGTCCCTCTGTTCGCTCTGAAGATTCTCTGAAACGCCCACGAATACGGCTTTTCCTTCAAAATCCACATACTTTTGATAAGCGATTCTCTTCCGGTGAGGGACAATGTGATCGTAGGGTATGGTCGTAATGGTGGTAGCAGGGCCGTAAAAGTTCAGATAGAAACTGCCGGGGTTTTGATAGATCTTAATAAGAGATCTCAGAATCTGTTTATCCTTGGAGTCAAGCGATAGACGGTCCAACTTTGCCAACATCTTTTGACCGAGGAATGGGGCGGTGCGAAAGAGCGCCCTTTGCGCCTGAATGACCTTTTCAATGCCCTGATTCCTGTACATGGTCTCTTTCCAGCGCGCTAATTCTTCCCTATGACAGAGGCTGGCGTCCTTTAGCAATTTGATGAACTCACCGTGGAGATCCCTGGCAAAAAGCTGGAATGCAACCACTGGAAGCGTGGGCACATCACCGGCACTGGCCTTAAATGTCCAACACTGGTTCACCCTGACAGGCACCTTTGGCAAGGGAAAAATTGCTATAGCAGATGCAGATTCGGCAAGAGGATCAGTCGGTGGCACGAAGGTCTCAATACTGGCGTCTGCTCCATGAGTGCCCCTTTCGTCATTGAAGTCCACTGTCTTCTTTGTAAGGTGACCACAGAGCGCAACGTTTCCCGCCTCCTTCATGGCCCGGGCAAAGGCCTTGTCATGTTCTGATGAGCATGGTTCTCGGAAAAAAACGTCAAAGACGATCACGGCTGAACCCTCGGCAGCCAATATCTCAATGAGTTGGGCGTGGAGGTAGTGTGGCCAATCCTCGGCTTCTCCTGGTACCCCAAGCTTTTCAGCAGAGGCTTTGTCTATTGACACGACAACGACATCAGGAGGAGGTTCTCTCGGGCCGCGCAGTTTAAACAACCAGTGAAGACCAATAGTCTCCTCCAGAAAAAGTCCGGCAGAAGTGATGCTCAATACAAACCCGAGCACTCCTGTCAGAACACCTGCGATGAATCCTTTGGACAGACCAGACATTGCTCCACGATAGTGTTGAACCGAATAAGCGAGCGCATTCTCCACAGGAGAGCTACCGCAGCCCTCGTGGATTGATTTTGACGAGCTCCATTGAAGGGCACCGTTCTGTCTCCTGTGTTCGTACTTTCCAGGTTTTCTTCAGACCAATCATCCTTATCTTTTAGGACTTCAAACCGATAGCCCCCTCAAAAGGCGTGCCAATGGAAACGACCCTTCTGATTTTCTTCCTCTGCCCGTAGCGTTTGAGATAGTCCGCAATAATGAGCCCGCCCATGGAGTGTCCGACCAGATCAACGCCAAATCTCCTTCTCTTGTAGTGAGGCAGTAACTTGGTTCGGTCCATTACCTCATCGACGAAATAGTCCAGCACGTCAGCCGTCAAGGCTGCAATCCTGACGCCAGTCATAGTCAAAGGGAAAAACAGGGGTGACCTGACCATCTCCTTGAAGTTCGTCTCTTAGCGATTCGACCAAGTCTTCATAGACTAATTGAAGACCCTGCAGCAAACTGCAGGGAATGCGCTCGCTTATTCGGTTCAAAGATCGAAACAGCCCTGACCCTGACAGGCTCCCTTGCCTCATAAGGGACATCGTCTGGATGAAGCGCGATGCGATCGTACTTCTTCTTCAGCACGGTGGACCACACAGCTTCAGGTGGTATGGGATAGAAGTCATCAAGATTTGAAGCAGTGATTCCTGGCACGACCATGACTGGCGGCTGTATCATGTTGACCCCCCCTCTAGGGATACGCACAAAGCTACAAATGCGCAGCTACAGGTTCATGGGCGTCCGCTAGTGATACAACAAATGGATGAGCTTGGCTGCGACGAGGATCTGCACTCCTGTCAGCACAGAAAACGTGCTGTCAGGAGCCGGGCAGGCACAGTTTGAGGTGTTGCTCCATGTTGCACCCTTGATTTTGGGTTAGAGCAAGGTATAAAAACGGATGAAGAGCCACCAGGGTTGGGCCGGATCTTGAGACTTTTCAATAGGCCTTTCGAACGTTCATTGGGAGCTTTTGGGGGTACCCATTCCCGACTCTGTCGGGGTGAGGGGACCACCCTGGCAGATCAAACTATTTTTTCATACCAGGTGAGAATAAGCAAGTCAATACCAAGGGGTCCCTTTCAGAGATGTGCCATTTCAACGGGACCTTAACGGACCCCTCTACTTACTGGTATCCTCCACCACAAAGGGGGTGCATCTCACGCCAATGCGCCCTTTCTTGACCCAGAGTCGGACCATGGTAATGGATTCCCCCTCTGGGGTGACAAGACTGGGGAGCTCTTGAATCCCTTCCACATCGGCGGTCTTAAACTCATAATAAAACATCTGGGTGCTCAAGGGATCTGCCACGAGGATAATCTTATTTTCGTCACAAGGATGTTTCTGAGGCGTCCCGCTGAATGGAACATGATGGCGGCGTAGGGCCTGCAATTTTTTGTAAGCGTCTACTTCAAACTTCTTGGCTTTCTGCAAAAATTTCTGAATACCCATGTGCTCCCTCCGTGCGATCAGAAAGTGCTATGATGACAACATGAAAAGATTGTCGTTTCAATAGGTTGACCAGATAGAAGGAGAGACCCCCCCTTTTCATTGCATGGTTCAAACAAGCATTTATGTGCCAAGCACGGCTGTCTTAGACCTCATGAGACCATGGCCACCCCTGAATGTCCAGATTTGTAAGACCTGCTTGCTCGGCCCATTTTACGGCCTCATCGTATTCTTTCCGGGTTAATCTTCGGGAAATCTCCGGATAGTCAAAGGCCTTGTACATGGGCCTGTACTGGGACATCAGATTGACATAGGTGTCTTTCGGAAGGTTTTCCCCTATCCAGTGAATGACCTCTTTGGTTCCGCCCACGCCGTTCGGCATGACCAGATGACGTATCATCAAGCCCCTGTCCATGACACCATCTTCGGCAGGTCTTGCCACGCCCACCTGGCGGTGCATTTCAAGGAGAGCCGCCTTTGTCACTTCCGGATAGGTCTCTGAACCTGAAGAGTAGGTTGCCGCCATCTTGCCGTTAGCATACTTGAAATCAGGTAAATAGATGTCGATGATGCCGTCGAGCTCTTTTAGAATCTCCACACGCTCCCATCCGCACGTGTTGTATACAAGAGGAAGCCGCAACCCTTTGCCAGCTGCCATGTCAACGGCAAGAACAATATGGGCTGCGTAATGGGTGGGCGTTACGAAATTGATGTTATGGCACCCCATCTCTTGCAGCTTGAGCATCATTTCCGCCATCTCTGCAATGCCTGTGGACCTTCCACTTCCTCCTTGGCTGATCTCCCAGTTGATGCAAAAGACGCATCTAAGCCCACAATTGGTCAGAAATATGGTTCCAGAGCCCCCTTTCCCAACGAGGGGCCTTTCTTCTCCAAAATGGGGGTGATAGGACGACACCTCCAGTTGAGAAGAAGCTTGACAGAACCCCTCTTCTCCACCGATACGGTTCACCCCGCACCGTCTGGGACAGAGTTCACAGCTCTCCATCATGTCCCAGAGCGCTTCTCCTCTTTTCTTCAGCTCTCCCTTTCTGTGCAGTCTCAAGTAGGCTGGCTCGAAATGGGAGGCGATGTTGGCTGCTCCTTTGACTGCCGGAAGCTCGTTCTTTCCCGGGCCAACGCCCTTTGACAGGGAGGCTCGTTCTTCCTCTTTCCTGCATCCGGCACACAGTGAGACAAGGGAAGGGGTCCATCCTGCCACGAGGAACCAGCAGAAGGATCTGCAAAAGGCTCTTCTTGACTGTTCCTTCATCCTGAAGATCCTCCAAAGAGGCTGTCGGAAACCTCCTGCCCATCCAACAGGTTCAGATCTCTCAAGAATTGCGCTCGCTTATTCGGTTCATGAGCAGGCACCATGCATGCCGGGCCCTTGGATTTCTTCTGTTTCAGCCCGTATACGATCTCAACGGGTGTTGCTCTTTGCACTTAGCAATAAGAACACTTATGAAACATACTTCAGAAAAGTCAAGACCATTATGAACTTGACCTCAGAACGGTCAGGCACCGGAAAGAAGGCGATTCGTTTTCAAATTGACGGTTACGTGATTTTGGCAGGCACAGGGAAACTGCAATAGGTGAAGGGCACCAGCAACCAGGTAGCAGCAGAAAAGAAGCCCGATCCAAGAAAGGCCGACCCTGCCAGTTGGCTGTAGCCGGCTATAGATGAGAGGCCTTAACATCGGGGCCTATCATGGAGGCGCAGCCATCTGTCAATCCGCCCTCACTCTTGGGCGGTTGAAGGAAGATGTGTTGCTAAGATTGCTTCTTACACCTGGAAATAACAATCATGCCAGCACTTAGAAGAATCAGTGTCGCAAGCGTAATCCAAGGCCTCCTATGGCACCGGCTGGAGGTTCCAGATCTCTCGGGCATATTCTAAGATCGTGCGGTCGGAAGAGAACTTGCCCGTCCGGGCCACGTTTAGAATCGCCTTTCGGGCCCAGAGGGAACGATCCCTGTATTCCCTAGAGGCCTTTTCCTGCGTCTCGAGATATGGTTGGAAATCCGCAAGGTGGAAGTAATAGTCTCCGTGACGCAGGATGCTGTCGCAGATGGGATGGAACAGGCCAGGGTTTTGGGGAGAGAACATACCCGAACCAATGGCGTCCATCACCCGTTTTATGTTTGGATTCTCATTGTAGTAAGCCCAAGGATCGTAGCCGCCGCCATTTCGCATGTGGCGAATGTCCTCAACTTTCAGGCCGAATATATAGATGTTCTCCTCTCCCACTTCTTCCAGAATTTCCACATTGGCGCCGTCGAGGGTGCCGATGGTAAGGGCGCCGTTCATTGCAAGCTTCATGTTGCCCGTACCCGAAGCCTCCATGCCTGCCGTTGAAATCTGCTGACTCAGATCAGCCGCAGGAACGATCCTCTCGGCAAGAGACACCCGGTAGTCCGGCATAAAGGCCACCTTCATCTGTCTATTGACCCTGCGGTCCTTGTTGATGACGTCGCCTACGCTGCAGATCAGATTGATGATGAGCTTGGCCAGGAAGTATCCCGGCGCGGCTTTCCCCGCAAAGACATAAGTCTTGGGCACCGTCAGTTCCACGTGATCGTTCACGAGGTGCAAGTACTGGTAGATGATGTGGAGAACACCGAGAAGCTGCCGTTTGTATTCGTGTATGCGCTTAATCTGGACATCAAAGAGCGTTTCCGGATCCACCTGAACCCGTGTCGTATCCAGAATGACCTCTGCGAGCTTTTCCTTGTTGGCCTTTTTGATGTCAAGGAACCGTTTCTGAAAAGCATCGTCATCAGCGTATGCCTCCAATTGCCTCAGTTTTCCAGAATCTATGATCCACCCATCACCGATTGTCTCCGTGATCAGCTCGGAGAGCAACGGGTTTGACTTCAAGAGCCAACGCCTTTGGGTCACGCCATTCGTCTTGTTGTTGAACTTCTCCGGCCACAATTGGTAGAAATCGGGCACGAGTGACGTCTTTACCAACTCGGAATGAAGAGCTGCCACCCCATTTACTGAATGGCTTCCGACGATGGAAAGGTGGGCCATCCGCACCTGCTTTGTATCACCTTCCTCGATAATGGACATTCTCCGCACTCTGTCGCCGTCATTGGGCCAACGAGCGGAAACCTTTTTCAGGAAACGGTGGTTGATCTCGTAGATAATCTGAAGGTGCCTGGGAAGCACATGTTCCAGAAGTGGAACGGGCCACGTTTCCAACGCTTCCGGGAGCAGCGTATGGTTGGTGTAGCCCAGGGTGGCCTCTGTGATTTGCCATGCCTCTTCCCAATCCAGGTCATGTTCGTCAATGAAAGTCCGAACCAGTTCTGCCACCGTAAGGGCAGGGTGCGTATCATTGAGCTGGATCGCTACTTTGTCTGCAAAGGCATCCAGTGTTTCATGGTCTCCGAGGTATCTTCTCATGATATCCCTGACCGCACAGGCGACAAGAAAGTATTCCTGGACGAGTCGCAGTTCCTTGCCGGGCTCGACGGAATCGCAGGGGTACAACACCTTTGAGACCGTCTCTGAAGATATCTTCTGCTGCACTGCCTTAAAGTAATCACCCTCGTTGAAGATCCGCATATCGAATTCGTCTGAGGATCTGGCAGAAAAGAGTCTCAGATAATTGACTGTCTTGCCGCCGAATCCCACGATGGGAACGTCGTGGGGAACCCCAATCAGGATGTTCCAGCCCAACCACATGGGATTGTCGTTTCCAGACCGATCGGGCAGGTGTTCTATTCTGCCGTAGACGGGAACAATGCATGCCTCCTCAAGACGTTCCATCAGCCAGGGGTTCTCTTCGCTGTACCAGTGATCAGGCCGCTCCTTCTGATGACCGTTGTCTATCTCTTGCCTGAAGATACCGAATTCATAATTGATCCCATACCCGTAGCCGGGCAGCCCAAGCGTTGCCAGGGAATCGAGAAAACACGCCGCCAGCCTTCCCAACCCGCCATTTCCAAGGGCTGCATCGACTTCGCTGTTGCGTATTTCCTCCATATCAATGCCCATGTCGGACAAGGCGTCCTTAGCCAGGTCAAAGATTCCCAAGTTGTAGAGGTTGTTTCCGAGGGCTCTTCCCATGAGAAATTCCATTGACAGATAGTACAGCCGCTTGGCGTCTTCTCCTTCGTAACGCGCCTTTGTCGCCAGCATCACATCGACGAGCCGTTCCCTCACGGCAAGGGCAACGGCTTTGTAGTAATCTCTCATTGAAGCCTGGTCCCTGGATTTTCCACTCGAATACTTCACGTGGTAAAGTATCGATTTCTGGAAATCCGTTACTGCCGTTTTTGAAGTCTTGGCGTTCTTCGTCATCACGATTCCTCCTCGGAGCATATCGGGCCGTCGGCAGGAAAGCGTTATTCGACGGACAAAGCGCGCACAGCGTCCTGCTGCTCTTCAAATATACGGAACACCTTGTTCATTCTTGTCAGCTTGAACATTCTCATAACGGGGTCCGGTGCACCGCAGATGAGGATGTCGCCGTCTCCTCCCATCAACTTGAGGGCAGAGACTAAAGCGCCCAGTCCGCTGCTATCCACGAAATCGACTGCAGAGATGTCCAGGATGATGCGGCGATTTCCATCGGAAACAAAGCCTGACATGGCTTTTCTAAAATCGTCTGCACCCCTGGCATCCAGCCTGTCGTTCAATATTTTGGCTACCAGAATGTCTCCTTCTCTCCTCTGTTCAATCTCCATCTTGGCCTCCCGTACAGCGTCTAGTCTTTTCTCCTGAACCGAAGAACTTTGTCAGCGAAAGGCAGTTCTTCCCGCCCTTGCTTTGGTAAATCACCGCATCCATGATTTCCTTGATGATGGGAAGGCCTCTTCCCTGCTCGGCGAGGCCATCAATGTCGTCATGGTCGATTTCCAGCATCGCGACGTCCGCCTCTGCCAAGTGTCTCTGATCCATAGGCTTCCCAGTGTCACAGACATCTACAACGAGCCGGTCCTGCCCGAGGGCGAAACGTACTTCAACCTCGTGTCCTCTTTGCTTGCCATAGGCGTGCTCAACACAGTTGTTCACCGCTTCAACCACACATAGTTCGATGTCATGAGGTGAAATGTCGCAAGGAGAGACCATGGAAACCAATCCATTGATGGTCCTGCCGACGAGAGAGACGTTTTTCAGCTCGCTGTCAATGACCAGCTTGATTTCCTTGTGCTCCATACGTTCACCATTGACGAAGGGCCAACGATAGCGTGATTGAAAATCCCTGCAAGGAGGTGCGCGGAATCCGCTCTCCGCTGTCGTTCACACCCGTTCCATGGCCAGGAGTGTCACGTCATCCTGGAATTCGTCTTTTCCTCTCCATTGACACAAACGCTCCTTGGTCGCTGCCAGCAAATCACGAAGAGAAAGGTCCTGTCCCTCTTCCAGCAACCCTCTCAAGCGTTGCTCGGAAAATTGCTCGCCTTTGTCGTCGGTGCATTCCGTAATGCCGTCAGAATAGAGAATTAACCGGTCGCCTTTTCCCAGACGGACCCGCTCTTCTTCGTAATCAGCCTCAGAAAGCATGCCGACAGGGTATCCACCTGTCCCGACAGGGACGGCCGTGCCTTTTTTGACGACCATGGGAGGCGGGTGACCGGCCAGAGTCAGCACCGTGTCTCCGTCTCGCGTATCCATTATCCCGTAGATCATGGTAAAGTACTGCATGGTATCAGGGTCCGCCTGAAATCGTTTGTTCAGGTTTTCTACGACCATGGCAGGGTTGATGAGCCGGTAGTAGGGAGGCTCCGGAGATGGAAGGAATTGTTTCAACAACGATTCTTTGTTGTTTGCTGGAGAAAGGGCCTTGCTCAGAGTGACGGAAAGCATCGCCGCCGGTATGCCATGGCCGGCCACATCGAGCACGTAAAAGCCAAGGTGCTCCTCGTCGAGTCGGAAATAGTTGTAGATATCGCCGGCCACATAACTGGATGGAAGGAATATAGAATCAAATTGAACCCCGTCGATGTTCGTGGCCGCCTGGGGTATGAGCGTCGATTGAATTCTTGCCCCTGCCTCAAGGTCCCTTTTTATGACCGAATAGGCGTGTCTTAGCTTCTCGTTCGATTCTCCCAGCTTCGCGTTTCGTTCCTCCAGGTCTTTCTGGAGACGCAGAATTTTTTTCCCTTCCTTGACCTGCGCTTCCAGTTTCTTTTGGCGCGTCATGTCCCGAAGGATATGGACGCTCCCTGCAGGATTCCCCTCCCGGTCCAGATAGGTGGCGGCACTAATGCTGACATCGACGATGCCTCTCCTTTTTGTGTATCGCTGGCTTTCAATCCCGGAGAAGCTTCTGCCGGCCAGCAGTTTTTCTATCATCCTTCGGGTTTCAGATTTGCTGCCTTCGGGAACGTAATCCATTTTCCTGCCCAGAAGCTCCCCCGGTTGCCACCCGAAGACCTCTGTAAAGGCAGGATTTACGTAAATCACCTTGCCGCCCATGTCATAGACGACGACAGGATCCGGACATGCTTCCAGGACGGCACGAGACCTCTCTTCACTTTCCAGAAATCTTCGTTCCGCCGACTTGTGCAGACTCAAATCCTGAAGGGTCTCCAAGGCTCCAATGATCTCTCCTTCGGCGTTTTTCAATGGGGCCGCATTAAGGAACAGCCATTTGCCCTCCTCTCCCAGGCCGGGAAAAAAATCTTCAGCCGCGTAGGCGCCTTCCACAACAGCCGATTTCCGAAGTTTGTCACCATAATATCGGGCCGTCTCTTCTCCAAGGGGGGGGCCCATGACCATGTCGGCCATCACCGGTCTCTCTTCGGCATAAAAAGCCGTCCATTGTCTGTTGGTTCCGATGATGTCTCTTGCAGAAATGCCGGTGAGATCCTCGCAAGCCCTGTTCCAGTGTCTGACCACGTGCTCCTTGTCGATAACAAACGTGGGTATGGGGCTCCCCTCGACGATCTGGGAAAGCAATGCAGAACCCAACTGTGGGGCACCTTTCATCTTATTGGGCCTGGCCTCCTTCAATTGCAGCTGTTGCTTTTTTCCCGCCTCTTTCCGAACCGTTTCTTTCCACATCAACAAGCTGATCACCTTTTCAGCATGTGTCAGCATGTGTCTAGTCTGACGATTGGGGTGTGGCCAAACCACACCGACAGGATCTATTCGCATAAAGCGTGCCACAATGGCCTAAAGGAGCCAAGGCGCGAAATTTCAATTAGTTATAATCTTTTATTGCGGGGGGGTCCAGCGCCGATGGATGGGGAATTGAACGGTTTATGCCTCTGGGTGTCAGAATATTGACCGGTGGTAAACGCCGCTTTTCCAATCTCCCTGTACGAAGGCACCACCATGAAGACAGGAGCCTCGGTGCGCCTTCAGCTGCGTTGCCCGGCCTATCCCCTTGGGAGACAACTCACTTCACGCCCAGGACCATGGAAGCGGTGTTTATTACCCTTGGCTCATAGGCATATGGGGGCAATGCCATAAACTCTCCCACTGAGCTGGGGACCAAGCTGTAATAAAGGGGGGCGTTGATCATTGCCGACAACAAGGCCATTTCGCTTCAAACCAGTCAATGAGTATGAATTCTTGCCAGGGGTTACACTAAAACAACCATTTGATTTTCTGCTAGATTACCAACGGCAAGAGCAAGGCTTCACCAAAGAAGACGTGGGCCTCCGGTGAGAGGCTAATGAGCACAAACCCAGAGGCCCACTAAAACCCCGGAAACCGAGCAAACCAAGTCCCCACGCAAAAGGATTCAGACAGGCGCCGGCCGGGGTAAACTTTTCAATAGCATTGTCCCAGAGGATGTCAATAGGAAGAAAGAAGGAAAAACTTCGAATTTTTTGTCTCTTTCGCTGCTTGCCATGTAACACGTCCACATCATTCGGCAATGTTAAAAGACGCAACCGGCCTCCGGCCCCTGCAAGGTGGGGCCGGAGGCTGTTTTAGAAAGGACCGCCAAATCCAGTCCAAAAAAGACTACTTCTCTTCAAAGAGTTCCTTTGGCTTTGTTGTGTTACCTGTGGCGTTGGGATAATCAACGGCCTTATAGGCCTTCTCGTTGTGGGCTATCATCTCCCGAGCCTCTTCCATGTAGTTGTTATAACGCTTCTCACACTCATAGAAGCCGTGCCACCAAGAGTAGTCCGGTGCCATCATGGCAGCACCCATTCGGGCCCTTGTGCCTTCGTGGTGCCACAATTCATAGTATTCCACTTCAAGGCGCTCATCAAAAAACGTGCTCTTGTCCAGCACGCCCTCTGCATAGAGCTCGTCCGGCATTTTCTTGGCAGGCCTGAAGTAGACCTCGTTGTATTCCTCAACCACCTTGTCCAGCTTAAAGAAATGATCATCCACCCATGTCTTTCCGTGGCACTGCATGCACACCTGGGCCATCTTGTCTCGTTCTACCTTCCAGTTGGTCTTTGCCGGAAACGGTTTGAAGTCCGATGGCCTTATGGTCAGGGGCGCCTGTGTCTCCCAAGCGAGCCTCTCAGTCACGTCACAGGAGCAGGTCAAGCCTCCTTGGCACAACTCCCGAGACCCTTTCCCGTAGTCTGGGAAGGGTGTCTAAGCAGAATCTGATCGAAGTGAAAGGTCGCTGGATCCGACTCTTGGACAGGTCACAGAAAATTATTTGAATCTTTCAATGAGTTGCCTATGGTAGCATCAATCTCGTGTTTCGGCTGGTCGTAAAAAAACCGGCTCTCGTTACGTATAGTCGAGCAAAATCTACAAAGGCGACAAATAGTATATATTGAAACTTTGAGGATTAACGACCCAAATCACCCGCGTTTTCCCTTTGAGGTCACAATTTGTAATCTCAAAGATTCGAACTCATTTTGGGTAATCTGAAACATGAAGTCGTCGGGAAAACTATCGATATTGAATAACGCATGGCGAAAAGGGTATGCACCTTCCCGGGATACCTTGAAAAAAGGAACTTCATACTTGAACATTTTGCCATTTAACCTTACAAATTTGTTCCCCTCTGAAAAAGAGGTGGGAGGGGTAATGGGAAAGGATACGGCCATAAGCTGCAAAACACTGGCCTGACTGAACAGGCGGCACACTGAGCCTTGGGAGTGACAGTGTGTCCGGTAAGGAACTAAATTCAAGATGTTTATCAGAGAATATGGCAAGACAGCCATCATATGGAAAGATGAAGAGATAAGCTATAAGGAACTTTTGGAAAATGTTGACCACTTTCACCGGGCATTTCGTGAAAAGAATTGCAGGAAGGTTGCAGTCTTTTCTGAAAACCGGGCAGAGTGGGCATATGCCTTCTATGCCGCGTGGAAGGCCGGAGGTATTGTTGTTCCCATTGATTATATGAGTACTGCCGAGGATGCGAGATATATCCTTGAAGACTCCAGGCCTGAACTGGTCTTTTGCTCTTCAGAAACCCGCGCCGTACTTGAAAGGGCCGTTGAGGGGTTGTCGTACAGTGTGGAGGTGCTTGTTTTCGAGGAGATGGAGTCCCCTGCAGGAGATGCTGATCTCTCCTTCCCTGAGCATGACCCGGCAGACACGGCGGTTATCATCTACACATCCGGGACCACCGGCAGTCCCAAGGGGGTGATGCTCTCCTACGACAACCTGTTGGCAAACATAGAATCGGTAACAGAGGAGGTCAAGGTATACGGTGAGCCCGACAGGGTCTTGGTGTTTCTTCCGCTTCATCATATCTTTCCCTTGCTTGGTTCCATGGTTGCACCTCTTTACGTGGGTGGAACTGCCGTGTTTTCCCCTTCCATGTCCTCTGAAGACCTGATGCATACAGTCAAGAACCACGGAATCACAATCATCATTGGGGTTCCCAGGTTCTACAGCCTCATCAGGAAGGGCATAATGGACAAGGTAAATTCCAGTTTCCTTGCAAAAACCTTTTATGCATATGCACGCATTATAGGCTCACGGCGCCTTTCACGGCTTATCTTTAAAAAGGTGCATAAGAGTTTTGGCGGAAAGATCCGGTACCTGGTGAGTGGCGGGGCAAAGCTCGATGAGGATGTGGCCTATAACCTGAAGGTATTGGGATTTGAAGTACTCGAGGGCTTTGGCATGACTGAAGCAGCTCCCATGATCACCTTCACCAGGCCCGGAGAGGTGCTCGTGGGGTCTGCAGGGAGGCCCATGTCCTGTAATGAGGTGAAGACCGTTGAAGGTGAGATAGTTGCAAGGGGTCGTAACATTATGCAGGGCTACTATAACAAGCCCGAAGAGACTGCTGAGATCATCAGGGATGGCTGGCTCCACACCGGGGACCTCGGATATCTGGATGAAAAGGGCTTTATCCATATCACAGGGAGGAAGAAGGATACTATTGTCCTTCCGAGCGGGAAGAACGTCAACCCTGTGGAGCTGGAACACCAGATGGAAGCCATGTCAGAATACATTGCAGAGATTGCAGTGTTTCTTAACGATAATGTGCTGCAAGCTGCCCTGTACCCTGATTTCAGGAAGGTTCGTGAAAAGGGGATACAGAACCTTGAAGAGGTTATAAGGGCCGATGTGATAGGACCTTTTAACAGATCCGTTGCACCATATAAGAGGGTCATGAAGCTCCACATACTTCAAGAGGAGCTTCCCAAGACAAGACTCGGCAAGATCAAGCGCTTTATGCTCCCGGCATTTGCCCAGGCACCGGTCGAGAAGAGACGGAAGGAGAAGGAACCTGAAACACAGGAATACAATGCAATCAAGGAATTCCTGATGTCCCAGACCCAAAGAGACATATTCCCCGGAGATCACTTCGAATTTGACCTTGGCCTTGATTCCCTTGACAGGGTGAGCTTTCAGACATTTCTTTACTCCACCTTCGGTATTGAAGTGGAAGAAGATATTTTTCTGGCTCACCCGACCGTTGGAAAGCTTTCAGCCTACATAAAGGACAAGAAGAAAAAGATAAGTATTACCGCTGTAAAGTGGGCTGAGATATTCAGGGAGAAGGCGGATATCAAACTCCCTGGAAGCTGGTTTGCCCATAATCCCATGAAGAATATGTTGAAGATCCTGCTGGGCCTCTACTTCAAGCTAAAAGGGGATGGGGTGGAAAACCTGCCGTCTTCTCCGTTTATACTGGCTCCGAACCACCAGAGCTTTTTGGACGGGTTGTTTGTTCTCTCATTCCTGAAGAAAAGGTTGAACAAGAACACCTATTTCTACGCAAAGGAAAAGCACGTGAAAAGCTGGTGGCTGAAATTTCTTGCCTCAAGAAGTAATGTTATCGTGATGGATATCAATAAGGAACTGAAGCTCTCACTGCAGAAGCTTGCAGCGGTGCTTAAAAGGGGTAACAATATAATAATCTTTCCAGAAGGCACAAGGTCAAGGGATGGCAAGGTGGGACGCTTTAAAAGGACATTTGCCATACTCTCAAAGGAACTGAACGTGCCTGTGGTGTCGGTGGCGATTAAGGGCGCCTTTGAGGCACTGCCGACAGGAAGCACCATACCCATGCCTTTCAAAGAGATTGAGGTGAAGTTCCTGGAGGCCGTATATCCGGAAGGCCATACCTATGATTCACTCAATGAGCTGGTGAATAAAAGGGTGGCTGATGAAGTGGGTGGGGGACGGTGAGTGGAGAACAAATAAACAGGCATACCGCAAGAACCTTGACGTAAGGCCCATATGTTGTGTCTGGTCACTGACCCTCTAGATCATAGATTCCTTGCCAAGTTCCTGCATATTTCAAGCCGAGAATCTTTCAAAGTAACTTCATATGATTTTGGATATCTGGAGCCCCCGACTCTCAGATTTTCCAACAAAACAAGCCGAGTATAGATTTCCTGCCAAGATCACACCGAAATCGGTCCGTTAAAACTCAAAGATAATCGACGACTGTCTTAATTCTGGTCAGAATGCATGCAGATAACCTACCAGGATCATATTAAAACAACCACTGGATTTTCTAACAGATTCTTCAATACCTGAAATTTTCGGCCATTCAAATAGTTATTTGTGATGGTGGATGCACAACGTGTTCACCAACGGACTGACAAAAAAGGGCAGGCCCTGAAGACCTGCCCTTGATGTTTGACCATTGAATACCTGATTATTTCGTAAACCTCCTCCTTAACCCAACAAGCCCCACCAGGGGCAAAAGCCGAGAAGCCAGACAAGCCCCTAGTTTTCCGAAAAGCTGTCTCAGTGCATTGGAAGAAGAACGGGCCCGTGCGCGAGATCCTACTGCCCTGTGTCGCCCCAACCCTCGGGGCTATACCACGTATCACCGCCAGATGCCCCTGGTGACCAAAGCCAATCCTGTTCCATCCAGGCGTCTAGCCCCCCGTTGCCTTGGTCTTCCGGCGGAGCTTGCCAGCCCACCGCTTCTTCTGAGAAGAAAGGTAAAGAGAGATCCCCCTTGTCTTCCCCTTCAGTGTCAGAAGTCCCGTCCTCGGCAAGACCTGTATATGGTGAAGGATCAAAGTCTTCTGAAAAGAACCTGTCAACCAATGCTTGCACGTTAGAATGGGGCCATCCAACATAAGCAGGAACGCCGTCGTCGAGAAATCGTTCCAGGCCTTGGCCGTGCATCCTTTCCTGGAAGAATGAAGGGATAACCCCGCCTCCTTCCTTGGCTTGTGCGAAAATTCGATCAAAGGCGGGAGCCGTGGCAGGATTGCCATCTGGGCCAAAAAAGCCTTCCGTGTCCGCAGCAACCACCGTTAGAGACCATGACAGGAAGACCCCGACAAATATAACCAAGAACTTTTGCATCTTTCTACTCCTTTCCAAGGGGACACCTTCCCACTGCGAGGTGCCACCCCATCCGCGCGGATTGCTTGCCAAGAGAGACCCCTTGCATCAGCGGTCCCCCACCCCAGATTTGTCGAGAATACCATAAAACTAGGGCCATTCAAATAGGTGCTTATGATAGATCGTCACTCTGTTCTCTGCCGTGCCGGCGGTGAATAGAATAACCAATTTGACTTTCACCGAAACTATAACGGCAGGCGTGATCTACACCAGGGTGTCACGACTTGTTTTACTGTGTAAACCACGGGGTTGGCACTGGGGGGTGGAGGCTCATCTGTGATGGCATCTGCTGGGCCGTGAACCTTTAGCCCTGCCTTTTGCCTAACACATAGGCCATGAGGCCACCGGCCTCGATGAGTCCTTGCATGAAGGGAGGGATGGGGTTGGCAGAAAAGCGCTTGCCGTTGGTGTGGTCTATGATCTCGCCCGTGTCCTGGTTGACCGATATGCGATCACCAGGGTCAATCCCACCGGACACCCCTGGTGCCTCAAAGATGGGAAGACCCATGTTGAAGGCATTTCTAAAAAAGATCCGTGCAAAGCTCTCTGCCACTACGCATGAGATGCCTGCCCCTTTGATGGCCATGGGGGCATGCTCCCTGGAGGAGCCGCAGCCAAAATTCTTCCCGGCCACGATGATATCTCCTGTCTGGATCTTTTCAGAGAAGGTGGGATCTACAGGTTCCATGCAGTGTTTGCCCAGCTCTTGGCCGTCCGTAGTAACCAGATAGGGGGCAGGGATGATCACATCGGTGTCTATATTGTCGCCGAACTTCCAGACTGTGGCTTCTATTTTCATACTCTCATCCCTATCTGAAGGCAATGAACGACCCCATAGTGAGCTACGGGTCATCATGTCATGCCGGACCTGATCCGGCATCCAGTCGATTTCCTAGATTCCGGCGTGCGCCGGAATGACGGCCTCTCGGCAAGCCCCGACAAATAAACACTGGGGGATTGAGGGGGCGCTTGAGGTCACAGAGGCCTCTAAGATATAGCTACAACTCTTCCGGGCTGCCTATTCGGCCCAGCACGGCCGAGGCTGCCGCCACGGCCGGGTTGGCAAGATAGACCTCGCTGGTAGAATGCCCCATCCGGCCCAAGAAGTTGCGGTTGGTCGTGGAAATGGCCCGTTCTCCAGGGCCCAGTATACCCATAAAGCCCCCCAGGCAAGGCCCGCATGTGGGCGGACTCACAATACCCTTGGCATCTAAAAAGGTCTCAAAGAGGCCCTCATCCATAGCCTGCCGGTAGATCGTCGGCGTACCCGGTATGATAATGAGGCGCATATTCTTGTCGACACGATGTCCCTTTAAGACCTGGGCCGCCAGGCGTAGATCCTCAATGCGGCCGTTGGTGCAAGATCCAATGACCGCCTGATCAATGGGCACGGTCCCCGCTTCAGACACAGGGCGTGTGTTTTCCGGAAGATGGGGAAAGGCCACCTGGGGCTCAATCTTGGAGACATCAAAGGACCTTTCTTCCACGTAAAGGGCATCAGGGTCGCTCTTGTAGGCAGAAAAAGACCTCTTCGCCCGGGAGCTCACATAGTCGAGCGTTACCTGATCGGGTGAGATAATGCCATTCTTGGCCCCGGCCTCAATGGCCATGTTTGCCATGGTCATGCGGTCGGACATGGGAAGGGCTTCAATGACAGGACCCACAAACTCCATGGCCTTGTACGTGGCCCCATCCACCCCTATGTCTCCAATGGTGTAAAGGATCAGGTCCTTTCCTGTAACCCACTTTTGAAGCTGCCCCTCATAGTGGAGCTTCATCGATTCGGGAACCTTAAACCATACTTCCCCTGAAATCATGGCTGCTGCGATATCCGTGCTTCCCACGCCTGTGGCAAAGGCACCCAGGGCGCCGTAGGTACAGGTATGACTGTCAGCTCCAATGACCACCTCTCCTGGCAGCACCAGGCCCTGTTCGGGCAGCAGCACATGCTCAATGCCCATGTCCCCCAGTTCAAAGAAATGCTTGATGCCGTATTTCTTGGCAAACCTTCGCATCACCTGCACCTGCTTGGCCGAGTTCACATCCTTGTTAGGAACAAAGTGATCTGGAACCAAGGCGATCTTCTCGGCGTCGAAGACCGATGCCGTCTCAGACTGCTCAAAGAGTTCAATAGCAATGGGTGCCGTGATGTCGTTAGCCAAGGCCAAATCGATCTGGGCAGAAAGAAGCTCCCCTGGGTGGACCTTTTCTTGCCCGGCGTGGGCAGCCAGGATTTTTTCCGTAATGGTTTGGGACACGTCTATAAGGACTCCTGTGATGGAATGTCTACGCTGTCTTTGGCACTGCCCTGTTCGCCCTTTCCAAAGGTTCTCCTCTTCCACAGGGCTTGAACAGGGCCAGAGAGAACATAGCAGAGCATGATGACAAAAAAGGTGACAGTGGGCTCTGCAGCAACAACGATGGCAAAGAGGATCACGCCCACTAGCATGTTAAACTTCATCTTCTTGAAAAGGCCTGCCTGCTTGAAACTGAAATACTTGATGGTGCTCACCATCAAAAAGGACAGGACGTAGATCATGACAAGGATGGTGACCTGTTTTGTGGCCCCGCTTCCTCCTAAGCGCTGCTGAAGCAGAACCGTTGAAGCAATCATAAAGGCCGCCGCGGGAATGGGCAGACCGTTAAAGTGGTCAGAGTGTACCTGGCCGGCCTGCGTGTTAAACCGGGCCAGTCGAAGGGTCCCACAGGCCACGTAGAGCAGCGCCGCCAGCCACCCCAGTCGACCAAAGGGTTGAAGGGCCCACAGATAGACCAGCAGTCCAGGGGCCACCCCAAAGGAGATGCAGTCGCACAAGGAATCATACTCAAGACCAAATTTGCTCACTGCATGGGTGACGCGGGCGATCTTTCCGTCCAGCCAGTCAAAGACGGCCGCCACCATAATAGCAACAGCCCCTTTTACGAAATGGCTCTGGACGACGGCGATGATGGCATAGAAGCCGCAGAAGAGATTGGCAGAAGTGAGGAGGTTAGGAAGGACATAGATACCCCGCTGGGAGCGTCTCTTTTTGGACCGCTTTGTTTTCTTCATGTCACATGCCCAAGGACCGATACGCCGGCTAAGACCTTGTCCCCCACAGACACGGCAGGCTTTGTGTCGGAAGGAAGATAGACATCCAAGCGAGACCCAAAACAGATCATGCCAAAGCGCTCACCACGCTTCAACCGGTCCCCGTCCTGTACCTTGCATACGATGCGTCTTGCAACCAACCCTGCCACCTGCACCACCGTGAGGCTTTGTCCGCCCGCCATCTCCAAGGTGACCGCATTTCGCTCATTGTCCCTGGAGGCCTTGTCCAGGTTTGCTGAGAAGAATTTGCCAGGACGATAGGAAATCTCCGTAACCCTGCCATCAGCAGGGATCCTGTTCACGTGGACATTAAATACAGACATGAACACACTGATCTTGAGGGCTTCATCAGAAGCGAACTCGCCGCCATGGACCACCCCTACCTCCACCACCTTGCCGTCGGCAGGAGAAACCACCATCCCTGCTTGCTCAGGGGTTTCCCGTTCAGGGTCTCTGAAGAAAAAACCCAGAAAAACTGTGACGGCCCCAAAGAACAGGGCCATGACGCCAAATCCCAGGGCGCCGAGATAGACTGTGACAAAGGCCGATACGGCAATGGGCAAAAAGCCCTCGGAAGCAATGGGGATGGCCCTCTCCTTCGTGGACCTTGGATTTCTACTGGAAGTCATGTGTCACCTCGGTTCTCTTGCGAAGACATGAAAATGGACTCGTAAAAAGTCGTCACCCCGGTGAAAACCGGGGTCCAGCAGCATTCTAAATAGGTTGGTAACGTTCAAAAGTTGCGGCAAAGGCCCTCAGCAGGCAGTCAGAGAGATAGGGATGATCGCTGAACGCAGGCATGCAGCCATTGCCATCTACACAAATGGCATAGGCTACCTAAAGGCATTGGATGCCGACGAGAAGCGATTATCCCTATCTCGATAGTTGGTTGTCCAGAAATCCACCAAGTCAATGCTTTTGAACATTACCAATAGTTTAAATGGCTAGCTTCCGGCTTCCGCCTGAATGACAGAAAGAGGTCTTTTTCAACTTTTTACGGAACCGTCACTAAAAGAACGCATTATACCTTGAAGCAAATCGTTGTCAACCAAGCTTGCCCTGGGCCAGCTTTATTTCAGCGTCTGACTTGCGTATGTAATAAGGAACCAACGCGCTCGCGTCAGCCGTCTCACCCCTTTTGATCTGCTCAATCCCTAAAGCCCCTACCGCCGAGGCCCGCGGTGCATGAAGAAAGAAAGGGGCAAACCTGGCCCGGTGGCCTACGATCTCTTCAATCGTCTCCCTGTAAGCCACCGCACCATCGCCCACAAAAAGACAGATCTCTTGAATCCCCGCCAGCCATTCCTCAGGGTGAACGGCACAGTCGGAGGAGACCTTTTTTAGGGTCTCTGGGGTCCCACACCGGTATAGGGCCGTGTAAACCTCGCCCTTTCGGGCATCCAACAGGGGACAGACGAGACCAGGAAACCACGGAAAGGGGTGCGCCAGGGCGTCCAGGGTGGAAATCCCTGTTACGGGCTTGCCTGTGGCAAAGGCAAACCCTTTGACAGCGCTTATCCCGATGCGCAGCCCAGTGAAGCTGCCCGGGCCGATGGTAACGGCAAAGGCGTCCAATGCCTCCAGGCCAAGGCCTGCCAGGCCAAGGGTGGCGTCAATGACCGTCATGAGACGTTTTGCGTGGGTTTCGGAGCTGCTCACCTGGAGTTCTGCCACCATGGTGTCGTCGTCCAAGAGAGCCACGCTGCCAGCCCGCGTGGATGTGTCTATAGCAAGAATCTTCACCGTGCCCTTCTATCTCTTTGCCTTTCTTGGCTTGCCCTTGCTTTTTGCCCGGGCCGCCTTCTTGCGGGGTCTTGGCTGGAGGGCAAGGTCAAGGACGCTGTCCACATGGTGGACCGGAAAGAAGGTGAGCTTACGCTTGATGTTTGAGGGAATCTCAGCCAGGTCTTTCTTGTTCTTTTCCGGTATGATGACCTTTCGCACATTGGCACGGAGGGCGGCCAAGGCCTTTTCTTTGAGCCCCCCTATGGGAAGAACCCTGCCCCGAAGGGTAATTTCTCCGGTCATGGCCACATCCCTGCTCACAGGCCTTTCCGTTAGGCAAGACACCAGCGCCACGGCCATGGTAATCCCGGCTGAAGGCCCGTCCTTGGGAATGGCCCCTGCAGGCACGTGAACGTGGATATCTGCATCCTGTTGGAAGTTGCCCTTGATTCCTAGGGCCTTTGCATGAGACCGGGCATAGGTGAGGGCCGCCTTTGCAGACTCCTGCATCACCTCGCCCAACTGGCCTGTGAGGATCAAATCCCCCTTGCCTTTCATAGTGGAGGCCTCCACATAGAGCACCTCTCCACCCACTTGGGTCCAGGCAAGCCCGGTGGCCACCCCTACCTCATGGAAGGCCTGATCCAGCTCAGGCAAGTATTTTGGAACGCCCAGATATTGGTGGATATTGCCTGCCGTGATTCTAAAGGGCCCCTTTTCCCCCTCCGCCACTTTTCGAGCCACCTTGCGGCAGACAGTGGCAATCTCACGCTCCAGGTTCCTGAGTCCGGCCTCAAGGGTATACTCTGATATGATCTTCCGCAGGGCCCCCGGCCCCAGGTTGATGTGCTTTGCCTTGATCCCATTTTCCTTAATCTGACGGGGCATTAAGAACTGCTGTGCGATGGCAAGTTTTTCCTCTTCTGTATACCCTGCCAGCTCAATGATCTCCATCCGATCCTTTAGTGCCGAGGGGATGGGATCGGCAAGGTTTGCCGTGGTGATGAACATGACCTTGGACAAGTCAAAGGGCAAGTTGAGATAGTGGTCACTGAAACTGATATTCTGTTCCGGGTCCAGTACTTCCAGCAGGGCCGCAGCCGGGTCGCCGCGAAAATCCGCACCAATCTTATCCACTTCGTCCATCATGTACACGGGGTTGTTGGTCCCGCACTGCTTTAGGCCCTGGATGATTCTTCCTGGCAGGGCCCCGATGTAGGTACGGCGGTGCCCCCGGATCTCGGCCTCGTCCCGAATACCCCCCAGGGAAATGCGATAAAACTTCCTGTTCATGGCCCTGGCAATGGATCTGCCCAGGGAGGTCTTGCCTACCCCTGGCGGGCCCACAAAACAGAGGATAGGCCCCTTCATGTCTTTGTTGAGTTTGCGTACACTTAAGTATTCCAGAATGCGGTCCTTGACCTTTGTCAAATCGTAATGGTCCTCATCCAGCACCTTCTGGGCTGCCTTCACATCCAGCATGTCTTTGGTGGACTTCTTCCACGGCACCTCCACCACCCAATCCAGATACGTTCGCACCACCGAGGCCTCAGCCGCGTCTGGATGCATCTGCTCAAGACGCCTTAGTTGTTTGCGCGCCTCCTTTTCTGCATCCTTGGGCATCTTGGCCCCTTTAATCTTCCTCTCATACTCCGCAACCTCCAGGGCCCTTTCGTCCATATCTCCCAATTCATTGTGGATGGCCCGCATCTGCTCCCGGAGGTAGTACTCCCGCTGGGTCTTTGATATCTCCTCTCTGGCATGGGACTGGATCTTGGCCTGCATGGCAGAGACCTGCAGCTCTTTGCTCAAGAGATCGTTCACCTTATGAAGCTTCTCACAGGGATCGTTCACCTCCAGCAACGCCTGGGCCTCTTGCGTCTTGAGCCTCAGGTTTGAGGCTACAAGATCGGCCAAGCGGCTCGGCTCGTCTATGCTGTAGAGAATAGAACTCACATCGCCCGTCAACTCCCCCCGGAACTCGAGTATCTTCTCACTCTGTTCGCAGACATTGCGCATCAAGGCCTCGGTCTCAAGGGTCATGTCCCCTTCCTTCTGTGGCTCCAACTTTTCAATCTCCACCTGATAGAAGGGCTTTGTCTCTGTGTATTTCTTGATACGGGCCCTGGCCAGCCCCTGAACCAACAGCTTTGCTCTGCCGTCAGGCAGCTTCAGCATACGCAAGACCATAGCCACGGTGCCTACCTCGTAAATCTCCTCAGGCTTAGGATTTTCAACACTGGAGTCGCGTTGGGTGGCTAGCAGCAGCAGCCGGTCATTGGCCATGGAGGCATCTACAGCCCTCACCGACCTATCTCTTCCCACAAACAAAGGAAGGACCATATAGGTAAAGACCACGATGTCGCGAACGGCAAGAAGAGGAAGGGTGTCGGGGATTTCTATGGTTTCATCATCTTCTTGTATGATGTCCACTGCATCTTCAGTATCTATTTGGGCCACGGAAAATTCCTTTCAAAAAGTTCCTGTCGTGACTTCTATTTCGAGAGCAGACGGGGCCATTTCCAAAAAAAGACACTAACCCCCTTAATCTTATTGACAAAAACTCTCTTTCTTTGGTGTTCTCTTTAGCCCCTTTTCTTTGGCCCCGCCAAAGAAAGAGGGTCTTTCAAAATCAAACTATATAAGGATAATATCTCTTGATGACAACAAAAATCTTGATTTTTTGGTCCGCTCTCTATAGTCCTTCTCTACGACTCTTGGCGACACCATGTAGCGACCCTTGTCCGTTTACTGCAACTCACGCTGACCCAGAATCACCCGGGACTCCCCTTACATGACAGCCCAGGGCTGGGAGAAGGACGGTAAGTGGAGCAGTCTTTGACTATTAAGATCTTCGTCTTTGTCTTCGGTACAGCCGTTGGCAGTTTCTTGAACGTATGTATCTACCGTCTTCCTAACTCCCTTTCCATTGTCCGTCCTCGCTCCATGTGCCCCCGTTGCGAAAGGCAGATCGCCTTTTACGACAACATACCGATCTTGAGTTATCTCTGGCTTCGGGGAAGATGTCGCCATTGCGGGGCCGCCATCTCCTTGAGATATCCTGTGGTGGAGATGGCCGCGGGCCTCTTTGCCGTGGCCGTGTTCAACCTCCACGGCGTTGCAGTGGATAGCATTCTTGTGTATGCCTTTGTGGCCGCCCTGCTGGTCGTCACCTTCATAGACATAGATCACCAGATCATCCCTGATGTGATCACCTATCCAGGCATCGTGGTTGGCTTTCTTTCTTCCTTGATCCTGGATCACATCACCTACAAAGACTCCCTTCTGGGCATCCTTTTAGGGGGTGGGCTCCTCTTTTTGGTCGCCTCAGGGTACTACTTCTTTACGAAAAAGGAAGGAATGGGAGGTGGAGACATCAAGCTTTTGGCCATGATAGGGGCCTTCTTGGGTTGGAAGGCGATCATCTTCACCATCTTCGTGGGATCAGCCGTAGGCACCGTGGTGGGCATAGCCGTGGCGCTCCATACACGGGGGGGGCGCAAGATGGCCGTTCCTTTCGGTCCCTTTCTCAGTCTTGGAGCCCTTGTTTTCCTGTTCTGGGGGCAGAAAATCATCAACTGGTATTTCGGTTTTATGGGATAGGACCGTTGAAAACTTTCAGGCCAGGACTACGAATCCAGATTCTGCTTAGCCTGACGCTCCTTCTGATCGCTGCCATGTCGTTGACAGGCTTTGTGGTGATGAGGGTCACGGAACGGGATCTCATGCAGTACAAGGCAGCAGACGGGATGGCAGTGGTGGAGGCCATACAGACAGCAGTAGATGACCTGGCAGAAGGACAGAGCGCGCCACCAGTCATGCTTATGAAGAAACGACTGGAGCTCACGGCCACCTGGATGGGAACGGGCGCTGCTGGGCTCTTTGACGACATCGTTGTTCTGGGAAAGGATGGCGCCCTGTGGCTTGGAAACAAGGGGGCCGGCAGATCCATCGGTGTTGACGCTGCTGACATCTCAGAGACCCTGGATACGGAAGAAAGAACCACCAGGATCGATACACAGCTGGGCCTTTTAGTCGTAACGGCCCCCCTTTTTGCGGCAGACCAATGCATTGCAGCCGTCCAGGTCCCTGTTCGCATTGACCGGGTGCTCAAGGGCCTCAGCAGGTCACGGCAGATCCTGTGGTTATACATCGGACTAAACGCCCTGGTCCTTCTCGTCTTTGGAAACTTTCTCCTTTCCAGAATCGTGATTCGCCCCGTCAAACACTTGGTGGACACGGTGGAGCGCTTCCAAGACGCTGGACCCTTTCCCGTGGCCGGGGAGCCAGATCGCAACGAGATCGCCCGCCTGAGTGTATCTTTGAACCGCATGGTCAAGCGGCTGGCTGAAAACAAGGAGCGGATGAAGGCCCAGATACGCTCTCTAGAAGTGGCCAGGCAGGAGACGCTTCGCTCAGAGAGGCTTTCTTCTATCGGACGCCTCGCCGCAGGCGTGGCCCATGAAGTGGGCAATCCCATAGGCGCTATTCTGGGATATACCAACCTGCTGGCAAGCCATACACAAGAAGACGAAGAAGCCAAAGACTACCTCTTACGCATTGAAAAGGAGATTACCAGAATAGACACCATCGTCCGCGAGCTCCTTGATTTTTCAAGGCCCTCTGCAGCTGTGTCCGCCCCTGTGGATATCAATGCCCTTGTCTTAGAAAGTGTCTCCTTTTTTTCTCACCAAAAACTCATGGCCTCTGTGAATCTTGAAACCCTCCTTGAAAAGGACTTGGAAACGGTGTGGGCCGATCCGGACCAGCTTAAGCAGGTCTTAATCAACCTCATGTTTAACGCCCGTGACGCCATGGAACAGGGCGGCAGGCTTACCGTTACCACCGGTGCTGTCCGCTCGGCAGGAGGGGATGACTCAGAGGCTGAAAAGCGGCCGAGAGACCTTGTCGAGATTGCTGTCTCCGATACGGGCAAGGGGATCCCGGCACGAGAGCTGCAGAAGATCTTTCACCCCTTCTACACCACGAAACCCCCCGGAAAGGGCACCGGCCTCGGTCTTGCCATTAGCCTTCGCATTGTCGAGTCCTTTGGCGGAACCATCCACGTGGAAAGCGTTGAGGACAAGGGTACCACCTTTAGGGTCAGACTCCCCTTGGAGCGGAGAGCATGATGCCCAATGAGGTACGTATCGACCTAAGTGCCATTAGAGACAACTTCATCGAGATCAAGCGATTAGCAGGCCCCAAGTCCCGCGTCCTTGCCGTGGTGAAATCAGACGCCTACGGTCACGGCATGATCCCCGTGGCTAGGACCCTTGAGGCTGCCGGCGTTGACTATCTTGGCATATTTGAGACGGAAGAGGGCCTGAACCTTCGAAAGGCTGGCATCACGGTCCCTGTCTTGATCATGATGGGGATCATGCCAGAGGAGGTCTCGGCTGTTGTAGAATACAAGCTCTCTGCGGCCGTCTTTGGAAAAGAGATTGCAGAGAGGCTCTCTGAGAAGAGCCTGGAACAGGGCAGGGTCACTCCCGTTCACGTAAAGGTAGATACCGGCATGAGCCGCCTCGGCGTGTCATTGTCAGACCTGGGCCCTTTTTTGCGCGGCCTCTTGCCTCTGAAGGGGCTCAGATTAGAGGGGATATTCTCTCACTTGGCCATCTCTGATCAGCCCCAGCACCCCTTTACGGCTCAGCAGATTGGGGCATTTATCAAGGCAGTGGAGATAAGCCGAAAGCTTGGCGTATGCCAAGAGGCAGTCCATGTCTCCAACAGCGGCGCCCTCTTGGAACAAAGGGCCCTGGATCTTCATATGGTACGCCCGGGCATACTCCTTTACGGCTCCCCACCTGGAGAGGCCCTGGCTATCCGCTCCTTTAGACCAGCCATGACCTTCAGATCCAAGGTCATTCAAGTAACAACCGTGCCTCCCGGTACGGCCATCAGTTATGGCTGTACCTACCGAACCACATCAAAGGCCACTATCGCCACCGTCCCCGTGGGCTATGATGACGGATACAGCCGGCTGCTTTCCAACAAGGGAGAGGCCCTCATCCACGGCACACGGGTGCCCGTTGTGGGCCGGGTCTGCATGAATCTTACCATGGTGGATGTGACGTCCCTAGAGGGCGTGGCCGTGGGCGACGAGGTGGTGTTACTAGGTGCCCAAGGCAGTGAGCGCATTACGGCCGAGGAGATAGCCCAAAAGATGGGTACCATTAGTTACGAAGTCTACTGCAGCATCGGGAAAAGCAACCGCCGCGTTTACATAGACCCACAGGAAAAAGATTGATCTGTGTCCGTCCACAATGGGCCCTGCTTTAATGCGCGGCCTTGTCGACGATTGGGCAGACCACGACATTTATCTTGAAATTCTCGGACCACGATACTAAACAAAAGGGCTCCGTTGCCTTGGCCCATGAGGGACCCTGCTTCGGGCCATTATTTGGGGCAGAGTAAACAAAAAAACCCCCGCTGAACTGGAAGAAGCCCTATTCTATCTGTTCAGCGGAGGCCTTGGTGCAGGGAAAACCGGTGACGGCACCCCCCGCACGCGCCTATCTATGTAACAGGAGTGGCGTTTTAGATCAACAAGGAATCTTACGGTCACCGAAAAGGTACCCCTGTCATGAGCGTCGGCACTGGAGTAGAGCCAGTCGTCCAAATGTTCCACGTCCACAAACGCTACGGTCCTCAGATCGCACTCCGTGACGTCAATCTCACCGTTCTGAAAAACGAGTTTGTCTTTGTCACGGGCCCCAGTGGCGCAGGCAAGACCACCCTGCTCCGCCTCATCTTTCTGCAAGAGGAGGTCTCAGAGGGGCAGATCTTGGTAAACGGGGTAAATCTCCAGCGGGTGCGCCGGAAAATGATCCCCCTTTTGAGACGAAGCATCGGGTTCGTTTTTCAGGATTTCAGACTGATTGACAGCTACACCGTATATGAAAACATCGCTCTGGTCCTGGAGGCCACGGGTCATCAGAAAAGCTATACCCAGAAAAAGGTGCGCCAGGTCCTTGGAATGGTGGGCCTGGAAGACCGCATGCACACCTATCCGCCTAGGCTGTCTGGGGGAGAGCAACAGCGTGTGGCCGTGGCCCGGGCCGCAGTGGGCAATCCCTGGATACTCTTGGCAGACGAGCTCACAGGGAACCTCGATGATGAGGCTGCTGACATGGTCTTTGATCTTTTAAGACAACTGCACCGACGGGGTACCACCATTGTGGTGGCCACCCACGACACCAGGCTCTTTGACAAGGTCGCTGGGCGCATTGTGTTCCTGAACAAGGGCCAGATAGAGGGCGAAAAAAGATCTTGAATCTCATCGTGTTGTCTTCTGTCATCCAACGGGTTCGGAGAAATATCGCTGCAGGTCCCTATCTCCACCTGGCGGCCACGGCCACGATTGCCTTCTCTATGTTGATCTTGGGCGTCTTTGCCATTCTCTATGTGAATATAAGCGATCTCGTCAGGTCTTGGCAGCAAGATATTCGTGTTGTGGCCTACCTGGAAGAGGGCCTTGTGAAAGAGCGTGTGGAGTTGCTGCGCCGACACCTGGCCGAGCTTCAGGGGGTGGAGGAGATCCGTTATGTCTCAAAAGGTGAGGCCATGACCCGCCTAAGAAGCCAGATGAAACATCGCGCCTCCCTGCTGGATGGGTTAAAGGAAAATCCTCTGCCGGCCTCCTTTGAAATAGAATTGGCCCCAGGATGGCAACGTTGGGAACGCCTGGACCCCCTGGCCGACGAGATTAAGACATTCTCTGGAATCGAGGACGTGGCAGCCGCAGAGGCCTGGTTGCACCGGTTTACGGGATTCATGGGGTTTTTCAGGCTGGCCAGCCTCATCGTGGGCGGGCTTGTCTTTGCAACCACTGTCTTTGTCTGCGCCAACACCATCAGGCTGACGCTGTACGCCAAACGGCAAGAGATTGAGATCATGAAGCTCGTCGGTGCAACGGACAGTTTTGTGAAAATACCTTTCTATGTCCAGAACCTCTTAGAGGGTGCCTTGGGTGGAATCGTGGGCCTGGGTCTTCTCTTTATCTCCTTTAAGCTCCTCATCGCACGGCTTCATTCAGGGCACGCCCTGCTGTCGACCTTTGACATCCGATTCCTCTCTCTCACTGGCTGCTCTCTCTTACTTTTTGTCGGGATATTCATGGCATGGCTCGGTTCTTATATATCTCTAAGGCAGTTCTTAAGGCCTTGACCCTGGCCTTACCGGCCTTTCTAATCTCCTTTGGACAGCTCGTGATGGCCGACCCTTCCACCAATGGCCTTAAAGAGACGATCGCACGGGAACAGACCCAGAGAAAGGCCGTCCAAGAAAAGATCTCAGAGGCCGAAAGAAAAATCGAGGGTCTCAAGGCCGATGAGACCCTAGTTGTCCAAGACCTGGAGCGATTAAACCTTGAGCTATACAACTCACGGGCCAGGCTGAGAGAGATTCGCTCAGAAATCCAGGAGATTGAGAGACAAATGGAGGCCCTTACCTTGGAGCAGGCGTCTCTCGTAGCCCAGACCCGAACCCTCGAAGCCTTTGCCGTGCCCCGCTTAGTGGCCTTCTACAAGCTGGGCCAGCTGGGCGTGGCCCCCATGCTCTTTTCTGCCCAGACCTTCTCCCAGTTGTGGCAAAGACGGGAATCCCTGGAACGGATTCTAAAACACGACCGCGACCTCTGGGACACACTCCAGGACCAGAAAAGAAAGCTGGAGGTCGTTTCTGGTGACCTGGAAACCAGAAAACAGACCCAGGAGGGCCTCCTAAAGAAGGGCGAGGAGCAAGCAGCCCGCATAGCCCGACAAAGGGTCGACCGATCCAAGCTACTGGCCAGCATCCAGGCCGACAAGGACCTTACCCTTGCCGCCATCGCCTCATTGAAAGACAGGGCAAAGAGACTCGATGAGACCCTAAGATCCCTGCAACGACAACCCCGCCCTTTCCCCGGTGCCCGCCCCAAGTTCTTTGCCGAACTGAAAGGCTCCCTGCCCCAGCCGGTCCGAGGGAAGATTCTGAACCCCTTCGGGCCCTATCTACAGAAGGGCGATTACCCTATCAAAGGCTACAGAAGCGGAGTCACCATCCAGGCCGACGTGGACACCCAGGTGCGGGCAGTCTGTGATGGACAGGTGATTTACGCTGGATGGTTCAAGGGTTACGGCAACATCATGATCATCGACCATGGCAAGCATTATTACACTTTGTGTGCCCCCCTCGACGAACTCTTTAAGCATAAGGGAGACGCAGTCCTTGCTGGAGAAGCCATCGGTACCTACGGAGACATCGTCACCCTGAGCGGCCCAGGGCTCTATTTTGAGGTTCGCCATCACGGAAAACCTCTTGATCCGGCATTGTGGTTCAAGAACTAGAGGGCTTCTTTGTGATATGAGCAGTCGCCCAAGGGGCCTGGTCTGCAAAAGACCTTATATATGACCCCAAAATATGTTAATATGATAGATTGGAAACATTCCTGCGTCATATTTTCTGACTAACGAGGAGGGCCCATGACAGGCTTGCTAAGGCGGCACAAGGGGATTGTCGCCGTCATACTTTTTCTATCGCTTTGCCTCTTGCTGGCCGCCAGCGACATCCATCGGCAACTGTTGGCAGGCACGGACGAGACTTATGAAAAACTGAAGTTGTTCAGTGATGTTCTTGATATTGTGGAAAAAAACTACGTGGATCCCGTGGACGCCAAAGACCTCATTGAAGGCGCCATCCATGGGATGCTCGCCTCCCTAGATCCGCACTCCTCCTTCCTGTCTGCCGACACCTACAACGAACTTCAAATAGACACGAAGGGAGAGTTCAGCGGCATCGGGATTGTCATTACCATGAAAGATAACATCTTGACTGTCGTGTCTCCCATTGAGGGAACTCCGGCCCACGAAGCGGGAATCAAATCAGGGGACCAAATCATCAAGGTAGACGGAGAAACGACAAAAGACATGAAGTTGTGGGAGGCGGTCAAGAAGATACGAGGCCAAAAGGGGACTGCGGTCCTCATTACGGTCAGGCAAAAGGGATCAGATGAGCCAAAGGAGTTCACCATTGTGCGGGATGTGATCCCCTTGGACAGCGTCCACGCTCACGTCCTTAAGCCGGGCTACGGCTATCTGCGTATTACCAACTTTAGGGACAATACGTACGACGACGCTGCCGCCGCCCTAGATGAACTGGAATCGGGCGACACAGCCTTAAAGGGCCTCGTCCTTGATCTTCGGGATAATCCTGGGGGTCTCCTGGACCAATCCGTTAAGATTGCAGATCTCTTTCTGGAAAACGGGGTGATCGTATCCATCAAGGGGAGGTCAGAGTCTGAACCGAAAACGTACTCAGCCCGACCCAATATCCATAAGCACACCTATCCCATCGTCCTCCTGATCAATGAAGGAAGTGCAAGCGCCTCGGAGATTGTCGCAGGGGCCTTACAGGACCACGGACGGGCCCTGGTTTTGGGCGCTACTTCTTTTGGAAAGGGCTCCGTCCAAGCCGTGGAGCCTTTAAGAGATGGCTATGGCCTGAAACTTACCATCGCCCGCTATTACACCCCCGAGGGCCATGCCATACAGGCAGAGGGGATCAAGCCAGATGTGGTGGTGGCACAACGATTTCTCCCTGAAACAGAAACACCAGAAAGACCCCGTATGCACGAGAAGGACCTGAAGAATCATATCTCACCGGAACCGCAAGATGGGCTGTCCGAGGAAGAGAAAGAAGAGACTGCTCCTGCTGAGGACGCAGAGGTGCCAGAGACAGGTCCGTCTGAAGACGTAGAAGAACTCCTTAACAAGGATCATCAGGTTCAAAGGGCCCTCGACATCCTAGCTGGTTGGGAGATCTTTTCTAAGATGTCTCTCTAGAGACACATTGCCATGGCAACACGTAAAAAGATCGACCTGACAGAGGGGACGAGACCAGACCGAAAAGCAACCCTTTATAAGGGCATTGCATACCTTGCCATACCACTGGCCGCCCTCCTTGTCTTTGCGGGGATCTGGGTATACGGAAGAGACCGGCCAGTCCAATCAAAACCGGTTCGCCATTTTCCGATACCTGTCTTTGAAACCCATAAGTCTCACGGTACAGAGGCCAAGGTCAAAGAACTGGACCGGCACATCTGTGACGCACTCCTGGCCTTGGGGGTCTCTCAAGAGGCCGTGGTATTCAACACGGTACAAACCAAAAACGATGGTGGTGACCAGTGGACGTACTCTGACATGGAGGTGCGCATAAAGAAGGTGCCTCCTGTCACAGAGGTGAGGGCCGTCTTTTTGCACAGCCTGAGCCTATCTATTCCAGAGGGTGGACTCCACGTTACATTGGGACCTCAAGACCAGACCGTTGTGGAGGTCTCGGTGAACGGGCACCCAACACATCGGGTGGCTTTTGTGGCGGTTACATACGAAAAGCCGACCCCGGCCCCACCAATCGGCCTTCCCCAAGTCGCTATTATCATAGACGACTTTGGATACGACAAAGAGACCGCTTTAAGGTTCCTAGAACTTGACGGAGTGCTCGCCTTTTCCGTCCTTCCTCACAGTCCTTTCCAGTCGGAGATCGCCTCTGCGATCCACGAGACTGGCCGTGATGTCCTTCTCCATCTTCCCATGGAACCCTTGGACTATCCGGTCGTGAACCCCGGAAAAGGCGCCCTTATTGCTTCTATGGAGCCAAAGGAACTCTTGGATCAACTATTGGAGGACTTGGCTGCCGTGCCTTTTATCGTAGGTGTGAACAATCACATGGGCTCCAAGCTCACCCAAGATGCAGTGAAAATGAGCCAGATCTTTAAGGTGTTAAAGGGCCGCCATCTATTCTTTGTAGACAGTCTCACCAGTCCATTGTCAAGTTGCGCAGACGCGGCAAGGATGTTGGACCTGCGATTCGCCTGTCGCCAGGTTTTCTTGGACCACGTTCAAGAGCCCAACGCCATCCGATTTCAAATCAAGCGTCTCGTTACAGTGGCCAAAAAACGGGGCCAGGCTATCGGCATCGGCCACCCCTATCCCATCACCTGGAAAATTTTAAAACAAGAACTCCCTCATATTAAAAGACAAGTGAAGCTGGTTCCTGTTTCGCAAATCGTGGGATAATCGCTGTCACCCTTTGATGGAAGGACTGTTACCTGGTCTTGGCCACAATGGCATCGATCAGTTGGTTGAAAGAATCGGAAAAGGCCTGAACGCCTTGTTGTTGGAGGACCTCACAGTTTTGGTTTAGATCGATTCCGAAGCCTTTCAGCTTTTCTAAGTACCCACGTTCCTTGTCCAGGTCTTCTTCCAGCGTCAACCTCGGATTACCGTGGTCCAAGAATGCCAACAATGTATTATGAGGTAGGGTATTGATGGTCTCCTTGCCGATCAATTCATCCACATATTTTAGGTCATAGTAGTCTGGGTTCTTTGTACTCGTGCTCCCCCATAGAACACGCTGAATACGTGCCCCTTCTGACGCCAATTCAGAAAAGTGCTCTCCCGTAAACCATTCTTTGAACCGTTGGTAGATCATCTTGGCGTTAGCCACTGCGATTTTTCCTTGAAGATCTTGCTCGTGAAGCTCCTGCAATTGTTTGTCCGTTACGGTGTCTACTCTGCTGACAAAAAGGCTTGCCACAGAACAGACCTGATCTAAAGGCTTGCCTTTACGGAGTCTGTCTCTTAATCCCTCCATGTAAGCCTTGGCACTCCTTTCGTACTGGGCCATAGAAAAAAGAAGGGTCACATTGATATTGATTCCATCTGCCGTTAGGACCCTGATGGCCTCTGCCCCCTCTACCGTCCCAGGGACCTTGATCATGAGATTTTTCCTTCCAACTTCTTGGGAAAGTCTTCTGGCGTTTTCAATCGTTTTTTCTGGATCTTGCGCATACCTTGGAAGGACTTCAAGGCTCACATAACCGTCTAGGCCCTGTGTCCTCTCGTACGTTTCTCTCAAAAAGTCGGCCGCTATCTGTACGTCCTGAACCGTCACAACATCGTAGATCTCTTCTGGAGAGCGTCCTTTTTTTACGAGCTCTTCTATCGTTTTATTATAGACGGCTGACCCCTTAATGGCCTTTTCAAATATACTTGGATTAGAAGTAACGCCTGTGACGCCCTTGTCCAAGAGTTTCCTAAAATCTCCGCTTTGAATCAAACGCCGATCAATGTTATCATACCAGGGGCTTTGTCCCAATTCAGCCAATGCCAAAAGATTATTCTTCGTCATATTCATCTCCCTGTGAAATCATTCTACAACCTCTCGGATATACGAACAAATACTCTATTTAAAGAGGAGAGTCAAGGACCTGTCACAACGCGCCTTTCCAGCCTTTTAAGGTACTCTATGGATAGCGTTGAGTTCTTTTAAAAACTCTGTTATTATCCTATCCCAGTACTACAGTAAACTGAAGTTTCCATTCCTTTTTCACCATAATCATGATTTCCGAGATAAACAAGGCAGCATCATGACACAGCTAGAAAAGGCCCGGAAAGGGGTCATCACTAAAGCCATGGAGAGGGTGGCTCAAAAGGAGAATATTGATCCCCATCTCCTAGCGGAAAGGATCGCCAACGGTTCCGTTGTCATACCATCGAATGTTCATCATGGAAACCTTGATCCTGTAGGAATAGGCAAAGGCCTTACGATAAAAGTCAATGCCAATATCGGTACCTCTCGTGACCATGTTGATCAGGCCGAAGAACTCTCTAAACTTTCCTTTGCCGTTGGTGCCGGTGCCGACACGATCATGGATCTCAGCACTGGCGGCGACATTACCAAGATACGTCAAGCCGTTCTCCTGGCCTCCAGATTGCCCGTTGGAACCGTCCCTATCTATCAAACAGCGGTAGAAACAGCCAGAAATACAGGAGGGATCGTTAATTTGACGACTGATCTCCTATTTGAGACGGTGGAAGAACAGGCTAAAGATGGAGTGGATTTCATGACGATCCATTGTGGTGTCACATTGGAAGCCCTTGAAAGACTCCGGATTCAAGGCCGAACCACCGATATTGTGAGCAGGGGCGGGGCCTTTTTGGCAACATGGATGCTCTACCACCAAAGAGAAAATCCCTTTTATAAACATTTCGACCGGCTCCTTTCTGTTGCAAAGAGGCATGACATCACGTTGAGCCTTGGCGATGGGTTACGGCCTGGGTCTTTGGCAGATGCTACGGATCGGGCCCAAATAAATGAGCTCCTTATACTTGGAGAACTGACCAGCCGTGCCTGGGAAGAGGGTGTTCAGGTCATGATAGAGGGACCAGGTCATATTCCTCTCAATGAAGTAGAGACAAATGTGGTTCTTCAAAAACGGTTGTGTCAAGGAGCTCCTTTTTATGTGTTGGGCCCACTGGTGACGGATATAGCAGCGGGCTACGATCATATTGCCTGCGCCATAGGCGGTGCCGTTGCCGGCATGGCCGGCGCTGACTTCCTTTGCTACGTCACCCCTGCAGAACACCTAAAGCTTCCATCTCCTGAAGATGTGAGAGAAGGGGTCATAGCAACCAAGATTGCGGCCCATGCAGCTGATATTGCCAGGGGACATCCCGGATCCATAGAGCGGGATCATAAGATGTCAAAGGCACGGAAGGCATTGGACTGGAAAAAGCAAATATCACTGGCCATCGACCCGAAAAAAGCCGAGGCCTATCGTGCCAGTAGCAGACCAAGCTCAGATGAGGTCTGTACCATGTGTGGGGAATTTTGCGCCATTAAGATGGTTCGTGATTATTTCAAGTCATAATCCAACAACCCCTCAAATCCTTTGGTTATTGTAGAATATCCTTTCCCTTGGGTTGTTCGTTTTGGGTTGATATTTTTTCAGTAATTCATTAGTTATTGACTAGGTATATGTCCCTTCATTCCTATCTCATTTTTTCCTTTCATTTATAGACATAGCGCAGGGGGATTTTTTCTATTCGCTTTAGCATGTTGGAAGCTTATAGACACTATTGGCATCCCTTATTATGAATCTATTTATTAAGAAAGAATTATAGGTGGAGTTCATGATGGAATTTAAGATCAAAAAAGAAAAAGTGTTACCAGCATTGACTAAAGTACAGGGCATTACTGGAAAAAAGAGTACTCTTCCTATTACTTCTAATGTGGTTATCTATGCCAAAGAAGGGTATATAGTTATCTTAGCTACAGATCTTGAGATAGCGTTTCAGGGCCATTATGAGGCGGAGGTTGTAGCACAAGGTGGCAGTGCCGTCCCGTCAAGGAAGGTCTATGAAATCGTAAGGGATTTTCCGAGTGATGTGGTGGCCTTTAAGGAATCGGAGAACAGATGGATCCAAATAGCGGATAAGACTATAGAATATAACATTGTGGGAATGGAAACAGAGACGTTTCCGGGATTGCCAGAAGTGGAGAGTGTGCCGCTCTTTGATATGGATGGGGATATATTAAAGAATATGCTTGAAAAAACCATGTATGCGGCCCTTTCCGATGAAGGGCGCGTCCATCTGGCAGGGGTTTTTTTTGAGACGATTACCGAGGGAGAGGAACGATTCTTTCGGATGGTTTCAACAGATGGCCACAGACTTTCAAGAATCGATGAACCAATAGACAAAGGCAGCGGTTTTGAATTGGAAGAAGGTGTGATCGTCCCGAAGAGTGGCATTGTTGAGATCCTGAGGCTTATAGAGGGAGGGGGAACGGTTCAGGTCGGGTTGAGAGATAAGGACTTTATTGTGAAAAAAGACTCTGAAACTCTTATCATCCGACTTATTGAAGGGGAGTTTCCAGATTATAATCTGGTAATTCCAAAGGAGATAAAGAGGGAAGTGAGAGTAGAAAAAGAGGTATTATTGATGATGTTAAAAAGGATGTCTATTCTTTCATCTGACAAGTATCGTAGCATGCGATTCAAAATAGATAAGGAACAGATGGAAACTACCACGACTAATCCGGATATTGGAGAGTCAAGGGAAGTGATACCTGTTCGTTACAATGGCGAGGGCATGGAGATAGCCTTTAATCCAAGATATTTTGTTGACTGTGTGAGCCATATGAAAAGTGAGGAGGTCATCATAAGGTTGAATGATGAAGCCACACCTTGTGTTGTAGAGGGAGACAAAGACAAAGGTTTTTTGAGTGTTATTATGCCTATGAGGATATAGAATGGAACTGACAGAAAAAACATATGATGCTGATAACATTAAAGTATTAGAAGGACTTACGGCAGTTAGAAAAACGCCTTCTATGTATGTAGGAAATGTCGACGTAGAGGGACTTCATCATCTGGTTTATGAGGTCGTTGACAATAGCGTAGATGAAGCCCTAGCGGGCCAATGTGATTTTATCAAAGTCACTATCCACTCGGACAACAGTGTAACGGTGGATGACAACGGTCGGGGCATACCGGTAGGAACCCACAGAACAGAGAAGATTCCTGCAGTGGAAGTCGTAATGACGCGGCTTCACGCAGGTGGGAAGTTTGATCATGACACATATAAGGTGTCAGGTGGTCTCCATGGAGTTGGGGTATCTGTCGTAAACGCCCTTTCAAGCTATCTTGAGGTGGAGATTCGCTCAGGAGGCAAGGTTCATAGTCAGTCCTATGAGAGGGGAAGGAGTACCTCTAAGCTGGAGGTGATAGGGAAAACCAAGAGAACAGGGACTAGGATACGGTTCAAGCCAGATGCAGCGATATTTAGAATTTTGGATTTTAATTTTGATATCGTTTCCATGAGACTGAGAGAGCTTGCCTTTTTGAATAAGGGTCTCAGGATCGTTCTTGAAGATGAGAGAGACCACAAGAAGAAGGAGTATTATTACAAAGGAGGGATTGTATCCTTTGTAGAGTATCTGAATAAGGGGAGGACGGCCTTGCATAAGAAGCCGATTTACATGGAAGCCAACAATGAGAATATCTCCATGGAATTGGCCATGCAATACACAGATACATTCAGAGAAAAGATCTTCTCTTTTGCCAACAACATCAATACACAAGAAGGCGGATTCCATGTGGTTGGATTCAAATCGGCGCTGACCCGCACCATCAACTCATATGCCTCTAACGGAAATTTGCCAAAGACCCTTCATGAGAAGTTGACGGGAGAAGATGTGAGAGAGGGATTGACTGCCATTATCAGTATCAAACTTAGGTCCCCTCAATTCGAAGGACAGACAAAAACAAAACTGGGCAATAGCGAAGTCAAGGGGTTAGTAGAAACGCTAGTCAACAACAAGCTGGGCTCATTTTTGGAAGAGAATCCTGCCGTGGCAAGGAAGATTGTCTCTAAGGTAGTTGATGCGGCCAGGGCGAGGGATGCAGCCAGACGCGCCAGAGACATCGCCAGAAAAAAGGATGCCTTAGGAGAAGCATCTTTGCCTGGAAAACTGGCTGATTGCCAAGAAAAAGATGCATCTAAAAGGGAGATCTTTATTGTTGAGGGAGATTCAGCAGGGGGCAGTGCGAAACAGGGAAGGGATCGACGCTACCAGGCAATACTCCCGCTAAAGGGAAAGATACTCAATGTTGAAAAAGCACGCTTTGATAAGATGCTTAAGAGTGAAGAGATAAAGACCATGGTGACCGCCCTTGGCACTGGTATCGGCAGAGACGAATACAGCATCGAAAGACTGAGGTATCATAAGGTCATCATTATGACAGATGCTGATGTGGACGGATCGCACATTAGGACCCTGCTCCTCACGTTTTTCTATAGAATGATGCCGGATTTAGTGGATCTTGGCTACCTATACCTTGCCCAGCCGCCGCTATTTAGAGTAGGCAAGGGGAGCAAAGCGATATATGTAAAAGATGAGGCTGGATTCAATGATTATTTGATGAAACGGGTTTGCCAGTCCAAGAAGGTAAAGGGCGCTGACGGTGGAGGGTTCTTGGAAAAAGAGCGACTCTACGTCTATATGGGAAGCCTAGTAGACTATGAAAGGGCCCTCCAGCGCTTGGAGCGGCGGGGTTACAGGCATGGATTAATAGAATTTTTGATAGACAAAGAGGTCAAGGATAAGGGCTTTCTTCAAGATGAAGGGCGAATGAAGGAGCTTGCACAACAGCTCGCCGTGGAAGGGTATAAGGTGAGCGAGCTCGTCAAGGATGAAGAACACAACGCCTTTGAACTAGTTGTAGAGGATAAGGAAACGGGAAGCTCAAAGATGAGAATTGGCTGGGAATTGGTTTCCTCGCCAGACCTTCAAAAAGGAATGGTTCTATGGAAAGATGTATTGTCTCCTAACAGGGCGCCTTTTACAGTGCAAGAGGATGGTAAGGAGAGTGTCTCTGTGGAGAGCAAAGAGGCACTTCTTTCGTTACTTCTGAGGGAGGCGAAGAAGGGACTGCCTATCCAGAGATACAAAGGCCTGGGGGAGATGAATCCGGACCAGCTCTGGGAAACAACCATGGACCCAGAAAAGAGGACCCTGCTAAAGGTGAAGGTAGAGGACATGTTTGAGGCCCACGACATCTTTACAATATTGATGGGTGGAGAGGTGGAGCAGAGGAGAAGCTTCATCGAAAAGAACGCCCTAGAGGTTCGCCAGCTCGACATATGAGAGGAAAAGGTAATCATGTTGAACCCGGTTTTTGTCTCCGCCCGTGACCTGCCCGACGCATGGTTTCAGTGTGTCTATGAGATTATCGATAAAGGGCATGAATATGTAATCGATCACGGAAGCTACGCAGGGCAAAAACGGCTTGAGTTTGACTATATTACAGTCCACATCAAGTATCCTGGCGTGCGCCCTCTGATTCCCGACATTCCTGCCTCACTGGGTATTCCCAACCCCGTGGCCGAAGGATATGTGGAGGAGTACTTGCCTTATCTCATGACGCCGGACAAGAAACCGAACGAGGACTATACCTATGGAGAGCGTGTGGCTGGATGGTCCTATTTGGTGGGCGCCGAAGGTGATGGGCCCCATGGGGGGGCAGAAAAAAAGGTTCAACGGCGCATGGTGAACCAGATTGAAGAAGTCATTAGGATGTATAAAATGCGGGGCTACGGGACCAACCAGGCTGTCATGAGTGTATCAACACCCTCAGATATTCTCTTGGAAGATCCCCCATGCCTTCGCCAAATAGACACACGGATACGTGAGGGAAGACTCCATTTTGTGGTCTATTTCAGGTCTTGGGATCTGTGGAACGGTTTTCCGGCCAACCTTGGGGGGCTTCAGCTCCTAAAGGAGTATATGGCCAGTGAGATAGGGGTGGACGACGGGGAGATCATCGCGGCGAGTAAAGGCCTCCACCTATATGACTACGCATGGGAATTGGCACAGCTTCGCACGATGAGAACAGAGGAGACAACAACGGGTGAAGAGGTCGCGGCGGGGACTGGATAGCACCGATCCACGGACCTCTGTTGGGTGGCACAACTCTGTATGGATACTAGATAACTAAGCGGATCTGTTCCCCTCCCCGGACGATCTTGGTTCCCACAGACGTGGCACATGCAGCACAAAGGTATTCATATTTTTCCCCTTCTGGAAGGACTAGCAAGAGGCGCTTTCGTACTGGCATAGAGCGGTTGCACCTCGGACAATAAAGCTCTGTGGCGTCAAACTCCTTGAAGATTCCTTCCTGGGCCGGAGTTGTAGCCCTTGAAGCTTGCTGATGGGGGTTTGTGTAAAAGGGTTTGTGCATGACTTTTCGTTATGGGCGATAGGGAAAGTACAAGAAATATAGTTCTTTGCCTGGCGATTGTCAAGGAGCAGGCAAAGAGGAAGGATGAGGCGGTTCTATGGGTCCCAAAAAGATCAATCATATAGGTATCGCCGTGAGCGATCTTGTGGCTGCCAAGCGTTTCTATGAGGAGTCTCTTGGTCTGAAAGTGCACCATGAGGAGACGATGGGAGAGATGAAGATCGCCTTTATTCCAGTAGGGGACGTGAACCTAGAGTTGATCCAGTCCACCACTGACGATGGGGTGATTGCTAAGTTTATTGCAAAGAAGGGCCAAGGGATCCATCATATCGCTTACGAGGTGGAGGACGTGAGTGAAGCCCTTGAGAGGTTAAAGGAACAGGGGGCGAGATTAGTCGATGAGACGCCCCGAGCGGGCGCCCATGGTACCCAGGTCGCCTTTTTGCACCCAAAGAGTTCCTTTGGGGTGCTCACTGAGCTGGTCTCCAAAAAAGACGATTGACACCGGAATTGGTAGTGTTATAAAAGAGATTCACAAGATGCGGGGCTGTAGCTCAGCTGGGAGAGCGCATGACTGGCAGTCATGAGGTCAGGGGTTCGATCCCCCTCAGCTCCACCAAGTAATCACAAGGGGTTGGCCCTTTCGGCCGCCCCTTTTTTAATGAGACCCGCGAAAACCTTCCTTCCTCGCTGGCCAGAAGTTCCTTGCTAAGACCGGAAGAGGGGGCTATACGAGAGACCCATGAGCCAAGAAAAGCGCATAGACATTAACAAGCGGATCATCTTTGCCTTGGATGTAGACTCCCCTGAAGAGGCAAAAAAATGGGTGGAGAAGCTGGAAGGCCAGGTGAAGTTTTACAAGGTGGGCTTGGAGCTTTTCCTGGCCGGCTGGTTTCCCATGATTGAGTGGATCATCAAGCGGGACCTCGAGGTGATGGTGGACTTGAAGTTCTTTGATGTTCCAGAAACAGTGGGACGAGCTGTCCGCCAACTAAAAGACTGCGGAGCCACTTTTGCCACCGTTCATGGAAACGACGGGATTTTAAAGGCGGCCGCTCAGAACAAGGCAAACACCCAAATACTGGCCGTCACGGTCCTTACCAGTCTGGACCAAGGAGACATCAGAGAGCTCGGCTTTGACTGTTCTGTGGAAGACCTGGTCCTAAATAGGGCTAAGCGGGCCATCGCCATGGGTTGCGACGGCGTGGTGTCATCTGGCCTTGAGGCGTCCAAGTTAAGGGCCCACTTGGGCGACGGGTTCTTGGTGGTCGTTCCAGGTGTAAGGCCTGTTCAGAACCGACGAGACGACCAAAAGAGGGTGGTGGATGTGAGAACGGCCTTTAAAAACGGTGCCGACTATATTGTGGTAGGCCGGCCCATCCGCCAAGCAGATGACCCGGTAGCGGTCGTTGAAAGAATGCAGACCCATATTGCAGGGGTGGTCTCAGCCCCTTAAGGTTTGACAGGACCAGATAGAAAGGGCTTTACGCTGAGACGGTTTCCGTCTGTCGTAATCGTGATGGCCCCGGCCTGGTCCGTGCGAAATATTTGACTGCCCCAAGACGCGTAGCGCTTGACAATCTTTTCACAAGGAAGTCCAAATATCTCCTTCCTGCCCGCTGATATGACGGCAATGGCGGGGTCCACGCATTTAAGGAAGTCCAGGGTGCTGGAGGTTTTACTCCCATGGTGAGGAACGAGGAGCACGTCACTCTTTAGTGCCTCTCCGGCCAAGGTGATGAGCTCTTGTTCTGCCTCAGCCTCGATATCTCCCGGGAACAAAAAAGAGCTCTCGTTATAAGAGGCCCTTAGAACGAGAGAATTGTTGTTGGTGCTGCGCCACAGATCCATTCCTTTTCGTTCAAGGAAGTCATGTGGCGGGTAAAGGACCTGAAAGGTAACACCATTTAAGGTTCGTGACCCCGTCAGGTCTTTTAATCCCACCACCTTGATCTGTTGGTCTGCCACTATTTCCTGGAGATCTTTGTATGTCCGGCTAGGTGCCTGATCTTGGGTCATCCATAGTTCCCGCACATTGAAATGCCTGGCAATGAAGATAAGCCCGTTTAGGTGGTCGGGGTCAGGATGAGAAAGGACCAGGGTCTCCACAGTGGCGATCTTTTTTCGCCACAAGAAAGGGGCAACAACCCTTGCTCCCACATCAAAACGATTGTCATAGAATCCTCCTCCATCTACCAGCATGCAAGCCCCCTTAGGGAGTTCCAGAAGGGCGGCGTTTCCCTGGCCCACATCGATGTAGGTCACCGTGAGATCCTGGTTGGCAAAGCGTCTCGCGGCCCAATAGGCCACATCTGTCAGGGCGAGGAGTAGGATAATCGCCAGGGCGGCCCTTGTCAGGCGGGTTTTTCTGGGGGTGAGAAGAGCCCAGGCCAGGCCATAGTAAAGTGCCATCTCCGTCCACGTGGGAGTCACGGTCTTGATGGCCACAAAGGGCCACGTTGAAAGATGCTGTGCCAGACAGATGCCCCCTTGTAGGATCACAGCGGCTGCCTTCATGATCCACAGCGACAGTGTTGGGGTTACTGTCAAAAGGAAGGCTGCCAGCAGTCCCATTGGAACAACGAGGAATCCTACCAAGGGGACCATGAGGCAATTGGTGAAAACTCCTATAAGGGATGTTTGATTGAAGTAATAAAGGGTAAAGGGAAGGGTTCCCAGGATGGCCGCTGCAGACACCAGGAGAAAAACTCCCAGCCTCTTGTAGAGCGATAGGGGGCTGCTCCTTAACGTGGAAACAAAGGGGAGGGTTCTCAGGGCATACAAGATGGCAAAGACCGCGGCAAAAGAGAGTTGAAAGGAGATCTCAAACAGCGCCGTAGGCGTGATGATCAGGATCACCATGGCGGCCACGGCCAAGGTGTTGATGGAATCGTGTTCCTGTTCGAAAACGATGGCCAAGAGAAAGACCGTTACCATGATCACGGCGCGTTGCGTGGCAGGTGACATGCCGGCTAGGAATCCATAGAAAAGGACCGGCATGACACTCATGAGGGCTGCCCCGCGTGTGGCCCAAGCAGCCATAAGGACGCGCTGTGATCGGGCCAGGAGATAGCGAAAGACGAAAAAGGAAAGGGTTGCCACCATGCCCACATGAAGGCCTGAGATGGCAAGGAGGTGGGAGATGCCGATACGATTGAAGGCCTGGCGGTTTTCAGGTGAAATGCCGCTCCTGTCCCCGACGATAAGGGCCTCAAGGACCTCGCGGGCCTCCTCTGGAGAGGTCTTTTGAATCAAGGAGGAGACGGCCTCTCGGCAACTTTTCAGCCAGGTGCCAATCCCGCCGCCCTTTTCTCCATGGAGTCTGACCAAAAGGTCTTTGTTTGAAACGTATGCCGAGGCCCTGATTCCTCGAAGGGCCATGTGCCGTCTATAGTTGAAGCCTCCAGGGTTGTTGAAGTTTTGGATCCCTCTTAGCGTTGCCAGACATGCGATTCGGTCGCCTGAGCGAAGGCCCAGCCCATTTGCCGCAACGGTGACACGTATAGAACCCATGACCGGATAAGAGAGCTGTTTCCTTGTGATCGATTGAAGCTTAAGAGTGAAGCGCGTCCGTTCAGAGGACTGTTGTGGAGGTCGTTCCAGGGTACCGATGATGTGCCACGGATCATCATCGACAAAACGGGTGACGTGATGTGCTGGGAGCTCCGGTGCGATCCATCCCTGGAGGCTCCAGTAGCCCAGGAGAAAGAAGAGGACCAAGGGAAAGAGGTGAAGGGGTCGTCCTTTCCAGGCGAAGAGGACAGAGGCGAACAAGGCCCCGCAGATGGCTAGGAACACCCCTGAGAGGCCAGGCAAAGAGAGGCCCCCAGTGATGCCGCACATAAGGGCCAGGACGGCGGGGATCAAAGGCCTGGCATAGCGTATGGGAGGATTTTCGGCTTCAGATCCTCTATGAAAAAAAGTTTTCACAGGGACATGTCAGCAGAAGGTCTATGTATAGCCCCTAATAGAGCGACTCTTTTTGGCGGATCGTGTGGTTACGACTCTTAGGCCGTGCAAAGGGGCCGTGGTACCATTATTCTCGTATCCGCCAGATCTGGGCCCCCAGTCGGGCCAATTTCTTTTCAATGGCCTCATAGCCCCGGTCTATGTGATAGACACGGGAGATCTCCGTCGTTCCTTCTGCGGAAAGGCCGGCCAGTATCAACGATGCGCTGGCTCTCAAGTCCGTGGCCATGACAGGGGCGCCGGTCAATGGTTTTCCGCCTTGGACCACAGCAAAGTTGCCCGAGACCTTGATGTCTGCCCCCATGCGTTGAAGTTCGCTGACATGAATAAAGCGATTTTCAAAGATGGTTTCAGATATGACGCTCAGACCAGGGGCCAAACACATGAGCACTGTGAACTGGGCCTGCATGTCCGTTGGAAATCCAGGATAAGGCAGCGTCTTGACGTCCGCACTGGCGATAGGCCGCTCGGACAAGACGTGGAGACCGCCCCGGTCCTCTTCAATCGTAATGCCCGTCTGGCGAAGCTTGTTAACAAGGGCAGGAAGGTGGCTACGTTCACACCCTGTTATCTTTATGTCTCCCTGGGTGACGCCAGCGGCAATCATGAAGGTGCCGGTTTCTATCCTGTCGGGGATGACGGTGACAGAGGCCGGCTCCAGGGCGTGAACCCCCCTGATGGTGATGATCGGGGTGCCGGCGCCCCTTATCTTGGCCCCCATTTGATTAAGGGCCTCGGCCAGGGCCACTACCTCTGGCTCACGGGCGGCGTTCCTTAACGTGGTTTTTCCGTGGGCCAGGACTGCGGCTGTCATAAGGTGCTCCGTGCCTGTGACCGTGACAATATCAAAATAGATGTCCGCACCCTTTAGAGAGGACGCTTCGGCCTTGATATAGCCATGGTCCAGGGAGATATTTGCCCCCATGAGCTCAAGTCCCTTTAAATGCAAGTTGATGGGACGGGCGCCAATGGCGCAACCTCCGGGAAGAGAGACCCGTGCATGGCCTAACCTGGCGAGCAATGGTCCCAGGACCAGTACAGAGGCACGCATGGTTCTGACGAGGTCATAAGGGGCCTCATGGCTGTCAAGAGCGCTGGCATTGACCTTGACTCTATTTCCCTCTGTTTCTACCTGAGCGCCAAGGCCAGACAGTAGTTTATTGATGGTGCGGATGTCTCTTAAGTCCGGGACATTGTGATAGACGTTCCATCCATCTGTAAGAAGGGACGAGACGAGGATGGGAAGGGCTGCATTCTTGGCCCCGCTTACAGCCACGGTCCCTTGCAGCCGGTGGCCCCCTTCAACGATTATTTTTTCCATTTAGCTTCCTTTGGCGGTTTCTTAAAGAGTCAGAAAAACGAGCTTTCGGCCATAGTGGTCCCGTATCAAGCACGGGGTAAGCTGCAGTCGGTATCGAGTCTTCCCCATATACTCAAGGTTCGCACCCCGCGTTTCCACTAATAGTAGGTCTGTCAAGACTTGTACCCCCCGGGGATCTGTAACAGAGGGAGTGGGAAATTCGGTGAACGAAGGCCTACAGCCATTGCAACCCAGAATCTTCGCAGAGCTACTAAAGGCATTGGAGGCCGAAGAGAAGCGGGTTGCCCACTCCCGAGGCTCCCATTGCATCCAAAAGGTTTAAACCAGGCTCCTTCTGTTTTCTAGAAACCTCAGCGCACGGTTAGCCGTTATTTCTAACGGTTGATAAGGGTGCGAAACTTAGATAATATATTCTGGATTCCGGCTTCTGCCGAAGTGACAAGGTTTAGGACCCTTTCCATTCCTCACCATCTTCAAAGGGGTCAGGCGTGCCCTCTTCATCCCAGCCCCTGAGGCGATAATAGTCGGCAATCATGGTGTTCAGTTCAGCCTTGCCAATAAGGTGCCCCTTTTCTAGGGGCTCCTTGTGGAGGCGGGCCGGCAGGTTGTCGTGGGCCGGTCTTAAGCCTTCTTGTATGTTGAAGCGGCGAACCACGTCTGAAATACGGCCACTTATCTTCCTAAGGCCGGTTTCGTCTGCCCCTAAACCAGTGATCCCTTCTACAATTTCGCACAGGGCGTCCCATGGGTAAAGGTCGCGATAGAAGCGACACAGAATCAAGCTATCAAATAAGGTCAGGCGATCTTCGAAGTCCACGAACATGGCGGCTTTGCCCTCTACGGCGGCAGGTTCGATCATACCGGAGAGTTCTGGCTTGTAAAAAGTGGCCCTTAGATGACAGGCCCCGCGGTCTGACGTGGCATAGCCAAGCCCCATCCCCTTAAGGACCCGCGGGTCATATCCGGCAGGCTCAAGCCCCTTCACGTGGACGGCTATGTCTTCAAGTGCCCATTCCTTGGCCGCGGCTTTGATCCCCTGAGCCAAGATGTCGCCTATCTCTTGTCGAAAGGCGATCTTCTTTAACAGGGCGGCCACGGCGTCTACTTGTCCGTAGTCTATTTGTGCATTGACTTTGCCTCTTCGTGCCGCTTCTATGGTAAGGCCGCAAAGATTGCCGGCCGTTATGGTATCCATGCCCAGGCGGTCGCACAGATCATTCAGATAGATGATTTCCTCGATGCTGTCGATGGCGCAAAGCCCCCCAAAGGCATAAATGGTTTCATATTCAGGCCCCTCGAGCTTCAGGCCAGCGTGGCGGCCCTTGGTCACGGTCGTCATACGGCCGCAGGCCATGAAACACTTCAAGCAAGCCCGGGGCCTGACCTGGCACTGGCCATGAAGGGCCTCTGCACTGATGGATTGCCAGTTCTCATAGGTCCCTTGCGACCAGTACCGTGTAGGAAAGGCGCCCACTTGATTCATGAGCTTGACCATTCCAGGGGTCCCCCTGGTCTTATAACTCTCCACTTGTGGATGTCCCTTACAATCCTGGGCCAGTTGTTTTGACAATGTCCTAACTGCCTTGCCGTCGGCCGGCCTCCGCCTGCGGTTTCCCTGAAACACGATGGCCTTGAGCCCTTTGCTGCCCATGACTGCGCCTGCACCGGTGCGGCCGGCGGAACGCCAGTAGTCGTTTTCTATGACAGAGAAACAGACTTGGTTTTCTCCTGCCGGTCCGATCACCACCACACCGGTACGCACCTTCTTGGGGCCGGCCGTGGCGAATCTGTCCATGAGAATCGTTTCGGTCTCATGGGTATCGAGGCCCCACAGGTCGCCAGCGTCGTGAAATGACGCCCCTTGAGGGTGAACCACCAGGACCGTGGGCTTTGGGTTCTTGCCCGTTACGACAACGCAATCGTATCCTGCGGCGTCCACGGCTTCCGGGACACGTCCCCCTGCATAGGATTCAGAATAGAGGCCCGTTTGAGGAGACTTGGTGAAGACCCCATACCTCGAGGACCCCCAGATCAGGCTTGCGCAGACAGGTCCAGTGGCGAAGATGAGGCAGTTGTCTGGAGAAAGGGGCTTTACCCGAGGTGGGTTCAGTGTGGCGAGAAAGTGGGAGGCCAGGCCCTTGCCGCCCAAAAATCGCCGCAGAATCTCTTCTTCAAGGCCTTGGACAAAGCATCGCTGGCGGGTCAAGTCTATGTGCAATAGGCGGCCGTAACACCCGTGCATCGTCTGAGAGATCCTCCTTCATGGTGGAATGGACCGAACGGCAGCTGTTTTCTTGATCGGCGTCGCTGGCAAGATTCAGGGATCTAAGCCCATCTTCTGGGCGCAGGGTATGCAGACGCGAGCACCCTTTTCCCCTTGGACCATCTTTGTGGCCATGGTCATCTCGCCGCACCGGGCACAGGCCTCAGACGGGGCCAGGGGGGCATAGGGCGGTTCAGGATACTGGACCTCCCTGGTGTCAAAGACAGCGTTAAAGGGTTTGGAAAGAAGATCCAGGGCCTTTAGCCATTTTTGACGCATTCGTTGTTTGTTCGTTGCCTGGCCAGCAGAAAAGGCGGCTTCGAGTTTGGCAAATTCCTCCTGATGTCTGCCCTCGTACAGGTAATGACCCTTGCGGGAAAAGCGAAAGGCCCGCTTGTCTGATCGATTCAAGACGGTGAACACATTCTTTCCGTAGTCTTTTAGGATCAGGTTGCCTTTGCCTATAGTCGTTCCAAGCAGCCACTGGAGGGCGTCCACCGCACAGGTGTCGTTTTCGCTGATGACGACAATTTCTTCATCACGGGAACGAGACACCTGAAGTATTTTCATGGCGGCTCTTGCCACCAGGTAACCATAGACCAGGCCCGGGCACAGGTGACCGTGAAAGGCCACACAGCTTCTTAGGTCTTCCGGCAATTCTTGTTCCCTGCCGGGCTGGGCATTGCTGTTGCAGTCTTTCATGTCAAGGGCCTTGTCATATGACTCCCCTCTCGGAGGCCTTCTACCACACGGACCAGCTTTGGGACAACCTCACCGGCTTTTGCTTGAAGAAAAACATCGGTGAGTGACGCCGTGAGCAGGGTCGGCTCCAGGTTGATTTCTATGATGCTGGCCCTGGCCCTCTTGGCCACGACGGGAATGGTGTTGGCCGGTGCGACCTGGGCAGAGGTGCCGATGACCAGAACAGCCCCGCAGGACGAAGCCAGCTCGTAGGACTCATGAAGGCCCTTAAGATGAATCGATTCACCAAAGAGGATCACGTCTGGTTTGAGTATTTGGCCGCAGGCGCATCGGGGCGGTATCTGGTCCGCCACCTCTTCTCTCTGATACTGACGATGGCACCGCAGGCAGGACAAGGTCTTGGAGTTTCCGTGATATTCAATGACGCGGCTGGCACCGCCCTCCTGATGGAGATTGTCGATGTTCTGGGTGATAATGGTATGGAGCAGCCCCATATCCTGGAGCCGGCCCAGGCCTTTGTGAGCAGGGTTTGGCTCTGCCTGCTGGACTACAGCGTCCATTTCTGCCAGCATTTTCCAGACCTTTTCCGGATGGCTCTCAAATGCGGAGATGGTGCCGTATTCACGAATGTCATAGCGCTCCCACAGGCCCCCCTTGCTCCTGAAATCCGGAATACCAGATTCCACGGAAATGCCCGCGCCGGTTAAGGCCAGATTCAGCTTGGACCGGCAGAGGATCTTGGCGGCTTTCTTGATCTTGTCTTCCACCTTGTCTGCCTTACAGGTTCACCTGCAACCCTTTTTCTTTCAGGTATTCCTTAACCTGCCTGATGGTCAGTGTGCGATAGTGAAATACAGAAGCCGCCAGCAAGATCTGGGCCCCGCCCTGGACAACGGCCTCATAGAAATGTTCCAGGTTTCCTGCTCCGCCAGAGGCGACCACGGGCAGGTCCACGGCCTCTGAAATGGCCTTGGTGAACTCCAGATCAAACCCTGCCTGGGTGCCGTCCCCGTCCATACTGGTGGGCAAGATCACGCCAGCCCCCAGGTCTTGGCAGTGAGAGGCCCAGGCGATAGCGTCTTTGCCCACCGGCTTGGTGCCGCCTGAGACAACAAGCTCAAAGCCTGATGACATCTCTTTGTTCCTTCTGGCGTCCACGGCCACTGTGACCTTGTCTGAACCGAATGCCTTAGCTGCTTCTGCCACCAGATCAGGATTCTTCACAGCGGCACTATTCATGGAAATGCTTTGGGCGCCAGCGCCAAGGACCAGTTCAATGTCTTCCAGACTCGAAATACCGCCCCCCACCGTCAACGGAATCTGTATGGCCGACGAGACCTTCTCGACCCATTCCAACCGGGTTTTGCGATTTTCCAAGGTGGCTGCAATGTCCAGCATGGCCAGCTCATCGGCCCCTTCCTTTTGGTAAAAAGACGCATGTTCCACTGGATCTCCTGCATCTTTCAAATCCACAAAATGGATACCTTTAACAACCCGGCCCTCTTTCATATCCAGGCAGGGCATGATCTTAATTGTCTCCATGTATGTCTCCTTTCTTGTCTAGACTGGTGCCCGTCCACAAACGGCCAAGAAGGAGGTGGGCACTAGCGTCAGTTACCAATTCAGTCCGCCGAGGCGCATCGCAGAAGCGATCCTGCAGATTGATCCGCCTGTGGCGGAGAAAAGGGCCATTTATGGATGGAAACTAGGGTGATAGCCATTCTATCGTCTTATTTAAGATCTGATCAAACACCTCCTGCTGCGTCGTCTCGGCGGACTTGGGCAGGCGAAAAGAATGGTCTCCTCCTGCGATGGTTTCCAGGTGCCACGGGGCTTCCAGTCGGCCAAGGACACGCTCCAATTGTGTCAGTTCGCACAGGCGATCTCTGGTGCCGGCAAAGAAGAGCATGGGAATCCTGATGCCATAGAGGTGGGCATCTCGCAACTTCTCCTTTCTCCCTGGTCCATGCAAGGGGTAGCCAAGGAAGATGAGGCCACTGGCAGGGAGAAGCCCCTCTGCCACCATCTGAGAGGCCACCCTGCCACCCATGGATTTTCCGGCCGCCATGATCCTCTCCGTTCCATAGGTGGGATGCCCTTTCAAAAATTGGAATGCCGACAGCCAGGTCAGGACAAGCGTTTTTTGTACGTCTGGGGCCCTCCGCCCCTTTTCACGGTAAAGGAAATTGAACCGCATGGTCACGTAGCCTGCCTCCACAAGCCCTTGGGACAACAGGACAAGGAGAGGGTGGGCCATATCATTTCCAGCCCCGTGGGCCAAAATCACACCTGTTCCTTTGCCCCCTTGGTGCCCCTCTGGTAGGAACACCTCTCCAGAGACAGCCCCCTTTTCCCCCACTGCTATGGATATCTTTTTCCCGATCATAGGTTAGGTCTACCCTCAGGTGGTACCGTCGTCAACGGATCATTTGAAACCCGCTTACCATGAACTGGACCGCAATGACTGCAAGGAGTAATCCCATAAGCCGTGTTACCATGCGGATGCCGCTTACCCCCAAGACACGGTTAATCCATCTCCCGAAGTAGAAAACAAGGTAAACGAGCGCACAGGCGATGATGATGGCGGAAAGCAATAAGGCGGTGCTCAGGGAGCTCTCAGGTGTCTCTTGCCACATCAAGACCGCTGTAATGGCGCCAGGTCCGGCCAAGAGCGGCGTGGCCAGGGGTACTAGGGCCACGTGTTCTTTTGAGATCCCTTCTTTTTCCTCTTCTGAGGTGGTTTTTAGACCGCCCGGGATCATATGGAGGAGATGCAAGGCATAGAGAAAGAGGATAAAGCCCCCTGCCAATTGGAAGGCAGGAAGTCCGATGCCAAAGAAGCGCAACACGGCATCACCTGTTATTCCAAAGAGAACCAATATGACGCAGGCAGTCAGACAGGCCAGGGCGGCCACCTTCTTCCGTTCCTGAGGCGTGTTTTCTTCCGTAAAAAGGAGAAAAAACGGCAGGTTTCCCAGGGGGTCCATGATGATCACCAGCGTAATGAAGATGCTTATTGCCGATTCCAAAGCGTGCATGAGGGCCACCACCTACTGCCCATGCTCTTTACCAGTCAAAGTGAGATCCTTGCACAAGGCCTTCTCACCCGGTTCTGTGAGCCTTTTGACCCGTATTCGGCTTTGTTCGCTCAACCTCAAACAACTGCCTCTCTTGTACTGGAGGCTGATCATAGCCGGCCCTCATGGGCCTGTCAATCAGAGAGCGGTTCGCTTGGAGGGCTCCTTTCGCCACTGAAAGGGCAATTCTCTAGGTGGGCCAGAGACGTGGGCCATGCTTTTACGCAGCCCGAGGAGAAAAAGTGTTCCAGCAAAAGGGCAGAATGGGTTATGTAGGGTGTATGAGGAGGGGAATTGCCAAGATCCTGGCCTCAAGGCCATGGAAGCAGATTGCAGACGAGAGCCTGGTGCCGGCTGCCGTATTGCTCCTATTGCTTGAAAAGGACGGGGAAGAGCATATTCTTTTCACCGAAAGATCGCAAAAGGTGGAGTACCACAAAGGCGAAATCTCTTTTCCAGGAGGAAAAGTGGATCCCGGTGACGAAAGCCTGGTTGAGACTGCTTTGCGGGAAAGCGCGGAGGAGATCGGCCTTTGCCCTGAAGACGTGACTATCCTGGGAAGGATGGACGACATGGTGACACTGACTACTGGGTTCATTGTTACTCCTTATGTGGGGCGCATTCCCTACCCCTACCCCTTTCAAGTAAACAGAGACGAGATTGCCGCGTTGATCTTGGCGCCCTTGGAGTCCCTGTCCAAAGGCTGCGGTGGAGAGGCCCCTCCAGTGATCCTACCAAAAAAAGGCATTGGGGCCCACTGTTTCCGCTATGGCGACCATATCATCTGGGGAGCCACGGCCCGAATCCTACAACAGTTTCTGGACATTACCACGCCCACCACGGAGCAGGAACACCATGATATCGAGGCCAGGGGTAGTGCCACCAGTAAGGGTGGATAGGCTCAAAGCGTCTCACGTCGTCACTTTCCTTGGGCCATAGATGAGATTCCACTGCCTCGATGACCGGGTAGCGGTAGACCCGATTGCCCAATGGCTGTTCCAAAACCTCTGATACGGTGCCCCCCACGGTGAGTTTTCGTCCCTTGTTGTAGATTTCCGGATCCAGAAATCCTTGAACGCGCACCAGAAACCGGCCCTCGGACAGGTCTCGTGACCTTGGTTTGTTTCGAGAATCAAGGGGTGCCTGTAACAGGGTGATGAGGGTGGCTTGGGGTTCGTTCTTGGTTTCCAGGATATGGCCGCCCAGGATCACCTTTCTTCCCTTGAAGGCTTCTCCGTCTTGGAGGAGTTCCTTGAAAGGAACGGCGGGCCCTACCTGTCGTTGAAACTTTTTCGACGGGGTGGACGCGCAACCGGTGAGGCCAGAAAGGGCCGGCCCCAAAAGGAGGCAGATGGCGAGAAAAGGACAAATGCGATTCATGGACGTACGAGTGCCTTTCATCTGGTTAAACAGATCGGATCTGCATGTACATCGGTATTATACACTGTTGCTGTTCCCAATCAACGGGCCGTTGCCAAAAGGCGAATCCCTTTTGAACGATTCATGAAACCCTCAAGGGCCTGGGAGACCTCAGGGGTTTTGTGGATGGGGGCGATGACGGACTCGTGGCCCGCCATGGTATCATTAGACGTTGTTTCAATGTGGCAGTCAGGTAACTCAAGTTTCGCACCCTTATTAACCATTTGAAATGAAGGTTAAAAGCGTGCTGTGGTTTCTAGAAAACGGCACGGCACAGGTTTAGGTGTTTTGTGTGCGATTGAAGCCTCGAGATAGGGAAATGCGCTTCTCTTCGGCCTCCAATGCCTTTAGTCGCTGTGCGAAGATTCTGGGTCGCAATGGTTGTAGGCCTTTGTTCAGCAAATTTCCCCATCCCTCTGTTGCCAAATCTGATGGCTACAAGTCTTGACACACCCAATATTGATAGAAACGAGGGGCGCGAAACTTGAGTAGGTAATATCAATGGGAGCGCGGCAGGCGGTGGGAGATAGACTATGGAGAGTGGATGGGCTCTACGAAGCAGTACGGGTCTCGCTCTTCAAAGACGTTGCGGCCAACACTGTGGGCAATGGCAAGACATCCGCCACAGACAGGACGAACGGGGCAGGATCGGCACGCTTTGCAGCCGGAGCGATACTGACAGGCGATGTGAGAGTCGTAGATCTCGGCCAGGCTCTGTTTCAAAACATTGCCTATAAGGGATGGAAACTTTCGGCAGGCATGGACTTCTCCGTCGGACAAGAGGGCCATGAAGTTGAATGCAGCGCTGCAGCCGTAGCCGGCGCAGCCCCCAAAGAGGTCCATTCCCTTTTGGTAGCGCAACAGGTTGAGCAGGTTGTCCTTTAAGCCCATGATGGGATTGCTCTCGGCCGCCTCCATATACGCTTCCAGAAAGGCCCTGTAGGCGTCCCGAGGGGGAAGATGAAGCAAGGCACCTTCACCCACCATGGAAAGGCGGTTGAAATTGAAATGATCAGTCCTGTTGCGAAGCATCTCAGCAAGGGGTAGTACCTGATCCATGTTGTCCCGCGTGAGGGTGAGCATCACCATGGACGTGATGTCCAAATCTTGAAGCAGCCCCAGGAAGTCCATCACCCGGCGAAAGTTTCCAGGGCCCCGAATCGTGTCATTGTGTTTCTCCAGACCTTCCAAGCTCACCTGAAAAAAGAGGGGGGGCTCTATGTCAAGGAGCTGCTCCATCTTCTCTAGTGGGGCCGGATTTCCCAGGATGGCAAGGCCAAGGCCCCGATCTGATGCCCCTTGATAGAGTTCCAAAAAATGGGTGTAGAGGAGAGGATTGCCGCCGGTGAAAGAGACCTGGCCCCTCACGTGTCTACTCAGGCAGAAGTCCCGCAGGTCGTCTAGGATTCTCAGGCCCTCATCCAACTTCAGAGGGGTCCTCTTCGCACGGTCGTAACAGTGCTTGCAGTGAAGATCGCAGACCTGGGTAACGTGCCACTGGAGCGTGAAGACCGGAGACGACAAAAAGCGTTGGTCTTTGATCTCGCCCAGAGGAAAGGTTTCAGGATCGCGGCGAATCCCTGACGGCGGCGCTACTAGGAGCCCTCTGTGAAGGGCCCGATGAATGGCACCGTCCACGGCGCCCACGGGATGTCCGCCGATGTTTGCTGCCTCCTTCGGATCGATATTTTCGACTACCAACTTCAGTACCAGCAGATCCTCATCTGAAGCAGCTCGGGTTCGGACGTGCCCCGTCTCCGGATGGCGCCACACGAGGATGAATGCCTCGCCCGGTTCCGGCCTGGCAGAGGGCCCCTCACCTGCCTGCACCATGGCGGGCAGATGTTTCCAAGAGACCTGGAGCAATGCAAGGGTGGGATTTACGCTAAGCTCCTGGATCCTGTCGGTCGTGTCTGTTGCCTGGTGCTTCACTTGATGGATCGTCGACTCTAGGCGGGCAAGTTCGGCGAGAAAATGGGGCAACCCCAAGGTGTCCTGGTGGCGCTTCAGTATATCAGGGAAGGTGTCGGGGTCGGGATTTCTCCCGCACAAGGCGACTATCTGTTCCCATGTGTGCGCATCCACGCATTTTCGGCATTTCTCAAACATGGCCCCAATGTCCTGTGTCGGGTGGGTGCGCCCGGGAGGCATCGCGGCCCTTATGGGAAGAAGCAGACGCCGTCGCTATGTTGCCATCTTCGCAGGACCCCTAGAAACGGTCCTAGTGGATGGAAGGTGTTGTGACTCGGGCGAAAGACTGCCTTTCTCCCGGTTTCGTTTTCTTAAGTTCATGATCAGTGCGCAGGGCACTGCCCCTCGTTTCCATTACTTGCTACGGGTGCTACCTGCACCGGAACCACCACTTCAAGAGGAGGTTCCCGGTGCCTTTTGCGTCTCGCTGGTGCCACCTGCACCAGTCTGGCCACTTCAGCTGGTTTTCCCGCTTCAGCTCGTTTGCTCGGCTGGCGGATGCTTCGCGCAACCAGGCAGGGCAAGGCCGGCTGTGGCTAGCAGGCCGGCAAGTCCCAGGCTGCCGAGGACCTTCCTAAGGTGTTTTACGTCCATCATCGCCCCCCCTTCAGTTCATGGTTAGATTCTGGCGTCCTTCCCAGGCAAGGGAAGGAAGACCCGAGCGCACCCCAGTCGCTTGAACGACACCTCCAATCTCCAACGAATCCGCCCAAAAGTAAATGGGGTCTTTACAGTATTTTTGACCGAATCTGGCCAGATACATGTAGGCGATTCCTTTTGGGCAGCGTTGATGATGAAGGGTACACTGTAACGCCTGCCTCAAGAGTTCTCTTTTGAGGGGCGGTCTGTTTTTGACAAGCTAAGACGGTTTGTGATCAATGATTATCTTTAAGCCAAGAGAATAGCAAAAGAAGCCTTGCCCCTTTCTAAGGCGAGAATCTTTAAGGGGTCGCCAGCCCATGTTTCTCAGAATCACTCCTCCTCTCTTTTTTGGCCATGGCGGTCAGATGCCCATCTATGTAGACAAAATCCAGTCACGACTCGTCACATGAGACAAAAAGCCATGGCAAAGGAGGGCTACAGAGCCCCACGGGATGTGCAGGCACTTGGTGTACTATAGATTCAACGGACGAACAAAGGAGGCATGGGAATGAAAAGAGTAGCAGTTTTGGTGATGCTTTGTTTTTTTACCCTTTCGGGCGTGAGCTTTGCAAAAGGGCCTGGAGCCTGGGGTGGATTTAAGATGCCTCATGGCAGATGGTGGCACGCGCCTGAAATCGTTGAGAGGCTGGATGTTACTGCTGATGAGCAGGCCACACTTGACGCCCTTGCCCTGGAAAGGGAGAGGGAATTGATTGATCTGAAAGGCGCTGTGCAAAGGCAGGAGCTTGAACTGGAGACCATTCTTGACCAAGCTGACTTTGATCGGGCTGCCTGCCTGGACCAGTTTGACAAGCTGCTGGATGCCCGAAGGGAGGTCGCCAGGAAACGATTCGGCTTCCATGTGAAAGTTCGTGAGCTCCTGGGCCTTGACCGGTACCGAGAACTCCTCGGAATGCTTCGGGATCGTCACAAGGATCGCCGCAGAGGAGAGGCCGGACTGAAAGGGTCTCTAAGAGAACGCATGGCCTGTCCATAGGTGCCTCTGAGAAGCCCAGGCAGGTCGAGATCACCCCATAGGTTCTTGCGGCCTATGGGGTCCTTTTTTTTCTCTTTTTCACTCGATGGGAATGGAAACATACCCTAAAAGGCCTGTGGATGTTGGGGGCATTCTGTGCGGAGATAGATTTCCCCTGCGGTTATCGTGCAACTGCTCGCACTGTTCAGGGCCACCTTCTTGAAGGCTTAAAAAGGCTTCCCCTTGAAGTTCCTGTGAAGGTGCTTATTTTTTCTATAACACAGTATGCAGGCATACCCCCATCAAAACAGGTTCTTCACCGTTCAGACGGACCCAACCAGGGAAGAGGCCCTAAGGTTGATATCGTCGAAGTATGTGGATGAATTGCCTCCTCACCAAGCCATCGCTGAAATGGAAGGATACATAGAAGTGCTGAAAGACGCCTTGAAAAGATGTTCCCTAGAGCCCATGGACACGCCTACGGAAATGGGAAGGGCAGGAAGTCTAGCATTTGAGGTGGAACTGGTCGGAACTTTTCTCGCTTCTTTCAAACGAGCCTTTGGAACCATGCACTAGGGTCTTTAGAGATGGGCCCCTCAAGGGCCGGCAACCTTCTCTTGCAGTTTCTTTCATGCGTGTGTTCTTTAAGAGCGTCCCTTTTCTTGCCCCTTCTTGCTCTAGGGATATACGCCTCTCAGTTCCGTGGCCCTGGCCACACGTCCCACGCCTAAAATGTAGGCTGCCATTCGCATGGAAACCTTCCTCTTTTTGGAAATCCCTAACACCTCTGAAACGGCCGTTGTCACGATTCTATTTAGTCTTTCAGCCACTTCTTCTTCCGTCCAAAGGAGTTCCTGAAGATTCTGCACCCACTCAAAGTAAGAGACCGTTACCCCACCTGCATTGGCCAGGATGTCCGGCAAGACAAAGATCCCTCTATCAACCAGTATCTCGTCTGCCGCAGGTACAGTTGGACCGTTGGCACCTTCAGCCAGCATCCGGCACTTGAGCTTAGGCGCGTTTTTAGCCGTAATCTGATGGCCCAGGGCCGCCGGGATCAAGATGTCGCACTCGAGTTCCAACAGCTCCTGGTTGGTAATGACCTCTGCGGCCACTTTTTCCGTGATCAAGCACTTGTATCGATTCTTGCAGTCCAGGGTCCTTTCAATATCAAGGCCCTTGGAATTATAGAGGCCCCCCTTTGAATCGCTAATGGCGATGACCTTGGCACCAGATCTTTTGAAGTGTCGGGCGGCCGTGCCGCCAACGTTTCCACAGCCCTGAATGACCACTCTGGCCCCGTCTATGGACAACCCGAGGTCCTCACACGCCTTCTTGACTGCAATGAGGACGCCCTTTCCTGTGGCCTCAAAGCGTCCAACAGACCCTCCCAGTTCCAAGGGCTTGCCTGTCACAACACCTGGAACGGAGTATCCCTTGAGCATGCTGTATGTATCCATGATCCAGGCCATGACCTGAGGATTGGTATACACGTCGGGGGCCAGGATGTCGCTCTCTGGACCGATCATGGGTGCAATTTCCCAGGTAAAGCGACGTGTTACATTTTCAAGCTCCGTCTCAGACATGTCGGGGGGATTGCATTTCACGCCCCCCTTGGCACCTCCGTAAGGGATATTCACTACGGCTGCCTTCCATGTCATCCACATGGCCAAGGCCTTTACCTCATCCAGGTCCACGTCCGGATGGTAACGAAGGCCGCCCTTAGCGGGCCCGCGGGTATCATTGTGCCGAACCCGGTAGCCCTTGAAAATTCTGAGCTCTCCGTCATCCATCTTCACCGGGCAGTGAACGGTCAGTTCCCGCCTGGGATATTTCAGTTTTTCCAGGATTCCCTCATCCACATCCAGATAGGGAGCCACCGCATCGACCTGCTCTTTGGCCATCTTGTAGGCATTCGGTATTGTCACGGGTCACCTCCGAACCACTCCTCTGGTGGGCCACCCCGGGCTTGTCCCTCGTAATCTCTGGTAACCTCTGTGAGAGCTCTTCGTAGTGCTTCGATCGAAACCACATGTTTCTGCTATCCAAAACCCGGCAGTTTAAGGGTTTCTTAGCCCTTAGAATCCTTGACAAAAAAGACCATAGGTGATAGGCATTATTTGTCGCTGTCATCCATTCATCCTGACAGAGAGAGTGCCCTGCACCAGACACAGTGGCGCTGTGTCGTATTGGGGATGACGGTCTCATTCACAGGGGTTCTGTTTCCCTTGTACCATGATCTCCATATCATGGCCAACCTGATGTGCCGAGTTTACGTACAATCTGCCAGTGGGATCCCGGAAACCTGGGCACACGAGATATGGGCCCAGGTGGCAGCCAGGTCCAGTAAGGCTAGCAAGTGGAAGTGGACGACTCCCCTCCCTTCAGAAGTCGGCAAGGGGGAAGCCGTTGTAAAGGTTTATCAGCGCCGGGCGAAGCACGGCGTGTTGCGTCGACTCAGACATGGGCGGGCCGCACAAGAATGGAGAGGCTATCAAATCTTTCAGACGATGGGGGTTCCCACCATACGCTGTCTTTTCTTCGCGGAGGAACGTTGCTTCGGCCTCTTGGAAAAAGGGATCTTGGTAACAGTGCGAGCTCCCAATCCGAACGTTGCAGAGTCTTTTCTGAGAGACCAAGACCCCGCGCTGCTCGAAGCCACTGCAGATGAGCTAGGTTTGATCCACCATCTGGGTCTTGCCCATGGCGACCCCCGAATGTCAAACTTTCTAGCCACCCCGCCGCATCCCCTTGCCTTAGACCTTTCGTCATGGAGCCGACTCAACCGGCGTTCGCAAACCACAGACCTTACCAGACTTCTTGGGTCCATCACCGCTTTAACTCAAAGTGACAAGGCGTTGCCTCACCTTATCGAATGCTACCAAGCTGAAGGATTGATGCTGCCCATTCCTGCCAAGAAGCTCCTCGAGTATGCGGTCAACTATGCAAGCGTCAAGCAAAGGCCCTGACGACAAATCCCCGACGTTCAATATTGACGCGCTGCAGGGCAACGGGAGCATCGGCTGCGCTGCGCAGCCGACACGCGGGCCAGCCCTTGGAGTGGATTGGGCTATGAACCGAATAAACGAGCGCATTCTCCACAGGAGAGCTACCGCAGCCCCCGTGGCTTGCCGCGGGGAGTGTTCAATTGAGAGAACGGGTTGGCCTTTTGGATATGACCCCGTTGTGCTGGGCCAATAGCTGAATGCCCATTAAGACGGCAGGGTAATATGTATGGATGAACATGGTCACGATGAAGGTGTGCCGACTGCGGGCCTTCCTTGGACACAGTAGGGCCCTTGTTAAAGGATGTGGGGCTCACTCCAGGGCATTTTGATTGAGGGCGCCCCCACTTTTCTGAAGGATTTCCTTCAATAATGTATGTTGAATATGAATCTCTTTCCTCTTTTTCGTAAGAAATTTGTAGTATGAGTCTCCTACAAAGCAGGGATAAGCATTTGAGCACGCAAGGGGCCTGCTGTGAAAGGGAAGTACACACCCGTCTTCACCCAAAACAGGACATTCGTATCTGCCGTTATCAGAAGCGATCTGATCTTCCAAGGCTTTCTGTTCCTCTGAAGAGATGGAGCAAACAGTCACGAACAGGTCCAGACAATTCAGGTTTTTCGGGAAATGCCATTTGCAGCATAACCCTTTGCAGACAGGCATAGACTCTATGCACTTTTGAACATAACCGAGTTTCGTTGCTTTTTCATAAAGCTGATCGCGAATACTGTTTATTCTACAAACCGCCTTTAAAGCCCTGGCCCGGTCATTTTCATGAAGCTGATGATAGAGGCTTGTTGCAGTGCTCAACACGTTGCGCAGGTACTTCTGGTCGTGCCTCTTTCCTTTAAGCCGGTTTTCAGATGGAGGTATCTCTAAAGTCATTTGCAGTGGCCACTTCCTTGCCAACATGTATCGGCTGTGAAAGGATTGCTTAGAAACTGCAAGACCAAACAGAGTGTCCCCTAAGAGCCATTTGTTTTTAGAGGTTAGGGATAGCTATCAGGGCAAATGGCATCAGGCTTCAGTTACACCAACCCTTTTTTCCATTGCAATCATCACAGTGTTCTGTTGCTTGGCCCAAGTGGGGTTGCTTGCACATGGAAAAGCACCTCGCCGGTAAGCTTATCATTTACAGCCGGTGATCATCCCAAAACGGCAAAACTCCGTCTCTCTATCGAGAAACGGAGCTTCGTCAAGTAGTCCATAGGCCCCTTCCGTCTGGGGTTAGCGGAAAAAAGGGAAGTGTTCATAAAAAAATAGCAGGAAAGATCCCTTCTGTCAATGTGGCACCCTGTACCCCCACCGCTCAAGCTGCACTGTACAACGATTCTTCCTGCTCCTCACCACCCTGCATTTTAGAAGCGGCCATCGTCGGCCATGGGGATTTAGCTGTTACCACCCAAAGTAGACCAAAGCAGCCAACGCATCGTCCAATTAAGGCACACTCTTTCTGCATGTTGTCTTTCCATATTGACTTATCCTCAATATCAGTCTGAACAGTGCAAGGGGAGAATGCTCGTGGGAATCTGCCGCAGATTCGTGACGTGAACAAGCTTTGTCAAGCTCCCGGAGCCATTTTGCTAGCCTTTCCGTACAAGTCCACGGCAAGATGACATCGTTGGGAAGATTCACAAGAAAGGTTGAGCCGAGATGGGCCCTGATACCGAAACGGTACAGCAGGCGTAATCTGCATATATCGAAACAGGCTCAGCTCCCAACCGATTCAATGAGGCGGCTACAGACAATCGAGAAGAGCCTATAATTGGACCTCCATGCCCTCCCTTGCGAGAAAGGCTGTGGTCAGCCTTTTCTGGACCTCCTTTTCCACATCCAGGAGAAAGGCGTCTGGGTGATCTGGATCATGATGGAAAAGAGCTAGCCTTCTGGCACCTGCCTGTTCAGCCACCTCCACGGCTTGCTCCCAACTGCTGTGGCCCCATCCCTTTTTGTCCTTCAGCTCCTCTGGGGTGTATTGGGCGTCGTGGATCAAGAGATCCGCATCTTTTGCAAGGGCCACCACCTTGGGATCTATCTCGTCGCCATGTTCCACGTCCGTGCAATAGACCAGGGTCTTGCCCCCTTCCGTAATACGATATCCGTAGGCCCCTCCTGGGTGATTGTGCTTGGAGGCCACAATGTCCACTCCCCGGGGATGGGTGTATTCGGTGAGATCCGGTTCCCAGAAGGTTAATTTGGCCCCGAGCTTGTCCAAGGGGACAGGAAAGAAATAATCCTGAAGCTGGGTCTCGAAGACACTTTCAAGTGTGGTGAAGCTCGTATCTCTTCCACAGATGGCCAGGGTGATGTGGCATCTCGGCTCCCTGGTAAACTTAAAGAAAGGAAACCCCTGTATGTGGTCCCAATGGGTATGGGACAGCCCGATGATGATCTGATCAAACTGTTCGTGAGATGCGGCCAGAAGGTCGTTTCCCAGCTTTCGTATGCCGGTGCCGGCATCCAGTATGCCGATCCTCCCGGTGCTAAAGGTCATTAAGACGCAGGCCGTGTTGCCGCCGAATTCTGCAAAATCTGATTCTGGTACAGGGATAGATCCCCTTGTTCCGTAGAAAGTTACTTTCATCGCCACCTCATTCTAATTCAGTTGGATTCTACACTAGTTGTGTTTAGACTTAGAAAACCTGGTCCTCTGGGCTAGGTCAGAGGTAGTTGGCTATGCGTTGAAAATGGCCGACAAGAGGACAGAATTCAGGAGACAGGATTCAGAATAAGGTGTTCGCCTTCGGCTCAGCCGAAAAACATAAAACATGTTGGGGCAAACTGATGTCCTTCCATTCTGACTCCTGGGTTCAACGCTTCAATGCCGGATATTAGTAAAAGCCCTTTCCAGCGTTGCAGCAAGGCCTGGTCTCCTCGCCAGGATTCCTTATTGTAGAGATTGAAGATCGTTGCTCGCCTGCCCGAGAAATGTTTCACTTTCACATTGTAGCCCGTGGCTCCTCAAGAGGCCAGGAAGACCGGTGTTCTGTTAGGTTTTGCCAAGTGCAGCGAGCAAGTTTCTGTCAAACGTTTTAAGCTCCTTGATGTTTTCTATGTGACAGATGGCCAGATGAAGAAGGTCTCTTGCCGTTAATCCGGGATGTTTGTCAACGAGATGACGGGCATGGATGACAGCTTCGGCCCCCACGGGAATGACGTGGTCAACGCCAAGGGTTGCAAGGTCCAAGGCAGCGTCAAGGGTTTGCATACGTTCTAGTGGAAGATAGATGTGAACAAGCTCCTGCAAAACCGCTGCAGAGGTGACGAGTCTCTTGCCCTCGTGGCTCGATTGCAGGAAAAAGCCTTGGGCCTCTTCCCGGAGTGGATGGGCCCGGCCCACGGCATAGACAAATACATCGCTGTCCACCAAAATCATGGTCTGCTGTGCCCTTGCATACTCTCAACAATAAGCTTTTTATGCTCCTCCCAGTCCGGTTCTTTTCCGCGTTCCCGCTTATTGCACTTCTTAAAAAAGTCCTTCAAGGATGTGGCCTCAGTCAACGATTGGTACGGCTTGTTCGTTTCCAGCATCTTCCTTCCCGCGTCTCGAAGCCAGGCACTCATGGACTTCGATTCCTTTTGCGCCTGAGATTTGAATCGGGCCGCTTCCTGTTCATTTAATACAACTTGGATCCTCACAGACATCTTCCAATGCTCCAGGTCTATTATACATACTTTGAATACGTATACACATTATTAGTACGCATGTATTTGGCTGTCAAGTATCTGCTCTGAAATGAAGGCCGCGGACGGGGCCAGAGGTGGGGCAAGCAAGGCTGATGCTTTTCAGGAGGAATATCAAATGTCGAACAAGGAATAACGAATGTCGAAGGCGGGATAATGTTTCTTGGTGGAGGGAGGAGACTGCGAATCGAGAAGATTGCCCCGAGACTTGATAAGGCACGGGAGTCACGCCGGTTCCTTGATGATGGTGGCAAGGGCCAGGGCCCGGTCTGAGAGGCCAAATATGCTTGAAAGGGCGTCTTTGCAGCTTGCACTGGGCCCCGATTGGTGGTGGAGGGTCATTTGCGTGGTTGACGGAGAGAGGATTTGCAGGTCTGTCACCACTTTTTTTAGGTCCACGGTCTTGGTGCGGCCCTTTCGATTGGTCTTAGTAAGGGGCCAGGTCTTGCTTTTTAAGAAATCCTTAAGTTTCCTGTCAGAGAACTCCTCCTGTTTCAGGGTCACAGTGTGGCGGGAGGGTTTTGGAGCTTGTTTGGGCCCGTGCTTCGGGGCGTCCGCGCAGCCTGTAATGGTAAGGCCGTCTGGCAATTGCTCGTTCACACGATCTATCAGGGACGACTTCTTTACATGGAGGGGCACTTCGAGGATGAGGTGCTCTTCAGTGCTCTCAATGCCCACGGGGAGGGCGGACTCAAAAGAGACCTTGGGGGCGGGGTGAAACCCTTCTGAGAATCTCATGGGTATCTTGGCCCGTCTTAGGGCCCTCGTGAAGATCTTCATGAGTTCCAGGTGGCCAAAGTACTTGGCAGGGCCTTGCTTGGCGTAGAAGACTTGAAGTCTCTTAAAGAGAGAAGGCCGGGCCTTTTTTTTAGGAATCTGGACCCCGTTAACGGCACTTTCCGGTTCAAAGGTGACCGGCTTTATCACCTCCAGGTCGCAAACCCCGCATAGGTTGCAATCGCCCTTTCGACAATCGGGTGTAACGGTGCCGGCCATAGCCCTTTCCCACTCTGCCTGGAGGTAGGTTTTAGAGACCCCGGAATCGATGTGATCCCAGGGGAGGGGTTCTGAGAGATCGCGGGTTCGGGTGGTGTAGAAATCAAGATCTACGCCGCAGGCGTCAATGGCTTCTTTCCAGCGTTCATCGTCGAAGTGATCGCTCCACCCATCAAAACGGCACCCCATCTCGTAGGCCTTGACGAGCAACGGGCTCAACCGTCTGTCCCCTCTTGCCCAAAGCCCTTCCAGGATACTCATTTCAGGGGTCTGCCACTTGAAACGCAGGCCCTTTCCTCTAAGTCGGCTTCGGAGCATGTGAAGTCTCTCTTTGATCTCCCCCAAAGAGATCTGAGGGCACCACTGAAAGGGGGTGTGGGCCTTTGGGATGAAGGTAGAGACACTGACGGTGATGTTCTTGTTGCGCCGGCCCGGGGCAGGGACCCGCTTTAGCCTTTTTGCCAGTGCCACAATGGCCTCAAGATCTGTCACAGTCTCTGTAGGAAGCCCTATCATGAAATAGAGCTTGATGAGTTGCCATCCCAGGCCAAAGGCATTTCTAACCGTCTCCTCTAGGGCGTCTTCTGTGACACCCTTGTTGATCACGTCGCGAAGACGCTGGCTTCCTGCTTCTGGGGCCACCGTAAAACCTGTCTTTCTCACCCGTTTGATCTGGGTCATGAGACTGTCGGTAAGGGTGCCAACGCGGAGTGAGGGTAAAGAGACAGAGATCTTTTCCGGTTCGCACCGGCCCATGAGTTGCTCCATAAGGGGCTGGATGGCGCCGTAGTCTCCTGTGGATAGAGAAAGCAGGGAGAGATCCTCATACCCAGTATGGGCCAGGGACACTTCTGCCAAAGAGAGGATGGTCTCAGGTGCCCGTTCGCGCACTGGGCGATAGATCATTCCGGCCTGGCAGAAACGGCAGCCTCTCGTGCAACCCCGGCAGATCTCCAGGCTGAGGCGGTTGTGGATGGGGTTTCCAAAGGGGATGACAGGGTGGTCTGGATAGGGGACCTCGTTCACATCGGAAACGAGGGCCTTGCCAATAGTGGCGTGGTCAGAAAACCGGGGTGTGAGCACCTGAAGCCCCGCCTTGTTCTCCTGTGGATCAAAGAAAGAAGGCACATAGACGCCTCGAATACGGGACCATTCCCTTAGGAGTTGCTCGCGGTCGCCTTGTGCCTCTTTCCACTTCAGCCAGGTCTCTGCCAATTCTAGGACTGCGACCTCACCATCGCCGATGAGCATGGCGTCAAAGAACTCGGCTACGGGTTCAGGGTTAAAGGCACAGGGGCCGCCGGCCACCACAAAGGGGTGTGTGTGGTCTCTGTCTTTAGCGTAAAAAGGGATATGGGAAAGATCTAAGATAGTCAGGATATTCGTGAAGTTGAGTTCATACAAGAGGCTGAAGCCGATGATGTCAAAATCTGAAAGGGGGGTTCGGGTTTCAAGGCTAGAAAGGGGAATATGGCGGGCCCGCAACTCCGCTTCCAGGTCCAGCCCAGGGGCAAAGACCCTTTCGGCAGCCATCTCTTTTCGGGCATTTAGGACATGGTACAGAATCTGGATCCCTACATGGGACATGCCCACCTCGTAGAGATCGGGGAAAGCAAGGGCGAACCTGAGCCTCACTTGAGCAGGGTCTTTTCGGATGGCGTTGATTTCCGAACCGAGGTAGCGGCTGGGGTTTCGGATCAAGGGCAACACTATGTCCAAAGATTGACGGTTCATCGTTTCCTTGTTATTCGTCTATAAGGATCATTTCCAGAAGCGTTGGCATGCTCCTGAGGGTTCGAGGGGCCAAAGATTGCGGCTTCTGCCTTAAGAGATTGCAGCTTTCGCCTTAAGAGATTGCGGCTTTCGCCTTAAGAGATTGCGGCTTCTGCCTTAAGAGATTGCGGCTTTCGCCTTAAGAGATTGCGGCTTCTGCCTTAAGAGATTGCGGCTTTCGCCTTAAGAGATTGCGGCTTCTGCCTTAAGAGATTGCGGCTTTCGCCTTAAGAGA
>JAXHVD010000009.1:94920-161110 GCA_034189385.1 Thermodesulfobacteriota bacterium
TTGCGGCTTTCGCCTTAAGAGATTGCGGCTCTCGCCTTAAGAGATTGCGGCTTCTGCCTTAAAAAAATACGAGGATTCAAGCGAGAAACCCCGAACCTGTTTCTCCGACTAAGCCGGAGAATCGTCTCATTAAGTGGCTTTCTCCGGTCGGTGTTATCCGTTAACCGCCTACGGAGGACAGGAGGTCACTAAGCCCAAGGGGTGGTTCTTGGCGGTGAATTGTAGTGATGTGACAGAGCATATGTCAAGGCACAGGAGAAGATGTTGAAAAGGAGGCACTTATTTTGAAAGGTCGTTTTCTAGGTTATTTAGGTTATGATGGTGGCCATTGTCTGGCCATTGCACTCCTCGTAGTGGTGGTGGTCTCCATGGGGGGCGACGCCTGGTGCGGTCCCAATTTGAGAAAAAGCCCGGTTGTTCAGGCCGTCAAGAAGGTGGGGCCGGCAGTGGTCAACATCAACAGCCAATATGAAATTGCACAGCGATCCAATCCCTTTTTTGGCTTTGGGGGAGACCCTTTTTTTGATTCCTTCTTCAGGGACTTCTTTGAGCCCCGTTATCAGCGACGCTACACCGGACAGAGCCTTGGATCCGGTGTGATTGTTGACGGAAAAGAGGGCTATATCCTGACCAATGAACACGTCATTGCAAGGAGCACGAAGGTGAAGGTGGTTTTGCAAGACGAGAGGGAGTTTGAAGCTGAACTTGTGGGCGCATCGCCCGATTTTGACCTGGCCATCTTGAAGATTGACTCCCATAGGACCCTGCCGTCTATCGAGATGGGCAGTTCCGATGATCTCATGATCGGAGAGACCGTGATTGCCATTGGCAATCCCTTTGGGTTTTCTCATACCGTGACTACAGGGGTGATCAGCGCCCTGGACCGTTCCGTTCAGACGGAAGACCGTACCTATAGGGATTTTATCCAGACAGATGCCTCCATCAATCCGGGGAACAGCGGAGGCCCCATCCTCAATATCGAGGGAGAGCTTATCGGTATCAGCACGGCCATCTATTCCAAAGCACAGGGAATTGGCTTTGCCATTCCCATCAACAAGGCAAAGAGGGTCATGGATGATCTGATCAAGTATGGGGAGATAAAGATTCCCTGGCTTGGTTTATCTGTCCAGGATCTGGACCGGAGGCTTGCTTACTATTTCAAGATTCCAGAAGGCCAGGGCGTGGTCATCTCTGATGTGACAGAGGGGAGCCCCGCCCATGAGGCCGGCCTTGAGCCTGGACAGGTGCTCACATCCGTGGGAGGGAGACGCGTTGCTTCAAAGGAGACCTACCTTAGCGTTATCAGAGACTACGGTGTGGGAGACATGGTTCCACTGGAGGTGTGGAAAGATGGCCGAAGCATGGGTCTGAAGGTCCGATCCAAACCCTTTCCAAAGGCCTTGGCCGAGGATTTGGGCTATCAGTTTTTTGGGGTCCGCGTGCAGGAGATTACAGAAGCACTGCAGCACAGGTTCAAGGTGGGAACCAGGCAAGGCGTCATGGTCTCAGAGCTTCGCCCAGGCTGCTATCTGGAACGCATAGGGGTACGTCCCGGAGATGTGATCCGAAAGATCAACGAGGTGGTGGTGAAGACAGTGGATGACTATAAAAGGGCAGTGAGCAGGTACCGGCATAAAGAGGCTGCTGTTTTGGTTGTTCAGCGTGGAAATGACCAGTACTATGTGAGCATGAAGGTGAAGACATAGCACATGGAAAGGGGATTTATCGCTAGCAGTCTAAGGGTTTCTATGGTTCAGTGGCTTGACCGAGTTGGTCAGGACTAGTAATCTGAGTACATACTAATGCGGCAAAAAGTATTTAGACATAGTCTCTTACTTGTAGAAACAAATATTCACCGCAAAGGCGCAAAGAGCGCAGAGTCTATATTTCTTTATGTTTTCCGCTGAGACGCCGAAAAACATAAGAAAGCTATCGCCTATGGCGAAGAGAAATGAATCGAGAGCAGGCATTTTAGCTGTATTTGCATGTGGTTAAGTTGAAAGATCGCTAACGTTCATTAACCCTACCAGAAGGGCAAGTTGCTTTTTGCTTTTCGGCGTCTCAGCGAAAAGCAAAAAAGGGGATTCCTTTGTGTCCTTCGCGTCTCGAGCGAGTGAATACGAGCGGGCGGTGACCTTATATCTAAATGTCAATGATCTCATTAGTAAGAATGGAGAGAGAAAATAGAAGTTCGAGGGGAAAGGATGTTTCCAAGAGAGGCGATTTACCCGTATGAGTAATCGGAAGGGGTGCCAGAGTGTGACTCCGTACGTATCTTCTTTACTAGGTGCTCTGAGATATGTGTTCATTTTTACTGCTGTCATGGCGGCTGGAACGGCCTTGGCGGACAATTCCAAGTTCCATGGAACCTTTGACATGACGATGTCAGGGACCGAACCCCATCCTTGGAAAGAGGTGGGGACACTGAGAATCGGAAGTGACCAAAGCAGAATGCGTGAAGAGAGCTATCTTCACATTCCTGCCGACGGAAGCCCTGTAACCAATGCGTGGACCCAGGAAGACGGCACGCCGGTTTCCCAAGTCATCAGCATATCGGGGGATACCATCACCGTAGATCAAAGGGAAGACTGTGTTGATGTCACAGGTACGAGGTTTCTTTGTTACACAAGACATCTGGAGTTTGCCTTCGCCGACGGTCATGTTGGCGCTGCCATGAGCGGCTCTATTTGGAGCCAAGACCCAGAGGAGAACCAAGGCCTGATAACAGGGAGTCTCACCCGAGTTAAGGATGGCGGCGGCGGGGGAGGGGGGTGCTTTATTGACGCTGCCATTGCCAGGGATCTTTGATATTGGTGAGCTCAAGGGGTATCCTCATCTGGTCCATTTTTGACTTTTTTAGTAGAGAGCTTATGCAAAGAGACTGTTGTGGGATCCACAGGATAGACTCCCCCCAGATACATAAGATCTGTGACCTTATCCCCTCCACATCTTGCCGCTGATGGCCTTCCTGTTCCCTTCTCAACGGGCTGGTGCCCAACAGTGGCCCCGAGACGGTGCGTACACTGCTTCTGGCCGAGCCAAATCTGCAGGGCAGGTCCATGTCCAACGGGAGTAAAGGGACACAAATGGTGGCCTGCACGGTGCTTCTGCTGTGGCGTCGTTTGCTCTCAAGTGGTATTTTTTTACATTTGAATGGTATTCTTTTTCCTGCTCTGTAGCGAAAATCCCCCCGCAATATGGCAAGTCCCTGCATACAATATGGCAGTAACTGTGTGTTATTGAACGAAAAGAGCTCCTAAGGGACTGGGTTGGCATAGATCTTTCTATAGGGGTTAAGTGAATCCCTTGGGGGTGTTGCCCCGCACTGGAGGACCTATGACTACTTCGGGCCGCGGCCACGCATTGATTGAGAACACAGTGACGGAGACGAGGTACACCCCTGCCCATCGAAGGGGCAGGAGGTCCTACTGCCTGTGGTGTTGGTTGATAGGAAAGCCTTGGAAAAGAAGGCGTGGGGCTTCCACTCCAAAGGTATATGTTTTAACCAGATACAGCCCCAAGATCTTTGCGGCCATCGTTGGCGTCATTCTCCTCAGCGTAGCGGATGCCATACTGACGCTATTGCTTGTGCGTAGCGGGGCCAGAGAAATGAACCCCCTCATGGCCTATTTCCTCGATCATGGGCCGCTCGCCTTTTTCTGGGCCAAGTACTTGCTGACCTGCATCCCTCTCTTATTCATCATGGCGCACAACGGCGTCAAGCTCTTTGGAACGGGAGTGAAAGCGAAGAGCCTTATCCTCTGGATTGCTGTTCCCTTTGCTTTGGTGGTATACTGGGAGCTTTATCTTCTCTTGTGTGTGGTTTAAAGGATCTTCAGACGACAAGAGGCGCTGCCATGACTCTTTTCTGGGGCTGGGGGCGTCTACTTAATGAGGCCCAGCCATTTGTAGGGATTGGTTTCGGCCGTGGTGAGTTTTTCAATGACTGCAGGTGGTGCCTGGACCTCTTTTACTACCTTGACCAATTCTTCGTGCCTTTCCAGGTAGGCGATCATTTCTAGGGCCATTTTCAGTTTGTTTTCTTGCCGCAGCTTAGGCCAATCAAAAGAAAAGACCACTGCTTTTGTTTTGGTCTTGTCTTCGGCAGAGATCAGTAGAATGCCGGCAGGATTCTCAAAGGTCAACGCTTCTTTCTGAGACGGTGTCAAGCCCTTGGCATAAAGGCTCTTTTTCCCCGGCGTCAGATGGAGAAGTACTTGTATGGCGTCGTCCTTGCACCAGGGGGGAGATCCGATCCATGTATAGGATTCTCCCTTTTTCAGGGGATACTTCTTGAGGGCGTACTGAGCGATGAGATGACCTGCGGCAATGGCCGGGCAGAAGTGTCCGTGAAACTCTGCGGATTTGAGTAGATCGTGAGGGACCCCTGCTGCCCAGGCATTGGCCAGGGACACGACGGTGAAGGTGTCTGGCCCAAGTGGGGGGCTTAGGTCGATCCAGAATTCTGGTTTGGCAACGGCCTTAAGGCCAAGATTGTATTTCTTGCATTGCTTTTCTTTTCCATCATAGCTGATGATGACACACTCTTCCGCTGCCCGACGGAAGATGGCCACCTTGAGGGGATAGTCCATGGGCCTGTGAAAGAACAAAAGATTGGCCCGGCCCACGGTGCAGCCTGTCTCTTCTTGAATCAAATCCACATAGGACTCAGTGGTCTTACCCTTTAGTCTGACGTAGGTCGCATCTGTTAGAATGGAGAGTTCAGGATCTCCTTTCTTGGCATTGAGGGCATTGAGCCCTTTGCGCAACTCTTCCCGCATATCGATGGCGTTTACGGTATCAACAAGGGCAAATACGAGGACGACGGACAGTAGAAAACTGCTCCAGATTCTATTCATGGACAATGTCCATTGCAAAATGTTTCAGTGAAAGAGCGAGTAATGTCTGTGTCTTGATGCATGCCCTTGGAGTAAACGGTTGCATCGTGCTCATTGAAGCATCCCAGTTAGTCTGAGGCCGTCTTTAAAGAGTAATATGGCAAAGGCGAACAACAGCACCGCAAGGATTCGCATGGTGAAAAGATACGCCTTGCCGGCCAAGAAGGTTTTTGATCTGCTTGCTACAAGAGCGATCATCACCTTGGCTCCCACTAGGCAGAAGTAGAAGGCGACGATGAAGACCATGGCGCCATAGGTAGCCTTTTGTTGTGCCTTTACCACAGTGGGTGCGCCGACGCTACACCAGAACAGATACGGGTGGGGATTTAGTGCGTTGATGAGCGCTCCTTTTCTCAAGGACTTGGGGTCTTCGTCTTGGACTGCTATCTCGATAGCCTTGGTCTTCAAGCTCTCATAGGACAAGTACAGTATGAAGAAGCTGCCACAGAAAGAAATAGTGCCTAGGATCAGCTCGAAACTGGTTAATCGTGTGAACACGAAAAGGGTAATGAGAATGACGGGTAAGTCCGTTATGAGTGGGGCAAGTGCGATTTTGAGCCCCTCCGTGAGATGATGCTTGAGGGTCTGTGATATGACCAGCGTAAGCAGGGGGCCAGGTGCCAGGCCTGCTGATAGTCCAAGAACGATTCCAATGGCCAGCGTGTCGATCATGTGCGGTCGAAGAAGAAGGGAGATAGATTCCGTGCTGCGATCTGTGGGCCTCATGTTACCATGAATCGGATGGGATGACACTATAGTTTTGCTTATTGGGTTCTTGTTCTATCCTATCATTGGCCAGTTGTTGAGCGTTTCAGCCGAGCCGTTTCATGGTGATGGTTTTGCCGACTGTGTGGGAGATCATTTCCCTACGGTATGTTTTCGTGCTGTGTTGCATAGGCTCCAAAAGAGATATCGTTTAAGACATTGAGCTTCTGCAAAAGAAGGTAGCCTAGGGGACCTTTGGTGTTTCTCTTGGCGCCATTGTGGTCCCTTTCTGTGCCATTGTACTGATGCAGAAGGCAAGGATGGATTTAGAGGCAGTAACGGAGATATGGAAAAACGCGGCGTTTACTGGGGCGCCAATAGACAGCCCATGGCCCAGCGAGATAGAGGTGCTGCAGAGGAATAGCGCGCAGAGGAGAACGGCGGCAAGGCTTCTACTGATGGGGTTGATGATGGGAGCCCCGACGGCGAGTTGGATCTTTTGCAGAAAGGGAAAAGGGGGTCGTAGTCCCGATCACTAGATGTTTGTATTTGGTAGATGGTGTGCGCAACGGCAATATGGAAGAAAGGATTCCAAGAGAGGGCGATGAGGAAATCGGGCTTCTAGCCACATGGCCAAAGGAGATGTGTGATAGTCTGAATGACATCTTGAAAGAGATCGACGGTGAGGTTACAAAACTGGGCAGGACCACCCAGACGCTGTCTTGGAGCCGTCATAGACGACAAAAGGTAGTTGGAATTCAAGAAAACCTTGTGATCTGCCTGCGCCTCTGTGTTGGTGCGGCTTTATTTTCCTGCAACACCTTGAAATAAAAGAACAAAAGCCAAAATGCCGAAAGATCTTTATGCCCGTGTACCCCGGACAGGAGTCGGGACCGGATAGGCGCTAAGTAGCTGAAAGTGAAGAATGTTATGCCCTCCGCCCCCCGAATCAGGTCGGGGAGAAGGTTGGCGGGAATGAGGGAAAAGTGGATTTTCTCACTTTACCGAAGCGATCTTTATTGAGTGAGAAAATAATGCAATGATTCGTGGGCCTTTTTGTGTTAAGGGTCAGGGCCCTTGCGGATTTGAGGGAAAAAGGGCCTTGACATTGTCGTTACCGGGAAGGTTTACTCAATGCGTTGTTAGGAGAAGGTTCTAGTGTCAGCATAATTAGGGCCTGGCTAGAACGGACTTTTGCGTGACAACGAAAGAAAACGATATAGGGGGTAGTTATTATGAGGAGAATTGTCGGATTGACAATCTTGATAATGTTCTTTGGAGTACCTGTGGCTTATGGGGCTGGTAGTGTCTGGGATTTCGTGGGTTCCACGGTGAGTTCAGATGTGCGCAGGCTTCCAGACCCACCGGAGACGTTGGAGATATGGGATTTTTGGGAAGGTGAAGGGATCGTCGGAGGGGGCGGTGCGACGGGATCACTTCCGCTTCCTGAAGGGAGAAGAGCGTCTGGGGGGAATTCTGGGCCCCGAGGGATAACGGATCCACCGGACACGTTGGAGATATGGGATTTTTGGGAAGGTGAAGGGGTTGTCGGAGGGGGCAGTGGGACGGGATCACTTCCGCTTCCTGAAGGGAGAACAGCGTCTGGGGGGAGTTCTGGGCCCCGAGGGATAACGGATCCACCGGATACGTTGGAGATATGGGATTTTTGGGAAGGTGAAGGGATTGTCGGAGGGGGCGGTGGGACGGGATCACTTCCGCTTCCTGAAGGGAGAACAGCGTCTGGAGGGAGTTCCGGGCCGCGAGGGATAGCGGATGCACCGGACACGCTAGAGATATGGGATTTCTGGACTCCTGGGGGGAACCTGGAGGTATGGGACTTTGCAGGAGGTGAGATGGAATAGGGGCATCCGTTTCGGTGAGGCGGGGGGGATGAAGGAGGTCATGATTTCTTGGCGCTTTTCGAGACTTGGGGCTGATTCCGAAAATGGTGAATGTCCCCGGAAAAAGGTTTGGGCTGGTGTAGGACTAGTGACGGTGTTTTTTGGCTCAAGGCTAGGCAAGGGCGGGGGGAGGGTAGTGCCTATTTGTGGTGGAAGGCGTAGGGAAGGGGATGGGGGAGAATGGCAGAATGAAGAGTTAATGTTTCACGTGAAACATTGAAAGGGGATCCCGTAACCAGAAAGAGGGCCCGTGTGTCTCGTTTGAACCGAATAAGCGAGCCCATTCCCCGTAGCTTGCCAAGGGAAGGGTTCAATCTTCCAATCTGTCGTGGCCTTACGTCTTAGAGAGGAGGACCAGATTCCTCTCAATGCCCGACCGGGGCAAACAGTATCCCTTCACCTGCGCCGTTAGGCCCGCCGCCCTGATCTTTTCCTGGACCCTTTCCAGTTCCTCTTCCACGTCTTTTCCCTTCATGGCAATGATCCTCCCCGGGGTGCGCAACAGCGGAAGTGCATGATCAATCAGACCGTCGAGTTTGAACGCCGCTTTTGACACGATCAGATCATATGGGTCGCCTGTTGTCTGAACCTCCTTTGCCAGGGCCTCAGTCCGGATGTGACGGGCCTCAATATCCTCGAGGCCTAACGTCCTTATCACATGTTTCAGGAAGTTGGCCTTTTTCCTGGATGCCTCTATGAGGCATAGCACTAAATCTGGCCGCAGGACCTTTAAAGGGAGTCCTGGAAAGCCCCCTCCTGATCCAATGTCCAGCACCCTGGCGGCTGCGGGCACCAAGGAGACCAGGGGCAGGGCGTCCAGAAAGAGCTTTTCCGCCAGTTCTCTTGCGTCGGTGATGGCCGTGAGGCTGGCCACCCGATTCCAATCCAGAAGCTCTCTGGCATGGAGCGCGAATTGGTTCGTTTGACCCGAATCCAAATGGATTCCCAACTCCCTTGCACCCTCAATCATGCATTCGCAGAAGTCGGCCCATCTTGGCGATGAAAACCCCCTTTCCCTTTTTAGTTCTACAATGGTCGCCCCCCAACCTCCCGCAGACCCAGGTGCTTCTGAAAAGGACGCCACCATGGGGAGCTTCTTGAGCAAATGGTGGACCCGATTCCTTTGAACTCCTTTTCCCTTGCCGTGGATGATGCGAACAGAATAGATCCTTGCCTCCAGACACTCGGTCAAGTACTCTTCTATCAGACTTGGAATGTCTTTAGGACGAAACGTGTGCAGGTCCAAGACCCCCCCGATAGGGATCTTCACGGGCATTGAACGTCCGTTGTATAACGGTCCCTCCTCCATGGCGAGAGAGCATACTCGATTTGTCCGAAAAGGCAAGATACAGGGGCTTTGAAGATGCATAGAAGCAACAGAAGGGCGGAAAAGGTTCTCCTCGGTGCCCATTTTTCCATTGCAGGGGGCCTCCACAAGGCAGTGGAAACTGCATCCCGATATGGATGTCCTGTGCTGCAGGTCTTTACAAAAAACGCCAGCACTTGGAAGGAACGACAGCTTTCTACCCAAGAGATCGAACAGTTCGACCGCGCAAGACGGCAAGGCAACATACAGGTGGTATGCTCCCATGCCGCATATCTCATCAACCTAGCCTCACCTGACCGCCGCACACACGAAAGGTCCATAAACGCCCTTGCAAATGAACTCATACGGTCAGCTCAACTCGGCATCCCTTACGTGATCCTTCATCCGGGCGCCCACATGGGAAGGGGGGAAGATTATGGCCTGCGCCGTGTGGCAGAAAGCATCAATACAGTCTTTGCGCAAACCCGTGACGAGACCTGCCAACTCCTTCTCGAGACAACGGCCGGCCAAGGGTCGAACCTGGGCTACAGATTCGAACAGTTGGCCTACATTGCAGATAGGGTGGAGGCCCAAGACAGGCTTGGCTTTTGTTTTGACACCTGCCATGTCTTTGCAGCAGGCTATGATTTGCGAACTAAAAAGGCCTATAATAGAACCATATCGGCCTTTGACGGGCTTGTGGATCTTGAACGCCTCCATGTCATTCACGTAAACGATGCCAAAAAGGGGTTGGGAAGTCGGGTGGACCGACACGAGCATATCGGCCAGGGTATGATTGGAATGGAGGCCTTTGGCTTTATCATGAATGATTCCCGCCTACGGTCCATGGCCAAGATCCTTGAGACTCCAAAAAATCATGGTGTGGACCATGACCAACTGAACCTCAACCGCCTGCGCGCCTTGGTTTCCCCTCTCCCAACCATGGTCGCTTTACAATCTGAAAATAAGGACTTATTATACGACTGAGCTTGCCATTTCATAGACAGGCGAAAGGGCAGGAGAAAGGAACCATGGGTTTTCCGCCCACTACTGACAAAGATCTCGTGATGTTTGCCCTTTGCGGCAGGGAGTGATTCATGGAGTACATCAAGATTCGATTTGGGAAGAATTTGGAACACATGCACACCAGACTTCAATCCACCATAGACGAGATGTTTCGGCAGGTGAACCCCATGCTGATGCTACAAGAGCAAACATGGCGCCCACAGATGGATGTATATGAAACGCCTGAAGAGATCGTTATCGTCGGAGAGATTTCTGGTGTGGACAAGGAAGACCTGGAAGTTGAAGTTGAAAAGAAGGCCGTGAAGGTAACTGGGATAAGGCGTGAGGCGCCTCGCGTGCCAGGGAAAAGATATCATCTGGCTGAGATTGCCTATGGTGCTTTCGAGAGGGTTCTCTTTCTGCCAACGCCGATAGATCCAGAGAAGGTACAAGCCTCTTATGCCAATGGTCTTCTGAAGATTAGCCTATCAAAGGAGCCGCCCAAGCAACCTCGTCGGGTTCCTATCAATGGTCTATAGGGTGCATTCAAGGGACTCGTGGTTTCGGGCGTTGACGTGGCCACAATAAGCACCTGGACCTCCTTGAGAAGGGAGAAAGGCCCCTATGAAGAGAGGGTTCCTTGCATATTGTTGGCGAGATGAACAGATCCAGAACCAGGAGATGTGATAATGACAGCAGATCCAAATAGTACCGCCTCTCCACAGGCAGAACAACCCGCCAAGATCCCGGACGTCTTACCGATCTTGCCGGTCATGGATATGGTTCTTTTTCCAAAGATGGTGCTCCCTCTCATGGTGCAAGGAGAGGAGTGGCAAAAACTTGTAGATGAGGCCATGGCAAAAGACCGCCTCATAGGCCTTGTCGTTTCCAAGAAAAAGGATCTTGAAGGGACTCACGAATCAGAGGATCTTTACACGGTAGGCACTGCAGGCCTTATTCTGAAGATGGCGAAGGCCGATGAAGGAGGCTCTCAACTCCTCGTTCAAGGGATCGGACGGTTTCAGATCAAGGAGTATTTCTCGGACAAACCCTACGCCTATGCCCGCGTGGAGCCAATTGCCGAGCAGACGGTCAAGAGCATCGAAGTCGATGCCATGATTCACAATCTCGTGGGCCTTTTCCAGAAGGTGGTGAAGCTCTCCCCCTACCTTCCAAAAGAGCTGGCAGCCCTGGCAAAATCCCTAGATGACGGCGGCATGCTGGCTGACCTCGTTGCCTCAAGTCTGAACATTAACAAAGACGAAAAGCAGAGTATCCTTGAAATGCAGGATATTCACGAACGCCTGAGGGAGGTTTCGCGTTTAGTCAACCGAGAGCTTCAGGTCCTGGAATTGGGACAGAAGATCCAGTCTCAGGTGAAACAGGACATGGACAAGAGTCAGCGGGAGTTTTACCTACGCCAACAGCTCAAGGCCATCAAAGAAGAATTGGGCGAAAAAGACGAAAAGGCGGTAGAGGTAGAGGACTATCGAGCCCGTATCGAAGAGAAAGGTCTTCCCGATGAGGCCAAGAAGGAGGCTGAGCGGGAGTTAGAACGCTTGGCCCGCATGCATCCCTCTTCAGCGGAGTTCACCGTGGCGTCAACCTATTTGGACTGGATGACAGCTCTGCCATGGAACGAGAGCACAGAGGACAAGCTGGATATCAAAGACGCCCAGGCGGTGTTGGACGAAGACCATTATAATTTGGAGAAAGTCAAGAAACGGATCATTGAGTATCTGGCTGTTCGGAAGCTCAAACCAGATTCCAAGGGGCCCATCCTCTGTTTCGTGGGGCCGCCGGGTACGGGGAAGACCTCTTTGGGACGTTCCATTGCCCGGGCCTTGGGCAGGAAGTTTGTTCGTCTCTCTCTAGGTGGCGTGCGAGATGAAGCCGAGATACGGGGCCACAGAAGGACCTATGTGGGGGCCCTGCCGGGCAGAATTATCCAGGGGATCAGGCGGGCTGAGACCAACAATCCTGTTTTCATGCTCGACGAGATCGACAAGGTGGGAACCGATTTTCGAGGAGACCCGTCTTCGGCCCTCCTCGAAGTCCTCGATCCCGAGCAAAACTTCAGTTTTTCTGACCACTACCTGGATGTGGCCTTTGATCTTTCCAAGGTTATGTTCATTACCACTGCCAACATCCTGGATACCATCCCCCCGGCCTTAAGAGACCGCATGGAGGTATTGAGTCTTTCCGGCTACACAGAAGACGAGAAGGTCAAAATCGCGCAGCGCTATCTCATTCCCCGTCAGTTAGAGGCTCACGGACTGACAGCGGACCAGCTGGCCATGACTGCCGGTGCCATCAGGGGTATCATATCCGGATATACCCGAGAGGCCGGGTTAAGGAATCTGGAACGCGAGATTGCCGCTGTGTGTCGAGGCGTGGCTTGTGTGGTGGCAGAAGGATGCAAAGGGTCAAGGCATGTAAAGCCCAGGGATCTACACAAGTTCCTGGGGGCTGTCCGATTTCGGTCCGAGGCAAAAGAGCGGATATCAACCCCTGGCGTCGCCCCTGGGCTGGCGTGGACCCAGGCAGGCGGAGACCTCATGTTCGTCGAGGCCACAAAGATGAAGGGAACGCACGCCCTGACCCTCACTGGCCAGCTCGGGGACGTGATGAAAGAATCTGCTCGGGCGGCTCTCAGCTTCATCCGTTCCCATGCTCAAGAACTGGGCATTTCCGACGATTTCTACGAAAACCACGAGATCCATATTCACGTCCCAGCCGGAGCGATTCCCAAAGATGGCCCGTCCGCGGGCGTTACCATGCTGTGCGCCTTGGCTTCACTGCTCACGAATAAGCCTGTATTGAACGACCTGGCCATGACCGGTGAAATCACCCTGAGGGGCCAGGTCTTACCCGTAGGCGGGATAAAGGAGAAGGTCCTTGCTGCACACCGGGCAGGGATCAGAAAAATTATCTTGCCGAAATGGAATGAAAAGGACCTGGACGACGTGCCCAAAAAGGTGCTGAAGGCCATGAAGTTCCACTTTGTGGAAACGATGGATCAAGTGTTGGAGATAGCCCTATCGTCCAACCAGCAGCTGTAGAGGAAGGCCGAATCACCCACTATTCCGACAGGCCTTCATCATTTTTCTTTATAATTTCAATGGTTTTTACGCTATACCGGTCTGCTTCAAGAACACGAACTCGAAGATCTCCATCAGTAAAGGTCTCCCCTTTTCGAGGAATTCGTCCCATGTGATGGAGGACATATCCGGCCACTGTCTCGAACCCCGCTTTCTTGATGGCAATGCCGGTCTCATCCTTGAGATCGTCGATGTCGGTGCTCCCACTGACGCGGAAGTGGCCGGGCTCTTTCTGCTGTACCTCAGGAACGTGATCTTCGTGTTCGTCCGTGAGTTCTCCGAAGATTTCCTCAATCATATCTTCCAGGGTCACAATCCCAAAACAGGCGCCAAACTCGTTCACTACAATAGCCAGGCTTTCACGCTCCCGTTGCATTTCCACAAACAGCTCGTCGATCCGTTTTGTGTCAGGCACGAGGCGCGCCTGTCGCACGTAGGGGCGGATGAAAGTCTTTCGGTCTTTGTCATAAAAGATGTCAAAGACGTTTACAAAGGCCACGATCTGGTCCACTCGGTCGCGATAGACGGGAATTCGGGTGTGGCCCTGTTCCCGCACCAGGGCAAGCAGCTCGTCGGTCCGGCCTGTCTCAGGGATCAGGGCCACGTCTGAGATGGGAACCATGACTTCGCGAACAATGGTGGTGGCATAGTCTAGAGCCGATTCCAGCATCTCCTGCTGGTGCTGCCGCAGGCCCCCACTCTCGACTGACTCCTCAAGCACCATCTTTATTTCCTCACGGGTTGTATAAAGGCTTCTGGGCCTGCTTCGGAAAAGACGAAAAAGCAGATTGGTGACCAGGCTAATGGGAAGAGTGACAGGGGCCATGATCCAGGACATGAGTTTCCAGATGATGGCGGCTCTGACAAACGTCTGCTCAGCATGGTATCTGAAATAAACCTTTGGAACGATCTCGCTAACAACCAGGAGAATGGACGTCATGGCTGCCGTTGCCACGATAGGTGCGAGAGAACCTATCCAGCGTTGCAGTGTGACCGTAGCGATGACGCCTGCTGCTATGTTGAAGACGTTGGTCGCGATGAGGGTCACCACGAGGCTACGTTCCTTTTGGTCTAGGAGGCCGAGGGCCATATTGGCCCTACTCAACCCTTGGGTGGCCAGGTGCCGAAGGCGTATGCGGCTTGCCGAAACCAGAGCTGTTTCGGAACCGGAGGCAAAGCTGGAACCCAAAATGCAAATCAGTAGGAGCAGAAACTCAAGCATCACCTTCGGACACCTCTTTTGTCTCGCGTTTGATGCGACAACTCACGATTCTATGTCGCCTGGCTTCAGCCACGGTGAAACGCGCACCATTTCTCTCAATGGTCCGCCCTGGGGTGGGGATCTCTCCGAATTCATCACACAGATATCCATTGAGCGTCACGGACTCGCCAGCTGGAAGGTCTAACCCGCAGATTTCATTTACCTGTTCTATGGGTGCCCGGCACAGCACGAACCACTCGTCAGGCCCAACAGGGCGAATGAGCTCTTCAGCTTTTTCGTATTCGTCATAGATCTCGCCTACTATTTCTTCAACCAGGTCCTCCATCGTCACAATGCCGGAGGTCACACCATATTCGTTGACGATGACAGACATGTTGATAAGATTTTTTTGCATGTGCCTGAAGATGCGGTGGGTGCTGGCCCCTTCCGGGAAGATGGCCACAGGTTTTAGGAGCTCGCGGATGTCGCGGTCTGGATTCAGAAAGAACTCCTTGGTACCGACAAAACCCACGATATGGTCCAGGCTGGTTTCCGAAATCGGTATACGGGAATGGTGGGCTGCAATCATCAACTCCTCGAGCTGGTCCCTGGCAATGTCCAAGGGGGCGGCCACGATGTCCACCCGCGGGGTCATAATTTCCTCTGCCGTGGTCTCAGAAAACCGCATGATATTGCGTGCCATGCGCTGCTCATGGGACGTGATGGTCTCTTTGCGCCCAGCTTCGTCAAAGAGGAATTCCAGTTCTGATGGACCAAGAGCGTCTCGTGCTTCTTCAGGTACGTTCAGGAATCGCAAAATGGCGTGAGCCAAGCGGTCAAAGATTGCCACTACAGGTCGGGATATCTTGGAAAAAACATGCAGCGGTACGACAGCAGCAAGAGAAAGGCGCCTTGCCTGACTGACTGCAATGGTTTTTGGGATGATTTCTCCGATGAGAAGGACGAGGAGAGAATCTACCACAATGGCTGCAGAGAGCTTGTGTGAGGGTAAGAGCCTTGCAAAAAGAAGGGCGGCAGTGGCTGAGGTGGCCACATTGATAAGGGTGTTTCCAAAGAGGATCGTTGAAAGCAACTGCCGTGGTCGTTTCAACATGCTGTCAATGAGCGTGGATCGCTTTGATTTGCTTTCCCGGATACGCCGGCGTTCAATGCGATCGAGGCAAAAAAGAGCTGTTTCCGTTGCGGAGAAGCAAGCCGAAAGGAGAAGTAGAAGGGCTAGTAGTCCTAGAAGTAGAACTACACCTGACGAGGGGTCGTCCAACAAGATCTCCATGGTATGATTTCAGCCTATAAGGTCGTCCCTTGGGGGGACAGACGCCAAGGCCGTGACAAAACGTATTTAAAATACGCCAGAAAAAGCTATGAGGTCAAGAAAAAACATGGACACCAGAAAGGAAGGGCGTCCCGTCAACGGTGGGGCCTATTTCCACCAGGGTCCTTCAAATGGCCTGCCTCTTAATCTTGCACGGAACATGAAGAAAAAAAGAGAAGCCCCTTGAGAGGAAACCGATATTTCCGACCACCCCTTTCCACTGGAGCACCAAAGCCATTTGGGCGGTTTCTTTAGACAACGGTGCAACCTTTTGAAATATCCAAAATATCGGTTGATAAACCGACAAAGGCATGGTACCGGAAAAAGCAAAGCTATCCAAAGGGCCGATTGGTCATTTAGTCCGCTTTCGTCCTTTCAGCGCCTTTATGAACCCTGCCCAAAGAGGAGGATATGGCCTATGTGTGCAAGAAAAGGATGCGCGTTTATCATCGCTTTGGCGTTGATGCTTTTCTCTGGGAATTGCCTAGCGAGTCCGCCTGTTCCGCCACCCACAGAGGGCTTTAATATTGCGACCGCCGTGGACTGTGAGATGTCGGCAGGGGACTTCACGGAGACAGAGGGGTTTACCTGGACGTGGGTGCGCGATATGGATCCCACTGTTCTATTCTACACACCCAGCACGCTAGCCTATCCCGGCACAGATCCATACCTGGAAATCTGTGGGCGGGCCGCCCAGATCCGTTATTCTGAGGCGATGCAGTCCACTGATACGTCCTTCTTCCAGTTCAAGAAAGACTTTGCTGCTGCCTCTGAAGGGGCCGATACTGCCGGCAATAATCTCAGTGTTGACAAGAATTACGGGTATGTGGCTTCAGAGGCAAGCCTCATAGCCAATGCAACGAATAGCGAAAGGGTGGGCTTGAGCATCGTAGCCAAGGGGGATACTGCAGGATTGGGTGACATGCCTTCTCTTTGTCCCTGGGCAGCAGAGGATTTCATACCGGCAACAAATGAGTTTATTGCCATGGGGAGCGACACCAGCACCATGAGCGTCATGGTATCTGACACGGAAACAACGACGGCAGCAACTAGGGCACCAGCTTTAAATCACAGTATTTCGGCCGTGGGCGTTGGCATGTCGCAAGGGCTGATGAAAGTGGCGTTGATGGAAGGCGATACCATGTATGATCCCCTGTTTGACAATCATGGACGGCCGGAGGATTTGTTTTGGGTTCCCGGACCACCCAACCTTCAGAGCCAAACCGACTACAGCGAGAAATCAACGGCTTCCGGTACCATCGACAAGTTCGCCAAAGCCATGCATTATCATTCAACGATCCCTCAATGGCAAATGCCCGAACCCTGGTACCAGCTTCAGTAGCCCTAAAGTCTGCTCACGTATGAGAAAGGGAGCCCCAATCGGGGCTCCCTTTTGTGCGCTTGAATGGCCAGACTCCGTTTTTCACAATCCCACCGGCAGAAAAGAGTCAAGGCCTTGGGCCGGTGGAAAGAGAGGAGTCCTACAGGGGGGTGGATTCATACTTCTTAAGGGGCAGAGAAAAACAAAAAAGACGCGGTAAGCTCCGGAGCCGGGGTCGGTGTCTCATCCTATGTCTAATTATAGGTGCGGTGAGACTAAATGTCGCCACCGGCCCCAGAATTCTTCCGCTGAGAAACTATAAGCACGAAATAGGGCCGGGTCAAGAACTTGGCAGGTTTCCGATCATGCTTTCCATGGTTTCGGAAAGCATGGTGCCGGCGCTACGAGACCTTTGTACAATCTCTTTTCATGGACTAGGGCGCACTCTTTTTCCTATTTTCGGTCTTTTGTGCAATACACCGCAAGAGAAAACCTTCTGTCGTGGGTGTAAAAAGTGCTTGTGGCACAAGGAGATATGTGTCTCAGTGGTAGACTAAAGGCGCTCTATCATGGTTTCAACGTCTTCACCGACTGTTTTAAACTGGAGTCCCACCCCCCCTGTGGTGGTTCGAACGACCATGCCGGTGACAGTGATTGGTTCTTCTTGATCATCAGGTGAAAAGATGAGCGTAAGGTGTTGTCCAACGGCCAGGTATGCACAGGTTTCCAGAAAGGCGCCGTCACAACTAATATCGGTCACGACATCCTTGAAGACCTTGTCTTCGACGACGTAGCGCACGGCCAGGTCACAAGGCTTTCTTGGGCTCTTTCTCCGTTCCCAATGCTCCAGCAATCCAAAAAGCTGCCATTCCTCCAATAATCCCAAAAGGGTCTTTTGCTGCTCAAAAGATGCCCTCTCTGCGAATCTAGCAAGATTCCTGGCAACCTCTTTCAACTGGGCCGTCACCCTGGCCTTTTCAGGTTGTGAATCAGGCTTTTTCATAGGAGGAACACATCTCCAAATCTTTATAAATAAAACCACATGTTACAGAAGAATGCAACATAGAAATAAAACGAGAATAGAAAACCATCAGGCAAAAGAAAATGAACAACAGGGCCCATGGGAGGATTTCGGAGATCTGGAAGTGATGCGCATCACGCCTTTTTCCTCGTGCTCAAACTGCTCCTCCTCTTGTATGCAGCAGCTCAACAACTGTTTCCTCGGCAAGAGTCCGGCGGCTGGCCCCTGCTCTTGGCAGGTGTCCTGCAACATGAACTAATGCTCCCTCCATGGGCATGAGGTGTGACTTTTATCGCCTTGCAGGAAACCCTGAGCTTCATCTTCACAATGCTTGAGGTCTGGACTGGCAACGCTTTCGGGTATGGTTTTGCCGAGAGGTGTCGTAACTTTTTCCATGAAGTAGGGAAACGTCACATGTAACGGAAAGAAAACGCAACGGAGGCAGAAAAAGCCTGTAATGGATTCCGGGGATGCAGCATGTGTGGCAATGGAAGGGCAATAGGCTAAAGGGACAGTATCACGGCTTCCAGTTCTTTGCTTGCCGTGGTGAACTTTACGCCAATTCCCTCTGGGGCTCTCCAGACGATTCCACCAGAGATCTTGATAGGTTCCTCCTGCTCGGCAGACGAGAACATGAGGGTAATGCGCTCTCCAGGTGAAAAGGCTACAGCGGTTTCGATAAAGGCCCCGCCAGCACTGATGTTTTTCACGAAGTCCTGAATGACGCGATCTTCTGTAGTACAGGTGACAGGGATGGAACAGGGTCTCCTGGGATGCCGTCTTCGGTCTCTTTCCCACATCTCCTCAATGGAAATCAAGATCCTTTGTCGTTCCTCTTCAGACGCATCGTCAATGTACGCAGATATTTCTCTAAGCAAATCTGTCAGCCGAGCCTTGACAGGGGACGCTTCAGCTTGTCGGGTGGGATCTTTCACAGCAAATAGTGGCCTCCAGATCTTCATAAATATAACCACAGGTTACAGAATAATGCAACGGTAAAGTGTTGCGGGACCAGCAACCAATCAAGAAAAGGACTTGTATTTCAACAAGATGGTAGCCTCTGGTGATGTGATCACCTTCTCATTGCAAAAGCCTGAGTCCTACCTTGGGACGCTCACCCTGGATGGGGAAAAAGGCTTGTCAGCAGGGGACGATCAGTGCTAACTTTGACATGATCTGAGGAGCACAAGCACCACCGGATATGATCATACGAGCCCCCGTAGCTCAGGGGATAGAGCAAAGGATTCCTAATCCTTGCGCCGCAGGTTCGATTCCTGCCGGGGGCACCATCAACGCTTTTCACTGAACCTGCCTGGTTTTCCCTTTTTTGACAGATGGGAACATGTGCCTCCGCTCTTAAGCTGTTGCAATGAGTGAGAAAGCTAACAAGGGGACAAGGATGGAGCACAAGGATGTACTGAAAGAGATGATAAAGGTGAGGTCGTTCAAGAAGTCAGACACCCCATCCTTTCCCTTGACGTCGGGAAAGATGAGCAGTTTCTATTTCAATCTCAAGAGCGTGACCATGGCCTCGGATGGGATGTATCATATTGGTCACGTTCTGTTAGACAAAATTGAAGAGCTGGGCTTGCGGCCGAAGGCTATCGGTGGCCTTACCATGGGGGCGGACCCTATAGCCAATGCCACGGCTCTGGTTTCCCACTTGAGAGATAGGGACATACAGGCCTTTTCCATAAGAAAGGAACCGAAAAAACATGGGTTGAAGCTTCAGATAGAAGGAGATCTCAGCCCTCACGATGACGTCATCATCATTGATGACGTGGTGACTACAGGCGGTTCAACTATCAAGGCCATAGACGTTGCCAGGAAGCACGATTTGAACGTCATGGCCGTAATCATACTGGTGGACCGGTGTGAAGAGAATGGGAGAGAAAACATCGAGATAAAAGGGGTGAAGGTACACGCTATCTTCACCGTTCATGATTTTATCTAGCCAAAGTCTGGCATGGTAACAGCACTATTCACCTCTCCAGGTGCTGCCATGTCGACACAGACCTTACATACCTGCCCTGCCGGACCTTGGTCCTCCGCGTGCTACCCCCTACCGAAGGGCTAGAAAGAGATGCCTTGGTATTGGAAGGGCCAATATTATCCTACATAAAGGATGTGTCGTAGCGGGTTGAAACAGATTTCCAGTGCTTTTCGCAGTAGAAATAATTGCCCGGCTTGACGGCCGCTCCGCACACTTTGCCCTCAGAGAGTTTGTACTGACAACGCCTGCCGTTGACCTTAGGTCTATATTTGGGTTGACAACCTTTGTGCCCCGAAGTTTCGTAGCTTAGAGCTTCGCGCATTTTGATGCCTCCTAGCATTCATTCGTCAGGAGTCCACAGTGAATAACGATCAAACACGCCGTCTAATTCTGCCATGACGCTTAGCACAAAGCAGGAAAGATGTCAACTATATGTTGTAGTTTATTATCAACAAAGTACTATATATAGAATATTGACGGTCTGGGCTGGAGTCTGACATGGTTATTTCACGTCATTTTGTGGAGATATGGATCGAGACCAAGGGCAGGCACTAACGTGCGGTAATACCTAAAGTAGAAATCTTCTTGAACGCTGGTTTGCACCGGAGTGAGGATTTCTTGCTAACCCATGAATGCGCGAGGAGTACAAAGATCTCTTTTCAAGTCGGAGGATTTCATCTAAGGGTGGTAGCCCTTTGGTTAGACGCCGTTGGCGCATCAGCGCAATGCCATCTCCCTAAAGGGGAGACCAAGATTTTGAGCCAAGTTTTTTAGGTCCTTTTCCAGTGTAGTGGGAGACTCCCCTTTTCTTTTCACGCTAGTCGTCTTGTCACCAACGACAAAGACCTGAAGCACCTTTTTGTCCAGGAGCTTGCGGCCCAGGAGCTTGAGTTCTTCTCTATCTGCTTCCATAAAGGCGTCCTGGATTATTCCTAGGGTGTCCAGGGGCTCGCCGCGCATATGATAACGACCATAAGCCTCTACCAGGGCTGACGGCGTGTCCACATTGAAGACGAAACCGTTCAGGGCATCCAGCCGCTTTTGTTCAAGTTCCTCTTCTGGCACATCTGCCTGAAGTGTTGTCATGATGTTGACAGTTTCTTCAATGGCCTTGGCCGTATTGTCACCTTTACTGCCGATATATCCTATGAGCATCCCGGCTTTCCACTTAAAGGTCTGGTAAAACCAGGCTGCATACACGAGTCCCAAATCGTCCCGCAAGCGGGTGGACATGAGGGAATCCCTGCCTCCAAGAATATCCATTAAGAGGCTCATCTTCCAGAAGTCTGGGTCTGTGCGGTTCACGCTGGGCAGGCACAATGCGACCTGGGATTGAACCTGGCCCGGCTTGTGGATAAGGGCCAGCACGGGAGGTGTCTCACCCGGTTCATCCAACATTCGTTCTGGCCCACTGCCTCTGGAATATTCGTTGAACAGTCTTTTTAAGCCCTTGAGCGCTTCGTCCATTTCAATATCGCCCGAAACGGCCGCCACCATGTTCGAGGGCGAGAAATACTCCCTTACAAACGCCTTGACGTCGTCCCTGGTAATGCTTGGGATCGTTTCAAGGCCCTGCAGTGGGTCTCTGCCGTAGGGATGTCCCTTGAAATGCCAAATCATGGCCTCCCTGGTGCTGACAGCCTTGGCGTCACCGCCTTGACGCTTGAGGCCCGTTACCCGCTCTGTTTTCGCTACCTGGAGCACTTCAGGGTCAAACCAAGGCCTAAAGAGAACCTCTTCCAGGAGAGAAAGGCCCTCGGTCCAGTCGTCTTTCATGACAGAAAGGCGTATCACCGTTTCTTCCTGGCCGATGGAAAGGGCTAAATGGATAGCATTTTCGTCCAGCGCAAGGGCCAACTCTGCAGGAGAATAGTTTTCCCCGCCTCCACGAATGAGGCATTTGTCAAGTACTTGGGTCAAACCTGTCTTGTCATGGGAGACATCAACAGCACCGGCCTTGATAAGGAGGGTGAGGTCGATGAGAGGCAGTTCATGGTCTGGGAGATAGAATACCATGGCCCCCTGCACGTTGGCCGTTCTTGCCTTTGGGTATTCTATTTTTTTCGGCTTCCGTTCAAAAGAGAGGGGGTGTTTCCAGCATTCAGGCGTGGGATAGCGGGAATGGTTTACCAGGGTTTCTGGTTTCGCCACTTTTGATGCTGCAGCCCCAGTCACGGAGCGGATTTCGGCATAGTGCGCTGGCGGGTGTTCAGGCTCTCCCCCAGGGATGACATAGATACTGGTCTTGTTCTCATTTCGGATGTACTTCTTGGCCACCCGTAGCACTTCTTCTGGAGTGACACGGGCGATTTCTTCCAAATAGGTCTTCCAATAACGCCACCCGATCTGGACTTCCAGGGTTGCAAGGGTGCCGGCCAGTGCTTCGTTGCTGCGCATTCTATCCAGGAAGTCTCTCTGGTTGAGTTTCTTGATCCTTTGGAGTTCGCGCGAGGAAACTGACTCGGTCTTTAGTCTCTTTACCTCTTCAAGAAGTATGTCCTCCAAGCCCTCGCAGGCCTCCAGGTAGACCTGGCGTCGCTTTCCTTCGGTGAGGTCTTTGTCCGTTAGCCCGTCCGGTTCATTGGGCGAGCCTCCCAGGATAACCATGCCCCCGTAACGATTGTCAGGATTATGGGCCCACGCACTCAGCGCCAAGCCCTTATTGATGATAGCTTGCGTCATGCGAGCTCCGCGGCCGTGGCTCAAAACCATGGTCATGGCGTCAAGGGCGTAGAAATCCTTGGTGCCCATGGGAGCAGTGTGGAAACCTATTCTCACAACAGGGGTGCGGGCGCCCTTCAGAAACCTGACACTCTTGCGTGGACCCTCCTGCAGGGGTTCGCTCGTGGTTTTCTCAGGTGCCCGTTTGCCCGCAGGATACCTCGCAAAATAGGTTTTTGCTAACCTTTTGGCATCATCCACCGTCACGTCGCCCACAAGCACACAGACCGCATTGGTGGGGTTGTAAAACTTGGCGTGGAATGCCATGGCATCTCGGGTGTTGAATTTTTCCATGTCCGCTTTCCAGCCGATGACGGGATTGCGATAGGGGTGGCCGGTGTAAGCTGTCGCATCTAGATCGAGTTGCGCAGCACCTCCTGGGTTGTTCACATATCGGTAGGCCCACTCCCGTTGTACTACTTCCTTTTCCACGTAGAACTCTCGCCAACTGGGCTCAAATAACTGCTCACTTACGATGGAAAACCACTGCTCCAACATGTCAGATGGCACTGACGCCGTGTACTGGGTTTGGTCTTTGCTGGTAAAGGCGTTGACACCGACAGCACCGTTTTTCCCAAGCTGCGATGAAAAGGCATTCGGCACGTAGATGTCCTGTACCTCCAGTCGGAGCCTTTCCATCTCGGCAAGCTTGCCGTCGATCAATGCCCGGTCAGGGTTGCGCTTGAGTCCCTCTTCCAGAACACCCTGGTAGGCGTCCTCAATGCGCTCCTGGAGTTCTTGGTCCTTTTTGGGGTTCAAGGTGCCGAAGTTCTTTGTGCCCTTAAACATCATGTGCTCGAGCAAGTGAGCGATGCCGGTCTTGCCAACGTCCTCAAGGGCGGACCCTGTACGAATGGCGACTCTGCAAGCCACCTGCGGCGTGGTGGGACGTTCCACGATCAAAAAGAGCATGCCGTTTTCCAGCTCAAACTCCTTAACATCGAGCTTAATCTGCGGGGCCGAATCCTTTGCCAGGCACATACTCCAGGCCATGGAGAGCAATAAAAGAGTGAGCGCAGCGCTTCTAAACAGACGCATGGGTATTCCTCCTATGATGATTCAGGATTCGAGTGGGGAGTCTACGAAGGATCAGGTAGTGAGACAACACCTTTTTGAGATTCTTTTGATGTCACATCCATTTCCATGGGAGCTAAGGCCATTGCCTTTCTTTGCACATGAGTGGATTTCTGGATATTTCTGATGTAATTTCATTTTGATAAGCTGTCTTAAGAAAGAATCATTGGACGACAAGAAGCTATTACAATGGGCTCAGCCGGCTAAGGTGTATATGTATTCCATGAAGGGATACGAACCAGTGAAAGGATAGAATTTTCCGCCAATGATTAGTCACAACATACCCGTAAAGCGACTAGTCTCTAGCCTTATGTTTCCCCCAAATAGGGAGGGCGGGGTGGTTGAACAGGAAAAAAAGGGGGGCAGATTGAAAGTGTGGCATCAACTTATTTGTCGCCCGGAGTTAGCAAAATCTTCCGGCGGTGACAGACACAAAATGAAATGATCGATCTGGAGGTGATGAGGTCAATCAATGATCTGGATGTACGACCGTGCTCGGAGCTCTTCCAGCCACGCCTTGTATTCCTTTTCCACCAACTCGTTGTAGAGCTTATCTTGGATCTGTAGCTTAGTTTCCTCTAAAGACTTCCCCTCCTCACGTTTGATTTGTTCAAGCATAACAACTTGATATCCTTGTGGTGTTTGCATAATCGGGCTGATCTCTCCCTCCTTCATCCCGCGCACTGTCTCCCGGAATTCAGGAGAGAGTTCTTCAAGATCAAAGAGTCCTAGATCCCCTCCTCCTTTGGCCGTCCTGTCGTCCGAGTACCGCTCAGCCAGTTCCTCAAATCCCACGCCAGCCTCAAAGGCTTCGACTGCGGCCTCGATCCTTTTTAGGGCTTCACCCTTCTGCTGGGCCGTGTCAGAAGACGATACCCTGACAAGAATTGTTCGGAGGTGATAGCGCCTTTGTTCCTGATAATCTTCTTTGTGCTGGTCATAGTATTCCTCTATTTCCTCTTCGGTAATGGCAATCTTGGATTTGACCTCTAAATTGATGAGCTTCATTCGAAGCATTTGTTCCCTGATGCGCTGTCGATATTCTTCCTGGCTGTACCCTTGGTCTTGTAAGGCCTTTTCTAGATCCTCCTTTGAGACGGATTGCGCGGCCATCATCTGCTCTATTCTTTCATCCACTTCACTCTCATCAACGTCCACACCCAACCGTTGGCTTTCTTGATCTGTCAGTTTTTGGTCTATCATCCTGTTTAAGACATCCTGGCGCAACCTAGAGAAAACCTCATCCTTTTCCTGTGGCCCATAGAGGGAACGGCGTATTTGTCCGGCGTAAGGCTGCACTGTCTCATCCCACTCAGATAGGGTGATGACATCATCGTTGACGATAGCTGCAATGCGATCCACTAGTTCTCCATGCCCTGCCGAAGGGCCTAATACCAGCCAAAAGGGGATCAGCGCATAGAGGAAAATCCTCATTAGACGTGCTTGTCTTTCCATCAAATCATTTCCTTGTTTACTGTGATCTGATAACGTAGGCGCAGCTTAGCCAACCACGGACCATAGGCCGCCTCGAGCTTTTCCTCTCTAATATGGTTCTTCGCCTTTTCGATCCACTGATCCGTGACAGGTTCGGTTGCGGCCCGTCTTTCAACTACCTTAAAGATATGGTGTCCGTAAGGGGTGTGGATCACCTGGCTTAGCGTGTCCTTCTCCAAAGCAAAGAGAGGATCCTCTAGGCATTTTGGCAATTCACCGCGTGCCACAAACCCCATGTCCCCGCCCTGTTTGGCCTCTGGTGCTTCAGAAGAGAGACGGGCCAGGGTGGCGAAGTCCTCCCCCTTTTTCAGCCGTTCCAAGACGCCGTCGGCTTCTTCCTTAGTGGAGAGCAAGATATGATATGGTCGTATCTGTTCTCCAGCACCTGTGCCCCATTTTTCCCGATTTTTGTTATAGAGGTCCCCTATTTCCTCGGGCGTAACGGTGATATTCTCCGCCAGTTCTTTACGGACTACCTTTTTAGCAATAAGTTGTGCCTTGAGGCGTTTCTTCCAAGTTTCCAAAGAAATGGCCTGTTTCATAAACATGTCCTTGAAGTCAGCCTCGCCATAGCCGCCTTCAATGCTAGTGACGGCTTCTTCAAGTTCCTGGGCAGAGACTTGCACATTCAACTCCTCTGCTCGCCTAAGAATGACCATCTCTTCAAGGAGTTGAAGAAGGAACCTGAGACGAGCCTCGCGCAGAGCTTGGCCACCCCCTTGTCCCTGGCCTTGATTCATTCTAAAGGGCTCGAAGAACTCGTTGAATTCAGACAGGGTCAGGACTAAATTGTCAACCCGGATCACAGGCTGATCCTCTAGCCCAGCTTCATCGATGTTCGAACAGGCAGAAACAAGGACGAAAACCAGAAAGGAAAAGGCCACATTTTTCCAGTTTCTCATTGTAGTACGTTGACCATTAGCCAATCTTGGCGCAGACTATCACCTGTGCGCATACTCCAAATGGGCACAAGGACCGATAATGGATGGGGCAATTGCATCGTGCCAAAGAGTCTGCTTATGATAGTGTTTATCGAGCCCGCATGCAAGGGTGGCTCCTGCCTGAGGCGGTCAAAAGGACGGTTTCCAGACTGAAATTCGCTACCACGTCAGGCGAGTTCTTGCAATAGGTTTTTGGTGAGTTCCAGGGGGTCAGTGGACTGGTCAGGTGACACCCGCACCTCAAGAACATGATCCGGCCTGAGCCGAAAACGCTGGGGATCTTGTTGGACCAAGTCGGCTATCTGCTCTGGTTTCAAAGATGTCTTTTCAGAGAAAGCCAGGACGATCCCCTTGGGACCAACGTCTAGACGCTCAATACCCAGACTCTTGCACTGTACCTTCAGCAAGACCTTTTCCAGCAAGGCGCCAGCCTCTTCCGGCAGAGGACCGAAACGATCCCGGAGCTCCTCGCCGAGCCTTTTAAGTTCCAACGTGTCACTTGCCCTCGCCAAGCGCCTGTAAGTGGTCATCCTCTGGTCAATGTCAGACACATACTCTTCCGGGATGTAGGCTGAGCGTTCCAATAGGATCTCCGGTTCCAGTTCTGGCTCCACCGGTTCGCCCTTGACCTCACTCATGGCTCGTTCCATCAGTTGCAGATACATCTCATAGCCCACAGATGCAATTTGCCCGGACTGGGTGGGGCCAAGGATGGTGCCGCCGCCTCTGATCTGTAAGTCACTCATGGCGATCTGAAAGCCGGATCCAAGATCGCTATGCTCCATGAGGACCTTGAGACGCTTCTGGGCGTCCCTGGTGAGGCTGCTTTCCTGGGGTATGAAGAGGTATGCATAGGCCTGTTCATCGCCCCGTCCCACACGACCTCTGAGCTGGTAAATTTGGGCCAGCCCAAACTTGTCGGCCCGGTTGATCAGGATCGTGTTTGCCGAAGGAAAATCAAGGCCTGATTCTATGATGGTGGTGCACAGCAGAAGGTCGATCTCCTGATGCAAGAATTGCAGCATGACCTGTTCGAGTTCATGATCCTCCAAACGGCCGTGGGCCACCCCGATCTTTAGGGTTGGAAGCAGTCCCTGAACACGACGAGCCATGGCCCATATCGTGCGGATGTTGTTATGGACAAAAAACACTTGACCTCCTCGCTGCAATTCTCTGTAAATGGCTTCTGCAACAACCGTGTCATCAAAAGGGCAGATATAGGTCTTAATGGGATATCGGTATTCCGGTGGGGTTGCAATAATGCTCAAGTCCCTAATGCCCATCAGGGACATATGAAGAGTCCGCGGGATGGGCGTAGCAGTGAGGGCCAAGACATCCACTGTGCGACGCAGCCTCTTAAGTTTTTCTTTGTGGGCCACGCCGAACCGCTGTTCTTCGTCAATAATGAGCAGGCCAAGGTCCCTAAAGGCAATGTCTTTTTGCAGGAGACGATGGGTCCCTATGACAATATCTACTTGACCTGCCTTAAGCTTCTGACCAATGGTTCGTTGTTCACCGGGAGAGCGAAATCGGCTGAGTGTGTCAATCTCGATGGGGTAGGGGGTGAAACGAGTCCTAAAGGTCTGAGAATGTTGTTCAGCAAGAACTGTCGTGGGGACCAGAAACGCCACCTGCTTGTTGTCCCAGACGGCCTTAAAGGCTGCCCGCAGGGCGATTTCCGTCTTCCCATAGCCCACGTCGCCGCAAATCAGGCGGTCCATGGGCACAGGGGATTCCATGTCCGCTACCACATCTTCCACGGCCCGTTGCTGGTCCGGCGTCTCCGTGTATTCAAAGGCGTCTGCAAAATCCCGTAGGTACTGATCATGTGTAGAAAAGGCGTGGCCTTTCTGAACCTTACGCCAGGCATAGAGTTTCAGGAGCTGACCAGCCATCTTCTGGATGGATTTCTTGACACGCTCCTTGACCCGCGCCCAAGATTTGCCTCCCATCTTGTCCAAGCGGGGAGTGATACTGTCGACCCCGGCATATTTTTGTATACAGTTCATTCGGTCCACAGGCACATAGAGTTTGTCTCCATCAGAGTATTCTATGAGCAGGAAGTCGTTGGTAAGACCCGTCACCTCAAGCCTTGTCAGGCCTCCATATCGGCCAATGCCGTGTTCCACATGGACGACAAGGTCGCCTGTCTTTAGGTCCTCAAAGGCCATCAACGGGATTCCGCGCTCTTTCTTGACGGGCCTTCGGAGCCGAGGCCTGGGACCAAAGATTTCCTGTTCGGTGATGATAGCGAGGGATTCCCGGGGCCAGATGAATCCTGAGGAAAGCTCGCCAAGGCAGATCGTTGGGGCCTTTTCGGCACCTAAGTCCTCTGGAAAGTGGTCCATGAACGAAAGATTCATGCCATAAGGGATGAGGAGCCCCTCCAGGCGCTTGGCCTGTTTCACGGCAGGACAGAGGAGATAGGGTACCAGCCCCTTCTCGCGGGCACGGTTTACCCAGGCCACCAAGGGTTGCAGCAATGCCTCGGGTCTTGCTTTGGCCTTGAGCTGCTGTGTCATGAGGTCGTTTTTTTCAACGACGAAGTGGCAGGCCGCAGCCCCTCTTTCTTCTACCGGAACCGTTTTGAGGGCAAGGTTTAACCCTTGCCTGATCCTTTCTTCTACTTGTGACCAGCCCAAATACATAGCCTCTGGTTCGACACAAAGCTGAATGTCTGATCGGGCAGAAAGGTAGTGCTTTGCCATGGTCTCTTCGGTTTCAATCGCCACACTTGCAGTACCTGCGGAATCCACCACCACAGGGATGGCCTGTTGCGGAAGATAGTCAAAGAGGGTGTCAAGGCAAGGGTAGATCAGGGATATGAGCCCGCCGATGCCCGGGAACTGTTCCTGGTTTTCAAGCCTCTCAACGATCTTCTCTATACGCATTCCGGGCATTTCGAGTGCCCTTCCTTGCTCACGCACCCTGGTGACGATGTTGTCGATCTCAGAGGGGTCCAGAACGGTTTCTGTAGCCGGAAGGAGTGTCACGTCGGAGAGGGTCTTTAGGGAGCGCTGGTCTTGGGCTGAGAATGTCCTTATGGACTCTACAACATCTCCAAAGAATTCGATCCGCACAGGATCCGGATAGAGGGGCGGAAAGAGATCGATCAGTGCACCCCGAACGGCATAGTCCCCGGCCTCTTCTACCAGGACGGTCCGTTGATACCCGCCTTGGATCAACTTGTCTATGAGGGCGTCCCTGTCTGCTTCCTCTCCAGGGAGCAGATAGTCGGCGAACCCAGACAGGGCTGTCTTGGGTATCACTTTTTGCAATACAGCAGAAACCGCGGTGATGATCACAGGGGGCTCTGTGGCTGTAACCATCTTGTAGAGGGCTTCGATACGTCGGCACGCAGTTTCAGGATGATAGGAAAGGGGCTTAAATGGAAGAATGTCGTAGGAGGGAAAGGTGATAATAGGCATATTCCGATGGCCAGAGAAAAAACGAAGGTCTCTAGCTAGATCTTCGGCCTCTTTGGCCTTTGGACAGAGCACAAAGAGGGGGCGCTTAAGATCCCCATGGAGTCGGGAGAGCAGATAGCCCTGTTCGGCCCCAGAGAGCCCAGTGCAAGTGATTTGCCCGTGTGTTGTACCATGGAGCAACTTCAATAGGTCGGCAGTAGAATGGCCAAAGCGTTTCATGTGATTACCATCGGCGAATGGGAGTCCGTCCGCCCTGGGGTTGTATATGATAGAACGCCCTCAGGTTCAAGGTCGGCTTTTACCCCCGCTTCACCACCCTTCCATTTGTTCCGGCCTACCCTGGGACAGAGCTGGAGACATGCACCGGAATCCCGTGATTCCAGACAGGCTGACATGGTCATGCTGTGCCATAATGGCAAGATCACGCCACGCTAGACGGGGGGGGCGAAAATTTATCGCAATGACAACATGTTGTAATGGTTTTATCCTTGACACACAAGTTTAATATTTATATAATTAAATGATAAAGATAACAAATTAAGTTTTTGCTGCCATGGAGCCTGCAGAGTCTGTGCCTGCTCATGGCATTTTCTGTCAGCTGTTTCTATCCGATTGAAAGGAGGCGATAGATGAGGACATTTTTGGGGGTCATAACGCTGCTGATTGTGTTTGGGTTCACCTTGACTCATGCCATGGCATCAAATGCCCTCTACGGCTCAAGCCCTGCGGATCTTCCCGAGGTGTGGGATGGCCCGTGTTCTTCAGGTGGGGTTGCTAATGCCCATTCCCTAGGCGTGTCTAATGTGTGGGACTTCACGGTCCCCACAGGGGTGCCGCAGGTGTGGTTGCATCCAGATCCTCCAGAGACAGAAGACACCTGGGATTTTTGGCTTCCCACAGGGATGCCACAGGTCTGGCCCCATCCAGATCCTCAGCCCGATCCAGAGTTGTGGGACTTCTATGATCCTTCAGAACCCATAGAATTGTGGGATTTTGATGTTCCTATGGACATTCCCCATGTCTGGTAGGGGCAAATGGGGACCATGACCTGCCTGTGAAATAACTCAAGGATCTTCCACAAAAAGGGGCCTGTTTCCCATGTGATTGGTTCAGGCCCCCTCTTTTTTCTAAGCTAGCCTCTTAGGGGCTCTTGCATCTTGGGATTGCTTCCGGCGTTGCATGTTGAGCAGGTCCTTCTCTCTTGCCAGACCCTTGCATGCCATTGAGCTCATAGCAAAGCCAGATCCACGACACAGTAGATCGATTTAGCAGGTTCAAAGAACTGAATGCTTGTGATCTTCTTACGAGCTCATCTGTCACAGATGCCCCTCATGCCCATTTCCAGGGCTCCCTTCTTGGTCATGTCAAGTCTAAATCGCCCACATCGGTCCTACGTTGTGGGAAATATTTTATCCCTTAGCTCTCAAATTCATGGGTAACACACTACACATTATGGATAGATGTTTATCAATAAATTGTGACTTAGCATATCCTATTGAGAGGTGTGGCTCTCCCGGCGCATGGCGTAACTATTTGAAAATCAAACAATAAATAGAACAATCTGCCTGTCAGAAACTTCGGCATAAATCTTGCTATTTTGGGGAATAGACTCCGTTTCAAATAAAAACGCGCGAAAATAAAGAAAGAGAAGACCCTGTGCCAACAGGGTAACGAAGGAGCAAACAGATGCAAAGACACTTTCTGTTATTTACAGCGTTAACCCTGCTAATGATTCCAGTGCTTGCCCATGCAACACTTATTACTGGCATAGCAACCAATGATGGGGACACAACAAAGGTGGGGGAGTACCGTGGGGAGGCGATTTGCTATTACAATCCCTTGGAGGGAGTACAAGACGGGATCTATGGCGTCACCGGCTACCGTGACGGCATACTGGGTCTGGTCGCTGATACTGACTGGGCCCCCTTCTATGGTGAATTAATGCACATGTATGTCTACCTGCCGGTGCCGGTGGGCGAGGTGGGCCGCACCATTACCGTGTGGGCTACCGATCTGGATTTGGAGCCCTATAATGATCCCGACAGGTTTTTTGAGGAGTGGACTATATACGATGCAGCAGGCGTTGGGTTGGGGCCGTTAGAGGCCACTTATACGGAAGTGGCCCAGCTGACGGCGCTCGGCAACGTTGATGTAGACGACAGGGACACCAATGCGATCCGTTACACCTTCAAAAATCTGAACATCCAACCGGGCGGGGGCGATTACTGGCTCCACATGGGGTTTCGGGCGAAGACAGCGGACGACCTGACTGGCCGGTGGCGCAACACCGAAGAACGGCTGCTTGTAAAACTAGAGACTACAAGCCCCGTCCCTGAGCCGGCCACCATGCTCCTTTTTGGATCCGGGCTGGTTGGGCTGGCTGTCGCGGGGCGCAAGAGATGGCGGAGGAAAACGAAAGACCTGTTGCCTTGTTAGATGGTGGGGTATTCACAGAGAATATGGAAAAAGGCTATCCACATCTAACAGACCGCTTGGGACCCCAGGATTTTGCATTTTTGGCCAAAGGGTCTTAGTCTAGAGCCTCTCTTTTTTACTATTCGCTCTCCTTGCTCTAGAGATAGAGACGTCCCTGATATGGAAAGCTCCATGCCAACGGGGGAAAGTCAAAGATCCGTGGCTTTCCGCCCCTATTTCAAAACCGATTTCTCCTTGGCTGTTTGAGGCTCAGACAAGGAGCTCTAACTTCATCTTACTTTTCTGACGTTTGCCAGTATGTTTATTGCCCGTACCAGAGCAGAGCCATGGAATGAATTTTCTAGGGCAGTGATTCTTCATCCAAAAACCACCTAATTCCCATGCTAAAAACACGAATTCTGTGTGCGGGACCGCCCACTGGGAGGACAGAGTGGATAGGAATGATCTCGAGGGAAACCAGACCTCAGGTGGGGACACTCCACCATCGTGTGGGTTGGTTGTAATGGGCCCAAATTTTGATCACCTGCCGAGGTGTCTTTTCTCAAAGGCCAATAGCTTGCAGAAGATCTGAAAAAAACACCACAGAAGAATCAGCAATTTAATTAGCTGATTCCATATCGATTCCCTTGAATGCAGGGAGACCGAAAATCACAATCCCCCAGTCCCAGTAGAACCCCTTCCGGGAATGGCTTCTGGCGCAATAAGCACTGGCTCGAGCTCTTGATTCGACAACCCCGCCGCCTGGAAACACAGACGGCACCTGCCGCATCTTTCCAATACGCTGTAAGATTTTGAGCTTATTGTCGTATTGTTCCAATTCTGGTATGCATGCATGTTACCACGTCATGGGGTTTGGTCAAAGAGCGGATATTGCTCAATGTCGTTTGCCAAAGATCTTTTTCAAACCGTCATCGTTGGGTGAGGGGGAATTGGATGGAAAAGCAGCGAAACACTATAAGATGTCCCCACTGTGGGGCCAAGATAGATGTCAATGACGTCATCTATCATCAGATCGAGGCCCATCTTAAGGACAAATTCGACGCCGATCTTGCAAGGGAAAAAGAGAAGCTGGATGCAGAATGCTCTCGTCTTGAGGAAGAGAAACGAGGTGTTGAAAAAGAAAAGGGGAAGGTCAAGGAGGCGGTCGATAGGGGTATAAGAGACGGAATAGCAGCCGAGCGAAAAAAGCTCACAAGCCAACTCAGAAAAGAGCTTCAGGATGAGACTTCTGCGCAAATGGCGTCCATGCAGGAAGAGTTGAACCGGAAGTCAGAACAGTTGAAGGGGTTTAACGAGGCCAAGTCGGAGATCGAGCGTCTGAAACGGGAAAAAGAAGAAGTTCAGAGTACTATTCAGGCCAAACTTGAAGCTCAGTTTAGCGGCAAGTTGAAAGAAGAGAAATCCAAGCTTCAAAAAGCCGAAGAGGAAAAGGTCCGCCTGAAGGTGGTAGAAAAGGACCAGGTCATCGAGCAATTGAAAACGCAGTTGCAGGAGGCCCAGCGAAAGGCAGAACAAGGCTCTATGCAGCTTCAAGGAGAAGTGCAGGAACTGGCTATCGAACAATGGCTAAGAGAGAGATTTCCCCTCGACACCATAGAGGAAATCAAAAAGGGTGCCAGGGGTGGCGATTGCATTCAGATAGTGAATACTAGAAATGAGCGGCATTGCGGATCCATCTATTACGAAAGCAAAAGAACGAAGACCTTCCAGCTCACATGGATTGAGAAATTTAAAACGGACATTCGCGAAAAGGGGGCCAATATTGGCGTCCTTATTACTGAAGCGATGCCTGCTGACATGAAAAGAATGGGCATGAAAGAGGGCATATGGATTTGTACCCTTGAAGAATTCAAGGGATTGTGTGTCGTTCTTCGGGAATCGGTCATTCAGATAAGCAATGCCGTGGCTACTCAGGAGAATAAGGGTGAGAAGATGGCCATGCTTTATGACTACCTGACAAGCAATGAATTCAGGCTTCAGATAGAGGCCATTGTCGAAGGCTTTGTGCAGATGAAGACGGATCTAGATTCAGAAAAAAGGTCCATGCGGGGCATTTGGAAAAAGCGGGAAAAGCAGATTGACAAAGTCATCTTAAATACGAGCCACATGTACAGTTCCATCAAGGGCATTGCCGGTACAGCTATTCAGCCTGTCAAGCAACTGGAGCTTCCGGAAGGTGACATTGAAGAATAGAAGGTCATGGAGCCGATCCGGTTTGCCTGGCAAGCTTGCCTCGAATCACGTAAAACCAATTGAAATTATTGAAGATCTGTTCATTCTTGGCCGAGATTATCTAAATGGAAATCACTTTGTCTATAGGGGGAAGCCCCTGTCTTTATTAACGCAGCCTATATTTCCGAAACAGAAAAGAAGGGGGCCTCATGATGAAGACAGGAAGGGTCATGCGCGCCTTGAAATAAGTGCTATGCAAATAACCATGCTTGTTATATGAGAGAGGGCTCGCAGCGTCTGATCAAGGGCTACCATCGTGTTGACGTAGACATCGAGCGACAGTGGCATCTTTGGGACGATACCGATGGCTGTGGCGAAAAAGGGATGAGGAGGGCATGGAGTATGTCAGACAAGAAGGCAGACCTGGCCGGGCCGGGCATTGGCGACTATGCTGAATTGGAAAAGAGACTGCCGCAAGGATATAGCTCCCTGCTGTCTCCAAGGGACACGCAGATTGCCATCTACGCAGCAAAAGACTACATTGAGGAGAACCTGTGCAAGGAACTGAACTTGATACGGGTTTCCGTTCCTCTTATCGTGGACGCTGAATGCGGTGTCAACGACATGCTGGACCGGGACGGCTCACGCAGTCCGATCGGTTTCCACATTTCAAATGACCATGGCAAGAACCCCATTGATGCCCAGGTGGTGCAGGCGGCAACTAAATGGAAGCGGATGGCATTAAAACAGTTCGGCATGGGCCTGGGAGAGGGGCTGCTAACGGACATGAGGGCTGTACGCAAGGACTACTTCTTGGACCACGATCACAGTGCCTACGTGGATCAGTGGGATTGGGAGTTGGCTATCTCTGAAGAGCAGCGTAGCCTGCAATTCCTAAGGGAAGTAGTAGAGAAGATATGGAAAGTTATCAAGGGCGCTGAAGCCCACGTACAAGACCTGTTTCCTCAACTGAAGACAGAGAAATACCCCAATCTCCCGGAACAGCTCACGTTCATACATGCAGAAGAGATGCTTGAGAGATACCCAGACCTGCCCCGAAAGCGCCGGGAGACGACGACGGTAAAGGAGCTCAATGCTATCTTTATCTACGGGATCGGCTGGCCCCTTGAGGACGGCTACCCCCACGAAATGAGGGCGGCAGACTATGATGACTGGGTCACAGAGACCACATCTGAAGACGGTAGACCCATGCACGGCATTAACGGTGACATTCTTGTCTGGAATCCGGTTACCGAGCGTCGTCATGAACTCACTTCCATGGGCATCCGTGTGAATGCCGAGACCCTTAAGAAGCAGTTAGAGATGAGCGGCCAGCTCGACTTTCTCAAGTTCCCATACCATCAGGCCATCATGAACAATGAGATCCCGCTGAGCATTGGTGGTGGCATCGGCCAGTCGCGGGTTTTCATGCTTCTGCTCAAGAAGGCCCACATTGGAGAGGTCAGTGTTACCGTGTGGCCCAAGATCTTCAAGGAGATGTGCAAGAAGAAGAACATCCATGTCATAGAATAATGATAGGTGCAAAGAAGGGGCGCTGGCGGCCGCTTTGACGGTTTGAAGCTTTCCCATCACCGGTGTTTGCCGAGACCATGGAAATCCCCATTTACCAAATTGATGCCTTCTCAAGTGAGGTGTTTTCAGGTAACCCTGCTGCCGTCTGTCCTCTCAAGCAATGGTTGGATGATAGCGTGCTTCAGGCCATTGCCCAGGAGAACAATCTCTCTGAGACAGCCTTCTTTGTTCCTGAGAGGGGTGACTATCTGCTCCGCTGGTTCACGCCCACTTCAGAGGTTGATCTGTGCGGGCACGCGACACTGGCTGCCGCCTTCGTAATTTTCAACTTCATCGATACGACGTCCAGTGAGGTGACCTTTCGTTCAAGAAGCGGGACGCTTCGAGTATTTCAGGATGGAAAGCGCCTGTCCATGGACTTCCCGTCGCAACCACCTGTGCCATGCGAGGCCCATGAGGATCTCGTCGACGGCCTGGGCAAAAGGCCGGCGGAGGTTCTGCGTTCAGAGGACTACCTTGCCGTGTTTGAAGCAAGTAGAGACATCTTCGAAGTTGAACCGGATATGAAGATCCTGAAGAGATTGGATTTGCGCGGGGTCATTATCACTGCCAAGGGGCAGGACGTGGACTTCTTGTCCCGCTTCTTTGCACCCAAGTACGGCGTTGATGAAGACCCTGTGACGGGATCGGCCCATTGCGCTCTAACGCCCTATTGGTCAAAGAGATTGGGAAAAAGGATGCTTCGGGCCCGTCAGGTTTCACAACGTGGTGGAATGTTGTATTGTACGGATTGCGGTGACAGAGTGGTTATATCTGGTCATGCGGTGAAGTTCATGGAAGGCACGGTCACGATATGAACACCAAATTGCGGCATTGTATGTCTCATGGGACATTCTGTTTTCCCTTTAGCCGCGGCAGAAGCACGGTCGTCATAACAGCCATGGAATAAGGCAGATGGATCGAGAGAAGCATAAATGGATCCGTGTGGGCAATGTCGAAAACTTTCCGGAAGGGGAAAAAGTCAAGAGGGTTGTTAACAGAAGGCCAATCCTTGTCCTTCGCCACAAAGACAGATGGCATGCCTTTGAGGCCCTCTGTCCCCACATGAGTCGATCTCTTCAAACTTCCCGGGTGGAAGGCAATGTCCTGGAATGCATATGGCACAATATGCGTTTTAACATAGAGACAGGGGCCATCTTGTATGAATCAGGTTTTATCGGTATACCCAATCTCGAAATCTATGACATCAAAGTCAAGAAAGGAGAAGTCTATGTAAGGGATGAGGGTGAGCCCGGCTTCATGAGGCGATCCAACTGACTCACTCATCCTTAACTTCAGGGGATGGAGCGCCCTTTTTTAAGGTAGCATTGTAGGCTTCTACTTCTTCGTTAAAAGCTATCCTTCTCTTCTCATAGTCTTCCATCCGTTTGTTGAAATCTCTTATTCTCTCGGCAAGCTCTTCTCGTGCCGTTGGTGTAGATGGCTCACTTGCCGCCTTGTCCAGTTGCTCCCTTTCTTTCATGAGCAGTTGGTATTCTGCGTCTAACTCTATTCCTCTTTCTCTCAGGCTGGGCTGTTCCGTGCTGTCATCGCCTTGCCTTGCCACAGGCTTCTTTGAGGCCCCTTGGGGTTGGTTTTCTGTTTCGGCCTGTTTGTGTGGGCCAGATGAGCCCTGCAAGGTATCATATTCGTTGGCTTTTGGCCGCTCCTTTGCTGGAACATCGGACAGGTCGTCAGTGTAGTGAACATTGCCCTGTTCGTCCACATACCTGTAAAACTCAGCAGAAGCAATGGCGGGAAAGGCTGTCAGCATGAGTACAACTATGCATGCAATAAGCTTCATCATTTTCTTCTCCATGAAGTCATTTACTTGATAGATGCGTAAGAATCCGTCATTCTAGTGAACTCCGTACCGGGATCCATGGCCGAGATCAAAATGGACGACTGGATTTTGGGCCTCAACCTTGCCTGGAAACAGCCTATTCCGCTTTCCAACCATGGTTTCCCACAAGTTTTACAAATCGACAGCCTCCCAGATCGACCTGGTGGATTCCATCTTCATGCCTTACGATTCTCAGAAGTGTCTGGGAAAACCGATTGCCCACCGGTATGACCAAACGACCCCCCATTGTCAGCTGCTCAACATAGGCGTCGGGCACCTTTGGTGCGCCAGCCGTCACAATAATGGCCTCAAAAGGACTTTCCTCCGGCCAACCCAGGGTTCCGTCAGAGCACTTAGCAACGACATTGTGATACTTCAGTTCGTCAAGTCTCTTTCTCACCGAAATAAAGAGGGGGCGAACCCTTTCAATCGTGTAGACCCGGTAGGCCAACTCAGCCAGAATGGCTGTCTGGTAGCCAGAACCGGTGCCGATTTCAAGAACCCGATCGTCTTTTGTCAGTTCAAGGGCTTGGGTCATCTCAGCCACGATATATGGCTGGGAGATAGTCTGGCCCTCGCCAATGGGAAGGGGAAAGTCTCCGTACGCCTGATCCTGCAGTGCTTCGCTCACAAACAGATGACGTGGGACTTTTCTCATGGCGTCCAGTACCCTTTGATCACGGACCCCTCGGGTCTGAATCTGTGTATCCACCATCTTTTCCCGAAGTCGCCTAAATTTCATCATAGTCTGGCTGAAATAGTCTCTCCGTGGGCCCAGTGATCTTTCCTACAAGGGCCAGAGGGAGGGGGAGTGCGGTACTATATGCCATTGCACACTTAAGAGAGGAGGTCATTGTGAAAAACCCTCAAACACAACCCGGTCGGGCCTGCGTTTCGGTACCGGCGGAGATTGATCAGGGTATCCCATTGGTATAACTGCTACAAGGGTCTTATTGCCAACGCCAAGGAACTCATTGATCTGTTGGGCTACATGCACCGGACCTGTCATCCAGCAAGCGCCTAATCCCTCTGCGTGGGCCGCCAAGAGGAGATTCTGAATGGCTGCGGCTACGGTCTGGATGCTCGTCTCAGGCCGTTCTCTTGAAGGCTCGTAATAGGCACAGACAACGACCGGGGCGCCCCCGAGTCGTTTGAAGAAATTCTTCGTAAAGTCCACGACCCCCGGTTTTTCAGCAAAGACCTCTTTAAGAACAGGGCCAACATGGACATAGCTTTTGCTTGCTATGTCAACAAGGGCATCTTTTCGTTTTCCGCCAATAACCACAAAATACCAGTTCTGCAAATTCATGCCAGAAGGTGCCCACGTGGCCATTGCCAGGATCCTTTCAAGGATCACGTTGGGGATGGGATCTGGTTTGAACTTCCGAATACTCCTGCGTCCTTTAATCGCTTCATAGAGATCCACGGTTAGCTCCTTTTTCTATGTGCCTGAACGCTCACTCAGATACTCACCTATATAAGAGCCTTGAATTTGAGGGCCATTGGGGCTGGCAGTCGAACGCTGGCAGGAAAATACCAAAATGCCCGGAAAAAACCTATCAGAACGAGGACTTGGAGTCAAGGCAAAGGATCTTTCCGGTTTACCTGATAGGACAGTTATGGTATTTATCAAAGGAGCTTGTGCTAGGATTCTGTGGGTAGCGCTGCTAATCTCATGGTTCCGGTTTGTCCGGGTTAGGAGGGCGACATGTCGTTTAAGGAGAACCTGAAAAGGAAAATGCTCATAGACAGTCTGACAAGGACCGCCTCCCAGTCCGTTGGCGCGCCTGGGGTTCATCGCAAAGTGGACAAAGAAACCATACGAAAACTCCTTTCCCTAAGTCCCTTTATCTTTGAAAAAAGAAGGGATCTGGATCTCTACTTTCGAGAGTTGGAACCCGGTCTAGGAGAGATCCTAGTGCTGGATAACGAGCTACCCCTGTACGGAAAGACCACGCTTGACGATGTGGCACTGCGCAGGAGCCCTGAACTAAAAGAGATGGTCAACATTAGGAACGTCATCAAAATCTTGAAGGATTCTGACATCCTTATGTGTAAAGGCCGAGAGGCCCTCCGCTATGTGCAGGATCGCGCCTTGGAACTCCTGGATCTTCGCTATGAGCCGAAAGACATAGAGGAGATGGCCGATGAAGGGCTTGAGGCTATTGCCAGAGTTGACTCTGAGGCCGTTATGGAAGCCCTGGACCTCTTTGTGGAAATCTTGGGCTACGAACCTGTGCCGGCAGAGGTGCTCGTAAATGACTATATCATGTTCGGTGCGTGCCAAAAGGACGAAAGGGGCAAGGAATTATGGGGCCCCATTGTCATGTACAACGACAGGACGAACACCATTCGTGGCATAAAACGACCCATGGCGTCAGACGATCCAGTCGAAAGGGATATGATCGCAAGAGTTGCCCTGGGAGAGATCGAGGCGGACGCAGAAGAGTTCTCAGTTTTTCCCTTCTTGAAAGAGGAGGTTCTGAAGAAAAAGCAGCCAACAGTGCACTAGGGGGTCCCGACAAGTCGAAATTCCCCTCTTGTCCTACCCCCTGTAGAGTGCCCAACGAGCAGTATCGAATGTCCAAGTGGAGATTATTTAGAATTCTGCCATTCCTTGTTCGACATTCAAAATTCTTCTGACTGCTTGGAACCACCGCCCATCATGGCCGAGATGTATACAAAAAGGGGCGGGGATTTGGTGTGTCCTTAGAAACGTTCCAGGAAGATGAGTGAATACAATCAGGAACAGCTAGAGGCCATTGTCACAGTGCGGCGCCACCTGGAGATGCTTTCCCCTTCTGAATTGAAGGATCTGAAGGCAAGGATAGAGAGCTACCTTGGTTTCAGGAGGGACGTTGACCGTTTCATGGAACACTACTTTTCGGCAGTATGCACTCAAATGTGCTATCAGGACCGTTACAGCGCCTGCTGCAACCGCGAAGGGATTATCACCTTCTTTGTTGATGTGGTGATTAACCTCTTGATGTCTGAAGAGGAAGACGTTGACCGCCTACTGGGTGTCCTTCGTGAGCCAAAGGCTGGTGCAAAGTGTGTCTATCTCGGCAAGGCGGGCTGCTTGTGGCGTCTAAAACCGATTGTCTGTCAGATGTTTCTTTGTGAACGTGCCAGAAAGACCGTATTTAGCGATGCCCCTGATGCGTTGAAAGCGTGGGAAGAATTGAAACAAAGAGAAAAGAGATACACCTGGCCCGATCGGGCGGTCCTTTTCGATGAACTGGAGGCATATTTCATGGCAAGGGGATGTTTCTCCAGCCTCATGTATTGTCACACCAGCCCGGGGCTCTTGCGGGTGAAGGCTCTAGCCCAAAGGGGTGGGAAAACTGCGAAGGCCCCACGTCTTAGAGACGAAACTGCTTGGAAATCTGAGCGCTGAGTTCTGAGACCTTTATCACAACCCCTTCTCACTTGGTTCTGTAGGCCTTTTGATCCGCTAGGGCGGGCCGCTCACCTCAGCCCGACGGGTGCCCCAAAAAGCCCACAATGAACGTTTCAAAGGGTTATGCAAAGGTCTCTTTCTATATGGCGTCCAAGACAAAAGAACTGGGAAAATTGGCTAGACGATGCGTTTGAAGTCTTTTTCGATTTGGCGTAGGCTTTGGCGGATCAGGGTGGGGCGGCCGTGGGGACAATGGGTGGCATTGTCTAGAGAATCCAATTGGCCGAGAAGGGCCTTCATCTCTTCTTCTGAAAGCCTCTCATTGGCCCTTATGGCCCCATGGCAGGCCATGATGATCAAAGACTCATCTACTGCCTCATGGAGGCCCGAGGCGAGGCCTATCTCTTCTACCTTTTCAATGAGTTCCATGACCAAGGGTTTTGCAGGCCTGTGGGCTAGAATCTCCGGCACGGAGCGGATCAGGTAAGTCCTTCCTCCAAAGGGTTCGATCTCTACCCCCATTTGTTCTAGGTCTTTCAGCAAAGCATCCAAGATATCCGCTTGCCGGTGGCTGAGTTCGAGTCTTTCGGGTATGAGCATTCCCTGCCGGGATATGTCTGACCGGTCATAGGCGGCCTTGAGGGCTTCGAAGACGACCCGTTCATGGGCAGCGTGCTGATCAATGAGGACCAATCCATCTTCAGACTCACAGAGAATATAGGTGCGGTGGAGTTGCCCAAGGACCCTAAGAGAAGAAAAGGGCCGTTCCTGCCACAAGGGTTTAGTGGCCCATGCAGGGGGGCTGCCCTGCTTCGGAAGGAGGGCGGACCTAGGCTCGCTGATTTGCCCGTGGGGTGGTGAAAGGGTGTACGTGCAATGCGTGTCTATGGGCCTGGAGGGAGGCCCCATCCCCCAAGCAGGGCGATCCATGGCAACAAGTATTTTGGATATTGCCTTTGAAATAGTGTTATGGACCTGGCTTGGAGCCTGGAAGCGGACCACGTTTTTCGTGGGGTGGACATTGACGTCTACCTGGTCAAAGGGCAAGGTCACAAACACCACGGCCATTGGAAAATTTCCTTTCATAAGGCGGCCGGCATAGCCTTCTATGATAGCGTGATGAAGGACCTTGTCCCGCACGAAGCGACCATTCACATAGACGTACAGGCTTCGGGACGTCGTCCGGGTAATGTCTGGAGAGGCCACAAACCCGTGGACACTCACATTGCCCTCCGAGTAGTCTACTTCGTAAAGGCCATCTTCTGCATCGGTTCCTAGCACATCGGTGACCCGCTTCATGGAATCGGCAGCAGGACCCCAATTGGCCACGGTCCGTGCGTTGTGAAAGAACTTAAAATGGATGCCGGGCCAGGCCAGCGCCATGCGCGTAACCGTGTTGCCAATGTGGCCCATTTCCGTTTGTTCGGTTTTTAAGTACTTACGCCGAGCAGGGGTGTTGAAAAAGAGACCACTCACCGAGATCATGGTCCCTGTCGGGGCACCCACCTCTGAGACTTCCTTAATGGTACCGCCCTTCACAACGATTCGGGTTCCCACGGAGGCCGATTCAATGCTGGTGACGATTTCCATGTCCGACACAGACGCAATGCTGGGGAGGGCTTCCCCTCTGAACCCCAGTGTGGCAATGGAAAAAAGGTCTTTTTCGTCACGGATCTTGCTTGTCGCATGGCGTTCTATGGCAAGGAGGGCATCATCACGATCCATGCCCACTCCGTTATCGGAGATCCGAATGAGGGCCCGTCCCCCTTTGTTGACTTCCACTGTCACCTGAGTACTCTTGGCGTCAATGGCGTTTTCCATGAGTTCCTTCACCACCGAGGCCGGACGTTCCACGACTTCCCCTGCGGCGATTTTGTTTGATAATGCTTCAGGAAGTATTTCTATTCGGGGCATTCTGGCAGATCTTAATGTGGTTTTTGGGCCAGGAATATCCGAGTTTATGTGACGTGAAACCCTTGGCGCCACGGACGTTAGCTTTTGTCTTTTTCGGCAAAAAACCGCGTCAGAAACTCGGCGTCATTAGGCGGCAGGTCGAATTTGACACACGCCTGCTCGATTAAACTGGCGAGACTTGCCTCTGGCTTGCTCAGGCGCTCGTCTGATATCCATCTTGTGGCTTTTCTAAGATCTTCACCTTCAGGCTGAACGGTCATATGCTCCTGCCTTTCTACGCTAATAGGTTGTTGCCCTCCACCGACGAGAGACTAACATCTGTGTGAAGAGAGCTCGTTACGTTGCTATTCCCATGTGAACCAAGGATATACATTAAATGTGAAAAGGGCCGTTACAGGTCCGGCCTTTTGGTGTGGTGATCCGTTTCCTGTTCGAAATTGTAGGCCACCTTTATAAGCTTTTCTTCGTCAAAATGATTTCCCAAAATCTGCAGACCCACGGGCAGGCCCTGGGTGCTGAAGCCGCAGGGCACGGACAGCCCTGGTATCCCGGCCAAGCTGGCAGGCAGCGTAAAGATGTCTGACAGATACATGGACAGAGGGTCATCCAGCTTTTCTCCGAGGGTGAAAGCCGGAGAGGGAGCCACAGGGGTGAGGAGGACATCACAGGTCTTAAAGACCTTTCTAAAGTCTTCCATAATCAAGGTGCGGACTTGAGATGCCTTCCCGTAATAGGCGTCATAATACCCAGCTGAAAGGGCATAAGTGCCGATGATGATCCGTCTTTGCACTTCCTGCCCAAGGCCCTTAGATCGGGTATTTCGATACATCTCCATCAAATCGTTCGACGTGGTATCCCGCAGTCCGTATCTCACCCCATCGTAACGGGCCAGGTTGGAGCTTGCCTCCGCAGGCGCGACCAGATAATATGTTGCCACCGCGTAAGGGGTATGGGGAAGGGAGACCTCTTTGCAAGTTGCCCCAAGGCTCTCAATCACCTTTATGGCATCCTCTACCGCCTTTGACACTTGCGGATCCAGGCCCTCAGCCTGATACTCCTTTGGGATGCCTGCTACCAGTCCGTCGAGGCCAAGCTGCAAGGCCCTCGTGTAGTCCGGAACGGCATGCGGTACCGATGTGGAGTCCATGGCATCATGGCCACAAATCTCGTTCATCAGAAGGGCGCAGTCGGTGACGTCTTTGGTTAACGGGCCGATTTGGTCCAGGGACGAGGCAAAGGCCACCAAGCCGAACCGTGACACGCGGCCGTATGTGGGTTTCAAACCTACCACCCCGCAATGGGACGCAGGCTGACGAATGGATCCTCCGGTATCTGTTCCTAGGGCCCCAATGCACTCATCAGCCGCGACGGCTGCTGCTGAGCCGCCGCTGGAGCCTCCAGGGATTCGTGTCAGATCCCATGGGTTGTGCGTTACAAAAAAGCCTGAGTGTTCAGTGGAAGATCCCATGGCGAACTCGTCCAAATTGGTCTTGCCTACGACCACTGCCTGGGCCTGCCTAAGTTTTTTTACTACGGTGCTGCTGTACGGTGGGACGAAGTTTTCCAGGATCTTGGATCCACAGGTGGTCTTCACACCTTCGGTACAAAGAAGATCTTTAATTGCCAGGGGAATCCCCGTAAGGGGTCCCCCTTGTCCACGGGTAATCCGCTCGTCAGCCGCTTCTGCCTCAGCCATGGCGCGATTCTTGACCAGGGTGATGTAGGCAGAGACACGATTTTCTACTTCCTCGATTCGCTCAAAGACAGCAGATGTCAGTTCAACGGAACTGGTTTCCCTTTGTGTCAGGAGTCGATGGGCTTCGTGTATGGTCAGTTTGTGAAGGTCCATGGGCGTTCCTGTCTTTTCTAATAGCGTTGTTTTTCTGTGCCGACGGAGAGACCTTTGCAAAACCCCTTCTCACTTGGCTCTATGAGTTTTTCGACCCGTCTTCGGCTTTGTTGGCTAAATCGTAGAAACTAGGCTTAACGGCCTCAAACAGTCCACGATTTGCCTACTTCCGTGGGTCGCCAAGGCAGCCGAATGGATACCCCAAAAAGCCCACAATGAACGTTCGAAGGATATGCAAACGTCTTGGAAAAATTTTCCCCTGCCGTCAAATCACCTTTGGGACAACAAAACTGCCATCTTCTGACTCCGGTGCATTGGTCAATACACGCTTCACAGGCATAGAGGGTTTGACTTCATCTTGCCGAAAGGCATTATTGATGAAAATGGCATGAGAAGTGGGGGGCACCCCCTTGGTGTCTAGATGATTCAGTGTGTCCATATATGTCAGGATTTCTCCCAGTTGCTTGGTATAAAGCGCTATGGCGGCATCATCTAAATGGAGTCGCGCAAGCCTTGCCACGTGGATGATCTGATCCTTGGTAATCTTTGTGATGGTAAACACCCCCTTGTACTAAATGCCCAAAGGCAACTTGGAAATTCGTCAGATTATCTCCAGTCTATTTACGGATGATCAGGGGATCGAACTCGGGATTTCGCTGTCTGAGCTTTGCAAGGATTTGACTCGCCTCATGGCGACTCTTGAAATGCCCCACACGGACTCGGTAATAGATACCTTTCTCCGGGATCCGCACTTTGACCGAATAAGCGGTGTACCCTTTGCGTTTAAGGGCAGAGACCAGGTCCTTGGCTTTCGTCAAATCCTGTAACGATGCCACTTGAATGGCAAAAGGCGTTTGGGTTGTTGTCTTATTTCCTGCGGAAAGGGTTTGCTGTTGTGCCTGTTTTTTCTTCTCAGGTGTCTTTGCCTGAGGCCGTGACGACTCCGCCTTCGCAGGGGCCTCTCCTTTTGCCGAAAGCTCCGTTGGTTTTTCCAGGGCCTTTTGGGCAGATTTGAACCGGGCTTCTTCCTTCTTGTCTGTAAGGGCTTCGTAGAAATCGAAACTCATCTTATCTGATGTGATCTTCCCATCAGACACGGTATCATTGGCTTCCTTTTGCAATGCCTGTTCTTTCAACGCATTCAACTCACTCTTGATGTTCTCAATGTCAAAGCGCACTGGTGAGTGTCCGCGTCCCACAATGACGCCCAAGGTGAACATCCACAGCATGGCAAAGGCGGCCACTCCCAACCACAGGAATGCCTCCCTTCGTGTCAGCTCAAGGGGGAAACGGCTAGGCTTGGCCGATGTTTTATTCCTGGGCCGTGCAGTCCTTCGGTTCATGTTTCAACAATGCCCAACTACATGGTTTGTGGGGCCGACACACCCATCAGCGCCAGTCCGTTTCTGATGACCATGCGAATAGCAGACACAAGATAGAGCCTTGCCTCTGACAGTGTTGCATTGTCACTGACGACTTGGTGTTTGTCGCGATCGTGGTAGTAAGCGTGAAAAGCTGCCGCCACTTCCCGCAGATAGAAGGGAATACGATGGGGTTCCATCAATAGGGCGCTTTGAGCCACCATCTCGGGATATCGTGCCATAAGTTTGATGAGTTGGACCTCTTCAGGAAGATCAATCAGTCCAGGAAAATCTTGATGCCAGCAAATAGTCTTGTAACCCTGTTCTTCGGCCTTTTTAAGAATGTTAGAAATCCTGGCATGGACATATTGGACATAGTATACTGGATTCTCACTCGATTGCCTCTTGGCCAGATCCAGATCAAAGTCGAGGGGACTGTCATAATGTCGCAATAAGAACAAGAACCGTGCCACATCGGGCCCAACTTCGTCAACGACTTCTTTCAGGGTCACAAATTGGCCTGCTCGGGTAGACATAGTGACGGGCTTGCCATCTCTGAGCAAGTTGACAAGTTGAACGAGGATGGTTCGATATTTGTCCTTATCGTAACCCTGGGCCTCGATCGAAGCAGAAACCCTCGAAACATAACCATGGTGGTCTGCTCCCCATACATCGATGATGCGATCAAACTTTCTTTCAAACTTGTCCTTGTGGTAGGCGATGTCTGAGGCGAAGTAGGTCGTTACCCCATTGGAACGGACAACGACCCGATCTTTTTCATCTCCGTACTCCTGAGTTCGAAACCACAATGCCCCGTCTTGTTCGTAAAGGAGACCCTGCCTCTTGAGACCTTGTATGACCGAACTAACAGCTTCTGACTCATACAGGGATTGTTCGCTAAACCATCGGTCAAAAGAGACACCGAATGTGTCAAGGTCTTTTCTGATATCTGTAAGAATTTCATGAGCTGCGAACTCGGCGCAAAGCCCTATTGCGTGGTCTTCAGCCATTTCCATGAGGCCCCTGTCCTTTTGATGGACCAGGATCTGGGCAAGGTCCCGGATGTAGTCGCCCTGATAAGAGCCTTCTGGCAAATCCACTTTGTCTCCCAGAAGCTGTCGATAGCGAAAAAATACGGACTGGCCCAATGTGCGAATCTGTCTGCCAGAGTCATTCACGTAGTACTCTTTTTCTACTTCATATCCAACTGCCTGAAGGATGGCTGCCAGGGTGTCTCCCACCGCAGCACATCGGCCATGGCCCACGTGGAGAGGGCCGGTGGGATTGGCACTCACGAATTCGATTTGTACCCGGTTGCCTGCTCCCAGTTGGGATGTCCCGTATTCTTTGTCAAGGCCATGAATGGCTTTAAGGACCTCGTACCATTTATCCTGGGCGATGAAGAAGTTGATGAATCCCGGTCCTGCTACCTCCATCCTTGAAATCAGGTGATCCGTGTCTTCAACATGATCGACTATGATTCCGGCAATCTCCCGTGGAGGCCTCTTCTGTTCTGAGGCCATGGTCATAGCGATATTAGTGCTGTAGTCACCGTGGGTTGCCATTTTGGGCGTTTCCAGGGGAATGGACAGGCCCTTTCCTACAGGCAGCAGATGCCCTGCAGCACAGGCAGATTCCAGCGCCTGCTGCACGATGGGACGAAGTCTTTCCTTCATGGGAAGCGTATTAACGAGTTTTGTAACCCAAGTCAAGGAACAAAGGTGCAGTGCGATGTCAGCACCAGTGACACCGCCTTTGCGCGAAAGATAGGGCTCAGCCAAACTGGGTGCGTCACCTCTTTGCATAGAAACTTTTTCCGATGCTGCAGGCGGAGTGAGATCCATGGAAAGGAGAGGCCACTTTATCAATTGACAGTATTGATGCTTTCATGTTTTACAGTGCCCATTGGATAGGCAACAGATATACGGATGTCACTCACCAGACGCTGAGGGGGTTGTTATGACGGAAATCATTGATGTGACCGCCAGAGAGATTCTCGATTCGCGGGGTAATCCTACCATAGAAGTGGATGTTGTGGTTGCCAGCGGCTCAGTGGGACGGGCGGCTGTCCCCTCTGGGGCTTCTACCGGTACGCGGGAGGCCCTGGAGCTGCGAGACAGGCGGAAGAAACGCTATGGCGGAAAAGGCGTGGCAAGAGCGGTGTCCAATGTGATGAAGATCATTGCTCCTAAAGTTGCAGGGATGGATGCTTCTGACCAGCCGTGCCTTGACCGTTATCTGATAGATCTGGACGGCACACCAAACAAATCAGCACTGGGAGCCAATGCTATCTTGGGCGTATCCCTTGCTGCAGCCCGGGCGGCGGCTGGGGCCTTGAAGATGCCACTGTATCGATACATTGGCGGGATGAGTGCCAATTTGCTTCCCGTCCCCCTGATGAATGTGGTCAACGGCGGGGCCCACGCCGCGAACAACCTGGATATTCAGGAGTTCATGATTGTTCCCTTGGGCGCTCGGGACTTTGCAACGTCCATTAGGATGGGGGCAGAGACCTTTCACCAATTGAAGACGGTGTTGAAAAAGGGAGGCCACCAGGTGGCCGTTGGTGACGAAGGTGGTTTTGCACCCAACCTGGAATCGAATGAGGAAGCGATCCGCTACATCATGATGGGAATTGAGAAGGCTGGATACAAACCTGGCCGGGATATTGCCCTTGCCCTAGATGCTGCAGCCAACGAGTTCTTCCATAAAGGGAAATACGTATTGGCAGGTGAAGGAAAAAAGGGGATGAATGCCAAGGCCATGATTGATTACTATGAGAACCTCGTCGACAGCTATCCGATCATTTCCATTGAAGATGGCCTGGCTGAGCAGGATTGGTCTGGATGGGAGATGATGACGGAGCGCCTGGAGTCGAAGATTCAGATTGTGGGTGACGACATCTTCGTCACCAATCCAAAGATATTTCAAAAAGGGATCGATTGCGGCATTGCCAATGCCATCCTCATCAAACTGAACCAGATCGGGACGTTAACAGAGACGTTGGAAACCGTTGAGATGGCAAAAGAGGCCGGATATGAAACCATCATTTCACACCGATCTGGTGAAACGGAAGATACGTTCATTGCTGACCTGGCTGTTGGTTTAAATGCTGGGCAGATCAAGACAGGTTCTGCTTCCCGTACTGATCGCGTTGCCAAATACAATCAGCTACTAAGAATTGAAGAAGACTTGGGAGAGAGTGCGCGCTTTTCTCTGGCCTTCGGGTGATGTGTCGTTTAGATCAGCCAAAATATGTGTGCGCCACCTTTTTCCATAACCCCTGGACAGCAAGGATCAACTCGGCCACTTCTCTTACTGCACCTCTTCCGCCTGGGGCCACCGTAACGTAGTGGGCTGTGTCAAAAAGAAACTCTGAGGCATCGGCCACGGCCACGGCAAAGCCCACGTGGTTCATGACGGTCAGGTCCACTACATCGTCACCCACAAAGGCCGCATGTTCTGGCTTGAGGCCTTTGTGAGAGAGGATTTTTTCAAGTATCGGTACCTTGTCCCTGACTCCTTGGATCACCTCGGTTATTCCTAGATCAGCGGCCCTTTTTTCGACCAGGGGACAACTCCTGCCTGAGATCAGCGCAGACTCAATGCCAGCATGTCCCAACATCTTGATTCCATGGCCGTCACGGACATCAAAGGCCTTGGACTCCGTACCGTCGTCGTGATAGAAAAGGCGGCCATCAGTAAGGACGCCATCCACATCCAGGGCAAGCAACTTGATTCGTTCAATCCGCCTGCGAACCTGGGCATTGACCCGATTCACCACTGAAGGGGCCTTTACCCGTTCCTTTGTGCCAGGCTCTTTGAGAAATCCAACGTTCTTTGTCATCAGCGTTACACCTTTCTCTTCTCATTTCTCTGGCTTGTCTTTGTTCCCCAGACTGGCTCAACCAGGTGGGAGGACAGTAACGTACTGTGTGGAAATATATAGAAAATATCATGGTCCTTCCCCGTAGGTCAACCTCTGCATCGTCTGAATTCAAGAAAACATGCCAGCGTGGCTGCTTCTTGTGGCCGGGAACTGCTATATGCGGTGTTTGATGGCAGGTCCTTTTCAGAGGATCCTGCTGTAGGGTTCCCTAATAAAAACGCCGTGGAGTCAAGGGGATGGATGTGGTACGCTTATAGGGGTGAGACAAGACGACATAGGAGTACCAGACTTGGCTTCCAGGCCCTGAGATCTCGCAGGGCAAGGTGTATGAAACCCATGGACTTGGTGCATTACTGGGAGGACTAGATGGCCTTGAAGGTAAACGAGATTTTTTACAGCATCCAAGGCGAGTCTTCTTATGCCGGCCGACCTTGCGTTTTTGTGCGACTCACGGGATGCAATCTTCGATGTTCGTACTGTGACACGAAGTTTGCTTACGAAGAAGGTGAAGACATGGAGATCGCAGATATTATGGGCCTGGTGGAAGCTCATCAATGCCCCCTCGTTGAAGTGACAGGCGGAGAGCCGTTAATTCAAAAAGACACACCCCTGCTTGTCCAGCGCCTTATTGAGAGGGGCCATGAGGTTTTGATGGAGACAAACGGGAGCCAAGATATAAGTCAAGTGGATAACCGCTGTGTGAAAATTATGGATGTAAAATGCCCGTCCAGTGGTGAGCATACCCAAAACGACCTAAAGAACCTGCACAGGCTGACGGATCGCGACGAGATCAAATTCGTGATCTCAAACAGGAAAGACTACGACTACGCCCGGGAGATAGTCGGTTCCAGGCTCTTCAGAAAGAACTCGGTTCACTTTTCTCCGGCCTTCGGCATGCTGGAATCGGAGCGGTTGGCAGTGTGGATGCTGGAAGATCATCTGAATGTGAGGCTTCACCTGCAACTCCACAAGGTCATCTGGGGACCTGAACGGAAAGGGGTCTGATGACAGACAAGGGGAAGAGCCACAGGGAAAAAGCCGTTGTGCTCTCCAGTGGCGGACTCGATTCCACCACAGCCATGGCTGTGGCTAAGGAGGAGGGGTACGAGATTTATAGCCTTAGCTTTCACTATGGGCAGCGCCATGCCGCAGAGTTAGAGGCCGCTGAGACTGTGGCTAAGGCATTGGGAGCCAAAGAACATCTTCTTGTTTGCCTTGATTTTGCAAAGATAGGTGGCTCTGCCCTTACAGATGATATGGATGTGCCCAAGGCCCGAAGTTATGGGGAAATAGGTCATGAAATCCCCATTACCTACGTGCCTGCGCGCAACACCATCTTTCTTGCCTATGCCTTGGCCTGGGCGGAGGTGTTGGGAGCCTCAGACATATTCATTGGCGTGAACGCCATTGATTACAGTGGATATCCGGATTGCCGTCCAGAATACATCGAGGCCTTTGAGCATATGGCCAACCTCGCCACCAGAGCGAGCACCCAAGGAAAGGCTAAGACAAGGATCAGAACGCCTCTCATGCACATGACCAAGGCACAAATTATCCAAAAAGGCATGGCACTGGGCGTTGATTACAGCATGACTCGTAGTTGCTATGATCCTTCAGCAGAAGGCATGGCCTGTGGACAATGTGACAGCTGTCTTTTGAGGAAAAGGGGTTTCGTAGAGGCCGGTCTTTCAGACCCTACGATCTACGTGTCTGGACAATGAAGGGACCTGAGAACTGCAGGTAAGAGGTGTGTGCTCGCGGGTCCTTGGCTTGGAAGGCTTGAGAAAGGTGTGGGCTAGGCTTTCTCCTTGCCTGCTTTGGCTTCCTGCGGTTGTGTGTCGGCAGGGCCTGGTGAAGCATCCTCTGTGCCCTCATCAGCTTCGGGCTCAGAGTCGATCTCTTCTGTCTTCGCTATAGTCTCAGATTGCTCAGTCGCTTTCCCTGGACCGATTTCCTCTGTCGTCGCAGTCGCCTTTTCAGTGGATTCGGTCTTCGTTGCCTCTTGCTCGGCCTGCTTTGGCTCTTCAACGACATCCTTCTTGGCCCTGGCGACTTCCTTCTTCTTCGGTACCTTGGGTTTTTTCTTCTTCCGTTTCTGTTTTTCTTCTGCTGAGACAAACTCTATTAATGATATGGGCGCTGCATCTCCCGCCCGCCTACCTATTTTAACAACTCTGGTGTACCCTCCGGCTCTTTCACCAAAGCGATTCTGAGCCTCCTCGAAAAGTTTATGCACAACCGCTTTGTCTCTCATGACTGACAACGCCTGTCGCCGGGCGTGAAGATCTCCCCTCTTTGCAAGCGTAATCATATGGTCTGCCCACCGCCTTAACTCCTTGGCCTTGGCATGCGTCGTCCGGATACGGCCGTGGGTAAAAAGGGAAGTCACCATGTTTCGGAACATGGCATTACGGTGACTTCCTGTGCGGTTGAGCTTCTTGCCAGCTTTTTGGTGCCTCATTTATCGCTTGTCTCTCCTTCAGCAGATTTGTCTTCGGGTGGCGTGAATCCTTCCAGCGTCATGCCAAGTTTTAAGCCCATCTCTCCAAGCACTTCCTTAATCTCATTGAGTGATTTGCGACCAAAATTCTTGGTTTTCAGCATTTCCTGTTCAGTCCTCTGTACCAACTCTCCAATATAGGAAATACTGGCGTTCTTCAAGCAGTTTGCCGAGCGGACCGAAAGCTCTAGTTCCTCCACACTACGGTAGAGATTCTCGTTCAAGGGCTCCTCTTTTTCTTCCGGTTCTTCCGGTTCAGGCTCTGGTTCCTCATCAAAATTGATGAAGATGCTCGTTTGCTCCTTGAGTATCTTCGCGGCATAGGCCACGGCATCTGCCGGAAGAACACTTCCGTCGGTCCACACTTCCAGAGTCAACTTGTCATAATCCGTTCTCTGGCCCACCCTGGCGTTTCCTACAACGTAGTTTACTCGTCTAATAGGGGAAAAAACGGCATCTATCGGTACCGTGCCTACAGGATCGTTTTCGTCCTGGTTTGCCTCTGCCGGCACATACCCCTTGCCGACCTTTACTTCCATTGTCATGTTCAGGGCAACATCCTTGGATAAGGTCGCAATATGCTGCTGCGGATTAAGTATTTCAACGCCGCCGTCGGTTATGATATCTTCCGCCTTCACCTCACACTCTCCGGAGGCCTCGATTCGAACCGATCGCGGCTCAAGGTCTGACATACGTAATCGGACTTCCTTCAGATTCAGAAAGATTTCAGATACATCTTCTAATACCCCAGGGATAGCCGAAAATTCGTGCATGACGTTGTCTATTTTGGCCGAAACGATGGCAGCGCCATGAATGGAAGAAAGGAGAACCCTTCTAAGAGCATTGCCAATAGTAATGCCGAATCCCCGTTCCAGGGGTTCACACACAAACTTGCCATAGGTCGCGGTACTAGCACTGATCTCAACCCCTTTGGGTTTGATCAGCTCTCGCCAGTTCATGTACATTATTTTGTTCGATCCTGATGACATCCTCTTGTCTCCGATTTTGCTGATGTTTTTTCAAAGGAATCCGAACTGACCTACCGCTGCCCTTCCAACTATTTGGAATAAAGCTCCACAATCAGTTGCTCCTGAATCGGCATAGTCAGTTCCTCTCTTGACGGGTAAGACTTGACCGTGCCTCTTAGAGCTTCCTTTTCTACTTCCAGCCATGCTGGAATACCCCGCCGTACAACAGTTTCCGCGGCATCCAAAATCACTTGGACCTTCCGACTTTTTTCTCTCACTTGTATAACGTCACCAACGTTGACCGTATATGAAGGAATATTCATCTTTTTTCCGTTTACCGTGAAATGGTTGTGACGGACCAATTGCCTGCCCTGGGCGATAGAATTAGCGAAGCCAAGACGGTAGACTACATTGTCCAGGCGTCCCTCAAGGAAAATCAATAGATTTATGCCGGTGACACCCCGTTTTTGTTCCGCCTTTTTAAATAGACCTCTAAATTGGGTTTCGAGCAGGCCGTACATTCTTTTAACTTTCTGCTTTTCACGGAGCTGTATGCCATAATCGGAAACCTTGGTCCTACGGCGCTGACCGTGCTGGCCAGGGGGATAGCCTCTACGGTCAAAGGCACACTTATCAGAATAACACCTGTCGCCTTTCAGAAACATTTTCAGGTTCTCCCGGCGGCAGAGTCTGCATACTGAACCGATATATCGTGCCAAATCTTTCCTCCTTTCACACCCGCCGACGTTTGGGCGGCCGACATCCATTATGAGGTATGGGAGTTACATCCTTGATGAGGACAACATTGAACCCTGCAGCCTGAAGGGCCCGCAGCGCAGCTTCACGCCCGGCGCCAGGCCCCTTCACGTAGACTTCGACATTTCTCATCCCATGTTCCATAGCCTTTTTTGCCGCGTCTTCTGCGGCCAGTTGCGCAGCAAAAGGCGTGCTTTTTCTTGACCCCTTAAAGCCTTGTATGCCGGCGCTGGACCAGGCAATGACGTTACCACCCGGATCTGTAATAGTGACAATGGTGTTGTTGAAAGTAGACTGGATATGGGCTATTCCATTCAAGATGTTCTTTTTTTCTCTTCTTTTTTTGGAAGGTCTTGCCATAATGAGTGCTCTGCCTCCAACTATTTCTTTCTTTTCCCGGCAACAGTCCGACGCGGTCCCTTCCGAGTCCTGGCGTTGGTGCTAGTACGCTGTCCCCGGACCGGCAAGGATTTTCTGTGGCGAAGTCCACGATAACAACCGAGTTCCATGAGTCGCTTTATGTTCATGGAAATTTCTGTCCGGAGTTCCCCCTCAACCTTGTATTCGCCGTCAATGACCTTCCGGATGGCACTGATCTGATCCTCACCCAGTTGATCCGTTCTTGTATCAAGGTCTACGGCGGCTTCGTGAAGGATTTTTTTAGACGTACTTCTGCCTATGCCGTAAATGTAAGTCAACGCTACTTCTACGCGCTTATTCTTCGGTAAATCAACGCCTGCTATACGTGCCAATACTCTATCTCCTTTGCATTGATCATGGGCTTTGATTCATCTGCCCGGCGATGAAGTGTCTCACGTGAACTAGAATTTTGAAGTAGGGAAAATTCAGTGGTCGGAACTGTCATCCCTGCTTCTGCTTGTGCCTTTTGTTCTCACAAAGGACCCTTACAGTGCCTTTTCGACGAATAATTTTGCATTTGATGCACATCCGCTTTACCGATGCCCTTACCTTCATCTTCACTCCTTATCGACGACCCTTGAATGGCCCCGCTTTTTTCATAAATCCTTCATAATGCCGTGCCAGCATATGACTTTCCATCTGACTAATGGTGTCTATGGCAACGCCAACTACAATTAGAAGGGCTGTACCGCCAAAGTAAAAGGGAACATTGAATCTTGCAATCATGATGGTGGGCAATACACAAACAGCTGATACATAAATGGCTCCACCAAACGTTATTCGCGTGAGAACTCGGTCGATGTAATCAGCGGTGCGCTTGCCAGGTCTTATACCCGGAATATAGCCGCCGTATTTCTTCATGTTATCTGCCACATCCACTGGATTGAAAGTAACGGCTGTATAAAAAAAGCAGAAGAATATGATAAAGCCGACATAGACAAGGTTATATATGATGCTGCTCGGCGTCATGGCTTGGGCAACACTTTGAACCCATGGAATATCAATGAAATTGGCGATCGTGGCCGGAAACATGATGATCGAAGAAGCGAAAATGGGCGGGATGACCCCAGAGGTATTGATCTTGAGAGGCAAGTGCGTACTCTGGCCTCCATACATCTTGCGGCCTACGATCCGTTTGGCGTACTGGACTGGAATACGCCGCTGACCGCGCTCTACGAATATGATGATGCCAACAACCGCCACCATGAGTACGAGAATGATTAATACCAAGAAAGCCCCCATCTCCCCTGTCTTCAGCAAACGAAAAGTGTTGCTTACAGCGCTTGGCATGCGGGCTACAATACCGGCGAATATGATAAGGGAAATGCCATTGCCGATTCCACGCTCGGTGATTTGCTCGCCTAGCCACATGATAAAAGCCGTACCGGCCGTCAAGGTCAGAACCGTCATTAGTCGAAAACTCCATCCGGGAGCGGCCACTACTTCCATCTTCTCAAGGCCCACACTAATTCCAAAACCCTGAATGATACTCAATATGATGGTTCCATAACGAGTATATTGAGTAATCTTTTTGCGTCCCGACTCTCCTTCCTTGGATAGCCTCTCCAAGTGTGGAATCACCACCGTGAGGAGCTGCAGGATGATCGACGCGCTGATATAGGGCATAATACCAAGGGCGAAGACCGAAAGCCTTTCCAGTGCACCACCCGAAAACATGTCAAAGAGCCCTAACAGCGTCCCTCTGGCGCGGGCAAACTGAGCCGCCAGCGCATCGCCGTCTATCCCCGGCGTTGGCACAGCACATCCTATACGATATACCATCAAAAGGCCGAAGGTATAAAAAATGCGCTTCTTTAACTCTGGGATCTTAAAAACATTCTGAAAACCACCTATCATTTTAAACCAGCTCCACCCGTCCGCCGGCAGCTTCCACACCCTGTTGTGCCGACTTGCTGCATCGGTTCACCCTCACAATCAGGGGATGGTCTATGTTGCCGTGGCCTAATAGCTTCACCTCCTGTCGCTGTCCTTTAACGAGCCTCGCTTCCACAAGGGCGACCTTATCCACAATGGCGTCTTTTTCAAAGCGTCTCAAGTCTCGTAGATTAATAACAGCATATTGCTTCTTGAAGATATTCGTAAAGCCCCGTTTGGGCAAACGGCGCTGTAACGGCATCTGACCGCCTTCGAACCCTGGTCTGGTATTACCTCCAGAGCGGGACTTTTGACCCTTTGACCCTCGGCCCGCGGTCTTCCCATTCCCTGAGCCCGGTCCCCGGCCAACCCGTTTGCGAGATCTGCGGGCGCCCTTTGGGGGTGACAGCTTACTTAGCTCCATCTGCGATTTCCTCGACTTCCAATAGGTGGGACACCTTCTGAACCATTCCCCTGACAACAGGTGTGTCCTTTAGAAGGACTTGTCTGTTCAACTTCCTCAAACCCAAGCTTTGAACCGTCCTGCGGTGTTTCTCAGGCCTGCCTATGACGCTTTTCCTTAGCGTGATCTTAAGTGCTCCAGACATCAATAGTACCCCTGATTGAAATAGAGCGTCCCTTTTCCCCTGGGAGCTTGTTCAAAGTGAACGGATAATCCAGTCTATGGCAACCACTGGTCAGATTTCGCCTGGCTGCTTACCGCGTCTGGCCGCAATCCGTTCCCGGCTCCGAAGCTGGGTCAGGCCGTTCAAAGTGGCCTTGACCAGATTGTGAGGGTTGTGGGACCGCATACATTTCGTTAGGATGTTCTGAACACCAGCAGCTTCCAGTACCGCCCGCACTGCACCACCTGCAATAACTCCAGTACCTTGCGATGCAGGCTTAAGGAGCACACGGCCAGCACCATATTTCCCCACAACTTCGTAAGGGATGGTATAGTTCACCAAAGGGACTTGGACCATGCTTTTCTTCGCCCGCTCAACGCCCTTCCTGATAGCTTCCGGCACCTCATTGGCTTTGCCCAGGCCGTAACCCACACTACCATTGCCGTCTCCAACTACCACCACTACACTGAAACTAAAGCGGCGTCCCCCTTTGACTACTTTGGCAGTTCGGCTGATATGAACAACCTTGTCTATTAACTGGATCTCTTCTCTTTCTCCGCCAACCAATCGCTTATCTCCTTGCTAGAAATCAAGGCCCTTTTCACGGGCCGCTGTAGCAACTGCACGCACCCGGCCATGATACAGAAATCCATTTCGGTCAAACACGACCCCAGATACCCCTTTTTGCATGGCCTTTTGTGCAACAAGCTCGCCCACAAATTTTGCGGCCTCCACCTTGCTTTCAAATGGAGGATGCTCGCGCACCTCTTTATCGAGGGTAGAGGCTGCCGCCAGTGTGTTTCCTGTGGTGTCAACGACGACCTGGGCATACATGTGTCGTGCGCTCCGAAAAACCGTAAGCCTCGGTCGATCTTGAGTTCCAAAGACCCTTTTACGCACCCGCCTTTTCCTTTTCAAACGGGCTTCTTTTTTCTTGCTGAGTCTCCCCATCCTTGAATCACCTTTATTGCTTTGCGCCAGACTTGCCCACCTTGCGTCTGATGCGCTCTTCAACGTACTTAATTCCCTTGCCTTTATAAGGCTCCGGTTTTCTGAAACTCCTTATGGTTGCAGCCGCCGCCCCCAATAATTCTTTATCAATTCCGGAAAGAACAACTCTGTCCTTTTCTACTGTAGCGGTAATACCATCTGGCAGCTTGTATACAATAGGGTGAGAGTATCCCAAGGTGAAAGTTAAGACGTTGGACTTCAAGTCCACGCGGTATCCTACACCATTTACTTCCAAGACCCGTTCGAACCCTTGTGTGACGCCAGCTATCATATTGGCCACTAGTGTGCGTGTCAGTCCCTGCATGGCGGTGGCCTTTTTACTGTTGCCAGACTTCATGACACTGACAACGCCATCCTTGATGGCGAGCCCCACCTCAGCGTTCATTTCACGAGACAAGTCTCCCTTCGGTCCCGTCACGGTCACTTTCCTACCATCAGAGACCACCTTTACTTTGTCGGGTATGGGAACCGGTCGATTTCCCACTCGTGACATCGTTGCTATCCCTTTCCTAGATCAGACGATATGTTACTTCGTCCTCATAACTTTACGCCCCTTTAAAGGCGGGGCATGGTCCAAGAATTCACGTTCACCAAATGCTGCAGAGGTGCTCACCTCCAACGTTTTCTTTTCTCGCTTCCCGGTCGGCGAGAATCCCCTTAGAAGTTGACAGCACGGCAACACCCATCCCATTGAGAACAAATGGGATGTCTTTCTTTTTCACATATACACGACGGCCAGGCTTGCTGACACGCTTTATCCCTGTGATGACTCCTTGGTTGGATTCATCATACTTGACATAAATCCGAAGAGTTCCGTGTCCCTGATCTTTAAGGAGTTTATAATTCCGTATATACCCTTCGCTTTTGAATATCTTGGCCAGACTGACCTTCATTCTAGATGCAGGAATGTCCACCTTACTATGTTTGGCCGTGTTGGCATTCCTTATGCGGGTCAGCATATCAGCCAACGGATCGCTCATTGCCATACCTTGTCTCCCGTCTTTGACTGTGCAACTTTTGTTCTTTGCATATCTCCTGCGATGCCCTGGTTACCAGCTAGATTTGACGACTCCCGGCAACTGTCCTTTAAGCGCCAAATTCCTGAAACATATACGGCAGACCCCAAATTTGCGCATAAACGCTCTTGGCCGTCCACAGACAGGACACCTTGAATAGGCCCGGGTTGAAAAACGTGGTTCGCGTCTTGCTTTGACCATCATTGCTTTCCTTGCCACGCACCTCTCCTCTCTCTCAATTTCTAAAGGGCATGCCCATCAACTTAAGGAGTTCTTTACCTTCTTCATCGGTCTGCGCAGTCGTCACGACAGTAATGTTCATACCCTTGATCTTATCAATCTTGTCGTAATCGATTTCGGGAAATATGATATGCTCCCTGATTCCCAAAGAATAGTTACCTCGACCATCGAAGGCCTTGCCCGAAACTCCGCGAAAGTCTCGTACCCTTGGCAATGCAATGTTTACAAGCTTTGTGAAAAAATCATACATGCGGTTTCCTCGGAGGGTCACCATGCAGCCTATGGACAGTCCGGCCCTAAGCTTGAAAGACGCTATCGACTTGCGTGCACGGGTTACCAACGGCCGTTGACCAGCTATCAAGGCCAACTCTTCCACCGCAGAATCAAGAATCTTGATATTTTGGATGGCTTCCCCGAGCCCCATGTTCAGCACAATCTTGCTGAGCTTTGGGACTTGCATGACGTTCTTGTACCCAAACTTTGCCATCAGCTTTGGGCTCAAATCTTGCCGATAAATGGTTTTCAGATGCGACATCATAAGCCTCTACAAATGAATCACGTGCTGTGTGTTATTCTCAATCTTGTACTCATCATCTGTTATCCACAATGGAAACGCCCAACCTAGGTATCGATGATTTCTCCACACTTCCTGCAAACCCTGACCTTCTTGCCGTCTTCAAGGCGCCGCATCTTAACTCTCATGGGATTTATGCACTTGTCACAAATAATCATCGCGTTAGACCAATGTATGGAAGCTTCTTTCTCTATGATCCCGCCACGGGCTGTTTTACCGCCGGGCCTTGTATGTCGTTTTACAAAATTGACGTTTTCCACCAGAATGCGCTGCTTGTCATGCAACACTCTCAAGACTTTACCAATTTTGCCTTTTTCCTTGCCAGCAATAACTCTGACTTTGTCGTCCTTCTTCATGGTGCACCGTTGGGCTGACATAGACAGATTCCCCTTTGCCTGAACCCCTGAGTTACAATACCTCTGGGGCCAGTGAAATAATCTTCATGAACCTTTTTGCCCGGAGTTCTCTAGCGACTGGACCAAATATACGGGTCCCAATTGGCTCTCCATGTTGATTGATCAACACGGCTGAGTTATCATCAAACTTTATATAAGAACCATCAGGTCTGCGCAGTTCTTTTTTAGTTCGCACGACGACAGCTCGCATGACATCGCCCTTCTTCACCTTAGCGTGGGGGATGGCTTCCTTTACTGCAACGACAATGATGTCGCCTATTCTGGCATAACGTCGCCTGCTCCCGCCAAGAACCCTTATGCAATACAACGTCTTTGCACCTGAATTGTCTGCAACCTGCAACTTCGTTTCCGCTTGTATCATCGGCCTTCAATTCCCGTTAGACAGCCTTTTCCATGACTTCGTGAACACGCCACCGTTTAGTCTTGCTCAACGGCCTCGTTTCTACCACCATCACCTTGTCGCCAACATTGCATATATTCTTCTCGTCATGAACCACGCATTTAGAACGCCGCCTGACGTATTTCTTGTACACAGGATCTTTCACAGTCCTGTCTACGCTCACAATGATCGTCTTGTCCATCTTGTCGCTTACGACGGTGCCAATCCGTTTTTTCTGTATGCCTCGCTTTTTCATGTTTTCCAACAACCTTTAAGCGCTGTTCTATATGTCGGCTATTCGACTACTACTTGGGGTTCCCGATAAGCCCCTTGCCTTATCCAATCTGTAACGTCGTGCAAATAGAAAAAGGTCCTCGTGGCCTCTTTCTTCCCTTTACGAGTTGCAGATCATTCCTCTGGCGTTGCCGTTAATTCCTGCTCTCTCAGAACTGTTTTCATCCGCGCGATGTCGTGTTTCACATCGCGCATTTTCATTGGGTTTTCAAGTTGATCGGTTGCGTGCTGAAACCTGAGATTGAACAACTCCTCTGTAGATTCGCCCAATTTCTGACGGATTTCGTCTGAGCTTAATTCTCTGATTTCACTTGTTTTCATGAGTGCTGACCTCTTGACACAAGGCGTGTTCTAAACGGCAGCTTGTGTTGGGCGAGGCGAAGGGCCTCTCTTGCAAGCTCTAAGGACACCCCTTCCATTTCGTAGAGGATTCGGCCAGGCTTCACAATGGCCACCCAACCCTCGGGAGCCCCCTTTCCCTTGCCCATCCTCGTTTCAGCCGGCTTCTTAGTAAAGGGCTTGTCTGGAAAAACGCGAATCCAAATCTTTCCGCCTCTCTTTACGTGGCGCGTCATGGCAATACGTGCCGCTTCAATTTGTTGAGCCGTCATCTTGCCACACTCCATCGCCTGCAGTCCAAACTCGCCAAAGGTGAGTTTGGCTCCCCTATAGGCTGCACCCCTCATTCTCCCTTTCTGTTGTTTCCGATACTTGACCTTCTTGGGACTCAACATGACGTCTCTCCCTAAGCGGCTACAGCCTTTTCTTTTTCGAGGATCTCACCGTTGAATATCCACACCTTCACGCCTATGAGACCATACGTGGTCCGGGCCTCGGCAAACCCATAGTCAATATCTGCCCTCAAGGTGTGAAGTGGAATTCTGCCTTCCTTATACCATTCGGACCGGGCCATCTCGGCGCCACCCAGGCGCCCTGAGCAACACACCTTAATCCCCTGAGCGCCAAATCTCATGGCCGAGGCCACACCCCGCTTCATGGCCCGGCGAAAAGCGACGCGCCGCACAATTTGGAGTGCCACGTTTTCAGCAACAAGCTGAGCGTCCACCTCTGGCTTTCTGACTTCTTGTATGTCTATGACCACTTCCTGAGAAACCATTTTTTCCAATTCTTGCTTCAGCTGTTCGATCTCAGCTCCCTTTTTCCCAATCACGATTCCGGGGCGAGCAGTATATATACGCAATCTAATGCGTTTGGCCCACCTTTCGATTTCGATTTTTGAGATGCCCGCATGATACAGTTTTTTCTTCAGGAATTCTCGAATTCTAAAATCGTCCTCGACGAACCTGGCATAGTCCTTCCCAGCAAACCATCGAGAATCCCAAGACTTGATGACTCCCAATCTAAAGCCAAAGGGATTGACCTTTTGTCCCAAACCAACCTCCTCTACTGTTCCACCAAGACTACCGTTATGTGACTTGTGCGCTTCAAAATCCTTGTAGCACGCCCCATGGCTCGCGGTCTAAAGCGTTTGAGGCTTGGACCCTGATCGACCACAATACTTGAGATCGACAGGGTATCCACATCAAGGTCCGGTTTCTGGTCAGCATTGGCCACTGCAGAACGAATGACTTTTGCTAGGATATCGGCCGAACGCTGTGGCATGAAACCCAGGGCATTCAGGGCATCCTCCACCCTGCTGCCTTTGATAGCCCTTGCCACTTTTCTAACCTTCGTAGGAGAAATCCTTACGTATTTTGCTATTGCCCTGACTTCCATATGTCAATCCGTCTATTTTTTGATACCTTTCAAACGCGTTTTCTTGACACCGGCATGGCCGTAAAAAGTCCTTGTCGGCGCAAATTCTCCCAGTTTGTGACCCACCATGTCTTCTGAAACAAACACCGGAACAAACTTCTTCCCATTATGCACGGCTAGCGTCAATGACACAAATTCAGGGACAATGGTAGAACGTCTAGACCATGTCTTGATGACCTTGCGACTTCTTGTCTCCTGTGCCGCCAGGGCCCTTCTTAGCAGTTTGGGCTCCACGTAAGGCCCCTTCTTGAGTGAACGTGGCATGTTTTCTCCTGTTTTTCTTTGTCCCTGTGGATTCCAAGATAATGATTATATCGCCAATACTAAAAATGCTCCTTCTCTGTGAGCGAATGACCGCACGATGCTTACCTCTGCTTACCTCTGACGATATAACGATCACTCACTTTGCGCTTCTTACGAGTTCTGAACCCCTTTGTTGGCCACCCCCATGGCGAGCAGGGATGCCGCCCGCCTGAGGCCTTCCCTTCACCTCCGCCCATAGGATGGTCCACAGGATTCATTGCCACACCTCGGACCTTTGGTCGACGACCTAGCCAGCGCCTTCGGCCCGCCTTGCCCAAGGAGATATTCCCGTGTTCTGAATGGCCCACCTGACCCACAGTAGCCCTGCAATCGAGCAATACCATGCGTACCTCGCCAGAGGGGAGCTTCACCTGGGCATATCGTCCTTCTTTGGCCATCAATTGAGCGTAAATGCCTGCACTCCGCACCAGCTGACTTCCTTTGCCTGGACGCAATTCCACGTTATGGATCTGAGTGCCAAGGGGAATATTTCGAAGGGGAAGCACGTTGCCAGGTTTAATGTCAGCCCCGTCGCTGGCGATAACCGTATCACCCACAGCAAGGTCCTGAGGGGCGATGATGTATCGTTTCTCCCCGTCTACATAATGCAGAAGTGCTATGCGTGCCGATCTGTTGGGATCGTATTCTATGGAAGCTACTTTGGCCGGTACGTCTACCTTATCGCGCTTGAAGTCGATCAGGCGATAACGTCGCTTGTGTCCACCGCCACGGTGGCGACATGTGATGCGGCCATGGGCGTTGCGACCGCCGCTTTTCTTGAGGGCCCGTACCAGACTCTTTTCTGGTCGCGAGCGCGACAGGTTCTCAAACGTATCATATGTTTGAAATCGTCGTCCCGGTGAGCTAGGTTTTGTTTTCCTAAGTGCCATGTTCGTTACCTGTTAACCTTTAGTCAGGGGCCATCAGCCATTCACCATTTGACCGTCACACGCCTTCAAAAAAATCGACACGTGCACCCGCGGCCAGTGTCACAATGGCCTTCTTCCAATTACGACGTTTTCCGAGGGTCCGTCCAAAACGTTTCACTTTGCCCTTCATCTGAATGGTGCGGACACTGACGACCTTTGCATTGAAGACCTGTTCCACGGCCCGGCGGATTTCCACCTTGTTGGCCCTCCGAGCCACCTCAAAGGTAAGCTGGTTGTTTGTCTCCTTCTGGATGGTGCTTTTCTCTGTAATCACAGGTCGCTTGAGTATTTCGTAGGGCGTCATGAGAGCAATCTCTCCACTATTTGATTCACCGTTGGTTCAAGCAAGATGAGTCTATCGAACCGTAGGATATCATAAACGTTCAAGCCTTCAGACCGGAGCACCTTGACATAGCTAACGTTCCTGGAAGAGAGCTCCAAATTCTCAATTTTCCGATCCGTCACAATAAGGGCCTCTTCGGTTTTCAGGGCCTTCAAGACCTCTACAAATCGCTTCGTCTTGACCGTATCCAAATCAAATCGGTCCATCACGATTACAGCATTGCCTTGCAGCTTGCTGGTTAGGGCCATTTTCAGGGCTTGTCTGCGCACTTTCTTGGGTACCCGATAACTGTAACTGCGCTGACTGGGGCCAAAGACGACACCCCCACCACGCCAAAGAGGAGACCTTCGAGATCCTGCTCTCGCACGACCAGTTCCTTTCTGGCGATAAGGTTTTTGTCCGCCACCACGAACGTCAGAACGCCCTTTGGCGGCCGCTGTTCCTGAACGCCTGTTGACCATCTGCATCCTGACCACTTCATGCAATATATGCTGCTTGACGGGCACACTGAAGACGCCGTCTGGCAAGTCGGTCTCAGAGACCCTCTCTCCGTTCATATTATACACATCAGCAACTGCCATACCTTGTCCCTGCCTTAATGCCTTTTACGCTGAATACTCGGTTTTCGTACCTCAACCCGTCCAAACTTGCCTCCCGGCACAGCCCCTTTCACGATCAGAAGACCTTGTTCCGGCCGAACATCAACCACCTGCAGGTTTTTGACGGTCACCCGACGATCTCCGCAATGGCCCGGCAACTTGCGACCTTTGATGACCTTAGAAGGTGTCGCAGAGGCCCCAACAGAGCCTGGCGCCCTATGGAACATGGATCCATGGGTTTTGCGCCCTCCGCTGAATCCCCAACGCTTTATGACACCGGCGAAGCCTTTGCCTTTGGAAATCCCAGCTACGTCTACGAGATCTCCCACCTTGAACATGTCCTCTATGGTCAAGGCTTGTCCCAAGGCATATGTAGAGGGGTCTTCCACGGTAAACTCTCCTACAAACCCGTAGCCCTGACCGCCGGCCTTCTTGAAGTGTCCTTTGAGGGCTTTGCTGGTCCGCGCTACGGATTTCTTTTCTAAAAAACCCACCTGTAGGGCATCGTACCCATCTGTATCGCGTGTCTTTATCTGGGTCACAACACAGGGCCCCACCTGGAGTACCGTGACCGGCACCTGCTCTCCCTCGGGGGAAAAGAGGCTAGACATTCCAAACTTCCTACCCAAAAGTCCTTGAGGCATGATCCCTATTTCCCATTCTTTGAGACTCCCTGGACATTGCCCAGACAAGCTACTCCGCTGGCGCCCAAGGGGCCCTTTACACATATACCTGGCGAAAGCAGCAAGTCTCTCTGCTTCCAGCGTCCGGGGACGTCTTTGTTCTTTGGCAAAAGCACGTTCGGGCAGCAAGCCCGTCATCAGGGGACTGTGCGAGAAGGGATAGTTCTAGTCCAGCTTTATCTCAACATCCACACCAGCTGACAAATCCAGCTTCATAAGTGCGTCCACCGTCTGTTGTGTCGGTTCCATGATATCCAAAAGACGCTTGTGCGTCCTGATTTCAAACTGCTCCCGCGATTTCTTGTCCTTATGGGGTGATCGTAACACACAGTACTTGTTGACAACTGTGGGAAGCGGAATGGGTCCCACCACCTTGGCACCGGTGCGCCTAGCTGTGTCGACTATGTCGCCAGTCGACTGATCCAACAGCTTATGATCAAAGGCCTTCATGCGGATCCTTATCTTCTGATTCATCATTGCGACCCTATTCCAGTATTTCGCTAATGACGCCGGCGCCGACAGTACGACCACCTTCGCGGATGGCGAACCTGAGTTCTTTTTCCATGGCTATGGGGGTGATCAACTCACCTTGTATGGTTACGT